>NZ_JBBBEN010000089.1:76807-210509 GCF_037137275.1 Streptomyces pratensis | reverse complement strand
GGGGGAGCCGGTCGGCAACGACCGGCTCCCCGCCCACTGGGACGTGGACGACGCCTGGGTCCGCCGCCGCACCGGCATCGGCAGCCGGCACCGCGCCGGACCGGGAGTCGCCACCGGGGACCTCGCCTTCGAGGCGGCCTCACGGCTGCTGGCCGGCGCCCCGGCGGGCGGACCGGTGGACGCGGTGCTCCTGGCCACCGCCACCCCCGACCACCTCTGCCCCGGCACCGCTCCCGCGCTCGCGACCAGGCTCGGGCTCGGGACCGTGCCGGCGCTGGACATCGCCGCCGTGTGCAGCGGCTTCGTCTACGGGCTGGCCCTCTGCCACGGACTGATCGCCTCGGGGCTCCACGAACGCATCCTGCTGGTCGGCGCCGACGTCTACTCGACCTGGCTCGACCCGGACGACCGCTCGGCGGGCGTCGTCTTCGGTGACGGGGCGGGCGCGGCGCTGGTGGCGGCCGGCCGCTCCGGCGACCCGGGCGAACTGCTCGCGTTCGACCTGGGGAGCGACGGGGCCGGCTACGACCTGATCACCGTTCCCGGCGGCGGGGCCCGGGGCCGGGCGGGCGGGGCGGCGAGCGCGGGCGACGCCTTCTTCCGCATGCAGGGCGGCACGGTCTACCAGCATGCCGTCGAGCGGATGACCGGCTCGTGCCGGGCGCTGCTGGAACGGGTCGGCTGGGACCCGGCCGAGGTCGACCGCTTCGTGCCGCACCAGGCCAACGCCCGGATTCTGCGTGCCGTCGCGGACCGGGTCGGCATCGCGCCGCAGCGCTGCGTCACCCACCTGGACCGGGTCGGCAACACGGGCGCCGCCTCCATTCCGCTGGCGCTGGCCGACGCGATGGGCCGGGGCGGGCTCCGCCCCGGCGACCGGGTGCTGATCACCGCGTTCGGAGGCGGACTGACCTGGGGCTCGGCGGCGCTGCGCTGGCCGGCGGCCAGGGAAACGATTTCTACGGATTCCACGGAAGGGACACAGCATGTCGCAGCCCGCTGATCAGGGCGCCGAGGCCCGAACCGGAACCGCGATCGCGGTGACGGGGGTCGGCCTGGTGACACCCGCGGGGGCGGACGAGCACAGCTTCTGGAAGGGGCTGTGCTCCGGACTCTCCACCGCCCGGCGCTGTGAGGAACTGGCAGGTCTGCCGGTCGACTTCGCCTGCCCGGTCGACGACATCGACCTGGACGCGGCGGTGGGCGGCCGCTCGGTGTGGCGGATGGCCCGGTTCGTGAAGCTGGCGCTGGTGGCGGCCCGGCAGGCGGTCGCGGACGCCGGCCTCGACCCGGCGGTGTGGGACGGCGACCGGGTCGGGGTGGTCCTCGGCGTCGGCGTCGGCGGAGTCTCCGTCCTCGTGGACAACGCCGCGAAGCTGGCGGCCTCCGGTCCCGAGGCGGTCTCCCCGCTGCTCGTGCCCATGATGATCCCCAACGCGGCGGCGGGCGAGGTCGCCATCGCGCTGAAGGCGGGCGGCCCGAGCCTCGCCCCCGCCACCGCGTGCGCGTCCGGGGCCACCGCCGTCGCGGTCGCCCGCGACCTGCTGCTCGGCGGCTCCTGCGACGTGGTGGTGGCCGGCGGCGCGGAGTCCGTGCTGACCCCGCTGGTCGTCACCGCCTTCGCCCGCATGGGCGCCCTGTCCACCCGCACCGGCGATCCGGCGGGCGCGTCGCGGCCGTTCGCCGCCGACCGCGACGGCTTCGTCATCGGCGAGGGCGCCGCCATGCTCGTCCTGGAGCGGGAGGCCGGTGTGCGGAGCCGGGGCGGCCGGCCGCGCGCCCTGCTCGCCGGGGCCGGGTCCAGCACGGACGCCCATCACCCCACCGCCCCGGCCCCTGGCGGGCACGGAGCGCAGCGGGCGGTCCAGGCGGCGCTGGACCAGGCGGGCTGGCAGCCGGGCGACGTCGACCACATCAACGCCCACGGCACCTCCACACCGCTCAACGACACCATGGAGACCGCCCTGATCTCCCGGCTCTTCCCTCATCGCCCGCCGGTGACAGCGCCCAAGGGGGTGATCGGGCACACCCTCGCGGCGGCGGGCGCGATCGAGGCGGTGGCCACGGTGCTGACCCTGGAGCGCTCCGTGATCCCGCCGATCGCCAACCTGGACGCGCTCCCCGACGCGTTCCCCCTCGACTGCGTGACGAAGGAAGCACGTCACCGGCGGGTCGAGACGGCGGTGAGCCACTCCTTCGGCTTCGGCGGCCACAACGTCGCGCTGGCTTTCCAACGCGCCTGACGGGCAGGGGCATTTCGGGACGGCGAGGGGTGTCCTCGCCGTTCCGTGATCGTTACTCCGTTGTGACAGTAACCACGAATAATGCCTCCCTGCCGCCGGCGGACGATCCGCTCACCCGGGTGCTCTACGGGCCGAATTTTCGCCAGGAGCACGGGTTCTGGCGGAGGCTGATCACCACAGAACCGTTTCGCCGCCCCGGGGGCGGCACCCCCGACGAACGCCTCGCCCTCGCGTACAGCCGGCTGCGCGTCCTCAACGACATGCTCGACAGCGGCGCACGGCTGGCGGCGGACCCCAGGGCGCTGGCCGCCCTGCACGAGTGGCTCGGCCCGGTCGACCCGGCGCTGACCACCGTCGCCGGCATCCACTACAACCTCTTCCTCGGCAGTCTCCTCGACCACGAGGCCGGGGCGCCGCGTGACCTCTCGGACTTCCTCGCCCTGCGGCGCGTGGGGGCCTTCCTCTGTACGGAGGTGGCGCACGGCAACGACGCGCCGGCCGTCGAGACGACCGCGACGTACGACCGCGAGCGCGACGGCTTCGTCCTGCACACCCCGCACGCCGGGGCGCAGAAGTTCATGCCCAACACCAGCCCCGTCGGGGGGCCCAAATCCGGCGTGGTGGCGGCCCGGCTGCTGGCCGACGGCGTCGACCACGGGGTCTTCCTCTTCCTCGCCCCGCTCACCGACGACGACCGCGCCCTGCCCGGCGTACGGGTCCGCCGGCTGCCGGCCCGGATGGGCTCCCCGGTCGACCACTGCCTGACCTCCTTCGACCGATACGCCGTCCCGCGCGACGCGCTGCTCGCCGGACAGCAGGGCAGGATCGGCGACGACGGACGTTTCACCAGCGAACTGACCAACCGGAGGCGACGGTTCCTCGCCTCCATCGGCCGGGTCACCCCGGGCAAGCTCTCCATGAGCGCCGGCGCGGTCGGCTCCGCCCGGGTGGCCCTGGCGATCGCCGTCCGGTACGCCGGTCACCGGCTCATCTCCGGCTCGCGCGCCTCGCAGCGGGTGCCGGTGTACGCGCACCGCACTCATCACGGTCCGCTGGCCGAGGCGATGGCGACCGTCTTCGCGATGAGTCTGCTGCACCGCAGGGCGCTCGACCGCTGGGAGGCCGCCGGAGAGTCCGACCGGGACGAGGCGGAGCGGCTGGTGGCCGTCGCCAAGGGGTGGATCACCTGGCAGGCGCGCGGGGTCATCGTCGAGTGCCGTGAGCGGTGCGGGGCCCAGGGGCTCCTGGAGAACAACGGCATGACCGAGCTGTTCACCGGAATCGAAGGCGCGATCACCGCCGAGGGAGACAATCTGGCCGTGCACGCCAAGGCGGCCGCCGAGATGCTGTTCAGCGCGACCGGCAGGCAGGAGGCACCCGCCGTGGGCCCCGGCGAGCTGGACGACCCGGTCTTCCTCTGCCGACTGCTCGCGGCGGTGGAGGACCGCTGGTTCGCGCGCGCCCGCGCCCGCATGAGCGCTGCGCCGCCCGGCGGCCCCCTGGAGCGCTGGAACGCCGCCTCGGAAGCCGCGCTGCGAGGTGTCGAGGCATACGGCTACCGGCAGGCGGGCGAGGCCTACGCACGGGCGGTGGCCTCGCTTCCCGAGGGACCGGCGCGCGACCGGCTGACGGAGTTGCAGCGGCTGTTCGCGCTGCGGTGGATCACCCGCAACAGCGGTGAGCTGCTCACCGCCGGACGGCTGACCGCCGACCAGGTCGAGTCCCTGCCGGACGCGCTGGAGGCGGCGATCACCGCCGTGGCCCGGCGCGCCCCCGCCCTGGTGGAGTCCTTCGCCCTGCCGGAGCGCCTGATGTCGGACTGGCCGATCGCCGGGCCCGGCTACGCGGACGCCTACGACGATCCCGAAGGGGCCTGGCATCGGGGCCGCAGGGCCGGGGCCGAGGACCGCACGGCGGGGTTCCGGCGGCCCGCCTGCGGGAGCAGGCGGCGCCCCCTGCGGGAGAAGGTGGCGGCCCTCGGCGCCCGCGGGGTGCTCCTCGCCTACTGGGGGACCACCTCCATGCTCGCCCGATGGTTCGAGAAGCCGCAGGTGGACGTTGACGAATCGGTTCACCCCAAGGCGTAACCGGAGGATCGGCATCCAGTTACTTCGAGGTGGGCCGCTGCGTTCCCCGACCGCCGTCCGCCCGACCGTCGACGAGATACCGACGAGACAACGATGAGAGGAAACACCGTGCAGACCATCCACCCGAAGATCACCGAGGTGCTGACCGAGACGTTCAAGGTACCCGCGGCCGAGATCCTTCCGGAGTCCACCATGGACACCCTGGAGATGGACTCCCTGGCGGTCGCCGAGTTCGCGGTCATCATCAAGGAGACCCTCGGCATCACCGCGGACTCCGAGAAGCTCTACAAGGGCGCCACCCTGGCCGACATCACCGCGTTCCTCGACGCGGCCGTCGGCGGCGCGGCGACCGACGGCACGGCGCCGGTGAGCAACACCCGATGAATCGACCCGCCGTCGCCGTCACCGGCCTGGGCATGATCACCCCGGTCGGCAACACCACCGACACCACCTGGGACGGGGTCTGCGCCGGGGAGTCACCCGCCCGCACCGTCCCCGAGCTGGAAGGCTGCGCGGTCGACTTCGCCTGCACGGTCTCCGGCATCGACCTGGACGACGCTGTCGGAGGCCGTACGGCCTTCCGGATGGGCCGGTACGTCAAGTTCGCCGTGCTCGCCGCCCGGGAGGCGGTGGCCGACGCGGGCCTCGATCCGGCGCACTGGGACGGCTCCAGGGTCGCGGTCGTGGTCGGGACCAGCAGCGGGGGATCGGCCGGACTCACCGAACAGGCCGTCGCCCTGGAGCGACGCGGGCCGGAGGCCACTTCGCCCTCGGGCATCCTGCTCACCATCCCGAACATGCCCGCCGCCGAGATCGCCATCCGGATGAGGGCCACCGGCCCCAGCCTGGCCCCGTGCACGGCCTGTTCCTCGGGGGTGACCGCGCTGTCCGTGGCCCGCGATCTGCTCACCCTGGGCCGGTGCGACATCGCGATCGCCGGCGCCACCGAGTCCATCGTCTTCCCCGTCGCCATGACGGGCCTCGCCCGCTCGGGCGCGGCGGCCCCGAGGGACGGTGACCCCGCCCGCCTCTGCAGGCCCTTCGCCGCCGACCGGGCCGGGCTCGTCATGGGGGAGGGCGCAGCCGTCATGGTCCTGGAGCGGACCGACGACGCCCGCGCCAGAGGAGCCTCGCCGCGGGCGCTGATCGCGGGCGCCGGCGCCACCACCGACGCCCACCACCCCACCAGCCCGCACCCCTCCGGCGACATCGCGCGGGCCGCCGTGGACGCCGCACTGCGCGACGCGGGCTGGCGCGCGGAAGACGTCGACCACGTCAACGCGCACGGCACCTCGACCCTCCAGGGCGACGCCACCGAAGCCGCGCTCATCGCCCGGGCCTACCCGCACCGGCCGCCCGTCACCGCCCCCAAGGGCGTACTGGGCCACTGCATGGGCGCGGCCGGGGCGATCGAGACCGGTCTGACGATCCTCACCCTTGAGCACGGACTCGTCCCACCGATCGCGAACCTCGACGCACCGGCCCCCGGGTTCGCCATCGACTGCGTCACCAAGGCGCCGCGCGCACTGCCCGTCCGGCGCGCCGTCAGCCACTCCTTCGGCTTCGGCGGCCAGAACGCGGTGATCGCCCTACAGGCTCCGTAACCCCGGGCGGAACGGTCGGGCCGGCGCGGCGGGACGATCCCGCGTCACACCGGCCGGCCGCCGGGCGGACCCGGGGAAAACGGGTCCGCCCTGCGGCCGTGGACATGGGAGCGGCCTCACGGCCACCGATGCGCCGGGGGTCAGCGGCGCCGCCCCTTGCCGAACTCGCCACCGGCGTCCTTTCCGGTGCCCATGTCCGTGCCGTCCGCGTAGTCGATCTTCTCCTTGCGGACCTCGGCGGACACCTCCTTCTGCTCGGTGACCCGGTTGGTCTCCAGCCGGACCCGCTCCACCGGCACCGCCTCCTTGCGCACCGTGGCGCGTTCCGCGTGCAGGGTGACCTCGACGTCCTGCTCGCCGATGTTCGCCGTTCCGGCGGTCTTCTCGCCCGGTTGCAGCGGTTCGCGGACCACCCGCACCTCCTCGTGGGAGACGGGCACGGTCCGGGACACCTCCTCGGTCACCACGTACTTGTGCAGCTTCGCCCTGCCGCTCTCGTACTCCTCCGTCCCGACGTGCAGCTGCTCCTCGGAGCGGACCATCTCCTCCTTGCCGCTGATGTCGGCCGACCGGGACGCGCCCGCTCCCGCGCCCGCCAGCGGGCGTGAGGCGCCCGCGTCGCGATTCCTGCCCGTACCGCCGCCCGCTCCCGCCATGCCCGCTCCTGTCGTGCCCGCCGTCGTCGCCTTCCCGGTCGCCTTGGCGTCCGGGGGCGCTCCGGTGGCGCGCCCCGTACCAGCGGCGCCCGCCGCGCCCATCGTTCCGGTCCCGGCGGCGGTCGGAGCATCCGTGCCGGTCGGCCGGGTCCTCCCGGCGGCGCCGGACTTGCGGGTCAGACCGTAGTGCCGGTAGAGCTCCTCCTCCTCAGCGACGGAGAGATGCGCGTCCGCGTCAACCCGAGGCGCGTCCTTGACGCTCTCCTTCGGATGCGCGACATGCAGGTCGGAGCCCACCCGACGGGCCCCGGCGAGTGGTACGAAGCTCTCCTTCATGCCGAACAGCCCGGTCTTCACCGTGACCCAGTCGGGGTTGCCGGTGTCGTCGTCGACGTACACCCGGCCCACGCTGCCGACCTTCTCGCCCTCGTTGTCGTACACGGTCAGACCGTCGAGCTCTCCGGAATCCGTGAAACCGTCAGCGGCTCCCATAACCGATTCCTCCTCGCCCGGACACGCCCTGTGGGTGGCTCCACCAGGTGTGGCGCGTCCGGCTTCCATCGCGCCTCACCCCCATGGACGCTGCAACCGCCCGCCCGCCCGGGTCGCGTGGGTCCGACGCCCGGCAGGGGCTCCGAAAGGCCTGGTGCGCGGGCCCGTAGCGAGTACGAGGGCTCCCCGGCTCCCCGACGTCCGTTAGGCCGATCGAGTGAGACCGGCGGCCCCGCATATGATCGGCCGGACACGGCGACCCCAGGGAAGCCCACCGCCGAGCCACCTGGGGTGAGCCATCCGTTCCGCACGCCTCCACCTGCCCGCGCAACGCGGCGAACTCCGCGACCGGTACGAGGACGGGCACCGCCTCCACCACCTCGTGTGGCGGCTGGGCCCCGGCGTCCGGGTCTGCAGCAGCGCGGTCCTGGGCGGCGGCATCGGCCCTCGTGCCTGGCTCCTCAACGCCCAGGTCCCCGGCGGCTACCCCCGCCTCGATCCGGACCGCCACCTCGCCGAGATCGCCGCCGCGGAGCGGCTCACCGGCCCCGGCGCGGGTCTGATGACCGCCGCGGACGTCCGGGGGTACACGACCGGCCACGACGGGGGCGTCACCGCGACCGTCACGAGTGGGCTCGGCGTGCGGGGCTGGGCGGCCGCCCCGGACACCGGCCCCGGCGCACCGCACGGGCCGGGCACGGTCAACATCGTCGTCACGGTCCCCGCCGCCCTCTCCGACGCGGCCCTCGTCAACGCCGTCGCCACCGTCACGGAGGCCAAGGTCCAGGCGCTCCTGGACGCCGGTCTCGACTGCTCCGGCACCCCCACGGACGCGGTGTGCGTCGCGGCGGGGGAACCGGGCCCCGACGGCGGTGAGGCCTTCGCCGGCCCCCGGTCCCGCTGGGGCTCCCGCATCGCGCGCGCCGTCCACACCGCCGTCCGGGCAGGCGCCCGCGCGGGGTGCTGAGACGCCTGACGCATACGGGCCCCGTCCCACCCGCGGCCGAGGCGTCCCGCCGCCCCGGGTCAGCGGGGCGCGGGCACCTCGGCGATCGAGCGGCCCGCCCACGGGGGCGCCGGTTCGCCGAGCTGGGCCAGCCGTTCCCGGACACCGTCCGGGAACGGCGCGGTGCGGCCCGCGCGCTGGTCCACGTGGAGCGCCAGCAGTTCGCTCGTGGCGACCGGAGCCGCGGTCGGCTCCGGCACGGCGTCCGGTGCGCCGACGACGTACATCTCGTGACAGAAGCGCGCCTTCTTCGCGTCCGTGCCCAACATCCGGGTGCGGACGGCGAGATGGGCCCCCTCCACCACGTCACGGAGATAACGGACGTGTGATTCGACGGTGTAGAGCGAGCAGCCGGTGCTCTCCCGGTACCCGGCGTGCAGTCCCGTCTCGATCATCATCGCGTCGGTGGCGTACCCGAAGACCAGGACGTAGAACGCCTCGCTCATATGGCCGTTGTAGTCGATCCACTCGGGCCGCACGGTGCGGCGCGTCAACGGGAGGCCGGTGTCCTGCCCGGCCCCCTCGGAGTGGCCGGCCGTCGCGTCGCCGTCCCGCACGACGTCCTCCTGCTCCCGGTGCGCCTGGTCGGATGTCTGCTGCTCGGTCATCGGGCCGCCCCCTCGGCGGACCCGGGGAGGCGTCCGGTCGCGCGCAGGACGTCGATGACGCCCCGGTCCCGCTCGGCGACCAGGTCGGCGATGCTCCGGCCGCCCGCCGCGTCCTCGCAGCCCGCCACCACGGCGTCGTACAGGGCGCGGTCCAGTTCGGGGGCGTCCAACCGGGTCCAGGGCGACTTCAGGGACGGGCCGAAATGGTCGAGCATATGGGCCATGCCGCCCTCGCCGCCCGCGAGCGCGAACGTCAGCATCGGGCCCATCACCGCCCAGCGCAGCCCGGGCCCCTCGGTGATCGACGCGTCGATCTCCGCTACCGTCGCCTCGCCGTTGGCGACCATGTGCAGCGCCTCGCGCCACAGCGCTTCCTGGAGCCGGTTGGCTATGAAGCCGGGGACCTCGCGATCCATGGTGATGACGGACTTGCCCGCGGCGTCGTAGAAGCGCGAGGCCCAGTCGACCGCGGCGGGCGCGGTCAGTTCGCCCCCGACGACTTCGACCAGTGGGATGAGGTAGGGCGGGTTGAAGGGGTGCCCGACGACGAGCCGCCCGGGGTCGGCGGCCTGGGTCTGCATGTCCGTCATCGGGTAGCCGGAGGTCGAAGAGGCGATCACGGTGCCGGCGGGCGTTGCGGCGTCCAGCCGGGCCAGCAGATCGCGCTTGAGATCCAGCTTCTCGGGGGCGCTCTCCTGGACGAACTGCGCGTCGGCGACGGCCTCTTCGAGGGCCGCGGCGACGGTCAGCCGGTCCCGCGAGGCACCCTTGGCCAGGCCGAGCTGCTCCAGGGCGGGCCAGGCGGCGGCGATCAGGCGGCGCAGCCGGGCGGCAGCGTCGGGAGCCGGGTCCCAGGCCGTGACGTCATAGCCGCGGGCGAGGAAGTGGGCGGCCCAGCCGCCGCCGATCACCCCGGCCCCGATGCACGCGACACGGCGTACGTCCTGGGGCGAGCAGGGGGCGGGGGCGGACACGGCGGCCGCAGGGGTGGGGACGACGGACACGGGCGACACTCTCCAGGAGCACATGGGGGAGGGGGCGATGAGGTGGGCGACGGTCAGCCGCGCGGGCGCAGGCCGAGCTTCGCGCGCGCCTCGTCGGGCGTGGCCACCCGGGAGCCGAGGGACTCGGTGATCCGCACGGCGCGCTCCACCAGCTGGGCATTGGTGGCCTTGACGCCCTTGTCCAGGTAGAGGTTGTCCTCCAGACCGACCCGGACGTGTCCGCCGAGGAGGATCGACTGGGCGGCCCACGGCATCTGCATCCGGCCGAGCGCGAAGCTCGCCCACTGGGCTTCCGCGGGGAGCAGGTTGACCATCGACTGGAGGATGCCCGGGTCGGCGGGCGCGCCCCACGGAATGCCCATGCAGAGCTGGAAGACCGTGGGGTCGTCGAGCAGCCCTTCGGAGAGCAGCTGCTTGGCGAACCACAGCTGCCCCGTGTCGAAGATCTCCAGCTCGGGCCGGACCCCCAGCTCCTGGATGCGCTTCGCGCCGGTGCGCAGCATGTCGGGGGTCGACACGTAGAGGTTGCTGCCGTCCCCGAAGTTCAGCGAACCGCAGTCCAGAGTGCAGATGTCGGGGAGCAGCTCCTCCACGTGCGGCAGCCGCTCCACCCCGCTGACCAGGTCGGTTCCCGGCATCGTCCGGAGCGGGGCCTCCGGGTCGATCACGAGGTCGCCGCCCATTCCGGCGGTCAGGTTGATGATGACGTCCGTGCCGGTCTCCCGGACGCGCTCGACGACCTCCCGGTAGAGGCGGGGATCGCGGGAGGGCGCGCCGGTCTCCGGCTCGCGGACGTGGACGTGCACCACGGCCGCCCCGGCCCCGGCGGCCTCGACTGCGGAGGCGGCGATCTGCTCCGGCGTCACCGGCACGTGGGGGCTGCGGCCGACGGTGTCACCGGCTCCGGTGAGGGCACACGTGATGATGACGTCCTGGTTCACGGGCATGCGGGTGTCTCTCCTCAGGTGGGGGGATCGGGGTTCGTCTTCTTCGGTAATGCGGAGGCGCGGACGTGCGGCCGGAGGGGCGAGCGTCCGGCCGTGCGGGTGCGGGATGTGCGGGGCGTCTGTCCGGGGTGCGGGCGGCGTGGGAAGGCCGCCCGACGCGTGCGGCCGTAGGGCCCCTGCCGTCGCCGGACCGAATGTGGGGGCGCGGGGTCAGGGGGCGGGGGGACGCACGGTCAGGCAGGCGTCCACATGGGCGAGCAGTGCGTCGTGCATGGCCTGGGCGCCGGTGCCCGGCCGGCCGGGCTCGGTGGCCAGGACCTGGGAGGCCAGCCCGTCGATCAGCGCGGTGAGGGTGAGGGCCGCGGCGTCCGCGTCGACCGGGCGGAACACGCCCTGTTCGACGCCGCGGCGGATCACGTCGGCCACTGTCCCCCGCCACTGACGGTAGTACTCCACGTGGAGCCGCCCGACGGTGGTGGAGCGGGCGGCCTCGGCCCACAGATCGAGCCAGACGCACCATTGCCGCCGCTGCTGTTCGGTACGGGGAGTCTGGAGCTCGATCAGTCGGCGCAGCTCGTCCCCGGCGCGCCGGATCGGGTCCGTGGCCTCGGCGCGGCGGCGGGTGTCCTCGTCCATGCACCAGCGCACGGCCGCTTCCAGCAGCTCGTCGCGGCCGGGGAAGTGGTAGTGGATCGCCGCCGTGCTGGTCCGGCAGGCCGCGGCGATGTCCGCGACGCGCACGGCGTGGAACCCGCGCTCCGCGATGAGCCGGACGGTCTCGCGCACGATCTGCAGCGGTCTGCCGCCCTCGGGCGGTCCCGGCGGCGGCGAGGACGCCGGGCGGCGCGTCGGCCGGATCGCCGGCGCCGGTTCACCGTCCGGCCGGCGCAGGCCGACCCGGCCGTCGGCGGGAGCACGGCCGAAGCCGGCCCCGTCCGGCGGGTCCGCCGGGGAGAGGAGCAGGCCGACGTCCACCCCGCCGATGTCCGCGATCCGGGCCAGCTCCGCGGCGGTGAAGCGGCGGGTGCCGTTCAGGGACCGGGACAGCTTCGACGGATCGATGACGATCCGGCGCGCGAATTCCCTCGCGCTCACTCCCGTCGCGTCGATCACCTGTCGGACCCGTTCGGCCACCTCGTCCTGCTGCATGGTCAGCCACCGTAGCCGGGCGTTGAGAAAACCTCAACGTCAGCCAAGGAGAGCCGTTCGAAGCAAAGGCGTTGAGGGGCTGACTGATGGATCAGTCAGCCCCTCAACGACACTCATTCCCCGTCGGCGTCCACCGCCACGGGCTCCAGTGCGTCGTCTGCCCGCTTCTGAAAAGCGCTGTTGCGGAGGCCCACGCGGCTCCTGCCGCCTCGGCCGCGCACGGTCGGCGCGGGTCAGTCCTGAGTGAGCATCCCGCTGCGCAGCTTGCCCAGCATGCGGTTCAGCAGCCGGGACACGTGCATCTGCGATATCCCCAGTTCGGCGCCGATCTGCGCCTGGGTCAGCTCCTGGCCGAAGCGCATGTCGATGATCCGGCGTTCCCGCTCGTCCAGGTCACCGAGCAGCGGTGCGAGGGCGTGGAGGTTCTCCACGGCTTCCATGGCCGGGTCCGGTCCGCCCAGCACGTCGGCGAAGGTCCGCCCCGTCGCCTGCTGGGTACCCGACTCCGCGGTGTCGGTGGGCATGTCCAAAGAGCCGGCCGTGTAGCCGTTGGAGGCGACGATCCCCTCGGTCACCTCGGACTCCTCGATCCCCAGGTACTCCGCCAGTTCCTGCACCGTGGGGTCTCTGTCGAGGTCGCCCGAGAGGGCCTCCTTCGCCTTGGCGAGATCGACGCGCAGCTCCTGGAGGCGCCGCGGCACGTGGACCGCCCAGCTGGTGTCGCGGAAGAATCGCTTGATCTCTCCGACGATGTACGGGACGGCGAACGAGGTGAACTCGACCTCGCGGGACAGGTCGAACCGGTCGATCGCCTTGATCAGCCCGATCGTGCCGACCTGGATGATGTCCTCCATGTCGCCACTGCCCCGGTTGCGGAAGCGGTTGGCGGCGAAGCGGACGAGCGAGAGGTTCATCTCGATCAGGGTGTTGCGTGCGTACTGGTATTCGTGTGTGCCCTCTTCCAGGGTCTGGAGCCGGTCGAAGAAGAGGCGCGAGAGCCGGCGCGCGTCCATCGGAGCGACCTTCCCGGCATCCTCGATCCACGGAAGTTCCTCCGCGGCCTCCATTCGCTCCGTACCGGCGATCTGCGCACTGTGCTTTGTCATATCGACACGCTCCCCGGGTCGTAGGCCATGAGGTTTACTCGCCTTCCCTGGTCCGGGGAGCTCATACGTAGGGAAGTCAGTTGATCTCGTCACGCGGCGCGCGTCGGCCGGTCGGGGGCTCTGTTCGGCGCTGAGGTCACGTCATGTGAGGGGCACGGACTCGGGGCGGCCGACAGGGGGCGCGGGGCGCACGGGAACCGCCCCACCGGTACGGGGGAGCCCGGTGGGGCGGTCGCCACCAGGGTGCCACAACCGGGGGGCCGTTGGGACCGCAGCGGCGCGTATTGGTCTACGGATGAGTCGAATTCGCCGCTCGTCGGCGCGGGCGCGCGCCGGGCTGACCGGCCCCCGGTCAGCCGGGTCGTCGCGGCCGGGCGCGGCCGGCCCGCGCACGGGAGGGCGTGCGCCTTCGGCCGGGTTTCGCCGTCGACCCGCCTCCGCGACCCGGTCGGCAGGGGCCTTCGGCCCGCGTCAACGCGGTCGGCCCCGGCTTCATCGACGCCCCCCTGCTCCGCGACACCGGCCCCCAGGTCCGTGACCACCTGATCTCGCTGCACCCGGCCGGACGCCTCGGGACCGCTGAGGAGGTCGCCGAACTCACGGCCTTCCTGCTCTCCGACAGGGACTCCTTCATCCACGGCAGCTACCACCTCGTGGACGGCGGTACCACCTGGTGGACGGCGGCTACTCCGCCCCCTGACCGGCCCGAGTGGCGGAGCGGGAGCCCGGGGGCGACAAAGAGAGCGAAGAAGAGAAGAAGGAGACCCCATGAAAGCCGTTCAGTACCGTTCCGTCGGCGCCGCCCCCGAGGTGGTCACCGTCCCCGACCCCGAGCCCGGCCCCGGCCAGGTCCTGCTGAAGGTCACCGCCGCCGGCGTCTGCCACTCCGACATCGCCGTGATGAGCTGGTCCGCCGACCAGATCCCCTTCCCGCTGCCCCTCACCCTGGGCCACGAGGGAGTCGGCACGGTCGCCGCTCTCGGCGACGGAGCCGACGGCTTCGACATCGGCGACTCCGTCGCGGTGTACGGGCCGTGGGGCTGCGGCACCTGTGTGAACTGCGCCGAGGGCAAGGAGAACTACTGCCTGCGCGCCCAGCGGCTCGGCATCATGCCGCCCGGTCTCGGCGCGCCCGGCGCGATGGCCGAGTACATGATCGTCGACGACCCCCGCCACCTCGTGCCGATCGGCGGCCTCGACCCGGTGAAGACGGTGCCGCTCACCGACGCGGGGCTGACCCCCTACCACGCGATCATGCGGTCCCTCACGAAGCTGGTGCCCGGCGCGACCGCCGTCGTCATCGGCGCCGGCGGCCTCGGGCACGTCGCGATCCAGCTCCTGCGCGCCATGACGGCCGCCCGGGTGATCGCCCTGGACGTCACAGAGGACAAGCTCGACCTCGCCCGGTCCGTCGGCGCGCACGAAACCGTGCTCTCCGACGAGAAGGCGGCCGCCCGCGTCATGGAGCTGACCGGCGGGCTCGGCGCCCACGTGGTCCTCGACTTCGTCGGAGCGCCGCCCACCGTGGAGACCGCCGGAGCCGTCGCCCGCGTGGACGGAGACGTCACGATCGTCGGCATCGGCGGCGGCGCGCTCCCGGTCGGCTTCGGGACGCTTCCGTACGGCACCGCGGTGTCCGCGCCCTACTGGGGCTCGCGCAAGGAGCTCGCAGAGGTGCTCGACCTGGCGCAGGCCGGAGCGGTGGACGTCCATGTGGAGACCTACTCCATCGACGAGGCGCCGCTCGCCTACGAACGCCTCCACGACGGCCGGATCAACGGCCGGGCCGTCATCCTCCCCAACGGCTGAGCCCCGCCCGCCCGTGCCGCCACGCCGTAGGCCTCCGGAGGACGGCCCGCGGCGTGGCGGGGGCGCCCGGGGGCCCGAGCCCACGGCCGCCGAACTCGCGGCGTACGGGGATCTCCTCACCGCCTACGAGGACTGCGACGGCTACCGTGCGGACGCCCGCACCGAAGCGGCTTTGCACGGGCTCGGACTCGCCCACCTCACCCGCGAACGAACGCTCGCCACTCTGTCCGGCGGCGAGCAGTCCCGCCTGGCGCTGGCCTGCGTACTGGCCTCCGCCCCCGAACTGCCGCTGCTCGACGAGCCGACCAACCACCTCGACGCACGGGCCGCCGACTGGCTGGAGGACCGGCTGCGCGCCCACCGGGGGACCGTCGTCACGGTCACCCACGACCGGGCTTTCCCGGAGCGCGTCACCCCAGTGGTCCTGGAGGTCGACCGCGATCTGCGCACGATCACCCGGTACGGGGACGGCTGGGGCGGCTACCGTAAGCCGCCGCCCGCCGGCGGCGGGGCCAGGAGCACCAGGAGTACCTGACGGACCTGGCCCGTGCCGAGGAGTCGGCCCAGGCGGCCGGACAACGCCTCGCCGCTGCCGGCAGCGACCCGCACGAGGGTTTCGGCAAGCACCGCCGCTCGCACGACGCGAAACTGTCCGGCCGGGTCAGAGCGGCCCGTGCCCGCCTGGAAGCGCTCCGCCGGTCGCCCGTGCCCGCCCCGCCGGAACCGCTCGCCTTCACCGGCGGCCCCCTCGTCGCCGCGGAGAGCGATGAGAGGGAGAAAGGCGCGCCGTTGGTCGCCCTGGGCTCCGTGACCGTCTGCGCCTGCCCTCCCTCCGGGTGGGGCCCGGGACCCGGCTGCTGGTCACCGGCGACAACGGAGCGGGGAAGGACACCCTCCCGCGCGTCCTCGCCGGGGACCTGGCCCCCGGCACGGGCACGGTCCACCGGCAGGCCCGGATCGGCTACCTCCCTCAGGAGCTGCCCGCCCGGCCGACCCGGCGCACCCTGCTCGCCGCCTTCGCCGCCGGCCACCCCGGCGAACACGCCGACGACCTCCTGGCCCTGGGGCTGTCCCACCCGGCGGACCTGGCCGTGCCGGTGGCGGAGGTCTCCGTCGGCCAGCAGCGTCGCCTGGCCCTGGCCCGCCTGGTCACCCGGCCGGCCGATGCGCTGGTGCTGGACGAGCCGACCAACCACATCGCGCTGAGCCTGGTGGAGGAACTGGAACGGGCCCTCGACCACTACCGGGGCACGGTCGTCGTCGTCTCGCACGACCGCAGCTTCCACGCCCGGTTCACCGGAGAGGTCCTGGAACTGCGCGACGGCCGCCCGGCAGGGGCGGTCCGGGCAGGGAGCCTCCTGCCGGGGCCGGGCGGCCTCGCCGGGCAGCGGGCGGAATCCTGACGCCTGGGCACGGCTTACGCGTCGGGGGACCGGCCCGCCCCGCGCACGCGGGCGCGCAGCCGGTCGACGAACACCCGCTGGCCGACGATCAGCCGCTCGGCCGCCTGCTCCGGCGTGCACCAGGCGAACCGGTCCATCTCCGGGAACTCCCGCTGCACGCCGGAGCCGCGCGGCCACTCCATCGTGAAGGTCCCCGGCACCACGGACGCCACGTCCAGCTCCGCCTCCACCGCCCACACCGCCACCGTCTTGCCGCTGCGCTGGCGGGACTCGCCCAGCGCCACCCACTTGCCCGGCGGGACGGCGACCCCGAGCTCCTCCTCGAACTCCCGCCGGGCTGCCGCCGCCGCGTCCTCCCCGGGCCCGTACTCGCCCTTCGGCACGGACCAGGCGGCGGCCTCCCGCCCCGTCCAGAACGGCCCGCCCATATGGCCGATCAACACCTCGACGTCCCGCTCGCCCCCGGCCTCGGTCACCCGGAAGAGAAGAAGTCCCGCACTGCGCCTGCCCGTCGCCATGCCGCCCAGTGTGCTGCGCGGGGTCACGGCGCGCCAAGCGCGGCTCGGGGCGCGCCGGGCGCGGCGAAACGCGGAGAGGGCGCGCCGGGCGTGGGGCGGCGTACACGATCGGGCGGTCGGCGCACAGCGGTCTGCGCCCGTGAGCGGTGCTGCGGGGCCGGCCGGCGCAGGGCGCGGCGGTCCCGGACGGCGGGGACGGGCCCCGCGGAGATGTCTGCCCCGCCGGACCCGCGCGGTGCGGGCGCGGGACCGCGGGCGCGGCCGGGAGTCGCTCAGGCCATGGTCCCGGACGCGCCCGCGCCCCTCGTTCTCACGAGTAAAGGCCCAGGGAGCCGAAATGGGCGAAACCCTCGTTCGGGCGCGGATGACGCGACCAGGACCGGGTGGTGAAGGACGGAAGGCGGCCCCGGGTCAACGCGAAGCGGGGGAGCGACAGGCCGTATTCGGTGTGCAGGGCGCGCAGCACACGCAGTTCGCTCCCGAGCTCCGTGCCGTCCGGGCTGAACAGCCGCGCGGGGTCCAGGGCCTCGGGTATCGCGCCCGAGCGCTGGACCTCCGTACCCCGCACGGTGAACGCGTAAAGCTCCTCGCCGTGTTCGGCCACCGACAGGTGGAAAGCGGCGGGATGTTCGTCAGGGAACGGGCTGTCCAGGTCCCGCCGCACCACCACCGCGCGCCCCGACGAGGAGGCGGCCGCGGCGGGGGACACGGACAACGGGCCCAGGCGGGGTGAGCGCCCTTCGAAGGCGAAGGCCCACCCCTCGGCGGTGCGCCCGACGGAGACGACGGCCCGGTCGATCCAAAGCTCCCCGTCCTCCCGCCCCTGCGAGGCGCGTGCCCGCCGACGCGCCGTCCACTGGTCCGTGGGCGCGCTCAGCCCGGCGCCTTCCTCGCCCAGCAGACCGGGCAGGTCGGCCGGGTCGGCCCCCTCGACCCACACGCACCGGTACCCGTCGGACGGCTCCCGGTACGCCTCGGGCTCCGTCAGCCAGACGAGGCCGGGCGGGTCGAGATCGGGCGCGGGTCCGGGGGCGGCCCCCGTCTCCCCGGCCCGGGGGGTCGCGAGGATCTCCCGCCCGCGCTCCGGGGTGATCACAGGGCCGAGGACCGGGTCGGCGAGCAGGCCGATCGGGGCGATCAGCAGGGGACCGGGGGCCTCCCACAGCGCGAGCGCGTCGCGCAGCTCCCGCCACGCGGCGTCGGTCGCCCCCCACCGGGCCGACTCCCGGGCGCGGGCGACGGCGGCGCCCCAAGGTCCCTCAGGAGCGTAACGGTGGGCGCCGTCCCGCACCGCGCCCAGGACGGCCTCTGCCGTCCCCCGCGCGACCCCTCGGGCAGCCATCATCCCGAGCCAACGGCCGTCCTCGTCCGGCGACCGCCCGCCGTGGCCCGGCTCCATGGCCTGGACGGGGAGGAGCTCCGGCAGATAGAGCGGGTCGGGCATCAGGAAACCGTGGTCCCGGTACCCGTGCGGCGTCAGCAGCTGCCGGAGCTGGTGCAGCAGGAAGCCACTGTGCGGCCGCCCGAAGGACACCGCCTCCTCCAGCAGGGGCAGCGCCTCCTCGTACCGTCCGCGCAGGGCCAGCAGACGCGCCTCTTCCACATGGGCGTCCTGGGCGCGGGTGGTCGCGTTGACGAAGCCGGGCTGTCGCGCCCGGTCTCCGTGGAAACCGCGGTACATGGCCTCCATGTACGCGCGGAACGACGCGTGACGAGTGGGTGTCTCCCCGCCCCAGCCCTGGAAGACGTAGAGCGCCCACTCGCCGTCCTCGTCCTTGTCGCCCGGGTCGAGCAGGGCGTTCGACATGTCGGAGTCCGTCTCCAGCTGGAGGGCCCGTCGCCACATTCCGGCCAGCAGGACGTCCTCCTCGCGGGGGTCGTCGCCCAGATTGTCCTCGTACATCGGGGACATGCCGAAGGGGTCCTGGAACCAGTCGATGTCCGCGGCGCCGCCGAGCTGGTAGATCCCGGCGGCCTGTTCCACGTGCCATCCGTCGCTCACCGACAGGAACGTCCGGTAGGAGGGCGGCAGCCGCCGTCCCAGCCGCTCCTCTGCCGCGACGATCGCCTCCTCGTCGGCCCCCGGCCGGCCCGGACCGACGAAACTTCGCCCGCCGTCCTCGTCCCCCTCGTCGTCCTCGCCCGGGACCCACTCCTCCTGCCACCGTCCGAGGAACTCGTACCAGTTGAAAGGCTCGCCACTCATGATCGGATGATGGCACCAGGCACTGACATCGATGCTGTTGCGGGGCTCGGGCCGGCTTCGTCCCTGGCGGCATGTCTCATCGGCCGCGTCGGCCGCCGGAGTGGGCGGCCGGTCGCCGGCTCCGGGAGGAGACGGTCCGGGCGAGGATCAGGGAGACGGCCGACAGGACGACCAGCACGCCGCCCACGGCGATGTCGTTGACGCGGGCGGCGTCAGCCGCGGCGGTGTCGCCGTAGCTCACCGCGAAGGGCGCGACGATCAGCCATGCTCCGCCCGCGAGGACGACCAGATCGCTGGCCCGCCCCCGTGGCTTCACCAGCCGGGCCACGGCCACGCAGAACACGACGATGCCGATGATGATCTCCGTGAGGTGGGCGTCGCCGGCCGGTTCGTTGAACGGGTAGCCGAGGACCCAGGCTCCGACGAACAGCCAGAGCGAGGCGATCAGCATGAGGGCGGTGACCGGTTCGTTGCGCAGGCCGCGCGCGAAGGTCCGGGGCGGTGGGCTGACGCGGGAGTGCGGGGGCGGGGCGTCACCACGGGACATGGCGGTCTCCTTCCCGAGACGGGGGGCGTGGGCTCCCCGGGTTCCCCTGCCGCCCCGTTCCATGCGGTCGGCCCGGCCGTGCGTCACGGGCCGGGCCGGCAGGCGGCCTCCCCGGGCCGCGGCGAGACGGCCGGCCGCGCGTTCTGCCGCTCACTCCCCAGGCGAGGGAGGGGTGAGCCCAGGATGGTCGGTGGCGTCCTCGTCCACGTACGTGGGCGCCTGCGCGTGCATCTGCAGCGCCACGTCCCCCGCTCGCTCGAAGCGCAGCGTCACCCATGCGTAGTCACCGCCCCGCATCCGCTCCTTCAGCCCCCGCAGCAGCAGGTGCGGGCGGCCCTCCTCCAGGGCCACCAGCTTCCCGGGCGGCACGGCCACCGGTCCCCGAGGCGCGCCCTCCCCGGTGACGACGTCCACGGAACGGGCGATCGTCGTCTCGCCGCCGAGCAGCCGGTCCGCCGTCGCCCCCTCGTTGTACAGCCATACGTACAGGGGAGCGTCGTCCCCGGCCTCCCACGGGCCGTTCGGCGGTTCGGAGATGTGGGCGTAGCGGATCAGCATGGAACCGATGCGGACGTTCGCGCCGGGCGGGTTGTACTCACCCGAGGTCGAGTCGCAACCCGCCAGCATCGTGGCCAGGAGGCCGCAGCAGGTCAGTGCGTAAGCGGCCCGGCGCAGGCGGCGGCCGAGGCAGGGGCGGCTGTTCATGGGCGAGTCCTCATCGTCGTCGTGCCTACCGAGTCTGTGGCGTCTGTGAGCGTTCGGCCCATGTATGCCCGTACGGGACCGGGGCCCCGAAAGGTTGAGCCGTATGCCGTACGCGTGCCGTGGGGCTCCGGGACGATTCCGGGGGGCCGACTACCGGGCCCCCGGGCAGCGGGCGGCGGCCTCACACGGCGAGGAGGGGCCTCCCGCGTTCTGGAGGCGGCCTCCTCGCGCCCTCCGCGCGACGGCCGGGCCACGCATACCCCAGCGGAAGTCGGGAACCCAGGCAGACAGAAAGCGCGGCCGGCGTTCCGGCCGCGATGCACGACATCGCAAGGAGGACTCATGGAATCCGGTGGCATCCCCGTCATGACCAGGCTGTCCGACTCGCCTCACGTGATCGCCTCCCCCGAGGAGGACATTCGCGGCCGGAAGGTGATCGACCGGTCGGGCAACGAACTCGGCAAGATCGGTGATCTCGTCATCGACGAGGAGGGTCAGAAGGTCCGCTTCCTGGTCCTGGAGCACGGCGGCTTCCTGGGTCTCGGGGAAAAAAAGAGCTATGTGCCGGTCGACGCCGTCGCGGAGGTGGGCGAGGACGAGGTGCGCATCGATCGCACACGGGACGAGGTGACCGAGTCGCCCGCCTACGATCCCGACCTCGCCGAGCCGGAGGACTACGAGGACTACTACGGCCGCCTCTACACCCATTACGGCTACACCCCGTTCTGGGTGCCCGGCTACATGTACCCCCGCCTGACGCCCTGAGCGCTGCCTCGCCGGGGCGGAGTCGGCGGCTTCGCCCCGGCGCGGGGCGGGCGCGCCGCCCGGCTCACCGACGGCTGCTCACCCAAAAACGCCGGGGGCAGCCGCCGCCCGCGCTCCGCCGCCCGAACCCGGGCGTCCCCGCCGTTCCCCTCCCCGGAGTGACCCGTCCGCGGATCGGGCCGGGCCGGCACGCCGTTCCGCTCCTCGGGGCCGGGCGCACCGGGGGTCGACACCTTTCCGCCGGAGCAAGCCGTTCCCGTCGATGCACACCCCCGATGCCTAGGCTGACCGCGTGCGAACACTCCCCGAACCCGTCCGGCGGCTGGCCGCCTGGTGTGCCGTCATCCTGCTGGTCTGCGGGGTCGCCTATATCGGGATTCGGCTGTGCGTGGCGCTCCGGCCGGCCGTCGTCCCCGTCCTGCTGGCCCTGCTCGGCACCGCTCTCCTGCTCCCGCTGCACCGGTGGCTCGTCAGGGCGAAGGTCAACCGGTCCGTCGCGGCGGGGGCCACCTGTGCAGCGGTGCTCGGCGCCGTCGGCGGCGCCGTGTACGTCGTCACGGTCACGCTGGTCGACACGTGGGACCAGATCGTCGCCTCGCTCCGAAGGGCCGTACGGAGCCTGGCCGACCGATTCGGGCTGGCCGAGACCTCACTGGAGGACCTCGCCGACGACGCGCTGAACACCCTGGACCGGTTCGGCGGGACCGTCGCCTCCGGGGTCGTCACCGGGGTCGGCATGGCCGCCCAGGCTCTCGGCATGGCGGTGCTCGCCCTGCTGCTGGTGTTCTTCTTCCTCCGCGACTCCGACCGGGCGGCCGCGACCCTGCGCTCGCTCGTCCCGCACGGGAGCGCCGACCTCGTCGAGGCGATGGCCCGGCGGGCCTTCGAGGGCGTCGAGGGGTTCATGCGGGGGACCACCGTGGTGGCGCTCGTCGACGCGGTGTGCATCACCGCGGGCCTGCTGATCCTCCGTGTGCCGGGGGCGCTCGGACTGGGTGCGATCGTCTTCATCGGCGCGTACGTCCCCTACCTCGGCGCCTTCGCCTCCGGGACCGCCGCCGTACTGGTCGCCCTCGCCGACCGGGGACTCGTCATCGCGCTGTGGGCGCTGGGAGTGGTGCTCGCGGTCCAGATGCTGGAAGGCAACATCTTCCAGCCGGTGGTCCAGAGCCGGACGGTGCGGATGCACCCGGCGGTGGTCCTGGTGGCGCTCACCGCGGGCGCGTCCGTGGCCGGCGTCGTCGGAGTGCTCCTCGCGGTCCCGGTCACCGCCGCCGCGTTCGGAGTCTTCCGCGAACTGCGCGCCCGATACGCCGGGCCCGACGGCCCGCCCGCCCCCGGCCCCTCCGCCGAGCGGCCGGCGGACGCGTGACACGCCGGCGGAGGGGACCACGCGCGAACCCCGCTCACCACCCCGTCCACAGGAAGTGGTTGATCAGCACCGCCGGGACGGCGGACGCGACCAGCCAGCACCGAACGCCCCGTCCGGGGAGCAGCGCCGCGGCGGGCACCAGCCACAGGAGGAACGGCTGCCAGATGCGCTCGGTCTCCGCCTTGCTCATGCCGGACAGGTCGGCGGCGAGAAGCGCCGTCAGGGCCGCCAGCACCAGCAGCGCCAGCCGCCCGCTCGGGACGGCGGCCGCGGGGTCGCGCCGCAGCGACCGCAGGGCCCCGGGAGCGGCCGCCGCGCCGCGGCGCAGTCCGGCGACGGCGGCGAGCCCGGCGGCGAGGGTCGCGCAGGCCAGGTTGGCCCAGACCCAGTACCCGTACGGGCGGACGCCGCCCGCCCCCTGGTAGTAGCGCTCGACCAACAGGTGGTACGCCGTCCACCAGTTGAACCCGGCCAGGGTGAAGGCGACCGGGACCGTCAGTGCCCCGAGCAGGAACAGCGGCACCGGGCGGGCGGTTCTGGCGAGCACCAGCACGGCGAGCAGCACGGCGGCCATCAGCCCCAGCCCGTAACTGAGGTAGCAGGTCCACCCGAACAGCAGACCCCCGCCGGCGGCCGCAGCGGCCGGGAATCGGACGCGACGGGTGGCGGCCAGCGCCAGCAGCGCCACCGACCAGGCGGCGACGGCCGTGAAATAGCCGTCGGCGGAGACGCCGGCCCAGACGGCCGCAGGGGCGAGGACGAGGAAGGGGGCCGCCCGCCGGGCGAGCCGTTCGTCGGCCAGGACGCGCACGGCGATCAGGACGGCCAGCGCCGCGGAGCTGCCGACAACGACGCACCAGACAGCCGCCCAGGCGCCGCCGCCGAGCCCCACGCGGTCCAGCCAGACGAAGGTCAGCGTCGCGCCCGGCGGGTGCCCGGCCACATGGGCGGGCCAGTTGCCGGGCTCGCCGATCAGGATGTGGTTCGTGAAGTCGCGCAACGTGGCGGGGATGTCCTCGAAGCGGTCGATGACCCGCAGGTACTCGTGCTTGGTGGTGAGCCGTTTCGCGACGCCGCGGTGCCAGCCGTCGATCAGCGCCATCGAGAAGACCCAGGCCATGGACCCGGCCCAGGCCGCCGCCAGCAGACCGCGCCAGGGCAGCCGGGCGGCGAGCGGAGGACCGTACGCGACCACCAGGACCGCCATGGTCAGGGCGGCCGGGGTGCCGGGACCCAGATGCGGGTCCCAGGAGGCCAGCAGCGGAGGCCACTGGGCGCGCAGGCTCCCGTCCCTGTTCTGGATGACGTGGCCCACGGCCACGGCGGCAGCGACGAGCAGAACGCCCGCGGCGGCGGCGGCCAGGTCCCGTCGTCTTTCGCGCCGGGCAGGGGCGTCGGTGGGCTCCGGCGGCGCGGGCGGGCGGCGCCCGGTGCCGTCGGCGGTGTCCGTGGGTGCGGCGTCCTCGGTCTTCACGCTGGCACGCTATGCAACCCGGGACGGAATCGGGCGGTACGACGGGGGCGCGTCATCGAACCGTCAGATTCCCTCCGGCCGGCCACGACGTCAGGATTTCGTCAGGAGTCGCAGCAGCCCGGTGACGGCGCCCGCGGCTTAGCGTCGGCTCCATGTCCGAACGCCGCCGCATCCGCGTCCGTCTCCCCGCTCTCCCGCCCCCTTCCCTCCGCGCCCTTCGCACGCCCGCCGACCCGGCGTTCTGGCGCAGCCCCGTGCGCGGGGCGCGCTTCACCGCCGTGCTCGGCGTCATCCTGCTCGTCGGGCTCACCCTGCTGTCCGTCACCGGCCTGCTCTCGTACGCCGCCTACAACCCTGACCTGCACCCGGTCAACGACAAGACCCCCGGCAAGGGCCGGCTCGGCTTCTACCTGTTCGCCTGGCCGACCGGTCCGCACTGGCTCTACCGGCTGACGCAGGGCCTGCACGTCACCGTCGGCATCGTCCTCGTGCCCGTCCTGCTGGCCAAGCTCTGGTCGGTGGTCCCGCGGCTCTTCGCCCTGCCGCCCGCCCGGTCGGCGGCCCACGCCCTGGAGCGGGTCTCGCTGCTGCTGCTCGTGGGCGGGGCGCTGTTCACGTTCCTCACCGGGCTGCTCAACATCCAGTTGGACTACGTCTTTCCCGGGTCCTTCTACGCCCTGCACTTCTACGGGGCCTGGGTGTTCCTCGCCGGTTTCGTCGCCCACGTCGCCCTCAAGGCGCCGCAGGCCGTGCGCGTGCTGCGGCGCGGCATCCCGCGCGGCGAACCGGACGCCCTCGCCGCCCCCGCCCCGCTGCCCGCCACGCTCTCCCGTCGCGGCGCGCTGGCTGTAGTGGGAGCCGGCTCCCTGCTCCTGCTCGTCACCTCGGCCGGACGCAGCTTCGACGGACCGCTGCGCCGGATCGCGCTTCTCACCCCGCGCGGCGGGACGGACCCGGGGCCCGGCCCGAACGCCTTCCCGGTCAACAAGACCGCCGCCGCCGTCCGGATCGGACCCGCCGACACCGGCGAGCGCTGGCGGCTGACCGTGCGCGGGCGGGCCGGGGAGTTCCGGCTGTCCCTGGCCGAGCTGCTGGCGATGGAGCAGCACAGCGCGAGGCTCCCCATCGCCTGTGTCGAGGGCTGGTCGACATCGGACCAGCTCTGGCGCGGGGTGCGGCTGGCGGACCTGGCGGCGCTCGCCGGGCACCCGGACAGGCCGCCCGGCGTGTTGGTGGAATCGCTCCAGCGCAGCGGCTCCTTCCGCAAGGCCGCCCTGCGCGACAACCAGGTCCGCGACGCTCGCTCGCTGCTCGCGCTGGAGGTCAACGGCGCGCCGCTGTCGCTCGACCACGGCTGTCCGGCCCGGATCATCGTGCCCGCCGCGCCCGGGGTGCTGAACACCAAATGGGTCGAGACGCTGACGTTCGGAGAGCCGTGATGTCCACCCGAGCTCTGCCGCCGACGCCCCGCGGGCCCCGCTGCTTCCCGCGCCGCCTGTACGGGGCGGGGCCGTTCCATCTGCTGCTGCTCGCCGTGACGTTCTGCCTGGCCGGCTACGCGGGCGTACGGCTGCTGGACGGGGACACGGCCGGCGTGCTGCTCTGGTTCGCCGGGTCCGCCGTCCTGCACGACCTGGTGCTGCTGCCCGCGTACGCGGGGGCGGACCGGGCGTTGCGCGCGGTGCTCGGCCCCCGGACGGCCCTGGTCAACTTCGTCCGGGTGCCGGCGCTCCTCTCCGGGCTGCTCCTGCTGGTCTGGTTCCCGCTGATCTCCCGGCGGACCGAACGGCGGTACGAGGCCGCCTCCGGCACCTCCCCGGACGTCTACCTCGGCAACTGGCTGCTGCTCACCGCCTCGCTGTTCGCGCTCTCCGCGCTGTGGCTGCTGATCCGTGCCCTTCGCTCCCGTACGGGGCGGCGGGGCCGGCGCAGCGAGACGAAGGTCCGCCCCTCCGCGCTCCACTGAGCGGCCGTACGCCAACCGCGCGCGCGGGCGTACCGCAGCAGCGCCGGCGCTCCGATCCGCGCCCAGGGGAACGGCTCGGCCGCCGCTTCTTGGGCGCACGCGGGGGCGAGCGTCCCGGCCGGGGCGCCCCGGCCGTCGTCGAGCCGCACCCGGACGCGCTCGTCGACGTCGAGGGGAGCGGTCTCCGCGATCAGGAGCCCGTCGGCGGCCAGCAGGCCGGCCGCCCGGTCCAGCAGGGCGGCCGGGTCGCCGCCGATGCCGATGTTGCCGTCGACGAGGAGCAGGGTGCCCCACCGGCCCTCGTCGGGCAGCGGGTCGAAGACGCTGCGCAGGAGAGCGGCGGCGCCCAGTCGGCGGGTACGGGCCACGGCGGCCTCGCTGACGTCGATGCCCAGGGCCCGGTGCCCCAGCGAGGCCAGCTCGGCGACCAGCCGCCCCGGCCCGCAGCCGACGTCCAGCACGGGCCCCTCGCACCGGTGGAGGGCGGACAGGTCGGCGGCGTCCGCCCGGGAACACCAGCGCTCCACGTCCAGCGGCAGCAGCCAGCCGTCGTTGCGGCGGAGGAAGAGCGGTCCGCGGCCGGCGCGCAGCGCCCGGGCGTACGGGTCGGCTCCCCAGGGGGCGGTGCGGGCCGAGCCGGGCCCGGTGGTCCTGTCGGGGCGGCCCGCACGGTCGGGGGCCGCGGCGTGGGGGTCCGGGGCCCCGGCGGGGGCCTCGGCGTCGATCGGCGAGGGGGGCAGCGTCGTGCTCATCGCACCCCCGCCCCGGCCAGCCGGGCGAGCGCCGCGGCGAACCGGCCGTCGGGCGCGGTGGCCGCGACCCGGTGGGCGTCGGCCGCGGTGTCCACGTCGACCAGGGCCGGGAGGTCGCGGACGGTGAGCCCCGCTTGTTCGAGTCTGCTCCGCTGCACCGCCCCGGTCCGCGGTACGGACATCGGCACCCCGCGCAGCAGGGCGGGGTCGGGTTCGGCGAGGCCCAGGGCCCAGAAACCGCCGTCCTCCGCCGGCCCGAACCAGGCCCCGCAGCCGTCCCAGGCGTCGGGGGCGAGCGCGGGGGCCAGGAGCGGGCCGGTGATCTGCGGAGTGTCCATGCCGACCAGGAGGGCGGGCCCGGTGCACCCGGCGAAGGCCGCCGCGAGCCGTTCGTCCAGGCCGCCCGCGCTCTGCGGCACCACCTCGAAGCCCGGCGGTGCCCAGGGGCCCGGCCGCCCGTCCAGGACCAGGACGCGTCGCCGGGCCGGGAGGGTGAGGGCCGTCTCCAAGGTGTCGGTGAGAGCGGCGGCCGCGAGCTCGGCGGCTTCTTCGGGGGAGAACGGCGGGCAGAGCCGTGTCTTGACCCGGCCTGGCGCCGGCTCCTTCGCGATGACCAGCAACTCCGTGGGCCCCCAGGGGCCGTGCGCGCTCATCGGGCGGCCTCCGTGGTGGCCGCCGCCGTCGGCCGGGTCCCCCCGGCCGGTGGCTCCCGCAGGACGCCCCGCATGTCGCGTACCGCGTGCCAGGTACCGCGCCAGGTCCCGGTCACCTTCGACTTGCCCGTGCGCGGCCGGTAGGGGACGTCCGTCTCGGCGACCCGCCAACCTGCGTCCGAGGCCCGGACCACCATCTGGAGCGGGTAGCCGCTGCGCCGGTCGGTGAGGTCCAGGGCCAGCAGGCCGGCGCGGCGGGCCGCCCGCAGCGGCCCGAGGTCGTGCAGCCGCAGACCGGTGCGGCGGCGCAGCATCCGGGCGAGCGCCAGGTTGCCTGCGCGCGCGTGCGGCGGCCAGGCGCCCCGGCCCTCCGGGCGGCGCCGGCCCAGCAGCAGGTCGCACTCGCCTTCGGCGATCCGACGCACGAACCCGGTCAGCAGAGCGGGGTCCAGCGAACCGTCGCAGTCGCAGAAGCAGACGAACTCCGCCTCGGCGGCGAGTAGTCCGGCGTGGCAGGCGGCGCCGAACCCGCGCCGTTCCTCCGTGACCACTGTCGCACCGAGGGAACGGGCCAGCTCGGCCGAACCGTCGCTGGAACCGTTGTCGACGACGATCGCGCGCCAGCCCTCGGGGACGCGGTCGAGCACCCGGGGCAGTGCGGCCGCCTCGTCCAGGCAGGGCAGGACGATATCGGCCTTCGGGAGGACGGTGGGCGGGGCGGTGGCATACGGGGGAGTGGCGAAGGAATCAGTCACCCGCCTCACCCTACGGAGACAAGTCCGGCATTTGGGGCACCCGGTTCTTACGAAACATGGACGTCGGCCGGATGGAGGCGTCCGCGCCTCCGGCGCGCCGGGGGCGAGTGCCACAGTGGGCGCCATGGAGAACACCCCGCCCGCCCCGCTCCGCGCGCCCGTCCGGCAGGACTCACGCGGGCGGGTCCTCGTCGTGGACGACGATCCGACCGTCGCCGAGGTCGTCGTCGGCTATCTGGACCGCGCCGGATACGCCGTCGAGCAGGCCGACGACGGACCCGCCGCGCTGGAGCGCTTCGCGGCCGCCCGGCCCGACCTCGTCGTCCTGGACCTGATGCTGCCCGTCATGGACGGGTTCGAGGTCTGCCGCCGGATGCGAGCGCACAGGCCGGTCCCGGTCATCATGCTCACCGCCCGCGGCGACGAGGAGGACCGCATCCTCGGTCTGGAGACGGGCGCCGACGACTACGTGACCAAGCCGTTCAGCCCGCGCGAACTGGTGCTGCGGGTCGACTCCGTGCTCCGCCGCGCACGTGCCGCCGCGCCGGCGGAGGAGGCCGTGCCGCTGTCGGGGGGCGGGCTGACTCTGGACCCGATGGCCCGGCGGGCCCTGCACGACGGGGTCCAGCTGGCTCTGACGCTCAGGGAGTTCGACCTGCTCGCCTTCCTGCTCCGGCACCCCGGACGGGCGTTCGGGAGGGAGGAGCTGATGCGGGAGGTCTGGGGCTGGGACTTCGGGGACCTGTCGACGGTCACCGTCCACATCCGCAGACTGCGCGGCAAGGTCGAACGGGACCCGGCGCGCCCGCGGTTGATCCGGACCGTGTGGGGCGTGGGGTACCGCCTGGACCTGACCGCCGGGGACACGGGCGGGGAGGACGGCGCGGAGGCTCGGGACGACGGGCGCCGGGGCCTCGGCGAGGACCCGGCCCGCACGGAGACCGGCCGGGCCGTCGTCCCCGGCCCGCCGACGGGGGGCTGACCGCCATGACCGACATCCTCCTCATAGCCCTCTTCGCCTTCCTGGGAGCGGCCGCCGCCGGGCTGCTCGGCGCGCTCCTCCTGCGCCTGCTGCGGCACCGCTCGCTGGTCGTCTCGCTGAGCGTCGTCGCCGGGGTGGCCGTCACCGCCATGCTGGCCGGGACCCTGACGGTCGCCTGGGCGATGTTCCTCTCCTCGCACGACCTGTACGTGGTCACCACCGTCGTCGCCATGGCCGCCGTGGTCTCCCTGGCCACCGCCGTACTGCTGGGCCGCTGGGTGGCGGCCCGCAGCCGGGAACTGACGCTGGCCGCCCGGTCGTTCGGCGACGGCGGCACCTTCGCCGCGCCCACCGCGCAGCCCACCGCAGAGCTGGCCGCGCTCGCCCGGGAACTGGCCGCCACCAGCGCCAAACTGGACAGTTCGCGGGAGCGCGAAAGGGCCCTGGAGACCTCGCGGCGCGAGCTGGTCGCCTGGATCTCCCACGATCTGCGCACCCCGCTGGCGGGGCTGCGGGCGATGGCGGAGGCCCTGGAGGACGGCATGGCCGCCGACCCCGGGCGCTACCTGCGGCAGATACGCACCGAGGTGGAGCGGATGAACGACATGGTCGGCGACCTCTTCGAGCTCTCCCGTATCCACGCCGGCTCGCTCACCCTGGACACGGCCCGGATCTCCGTGCACGACCTGGTCGGCGACGCGCTGGCCGGTGCGGACCCGCTCGCCCGGGAACGCGGTGTGCGGCTGGTCGGCGACCGGATCGAGGAGGCGCCGGTGGCGGTCGACGGGAAGGAGATGAGCCGGGTGCTGGGCAACCTCCTGATCAACGCCATCCGCCGCACCCCGGCCGACGGCACCGTCGCGGTCTCCGCGCACCGCTCGGACGAGGGCGTCGTGCTCTCGGTGACCGACGGCTGCGGCGGAATCCCGGAGGAGGACCTGCCCCGGGTCTTCGACACCGGCTGGCGCGGCAGTCACGCCCGTACGCCGCCGGCGGGGGCGGGCCTCGGGCTGGCAATCGTGCGCGGCATCGTGGAGGCCCACGCCGGCCGCGCCGAGGTCCGCAACGTGCGCGGCGGCTGCTGCTTCTCCGTCACGCTCCCGCCGGCGTGACGGCGTCCGCCTCCAGGGCGGCCCCGGGACTCCGCAGCCGGGCCGCCGCGAAGTCCCGCATCCCCTCGGCGAAGGCCACCCGGGGGCGCCAGCCCAGCTCCTCGCGCAGCCGCCGCGAGTCCGCCGTGACATGGCGCACGTCCCCCAGCCGGTACTCCCCGGTCACCACCGGCTTTGGACCGCCGTGCGCGCCGGCCAGCACGGCGGCCATCTCCCCGATGGTGTGCGGCTCGCCGCTGCCCGTGTTGTACGCGGCGAAGGAAGCGGGCCGGCGCTCCCGTACCGCATCCAGGGCCACGACGTTGGCCGCCGCGACATCGTGGACGTGGACGAAGTCGCGGCGCTGGCGTCCGTCCTCGTAGACGCGGGGGGCCTCGCCGCGGGCCAGCGCGGAGCGGAAGAACGAGGCGACCCCGGCGTACGGCGTGTCGCGCGGCATCCCCGGCCCGTACACGTTGTGGTAGCGCAGGGACACCGCCCGGCCGGCCGTGGCCCGCGCCCACGCGCCGGCCAGGTGCTCCTGCGCCAGTTTGGTCGCCGCGTACACGTTGCGCGGGTCGGCGGGCGCCTCCTCTGCCACCAGGCCGGGCGTCAGCTCCGCGCCGCAGTCGGGACAGCGCGGCTCGAAGCTCCCCGCCCGCAGAGCGGCCTCCGCACGCGGACCAGGGCGGACCGACCCGTGCCGCGGACAGTCGTAGCGGCCCTCCCCGTAGACCACCATCGAACCGGCCAGCACCAGGTCCCGCACCCCGGCCGCGGCCATCTCCGCCAGCAGCACCGACGTGCCCAGGTCGTTGCAGCCCACGTACAGGGGCGCGTCCGCGAAGTCCTTACCGAGGCCCACCATGGCCGCCTGGTGGCACACCGCGTCGACGCCGGCCAGTGCGTCCGCCACCGTCTCCCGGTCCCGGAGGTCCCCGACGACCACCCGGTCGCCGAGGACCGGGGCGAGTGCCGCCGCGGGGTGGGCGGTCGGCAGCAGGGCGTCGAGCACGACGCTTTCGTGCCCGGCCGCGGTGAGTGCGGCGACGACATGTGACCCGATGAACCCGGCTCCGCCGGTGACCAGTACGCGCATGGCCGCCACGTTAGGACCGGGAGGGCCGCCGGGCGGGCCGCGGCGCGCGCACGTCACTGGTCTGTAAGACCCGCCGTCACGGGCTCACGCGCAAACCGGCTCCCCGGCGCGGTCGGCGCAGCGCCCGCCCGGCCCCCTGGGCTTCTGTCGTGGGCCGGGCGGTCGACGCCTTCGCAACAGGACCGGGGCGGCGCGGTCCGCTTGCCCGGCGCCCACGGGTCAGTGGTCGTCCCAGTGGCCGTCGTGTTCGGCGTGCCGGTGACCGTCGTGGACGTAGTCGACGTGATCGTCATGGGGCACGGCCACATGCCCGCAGGTCTCACCGTGCCGGTGCTCGTGGCCCTCGTGGGGCGCGTGCCGGGGGTTCACGCACTCGTCCACGTGATCGCCGTGGGTGCGGTGCAGATGACCGTCGTGGGCGTAGTCGACGTGGCCGTCGTGGGGCACCGCGACATGCCCGCACCCCGGGGCGTGCTGATGGGCATGCTGGGGGTGTGCGTGGTGGTGTGTCGTGACAGACACGCGCGTCTCTCCTCTCCGTCCGGTAAACCGCTGACCTGCGGAATCACCGAGGGCGGCCGTCTCGCGCCTCATGCACGAGCCTAACGCCGCCGTCGTCGGCACGCCTGGGGGGCGGCACGGCGTCGACGGGTGACGAGCCGGGGCCGCCGGAGGCCCCTGAGTACGGGGCGGACGGCGGAGCGTGTTCCGGACGGAGTCCTCGCGCTCACGGACGGGAGCTGCCGCGACACGCCCACCGCTTCCGGCTCCGGTGTCCGGGGGACGTCCAGCGGCTGGAGCCACCGAACCGGCGGGCCGTCCCGGCCAGGAGGCTCTCAGGGCCGTCGGCGTCGTGCCGCGGCGGTCCGCCGGGGGAGCTGTGTCGTCTGCCGGGAGAGCCGCGCTGTTCGCCCGCGAGAGCCGTGCTGTACCGGACGGCAACGGGCTTGCGCCGCACGGCCCCGCCCGGCGTCAGGGAGGCGGTCGGGCGCGCCTTGCGCCCGGAGACGGGTCAGGGCCCGCCTCGGGAGGCGGGCCCTGCACGGTGCGAAGGAGGGAGGCGAAGGGGTCAGACGCCCGCCTTGGCCGGCACCTCGTCCTCGTCGGGGCCCGACGGGCCGGCCTTCCGGTCGCGGACGTAGGCGAGGAAGGAGTCGAGCTCGCGCTTGACGATGGGGGCCAGGAGGTAGAGGCCGACGATGTTGATGACGGCGAGGCTGAAGAGCACCGCGTCGGCCATGTCGATGAGGGTCTGGAGGGTGAGCAGGGACCCCGACACGGCGAACAGGGTGTAGAGGATCTTGTAGGTCATCTCGCTGGCGCGGCTGCGGCCGAACAGGTACGTCCAGGACTTCAGGCCGTAGTACCCCCAGGTCAGGATGGTGGAGAAGGCGAAGAGGACCACGGCGACCGTGAGGACGTACGGGAACCACGGCATCGCGGTGGCGAAGGCGTCCGAGGTGATCGTGACACCGCCGATGGAGTCGTCGTTGCGGGCCTCGCTCCAGCTGGCGGGGTTGGCGATGACGATGGTCAGCGCGGTCATGGTGCAGACGACGACGGTGTCGATGAACGGTTCGAGCAGGGCGACCAGGCCCTCGCTGGCCGGGTGCTTCGTCTTGACCGCGGAGTGGGCGATCGGCGCGGAGCCGATGCCGGCCTCGTTGGAGAACGCGGCGCGCTTGAACCCGATGATCAGTGCGCCGAGCACACCGCCCGCGACGCCCTCGGGGTCGAAGGCTCCGTCGATGATGGTGACGATCGCGGAGGGCACGGCGGTGATGTTGACCAGGATGACGATCAGGCACGCGGTGATGTAGAGGGCGGCCATCGCGGGAATCAGCCGGCTGGTGACCGAGGCGATGGAGCGGATGCCGCCGAGCAGGACGATGCCGACGAGAGCGGCGACGAGGATGCCGAAGAACAGGGCGCCTGCGGAGGAGCCCATCACCCCGTCGTCACCGCCGGTGACGGAGACGAGCTGGGCGTAGGACTGGTTGACCTGGAAGAGGTTGCCGCCGAAGAGCCCGAAGAACAGGATCATTATCGAGGCGAGGACGGCGAGGCCCTTCCCGAAGGTCTTGCCCCGCTTGCCGAAACGTTCGGCCAGGCCCTTGGGCAGGTAGTGCATCGGTCCGCCGGAGACGGTCCCGTCGGCGTGGACCTCGCGGTACTTCACGCCGAGGGTGACCTCGACGAACTTGGTGGCCATGCCGAGGATGCCGCAGAGGATCATCCAGAAGGTGGCTCCGGCGCCGCCGATGGAGACGGCGACGGCCACGCCGGCGATGTTGCCGAGCCCGACGGTGCCCGAGACGGCGGCGGTCAGGGCCTGGAAGTGGTTGACCTCGCCCGCCGAGTTCTTGTCGTCGTACTTGCCGCGCACCACGTCCACCGCGAGACGGAACTTGCGGATCTGGACGAAGCCGAACCAGCAGGTGAAGACGAGCCCTGCCACCACCAGCCAGGCGACGATGAGCGGTAGATCGGTCCCACCCACGGGAACGGCGTAGAAGACGACGTCCATCAGCCAGGTGGCGATGGGATCGAAGAAGCCGCTGACGGCTTCGTCGACGGATTCGGTCAGGGAGTCGAGTGTCACGTTGGCTACCTCAATGGCGCTCGACCGGCGAGAAGGGACGGGTCCCGGTCCGGTCGGCGTGGGTCGGGGGAATGAGCGAACGTCGTTGTCCGGTGGGGGGTGGGGATGCACGTCGTTGTCCGGTCGGCTGCCCGGCGTGTCATACGCGGATGCGCACGCTGGTGGCCTTGGTCTTGCTGTCCGGCTGGTACCGGACCTTCGTCCGGGCCCTCGTGCCGCCTGCGAAGTTGGGCATTTTTACCACGACCCTTACCAAGGTTTAGGTGACCTGGGTCACATCGAGCGGGGTCTTCTGGCGGCAGAGCGGGCGAGTGACCGCATCGTTATGCGGAACAGGAGATACGTTTATCGGACATCTATCGTCTACGGGCTCTTGACCGCCGCGCGGCCCCCGTGCCGATCAGCTGCCGGTTTCCCGATACCTGCACAACTCCTTCACCGCGCAGGCCGCCTCGGCGGACGCCTCGTCCAGCAGGAGATGCCCGGCGTCCTCGACCACGCGCAGCTCCGCGCCGAGGCGTCGGCGGACGGCCGGCCCCGGCGCCGGCGGCGGAAGGAAGGGATCGAAACTGTCGCCGCTGACGACGCACGGCCGCTGCCGCTGTCCGCCGAACCGGTCCGCCGGCAGGGGCGGTGGGGCGAGGCTGCTGCGCCACCAGGTCCATCCACCAGGTCCATCCACCAGGGCAACGCACCGGGCAACGCACCGGGCAACGCGGCCCCGGAGCGGCCATGCGGCGCAGCAGAGCGGCCGTCCGCGGCACCGAGGGGCGCAGCAGCCAGGGCGCGGTGGCCGCCAGGAGCGCGGCCGGTATCCGCAGCCGGGCGATGCCCGCGCTCGGCGGCAGGGCCCGGCCGACGATGTGCGGGGACACGGCGGCGAGCGCGGTCGCGCCGTCCAGGGAGTGTCCCACCACGACGACGGGGCCTGTCGCCTCCCGTTCCAGGAGCTCGTCCAGCCGCCTTCCGTACCAGGCCGTCCCCCCACGACGGGGACGCCGGCCCCCCTCAGCCCCGGCCGGCCCGGGAGGGCCGCGATGAGCAGGAGCCGCCCGTCGGCCCGTCCCCCGGCGGCCGGGAGGCACAGCGCGGCGTCCGTGTTGGTGCCCGGCAGCAGCACGACGGTCGCCGCGCCCTTCGGCGTCGGCGGCCCCACGGCGACGACGCTCGTGGGCCCGGCCGCCGTCGTCGCTTCCCGGCGGCCGGGCTCGGCACCCAGCTCCGCGATCCGCCCCAGGCGCCAACTGCGGACCTCCTGCCAGCCCTTCGCGCTCCGGTAGAACGATGGCACGGGGCTCCTTTCCGCCTCGACGTGGGCAACGGGCCGTGCGCTCGGCGGGCCCGGGAGCCTGCCGGGCTCTCTAGGTCTTCCGCTCGGGCCAGTTGAGGAGCCGGGCTCCGATGACGGCGGTCTGGAGTGTGTAGCGGTGCTGCGGGTCGGTGGGGTCCGCGCCGGTGAGTTGGTGGATGCGCTCCAGCCGGTAGGTGAGCGCCCGGACGCTCAGGGCGAGCTGCCGGGCGGTCTGCGTGGTGACGCATCCGTTGTCGAAATAGGCGGTCAGGGTGTCGAGATAGGTCTGCGGCCCGCCGCGCGCCTTGAGGAGCGGCCCCAGAGTCGTCCGGACGAGTTCGGCCATCGCCTGACGGTCCCGGGTCAGCACCGGGTAGACGAGCAGGTCCCCGGCGTGGAGCACCGGGTCCTCAAGACCGAGCCGGTGCGCGAGGTCCAGCGAGCCGAGGGCCTCCTCGTAGGAGTGGACGACGCCCCCCGGCCCGGGGTGGGCGCGGCCGATCGCGGTCCGCCCGGCATCGGTCGCGGCATGCGCCTGCTTCGCGAAGTAGGTCAGGACATCACGCTGGTCCCCGGGCACGACACAGACCATCCGGCCGTCCTTGGTGGTCAGAAGGATGCTGCGCTCGCCGAACCGCCCGTTCACCGCGCGCTCCACGGAACGGGGCACCGCGTCGCCCTCGGCGTACGGGGCGGGTCCCTCGGCGACCGCGACGGCATGGGCGTGCGAGAGCCGCAGCCCGAACTGCTCGGCACGCTCCGCCAGCCTGCCCAACGCGCTCCGCCCGTACAGGAGATCGTCGATGAACTCCCGGCGTGCCGCCTCCTGCTGCCGCACGGCGACCTGCTGGGCCCGTTCGTACCCCTCGCAGAGGGCGTCGACGGCCAGACCCATCGTGCGCAGCACGTCGTCCGCGGCCCCGGCCCCCGACGGCCGCACCCCGCGGGCCACGGCCAGATGGCTGACCACCAGGGTGCGCAGAGTGGTCCCCTCGACCGCTGCCTGTTCCCCGAGCGTGCGCAGCTCCTCCAGCTCCGCCCGGCAGGGCCGCCGGCCCGTGGCGGCGGCGTCGTCCAGCAGCGCCGCGTAGCCGCCGTGGGCCCGGCCCTGCTCACCCGGCTCCACGGACCCCTCGTGGGCGCCGGGCCCGCCCGGACCCGTCGGTGGGCGCGCCATCAGCCGGCCGGTCCGTCGACGGACCCGGCGGGACGGGAGCGCGCCCCGGCGGGACGTCGCGGTGAGAGGGAAGAGCACGGACGGGGCTCGGACAAGCCCGGACGCGAACGCCTTCGCGTCTTCGGGGCGGTCGTCAGCGGCACGGTGAGGCCTTCACGGTGAGAAGGAGGCGGAAGGAGACATCTGTCCCCTTCGCCGCCGACCAGACTTCCCGGCACACCAGCGCAGGACGCAGCGCGTTGCGGACACTCTAGCGACAGCGCCCGTTTCGGGACACGGGGGGCGCGAGCCCGCGCACGGCCTGCTGGCGGTCCGCCGGAGCGGGTCAGGGGTGAAGCGGGAGCAACCGCGGCACGGCCCGTACGTAGACGACCATGCCGACCACTTCGACCAGGGTCTGGGCGACCACGACCACCGCGGCGACGGCCAGCGCGTCGGGCAGCGCCAGGGCGAGGGGGAGGACGACCAGAGAGTTGCGGGTCGCGCCGGTGAACACGATCGCCCTCCCGGAGGGCGCGTCGAGGCCGAAGGCGCGGGCGACGCCGAGCCCCGCGAACGCCATCACGACGAGGAAGAGCACATAGAACGGGACGACGCGGGCCACGCCCCCCACGCTGCCTGCGGCGTCGATCCCGGGCACCTGGGAGGCGACCACGGTGAACAGGGTGGCGGCCATCAGCGGCACCATCGTGGCGCCCGACGCGCCCGACGCGCCCGCGAGCCTCCGACCGGCCGGGCGGCGAGCGGCCCACGCCTGGGTGAGCCACGCCAGCGCCAGCGGGACCGCGATCAGCACGACGAACGCCTCGACGAAGGGCCCGGCCTCCACCACGTCGGCCAGGCCCGGTCCCATGAAGAGGAACAGGTAACCGGGCAGCAGGACCATCTGGGCGAGCAGCAGCAGGGGAGTGGCGGCGAGCAGACGCCGATGGCTGCCGCCGGCGAGCCCGCTGAACACGATCACGTAGTCGACGCACGGGGTCAGCAACACCAGCAGCACGCCGAGACGGACGGCCCGGTCGTCCGGAAGGAAGGGGAACATCGCGGCGACCGCCAGGGGCGCCACGGCGAAGTTCACCACCAGCGCGGCGGCCAGGAACCGGCCCGCCCGCAGCGAGCGGACCAGCTCGGCGGCGGGCACCTGGAGGAACGTCACATACAGCAGCGCGGCCAGGACCGGGCTGATGGCGTGCTCCAGGGCGGGCCCGGCGCCGGGGGCCAGCCGGCCGACCGCACCCCCGCAGGCCAGGGCCCCGAGGTAGACGGCGACCTGGTGGCGTTCCATGGCTGCGACCGGGCCGGATGACGACGGCAACGTACGGACTCCTTGCGCGGGGGCGGTGGCACGGCGGCTGCCGGGGAGCCGCCCCCGGGCGGGGCCCGCCGGGCGAACAGCCTGCCACCCCCTCGGCCGCGCCGGGGACGCGCCCCTGGGGAATCGGGCGGTAACCGAGCACCGGGCCCGCTCCGTGTCGCGCACGGGCGCCCCGGGCCGCCCCGCGCGGCGGGTGTGGATCAGCCGCCCCCGCGGGGGGCGTACAGAACCCAGAGCGGTCCGGCGGCGAGGGAGACGCGTTCGCCGCCGGGGGTTCTGTACACGGTCTGCGCGTCGGCCGCTGGACGCGTCCAGCGTGCCTCGTGCGCCCGGCCGTCGCGCAGGACGAGCGCGTCCCCCGCCCCCACGGTCTCGGTGAACGGGCTGACGCTCCCGGACCGGTCGTGGAAGTCCGAAGGGCGTACGGTCGCCTCCTGGACGACCACCGTGGCCGCCTCGATCCGCGCCCCCTCGGCCGTACGGGCGGGGGCGCCGTCCAGGGAGACCAGCCACCGGTCGCGCTCGGCGGACCAGGTGAAGGCGGCGCGCGCGGACGGGTAGCGGACCGTGTGGCTGCTCGTCGCCTCCCCACCGGGGGGCGGCGCGCCGAACACCAGCCCCAACGCCTCGGCGGCGCTGGCGCCGGAGGCGGCGTGGGGGAGCCTGTCCGGCCGCAGGTACAGATTGTGCGGGGCGGCCCGGTCCGTCCCCCGGAAGTACGCCTGCGGCGCCTCGGTGGGCGGCACGGCGTCCAGCGGCGCCCGGTCGATGGCCGGCAGCAGTCTGCTCTGGGCCCCCGAGAACGCCAGCACCGGGCGGTCGAACTGCCGCAGCAGCTCCAGATCGGTCTCCCGCGCGCTGCGCACCGGGCCGACGACCGGCGGAAGGCGCGAGGAGTACACGGCGAGGATGCGGCTGAGCCCGGCCTCCACCTGCTCGACGTAGACGACGTCCGCCCGCTCGAGCCCGGTGTGCGGCCGGGCGGCCGCCACATTGTCGATCTTCACGGCGAGCACGCCGGCGCCCGCGCCGGACGAGGAGCTGCCCCGGGGCACGGGCGGGCCCTCCCCGCCCGTGCACCCGGCCGCGAGCGCGGCCAATGCCAAGGCGGCGAGCAGCGCTCCGGCGCGCCCGGTCACTCCGGCTGCTGACATGGCGACCGCCTTTCCGGGGCGCGGGCCGGCGGCGCGGGCGGATCGCCGCCGCGTCGCCGGCCCACTCATCCATCATCACGCGCCCGGCGCGACCACGTTGGCGGCGGGCACCGCCCCGGACGGGAGCGGCCCGGACCACCGGACGCGGCACGAGCGCACGCCGTACGCTACGGGCCGAAGCGGCGGCCCGCCGAGGCGCCGCGCGCACGGAACCGCGACGCGCCCGCACGAAGGCGTCGGCCCCCCGCGGCCGACATGGCCGGAACTGCACCCCGCCGCGCCCCCGGTTCCGCTTCCGAAGGGGCTGTTCGCTCTCTACGGTTGCACCAGCGACGGGTTTCCACAGGCCCGTACGGTGACGGGTGAGCAGAGGGGGTCCGGTGGAAGCCGAGTTGACGGCACTGGCCGCGTCGGGGGCGGCTACCTTCGTGGGGCTGATGGCGACGGAGGCCTGGACGCAGGCGCGCGGGCGGCTGTCCCGGTTCCTGGCGCGAGGGGAGGACCACACGGCGGTGGACGCGGAGCTGGAGGCGTCCCGCGCCGAACTGACGGCCGCGCGCGCCGACGCCGACGAGGCCGCGGCCGCGGACGTCGAGGAGGAGTGGCGGATCAGGCTCCGCCGGGCGCTGCGCGCCGATCCGCGGGCGGCCGACGAGCTGAGGACCCTCCTCGACGAACTGGCCCCGCTCCAGCCCGCCGCGCCGTCCGTGTCGGTCACCAACACCATCAGCGGGGGCGTCCAGCACGGTCCGGTGTTCCAGGGCCAGACGTTCTCCGGCCTGACGTTCAACGGCTCCGGCACGGCCGCGCCGGAGCAGCGGCCGGGTACGGCGTGACCGCCCAGGGTGACCCGGGGCCCGCGTCCGCGCGCAACGAGGTGTCCGGGGTCGTCCACGGGCCGAGCGTGCAGGCCGCCACGGTCCACGGCGGCATCACGTTCCACGTCCGGTCGGCGGCCCCGGCCGAAGACCGGTCCGCGCCCGACGAGATTCCGCCGCTGACCGTGCGGTTCCGCAACCGGGACCGGTTGCTGGCCCTGCTCGACGGCTGGTCGGCCGGGGACCCCGGAGGGGCGAGCGTCGGCTTCTGCGCGCTGTACGGCCTGCCGGGCGTAGGCAAGACCGCGCTCGTGTCCCACTGGGCGGAACGGGGGCGGGGCCGGTTCCCCGACGGACAGATCTACGTGGACTTCGCGACCCTGCGAGGCGGGTCGGCGGGAGCCGACGTCTCAGAGGCGGCCCGGCGCTGCCTGAAGTCCCTGGGGGTCGAAGAGGCCTACATCCCCGCCACGCTGGCCGACCGGACCCGGCTGTTGCGCACCCGGTCGGCGGGCAGGCGGATGCTGGTCTTCCTGGACAACGTCTCGCACCCGGCCCAGGCCGCCGCCCTCGTCCCCAAGGGGAGGGGCAGCGTCCTGCTGGTGGCCAGCGGCGCCCGGCTGGGAGAACTCGCTCTGGACGGTGCACGGATGATGCCGGTGGAGCCGCTCGACCACGACAGCGCCCTGGAGGTGCTGGCCGACCGGTGCGGAACCGGGACGGTCGAGGCGGACCCGGCCTCGGCGGAACACGTGGTGCGGCTCTGCGGCGGACTGCCGGTGGCGCTCCACGTCGTCGCGGCGCGGCTGGCCACACAGAGGCGCCTCACCCTCGCGGCGCTCGCGACGGAGCTGGCGGGAGAATCCCGGCGTCTCGCCGGCCTGTCCCTGGGAGGGGAACGATCCGTGTCGGCCGCTTTCGACCTCGCCTACCGCGAGCTTCCTCCGGAGGCTGCCCGGCTCTACCGTCTGATGGGCTGGCACCCCGGGGCCACCTTCGACGTGGGCGTCGCCGCGGTGGCCGCGGACCTGCCCCCGCACCGCGCCGCCGACGCGCTGGACGCGCTGGACCAGGCCTGCCTCCTCGACCGGACGGCGGACGAGCGTCTCCGCTTCCACGACCTCGTACGGCTGCACGCGCGCGAACGCGCGGCGCAGGAGGAGGCGAGGGACGAACGGGCCGCGCTGGTACGCCGGGTGACCCTGCACTACCTGGCCCTCACCGCACTGGCCGACCGGGCCGTTCGCCGGGACCGGCTGCGGATCGCCGACCTGACGCAGCTGCTCGACGCCGTTTCCGACCCCTTCGCGGCCGAGGGCGGCCCGGAACCCCTGGCGTGGTTGGAGGCCGAACACCGCAACATCCTCGCCGTGCTGCGGGCCGCCGCGCGCGAGGAGGCGCTGCACACCGAGGTGTGGCAGCTCGCGGAGGCGCTGACCGTACTGTTCCTCCACCACCGGCACCTCGGTGACTGGCGTGAGTCGCTCGAACTGGGTGCGGCCGCCGCCGCAGAGGCCATGGCGCCGGCCGCCGAGGCGAGGCTGCGCAGCCTGCTGTCGCGCCCGCTGATGGACCTCGGGGAGCACGCCGCCGCCCGGCGCGAGCTGGACACCGCAGAGGCCTGCGCCGACGTGGCGGACGACCTCGTGCTCCGCGCCTCCGTACAGGAGTTCTCCGGACGCTACTGGGACCACCACGATCCGGCCCGGGCCATGGAGGCCTACCGCGCCGCGCTCCGCCTGAACACGGCCGCACACGAGGTCCGGGGCGCCGCCATCGCCTCCTACTTCCTCGGCTGCGCCCAGGACGCGGCCGGGGAGCACGCCGAGGCGCTGGAAACCCTGCGCGGGGCCTACGAACAGCTCAGCGCGCGCCGGGACCTGCGGATGGCGGCCCGGGTCCGGGTGGCCATCGGCCTCGCCCACGACCGCCTCCACGAGACCGAGGAGGCCGTCTCGGCCCTCAGCGAAGCCGCCGACGTCCTGCGCGCTCAGAAGGCGACCCACTACGAGGCACAGGCACACGTCGCGCTGGCCGACATCCGTGAACGCGCCCAGGGCGACCCCCACCAGGTGCGCGCCCATCTGGAGCGGGCCCTGGAGATCTACGCCGCCGGCGGCAGCCCCCTGGCGGAGGAGCTCCGGGCCCGGCTGGGGAGGGGACCGGCGACGGGCTGAGACGCTGAGCGGCCCTCCGGCCGACGGGCGCGTGCCGCCGTTCTCTCAGGCCGGCGCGCTGCCCGTGGGCCGCGGACGCAGCCGGAGCGCCACGTCCTCTTCGCGCGTGCCGACCCGCAGACCCACCAGGGCGTCTCCCAGCGGAGCGCCGGCTCGCAGGGAGGCGTAGACGACCGCGGCGACCGGCCCCGGGCCGGTCGCGGGGCCGGTCACGGCCGCCTCGACGACACGGCCGTCACGCAGCCCGGCCAGGTGGCCGCCGCCGCGCAGGGCGGCCGCCGCGACCCGGCACCCCGGCCAGCGCTCCAACGCGTCCTCGATCCACCGGAGCGCGGCCGTCGAGGAAGGGGCGGGGGCGCTCCGCAGCACCACGGAGGCGCTCTCCAGCAGCGCGCGGTCCCGCTCCCGCTCGTCGCACGCCAGATGGCTGAAGCGACCGGCCTCCTCGTCCTCTCCCTGGGCCTCCTGGCCCCGCGAGACGGCCGCGGGCTGCCTGCGTACGGTGAGGGCGCCCGGTGCCACGTCGGTGGTGACCTGCCAGGCGGTGACCGCCGCCCCCGTCGCCCCGGGCTCGCTCAGACACCGGTCGGGCGGGGCGGCGGCTCCCGGCTCCGTGAGGTCCAGCAACCGGTAGAGCGCGGTGCGCAGCCGTGCCAGGGCCCGCCCCGGCCGGTCGAACGCGCCCTCGGTGACCGCGGCGTACCGGCCCGGGGCCTGCCCGGTGAGCGCGGACGTGATCTGCTCGTGCACGTCGCCCCGTGCGTCGAGGCGGGGCGCCGCCCGGCCGAGCGCGGCCACGGCCGTCCCCGCGACGGCCTCGCTGCCGAAGGCTCCCAGCAGGACCGGCTTGCCGAGCGCCGCTCCGTACAGGGTCACCGAACCGTGGTCGCCCACCACGACGTCCGCGGCGACCAGGGCGGGCCGCCAGGCGTGGATGTGCGGGATCAGCATCAGACCGGCGTCCAGAGCGGGGGCCAGGAGGGTGCGGATCTGCCAGGAACCGTGCCCCGCCCAGACGTTGGGGTGGAGGATCGCCGCCACCCGGAACTCGTCGTAGGGCAGGGCGGCCAGCATCCGGGCGGCCAGTCGCGGGTCGCGGCCGATCAGCGAGGTGCGGCCCCAGGTGGAGCTGAGGACCACGAGGCGGTGCCCTGCGGGCACCCCGAGCGCCTGCCGGTACGCGCCCGCCCGGCCGGCGCTGAGGAGCAGTTCGTCGTAGCACGGGTCGCCCACGATCAGCGTCCGTCCGGCCGCCTTCGGGTGGGAGGAGAGCAACTGGCGCTCCTGGCCGGGATGCGAGACGGCCAGCCACGCGCGACCGGACTCCAGCAGGCTGTCCGGCACGACGCCGGACAGCCTCTCGCGCGGTCCCCGCGAGTCCGGCACCTGCTTCTGGAAGCCGATGCCGTGCGGCAGCACGAGGACGGGGCAGCGGCCCTCGGGGACCTCGATGTTCTCGCTGGCGGTGAGGATGAGGTCGGGCTCGGCGTCGCCGAGCTGCTCCCACGGGATCACCCGGCAGCCGGCGTCGTGCAGGAGTTCCAGCACCCCGTCGTTGAACGCGGACGTGGGGTCGTGCGCGAAGACGACCGTCACCCGGCCGTCGCCCCGCAGCAGAGCGGGCAGACATTCGAGGACCCGGACGGTCGAGGTCACCGTGCGGGCCGCTACGACCAGGGTCTTCTCGCCCCGGAAGGTGCTCCACCGCTCGGCGTCGGCCCCGACCGGGACGCGCAGGGGCGAGCTCGCGTGCATGGCCACCCCGAAAGACTACGGGCATCGGCCTTCGGGCGATGGCGGCCCGCCCTCGGACGGAGGCTTGGTCCAGACCTCTTGACGTCAGGTCTGGACCAATTTACTTTTTGACAGGGTCACGACATTGAGTCGGCGGTGCGAACCCTTCGTGCCGGCGCGGCGGACCCGGACAGGGAAGGGTGTGTGTCATGGGCAGGACATCACGGCTGCTGCGGCTCGGACTGGCCGCGGCCCTCGTCGTACCGGTGCTGGTCGGAGCCGCGCCGCCGCAGGCCGCCGCCGACGAGACCTGTGCGGTCAAGTCGAAGCCCGCGGGCAAGGTGCTCCAGGGCTACTGGGAGAACTGGGACGGCGCGGCCAACGGGGTGCACCCGCCGCTCGGCTGGATTCCGGTCACCGACTCCCGGATCACCGCACACGGCTACACCGTCGTCAACGCGGCGTTCCCCGTCATCCGCCCCGACGGCACCGTCCTGTGGGAGGACGGCATGGACCGCACCGTCAAGGTCGCCACCCCCGCCGAGATGTGCCGAGCCAAGGCCTCCGGCCTCACCGCCCTCATGTCGATCGGCGGCGCCGCCGCGGGCATCGACCTCAGCTCCGGCACGGTGGCCGACCGGTTCGTCGAAACGGTGGTCCCGATCCTGAAGAAGTACAACTTCGACGGCATCGACATCGACATCGAGACCGGCCTCGTCGGCACCGGCGACATCAACCGGCTGTCCGCCTCACAGGCCAACCTCATCCGCATCATCGACGGCGTCCTCGCCGCGATGCCCCCGAACTTCGGCCTCACCATGGCCCCCGAGACGGCGTACGTCACCGGCGGCAGCGTCGTCTACGGTTCGATCTGGGGCGCCTACCTGCCCGTCATCAAGAAGTACGCGGACAACGGCCGGCTGTGGTGGCTGAACATGCAGTACTACAACGGCAGCATGTACGGCTGCTCCGGCGACTCCTACCCCGCCGGCTCCGTCGCCGGCTTCGTGGCCCAGACGGACTGCCTCAACGACGGGCTCGTCATCCAGGGCACGACCGTCAAGGTGCCCTACGACAAGCAGGTCCCCGGCCTCCCCGCGCAGCCCGGGGCCGGTGGCGGCCACATGTCCGCCGGCCTCGTCTCCCAGGCGTGGAACCACTACGGGGGCGCGCTCAAGGGGCTGATGACCTGGTCCCTGAACTGGGACGGCTCCCGTGGCTGGACCTTCGGAGACAACGTGAAGGCCCTTCAGGGCCGGTGAACGGCGTCCGCCCGGCCCCCGTCCCGCGCCCCTCCGGCCGGGGGAGCGAAGGCCGGGCGGGCCGGGGCGCGACACGAGGAAGGCGTGAACCGATCGCGCACCGGGGCCGGCGGGAGGACAGAATCGGGTACGGACCGGGATGATCGTTCTTCCGGTGCGCCGGCCCGTCCCCCCGCGGGCCGGCCGACGACGCGATGTACGAGGAGACCCGATGGCGCACGAACGGGCCGGACAGCCGGCGCAGTCCGCGGACCTGGTCGACGTGGCACGGCTGGTGACGGCCTACTACACCCTGCACCCCGACCCGGCCGAGCCCGCCCAACGGGTCGCCTTCGGCACCTCGGGCCACCGCGGCTCCGCGCTCGCCGCCGCGTTCAACGACGACCACATCGCCGCCACCACCCAGGCGATCTGCGACTACCGGGCCCGGCAGGGCGCCGACGGGCCCCTGTACCTCGGCGCCGACACCCACGCACTGTCGGAGCCCGCCCGTGCCACCGCTCTGGAGGTGCTCGCCGCCAACGGAGTCACCGCCCTGATCGACGGAGAGGACGGTTACACTCCGACCCCCGCCGTCTCGCACGCCATCCTGACGTACAACCGCGGGCGCGGCGAGGGCCTCGCCGACGGCATCGTGGTCACCCCGTCGCACAACCCGCCCGCCGACGGCGGCTTCAAGTACAACCCGCCGAACGGGGGACCCGCCGGGTCCGGCGCCACCTCCTGGATTCAGGACCGGGCGAACGCCCTCATCGAGGCCGGGCTCGGCGAGGTCCGCCGCATCCCGTACGCCCGCGCGCTGGCGGCCGACACCACCCACCGGCACGACTTCCTCACCGCCTACGTCGACGATCTGCCCTCCGTGCTCGACCTCGACGCCGTACGGGACGCCGGGATGCGCATCGGCGCGGACCCGCTCGGCGGCGCGTCCGTCGCGTACTGGGGGCGGATCGCCGAGCGGCACCGGATCGACCTCACCGTGGTCAACCCGCTGGCCGACCCGACCTGGCGGTTCATGACGCTGGACTGGGACGGCAAGATCCGCATGGACTGCTCGTCGCCCTACGCCATGGCCTCGCTGATCGGGCAGCGCGAGAAGTACGCGATCGCGACCGGCAACGACGCCGACGCCGACCGGCACGGCATCGTCACCCCCGACGGCGGCCTGATGAACCCCAACCACTACCTGGCCGTCGCCATCGACTACCTCTACACCCACCGGGAGCGCTGGGCCACCGGCACCGGCGTCGGCAAGACCCTGGTCTCCTCCTCGATGATCGACCGGGTCGCCCGCGACCTCGGCCGCCCCCTGGTGGAGGTCCCGGTCGGCTTCAAGTGGTTCGTCGACGGGCTCTTCGACGGCAGTCTCGGCTTCGGCGGCGAGGAGTCCGCCGGCGCCTCGTTCCTGCGCCGCGACGGCCGGGTCTGGACAACGGACAAGGACGGCATCCTGCTGGCCCTTTTGGCCTCCGAGATCACCGCCGTCACCGGGTCCACCCCCTCCCAGCACTACGCACGCCTCGCCACCCGCTTCGGCGACCCGGCCTACGCCCGCATCGACGCGCCCGCCACCCGTGAGCAGAAGGCGGTGCTGGCGCGGCTCTCACCGCAGCAGGTCAAGGCCGACACCCTGGCCGGAGAGCCCGTCACCGCCGTGCTCACCGAGGCCCCCGGCAACGGAGCGGCGATCGGCGGACTCAAGGTCTGCACCGACAGCGCCTGGTTCGCCGCCCGCCCCTCGGGCACCGAGGACGTCTACAAGGTGTACGCCGAGAGCTTCCAGGGCCCCGACCACCTCGCCCGGGTCCAGGAAGAAGCCCGCTCCCTGGTCGCGGAAGCGCTCGGCGACGCCCGGTAGGGCCTGCTCGGGGCAGGGCGGTCGTCGGGGGCGCACGGGCGGCCCCGACGACCGCGGGACGCCGCCGAGCGCAGGCGCGGCAAGCGCCCTCACACCGGCCCGTTTGGCCGCGGCCCGGCGGACCGGCGTCAGCCGGGCGCGCCGGCCCCGCCCGCGCGGAACACGCCGAGGATCTCCTCGGCGGCCAGCGTCGCCGTCAACGTCCCCTCCCGCACTCGCCGTTCGAGCTCGGGCGCGAGCTCCTGCACCACCGGGTGCCGGTGCAGACTGTCCAGCAACTCGTCCCGGACCATCGTCCAGGTCCAGTCGACCTGCTGGTCGCGGCGCTTGGCCGCCAGCCGCCCGGAGGCCTCCAGCACCGCCCGGTGCTGCTCCAGACGTTCCCAGAGCGTGTCCAGGCCCGTCGACTCCCGCGCGCTGCAGGTGAGCACCGGAGGAGTCCACGCCGCGTCCGACGGGTGCATCAGCCGCAGGGCGCCCGCCAGCTCGCGGGCCGCCGAGCGGGCGTCGCGTTCGTGCGGACCGTCCGCCTTGTTCACCGCGATGGCGTCCGCCAGCTCCAGCACGCCCTTCTTGATGCCCTGCAACTGGTCGCCGGTGCGCGCCAGGGTCAGCAGCAGGAACGTGTCGACCATGTTGGCCACCGCCGTCTCCGACTGCCCCACGCCCACCGTCTCGACCAGGACCACGTCGTAACCCGCCGCCTCCATCACCACGATGGACTCCCGCGTCGCCTTCGCCACCCCGCCCAGCGTCCCCGCGGTGGGGGAGGGGCGGACGAAGGCGGCCGGGTCGACCGCGAGCCGCTCCATCCGGGTCTTGTCGCCCAGGATGGAGCCGCCGGTGCGGCTGGAGGACGGGTCGACGGCCAGCACCGCCACCCGGTGACCGAGCCCCGTGAGCATCGTGCCGAGCGCGTCGATGAACGTGGACTTGCCCACGCCCGGCACCCCGCTGATGCCGATCCGCCGGGCGGCTCCCGCGTGGGGCAGCAGTCGGCTCAGCAACTGCTGGGCCAGCACCCGGTGTTCGGCACGGGTCGACTCGACCAGGGTGATCGCGCGGGCCACGAACGCCCGCCTGCCGTCGAGCACTCCTCGCTCGTAACCGTCGATGTCGATCTTCGCAGCCATCCGCTCAGCGGCTCACAGCTCGTGGCCGAGCGCGGCGCCCAGCCGGGTGACCAGGTCATGGGCCGCGTCCGGGATCACCGTCCCCGGCGGGAACACCGAGGCCGCGCCCGCCTCGTGCAGGGCCTCGATGTCCTGCGGCGGAATCACCCCGCCCACCACGATCATGATGTCCTCGCGGCCTTCCGCGGCCAGTTCCTCGCGCAGCGCCGGCACCAGGGTCAGATGCCCGGCCGCCAGCGAGGAGACGCCCACGATGTGCGCGTCGGCCTCGACGGCCTGCCGCGCCACCTCGCCGGGCGTCTGGAACAGCGGGCCGACGTCCACGTCGAAGCCCAGGTCGGCGAAGGCCGTGGCGATCACCTTCTGGCCCCGGTCGTGGCCGTCCTGACCCATCTTGGCGACCAGGATGCGCGGCCTGCGCCCCTCCGCCTCCTCGAACGCCTCGACCAGCTTGCGGGTGCGGTCCACCGAGGGGGACTCTCCTGCCTCTTTGCGGTACACGCCGGAGATCGTACGGATCTGTCCCGCGTGCCGCCCGTACACCTTCTCCAGCGCGTCGGAGATCTCCCCGACCGTGGCCATCGCCCGCGCCGCGTCGACCGCCAGCGCCAGCAGATTGCCTTCGAGCTCCGGGCCCGGGTCCCGCCCGGCCGCGGCCGTCAGGGCGGTAAGAGCCGCCTGGCACGCCGCCTCGTCGCGCTCCTCGCGCAGCCGCCGCAGCTTCTCTATCTGCTGGGTCCGCACCGAGGAGTTGTCGACCTTGAGCACGTCGATCTTCTCGTCGGTCTCCACCCGGTACTTGTTCACCCCGATCACCGGCTGCCGGCCGGAGTCGATCCGCGCCTGCGTACGGGCGGCGGCCTCCTCCACCCGGAGCTTGGGGATGCCCGCGTCGATGGCCTTCGCCATCCCGCCTGCGGCTTCGACCTCCTCGATGTGCTGCCAGGCGCGGTCCGCCAGGTCGCGGGTCAGCTTCTCCACGTACGCGCTGCCCCCCCACGGGTCGATGACCCGGCAGGTCCCGGACTCCTGCTGGAGCAGGAGCTGCGTGTTGCGGGCGATCCGGGCGGAGAAGTCGGTGGGCAGCGCCAACGCCTCGTCCAGGGCGTTGGTGTGCAGCGACTGGGTGTGCCCCTGCGTCGCGGCCATCGCCTCCACGCACGTCCGCGTCACGTTGTTGAACACGTCCTGCGCGGTCAGCGACCAGCCCGAGGTCTGCGAATGGGTGCGCAGAGAAAGTGACTTGGGGTTCTTCGGATCGAACTGCCCGACCAGCCGGGCCCACAGCAGGCGGGCCGCCCGCAACTTGGCGACCTCCATGAAGAAGTTCATGCCGATCGCCCAGAAGAACGACAGACGAGGTGCGAACGCGTCGACGTCCAGCCCGGCCTCACGGCCGGCGCGCAGGTACTCCACCCCGTCGGCCAGTGTGTACGCCAGCTCCAGGTCGGCCGTCGCCCCGGCCTCCTGGATGTGGTAGCCGGAGATGGAGATGGAGTTGTAGCGGGGCATCTTGCGCGAGGTGAACGCGAAGATGTCGGAGATGATCCGCATCGAGGGCGACGGCGGATAGATGTAGGTGTTGCGGACCATGAACTCCTTCAGAATGTCGTTCTGAATGGTTCCGGCCAGCTTCTCCGGCGGCACGCCCTGTTCCTCTGCGGCCACGATGTACAGGGCCAGCACGGGGAGCACCGCGCCGTTCATCGTCATCGACACCGACATGCGGTCGAGCGGAATGCCGTCGAACAGCCGGCGCATGTCGTAGATCGAGTCGATGGCCACGCCCGCCATGCCGACGTCGCCGGTCACCCGCGGGTGGTCGCTGTCGTACCCCCGGTGCGTCGGCAGGTCGAAGGCGACCGACAGCCCCTTCTGCCCGGCCGCGAGGTTGCGCCGGTAGAAGGCGTTGGACTCCTCCGCGGTGGAGAACCCGGCGTACTGGCGGATCGTCCAGGGCTGGTTGACGTACATCGTCGGGTAGGGCCCCCGCAGATACGGGGCGATGCCGGGGTAGGAGTGCAGCGCGTCCAGGCCTTCGAGGTCCTCGCCCGTGTAGAGCGGCTTGACCGTGATGCCCTCGGGGGTCTCCCAGAGCAGGTCCGTGCCCGAGTCCTCGGCGGCCTTCGCCGCAGAGGCCTCCCACTGCGCGACGGAACCGGCCGGGGCGGCGGAGGACTCCAGCGCGAGCGCGGAGAAGTCGGGGACGGTCGGATTCTGTTCCGTGGGCGATGTCGTCATCACGCCACTCCCATGCGGTCGAGTACGGAGGTGAGAACGGCGACCGCGTCGCAGCCCGCGAAGACGTAGGAGTCGACGCCCGCGTGCTCGCCGGGCCGGCCGGCGAGGAACACCTGCGCCGCTCCCGCCTGCCTGAGCGCACCGGCCACCGGCTCCGCCTGCTCGGCGTACAGCGCGTCCGAGGAGCACAGGCAGGCGACCCTCGCCCCGGAGGCGGCCAGGGCGTCGGCGGCCGTGTCCGCGTCCACCGACACCGGGTCGTGCACCGCCTCGATGCCGCCGGCGCCGAAGAGGTTGACGGCGAACGACACCCGGGCGGTGTGCGCGGCGGCCGGCCCCAGGGCGGCGATGAAGACCTTCGGGCGCGCGCCCGTCGCCGCGAGGTGTGCGTCCGACCGGGCGCGCAGCACCTCGAAGGCCTCGTCCCGCCGGACCCGGGGCAGGCCGCCCGAAGCCCCCGCGTAGGGGTCGGGGGCCGGTTCGCGCCGCACGGGGACCTCGGTGAGCTGCGGGAACTCGCTCACCCCGGTCACCGGCTCCTTGCGCCGTGCCAGCTCCGCACTGCGCGCCGCCCAGGTGGCGGCGAGCCGCTCGGCGACCATGCCGGAGCGCAGGGCGGCGGGCAGCCGCCCCGCGCGCTCGGTCTCCTGGAAGAACGCCCAGGCGGCCGTGGCGAGTTCGTCGGTCAGCCGCTCCACGTACCAGGAGCCGCCCGCCGGGTCGATGACCCGCGCGAGGTGGGACTCCTCCATCAGGATCGTCGAGGTGTTCCGGGCGATCCTGCGGGCGAACGCGTCCGGCATGCCCAGCGCGTGGTCGAACGGCAGCACCGTCACACAGTCCGCGCCGCCGACGCCCGCGCCCAGGGTGGCGAGCGTGCAGCGCAGCATGTTCACCCACGGGTCGCGACGGGTCATCATCACGGGCGAGGTGACGGCGTGCTGGCGCTGGGCCCCGGCCCCGGGGGCCCCGGAGGCCTCGGCGACCCGGGCCCACAGCCGGCGTGCCGCGCGCAGCTTGGCGATGGTCAGGAACTGGTCGGCGGTGGCCGCGTACCGGAACTCCATCTGCCCGCAGGCCGCCTCCACGCTCATCCCGGCGCCGGTCAGCGCCCGCAGATAGGCGACGGCGGTGGCCAGGGAGAGTCCGAGTTCCTCTGCGGCGGAACCGCCCGCCTCGTGGTACGGCAGCGCGTCCACGGCGATGGCCCGCAGCTCCGGGTACCGCTCCTCGCACTCGCGCGCCCAGCGCACCGCGGTGGTGAGGTCGGCCTCTGTGCCCGTCCGGGCCTCGTGGCCCAGCGGGTCGACGCCCAGGGTGCCGCGTGCCTCGCTCCGGGGGACGCCGCGCTCCTCGTACAGCCGGAGCAGCGCCGTCGCCGCGGCCTCCACGTCGGTGGGGGCGTCGAGGGCGATGGGCGCGAGGTCGAGGTACACGCCGTCCAGCGCGCGGGTGAGCGCCTCGGCGGGAACGCCCGTAGGACCGCCCACGGTGAGCCAGAGCGAGGTGGCCCCGTTCTCCAGGTCGCCGAGCACCGCCTCGTTGAGGCGGGCGGGGTCGGTGTGGGCGTGGCGTTGGCGCACGTCCCAGCCGCCCGCGGCGTTGCCCTCGGGCCTGCTGCCCCGGGTGAAGGGGGCGAAGCCGGGAAAGCCGGTGTCCGGCGAGCTGTCGTGTGCGGTGTAGAGGGGGCGGGTGGTGAGCCCGTCCTCAAGTGTGGTGGACAGCGCTTCCTCGGCGGCCGATCCCGAGACTTCCTTGCCCGACTTGCGCAGTACGCCTTCGACGAGGCTCTGCCACTGGTCATGGGAGGGGTCGGGGAACGCGGCGGCCGGAGAGAGCCCGTCAGCAGGCTGGACCGTCATGGTCAGATGCTAGGGCAGGGCGTGGAACGAGCAGCAGGGGCAGCTGCTGTGATCTTGCCCTCGCGGGTGGCTGCGGACATAGTGCGTGATCCCTTCTGGACAGCCCTGTAGCGGGCATCGCGGCTGAGCGGGGCGCAACACGACGAGGCTCACCAACGGGATGAATCAGCCTATTGATGCATATTATGTGTTCAGTTGCCTGGATTCTTCTGCCATCCCTGGAATGCCCGTATCCACCCCGGCGTGCTCACGGACGCCGGGAAGCGGAGAGGACGCGACCGTGGCCGTCGGCCCCCTGGAGTACCTCGTCATCGCCTTTCCCGGCAGCCGCTTCGCCGGGGCCGTCGCCCCCGTCCTCGCCGGCGCCGTCGCGTCCGGTGCCGTGCGCGCCGGCGACCTGGCCTATGTGCGCCGCACTGAGGGCGGCGCACTGGTCCGGGCGGAACCGCGCGACCTCGCCCCGGAGGCCGACCTGGCCGCCGGGGCCGGGGAGGGGGAGGCGCCGGAGCTGGGGGACGATGACGTCCGGGTGCTCGATGCGAGTGTGCCGCGCGGGGACGCGGCCGCGCTCGTCGTCCGGGAGGACCTGTGGGCCACGCCGCTGGCTCGCGCCGTCCGGGAGGCGGGCGGCGTCTTCGTCGCGCACGAGCGCCTCGGCGCTCAGGGGGAGGCGATGGCGGTGGAGGGCGGGGCTGCGGAGACTGACGAGGACATCATCACCCGGCTGGAGCGGCTCGCCGAACTGTGGAAACGGGACGTGCTCAGCGATGCCGAGTTCGTCCAGCAGAAGACGAAACTCCTGTCGGACTGAGGTGAGGGCTCTCCCCTCGGACTGGTGTCCGGGCCGAGCCTTTCGAGGCGGCGCCCGGCGAGCTCCGTGGCCACTCTCCGCGCCGCGTGCGACGTTGATCCTGATACGGAATTTCTGGAATTCCTCGGGAAAGAGGCAGCTCATCGTGCAGACAGCCCGGACCGTCCCGACCGCCACCGTCGTCAACCTGCGCGACCTGGGCGGCATCGACCTGGGCCGTGGCCGCCGGGTGCGGCAGGGCGTCCTGTTCCGCGCGGGGCAGCTGAGCGACCTCGACCCGCAGGGCGACCGCGCGGTCGCCGCGCTGGGCCTGCGCACCGTCGTGGACCTGCGCACCGCCGACGAGCGGCAGTGGGCCCCCGACCGGCTGCCGGAGAGGGCCCGGCTCTTCGTCGCCGACGTGCTCGGCGACCACCCCGGCGTGGCGCCCGCCCGGCTGCGCTCCCTGCTCGCCGACCCGGCAGAGGCGGAGCGCGCGCTGGGCAACGGCCGGGCAGAGGAACTGTTCGCCGAGACCTACCGCAAGATGGTGCTCTCGCCCGGAGCGGCGGCCGCCTACCGGGCCTTCCTGGAGACCGTCGCCGACCCCGGCGCGCGCCCGGTGCTCTTCCACTGCACGGCGGGCAAGGACCGCACCGGCTGGGGGGCGGCCGTCCTGCTGATGATCCTGGGAGCGCCCCGCGCCACCGTGCGCTCGGACTTCCTCGCGGTGAATCCCGCGGTACGGGCCGCCTTCGCCCCGTCGGTCCAGAAGTTCCTCGACGGGGGAGGGGACCCGGTCGTCGCGGCGGCCGTCGTCGAGGTGCGCCCCCGCTACCTGGAAGTGGCGCTCGACGCCATGGACGAACGCTGGGGTGGGCTCGACGGCTATGTGCGCGACGGGCTGCGGGTGCCCGACGCCGCGCTGGAGCGGCTGCGCGAGGGTCTGGTCATCGGCGGCTGAACGCCGAACGGCCCAGCGAGGATAGGCTCTTGTATCGTGAAGACGCCAGGCTTCCGGCGGACCGAAGGGGCACAGGATGACCGAGCGGAAACCACCGGGGGTCAGCTTCGAGTCCTGGGTCGACCAGCAGATCCACGAGGCCGAGCAGCGCGGGGACTTCTCCCGGCTGCCGGGCTTCGGCCGGCCGATCGCCGGTCTGGACCGCCCGTACGACGAGGCCTGGTGGATCAAGCAGAAGATGCGGCGGGAGGGCGTGTCGATGCTGCCGCCCGCGCTGGCTCTGCGCAAAGAGGCGGAGGACGTCCCCGAAGCGGTGTCCGCGGCCCGCACCGAGGCCGAGGTGCGACAGATCGTGACCCAGGTGAACGAGAAGATCGAGCGGGCCCTGAGGATGCCCCCTGAGGGCCCGCCGCTCGCCCTGAAGCCCTTCGACGTCGAGCAGACCGTCCGCCGCTGGCGCGCCGACCGCCGGGCCTGAACGGCCCCGGCGGTGCGCGATACTCACCGTATGGGATCGGGCAGGACGGGGCGGGGGCGCTCCCCGCGACGAGGTGGCGTCGTGATCCGCCGTGCCGTGGCGGGCGACGCCGGACGGCTGACCCGGCTGGTCCGGACCTCCCGCGCCTACGAGGGCCCGTACGCGCCGATGGTCCAGGGCTACCGGGTCGGGCCCGACTACATCGAGGCGCACCCGGTGTTCGTCGCCGCGGACCGCGGCACCGGCCAGATCCTCGGCTTCTACGCGCTGCTCCTCAACCCGCCCGAGCTGGACCTGCTGTTCGTCGCCGACACGGCCCAGGGGCTCGGCATCGGCCGCCTGCTCGTCGGCCATCTGCGCGAGGAGGCCCGGAGCGCCGGTCTGACCGGCGTCCGGATCGTCTCCCACCCGCCCGCCGAGGGTTTCTACCGCAGCGTGGGGGCCGAACCCGTCGGCACGGTCCGGGCCGACCCGCCCGCCGTGATGTGGGACCGGCCCGAGCTGCTGCTCCGGACCGGCTGACGCGGGAAGGGCCCGGCCGCGAGCCGCCCGCCCGGGGCCCGGGAAACGTGGTGTTCCGGCGGCTGCGGCCGCCGTAAGGGGCCCCCTTCGGCCGTCGGACTCGGCAGGCCCGCCGGAAAGCCGGCGGACTCGCGGCCGTCCCGGACATGAACGAGGGTGTGAGGCAACCCGACGGACACGGTGGAACGCCTCCGGCGGGCGCCCCACGGGCTGCCTCCGGCGGCTGCCCCCGGCCGGTGACCGACGCACGGCGCCCTGCGGCGCGGCCCCTGGGACGCCGCGAGAACCGGCCCTGGGGAATGCGCGCGTGAGCGCGGGGCACTCGTGGGACCCGGCCATTGGCGGGGCAGTGCCTTCGCCGCAGGCTCTCGACGAGGAAAGGAGACCGCGTGACGACCAGGAAGGGCCGTCAGGAGACCCAGGAGGAGCGGGCCGACCGTCAGTGGTCCGAACTCCTCCAGGAACTGCGCGTCGCCCAGACCGGGGTGCAGATCCTCTTCGGCTTCCTGCTCGCCGTGGTCTTCCAGTCGCGGTTCGAGGAGCTGGGGACCACCGACCGGAACATCTACGTGGTCACGGTCATGCTGGGCTCCGCGACCGCCGGAGCCCTCATCGGCCCCGTCTCGTACCACCGGCTCCTCACCGGCCGCCGGTTGAAGCCCCAGACGGTCGTCTGGGCGTCACGGCTGACCGTCCTCGGGCTCGCGCTGCTCTTCTGCACGATGTGCTCGACGCTTCTGCTGATCCTGCGGCTGGCTCTGCACAGCCAGTTCGCCCTGTGGCTGGTCGCCGCCATGGCCCTGTGGTTCATGATCTGCTGGTTCGTCTTCCCCGTCTGGGCCCTTACCCGGGGCCGCTCAGAACCGAACGGCGAGCAAGCGGGCGGTGAGCGTCCGAGCGACGAAGAGGAGGGGGACGGCGACGAGCCGCCGGCCGCCGGACAGGCCGGGGACCCGCGCCGCTGAGGGCCCCGGCGCCGGCGCCGCGAAGGAAGGGACGCTGCGAGGCGGGGTGCCGGGCGGACCGGGAGAGTCGGCCGCTGCGGGGAGTCGACGGATCAGGGCCGTCCCCCTTCAGGGCAGGCCGCCCCCCTACCGCGCCCCGGGGTCCAGCGGTGTGCGCACATCGGTCACCGCGAAGAGCGCGCCGTCCGGGTCGCGCAGCGTCACCTCCGTGCCCCCGAGCCCCCCGCGCTCCTCGACGACCGCGCCGCCGTGCCGCCGGGCCGCTGCGACGGTCTCCGCGACGTCCGCCACCGGGAACTGCACCTGCCAGTGCGGGCGCACCAGGGGATCGACCGCCGACTCAACGGCCCCGGAGCTGATCCGGGCGAGCGGCCGCCCCTCGCACCGCACGATGACCTCGTCGCCCTCGTACGCCACGTCGCAGCATCCGGGCTGCCCGTTCGCCCAGTCGAGTACCTCGCCGTAGAAGATCGCCGCGTCGAAGGCGTTGCGGGTCCTCAGCCGCAGCCAGGCGTGCGCGTGGTCGTCCGGGGCCGGTTGCGAGAGGGAGGGGGGGGTGCGCTCCCACAGACCGAAGGTCGCCCCGTCCCGGTCCGACGCCAGCACCCCGCGCCCCTTGCCCAGCGTCAGCGGGCCCACCGCAACCGTCCCGCTGCGCTCGCGGACCCGGGCGGCGGCCACATCCGCGTCGTCCACGGAGAAGTAGGGCATCCAGGCCACCGCGACCCGGTAGGCGGAGGAGACCGTGACGAACCCGGCGACAGGTACCTCACCGCGCCGGGCCACCGAGAAGTCCGACCCGAGCCGTCCGGGGCGGAACGACCAGCCGAGCACCTGTGCGTAGAACCGCTGGGCGGTTTCCAGGTCCCGGGTCATGAGAGTGACCCAGCACGGCGCCGCCGGGCCGGTCAGCGGCGCCGCCGACGGGGCCGTACGAGGTTCGCTTCCGGTCATGGGTCCACTGCCTTCTTCGGGGGAAGGCCCCGGCGCGGCCGCCGCGGCCCGGCAACCAGCCTCGTCCCGCCCGCCGGGCCTCGCAACCGAGCCGGTCAGCCGCGCGGCGTGTCCGTGTCGGGGGGCAGGGGCCCGTTGCCGTGGTCCTTCAACTCGTACGGCGACAGAGCGTGGCCGTCCTCGGGGAACCGGTCCGAGCCGTGGGGGTCGTGCTGGTCGATATGGGTGCGCCGGTCGGGCTTCTGGGGCTGCTCCTCCGGGCGGGGCGGCGGCGACTCGGCGTCACGCTTGCGCTTTCCGAGGATGAATCCGCCGATCAGAACCGCGACGACCGCGAGGGCCGCGATCGGCAGGAAGACCCCGAGGGCGCCGGTGCCGTCCGCGAGCTGGACCGCGGCCAAAACTTCTACTCCATTGAGAACGTCCATGTGATCCGCCTACCCCGGGAGACGGGTGTCAGTCAGCTATTCACAGCAATTCATGTTTTATAGCCATCTCATTGGCAAAGCGTTTCGTATGGTGCGAATCGGCTACACGATGATGACGGAACAGACCGGCCCGCGAGAGCTCGTCGGCGACGTGGTGGCCGCCGAGGCGGCGGGCTTCGACTTCTCGGTCACCTCCGACCACTTCTTCCCCTGGCTCAAGGAGCAGGGACACGCCCCGTACGCCTGGGCGGTGCTGGGCGCGGCGGCCCAGGCCACCTCGCGCATCGGCCTCATGACGTACGTGACCTGTCCGACCACCCGCTACCACCCCGCCGTCGTCGCGCAGAAGGCCGCGACGGTGCAGATCCTCGCAGAGGGCCGCTTCCGGCTCGGCCTCGGTTCCGGCGAGAACCTCAACGAGCACGTCGTCGGCGGTGGCTGGCCCGCCCCGCACGTACGGCTGGAGATGCTCGAAGAGGCTCTGGAGGTCATCCGGCCGCTGCTGGAGGGGCAAACCCTCAACCACCACGGCGCCCACTTCGACGTGGAGAGCGCCCGGCTGTGGGACCTGCCCGAGACGCCGGTGCCGGTGGGCGTGGCGGTCTCCGGACCGCTCTCCTGCAAGATCGCCGGAGCCCACGCGGACCTGGTGATCGCGACCGAGCCCAAGCGTCCCCTGCTCGACGCCTTCGACCGGCACGGCGGCGCCGGCAAGCCCCGGGTCGGCCAGCTCCCGGTCTGCTACGACCCCGACCGGGACGCCGCCGTCGCCCGGGCCCACGAGCAGTTCCGCTGGTCGGTGGGGGGCTGGAAGGTCAACTCCGAACTGCCCGGCACCGCCGCCTTCGACCAGGCCACCCAGTACGTCCGCCCCGAGGACGTGGCCTCGGCGATCCCGTGCGGGCAGGACGTCGACGAGTTCGTCGAAGCGGTGCGCGCCTACACCGACGCGGGCTTCGACGAGATCGCGCTCGTCCAGGTGGGCGGCGGACATCAGCGCTCCTTCATCGAGTGGGCCGAGACCGCTCTTCTGCCCGCTCTGCGCGATCTCTAGCGATACGCGCGCGGGGACCCGGAACCGAGCACGCCGACCGGACGCGGGGCGCTCCGGAGTGATCCCCCCCGGTCGGCGCCTCCAGTGGAAGGAACCATGGTGAACAGCACATCCGAGCAGAACGGCACGGACCAGTCGGCGGCCGGGGAGGTGGTCGTCTCCCTCAGTCGGTGCGACACCCAGGACGCGCGGACCGTGTTCGACGTCCTCGCGGCGGGCTTCGCGTCCGACCACCCGATGGGCGAGACGCCCGAACAGACCGAGGGCCCCCGCCCGACCGTCTGGGTCACCACCGTCGACGTGTCCGCCCCGAGGGCCGCCCCCGCCCCCGCCCGCCTTTCCGCCCCGGTCACCGTGGAGGCCCAGGGCGGCTACCGGGCCGTCGACCGGCTGCGCGACCACCTCACCGGGGCCTTCGCCGTGAGCGTCGTCGGCACGGCGGCCGGCGACCAGGAAGAGGAGGTCAGGCTGCGGCTGGAGAGCCGCTGAAGCCCCGGCCGTCCCGCGGCGGCAGTACCCGGCACGGGTGACGGGCCCCGCAGCGAAGTGAAAGGCACACGCATGGACTCCCTCGCCCTCGGAGTGGAACCCGACCCCGAACCGGTGGCCGACGAACGCTCCCCGGTGACCCTGTGCGTCAACGGCGAGACGGTGACGCTGACGCTCGACCACCGCACCACCGTCCTGGAGACGCTTCGGGACCGGCTCGGCCTCACCGGAGCGAAGAAGGGCTGCGACCACGGCCAGTGCGGAGCCTGCACGGTCCTGGTCGACGGACGGCGGGTCAACAGCTGCCTGCTGCTCGCCGTCTCCCAGGACGGCGCCGAGATCACCACCGTCGAAGGGCTGGCCGACGGCGAGGCGCCGCACCCCCTGCAACGCGCCTTCGTCGAGCGGGACGCCCTCCAGTGCGGCTTCTGCACCCCAGGCCAGATCTGCTCGGCCGTCGGCATGCTCAAGGAGGCGGCCGACGGCTTCCCCTCCCACGCCACCGCCCCGGGCACGCCGCCCGGCGGAGCGGCGGACCTCGACGCCGACGAGATCCGGGAACGGATGAGCGGCAACCTGTGCCGGTGCGGGGCCTACCCGCGCATCGTCGAAGCCATCGAGGACGTGACCCCGTGAAGCCCTTCGGTTATGTGCGCCCCACCTCCGCCGACGAAGCCGTGCGGCTCTGTGCGGCCGGCTCCCACGCCCGGTTCCTGGGCGGCGGCACCAACCTGGTGGACCTGATGAAACTGGGCGTCGAGACGCCCCGCCTCCTCGTCGACGTCGCGGGGCTGCCGCTGGAGTCGGTGACCCGGACAGCGGACGGCGGCCTCCGCATCGGCGCCACCGTGCGCAACAGCGACCTCGCCGCCCACCCCGACGTACGCGAGCACTACCCGGCCCTGTCCCAGGCTCTGCTGGCCGGGGCCTCCGGGCAGCTCCGCAACACCGCCACCACCGGCGGCAACCTGCTCCAGCGCACCCGGTGCCGTTACTTCCAGGACGTCTCCAAGCCCTGCAACAAGCGGCTGCCGGGCACGGGCTGCCCCGCCCGCGAGGGCGTCCACCGCGACCTCGCCGTCCTCGGACACTCCGAGGAGTGCGTGGCCACCAACCCGTCCGACATGGCCGTGGCCCTGGCGGCGCTCGACGCCACCGTGCTGTTGCTCGGCCCCGAGGGGGAACGCGCTGTCCACCTCACCGACTTCCACCGGCTGCCGGGGCGGAACCCGGACCAGGACACCGTGATCCGACCCGGCGAACTGATCACGGAGGTGGTCCTCCCGCCCCCGGCACAGGGCACGCGCTCCCGCTACCGCAAGGCCCGCGACCGGGCCTCGTACGCCTTCGCCCTGGTGTCCGTCGCGGCGGTCGTCCGGGTGGAGGCCGGGCGGATCGCCCACGCGGCCCTCGCCTTCGGCGGCGTCGCGCACCGGCCCTGGCGGGCCCGGCGGGCCGAGTCCGAGCTGCTGGGGGCGCAGGCCGCCCCCGCCGTCTTCGCCCGCGCCATGGACGCGGAACTGGCGCAGGCCCGGCCGCTGCGCGACAACGCCTTCAAAGTGGACCTCGCCCGCCGTCTCGCCCTCGACGTGCTCGGCGAGCTGACCGGCCGGCAGAGCGCCCCGACCGGCTGACCCCCCGCGAGGCCCGAAGGTCCGGCCGCCCGCCGGGCCCCCACCGACCCGAGGACCCACCGCCATGACCCACGCCCCGCAGTTCCCCGGTGCGCCCGTCGTCCGCAGAGAGGCGCGGGACAAGGTCGCCGGCGCCGCACGCTACGCGGCCGACGTCGCCCCGCCCGACTGCCTGTACGCCTGGCCTGTGCCGGCCACCGTGGCCGCCGGGCGCGTCGTCGCCGTCCGGGCCGTCGACGCGCTGGCCGTCCCCGGGGTCCACACCGTGCTCACCCACGACAACGCGCCGAGGCTCAAGGAGCCCGACGACCCGATCCTGTGGGTGCTCCAGGACGACCGGGTTCCGCACCACGGCTGGCCGATCGCCCTCGTCCTCGCCGAGAGCCTCGAAGCGGCCCGGACGGGGGCCGGGCGGTTGCTGGTCTCCTACGAACGCGACGAGCACGACGTGACCCTCACCGGCGACCACCCGGGGCTCTACACCCCCGAGGAGGCCAACGGCGGCCAGCCGGCCGTCCGCGAGCGCGGCGACGTGGACCGCGCGCTGGCCCAGGCCCCGGTGCGGATCGACGCGACGTACCGGATGGAGGCGCAGCACAACCATCCGATGGAGCCGCACGCCGCCACGGCCGAGTGGGCGGACGGGCATCTGACCGTCCACGACTCCAGCCAGGGGGCCACGCCCGTGCGCGAGAGCCTCGCCCGCGCCCTCGGGCTCGACCGGGACCGGATCACCGTCGTGTCCGAGCACGTCGGAGGCGGCTTCGGCTCGAAGGGCACCACCCGCCCCCAGCCCGTCCTGGCCGCGATGGCCGCCCGGCACACCGGCAGGCCGGTCACACTGGTCTTCCCGCGGAACCAGATGGCCGAGGTCGTCGGGCACCGGGCGCCCACCGTGCAGCGGGTCCGGCTCGGCGCCGGGCTCGACGGCGTGCTCACCGCGGTCAGCCACGAGGTCGTCACCCAGACCTCCACCGTGAAGGAGTTCGTCGAGCAGGCGGCCGTACCCGCCCGCGTCATGTACGCCTCACCGCACAGCCGCACCACGCACCGCGTCGCCGCCCTCGACGTGCCGACGCCCTCCTGGATGCGTGCCCCGGGCGAGGCCTCCGGGATGTACGCCCTGGAATCCGCCATGGACGAACTCGCCTGCGCGCTCGGGCTCGACCCCGTGGAGCTGCGACTGCGCAACGAGCCGGAGACCGAACCCGACAGCGGCCGCCCCTTCAGCAGCCGCGGTCTGGCCGCCTGCCTGCGCGAGGGCGCGGCGCGGTTCGGCTGGCACGACCGCGATCCCCGGCCCGCCGCCCGCCAGGAGGGGCGGTGGCTCCTCGGCACGGGCGTCGCGGCGGCGACGTATCCGGTCCTCGTCTCCCGCTCCTCCGCGAGCGCCGCCACCGACGGAGGCGGCGCCTTCCGCGTCGAGGTCAACGCCACCGACATCGGCACCGGGGCCCGCACCGTGCTGGCCCAGATCGCCGCCGACGCGCTCGGCACGGACCCGGACGCCGTCCGGATCGCGATCGGCAGCACCGACCTGCCCACCGCCCCCCTGGCGGGCGGCTCGTCCGGCACCGCCTCCTGGGGCTGGGCGGTGCACAAGGCCGCCACGGAGCTGGCTGCCCGGATCGCCGCGCACACCGGCCCGCTCCCCGCCGGCGGGCTCACCGCCAGAGCCGACACCGAGGAGGAGACCGCCGCCGATTCCCCGTACGCCCGGCACGCGTTCGGCGCCCACTTCGCCGAGACGGCGGTCGACTCCGTCACCGGCGAGGTCCGCGTACGCCGGCTGCTCGGCGTGTACGCCGCCGGGCGCATCCTCAACGCGCGGACCGCGCGCTCCCAGTTCACCGGCGGCATGATCATGGGCATCGGCATGGCGCTCACCGAGGGCTCCGCCATCGATCCGGTCTTCGGGGACTTCGTCGCCAAGGACCTCGCCTCCTACCACGTGCCCGTCTGCGCCGACACGGCCGACATCCAGGCGCACTGGATCGACGAGGACGACCGCCACCTGAACCCGATGGGGAGCAAGGGCATCGGCGAGATCGGGATCGTCGGCACCGCCGCCGCCATCGGCAACGCGGTGCGCCACGCGACCGGCGCGCGGCTGCGGGACCTCCCCCTCACCCCGGACACGGTGCTGCCCTACCTGCTCTGACCATCGGCCCCTTCCCACCAGGCAGAACGGTCCCCCTGTTGCGGGCCCGGAGCTCCCGGGTCACCCTAATGAGTGACCCAGAAGTGATTGACGCTCACGCTTCGTGTTCGGGGGTCGTCCGTACGGCGGGGTGAAGCACGTGAGCCTCGTGGTGAGGAGCCTCGACGATGACCGTTCCACTCGACCGGCACCGCTCGGTCGAACTGCAAGTGTCGGCAGAACGCGTATCCCCGGTGCGGCGCATCGTCGCCGCGCACCTTCGTCACTGGAGTCTCGACCTGCACGTCCGGCCGGTGTGCCGGGCCCTGGACGAACTCCTGTCCAACGTCCACCGGCACGTGGGCGCCGGCGACGCGTGCGTCGTCGAGCTCCACTGGACCGGACGGCGCGTCACCGTCTCCGTCGCCGACAGCAGCTTCCGGATGCCGAAGCTGCTGCCGGCCGGGGGCGGCCTGAGCCGGGTCATGGCCCTGAGCGACAGCTGGGGCACCTGCCGGACCGAGGCCGGCAAAGTGGTCTGGTTCACCCGCTATGCCGAGGCGCCGCACGCGGCGCCCCTGCTTCCGCGCACACCGCTGCCCGGTGCCCGCACGTCCCGGCCCGCGCCTCTCGCGGCGCTCCTGTAGGCCTCGGGGGCCCGGGGGGACGGCCCTGCCCGGCCGACGCGGAACGTGCCCGTCCGGCACGCATGATCCGCGCCGGCCGGGTACGCGCCGGGCAAGGACCGCGTTGCGCGGACCGGTGCCACGCGGCACGGTCGACATACCGATGCAAGGAGGCCACTGCCATGCCCATCGCGACGGTCAATCCCGCGAACGGCGAACTGATCACGTCCTTCGACGCCCACGGAGAGGAGGAGACCGAGCGCAGGATCGCGGCGGCCGCGGACACCTTCCGCCAGTACCGCACCACTGCCTTCGACCGGCGGGCGGCCTGGCTGAACCGGGCCGCCGACCTCCTCGACGAGGAGCGCGACACCGTCGCCCGCACCATGACCGTCGAGATGGGCAAGCCCGTCACGGCGGCCCGCGCCGAGGCGGCCAAGTGCGCGAAGGCCATGCGCTGGTACGCCGCCCACGCCGAAGGGCTGCTCGCCGACGAGCACCCCGACCCCGACGACGTGCACGACTCCGGCGCCTCGCGCGCCCTCGTCCGCTACCGGCCCCTCGGCGTCGTGCTCGCCGTGATGCCGTGGAACTTCCCCCTCTGGCAGGTGGTGCGCTTCGCGGCCCCCGCCCTGATGGCCGGCAACGTCGGCCTCCTCAAGCACGCCTCGAACGTCCCGCAGACCGCCCTCTACCTGGAGGACCTCTTCCACCGGGCCGGATTCCCGGCGGGCTGCTTCCGTACGCTGCTCATCGGCTCCAGCGCCGTCGAAGCGGTTCTGCGGGACCCCCGGGTCGCCGCGGCCACCCTCACCGGCAGTGAACCGGCGGGCCGCTCCGTCGCCGCCACCGCCGGCGACGAGGTGAAGAAGACCGTGCTGGAGCTCGGCGGCAGCGACCCCTACCTCGTCCTGCCCTCCGCGGACGTGGAGAAGGCCGCCGCCACCGCCGTCACCGCACGCGTCCAGAACAACGGCCAGTCCTGCATCGCGGCCAAGCGGTTCATCGTGCACACCGACGTGTACGACACCTTCGCCGAGCACTTCACCGCGGGCATGCGCGCCCTGACCGTCGGAGACCCGCTGGAGGAGTCCACCGACATCGGACCGCTCTCCACCGAACAGGGACGCGCGGACCTGGAGGAACTGGTCGACGACGCCGTCGAGCGGGGCGCCGAGGTGCTGTGCGGCGGCCGCAGGCCCGAGGAACTCGCCCGCGGCCTGCGCGACGGCTGGTTCTACGAGCCCACGGTCCTGGCCCGTGTCACCCCCGCCATGCGCATCCACCGCGAGGAGACCTTCGGACCGGTCGCCACCCTCTACCGGGTCGCCGACCTCGACGAGGCCCTCCACCTGGCCAACGACACCCCCTTCGGCCTCAGCTCCAACGTCTGGACCCGCGACCCGGCCGAGAGCGAGCGCTGCGCCCGCGACCTGGAGGCCGGCGGGGTGTTCTTCAACGGCATGACGGCATCGCACCCCGCCCTCCCCTTCGGAGGGGTCAAGCGCTCCGGATACGGCCGTGAACTCGCCGGGCACGGCATCCGCGAGTTCTGCAACGCCACCACCCTCTGGTACGGCCCCGAGGAGTGAGACGGGCCCCGCCGCCTCGGCGGGGCCCCGCCCGCCCCCCTCGCGAACGCGTGCGACAAGGAGACCTCCTCCGTGACCGAAGCATCCGTACCGACCGACGGCCCCCGCACCCTGCCCGACGACGAGCTGGCCGCCCTGGACGCGCACTGGCGTGCCGCCAACTACCTCGCCGCAGGCCAGATCTACCTGATGGCCAACCCCCTGCTGACCCGGCCGCTCGTCCCCGAGGACGTCAAACCGCGGCTGCTCGGCCACTGGGGCACCTCGCCCGGGCTCAACCTGGTCCACACCCACCTCAACCGTGTCGTCAAGGCCCGCCGGCTGAGTGCCCTGTGCGTCTGGGGGCCGGGCCACGGCGGGCCGGCCGTCCTCGCCAACTCCTGGCTGGAAGGCAGCTACACGGAGACCTACCCGGACGTCGGCCGGGACGCCGCGGGCATGGGGCTGCTGTTCCGGCAGTTCTCCTTCCCCGGCGGCGTGCCCAGCCACGTCGCCCCCGAGACACCCGGGTCGATCCATGAGGGCGGCGAGCTGGGATACGCCCTGGCCCACGCCTACGGGGCCGCCTTCGACCACCCCAACCTGCTGGTCGCCTGTGTGATCGGCGACGGCGAGGCCGAGACCGGGCCGCTCGCCGCCTCCTGGCACGCGAACAAGTTCCTCGACCCCGTGCACGACGGAGCGGTCCTGCCGGTTCTCCACCTCAACGGCTACAAGATCGCCAACCCGACCGTCCTCGCCCGGCTCCCCGAGGAAGAACTCGACCAGCTGCTGCGCGGCTACGGCCACGACCCCCTGTACGTCACCGGCGACGACCCGGCCGCCGTCCACCGGGCCTTCGCCGCCGCGATGGACACCGCCCTGGACCGCGTCGACGCCTGCCGGCGGGCGGCCCGCGAGGACCGGAGCGCCGAGCGCCCCCGCCCGCCCATGATCGTGCTGCGCACCCCCAAGGGCTGGACCGGCCCCGAGGAGGTCGACGGACTTCCCGTCGAGGGGACCTGGCGCTCCCACCAGGTGCCGCTCCCCGGCGTCCGGGAGAACCCCGCACATCTGCGGCAGCTGGAGGCCTGGCTGCGCTCCTACCGGCCGCAGGAGCTCTTCGACGCCGACGGCCGCCCCACCGAAACCGTCCTCGCCTGTGTGCCGGAGGGGAACGCCCGGCTCGGCTCTACCCCGTACGCCAACGGCGGCCTCCTCCTGCGTGACCTTCCGCTGCCCGCCCCGGAGGACCACGCCGTACCGGTCGAGCGGCCCGGCGCCTCCCTCCACGAACCCACCAAAGTGCTCGGCGGCTACCTGGAGAGCGTCATGCGCGCCACCGACCGGCGCAGGGACTTCCGGGTGGTCGGCCCCGACGAGACCGCCTCCAACCGGCTGGACGCCCTCTACCGGGCGACCGGCAAGGCCTGGCAGGCCTCGACGCTCCCCACCGACGAACACCTCGCCCGCGACGGCCGGGTCATGGAAGTGCTCTCCGAACACCTCTGCCAGGGCTGGCTGGAGGGCTATCTGCTCACCGGCCGGCACGGGCTCTTCTCCAGTTACGAGGCGTTCGCCCACATCGTCGACTCGATGGTCAACCAGCACATCAAATGGCTGCGCACCTCCCGCCGACTGCCCTGGCGGCGGCCGATCGCCTCGCTCAACTACCTGCTCACCTCACATGTCTGGCGCCAGGACCACAACGGCTTCTCGCACCAGGACCCGGGCTTCGTCGACCACATCCTCAACAAGAGCCCCGAAGTCGTCCGCGTCTACCTCCCCCCGGACGCCAACACCCTGCTCTCCGTCGCCGACCACGCCTTGCGCAGCCGGGACTACGTCAACGTCATCGTGGCCGGGAAACAACCCACCTTCGACTGGCTGACCCCGCAGGAGGCCCGCGCCCACTGCGCCCGGGGGGCGGGGGTCTGGGAGTGGGCCGGCACCGAGGACGGAGGCAGGGAGCCGGACGTCGTCCTCGGCTGTGCCGGAGACGTGCCCACCCAGGAGACGCTGGCCGCCGCCGACCTGCTCCGCCGTCACCTGCCGGAGCTGGCCGTGCGGGTGGTCAACGTCGTCGACATCGCCCGCATGATGCCGCACGAGGAACACCCGCACGGCATGCCGGACTTCGAGTACGACGCGCTGTTCACCCGGGACCGGCCGGTCGTCTTCGCCTACCACGGATACCCGTGGCTGATCCACCGGCTCGCCTACCGCCGCGCGGGCCACCCCCACCTGCATGTGCGCGGCTACAAGGAGGAGGGCACCACGACCACGCCGTTCGACATGGTCGTGCGCAACGACCTGGACCGCTTCCGGCTGGTCATGGACGTCATCGACCGGGTGCCCGGCCTGGGCGTCCGCGCGGTCGCCGTGCGCCAGGCGATGGCGGACGCCCGTACGCGCCACCACGCCTGGGTTCGCGAGCACGGCACGGATCTGCCGGAGGTCGTGGAGTGGGAGTGGGGCGGCGGCTGACGCGTCCCGCCGCCCCCGTCGGGCGCCGTCGTGCCGTCACGGCCCATGGGCGATCATGGGCGGCGACGCCCGCCCCGACGGAGAGAAGCCCCCCATGAAGCTGCGCTGTGCCGTGATAGAAGACTTCCAGTCCGTGGCGACCACCGTCGTCGACTGGTCTCCGGTCGCCGCCGACGTGGAGGTCGTGACGTTCACAGAGCACCTCGCCACCGAGGACGAACGGGCCGCCGCCCTCGCGGACTTCGACATCGTGGTCACCCTGCGCGAACGGGTCCCGTTCCCGGCGGAGCTGTTCGCCCGGCTGCCCCGGCTCCGGCTGCTGGTCGCCTCCGGCATGCGCAACACCGTCATCGACTACGCCGCCGCCGAACGCCACGGCGTCGTCGTCTGCGGCACCGCCAGCTCCTCCACCGCCCCCCTCGAACTCACCTGGGCGCTGCTCCTGGGCCTGGCACGCGGAATCGTCACCGAGAGCGAGGCGATCCGCACGGGCGGCCCCTGGCAGTCCACGCTGGGGGCCGACCTGCACGGCCGGCGGCTCGGCCTGCTGGGGCTGGGCAAGATCGGCGGCCGGATGGCGCAGGTGGGCCTGGCCTTCGGCATGGACGTCCGGGGGTGGAGCCAGAACCTCACGGAGGAAAGGGCGCGGGAGGTCGGGGCCACGCGCGCCGCCTCCAAGGAGGAGTTGCTCGCCACCAGCGACTTCGTCTCCGTCCACGTGGCCCTGAGCGAGCGGACCCGGGGGCTCGTCGGCGCGACCGAGCTCGCCCTGATGCGCCCCACGGCCTACCTGATCAACACCTCCCGGGCCGCCGTCGTCGATCAGGACGCCCTGCTCGCCGCCCTCCACGCCGGCTCCATCGCCGGGGCAGGGGTGGACGTGTTCGACACCGAGCCCCTCCCGGCCGACCACCCGATGCGCACCGCCCCGCGCCTGCTGGCCACCCCGCACCTGGGCTACGTCTCACGGTCGAGCTACGAGCTGTACTACGGCCAGGCCGTGGAGGACATCCGGGCGTTCCTCGACGGGCGGCCGGTCCGCCGCCTCGGCTGAGGAAGCGGACCGGACTCGGGAGGGCGCACTCGGGGCCGGCGGGGCGGCGCTGCGCCGGGGCCGGGCCCGAAGGAGGAGGGCCCGGGGGGTCAGAAGCGCAGCGCCGCCGCGATCCGGGAGTGGTCCGCCAGTGAGTCGTCCTCGACGAACACCACGTCGGCGCCGCTGTCCAGCGCCGACTCCACCAGTTCGTCGACGATGTCCTCGCGGACCCGGCCGTCCGCGCCGCGCTCACTCTCCTCCGTGACCGGCTCCAGATGCCCGTCGGTCACCCGGACCGTCGTCTGGAAGTGCTCCTCGACGGCGACCAGGCCCGCCCGGCCCTCCCGGACGGCGGCCCACACCTCGTCGAGGCCGCCCGCGAAGGCGCGGGCGCCGCGGGCCCGGTCGAGGCGGTCCCCGACCTCGGCCGCCGCCCGCCGCCTGCCCTCCGCGAGGGCGGGCCGCAGCTCCTTGAGCACCTCGGAGGCCGGCAGGTCTGCCGGTGCGCCCTTGGCTGTCCGGCCGACGGCGGCGGAGGCGCCGCCGACCTCGTCCAGCAGGGCGAGCGCCGGGGGCAGGCCCATCAGATACAGCGGCCGCGGGTCAGCGGCGAGCACCGCCCGCAGCTTCTCGTCGACCGTGCGGAAGAAGTTCCGCGTCTCCTCGTCGGTGTACGTGCTCGGGGTGTCGCCGACCCGTTCCTCGCGCTGCGGGTTCGGCGGTTCCTCGGGTGCGGTCAGCGGGAAGCCGCCCGTCTCCTCGGGCCGGAGGCCGTCGCACGTGCCGGTCCACAGGGTGGCGTGGTCGGCGGCCAGCGTGAGCACGCGGAACGGGCGCGTCTGGGCCTTGGCCGCGACGAGGTTGCGGGTCAGATAGCTGTCGCTGAGCACTACCCGCTCGGGCGCGGTGCGCGGAAGCTGCCAGATCCAGTACTCGTCCGCGGTGACCAGGACGACCAGCGAGTCCAGTGCCCTGCGCGCATCGACCTCGCCCGCCGCCCGCGCCAGCTGGGCCCGGAGAGCGGCACGCGTCTCGTGGTCCACCCGCGGGTCCGCGTCGAGCCGGTGGCCGGCCTCGGCCACCAGATTGCGCAGGCGGACCGGGTCCTGCGCGTTGTCCGGGGCCGTGCGATGGGTCGGCATCGTCAGGGAGAGGGCCGGATAGGCCCGGGGCGTCCGCAACTCACGCAAGAGGTCGGCGGTCAGGGCGTCCGTGTCCATCGTTCCCTCCCGGGGCTCGATCCCGCTTCCGGGGAAGCGGCTGCTTCAACCTGCCAATTCATACCTTTCTATTCTTATGCGGGCGAATTGAACACCGAGGAGTGAGCCGTGACGGCGGCGCGTGTGCGGGCTGTCGGCACCCGTCCTCCCTTCGGTGTCCGCCTTCTGCGAGGGGGTCGGCCGACCGGCCCGGGCCCTGGCGGGGCCCGGCGGACCTGCCGACGGCGTTCAGCGGCCTCGCCCGGCTCGCCGCGGACGGGCGGCGGACCGGGCCCTGGTCGAGGGTCGGCCTACCAGATGGCCTCGACCCACTCGGGGTGGTCGACGAACGGGTTCCGGTTGTGCTGGAACCGTTCGAATATGACGTCATTGCGGCGCTTCTCGAACGTGTCCGGCGGGTCCTGCCGGCTCCACTGCTTCAGGACGGACAGCCTGCCCATCTTCGGTGCGGACCCGTTGCCCACCCGGTCGTTGGGCTCGAGGTCGGCGAAGGAGTCGTTCCCCTCGTAACGCACCGCCATATAGAGGACCATGCGGGCGACGTCCCCCTTGACGGCGTCTCGCGGTTCGAACGAGTCGTGGTCGGTGTAGTTGCCGGGCGCCTGGCCCAGTTGGCCGCCACCGTGGTCGAAGTCCTTGTTGCCGCGGGCGGAGTTGACCGTGACGGACGTGGGCCGCAGATGGTGGACGTCGGTGCCCGGCCCCGGCGCGGTGCCGAAGTCGCCGTGGGACTTGGCCCAGACGTGCTCCCGGTTCCACTCGTCCGCGTCGCCGCCGTTGTCGTTCTTGGACTGCGAGCGCCCGGTGTAGAGGAGGATGACGTTGGAGGAGTTGGCGGGGTCCTCGTCGGTGGCCTTGAGGGCGTCCCAGACCTGCCTGTAGGAGAGCGTGGTCTGCTCGCTGATGATCGTGTGCAGGGCGGCCTTGAGCCCGGCCCCGGTCTTGCCGACGGCGCTCTGGTAGTAGGTGGCGTCCAGGGCGGCGGTTGCGGTGTGCCGGTCGGGAGCGCCGTCGGCGGGGGCGGCGGCCGCGGTGCCGGCCAGCACGGTGACGGCGGCCGCGGCGGCCAGCACCGGACGCGCGTAGAACGAGTGACGACGGGACATGGGGAGTGTCCTCTCCGGAGCGCGGGCCCCGCGACGGGGCCCGGGGCGGGGCGTCGCGGCAGCCGTGCGGTAGTGGTCAGCCGGGAGCGTCCCACACGCGCCGTGCCGCAGGTGTGAACGCGGCGCATCTATCATGTGCAGGTCAAGTAGCGGCTCGGGGAGTTCGTGTTCCCGGAGCCCGCGCGGGCCCCTGGTGGCTGACGCGCGTGAGGGGCGAGGCGCGCGGGCCGCTCCCGTGCCGGGGCGCGGCCCCGTGCGCCTCGGCGTACGGCGGGTCCCTCAGGGCCGTGCGGCCGGGGCCCCCTGCCGGGTCTACCCGGCAGCCCAGTCCCGCAGCGCCCGCAGGGAGGCGAAGTCGGCGACGTTCCGGTCGAGGGGGTCGTCGGTGTACTGGTGGATGCGCCAGGACGCCTCGATGCGGGGCGCGCCCGCGGAGACGTAGTCGGCGATCCACAGCCCGTCGCCCGCGTAACCGCTGGTGTCGTGGCCGCGCCAGAACTGCCGGTTGCAGTACAGCAGGACCCGGTGACCGGGCCGCTTCCGCTTCACCTCCCGCAGGAAGCGGTCCTTCTCCGCACTGCTCGCGCGCGTCTGCGCGCCGGTCTGCTCCCAGTCGACGGCGAGCAGGTCGCCCGCCTTCGCCGGAGCCTTCTCCAGGAAGTACGCGACCTGGTCCGCCACGTCCCCCGGCCACAGGAAGTGATAGAAGCCGACGACGCACTCGGCGTCCCGCGCCCGTTTAACCTGGGCGTCGAGGCGCGGGTTGACATAGGTGCGGCCTTCGGTGGCCTTGATGAGGACGAAGTCGAGACCGTCCGTGTCGTAGGAGGGCTGATAGGCGCTGACGTCGACGCCGTGGAGCATGGGCACCGCCTCGGAAGGAAGGGAACGACACCCCGATTCCTGCCCGCGTTCCCCCGCGGTCAAGGAAGGATTCACCCGTACGGGTGGCCCACCGCGACCGGGCCCCTCGGATGCGGGCGGGTCACCGCGGCGCGAGAATGGCGGCAACGACGAGGAGGCGGTATGAGCGAAGAACCCGAAATCCTGTCGGCTGCCAGGACCGAGCCGCAAGGGATCACCCCCGACCGGCTGCTGCACACCGGGGCGAGCGACCGGCCGAGCGCGGAGGACCTCGTACTCGCCTCCGGGCGGGACGTCACCCCGCGAACACTGGAATGGGCGCGGCGCAAGCTGGCCGAGGAGGGCCGCACGGCCATCGACAAGCAGCTGCCCTGACGGGGCCGCCGACCGGTGTACGCGGGCCGGGCGCGGATCGGCCCGGCCCGCGTACACCGACCGTGAGCGGAGCCGGATGCGGCGGGGACCGGGGAGCGCGTGGGGCGCCTTCGGTTCCCTCCGTTAGCCTGAGTGTTATATGAACCGCTTGACGACCTCCCAGGGCGCCTTCGATCTCGCCCGATTCCCCGAGCACCCGCGCGATCCCTTCCGGGCGTGGGACGCCGCCGACGAATACCTGCTCCGGCAGCTGACAGACCCCGAGACGGGGCCCGTCGACCTCTCGGGCGCGGTCGCCGTCATCGGGGACCGGTGGGGGGCACTGGCCACGGCGCTGGCCGCTCATCGGCCCGTCCAGATCAGCGACTCCTATCTGGCCCGTCGCGCCACCCTGGCCAACCTCGCGCGCAACGGCCTCGACCAGGAGGCGGCGCGCCTGCTGTCCTCGCGCGAGGACCCGCCGGACCGCGTCGACGTGCTCCTGATCCGGGTGCCCAAGTCGCTGGCCTTCCTCGAGGACCAGCTCCGCCGGATCGCGCCCGCCGTCCACGCCGGCACCGTGATCATCGGCGCCGGCATGGTCAAGGAGATCCACACCTCCACGCTCAAGCTCTTCGAGCGGATCATCGGGCCGACCCGCACCTCTCTGGCGGTGCGCAAGGCGCGGCTCATCTTCTGCACGCCGGACCCCGAGCTGCCGCGCACGCCGAGCCCCTGGCCGTACCGCTACGAGCTGCCCGCCGACGTGGGCCCGGTCTCCGGCCGGACCGCCGTCAACCACGCCGGGATCTTCTGCGCCGAGCGTCTCGACCTCGGCACCCGTTTCTTCCTGAACCACCTGCCCGCCCGCAGCGGACCCGAGCGCGTCGTCGACCTGGGCTGCGGCAACGGCGTCCTCGGCCTCTCCGCCGCCATCGCCAACCCCGAAGCACACCTCACCTTCGTCGACGAGTCCTACGGAGCCGTCGCCTCCGCTGAGGAGACCTTCCGTGCGGGCGCCCCGGACGGCGCCAAGGCCGACTTCCTGGTCGGCGACGGGCTCGGCGACGTCGCCCCGGGCAGTGTGGACCTGGTGCTGAACAACCCGCCGTTCCACTCGCACATCGCCACCACCGACGCGACCGCCCGCACGATGTTCGCCGGGGCGCGCACCGCGCTGCGGCAGGGCGGTGAGCTCTGGGTCGTGGGGAACCGGCACCTCTCCTACCACGTGCACCTGCGCCGGATCTTCGGGAACTGCACCACGATCGCGGGTGACCCGAAGTTCGTGGTCCTGCGCGCCGTCAAGCGCTGACGGGGAGACCGCACGCCGCCGTCCCTCCCGCTGAGCGCAGGCGGGGAAGACGCCTGCTCGCGACCAGTGGTCGCGAGGGCGGTGGCGTGGCCGACGAACGGGGCGCGGCCGCGGCGAGCGAGGAGCCGGGGCGGCGGAGCCGGACGGGACGGCCCCCGTCCTGTAGGGGCGAGCGAGGTCGCGCTGTACGCACCGCGCTCCCACATACCGGGAGACGCTGGAGGGGCCGCCGTCGGCTTCGACGGCTCGGGCGCGAAGAATGTCGCCGCAGCCTGTTCTCACCGTGACGATCGCATCGTGCTGTTCCAGGGCTGTCAGCATGGTGGCGTCGTGGACCTGCGCGCCTGCTCCGGCGGCGGCCGAGGGCAGCGCCGCGTTCGGTGGCCGCCTGGAGGTCGCCACCACTCCGAACGCCGACGCCCGGACGGAGGTCTTCGGCGTCAGCTCGACCCGTACCTTCCGCACGTGGCGGACAGGGGCCGACGAGGGCCGGTTCGACGACACCGGCGTCCCGCGCTGAATCGACTGGGCGCTGATTCCCCGTTCTCGCCCACGGCCCCCACCCCGGCCGGGAGGGGTGCACGGCCGGGGCGGGGCGAGTGGGGAAACGAGGCGCCGGGCGGGCCGGGGACGCGTCCGACCGGATCGCGACCCCGCTGAGGGGCAGTGACCTTTCCCACCTTGCCTCGGGTGGGCGGAACCCTTGGCCGACGCTCAGGGCCGCCGGCAGGGAGCGGCGGCCGTCCGGCCCGCTCTCGTCGCCCGTACGGGTCCGTGACCTCCGTCCGCGCCTCCCCAGGGACGGGAAAACCGACGCAAAAGGGGCGTCCCGGAGGGAAGTGCGAGACGGCCCGCCCCACGGCGCCGATGCGTTGACCGAGCCCCCGGACGAAGCCGGCCGGGCTCCCCGAAGCGGTGGGTGACCGGGGGCGGAAACGTCTTCGCCCGCAGCTGCGACCGTTCTCGGCCACCTTGGCCGAAGTGCGCCGGTGCGCCCCCCGGGTGCGTGGGTATCGTTCCGTCGTCCGATGACCGGGACTCGAAACGGGGGGTGCGGTGAGCGGCGTAGTCGTCCATCTGCCACAGGGCAGCGGTGGCGCCGAAGGGGGCGAGCGGTGCGCCGAGGCGGTGACCCTACGGCTCGGCCCCGGCGAGGTCGCCCGCTTCGGGCGCGGCTCCTTGGCGGTCCCGGTCGAACTCCACCTCGCCGACGCGGCGATCTCCCGGCTGGCCGGGGAGATCCGCGTGACCGACGACCACTGGCAGCTCACCAACCACAGCACCGCGCACAGCTATCTCGTGGAGAACCCGGAAGGGGCGGGGGAGTATCTGCGGGTGCCGCCGCGGCGCGTCGGAGCGCCCGTCCCGTTCGAGTTCGCCCGGGTGGTGCTGCCCACCCGCCGGGACGTCACCGTCTCCTTCCAGGTGTTCGCCCCCGACCACGTCTACCTGGACCCGGAAGCCGTGGGCGGGCCGTGGGGGAGCCGCACCGTCACGGCGTACTCCCTGGACGAGACCGCCATCTACTTCCTGGTCCTCGTCGCCCTCTGCGAACCGAGGCTGCGCGACCAGTCGCGGGTGGCGGTCCCCACCACGCCGCAGATCGTCGAGCGGCTCAGGGGCCACGCGGCCTGCGGCGCCCTGACCGCGCGGGCGGTCAGCTCGCACATCGACTACCTCGCCGAGGAGAAGCTGCGCATCCTGGGGCCGGACGCGCACGGACCCGGCAAGGGCGATCGCCGCACCGGCAAGCGGGAGGAAGTCGTCGGGCTCGCGCTGCGCTTCGGGCTCGTCCGGGAGGAGCACCTCGCGCTGCTGCCGCCCCGGGACGGGGGGAGCGGGCGGGAGCGGCAGACGGCACGGTGACGCCGGTGCACGGACCGGGAGACAGCATGGGCGACGGCCCCGCCGACCGCCTTCCGCGAGGGTTTCGCGCGGGGCCGTGGGCGGTGACCGAGCTGATCGGAGCGGGAGGCTGGTCCACGGTCTACGCGGCCCGCCCGGCCGGCCGGGCCTGCGGCCAAGCGGGCGGGGCCGGAGCTCCGGAGCGCCCCGACGTCGCTCTCAAGGTCATGCCGACCGCCCATCTCGCCCCGCGTCAAGCGCGCGGAATCGTGGAATCCGCGCGCCGCGAGGTCGAACTCGGCCGCAGGGCCGGCCACCCCCGGCTGATCCGCCTCCTGGATTCCTTCGTCCTCTCCGCCCCCGACCGGCCGTCCCTGGACGGCGCGATCGTGCTCGTCATGGAGCGAGCCAGGTGCAGCCTGCGGGAACTGCTCGACGCCGGCGTGCCCAAGGCCGAGGGCGGGCGGCTGATCGCGGGCATCTGCGAGGGGCTCGCCCACCTCCACCGCACCGGTTGGGTGCACGCCGATCTCAAGCCCGAGAACGTGCTCATCGGCCGGGACGGCTCGGTGAAGCTCTCCGACTTCGGACTCGCCGCCGAGACCACCGCAGGCACCCACGGGTACGCGCCCCCCATGGGCACCCTGGACTACCTCCCGCCCGAACGCTGGAGAGCCCCCCTCGGGGAGCGGGGTGTGGAGATCCGGCCGAGCGCCGACATCTGGGCCCTCGGCATCGTCATCCACGAAGTGTTCGCCGCCGGCGCCTCTCCGTTCTCCGGCGCCACCCCCGTCGCCCGGGGCGCCGCCGTGCAGGAGTACGGCCAGGGGCGCGCACCGCTCCGCATGGACCACGCGGTGCCCCCGTTCTGGCGCCTGCTCGCCGCCGACTGCCTCGCCCCGACCCACGCCGCCCGCGCCCCGCACACGGCCGAGAGCCTGCTCGCCCGCATCGCCGCCCGGGAGGGCCCGCGCGGGACGGCGGCGGGGCGGCGGCGGAACGGGGCCCGGGCCGCCGTCCTGGCCGCCGCGCTCTGCGGGGCCGCCGGCGCGACGCTGTCGTCCGACACGGCACGGGAGATACTCCACGCGCCGACGGCCCGTGAGGGCGCGGCAGTCGGCACGGTCCGGGTCTTCAACGCCGAACAGGACTGCCGGGCCCGGGCCGGACGGGAGCTCCGGTGCAGTCTGGGCCTGGCGGTCGACCCCCTGCTCCCGTACACCGCCGAGAACGTCGTATCGACCCGGGTGTGGCACGGAGACCTGCTCACCGCCGACTGTCAGCTCCCCGACGGGCTGCCCATCGTCGACGAGGAGGACCTGCGCTCCGCCCGCTGGTACCGGGTCCACCTCCCGCACGGTTCCGCGCGCCCCACCGCCTGGCTGCCCGCCGTGCGCACGAAGGACCGCCCCCCGCTCCCGCGTTGCCCTCCTTCGGTGCCCGCGCGCTGACCGCCCGCCGCCCCTGGAGCCGGGAGGCCGTCGCCACCGTGAGCCGGGCCAGGCCCGCGGAGCGCGCTCCTCACCGCCGGCCGCGCTGAACCAGGCCTGAACGGCGGGGGACACGCAGAGCCGATGAGCCATCCGTTGTTCACCACCGCGCCCCGTCGTACACACACAGGGCTCCTACGGTTACGGACTGTCCGGTTCCCTACTGAGGAGTATCGTGAGCGTCTCCGCTCTGACCGCCCTGGCCACCACCTTGATGATGGTGTCCGGAGCCCACGCCCCCGGCCCCGTGTCCGTCACCGCGGACGTCGAGACCCCCGCCGTGTACGACGACGAGGCGGGCGGCAGCGCCGACGCCGACGACCCCGCCGTCTGGGTCGACCCCGAGCGCCCCGGCCGCAGCATCGTCATCGGCACCCTCAAGGAAGCGGGCCTCGACGTCTACGGCCTCGACGGCAGACGGCTCCAGCACGTCGCCGCGCCCGAGGCCCCCGGCGAGGACGCCTCCGCCGGCCGGTTCAACAACGTGGACGTGATCTACGGCTTCGAACTGGACGGGAAGAAGACCGACCTGGCCCTGGTGAGCGACCGGGGCCGCGACCGCGTCCGCGCCTTCGCCATCGACCCCGCCGCGGTGGCAGCGGGGAGGCCGCCGCTGAGGGACGTCACCGCACCGGGCGTCAAGCCGGTCTTCGCGTCCAGTGAGGCAGAGGTGGACGAGCAGCGCACCTCCTACGGTCTCGCCGCGTTCAGCGACGACGACGACGCCTATGTCGTCGTGTCGCAGCGCGAGGAGAGCCGCCTGCGGCTGCTCGAACTGAAGGACCGGAACGGCAAGGTCGGCTACGAGACCGAGGACACGCTCGCCCTGCCCGCCGCCTTCAAGCTCCCCGACGGGACCAAGTGGGCCCCGTGCGGCGATCCCGGTGAGCTTCCGCAGGTCGAGGGCATGGCCGTCGACCTGGAAGAGGGGGTCCTCTACGCCGCCCAGGAGGCCGTGGGCCTGTGGCGCGTCGAACTCGACGACGAGGAGTTCGAGGACGCGCGGTTGATCGACCGTGTCCGGGAGTACGGCACCCCGTGGACGTACGACGAGGACGCGGACGAGGAGTGCGTGCTCGACACCGGGAACGACCCCGGCTTCGGCGGTGAGCACCTCAGCGCCGACGCCGAAGGCGTCACGGTCTACCACGGGGACGACGGGGCCGGCTACGTCCTCGCCTCCAGCCAGGGCGACGACACCTTCGCCGTGTACGAGCGGGAGGGCGGCAACGCCTACCTCGGCTCCTTCGCGGTCGGTGGCGGCCCGACCACCGACGGGGTCCAGCACTCCGACGGCTCCACGGTCGTCAACGTCCCGCTGGGCAGCGCGTTTCCGCAGGGTCTGCTGATCACCCACGACGGCGAGGCCACCCCGGCGGACGGCGACCGGGAGAGCACCAACTTCAAGTTCACGCGGTGGGACGCCGTGGCGGGCGCGTTCCCCGAGCCGCTGACGGTCGACACCGAGTCGTTCGACCCGCGCGACGCCGGCTGACCCCCGGGCGGGACCGGCCGGCGAACGCACCGCGCGCCGGCCGGCCGCGTGGACCGGGCGACCCGCCCGGGGAGCCGGACCGGGCGCTGTGCCGCGTCGCTTCCGATGCGCGCGTGCGCGTCTCGTGGTGAGTTCGCCCCGGCGTCCCGGCCTCCGGGGGTGCGACCCGGGGGCCGGAACGCCGCGCACCTGCCAGGGCGGCGCGCGTCCCTCCGCACTCCGGGCGCGTGCCGGTCCGTGCGAGCGGGACTGTCAGCCGATGCGCCGACTGCGGCGCTCGACCAGCACGGTGTCGCGCCAGCGCCCGTGATGGAGGCCGATGCGCTCGCGGACGCCGATGACGCGGAACCCGGCGCGCTCGTGGACGGCGAGGCTCGCGGTGTTCTCGGGGAAGATGCCGGACTGAATGGTCCAGATCCCGGCCGCCTCGGTGGAGTCGATCAGCGCGGCGAGGAGGGCGGAGGCGACCCCCCGCCCACGGGCCTCGGGGCGGACGTAGACCGAGTGCTCGACGACCCCGGCGTAGACGCACCGGCCCGAGACCCGGCTCGCGGCGACCCAGCCGGATACCCCGCCGGCCGGGTCGAGAGCGACGAAACGGTGCTCGGGAAGCCGGGCGGCGTCGAACTCTGCCCAGGTGGGAGCCGTGGTCTCGAAGGTGGCGTCGCCCTCGTCGATGCCCGCCCGGTAGATCGCGAGGACCTGATCCGCGTGCCCGGCGGTCAGGGGAGCGACGGCGGCGAGAGCGCTCACGCGGTGGCCGCCCCGGTGAGGAGCGCGCCCATGGCGGCGAGGACGGAGGGCTCGACGCGGTAGTACACCCAGGTCCCGCGCCGCTCCGAGGAGAGCAGCCCGGCCTCCTTGAGCTTCTTCAGGTGGTGCGAGACGGTCGGCTGGGAGACGCCGACATCGGAGATGTCGCAGACGCAGGCCTCTTGGCCCTCGTGCGAGGCGACGGCCGAGAAGAGCCGCAGCCGGACCGGGTCGCCGAGCGCCTTGAACATGGCGGCGCCGCGCTCGGCCTCTTCCGCGGTCAGCGGCCGCTCGTTCAGCGGCGGGCAGCAGGCCTCGGTCCCGTGCTCCCGCAGCGGCAGCATCTCCGCATTCGACATGGCCCTATGTTGACACATGTCGAACCAGCGCTGCCGAGGCGATGGCCGCGCCGAGATGTCCGGCGCGGGAGGCCGTCGTCGCACACCGACCGGACCGGCGGGGACGGAATTCACGCGACCGCGCGGAACCTCCGCACTTCCTTGATTAGACTTCTGTCTATGTTGACGGCTATCGAATCAATGGGCATGCTGGAGGGAGAGAGATCGACAAGCGTCCAACGGGTGAGGGGTATCACCGTGAACGTCACCGCAACCGACCAGCTGCCCGTCGTGGTCGTCGGAGCCGGGCCCATCGGCCTGGCCGCCGCCGCCCACCTCCTCGACAGAGGACTGACGCCGCTGGTCCTGGAGGCCGGCCCCCGCGCGGGCGCCGCCGTGCTGGAGTGGTCCCCTGTGCGGCTCTTCTCGGCCTGGGGAGAGGTCGTCGACCCGGTCGCCGAGAAGCTGCTGGCCCCGACCGGGTGGGTGAAGCCCGACGCGGCCGCGTACCCCACCGGCGGGGACTGGGCCGCGGACTACCTCCAGCCGCTCGCGGACGTCCTCGGCGACAGGGTCGTCCTCGGCGCCCGGGTCACCGGCGTCTCCCGCACCGGCCGGGACCGTACCGTGGACGCCGACCGCGAGCGCCGGCCCTTCACCGTCCACGTCCGGTACGGGGACGGGCGCGAGGAGCGCGTCGCGGCGCGGGCCGTGATCGACGCCTCCGGCACCTGGTCCACCCCGGGCCCCGCCGGCGGGGACGGTCTCCCCGCGCTCGGCGAGGGGGCGGCGGCCGAGCGGATCACCTACCGCCTCCCCGACCTCTCGGACCCCGCCGTCCGGTCGCGTTACGCGAACAGGCGCACCGCGGTCATCGGCTCCGGCGCCTCCGCCTTCACCGCCCTCGCCTCCCTCGCCGGCCTGGCCCGGGACGAACCGGCGACGAAAGCGTTCTGGCTCCTGCGCCGGGGCCTGTCCGGGGCAGCCTTCGGGGGCGGCGCCGCCGACCAGCTCCCGGCCCGCGGCGCCCTCGGCCTCGCCGCCAAGGCCGCGGTCGACGCCGGGCACGCGGACGCCGTCACCGGATTCTGTGCGGCCGCCGTCGAGCGCGACGGCGAGCGGCTGGTCCTGGTCGCCGACGACGGCCGACGGCTCGACCCCGTGGACGAGGTCATCGTCCTCACCGGCTTCCGTCCCGACCTGTCGTTCCTCGGCGAGCTGCGGCTGCGTCTCGACGAGCGGCTCCAGGCCCCCGTCGCGCTGGCGCCGCTCATCGACCCGAACCAGCACTCCTGCGGCACGGTCTACCCGCACGGCGCGGGAGAGCTCTCCCACCCCGAGCCGGACGTCTACCTGGTCGGCATGAAGTCCTACGGCCGAGCCCCGTCCTTCCTCGCCCTCACCGGATACGAACAGGTCCGTTCGGTCGTCGCCGCGATCGCCGGTGACCGGGAGGCCGCCGAGCGGGTCGAACTGGTTCTTCCCGAGACGGGGGTCTGCGGGGGCCCGGGCCTCTTCGACCAGCCCTCCGGGGCTCCGGCCGCCGGCACCGGCCGCGCGGCCGCACCCGCCGACGCCCTTCCCGCGCCCGGCTGCTGCTGAACCGGGCCTGGCCGCTGTCCCCAGCAGGAGGAACACGAGGCCCCGCCTCCGGCCCGCCCCGCGCGGCCCCGGTCCGGCGGCGTCCGCAGCCTTCTGCCCAGTGCTGTTCGGAGCGCGACCGGCCAAGAGCCGCGACGGTTACGCCGACTTCACCGTCGAGGAGCCGCCGCTGAGGCCCGAGGCCACGACCGACCACCACGCGCGCGGGGCCGCGACCGGAACGGGGGACCGGTCGCGGCCCCGCACCGCCTCTGGGCGCGCATCCGCCGCCTCGGCACACCTCAGGCCAGATCCGTGCGGCCGAACCACGAAGGGACTTCCGGGACTTCGGCGTCCCATGCCGGCCCCGGCCCGGGCGTCGGCCGCGGTGCGGGGCGCTCGGGGGCCGGCGGCGGAGGCTTCGGGGCCGCCTGCGGCTCCGGAGCGGACGGGTCCTCCCCGACCGGTCGCGGGGGCTTCGGGGCCGCCTGCGGTTCCGGAGCGGGCTCGGGCGCGGGGGCGGCGCTGTCGGCGAGCTGCTCGACCGCAGTGAACCGGCAGTGGAAGCTCTGCCAGGCCCCGTCCAGGACCAGCAGGAACCCGTCCCGCTCCCGGTAGAGCCGACGGCGCTTGGGACTGCTGGGGTGGATCGGCCGGAAGCCCTCGGCGATCTTCCGCAGAGCTGTCAGCGCCTCCTCGCGCGTGCCGGCCACATGGGTCAGCACTTCGGCCGACCACACCCGGCGCTGGCCCCCGTAGCCGAGATTCTGCTCCACGAGCAACCCCCACCTGGGCATGATCCCCCTTCTTCGCGCCGCCCCGCCGCGAGCGCCCCTGGCCGTCGTACCATTGTTCCCGATCACGTACGCGTCCCCACACACCGCCCCGTGCACCGCCGTCGAGCCGGAGGTCCCGCGGATGAACGACGCCTCTCCCGACCGCCCCGACCCCGGGCTCTTCGGCCCCCGGTCGGTCACCTGGCAGCTGCACGGCGACCCGATGATGTGGATCGCCGGCGTCCGGGCCCTCTACCTCCAGGCCCTCCACCCGCGCGCCGTGCGGGGCGTCCTGCAGAACTCCGACTTCCGACGCGACGCCTGGGGCCGGCTGATGCGCACGGCCTCCTTCGTCGGCACCATCACCTACGGCGCCAGCGACGCGGCCGAACAGGCCGGCGCCCGGGTCCGCAGGATTCACCGGGCCCTGAAAGCCACCGACCCGGGGACCGGGGAGACCTACGGCATCGACGAGCCGGAGCTGCTGCTCTGGGTGCACTGCGCCGAGGTCGACTCCTACCTCCAGGTCCAGCGACGCTCCGGTTACCCCCTCACCGACGCCCAGGCCGACCGGTACGTCGACGAACACCGCACCGGCGCCCGCCTCGTCGGCCTAGATCCGGCCCGGGTCCCGGCCACCACCGCCTCACTCGCCGCCTACTTCGAACGGGTACGCCCGCAGCTCGCCGCGGGGCCCGGGGCCGTCGCCGTCGACGACTTCCTCCGCGACCCCCCGGTGCACCCCCTGCTCCTCCCGGCGCGCGCCCTGCTGTGGCGGCGGGTGGCGGCGCTCGCCTACCAGTCCCTGCCCCCGTACGCCCATGAGCTGTACGGCAGGCCCGCCCCGCCGGCCGCCACCGTCGACCGGCGGTTGCGGTGCACCGGAACTCTCCTGCGCGCAGTCCCGGCCCGGCTGCGCTGGCAGCTGCCGCCCCGCCACATTCTGCGGGCGACGGCCCGGCTGGGGCCCGGCAGCCGACCCGCCGCGTACAGACTCCCCGGACAGGCAGCCATACTGGACGGGCCGGGGAGGGCGCAGCGGTAGCAGCGGGAGCGACGGGGGCGAGAAGCGGGAGATGGCGGACACCAGGCTGATCCAGAGCCGGTACCGGCTGCTCGAACAGATCGGGCGCGGCGGCATGGGCGAGGTGTGGCGGGCCCGCGACGAGTCGCTCGGCCGCCAGGTCGCCGTGAAGTGCCTCAAGCCCCTGGGCCCCCAGCACGACGGGGCGTTCACCCGCGTCCTGCGTGAACGCTTCCGCCGCGAGGCCCGGGTGGCCGCCTCCCTCCAGCACCGGGGCGTCACCGTCGTCCACGACTTCGGCGAGCACGAGGGCGTGCTGTACCTCGTCATGGAGCTGCTCGACGGGCACAACCTGAGCCAGCTCCTGGAGGAGAACGCCCAGCATCCGCTGCCCGTCGACCACGTCGTGGACATCGCGGAGCAGGTCGCCGACGCCCTCGGCTACACCCACCGGCAGGGCGTCGTCCACCGCGACCTCAAACCCGCCAACATCATGCGGCTGAGCGACGGGACGGTGAAGATCTGCGACTTCGGCATAGCGCGCCTCGGTCACGACATCTCCATGACCTCCCGCCTCACCACCACCGGCCTCGCCATGGGCACCCCGCACTACATGTCGCCCGAGCAGATCAGCGGCAAGGAGGTCGACCACCGCAGCGACCTCTACTCGCTGGGCTGCGTGCTCTACGAGATCGCCACCGGCGTACCGCCGTTCGACCAGGAGGACGCCTGGGCCGTACTCGTCGGACACCGCGACACCGAGCCGACGCCGCCGCGCTCCCACCGCGCCGAGCTGCCCGGCTTCTTCGACCGCGTCGTCCTCGACCTGCTCGCCAAGGCCCCGGAGGAGCGGCCCGCCGACGCGGGCGACCTGCGCCGCCGCATCGTCCTCGGCCGCACCGGCGAACAGCCCGTCCCCGGGCCGCCGGCGCTCCCGCACGCCGGGCCGGGCCTGCTCCCGGCCCGGCGGGAGGCCGCGCTGCCCCTGTGGACCCGCTCCATGACCGCCGGGCACCGGGCGACCGGCTCCGTACGGCACGCCGTGGAACAAGACGACCCCGCCGCCGGTCTGACGGGCCGGTGGACCACCGCGACCGCCACCTCCCCGGCCCCGCACTCCGACTCCTTCGTCTCCCTGCCGACCGGGCCGCCCGCACCCGATCTCCTCGCCGCGCTCGCCGGCCGTCACAGCGCCGGCATCGACCTCGGCCGCCTCGGCCGCTGGGAGGAGGCGGGCGAGGTGCACCGCGCGGTCGCCGCCCAGCGCGAGAGCGTCCTGGGCCCGGACCACCCCGACACCCTCGCCAGCCGCTACGAGGTCGGCTTCGCCCTCAGCCGTACGGGCCGGGCCGACGAGGCCCTGCGCGAGTTCGTCCGGGTCGCCGAAGGCCGCGAACGCGCCCTGGGCGCCGACCACCCGCAGACGCTCGCCGCACGTCAGGAGACCGCCTACACCCTGGGCCAGCTCGGCCGGCACGCCGAGGCCCACCAGGCGTACGAGAGTGTCCTCGCCGCCCGCCGACGCGCCATGGGCCCCGACCACCCCGAGACCCTGCGGTGCCGGCACAACCTGGCGTTCAACCTCAGCCGGCTCGGACGCACGGAGGAGTCCTGGCGAGTGGCCCACGAGGTCGCGGAGAGCCGGGCCCGGCTGCTCGGCCGCATGCATCCCGACACCCTCGCCACCCGCTACGAGGTGGCGTACACCCTGGGCCGGCTGGGCCGCTGGGCGGAGGCGTTGGAGACCTACCAGGATGTGGCGCGCGCCCGCGCCGTCGCCCTGGGGGCCGACCACCCCGACACCTTCGCCGCCCGCTACGAGGCCGGCATCAGCCTCGGCAGGCTCGGGCGCGACGCGGAGGCCCTGGAGCTGTACCGCTCGCTGGTCGCCGACCGCACCCGCAGCAGCGGGGCGTTCGACCCCGAGACGCTCCGCGCCCGCCACGGCCTCGGCGTCAACCTCGGGCGGACGGGCCGCTGGGAGGAGGCGCTGGCGGAGGCGCGCGAGGTGTGCGCGATCCGGGCGCGCACCCTGGGGCCCGACCACCCCGACACCGTGATCAGCTGCCGCGAGATCGCCGTCGGGCTCGGCTGGCTCGGCCGGTGGGGCGAGGCGCTCGTCGCCTACCGGCAGGTCGCCGCGGCGCGCAGCCGGGTGCTGGGCCCCGGCCATCCGCAGACCCTGGCCGCCCGCAACGACGAGGCGCACTGCCTGGAGCGGCTCGGCCGGTCCGACGAGGCCGCCGAGCTGCACCGTGCCGTCGCCGCCCACCGCGCGCACAACGCGGCCCTGCCGTCCTGACCCGTCCGGGACCTCTGGCCGGGGCGGTCGACGGTGTGCTACGAAGGCGCATGCCCGTACCCCAGTCGCCCTCCCGGGGCCGCTACGACGCCGTGATCGTGGGCGGCGGCCACAACGGCCTGGTCGCCGCCGCCTACCTCGCCCGCGCCGGACAGTCCGTCCTCGTCCTGGAACGTCTCGGCGCCACCGGGGGAGCGGCCGTCTCGACCCGCCCCTTCGCCGGAGTCGACGCCCGGCTCTCGCGCTACTCCTATCTGGTCTCCCTGTTGCCGGACAAGATCGTCCGCGACCTCGATCTCGCCTTCGCCGTACGCAAGCGGAACGTCTCCTCCTACACCCCGGCCGTGCGCGGCGGGTGCCCCACCGGGCTGCTCGTCGCGGGGCAGAGCACCCGGGAGTCCTTCGCCGCGCTCACCGGCGGCGAGCGGGAGTACGCGGCCTGGCAGCGCTTCTACGGCATGACCCGCAGGGTCGCGGAGCGGGTCTTCCCCACACTCACAGAGCCGCTCCCCGGACGGGACGCGCTGCGCGAGCGGATCGACGACGCCGACGCCTGGCGGAGGCTGTTCGAGGAGCCGCTCGGGGTGGCCGTCGAGGAGAGCTTCACCGACGACCTCGTGCGCGGTGTCGTCCTCACCGACGCCCTGATCGGCACGTTCGCCGACGCCCACGACCCCTCGCTGCTCCAGAACCGTTGCTTCCTCTACCACGTGATCGGCGGCGGGACGGGGGACTGGGACGTCCCCGTCGGCGGCATGGGCGCACTCACCGACGCGCTCGCCGCGGCCGCCCGCGCGGCGGGCGCCGAGATCCGCGTGCGGCACGAAGCCACCCGGATCGCGGCCGACGGCGGCGGCTGCGAGGTCACGGTCCGCACACCGGACGCCGAACACGTCGTCGGCGCCCGCCGGGTGCTGGTCAACGCCTCGCCCCAGGCCCTGGCGGCCCTGCTCGGCCAGACGCCGCCCGCACCCGCCGAAGGGGCGCAGCTCAAGGTGAACATGGTGCTCACCCGGTTGCCGAGGCTCCGCGACCGCTCGGTCGACCCGCGGCAGGCGTTCGCCGGGACGTTCCACATCGCCGAGGGATACGAGCAGCTCGCCGACGCCTACCGGGACGCGTCGGCCGGACGGCTGCCCGCCGTTCCGCCGTCCGAGATCTACTGCCACTCGCTGACCGACCCCTCGATCCTCGGCCCCGGGCTCGCCGCCCGCGGCTACCAGACCCTCACCCTGTTCGGCCTGCACACCCCGGCCCGGCTGTTCGCCGCCGACAACGACGCCGCCCGCGCCGCCCTGCTGAAGGCGACCCTCGCCGAGCTGGACGCCCACCTGGAGGAGCCGGTCGCCGACTGCCTGGCACGCGACGAGAACGGCGCTCCCTGCGTCGAGGCCCGGACCCCGCTCGACCTCGAACGCGACCTGCGGCTGCCGGGCGGCCACATCTTCCACCGCGACCTCTCCTTCCCGTACGCGCAGGAGGGCGCTGGGCGGTGGGGCGTGGAGACCGAGCACGAGGGCGTCCTGCTCTGTGGGGCGGGCGCGGTGCGCGGTGGCGGGGTCAGCGGGGTCCCCGGCCACAACGCGGCGATGGCCGCGCTGGGCCGGTGACGTGAGGGCGCCCGGCCCTGGCCGCCGGGCGCCCCGGGGGCTCCCGGCCCGCCGGGGCGGTTCAGTCGGCCGACCGGGCCCAGCCCGCCGCCTCGATCCGTGCGGCGTCGCGGGGCCGCTCCGCGTCGAAGACCGTACGGCCGCCGTCCCTGACCCGCAGCCCGTCCACGTAGGCGCCGCGTCCCACGTACCGCCGGTCGGTGGTGTAGCGCCACCGGAGCCGGAGGGAACGGCCGCGCCAGTACGAGAGGTCCGCCTCCAGCCGGTGCCAGACACGCCCCGACCACCCGGAGACCGAGCCCGCCGGATGAGGTAGCCCCGGGCCGCGGCCGGCGCCCGCGCGCACGGTGGTGAACGGCACGGGCTGCCAGTCCGGGGCCGCGGAGGACGCCTCTGAGGCCTCCAGGACGAGATGGTCGGCGGACGGTTCGATGTCCCACCACAGCGCGCAGTCCAGCCCGGCCCCCGCGGAGCGCAGACGCAGGGCGGGCAGGGTCAGGGTGGCGGTGGACGCGCTCGCCATCCCGGAGAACCAGGCCGCGCGTCCTCGCTCCGGCCGGACGGGGACCGCTCGGGCCAGCTGGTCGGCGGCCGCCACCCGGGGCGCACTGCCCGAGCGCCAACTGCGTACCGGATGCACGGAGTTGCCGAGCACGATCAGGAAGGTGTCCGTCGACGGGTCGAGGACCAGGCTGGTGCCGGTGAAACCGGTGTGGCCCGCGCTGCGGGGCGTGGCCATCGCGCCCATGTACCAGTGCTGGTAGAGCTCGAAGCCCAGGCCGTGCTCGTCCCCGGGGAAGGCGGTGTTGGCATCGGTGAAGAGCAGCTCGACGGCGTCCTGCGACAGGATGCGGGCATCGCCGTAGACCCCGCCGTTGAGCAGGGTCCGGGCGAGGACCGCCAGGTCCCAGGCGCAGGAGAACACCCCGGCGTGACCCGCCACCCCGCCCAGGCTGTAGGCGTTCTCGTCGTGCACCTCGCCCCAGACGAGTCCGCGCTCCAGCCCGGACCAGGGGAGCCGGGCGTCCTCGGTCGCCGCGATCTTCGGCTTCCAGGACGCGGGCGGGTTGTAGCGGGTGCGGCGCATGCCGAGCGGACCGGTGATCTCGTCGTGGAGCAGGACGTCAAGGGGGCGGCCGGTGACGTGCTCCAGCAGCAGTTGCAGCGAGATCAGGTTGAGGTCGGAGTAGCGGTAGGCGGTGCCCGGAGGGCTTACCGGGACCTCCTCCCAGAGCATGCGGAGCTTCCCCTCGCGGGTCGGCTCCGTGTAGAGCGCAATCCACGCCCGGAACCCCGAGGTGTGGGTCAGCAGCTGCCGCACCGTGACGTCCTGCTTGCCGCCGCCCGCGAACTGGGGGAGGTACGAGGCCACCGCCGCCTCCAGCCCCAGCGCTCCCCGCTCGATCTGCTGGACCGCCAGCAAGGAGGTGAACAGCTTGGAGACGGAGGCCAGGTCGAAGACGGTGTCCTCGGCCATGGCGATCTGCCGTTCCGCAGGGAACTCCACCCCGCTGTCCGTCGTCTCGTCGTACGCGGCGTAGCGCACCGACTTGCCGATGGCCCGGTGCAGCGCCACCGTGCCGCCGCGCCCCGCGAGCAGCACCGCGCCCGCGTACCACGGGTGGTCGGGGGAGTCGGCGAGGTAGCCTTCGGCCTCCCGTACGAGCTGGTCGAGCGGCCCCTGGAGCAGCCCGGCGCGCTCGGCGCTGCCGCGCCGCAGCATGGGCCGGCGGCCTTCTGATCCCATGTCCGCTCCCGTGTCGGCCGCGCCCGCCGCCCCCCGGGCGGCTGCCCCGGCCCGCGGAACCGGCGCCAGCGCGAGGGCGCCGCCCAGTGCCAGTATCCCGCCGCCCAGCGTCCGCCTGCCGATGCCGCTCCGGGCCAAGGGCGCGCTCCCTGCCGCGTCGGTGCTCCGCGACGGACCACCGCCCCCTGCCGCACCCTGGGCCGTGTGGGTGTGCCGACCGCTCGCCGCACGCCCGGCGCCCTGCGAACCATCCCCGGTCATCCGCGTCTCCTTCCCGCGCCGGGCGCCCGGCGACCGGACCGCGCCCGCCCGCCGAGGCCCGTGCGAAAGCACCTTCCGACATCTCGCCGAGCAGGGAGAACTCCTGCCGCCGCAGAGATTACTGTCAGCCCGCTCCTTCCGTACGCCCTCCGGCGCGTCAATAACCTGACGTCGCGTCAGAACCGTCCGCCCGCCTGCCCGGGCGCTGCGGAGCCCTGCCGCCCGGAACGACGGAACCGCGCCAGGAGCCGGACTCGGGGCGCGTCCCTCGGCCGCGCCCCGCCCCCGAAGGTGACGCGGCCACCGCCGGGGACGACGGCTCCGGCGGACCTTGACCCCGGCGTCCCGGCCACGCAGGATCGCGGCATGACAGGTGTACGCAGCAGCACAGTCGACGGCGTCCTGGCCCGCAGCGCACGGCGCACGCCCGAACGCACCGCCCTGCGGTACGCCGACCGTTCCTGGACCTACCGCTCACTGGACGCCGCCGTCTCCACGGCCGCCGCCGTCCTCACCGAAGAGCACGGCCTCGCCCCCGGCGACCGGGTGGCCGCCTACGCGCACAACTCCGACGTCTACCTGATCGCCTTCCTCGCCTGCGCGCGTGCCGGGCTCGTCCATGTGCCGGTCAATCAGAACCTCACCGGCGACGACCTGTCCTATCTGCTGGACCAGTCCGGCTCCGCCCTCGTCCTGACCGACCCGGACCTGGCCGGGCGGCTCCCCGGCGGACGCCCGGCGCGCCCCCTGCGCGACGCGGCCGGCTCCCTGCTGGCCGCTCTCGCAACCCGGCGTACGTTCACCGCCCGCCGCCCGCCCGGCTCCGCCGACCTGGTGCAACTGCTGTACACCTCCGGCACCACCGCCCTGCCCAAGGGTGCGATGATGACGCACGGGGCCCTGGTCCACGAGTACGTCAGCGCGATCACCGCGCTCGGCCTGGCCGCCGACGACCGGCCCGTGCACTCCCTGCCGCTCTACCACTCCGCCCAGATGCACGTGTTCCTGCTGCCCTACCTGGCGGTCGGCGCGGAGAACGTCATCCTGGACGCCCCGGACGCCGACCGGATCTTCGACCTCGTCGAAGCGGGCCTGGCCGACAGCCTGTTCGCGCCGCCCACCGTCTGGATCGGCCTCGCCAACCACCCCGACTTCGCCGCCCGTGACCTCACGGGCCTGCGCAAGGCGTTCTACGGGGCCTCGGTCATGCCCGTACCCGTCCTGGAGCGGCTGCGTGCACGCCTGCCCCGGCTGGCCTTCCACAACTGCTTCGGACAGAGCGAGATCGGCCCCCTGGCCACCGTCCTCGGGCCGGACGAGCACGAGGGCCGCATGGAGTCCTGCGGCCGGCCGGTCCTCTTCGTGGAGGCACGCGTCGTCGGCGAGGACGGCCAGGAGGTCCCCGACGGGACCCCGGGCGAGGTCGTCTACCGGTCACCGCAACTGTGCTCCGGATACTGGGACAAGCCCGAGGAGACGGCAGAGGCGTTCCGCGACGGCTGGTTCCACTCCGGAGACCTGGCAGTCCGGGACGGCGAGGGCTTTCTCACCGTCGTCGACCGGGTCAAGGACGTCATCAACTCCGGCGGCGTCCTCATCGCCTCCCGCCAGGTCGAGGACGCCCTCTACACCCACCCCGCCGTCGCCGAGGCCGCCGTCATCGGACTGCCGGACGAGCGCTGGGTCGAAGCCGTCACCGCCGTCGTCGTGCTGCGCGGCGAGGCCGACGAAACCGAGCTCATCGCCCACGCCCGGCAGCGACTGCCCGCCTTCAAGGCGCCCAAGCGCATCGTGTTCGCCCACGCACTCCCGCGCAACGCCAGCGGGAAGATCCTCAAGCGGCAGCTGCGGGACGAGCTGGCCTGAGCCGCTGCCCGGGGCGCGGCCGTGCACCGGGGGGTCACGGTGTGCCGGGCTCCCGCAGATCCACGATCCGCCGGATCTTGCCCACCGAGCGCTCCAGTGACTCCGGGTCCACGATCTCGACGCCGGCCGACACCCCGACCCCGTCCTTCACCGCCGCCGCGATCGCCCGGGCCGCCGCCTCCCGCTCGCCCGCCGTCGCACCCGCCCGTGCCTCCGCGCGCACCGTCAGCGCGTCCAGCCGCCCCTGCCGGGTCAGCCGCAGCTGGAAGTGCGGGGCGACGGCGGGGGTACGCAGCACGATCTCCTCGATCTGCGTGGGGAAGAGATTCACCCCGCGCAGGATCACCATGTCGTCGGTGCGCCCGGTCACCTTCTCCATCCGGCGAAAGGGCCGGGCCGTCCCCGGCAGCAGCCGCGTCAGGTCCCGGGTGCGGTAGCGGATCACCGGCATCGCCTCCTTCGTCAGCGAGGTGAACACCAGCTCGCCCTCCTCGCCGTCCGGCAGCACCTCACCGGTGAGCGGGTCCACGACCTCCGGATAGAAGTGGTCCTCCCAGATGTGCAGCCCGTCCTTCGTCTCCACGCACTCCTGCGCCACCCCGGGGCCCATCACCTCGGAGAGCCCGTAGATGTCGACCGCGTCGATGGCGAACCGGTCCTCGATCTCCCGGCGCATCGCCTCGGTCCACGGCTCCGCGCCGAAGATCCCGGTCTTCAGGGACGTCGAGCGCGGGTCGACGCCCTGCCGCTCGAACTCGTCCAGCAGCGTCAGCATGTAGGAGGGGGTGATCATGATGATCTCGGGCCGGAAGTCCTGGATGAGCCGCACCTGGCGCGACGTCATGCCGCCGGAGGCCGGAACGACCGTGCAGCCGAGCCGCTCCGCCCCGTAATGCGCTCCCAGCCCCCCGGTGAACAACCCGTACCCGTACGCCACGTGGACCGTGTGGCCGGGGCGGCCGCCCGCCGCCCGGATCGAGCGGGCCACCACGTCGGCCCAGGTGCGCAGATCCCGCTCGGTGTAGCCGACGACGGTCGGCCGGCCGGTCGTGCCGCTGGAGGCGTGGAGGCGCCGCACGTCGGTCCGCGGCACGGCGAACATCCCGAAGGGGTAGTTGCTCCGCAGGTCCGCCTTGGCCGTGAACGGGAAGCGTGCGAGATCGGCGAGCGTACGGCAGTCCTCGGGCCGTGCCCCCGCGCGGTCGAACGCCTTCCGGTAGAAGGGCACGTTGTCGTAGGCGTGGTGCAGCGTAGCCCTCAGCCGCTCCTGTTGCAGAGCCTTGAGCTCGCCCTGGCCGAGCCGTTCCGCCGCGTCCAGCATGGCCGTCATGAGACCCCTCTCCCTCTCCGGGACACCGGCGACCGATCATTCGGTCGATTTGCCTGGGGGCAGTAAGTCAGGAGCCCGGGGGCGCGGGCAAGAGGGGCGTACGTTTCGCGGCGGATCAGCCCGGGGCGAAGTCGGGTGCGGGCGAGCCCCCGTTCCTGGTCTGATGGCTGGTATGCCGACCTTCTCCGCGTACGACTCCACACCGCTCGCCTACCACGTGCTCGGGCACGGCGAGCCGCTGATCTGCCTGCCCGGCGGGCCGGTACGGGCGAGCTTCTACCTCGGTGACCTCGGGGGGCTCGCCGCCCACCGCCGGCTGGTCCTGCTCGACCTGCGCGGAAGCGGCGACTCCGCCGTGCCCCAGGACCCGGCGACCTACCGCTGCGACCGGCTCGTCGACGACGTGGAGGCGCTGCGCGAGCACCTCGGCCTGGACCGGATCGACCTGCTGGCGCACTCCGCCGGCGCGAACCTGGCCCAGCTCTACGCCACCCGGCATCCGGAGCGGCTGCGCTCCCTGAGCCTCATCACGCCCGGAGCCCGGGCCGCGGGCATCGAGGTGACCGAGCGTGATCTGCGCGAGGCCGCCGAGCTGCGGCGCGACGAGCCCTGGTACCCCGAGGCGCGCGCCGCGCAGGAGGCCCTGCTGGCCGGAGGGCCGTTCGCCGAGCTGTGGCCCGCCGTCAGGCCGCTCACGTACGGCCGCTGGGACGACGCCGCCCGCGCGCACGCCGCCGCTTCCGCGGAGCAGACGAACCAGCGGGCGCGCGACCGCCACGACGAGGACGGCGTGTACGACCCCGCCGCCACCGTCGCCGCCCTGCGCGAGCTGGCCGTGCCGGTGCTCGTCCTCGCCGGTGAGTACGACGGCCACCCGAGCCCCGACCGCGCCGCGGAGCTGGCCGCGCTCTTCCCGCACGCCGAGTTCGTGGTCCAGCGGGGGGCGGGGCACTTCCCGTGGCTGGACGACCCGGGCGCCTTCTCCCGTGCGGTGGAGGCATTCCTGGCCCCGGACGTCCGCAGCGTGCAGGCGGGCGGCGTCCGGCTCGCGTACCGGGAGTGGGGAGACCCCTCGGCCCCGCCCGTCGTCCTGCTGCACGGCCGGACCGGCTCCGGCGCCGGCTGGGCACGGATCGCGCGGGACCTGGCCGCCGACCACCGCGTGTACGCCCTCGACTTCCGGGGCCACGGACTGAGCGACTGGCCGGGCCGCTACTCCTTCGAGCTGTTCCGCGACGACCTCCACGCCTTCCTGGAGGCCCGCAATCTGGCCGGCGCGACCGTCGTCGGGCACTCCATGGGCGGGGTGGCCGCCTATCTCCTCGCCCAGCGCGAGCCGGGCCTCATCGGGCGGCTGGTCATCGAGGACGCCCCGCCCCCCGTCCCGCTCGATCCGCCCCGTCCGCCCGCCGTCCGCCCGCAGGACGAGCCGCCCTACGACTGGGCCGTCGTCCCGGACACCGACGCCCAGCTCAACGCCCCCGACCCGGCGGCCCGGGAACGGCTGACCCGGATCACGGCGCCCACCCTCGTGATCGGCGGCGGCCCGAGCAGCCACATCGACCAGGACCAGATCGCGGCCATGGCCGCGGCCATACCGGGCGCCGAGCTGGTGACCATCGACGGCGGCCATCTGCTCCACACCACCCGCCCGGACGCCTTCCTCGCCGCGCTTCGCGCGTTCGGCCTGCGGTGACCCCACTCGACGGGCGAGGGGGCGCCTCCGCACGGCGCAGCCCACAGCGGCGGGCCTCCTGCGGTGTGGCGGCGGTCTTCCGGCCGGCCCCTCGGGCGCGGTGCCGCCCGTCCGTCGCACCGGGGCCGTACGGCACGCTCCGCTCCACGGGCGCGGCCCTCCGGGAGCGGGGACGGAGCGCGGGCGCGGGCGAAGACCCGTTCGAGGGAGTCGCCCGGGCGCCGGCCCCCTCCCCTGGCGACGGGGCGCGATTCTTCGCCAAATGGCCGGCGGGGGCGGAGCCGCCGACAGGCTGAGGGGGACCGTGCCCGGGGCCGCCGGCCGCCCCCGGCGGCCCCGGCGGGCAGGCCTCGTGGCGGGCGGCGGCCGACGCCGGAAGCGGGTTCGCACCGGCCCGTTCAGGCCGGGCCGGGCTCCGCGACGTGAGCCGGGCCACGTACCATGGCGGCATGTCCTTCCTCCGCCGCCGTAGCGCCGCCACACCCGCGGGCCCGGACTTCGACGTCCTGGCCATGGACCCGGGGGACTGGCCCGGCAACCTCGGCGCCGGCCTGCTCCCCGCCCCCGACGGCAGCTGTCAGGGCGTCTTCCTCCGCTACGACCTGTACGGCGGCCGCGGCCCTGCCATGATCATCGGCAACCTCCCGGCCGGCTCCCCCGCCCGCGAGACCGAGGAGAGCCAGGTCCCCTTCGAAGTGGCGCAACTGCTGCTCGCCCTGGAGAACGACGAGCCGATCGAGGTCGTCAGCACCGAGGACGTACCCGTGATGCAGGGCGACAACCTGTTGATCGTCCACCGGGTGAAGCTCTCCGAGAGCCGCATCGCCTGCGTCCAGTTCGACCGCAGCGACGGCGTCCTCGTGACCATCGCCAGCTGGGACCGCCCGATCACCGACGACCTGTACACCCTGCTCAAGCCGCTGCCCGCGGAGCTGTTCCAGCAGGGCTGAAACGTCCCTGCGCACAGGCCGCCCGGATATGCCGGGCGGCCTTTTCCGTGCCCGGTCCCGGTCGGCCTTCGCGGTGTGCCGTGAGAGCGGCACGGGCGGCCGCGAAGGCCGCGGCCCGTGTCCGCGGAGGCGGCGGAGGGGCGCCGAGGGCAGTCGGACTCGCGTCGCGCCGGGGACTACGCCCTGCTGCCGGACAGTGCGGCCATCAGCCGTGGCACCTGCGCCGCCGAGGTGCCGAACCCGGTCGGACCGCTGAGGCGCCAGGGCGCGCTGTGCCCGCGCCGCAGGTCCTCCTCGCGGTAGCGGCGGCATCCCCGGTGCCAGATCAGGATTCCCGCGATCCAGTGCTTGAGCTCCCGCACATAGCCGGCCAGTACCTCCCGGGCCTCCGCGTCCAGTCCGAAATCGTCGTACATCACCGGGAGTTCGACCTCGGCGACATGCAGGAACTGACGCAGCCGCGAGTTCATCAGATCGTGCACGATCGCCACGCCCCTGGCGTAGTCGACGCCGAAGAAGTTCTGCACGACCAGGACGCCGTTGTGCACCTCGCCCTCGTACTCGATCTCCTTCTGGTAGGAGAACAGGTCGTTGAGCAGGCTGGCGTAGTCGGCCGCCGCGTTCTCCAGGGAACGCATCGGACCGCTGTGATAGACGGCGTCCGGGACCTTCCTCCCATGCCCGAGCCGGCACAGGCTCATCGTCAGGTCAGAACCGAACGTCGCCCGCCGCATCTCCACGTAGTCCACGGGATCGGGAACGCGGTTCTGCGCCTGGTTCGCCAGCTCCCACAGCCAGCTCGCGGTCATCGACTCGATCGCGGTCCGGAAGGCGCGCCGGCCGCTCAGCTCCATCGGCGCGGCCGTTCGCCGCCACAGGTCGCCCAGACTCCGCTCCAGAGCGTTCACCGGCTCCGGCGTCCCCTCGCCGTCCAGCGGCATGAACAGCGACAGCCGCTCGTTGGCCTGTCGAGCCCCGGCCAGATCCCGGGTTTGCCCGTGCACCACCGGGAACCAGTCGTCCCCGTACGTTCCCCAGGCCAGCCAGCCGGACGAGAGGTCCAGCTCGTCCGGGGTGGCGTCCGGGTGCAGCCCCGCCGCACACAGCGGCAGGTCGATCGCGATCAGCCGCGCCTCGTCCCAGATGTGGGAACCGGGCACGCCCGGCTGTGCCTCCAGGATGCCCATCCGTCGCGCCCAGTCGACGACCCGCACCCGGGCCCCCTCCAGGTGCGGGCTCAGCGTCGTGGAGAACGGCAGATCGAAGTCGGGCAGCAGTGACGGCCCCACGTGCTGGAACGGCACATGGCTGTGGCTGCGTGCCCGCGCGGTCTCCGAGCGGAGGGTGAACCTGATCGAGGCGGCGGACATGCCGAAGCCCGCCACCGCCTCCCCGGGCCCCCCGCCGTTCATGTAGCGGCTGGAGCGCATGTGCCATTCATGGCCGCCGGACTGCCAGTCCTGGAGCCCCTTGACGTACGCGAGCACCGCGGCGGTCTGCGCCGGGTCCAGGCTCTTCTCGGCGCAGAGCGGGCCGAGCTCGGTCAGGGCGGTGTTCTCGAACTGCTGGAGCCGCGAGGTCAGCAGGTCGTTGACGGCCTCTGCGGCTTCCTGGGTGGAGCAGCCGAGGAACTTCTCCAGGACCAGCACGCCGTTGCTGTTCTCCCCCTCGTCCTCCACCTCACGCTGATAGGAGAAGAGGTCGTTGCGCAGGTGCACGCCGTCGGAGAACGCGTCCCGCAGCACCCGCAGCGGGCGGGCGTCGGCGACCTGAGCGGGGATCTCGGCGTTCGCCGCGTACTCCACCAGCCCCGCCGACCAGGGCGCGCCGCCCACCTTGCGGCGCATCTCGATGTACTCGACGGGGTTCGCGATGCGCCCCTCGTTGATATTGGCCAGCTCCCACAGCGACTCGTTGAGGAGATTCCTCGTCGCCTCCGCGAACCTGGCCCGCCAGGCGTCCGACATCGCCGGAACGGTGCGTGCCCACAGATCGGCGAGCCCCGCTTCCACGGGGTTCTCCGGCTTCGGGGTGGCCGCACCCCGCTCCATCGGCATGAAGGCGGGCAGCCGGTCCAGATACCGCTTGCCGCCCTCGCGGTCGGGCGTGCGCTTGAACAGTTCGAGGAAGTGGTCGTCGAAGAAGAAGACCCAGACGTACCAGTCGGTTACCAGGGAGAGCGCCTCGGCCGAGCAGTCGGGGTGGGTGTAGGCGCACAGGAGGGCGTAGTCGTGAGCCTCCAGGTCCTTCTCCTCCCAGATGCCGGACCCTTCCAGCATCCCCATGCCTCGGGCCCAGGCGCGGGTGTGCGCGCGGGCCGCCTCCACATGAGGGTTGAGCCGGGCCGGATACGGAACATAGAAGTCCGGCAGTGAGAAGGGCTGTGCCATGTGCGTCAGGCCTTTCGGAAGCCTCCGCGCGGGCAAGCGCGCGGACGGGTGGTGTCCGCGCAGCACTACCCTTCGGCCATCCGGGGTACGCACAGTGGCGATTAGTCACATAATCGCTCTTTGGTGGAGGTGTTCGGTCGGAACCGCTCGGTGGTCGGGCGCGCCTCAGTAGGCGGAGTCGACGTTGTCGATCGAGCCGTAGCGGTCCGCGGCGTAGTTGGCGGCGGCGGTGATGTTGGCGACCGGGTCGGTGAGCTTCTTCGGCGTGCCGCTGACGTGATAGGCGTCGAAGGTGGGCTGGATCACCTGGAGGAGCCCCTTCGAGGGAATCCCGTTGCGGGCGTTGATGTCCCAGTCGTTGACGGCGTTCGGGTCGCCGCTGGACTCGCGCATGATGTTGCGGTGCAGCCCCTCGTAGGACCCGGGGATGTTCTTCTTCTCCATGATGTCGAGCGACTCGCGAATCCAGCCGTCGAGGTTGTTCGCGTACTTCTTGGGCGTGACGGCCTTGCGCTCGGTGGAGCGGTTGGCCGCCTCCTCCTCCGAGCGGTCCGCGGCGGCGGCCTCACGGGCGGCCTGCGCCTTCTTCGCGGCGGTTTCCTTCGCGGCGGCTTCCTTCGCCGCGGTCTCCTCCGCGGCCTTCCTGGTCGCCGCGTCCTTCGCCGTGGGAATCCCGGCAGCGGCGACCGGCTCGACGGCGATGGAGGACCGGGCCTCTGTGGGGCGTACGTCGCCCTGGGCGCCGGTGGCGGTTATGGCGGAGACGGAACCGGCCGCGACGAGCACGGCGGTGGCGATCTTGTGCGTACGGGTGATGCGCGGGGAAAAGATGCGGGGCATGCGTGAGCTCTTCCTGACGGGGACGGGCTGCGCGGCCTTCGCGCCGCGGCGGCAGGGACCGAGGGGGCGACCGCGGCCGCCGGTGGGCGCTCGTCGCTGGCTCGTACTCGGTGCTTGCCGGACACCATGGTTAGCGGCCCCCGGATCAGGAAGCAATGACCGCCTTTACTACTCTTGGTCGTGGGATGCCAATTTATGAGCCGTTTGGGCGGATTGTTACGCCGTATGGGAGGCCTCGCGACCACTACCGCAGGTCGTAGGTGACGTGGGTCTCGTGGCGGGCCTCACCCGCCGGGACCTCCACGGTGGCGCTGGGTAAGCATCCGGTTACCCGAGGGAAGGGGCCAGAAAGGCTCGAAGCGGCCGCCGTACGCCCCACGGGCGCGGAGTGGACAGGCCGGGCTCCAGGCCGCGGGCGCGCCGGATCGTCCGGCCGATAGGTCGGCGCCCTCTGCCTCTGACCGGTCGCGGCCCGGGCGCGTCCGGCCGCGGGCTCAGGGAGTGTGAGGGCCGCCTCTACCGGTCTGCGGCCAGGGTCACGGCCCTCGTGCCCGGAGGACTGGCTGAGCCTCAACGGCGGCAGGCGCACGGCCCACAGAGCGGCGCTGCGGCATCCGCACCGCACGCAGAACAGCGCGCCGCGGGACCGGTGTGTCGGCACCGGTCCCGCAGCGCGCTCTCCTTCACAGTGGCTGTCGCACCGTGGTCTTCGGCGGGCGGCCGCTCGTCCGCCCGCGTGTACGGGCCCGCCCGGCCGCTTTCCGTACGGACGCGCCGCGCGCGGCGTCAGCGCGTGCCGACCGCCGCCCGCACGGCCCGGCGCGCCATCGCGCAGTCGTCGTGCAGCCTGCGCAGCAGCAGCCGCTGCTCCTCACTGGAGGGGAGCGCGCCGGGCCGCTCCTGCCCCGCGCCCGCCGCGGGAGCCTCGCGCATGGTGCGCTGCACCGCCGTCTCGTAGGTCCGGATCTCGCGGGTCAGCACAAGCATCAGGTTCACCAGGAACGCGTCCCGCGCGGCCGGGCCCCTGGCCTGCGCCAGCTGGCTGATCTGCCGGCGCGCCACCGGGGCGTCGCCGAGCACGGCCCACAGGGTCGCCAGGTCGTACCCCGGCAGATACCAGCCCGCGTGCTCCCAGTCGACCAGCACCGGGCCGGTCGGTGACAGCAGGATGTTGGAGAGCAGCGCGTCGCCGTGGCAGAACTGGCCCATGCCCTGTCTGCCGCCGGCGTGCGCCAGCCCGCGCAGCAGCTTCTGGAGATCGCCGAGGTCACGGTCGGTGAACAGACCCAGCTCGTGGTAGCGGGCGATCCGCGAGGCGTAGTCGAGCGGCGCCTCGAACAGTCCGGGCTGCGGCCGCCAGGCGTTCACCCGGCTGATCGCGCTCAGCGCCGCCCGGATGTCGGCCCGCGGCGGCGCTTCCGCGGGATGCCGGGTGAGGGCGGCCACCCGGCCGGGCATGCGCTCGATCACCAGGACGCAGTTCTCCGGGTCCGCCGCGATCAGCCGGGGCGCCCGAACCGGGGGGCGGTGCCGGACGAACGCGCGGTACGCCGCTATTTCGTGCCGGAACCGTTCCGCCCACGCGGGGGAGTGGTCCAGTAAGCACTTCGCCACGGCGGTGACCCGCCCGGCCGTTCCGACGATCAGGACCGACCGGCCGCTGCGGCGCAGGACCTGGACCGGGTTGAACTCGGGGCAGATGCGCTGCACGGAGGCGATGGCCATCCGTACCTGCGCGCCCTGCGGCCCGGAGAGGTCGATCCGTCCGCTGAGCGGTCCGGCACCCGGCCCCGCGGCCCGCCGGGGCCGGCCCAGGCCCTGCCCCGGTGCGCCGGAGTGAGGGGCGAGATAGGGCCCGCCGCCCGCTCCCGTCGGGCGGAGCGGACGGGGCGGGGCGGACACGGAGGACGATGCTGTGTACATGGGCGGGACAGATCCCTTCGCGCGCCGACAAGGTACGTGCGCCAACCCGGCCGACGGCCGTTCGGCACCCTGGGGAGTGCCTAGGGCTGCCGGGCGGGGTGGCGCTTTCCTACCTGACACCGCAGCGCGGGTGGCAGACCATCTGGCGGACCCTGGCGAACCCTGGCGAATAGTCACAGCGCATCTGACAGGGGGTTAGTGTCAAGTCAGCCGAGAACCTGGGGGCTTGACGTGACCGGAGAACCCAACACCCGCCTTTCTGACCTGTTCGGCCTGGCCGGCTGGTCCAAGGGCGAACTCGCGAGAATGGTGAACCGGCAGGCGGCGGCCATGGGCCACCCGCAGCTGGCCACCGACACCTCGCGGGTCAGGCGCTGGATCGACATGGGGGAGTCCCCCCGTGATCCGGTGCCCGGAGTGCTGGCAGCCCTGTTCACCGAGCGGCTCGGCCGTGTCGTGACCATCGAGGACCTCGGGTTCGGCCGACGCGGGCGTGTGGGAAAGCGGCGTGACTCCGGGACGGACCACCATCCCGATCAACTGCCGTGGGCGCCCGAGCGGACGGCGGCGGTCCTCACCGAATTCACGGGAATGGACCTCATGCTCAACCGACGCGGCTTGGTGGGTGCGGGCGCCGCACTCACCGCCGGATCGACCATCGCCGGCCCCATGCACGACTGGCTGCGCAACGCCCCCGCTCCGGCGGCCGACGCGCCACGTGCCAACGACCCCCTGCACGCCGACCCCGCGGGTCTCGACCGGTACGAGGCGGCGCCGGTCGGCTCGGAGGAGATCGAGGCCCTGGAGCACTCGGTCGAGGTGTTCCGAGCCTGGGACGCCTCCCGCGGCGGCGGACTCCAGCGCAAAGCGGTCGTGGGCCAGCTCAACGAGGTGGGCGGCATGCTCGCCTACCGCCACCCCGAGCATCTCCAGCGCAGGCTGTGGGGCGTCGCGGCCAACCTCGCCGTCCTGGCGGGCTGGATGTCCCACGACGTCGGCCTCGAACCCACCGCCCAGAAGTACTTCGTCATCGCCGCCCACGCGGCCCGCGAGGGCGGCGACCGCCCCCGCGCCGGCGAGGCGCTCTCCCGGGCGGCACGCCAGATGGTGCACCTCGGCCGGCCCGACGACGCCCTTGACCTGATGAAGCTCGCCAAGTCCGGCTCGGGTGAGGAGACCCTGCCCCGAACGCAGGCGATGTTGCGGACCATCGAGGCGTGGGCGCAGGCGTCGATGGGCCGGGGCCAGGCCATGCGGCGCACGCTCGGCGAGGCCGAGGAGCTGTTCGTCTCGGACAAGGGGGACGTGCCGGCGCCCAGTTGGATGCAGATGTTCGACGAGGCCGACCTGCACGGAATGCAGGCGCTCGCCTTCCGTACCCTGGCCGAGCACGACCAGGGGGCCGCGGCCACCGCCCAGCGTCATGCCAAGCAGGCGCTGGAGTTGCGGGTCGACGATCGACAGCGATCGAGGATCTTCGACTACATCTCCCTGGCCTCCGCCTGCTTCATCGCCGACGACCCCGAACAGGCCGACCGCTACGCCCGGCTGGCGCTGGTGTCGATGGGGGAGACCTCTTCCCACCGCACCTGGGACCGGCTCCGCGAGATGTACCGGCTCACGGGGCAGTTCGCCGGGCACACGACGATCCAGGATCTGCGCGAGCAGATCGAGCTCTCGATGCCGCCGAGCCAGAGGAAGGCCAAGGGCACACAGATCTGACCCCGGCGGCATCGCGGTGCCGTCCCCGAGAGGGAACGGGAACGTCGCGCCCGCCGTGTCGCCGCGCCACTCCGGCAGGCGGCGGACCGTCCCTGCCGTACCGCGCTCCTTCGCGCCCCGTCGTCACGAGCCCAAGCGGGCGACCAGCACACACGCGTCGTCCAGACGTTCGGTTCCGCCGGACTCCTCGACGACGCTCCGCAGGCACTCCTGTGCCGTACGGGCCTGTGCGAACCGGGGAGCGAGGGCGAGCAGCGCCTCCGGGCCCGCATGCCGGTCGCTGCGCCGTGTCAGGCCCTCGGTGTGCAGAACGAGCACATCGCCGGGGAGCAGGTGAAGTTCGTCCTGTTCGAAGGCGACCTTGGAGGCGCCGCCGAGCAGCACCCCGTCGGGCGGGGGCAGGGCCCGCCCCGTACCGCCGCGGAACAGCAGCGGAGCGGGGTGGCCGGCCTGGGCCCAGGACAGGACGGAGCTGGCGGGGTCGAAACGGCAGCACAGGGCGCTGCCCAGGGCCGGCTGTACCGACGATGCGAGCAATTGGTTGAGGTGTCCCATCAGTGCGCCCGGTTCGACGCCGGCGATCGCCATACCGCGTAGGGCGCCCAGCATCATCGCCATCGCCGAGGTGGCGCGGATGCCGTGTCCGGTGAGGTCGCCGACGGTCAGCAGTGTGCGCCCGTCGGGCAGCTCCATCGCGTCGTACCAGTCACCGCCGATGAGACCGCCCGACTCGGAAGGGAGGTAGTGCGCGGCGATGTCCAGTGCGCCGGGTCCCTGGCCCGGGAGGCTCGGCGCTCCGCGCCACGGTGGAAGGACGGTCTCCTGGAGCTCGACCGCCATCCGGTGCTCGGTCCGCTCGATGTGCTCCTCGCACGGCGCGGACTCGTGGCTGTGACTGAGGGCCCGCTCGCCGCGCCGCAGCTCGCTGACGTCCCGCAGGACCGCCCACATGGAAGCGGTGCAGCCCTCGGCGTCGAGTACCGGCTCGCCCGACATGTGCAGGGTGCGGGTGTCGCCGTCGGGCCGGACGATGCGGAACTCCACGTCTATCGGCCGACCGTCGACGAGGCAGCCCGTGACCGTGGCGGTCAGCAGCGGCTGGTCCTCGGGCAGCAGCACGGACGGCATCTCGTCCAGCGAGAGGGGCGCGGAGTCCGTCGGCCGACCGAAGATCCCGTACAGCTCGTCGGACCAGCTGACCTCGTCGGTGAGGAGGTTCCACTCGGCGCTGCCCACCCGGCCGGCCAGGGGGCCGGCCGGCGGGCCGTCCGGCGCCGCCGTGGCGTTCTGCCGCGCGGTGCCCCCGGTGCGCGGCGTCGGCGGGCCCGCCTTCAGCTGGCCCAGATGCTCGCCGAAGTTGTCCAGGTGGCGGACGGCCAGATCGCACAGCGCGCGCTGCCAGCGGAGCTGCGGATCGTCGTCGTCGCACACGACGGCGTCCCGACGCACGGCGTCCACGTCCACCCTCAGCCGGCGCGCCCGGTGGATCAGGGCGTCGACGGCGTCGTGCGCGGGGGGCTGTGGTGCGGGGCGGTCCGCGAACAGGGGGGACGGCATCTCGTACTCCGATACAGGCGCGGCGCAGCCGGTTTCGAGGGGTGGACCGGTACCGACTGTGACACAGGGCGGGGCGGCCCGTAAGGGATTCGGCAACACTCGACGAGGTGTTGCTTCTGGCATATGCCAGCGGCTGGACGGCGGGACGATCGCCCGAACAGGCTTGCGTATGAGGTGAGTTGACGCGCCTCTGGGGAGTGGATGGCGGATCGGTGAGAGGCGGAGTGAGTGGTTCTCGCTCTGCGGGGCCGGGCGGGAATGCCGAGGGGGCGCGTCGCGTTACGTCACCAGAACGAAAACGAACCCCATTCCCAACAGGGGGATGGGGGCGCTGAAGGCATCGGGAGGCGCTCATGGCACGCAGTGAACTCAGGCCCGTCGTCACCCTCCGGTCCACCGCCGGCACGGGCCGGAGTTATGTGACGCGCAAGAACCGCCGCAACAGCCCCGACCGGCTGGAGCTGCGCAAATTCGACTCCGCCGTCGGACGGCACGTGCTGTTCCGCGAAACCCGCTGAGGCGCGCGGAACGGAGTCTGCCCCTACAGGCCGCCGCCGCCCGCGGTGAGGAAGGAATGCATGATGAACACCCGAATCCACCCCGTCTCCCGCCAGGTGGTCTTCCGTGACCGTGCGGCCGGCGTCGCCTTCCTGATGCGCTCGACCGCCGACTCCGACGAGCGCGTGGAGTGGCAGGACGGCACCGCCTACCCCGTGATCGACGTGGAGACCTCGTCGGCGAGTCACCCGTTCTACACCGGTGGCCGTCAGGTGCTCGACACGGCGGGCCGCGTCGACCGGTTCCATCGGCGCTACGGCGCCGGCGTGCCCCGCAGCTGACGGAGGCGGGCCCGGCCGGGGGATGGCCGAGCCTTCCGTGCCGTGCGTCACATTCACGGGGCCAGATGGCCGGAAGTAGCCGAAAGTGGTTTACCGTTCATCTATACGTGGGTGTGAGAGGGACAGGGCCCCGGGCTTCTACGGCCCCTGGGGAAGACGGCACAAGCCCCATGGAGCCTTTCGCCGAGAGGCGACCGTCCTTCACGCCCACTCATGAGCCGCCCCGGCTGGATTCCCCCGATCCGGCCGGGGCTTCCTTCTGTCCGGCCCCGGCCGTCCGCATCCCCTCGCGGTGCCGGCGGCCGGACCCGAGAAACTCTCGGCGCCACGCACCGGAGGCGTGCGCACCGGTCGTGCGGCAGGGCACGGCGGGCTCGCGAGGACGAGGTCACATCGTCTCGTGGAGATCCTTCGCGTAGTGCAGGATCGCCCGCCGGTACTGCTGGACGCCCGGATCGTCGCTGGTGGTCGCCGCGAGGTCCAGAAGCAGCCGCATCGCCTCATGGTGCTCACCGATGTTGTACAGGGCCATCGAGAGGAACGTCCGCAGCGCGCCGTCGTCCGGGAACTCCTCGACGCCCCGGCGCAGCGTCTCCACCGCCTGCCCGTACCGGCCCAGGACCCGGTACGTGCTGCCCAGCCCCAGCAGCGCCCCCCGCCGCTCCTCGGCGCTGAGCAGCGTCCCCGCCAGACAGCGCTCGTAGTACGGCACCGCCTCCGACCCCAGCCCCAGCTGGTCGTGGACCCACGCGGTGCGGTACGCCACCATCGCGTCGTCGGGGTGCGCGGCGGTCAGGGCGAGGAGCCGCTCGCGCGCCTCCTCCGGCCGTCCCTCCGTGCGCAACCGTTCGGCCTCGTCCAGCAGGTCGCTCTTCTCTCGTGCACTCATGGGCTCATCCTCCCAGGTGGCCGCGGGCGGCCGGACGGAGACCGGCTCCCGCGGCCCGGGCGGCCGGAGCGGCCCTGCCGAGGGACCACGTCGTGCGCAAGGGGTCAGGCGTCCGTTCGGGCCGAGCCGTTTGCGGGCGCCCGGGGCCGGACGCACCGTGAAAGGAGCCCCGCGCGCGGATGCCGCACGGGCCCCGCCGAGGAGGAACGGCATGGCAGAGGGGCGCTGGAGCCCGGGCCGCCGGGAGGCGGACGCGGACGAGTTCCGGCCTGTGCTGGACATCGTCGAGCCGCTGCGCAGCGACGGGTGACCGTGCTGCTCTCGCGGGGCGCCCCGTCTCGTCCACGACGGCCTCCTGGTCCGACGGCGCCGACGCCCTCCCCGCCTCGTCGGGCGACCCTGGCGTCGCGGCGGGGCGGGTCTGACGCCAGGGGTGCTCAGCCGTGGCAGCGACGGTCGGCGCCTGCCCGCGGCCCCGGCGAGACCTCACAGCCGGTATCGCCTGCGGCACGCTGCCCGACCAGGGCGCCGCGCGACCCCGGCGGGCTGTCACCCCGGCGACCCGCCGGTGTGATCACCCTGGGGCGCGGCCCCCTCGCCCGCGGCGTCGGCGTACCGGCGCGCCAGGTGAGCGACGGCGTCCCTGAACTCCTGAGGACCCACCACCTCGAAGTCCGCGTCGAACCTGCCCACGGCGGCGGCCAGGCCGGCCCACGACCAGGAGCTCAGCACGAGGCGGCACCGGTCCGGCCCGGCCTCTTCCACGACCCCTTCCGCGAGGTAGCGGGACACCTCGGCGGCGGGCAGGTGGAGGATCACCTCTCCGCGACAGGGCTGGGTGTCGAAGCCCTGGAACCTGGCGGCGACGAAGGCCGCCACGTCTTCGCCCGGTACCTCGCGCGGGGTGAAGCGCGGTCCCGTGGGCGTACGCGGGGTGATCCGGTCGACGCGGAAGGTGCGCCAGTCCGCACGGTCGAGGTCCCAGCCGACGAGATACCAGCGCCCGCCCCAGGTGACGAGGTGGTGAGGTTCCACCCGGCGTGTCCCGGCCGCGGCGTCGTCGGCGGGCGGGGCGTACGCGGCGGAGTGGTCGAAGCGCAGCACCTCGCTGGCCTGGACGGCCGCGCTCAGCGCCATGAGGACCCGGGGGTCGGCCTGCGGCCCGGGCCGGCCGGACGTGCGCTCGACGGCCGTGACGCGCAGGGCGTCGACGCGGTGGCGCAGCCGGGCGGGCATGACCTGTCGGACGGTGGTCAGCGCGCGGGCCGCGGCCTCTCCGATGCCGGCCCCGGTGGCGGCGGCGGTGCGCAGCGCGACCGCGAGGGCGACGGCCTGGTCGTCGTCGAACAGCAGCGGCGGCAGCCGGGCCCCCGGATCGAGCCGGTACCCGCCCTCGGGTCCTTTGACGGCGGCGATCGGATAGCCCAGCTCACGCAGTCGGTCGACGTCGCGGCGCACCGTGCGCGGGCTGACCTCCAGCCGCTCGGCCAGGGCCGCCCCCGGCCAGTCCCGGCGGGTCTGGAGCAGGGAGAGCAGGGCCAGCAGCCGCGCTGAGGTTTTCGGCATGACGCCAGTATGACCGTCAGAAGAGGCCACACCCTGTCCGCTTCCTCGGTCATAGTGTACCTACCGAACGACGGAACCACCGGAAGGACCCGATCACCGTGACCTCCACGACCCCCGCCTCCCCGTACCTGGACGGCGAGCGGACCGACTTCCTCGCCGAACTGGCGGCCGCGCGCACCGCCCTGACGGCCACCGTGCGCGGGCTCGCCGACGAGCAGGCCGGGGAGCGCCCCACCGTCAGCGAGCTGTGCCTGGGCGGGCTGATCAAGCACGTCACCGCCGTGGAGGACGGCTGGCTGCGCTTCATGGCCGAAGGGCCGTCCGTGATGTCCTTCGACCTGCCCGACGGCGTCACGTGGGACGACTTGGCCGCCGGCACGGCCCGTGAGTTCCCGCAGTGGGCGATCGACCGCCAGGAGGAGTTCCGGATGCAGCCCGGCGAGACTCTGGCCGGAATCCTTCACGCCTACGAACAGGTCGCCGCCCGCACGGAGAGGACCGTCGCCGCCCTTCCCGACCTCTCGGCGACCCAGCCGCTGCCCGAAGCTCCCTGGAACGAACCCGGGGCCCGGTGGAGTGCGCGGCGGGTGCTGATCCACGTCATCAGCGAGACGTGCCAGCACGCCGGGCACGCGGACATCCTGCGCGAGACGCTCGACGGACAGAAGGCGACCTGACCGCCCGGGCCCCGCGGGAGAGCGCGCGAAACCGGCAGATGGCAACAGGGAAGGACCACGTCACCGTGGAGGAGTACGAGCCCGCGGCGGGCGGCCGGAGCGCCCCGCCACCGTGGACCGGCGGCCCGGGCGCCCGGCCGGACCGGACGGCGGCGGGGACACGCCGGGGGGCGCGGCCGCGGGCCGCCGCCCGCGCTCCCCGCACCCCCGGGCCGTCCGGCCCCCGGTCCGCGGGCGAGCACGGCGGGGCGACCCGATGACCGTCCTCGACGACCGGGCGCTCAACCGGGCCACGCTCGCACGGCAGTTGCTGCTCGACCGCGCCCACATGCCGGTCCTCGACGCGGTGGCGCACCTCTGCGGTCTCCAGGCGCAGGAGCCGCAGGAGCCTTTCGTCGGGCTCTGGTCGAGGCTCGCCTGCTTTGACCCCGCACGTCTTTCGGACCTGCTGACGCGGCGGAGCGTGGTGCGCACCCACCTGATGCGCCGCACGGTCCACCTCCTCGCCGCCGCCGACGTCCTGGCCTGGCGGGCCCGACATGACGCGATGCTCCGCCAACGCGTGCTCGGGGTCTACCGGGCCGAGCTGGCCGGTGTCGACCTCGGCGAACTCGCCGAACAGGGGCGTACGTTGATGGCCGACGGCAAGCCGCGCAGCGCGGCGGAGATCGTGCGGGCGCTCGCCCCGGGCCACCCGGGAGTTCAGCCGCGGCCGTTGGCCGAGATGGTGGTCGCCGCCCTCGTCCCGATGGCGCAGGCGCCGCCGCGCGGGCTGTGGCGCACGAAAGGCGGGGTGCGCAACGTCGCGCTCTCCTCCTGGCTGGGCCGCCCGGTCGACCCGCCGCCCGCCCAGGGCGCCGACCCGGTCGGCCGGACGCTGGTCCGGCGCTATCTGGCCGCCTACGGCCCGGCGGCCACGGCCGACCTGCGGGCCTGGTCCGGACTGGCGGGCCTGCCCGCCGCGGTGAGCGCTCTCCGCGACGAGCTGGTCGGGTTCCGCGACGAGCGCGGCCGGGAGCTGCTGGACCTCCCCGACGCCCCGCGTCCGGACCCCGGCACCCCCGCCCCCGTGCGGTTCCTGCCGGCCTTCGACAACGCGATCCTCGGCTACCGTGACCGCAGCCGGATCATCGACGCCGCCCACCTCGGCCTCTCGGTCGCCGGTGAGCGTGCCGTGCTGGTCGACGGCCGGGTCGCCGCCACATGGAGCGTCGCGGAAGGGGTTGTCGCAGTGAGCCCGCTGCGCGCGTTCTCCCGGGCAGAGCGCACGGCCGTGGCCGACGAGGGGCGGCGTGTGGCGTCGTTCCTCTCCGACGGCGAAAGCGACCGCGCCCGGGTGGCGGCCGCACCACGCTGAGCGGTGTCGCCGCCGGGGGCCGGTTCCCGGGCCCGACTCCGCGCGCGGCAACCGGCCGGACCGCGGGGAACGGCAGTGGGCTGCGCCGTCCTCACCCATGAACGGCCGCGAGCGGCGCGGGTGTGCGCCGGTGGCCTCGTCTGCGCCCGCCCGTGGGCGGGCGCAGACGGAGCGGCCGAGAGCAAGGTGCACGCCACTCGGCAGATTCCTGCGCCAGCGTCGGCGTCGGGCCGGCCGGCGCCGCGCCCGGCTGGTTCGCCGCGCCCCTGCCGCCCTGGCGCCTCCGGGCACGGCATCGTGCCGCGTGGCCGGAAAGCGGCACGGTGCGGGCGCTTCGCGTAGTCGAGCGGCTACCCTACGTCAGCTGTCCTGACTGATCACGAGCGTCCGAGGGGACTCCTGAATGAACCGCATGCGCACCGTACTCGCCGCGCTCGGCATCACCGCCGGGCTGATCACGGCCCCCACCGCGAGTGCCGCGCCCCAGCCCGCGAGGCCGGCGCCCGCCGCCGAACGCCACGATCCCTGCACGGGCGAGTTCCGGGGCGATGTCCGCCTCGGCCCGAAATGGCTGCCGAACAAGCGGCTCGCCCCGGTCGGCCCACTGCTGAGGGAATACCGGCGCACCGGGGACCTCTCGCCGAAGGACTTCCTCAAGAAGTACTGGGAGGGGCCCGCGGACACCGGCAGCTGGAAGTATCCGCCGAACGACGGATTCGCCGAGGTGAACGGCGAGATCGACAAGGAGCCGGTCAAGCTCCGCACCGGCCAGCGCCTGGACCGCTTCGGCTCGGAGTACGGCGGCTATCTGGCCCCGGCCGGCGACGCCTACGCCGAGCGGGCCCTGCCGCCCCAGAACCTCAACACCCGCGAGGCCTCCACTCCGTGCGACTACCGGGTGTACAAGGTGGCCAAGCCCTTCTGGGTCTGGCAGGGCAGCATCGCCCCGTGGTTCGAGCAGCCCGGAGGCGGCCGGCAGATCAAGCTCGACGCCGTGTTCCTGGACCCGGGCGAGGGGCAGCGACTCAACGTGAAGTGGCTGCTGGACCACGCCTACCTCACCCCTGCCGGCGCGTAACCCCTCATGGACCGCCGGGCGTTGCACGCCGCACTCATCGAGGCCCGCATCCCCGGCGGTTATTACCGGATCGAGGGAGTCCACGAACCCGCCCCCACCCCGCCGGACTTCCTGGCCCTGAGCCGGGCTGCCGACGGCGGATGGGAGACCGGGGCGTTCGAGCGCGGCGCCTACGAAGTCATCGCCCGTCACCCGGACGAGGCCGCCGCCTGCGCACACCTGCTGAGCCTGCTCGTCTGAGGCGCCTCCACGCCGGTTTTGCCGGAACCGCAAGAAGCCTTGTGCGGGGGGCACTCCGGCCGAATGATCGTGACCGGGCGGCGGGGCCGCCGGTCCGGCCGCCCCGTCGACGCACCGCGACCGTCCCGCCCGCACGGGGCGCACGAGGAGGAACCATGCCGGAGCACGCCCCTTCCCTGTCCACGCCCGGGACGGCCCGCTCGGCCCGCCCCTCTACGCTTCTGCCCGGCGCCGTGCACCGGCTGCTCGACACCCCCGGCGGCCGCATCCACTGCGTCGAGCAGGGCTCGGGCCCCCTCGTGCTGCTCATCCACGGCTTCCCCGAGTCCTGGTACTCCTGGCGCCACCAGATCCCCGCACTGGCCGCCGCCGGATACCGGGCCGTCGCCATCGACGCGCGCGGCTACGGGCGCTCCTTCACCCCCGCCGCCACCGACGCCTACCGCATGCTCGCCCACGTCGCCGACAACACCGCCGTCGTCCGCGCCCTCGGCGAGGAGACCGCCACGGTCGTCGGCCACGACTGGGGCTCGCCCATCGCCGCCCACAGCGCCCTGCTCCGCCCCGACGTGTTCACCGCGCTCGCCCTGCTGAGCGTCCCCTACTCCCCGCCCGGAGGGCCCCGCCCCACCGAAGCCTTCTCGCAAATGGGCGGGGACGAGGAGTTCTACGTCAGCTACTTCCAGACGCCCGGACGCGCCGAGGCGGAGATCGAGCCCGACGTACGCGGCTGGCTCGCCGGTCTCTACGCGGGCCTCTCCGGCGACACCCTCGCCCCCGCCGACCAGGGCAGCCTCTTCTTCGTCCCCCGGGGCGCGCGGATGGCCGACCGGTTCCCCACGGGCCGGCTGCCCGGCTGGCTCGACGCATCGGACCTCGACTTCTACAGCGCGGAGTTCGAACGCACCGGCCTGACCGGCCCGCTCAACCGCTACCGCAACGTCGACCGCGACTGGGAGGACCTCGCGGCCTGGCACGGAGCGCCCGTCACCCAGCCCTCCCTCTTCATCGGAGGCGCGCTGGACTCCACCACTACCTGGATGTCCGCCGCCATCGACGCCTACCCGAAGACCCTCCCCGAACTGTCCGATTCCCACCTCCTCGACGGCTGCGGCCACTGGGTCCAGCAGGAACGCCCCGACGAGGTCAACGCCCTGCTGACCGACTGGCTGCACGGCCTGCGCTGAGGCGCGGTCCGCGCCGGGACGACCGCGGCGAAGACGCCCGCACGCGCGGTGTGTCGCAACCGGCTCCGACGAGCCCGGACGGCGAGGGTGAACGGATGAACAGTGCAGACATGCTGGCCGAGGCGTTCGACCGCGTCAGGGAAGCGGTTCACGCGGCGGCCGAAGGCCTTTCGCCCGACCACCTCCACGCGCGTCTCGACGAGGGGGCGAACCCGGTCGCCTGGCTCGTCTGGCACCTCACCCGCGTCCAGGACGACCACATCGCCGACGCGGCCGGCGCCGAACAGGTCTGGCTCACCGAGGGGTGGGCGGACCGTTTCGCGCTGCCGTTCGACGCGGCGGAGACCGGCTACGGGCACAGCGGCGAAGAGGTCGCCGCCGTCCGCGTGGACTCCGCCGCGCCCCTCCTCGGCTACTACGACGCCGTGCACGAGCGGACCGTGGACTTCGTCCGCCGACTGGACGGCGACGCCCTCGACCGGGTCGTGGACGAGGCCTGGTCGCCGCCGGTGACCCTGGGCGTCCGGCTCGTCAGCGTCCTCGCCGAGGGCCTTCAGCACGCGGGCCAGGCCGCTTTCGTCCGCGGCGTGCTGGAGCGCGGCTGAGGACGGTGGCCGCGGTCCGGCCTTTCGCCCATTCGTGCACACCTCGACCCGCGGTGTCATACTCGGAAGCAGTCCGCTAGACAGGCTTGTCATTGTCCGAAAGGCGACACGTCATGAGCTGGGCATCGTGGACGACCAGCGGTGTCTTCGCGGGGACCGGCGGAGTACGCACCGTAGAAGCAGGAATCCTCACCGGTGATCTCACGGTGCACACGACCTGGAGCGACGGGCAGGCGGCGGTGGCCGTGCAGTACAGCGGCTCCTCCGACTGGTGCACCCTGGAGGGCAGTCCCGCTCCGTGCCCCTCGGAGGAGGAGAGCCGCTCCTTCCACCAGAGCGTGGTCGAGGCCGTGCGGGTCGGCCGGGGCGCCACGGTGCCGTCGGCCGGACCCGGGCGGACCGCCGCACCGCCCGCGCCCGCCTCGTAACACCCGCCGCCGCCTCCCGCACCCCGGGGCACGGTCCGCGCGGCACGGGCAGAGAAGCGGATCGATGCGGCGGCTCCACCGATCGGCGGAGTGGTGGGAGCGGTGCGCTGACGCAACGGGCTTGCCGAAACGGCAAGGAAGCTGGCCGACTCGCGGCCCCGGACCGCACAGTGCCCCCATGAGCCATAACCACACGGATCAACAGGACGCCGGCCACCGCCACGACGAAGGCGACACGGCCCGCTTCTTCACCCAGGACTTCTGGGAGGACCGCTACCGGGAGGGCAACGCCTGGAGCGGAAACCCCAACCCCGTGCTCGTCCAGCACGCGACCCCGCTGAGGCCCGGCACCGCCCTGGACGTGGGCAGCGGCGAGGGCGCCGACGCGATCTGGCTGGCCGCCCGCGGCTGGCGGGTCACCGGCGCCGACTGGTCCTCCTCCGGCCTGGAGTCCTCGGCGCGTACGGCCGCCGACGCAGGGGCAGAGATCGCGGGCCGGATCACCTGGCGCCAGGCCGACGTCCGCACCTGGGACCCGGCTCCAGAACGCTTCGACCTGGTCTCCGCACAGTTCATGCACCTGCCCAGAACCGAGCTCCACGCCCTGCACCGCACGCTCGCCGCCGCCGTCCGCCCCGGTGGCACCCTCCTCGTGGTCAGCCATCACCCGGCCGACCGCGAGTCCTCCGTCGGGCGCCCCGGCAGCGCGGACCTGTTCGCCACCGGCGAGGAGATGGCCGTCGTCCTCGACCCCGCCGAGTGGGCGGTCATCGAGGTCTCCGCACCCGAACGTGTCGGCGTCGACCCGGAGGGGCGTGAGACCGTCGTCAGGGACGCGGTTCTCCGCGCCGTACGCACCGGCTGACGGCGCACGGGCCCGCCCGAAGGGGCGCTAAGCGGTGAAGTGCCGTACGAAGCGGCGCTGCCAGGGCGTCTCCACCGCCTTCGGGCAGTAGCCGCGGCGGACGAATTCCACGGCGTCCCCGGCCGGTACTCCGTCCAGGACGGCGAGGCAGGCGAGGGCCGTTCCGGTCCGGCCCACCCCGCCGTAGCAGGCGATCTCGACCCGCTCCTCCGCGGCCCGGTGCCACGTCTCAACGAGGAGTTCCCGGGCCGCCCAAGGGTCGGTCGGGAGGCGGAAGTCCGGCCACCGCAGCCATCGGGACTCCCAGGCCACCGGGGGCGGTGGGCGCTTCAGCAGATAGAGCCCGAAGCCGGGTTCGGGGCCCGCGGGCAACGGCCGCCGCAGGCCCCGGCCCCGGACCAGCCGTCCGGAGGGGAGGGTCAGGACGGCCGCAGCGTTCCCGTACCCGGCAGGGGTCACGCGTTCACCCTGGGCTCCCGAGTGCCAGGTGTGCACGGCGCGTTCAGGCGGTCACGGGGACCGGGGACTCGGCGGGTCCGGCCTCCGCCGCCTGTGCCGCCCGGCCCCTCGTCCGGCGCACGCCCTTCAGCAGGACGACCAGAGCCGTCGCGACCAGGGTTCCGGCGGCGATCGCCAGTAGATAGAGGAACGGCTCGCCGATCAGCGGGACGACGAAGACGCCGCCGTGCGGAGCGCGCAGCGTACAGCCGAAGGCCATCGACAACGCGCCGGTGACCGCGCCGCCCGCCATGACCGACGGGATGACCCGCAGGGGGTCGGCGGCGGCGAACGGGATGGCCCCCTCGGTGATGAACGAGGCGCCCAGCACCCAGGCCGCCCGGCCGTTCTCCCGCTCGGCCTTCGTGAACAGCCTGCCGCGTACGGCGGTGGCGAGTGCCATCGCCAGCGGGGGGACCATCCCGGCCGCCATGACCGCCGCCATCACCTTGAGGCTGCCCGGCGTCGGATCGGCGAGACCGCCGACGGCGAAGGCGTACGCCACCTTGTTGAGCGGTCCTCCCATGTCGAAGCACAGCATCCATCCGAGGACGACGCCGAGAATGACCGCGTTGGAGCCCGACAGTCCGTTCAACCAGTCCGTGAGCGCGTTCTGCAGCGAGGCGATGGGCTTGCCGACCACGATGAACATCAGGAACCCGACGACCGCCGAGGCGATCACCGGGATCACCAGGACCGGCATGATGCCGCGCAACGTCGCGTGGACCGGGACCCGCTGGACGGCCATCACCACCGCACCGGCCAGCAGACCGGCGACCAGACCGCCGAGGAACCCGGCGTCCACGCTCAGCGCGATGGCGCCGCCGACGAAACCGGGGACCAACGCGGGCCGGTCCGCCATGCCGTACGCGATGTAGCCGGCCAGCACCGGCACCAGGAACGCGAACGCCGCCGAGCCGGTCTGGTTGAGCAGCGCGGCCCAGCTGTCCGCCTCTCCCCAGGCGAAGCGGTCGGCCACCGAGGCGGCGTTCGCTGTCTCGTAGCCGCCGATGGCGAACGACAGGGCGATCAGCAGACCGCCCGCCGCGACGAACGGCACCATGTAGCTGACACCGGACATCAGGTACGTCCGCAGGCGGACGCCGAAGTGCGCGTGGTCCGCGCCGAGTCCCGGCTCGGCCTTTCCGGGGCCGTCGGCGCCCTCGATCTCCGCGGCGCCCGCGACCTCGCCGCGTTCGGCCTTGCGGCGGGCCTCGGCGATCAGTTCGGCGGGCCGGTTGACGCCCGCTTTCACCCCGACGTCCACCAGCGGCTTGCCACAGAACCGGGCCTTCTCCCGGACCTCCACGTCATGTGCCCAGATCACGGCGTCGGCTGCCGCGATGACCGCCGGGTCCAGCTTCTGGAAACCGCCCGAACCCTGGGTCTCCACCGTCACCTCGACCCCGTCGGCGCTGCCGGCCGCCACCAGGGACTCCGCGGCCATGTAGGTGTGGGCGATGCCGGTGGGGCAGGAGGTGACGGCCACGATACGGAAGGGAGCGTCGCCGACGGACTCCTCCCGCGCCCCGCGGGGGGCGGCGGGCGGCTCCTGCCGGGCATCCTCCCCCGGCGGGGCCTCCTCGCCCCGGATCAAGGCGGCGACGGCGTGCGGGTCCGTCCCGTCGCGCAGGGCGGCGGTGAACTGCGGGTCCATCAGCCGCCGGGCCAGGCCCGACAGGATGGTGAGGTGGTCCTCGTCCGCTCCGGTCGGCGCCGCGATCAGGAAGATCAGGTCCGCGGGGCCGTCGGCCGCCCCGAAGTCGACGCCTCGCGCGCTGCGGCCGAAAGCCAGCGTCGGAGCGTTCACGTGCTCGCTGCGGCAGTGGGGGATGCCGATGCCGCCGTCGAGACCGGTGGGCATCTGCGCCTCGCGGTCGGCGACGTCGGCCAGGAACCCGTCGAGATCGGTGACGCGGCGCGCGACCGCCATCCGTTCGGCGAGCGACCTCGCGGCGGCGTCCTTCGTCGTAGCGGACAGATCGAGGTCGACCAGGTCCGCGGTGATCAGTTCACTCATCGCGGTGCTCCTTGCTCGGAGGCCGCTCTGCGGCGGCTCGGGGGACGGGGAGGACGGCTCCGCACGGTCGGGGCCCGTACGGGAGGGGCAGGAGCGGTCGGCGGGGGCCGGGCTCACGGAGCGGGCTCGGTCAGCGCGCGGTCCAGGGGGACGTGGGAGGTCGTCACGACCGACGTGGGGTCGAGGTCGGCCGGGGCGGGCATGAGGCTTCCGGCCAGTCGCACCGCCGCCGCGCCGTGCGCGACGGCCGAAGCGAGCGCACCGGGTCCTCGCCCGCCGGCCGTCAGGAATCCGGCGAGCGAGGCGTCCCCGGCCCCGACGTTGCTGCGCACGGCGTCCACGCGGGCGGTGGCGAAGTACGCGCCCGACGCCTCGACCAGCAGTTGGCCGTCGGCTCCCAGGCTGGCCAGCACGGATCGGGCGCCGCGCTCCCGCAGTTCCTCCGCGGCCTTGAGCACGTCGCCCACCGTGCCCAGGGGACGGCCGACGGCTTCGGCGAGCTCCAGGGCGTTGGGCTTGATCACGTCGGGCCCCCCGGCCAGCGCGGCGGTCAGCGCGTCACCGGAGGTGTCCAGCGCGATCCGCGCACCGGCCCGGTGGCTCCGCGCGACCAGCTCCGCATACCACTCGGGCGCCAGCCCGCGCGGCAGACTTCCGCAGCAGGCGATCCAGTCGGCTGTGGACGAGCGGCTCCGCACCGCGTCGAAGACGCCCTCCGCCTCGTCCGCGCTCAGCTCGGGTCCGGCTGCGTTGATCTTGGTGAGGGTGCCGTCCGGCTCCACGAGGGTGACGTTGACGCGGGTGCTCCCGGTGATCGGCACCCCGGCGGCCTCGATGCCCAGCTCGCCGAGCAGCCGGGCCAGCAGCGCGCCCTCCGGTCCGCCCATCGGGGCGACGGCGACCGTCCGGTGACCGGCCGCCGCGACGGCGCGCGCGACGTTGACGCCCTTGCCGCCCGGATCGACGCGGTCCGCGGTGGCGCGCAGCACGGCGCCGCGGACCACGCCGGGCAGCTCGTAGGTGCGGTCCAGGCTCGGGTTGGGAGTGACGGTGAGGATCATGCGCGTACCACTTCCGTGCCTCGGTTCTCGATGGAGCGGGCGTCGTCGGGGCCGAGGCCCGTGTCGGTGATGAGCAGGTCGACATCGGCCAGATCGGCGAAGCGCGCGAAGTGGTCCTGCCCGAACTTGCCGGAGTCGGCGAGCAGGACCACCCGGCGGGCGGCTCTGACCACGGCACGCTTGACGGCGGCCTCGGCCAGATCGGGAGTGGTCAGACCGCTGTCGGGGGAGAAGCCGTTGGCGGCGAGGAAGACCACGTCGGCGTTGATCTCGGCGTACGAACCGAGCGCCCAGGCGTCGACCGCCGCCCGGGTGCGGTGCCGGACCCTGCCGCCGACCAGATGCAGCGCGATGCCCGGGTGGTCGGCGAGGCGGGCGGCCACCGGCAGCGCGTGCGTCACCACGGTCAGCGATGCGTCGAGGGGGATCGCGGCGGCGAGCCGGGCGGTCGTGGTCCCGGCGTCGACGATCACGGTGCCGTCGGGTGGCACCTCGGCGAGCGCGACCCGGGCGATGCGGTCTTTCTCGTCCGCGGCGACGCCGTCGCGTTCGGCGAGACCGGGCTCGAAGCCGAGCCGCCCGACCGGGATCGCGCCGCCGTGCACCCGGCGCAGCAGCCCCGCCCGGTCCAGAGCCTTGAGATCGCGCCGGACGGTCTCTGCGGTGACCTGGAATCCTGCGGCCAGGGACAGCACGTCGACCCGCCCGGTCTCCTGGGCCAGGCGGAGGATCTCCTGCTGACGCTCCGGTGCGTACATGTGGTTGTGTATCCGTTTCATGCCCGAGCTTGTGGTTTCGCGTCGAGATTACGGCCAGGGCATGCGGAAGTAAACACATGCGGGCGAGAGATGGGCATGGACGGACCGGGGGAAGTGATCGAAAGCCCACACCGCCCCTGGCGGGGTGGGCTGAAGGCGGCTCCGCGGCGGAGCGCAGCGGGGCGCGGCACGGCGGGGCGCGACCCTGCGGCGCGCGCCCCGCCGAAGAACCGCTCAGAGGGCTCCCGGGCCCTCCTCGGGCAGAGGGCGGACGAGAAGCGGCGCTCCCAGGACCTGGTGTCCGCCGCTGGCGAGCATGCGTACTTCGCCCCGGTCGCTGATCTCGGCCCGCACGATCCCCGTCTCGTCCTCGTACACCGGAGACCCGCCCGCGCCCGTACGGTCCGTCTCCCGGACGGTCACCACGTCGTCCGCGGCGCCGGACATCTGGAAGACGAGTTCGTAACGCTCGGTGTGAGCCATGTGATCCATGACGGCCTCCCGGCCCGGTCGTGGCAGGATGCGCCCCTGCGTCCCATTGTTTCGCACCCGGACGCGGGGCGCTCGGGGAACGACGGCCAACGGGCGGAGCCGTCCGGTCGATCGGGTGAGCCGCCCCGCAGGACAACATGACCGGCCGCCCGGGGGGCTAGTCATGCGTGCATGAGACTTCAGCCTCGACGAAAGAACAGCGCGTCTCCCCGTTCCCGCAACCTCACCATGGTCGGCGCCCTCGGCGCGGCGGCCGCGGCGGCCGTCCTGATGACGGGGTGCGGCCAGAGCGCGGACAGCACGTCGTCCGCGGCCACCTCCGAGGCCGCGAAGGTCGTTCCGCAGCAGACGACCCCCTCGGCCACCGCAGAGCTGACCGAGGACCAGCAGCAGCGCAAGGAGGTGCTCGACGCCACGAAGGTGAGCTACACCGACGCCGCCACGACCGCCGTCGGCGAGGTGGCCAACGGCAAGCTGGTCGACCTGGACCTGGAGGGCGTCGACGACGACGACCGCGACCAGAGCCCCAGCCCGACCGGCAGCGGGAGCCCGACGGGTACGGCGAGCCCCACCGGGACGGCGAGCCCCACCGGTGCGGCGAGCCCCACCGGAACCGGCACGTCCAGCCCGAGCGCGAGCCCCGGGGAGCAGAGCCCCGTCTGGCTGGCGGAGGTCGCAGAGAAGGACGGCACGGTCCACACCGTGCGCATCGACGCGGTCAGCGGCAAGGTGATCGAGGCCCGCGTCGACGCGGACCAGGACGCCGACGACAAGAAGCAGACGGCCGAGCTTCTCTCCCGGGCCACCCAGACGCCGCAGCAGGCGGCCAAGGTCGCCACCGAGAAGAAGAAGGGCACGGTCACCTCCATCAGCCTCGACGACAACGACGGCGACGGAGTCATCTGGTCGGTCGACGTGGTCGGGTCCGACTACAAGAAGACGACCTTCGACGTGGACGCAAAGACCGACACCATCGTCCGCGAGGAGACCGACAAGAACTGACCCCGGCCGGTCGCCGGGGCCGGCGGCGCCGGTGCGTCCAGTACGAGGGCGTAGCGCCGTCCGGGACGTTCCCCGAACATCACGTCCGCCACCGGCTCGAACCCGGAGCGGGCCAGCACTGCCCGAGAGCCCGTGTTGTCCAGCGTCGTCTCCGCGCGCAGTATCCTCAGCCCGTACTCCCGGGCCGCCAGCGCGCAGACCCGCTGGACCGCCCAGGTGGCCAGCCCGCGCCCCGCGGCCTGCTCGGCGATCCGGTAACCGAGCTCCGCGGAACCGTCCTGCACCCCGACGAGGTTGACCCTCCCCAGCACGGACCCGTCAGTGTCCTCGATGACATGGAAATGGTGCATTCCTGCGGCCTGCTCGGCGAGCAGGACGCGGTGGCGCTCGGCGAAGCCGGTGAAGTAGTCGTCGCCCCGGTCGGGCACGAAGGCGGAGAAGTACGCGCGGTTCTCCCGCTCGAACCGGAGCAGAGCCGGGGCGTGGCCGGGAGAGAGCCGGCTGAGGGGCGTCATGCCCGGATGGTAGCGCCGCGACCGGCACCGCCCGCCCCGGAGACGGCACGGGCGCCCCGCCCCGGAGCACCGGCCGGAGGAGCGGGTCCGGCGAACCGGCTCGGCTACGAGGGGAGCCGGCCTTCCAGCACGCGGGCCAGGCCGCGCTCCGCGTCGTCGGCCGAGGCGCGCCGGTAGGCCAGCTCGTACGCCGAATCGCCCGCCGCCTGCCGGGCCCGGCGCTCCCACTGCTCGCGGATCGCCCCCAGCTCCGGAGTCCCCCGGTGAGGGTGGCCCACCATGCGCCAGTACGTGTGTCCCGTGCCGGACGTCCGGGCCGCCGCCACCCCGTCCCCCTGCGCGGCGATCGCCCCCGCGAGCAGATCGAGACCGAGTGCGATGCCGAGGCTGTCGTGCAGCTCGTGCTTGCTCGCGAGCATCGCCCGCGCGTGGCTCTCGGCATGGCGGGGCCGGCCCTGGAGCAGATGGATGAGGGCGAGCTGGTGGTCGGCGTAGGCCCGCGCCCAGCGCTCCCCGAAGCGCAGACTGAGCTGCTGGAGCCGGGCGGCTTCCTCGAAGGCCTCGTCGAGCCGGCCGAGCGCCGACAGCGCGAACAGGCGTATCACCCGGCAGCGCAGCTGCGAGGGCGCGTCGGCGGGGTCGCCCGGGTGCCGGCGCAGTGCCTGGTCGCTGATGGCGTGCGCGGTGTGCGGCTCACCCATCATGAGATGCGTGAAGCTCATGGAGTGGGCCGCCAGCAGGGCCGCCTCACTGTCCCCGTCGTTGAGTGCCGCCTGCCGGCACTCCTCGCCGGTGAGGCGGGCCGCGTCGTGCTCGCCCTGGAGGGCCAGCGTGATCCCCAGCGCCCAGAGCGCCCGGGTGCGGTGGGGGCCGGCGGAGAGCGGCAGGGCCAGCACCCGTTCCAGGTAGGAACGGGCCTCGTGGAGATGGCCGCAGCAGCTCCAGAAGAGGCCGGCGCATCCCGCCGTCTCCATCGCCATCTCCGGGTCCTCTGCCAGCAAGTGGTCCAGGGCCGCGCACAGGTCCGCGTGGGCGCCGGCGATCCGGAAGTACCACGCGACCTGCGCGGGCCCCAGCCATCCCACGTACGCCTGGACCGAGACATGGGCGAAGTGCCGGGCGTGACGGTCCGCCAGGAGCGCGTCCTCCGCCAGCTCCGCGAGCCACATGGCCCCGTACTCGCGCAGCGTGTCGAGCATCCGGTAGCCCTCTTCGGTGCGCCGGAGCACCGACTGGTCGGCCAGGCGCTCCAGGGCGGGGGCGACCGCCTCCGCGGCGAGCGGTCCGCCCGCGCACACCGCCTCCGCGTCGGGTGTCATGATCACGCCACGGAAGACCGAGAGCCGCGCCCACAACAACCGTTCCAGCGGTGTGCAGAGCTCGTGGCTCCAGCCGATCGTGGTGCGCAGCGCCCGGTGGCGGAGCGGCCGGACCGTGTCGTCGGCGAGGACGTCCATCCGGGAGGCCAGCCGGCCGCTGACCTCCTGTGCGCTGCTCTCGCGGAGCTGGACGCAGGCCAGTTCCACGGCGAGCGGTATGCCGTCCAGACGGCGGCAGATCTCCGCCACCGCAGCGGCGCTGTCCGGGGCGTCGAGGGCGAGCCCCGGCGCGACGGCCGCGGCGCGGTCGTGGAAGAGCCGGACGGCGTCGTCGCCGTCGTCGCCGACGGAGAGCGGGGAGACCTCTACGCGGTACTCGTCCGGAGCGCCCAGGAGCTCCCTGCTGGTGGCCAGGACCGTCAGGCCCGGTGCGGCGGCCAGGAGTTCGGCGACGAGCCGCCCGCACGGGCCGACGACGCGTTCGCAGCAGTCGAGAACGAGGAGCAGCCGCCGCTCGGACAGCCACTCGCGGAGGGCGGCCACCGGTCGGCGGGGGCTGTGATCGAGCAGCCCGACGGCGTCGCAGACCGTCGTGGTGAGCAGTTGGTCATCGTGCAGATGCGACAGATCGGCCCACCACACGCCGTCCGCGTAGCGCCCCTCAAGTCGCTCGGCGGCACGCAGGGCCAGCCGGCTTTTGCCGACCCCTCCGCTGCCGGTGAGGGTGACCAGCCGGTGATCTCGAAGTGTCCGTTCGATGCTGACCAGTTCGCTGTCGCGGCCGACGAAGCTGGTCGTCACGACGGGGAGGTTGCCCATCACGGAGGCCATCCTGCACCGCTCGCCCCCGCAGCCTTCGTCCATAGCGAAAAACAGTCAGAAACGGCCGACAATGCACCCTCCGTGGACCACTGATGGCCTGCATCGAAAGCCGGCGTCACCGGCCCCGCCCGGCCGGCGCCGGGGCGAGACCGGCGGGCGAGGGAAGGGGCCCCGGCCCGAGAATGTCGTCCTGCCCCTGCGCTACGTTGCTGGCATGACGCAATTCGTACTCGTGACAGGCGCCTGGCTCGGCGCGTGGGCGTGGAGCGACGTCGTGCCCCACCTTCGCGCGGCCGGCCACGAAGTCCATCCGCTGGTCCTTTCCCGGGGCGCCGACGAACAGGGCGTCGCGGTCGGTCGGCAGACCCAGGCGCAGGACATCGTCGACGAGGTCGAGCGCCTGGACCTCCGCGAGGCGGTGCTGGTCGGGCACAGTCGCGCGGGCATCCCGGTGGGCCGGGCGGCCGAGCGAATCGGCGACCGGCTCGCCCGGGTCGTGTTCGTCGACTCCGACCTCCCGGCCGACGGCGCGTCCTTCGTCTCCGGCCGGTCGGACGGCCGCGCGGCCGTGGAGGGCGTCATCGCCGCGCACGGGGGTCTCTGGCCGCCGCTGACCGCCGCCGACCGCGCGGGCCAGGGCCTCGGCGAGGGACAGGTCGCCCGGATCGCAGAGGGCTCGACACCGCCCCCGGGCGCGACCCTCACGGAGCCCGCCACCCTGACGCGCCCACTGGGCATGCTTCCCGCGACCTACGTCAGGTGCCTGCTCGAAACGCCCGAGCCCAGCCCCGACGTGGCTCAGCCGCTGACCGGCGAGCGATGGCGCACGGCCACGATCGGCACCGGGCACGGGCCGGTGTTCTCCAGGCCCCGCGAGCTCGCCCGGGTCCTCCTGGACGCCGCAGGAACGGAGGGATGACCATGGCCGCCACACCGGAACGGGAGCGCCGTGACCCCGCAGGGGGGCCAGAGGAGCACCCGGAGATCACCTACATCGGGTGCGCGCGCTGCGGCACCCTGATCGCGGGCCTCGACGGCCGGTACGCCTGCTCGGGCTGCGGCTGGGTCAACGAGTGGACCGAGGGCCACCGGCCCCTGCCCACGGCCCGTGTCACCTGACCCCGCCGACCGCCCGCCCCCGCCCCTTCGGACGGCGACGCACCAGGTGCGGCGCTCGTCCCGGCGCTGGACCGGAATCGCGACCGCCGCCGCCCACCACGTACACTCGCCCCCGCCTTTGCCGACCGGCAGGGGCTCTTCACACCGGACCGACGGGGAAAATTCCGTATGAGTTTCACAGACAGCACCGAAGCACCGATCTACGCCGGCCTCGTGGAGGAGCAGGGTGACGTACCGGCCGAAGTCCGCCGCGTGGCCGAGGAAGTCCTCCGCGAAGCCGACCGCGCGATCGACTTCGGCACGGTGGGGGCGGCCTCCGCCCGCTAGCACCGCACGCACCGCGTGGTGCCGCGGCGGCAGGCGACCGAGATCCGGTCCGCGGCCGCCGATGAGGCGTGAGTCCCTCACGGCACAAGGAAACATCCTGCGACTTTTACCACATTGCCGCGTTCGTGACGCGGCGGTCCGCCCGGCAGAGGCGGGCCGAAGACGCGCTGCGAGCGGAAGCGGGCGAGGCCGCGGCAGGCCGAGCGCTCGGCCCCCGGCGCCGCAGCGCCCCCGCCGCCCGCCGCGCACATCTTCCGGGCCCCGCGCCGGTGGGGGGGCGGGCCCGTGTGTACGGACCACCGCCGCCCCGCTCCGCCGTGCGGCCCGCGGAGCGGGGCCGGACCGACCGTCCTGGTTCGAGCTCCCTGCCCGGCGTCCGGAGGCCGTCCTCGGGCCACGCCCACCTCGGCGGCCGCAGCCGGGTGCCTGACCGGGGCCCCCGCGCGCCACGGTGGCCGCCACCGCCCGCGACGGCGCCACGGACCGCCCTGCCCGGCGGCCCGCCCGCGCGGCAGCGAACGAGCCGGCGCCGAGCCCCGGCCCGGTACGTCTGAGTACGCGCACTCAGGCACACCGGGACGGACGGCGGCGAGGGTGAGGCCGACGACCGGGGTGAAGCCGCAGGGCAGGCCCCACGGCGGAACGTGCCCGCCGGAGGCCGTCGTGCCCACCGGACCCCAGGAGAACAGTGCTCAGTCGCATCGCAGCCGTCGTCGTCCCTTCCCTCGGTCGTCTCACGGTCACGTCCGACCACGCCACGCCCCCGGCCACCGGCAGCATCATCGTCGCCAACCACACCTCCCTCGCCGATCCGGGCGTCGTTCTCGCCGCGCTGCTGCGCCTCGACGTCCGCCCCGTCGTCCTGGCCACCGCGGGGCTCTGGCGCGTCCCGCTCCTCGGCCGACTGCTGGAGCGCGGCGGCCACGTGCCGGTGCACCGCAACACCCACCGGGCGGCCGACGCCCTCGACGCGGCGGCCGCCGCGCTCGGCGACGGCCGACATGTCCTCATGTACGGGGAAGGCAGACTGCCCTGCCGCAGGGATGCCGCGGAGGCGCCGCCGGAGGGATTCCGCAGTGGCCTCGCCCGCCTGGCTCACGCGTCCGGCGCGCCGGTCGTGCCGCTCGGCCAGGCCGGGGCCCGCCGGGTGACGTCCGGCCCCTGCGCCAAGCAGATCTCCGGGCTCCTCACCGCTCCGGCCCGCCGCCCCCGGCTCCACGTCCACATCGGAGCGCCGGTGCACCTTCCGCCGGGCGTGGAGGCGGCCACCGCCGCGGCCCGCGCGGCCGTCACCGCCGCTTGGCGCACCGCGGCCCGGCGTCTGGGCGAACCTGCGGCGGTGCCCTCCGCCCGCTGACCGGCACGGCGCGCGGCCCCGCGCCGGACGGGACTCGGGGTCGCGCCGGGCCCCGGGCACGGGATCACGCGAACCTGGACCGGCGGCCGGCGCGAGCGGACCGGTCGCGACCCCGAGCCCCGTACGGCCGCCCCCCCGGCTCACCGCCCCGCCTTGAGAGCGCTACGCCGGGCCCGCCCCGCCTTCCGGGCACGCCCCCCCCGCGCCGCTCCGCGCCCCGGCACCCGTACGTCCCGCGGAAGCGCGTGTCGTCCCGGCTCCGCGTCGCCCCGGCTCCGCGCGGGGCCCGGGCCCGCGCCCCGAGGCGACCGCGGCTACCCAGCCGTCGCCCCCGCCTCGCGGGCCACCTGCTCCAGGCGCTCGCGGTAGGCGGTCCACCAGGAGCGATCGCCCTCGGGCATGTTGTCGTTGCCGGCGCGGAGCCCGACCGCCCCGTCGATCAGCTCCCGCACGATGTCCGCGTGCCCGGCGTGGCGCTGGAGGTCGGCGATCACATGGACGAGGATCTGGTGGAGAGTCACCGTCCCCCGCTCGCCGGGCCACCACGGGACCTTCCCGACCGCGTCGAGGGGCAGCGCGGCGATCGTGCGGTCCGCGTGCTTCGCCACCCGCTGGTACAGGGCGACGACGTCCTCACGGGACTCCTCGGGGGCGGCCCACATGTCCGCGTTCGGCTCGGCGTCGTCCGTGAACGCGGACGGAGTCTCGTCGAACGGCCGCTGGAAGGTCTCGCCGAAGTAGCCCAGCTCCACCCCGGCGGCGTGTTTGACCAACCCCAGGAGGTTGGTACCGGTCGAGGTCAGGGGGCGGCGTACGTCGTACTCCGAGAGGCCGTCGAGCTTCCACAGCAGAGCGTCGCGAGAGGCTTGCAGATAGCGCTGGAGATCGGCCTTGGGATGCGTGTCGGTCATCTGCGCAGTGTGTCACCGGGCACTGACAGCGCCCCCCGGCCCGCCCCCGGGAGAGCGGCCGGGGCCCCGGCCCGGGTGGCGGCCGGGACGTCGGCGGCGTAGGTATGGAGGAGCGCCGCCTCCAGGGCGGGGCGATGCCGCGGACCGCACCGGTGCGTCAACGGCCGGCGCCCGCAGACCACCCGCCGGCCCGGCTCCGGCGGCCGGCGGCTCACGACCGGGGCGAGGAGACGAAACCCGATGACGGCGCCAGAGTTGAGCATCCCGGTGCACGGGGTCCCGTGCTGGGTCAGCCTCATGACCCGGGACCTGCGCGCCGCAGAGGACTTCTACGCCACCGTCCTCGGCTGGAGCTTCCGCTCCGGCTCCCTGGGGGAGGGCTTCTCCGTCGCCCATGTCGACGGCCTGCCGGTCGCCGGGCTCGGACGGATCGCCGCCGGCCTCCCCACGTCGGTGGCCTGGACTCCGTATTTCGCCGTCGACGACGCGGACGGCGCCGCCGCCCGGGTCCGGGAGCGGGGCGCCACCATCGCCGTCGGCCCGATCCGGCTGGGCCCCGGCCGTGGGGCCGTCGGAGCGGACCGCGAAGGGGCCGGGTTCGGCTTCTGGGAGGGCAGGACTCCGCCGTGGTCGCTGGGCCGCGACAACACTCCCGCCTCCCTCGAACTGCGGACGAGCCACCCCTTCGACTCGGCGATCTTCTACGCCGAAGTGTTCGGCTGGGCATCCGGGGAGCCGGGCGGCTGCGAAGTCGGTTACGCCTACGGGCAGGACGCCGTCGTCGTACGCCAGGGAGGGCACACCGTGGCCACCCTGCGCGGCGGCGGTGACGGGGCGTCCCCCGACCCCCGGCTGCGTCCGCGGTGGCACGTCCGCTTCGAGGTCGACGACCTGGAAGGGGTCGTCGACGCGGCGCGCCGGGCGGGCGGCACGGTCTCGCCACCGGTGGAGACCCCGGCCGACGGCGCCGAGTCGGTGATCAGCGACCCCGACGGAGGCATCTTCACGGTCTGCGTCCGGCGGGGGCCCGGCGGCCTGGACTGAGGGGCGGCTCCGCGGCACAGGCGGCGTCAGCAGGTGCGGAACACATGCCCCGGGCGGCCCGCCGGCCGGACACCGAGGTCCCGGCGCACCACCGAGAGCTTCGGCCCCACGGACGAACAGGCCCGGTCGAAGTCTTCGTCCCTGTATTCGACGACGAAGACCCTGTCGCTGTACGCGGACGCGTAGTCGGCGCACTCGTCGTGACGGCCGCACTCCTCGGCGACCGCGAAGTCGAACCCGATCTCCCGACGCCGCTGGAGCAGGTCGGTGGTGTTCTTCTGGCCGATCGCGAGCCCCGCGGCGTGCGCGCGCCTGGCCAGGAGCTTGGCGTACGCGGCGTTGTGGGACCGGGTCAGGAGGCCGTCGGAGCGCTCATGGGAGTCCAGGTTGTCCGGCTCCACCGCCTGGAAGCCGGCCCTCGCGCAGTCGTCGATCCAGCCTCCGACGATCGCCGCCAGCCGGGCGCGGTCGGCGGGCGTCGAGGTGTCGAGCAGCGCTTCGCCCCAGGCCTCGTCGTTGACCAGGTCCCCGTCGTCGTCGCGCAGCAGCAGGTCGGCGTGGTGCTTCTGCCACCAGCCCAGTGCGTCCGGCTGGGTTTGGAAGGCGTTGACGTAGCAGACGTTGTACAGGCCGGCGGCGGGCCTCTCCCCCCGGTCGCGGGCGACGGCCTCCACGCCGGCGGGCGGCGGGTACGCCCCACCGATCTGGTAGTCGAAAACCGCGTCGGCGGCAGGCGGTACGACCCGTGGCGCGGGCGGCCGCGCCGGGGAGACGGGGGTGAGGACGTAGGACAGGAGCAGCCCCGCGCCCGACACGGCCGCGACCCCGCCGACCAGGGCGGCGAGCGTTCCCCGGCGGCGGAAGAGGGAAGGGACGGCCTGCTGGGGCATGCGTACTCCTGGGTGTGAAGGTCGGGACCGCTCCCCATCATGGCCGGTCGATCATGAACCCGTCGTACGCGCCCGGCCGTCCCCGGAGCTCGCGCGCATCCCCCGCCCCGCACGGGACGTCAGCCGGACAGCACGCCGTCGAGCGCTTCGGCGGCCTCGGCCGCCACTGCCGTGGCCACGGCGGCCAGGGCCGGCGAGTCGAGCTTCCACTGCTGCCAGTAGAGGGGGACGTCGACGACGCGGTCGCGGGCGAGGCGCACCAGTCGCCCGCCCCGCAGCAGCGGCTCCGCCTGGACGTCGGGCACCATGCCCCAGCCCATGCCGGCCGCGACGGCGTCCACGAACCCCTCGGGCGTCGGGACGAAGTGGCGCAGGGCGCTTGCCCCCGGGGCGCGGCCCAGCCCGCGGGCGAAGGCGTCCTGGAGGTCGTCCCGCCGGTCGAAGCAGACCACGGGCGCGTCGGTGACCAGCCCGTGCAGCGAGGCGTCCGAAGCCCGGTCGAGCCACCGACGGGCGAAGCCGCGGGTCGCCACCGGCACATAGCGCATCCGGCCCAGACCGCGCACCGTGCATCCCGCCACGGCCTCGGGCGACGAGGTCACCGCGGCCATCACCAGTCCCTCGCGCAGGAGCGCGGCGGTGTGGTCCTGGTCCTCCCGGCGCAACTCGTAGCTAAGGCCCAGCTCCTCGGGCACCCGTCGCAGGGCGGGCAGGAACCAGGTCGCCAACGAGTCGGAGTTCACCGCGATCGACACACGCGTCGGCTCGCCGGGCCCGGACAGTCCGAGCGCGGCCTGCGCGTCGAGCTCCAGCCTGGCCAGCTGACGCGCGAAGCGCACCACCACCTCACCGGACTCGGTGGGCCGTACCGGCTTCGTGCGTAGCAGCAGCACCCGGCCGGTGCGCTGCTCCAGTGCCTTCACGCGCTGACTGACCGCGGACGGCGTCACCCGCAGGGCGTGGGCCGCCGCGTCGAACGTGCCCTCGTCGACCACGGCCAGCAGTGTGCGTACATGATCGAGGGGAAGTTCGGACATCATGAAAGCTAATGATACGTAAGAATCATTAGCTGTACACGTGAGTGTCATCTCCGTAGCGTCGGGACCATGACGAACGCCCTCACCGCCGCGGCCGCCGGTTTCGGAACCGGTCTCTCCCTGATCGTCGCCATCGGCGCGCAGAACGCCCTCGTGCTTCGTCAGGGGGTCCGCCGCGACGGAGTGCTCGCGGTGGTGGCCATCTGTGCCCTGTCCGACGCCGTCCTCATCGGGCTGGGCGTCGCAGGGGTCGGGGCCGTCGTCGTCGCCTGGCCCTCCGCCCTGACCGTGGTCGGACTGCTCGGCGGCGTGTTCCTGATCGGTTACGGGCTCCTCGCCGCGCGCCGCGTGCTCCGCCCGTCGGCCCTGCGCGCCGAAGACGCCCCGGCCGCCTCACGGCGGGGCGTCGTGCTCACGTGCTTGGCGATGACCTGGCTCAACCCGCACGTGTACCTCGACACCGTCTTCCTGCTCGGCTCCGTCGCGGCCGACCAGGGGGCACTGCGCTGGACCTTCGGGCTCGGCGCGATCATGGCCAGCGTCTGCTGGTTCGCGGCGCTCGGGTACGGGGCCCGACTGCTGAGCGGGGTCCTCGCCCGCCCGTCCTCCTGGCGTGTGCTGGACGGCCTCGTCGCCGTGATGATGATCGGACTCGGTGCGAAACTGGCGCTGGGCGCGTGAAGGGACCGGTCCCCAGGCGTACGACGGCGGGAGACCCGGCGTTCGAGGGCGGGCGCTTGTGCGCTGGCAGCCGTGTGTTTCCGGCCCGCCTGTGCGGTGCCCGGCGCTACCCGGTGCGCCGTGGGACCGAGCGCCGCTCGTGTCGCGGGAGCGCGGGACGCGTGAGGGGACGGGGCGCCTGCCCATGGCCGAAAAGTGCCACTTGATTTCGGAGTCGGCGTTTCTCCGGACCGCTCGGCGGCAAGGCTGAGCAGGCGGTGTGAGGCGTCCGGCGGCTGTCGACTGCGCGTCGGGCGGCGACCGTGACCGGCGGGGGCGCGCTGGGGAGAGTCCTTCTTCGGGGCGGTGTCCTCGTGGCCCGGGCGCGGAACTCCGGCAGGGCCGGACGCGGTGACCGTGCGGCCCGGTCGGCGGCGCCGGGCCGCACGGACCTCATGGTGCCGCCGCACGCTTCGCGCCGCGTCGTGCGGGGACTTGGGCCCCGGCAGGCGGCGGACTGACGGGCTGTGTGCCTGGTCACGGGTCGTCGGCCGGGTCGAGGAGGCTGAGCCGCTCCGCGCGCTCCGGCGTCAGGTCGAGAGCGGTGAGAATCGACGGTGTGGCGATGCTGGGCAGTATGTGCTGCTGGAGCGTGATGTGGCGGCGCTGGAGATCCCGGTAGTTGGTGAGGGTCTGGGAGACCGCCTGGGTGCCCGCGAAAGCGGCGACGTAGAGATCGGCCGTCTCGGTGGGGTTGACGTGGGGGAGCAGTTCGCCGTTGTGTTTGGCCTGGGTCAGACGGTCGTAGGTCGCTTCCTGCCAGCGGAGGAAGGGGCCGCTGCGGTCGAGGCCCTGAGCTTGTTGGTCCATGGAGAGGCGAACGCCCGCGCGGGCGAGGAGGCTGGTCTGGAGGCGATGGCTGAAAAGCATCCCCACGTCGATGAGTTCCTGCAGCTTGAGCGTCCGGCCCGGGACCGCCCGGGGCGGCTCCTGGGCGTCGAGCACGCCGAGAGCGAGATCCTCCTTGGACGGGAAATGAAAATAGAGGGCGCCTTTGGTGACGCCGGCGCTTTTCAGTATTTCCGTGATGGTGGCGGCTTGGTAACCGTATTTCTCGAAGGCGTGGGCCGCCGCCATCAAGATGGTGCGGCGGGTGCGGATCGCCCGGTCCTGCTTGGCCATCCTGTCTCCTTTTACTGGCGAGGGCCGGTGTTGGGGCCGGGTCGGTGTTGGGGGAGACCACCCTGCCTGGGATAGAAAAAAAACCGCGTAGTCTGTATCTTATCAGCGCAGGTGCATCGCAGGAACGGCTCGCCATCACATGACCCCTGGGGGGAGTTATGCCCGAAGCAGCAGTCTTGATCGAACCGGTGCCGGCTATGGAATCCGAGGCCGAAGTGGTGCATCCCGTGGGGATCGACATGGTGCACCGGACCCGGCCGGAGGACGCCTTTCCGCGGAACTGGGTCCGACTGGGCCATGACCGGTTCTCGGTGGCGGCGGTCCTTCCGCACGATCACCCGTTCTTCGCCCCGGTGGGCGGGGACCGGCACGACCCCCTGCTCGTCGCCGAGGCCATGAGGCAGGCGGCCATGCTGGCCTTCCACGCCGGATACGGTGTTCCGCTCGGCCATCACTTCCTGATGGCGGACCTGGACTACGTCTGCCACCCGGAGCACCTGGGCGTCGGGGGTGCGCCCGCCGAGGTGGACGTGGAGGTGTTCTGCTCCGACCTGAAGTGGCGGAGCGGGCTGCCGGTGCAGGGCCGGGTGGGCTGGGCGGTGTACCGCGACGGGCGGCTGGCCGCCACGGGGACGGGGGCGACCCGGTTCACCAGTCCCCAGGTCTACCGGCGGATGCGGGGCGAGGTCCCCGCGGAGGGGATATCCATACCCCGGTCCGCGCCGGTGCCCACCGCCCGGGCCGGCCGGACCAGAGCGCAGGACGTGGTGCTGTCGCCGACCGCCCGGGGCGGAGTCTGGGAGCTGCGCGTGGACACCCGGCACCCCACCCTGTTCCAGCGCCCCAACGACCATGTGCCGGGCATGCTGTTGCTGGAGGCGGCCCGGCAGGCCGCGTGCCTGGTCGCGGGGTCCGGCGGCATCCTCCCGATGGAGGCGAGCACACGGTTCCACCGGTACGCGGAGTTCGGCAGTCCCTGCTCGATCGGGGCGGTGGTCCTGCCGCACGCGACCGGGGATACGGTGGCGGTCCAGGTGACGGGCCATCAGGACGGTGAGCCGGTGTTCTCCACGGTCATGTCCGGCCCGCGCGCCGAGGCCTGACGCGCGGCCGGAGAGTCGTACGCACGAAGAGGACCGGGGTCCGCTGCCGGAAGTCCGGCGGCAGGGGAGGGCGGCCGGGCCCGCCGGCGCCGCCCGCGGTGGACAACAGGTGTGAGGGGTCTCAGTGATTCTCGTGACGGGTGCGACCGGAGCGGTCGGCCGTGAGGTCGCCGCGCTGCTGGCGGCGGCCGGGCCGGTGCGGATTCTCGCGCGCCGGCCGGAGCGACTGACCGTGCGGGGCCCGGGGGTCGAGGTCGTGGAGGGAGCGTACGGGGACCGCCCTGCCCTCGACCGGGCGTTGCGGGGCGTCGCCTCGGTGTTCCTGGTGACGAACAGCCCCACAGAGCCCGACGACGAGAGGGTCGCCGCGGCGGCGCGCGCGGCGGACGTCCGTCACCTGGTCAAGCTCTCGATGATGGCGGTGGAGGAACCCGGCGCAGAGGACTTCATCACCCGGCGACAGCGGGAGAACGAACAGGCCGTGAGGGAGTCGGGCGTCCCGTGGACGTTCCTCCGCCCGCGGACGTTCATGTCCAACACGCTCTCCTGGGCGAAGGGCGTCCGTTCGGCGGGAGTGGTGCGCGCTCTGTACGGCGACGCGCCCGTCGCCTGCGTCGACCCGCGTGACGTCGCGTCGGTCGCCGTCGCCGTCCTCACCGGCACCGGCCACGAGGGCAGGTCGTATGCCGTCTCAGGGCCACAGGCGATCACCGCGCGCGAGCAGACGGCCCAGCTCGCCGGTGTGCTGGGGCGATCGTTGCGCTTCGAGGAGCTGGGGGTGGACGCGGCGCGTTCGGCTCTGCTCGCGAAGTACCCGCGGCCGGTTGCCGAGGCCTTCCTCGAGAGCGCTGAGCGGCAGCGGGCGGGAGCGAAGGCGGCGGTCCTGCCCACGGTCGGGGAGCTCACGGGCCGCCCGGCCCGGCCCTACCGCGTCTGGGCCGCCGACCACGCCGACGCCTTCGCGTCGGACGGGGCCCTCCCGCTCCCCGCGGCCGCCCCGGGCCGGCTCCCCCCGCCGTCCCCGTCCGGGTGACGCGGCGTCCCGCTCCCGCCCGGGCCGTGCAAGTCGGGGGGTGAGAGTGCGACGGCTCGGCCCCCCGCACCGCCACGCCGCGTGAGCGCGCGCGGGCGGCGGGCGGCCGGGTTCTGCGGGGCGTGCGCGGCCGTGGCCCCCCGGGAGCGGTCGGGGCGTCGAGGGCGGACATCGTCGTTCCCTGGAAAAGAAACCGAGAAGTTGGTTTGATGGGGTCGATGTCTTCATGACGCGATCCACCGCTCCGGCGGACGCCCTCCGCCGGACCGCGTCCTCCTCCCGGCCGACCCTCCGGCCGCTTTTCCCCGAGCGGAGGCTCCGGTGACCAAGCAGGAGCGCGCCACCCGTACCCGTCAGACCTTGATCCGCTCCGCCGCCGCCGTGTTCGAGCGGCACGGGTACGCGGAGGCGCGGCTGGTGCTGATCAGCGCCGGCGCGGGCGTCAGCACGGGCGCGCTGCACTTCCACTTCGAGAACAAGGCCGCGGTCGCGGAAGCGGTGGTGGCGCAGGCCTCGCACGGACTGCGCGACATGGCCGGTGCGATCCGGTGCCGGGCGGACACGGCCCTGCAGGCCCTCGTAGACATCTCGCACGCCCTCGCGGAGCGGCTGCGCGAGGACCCGGTCACGCGGGCCGGGTTCCGGCTCAGCGCCGACGGGGAGCCGGTCGTCGCACCGGACCTGCGCGGGGACTGGCACCGGTGCGTACGGGAGCTGATGGAGGAAGCGGCCACCGCGGGGGCGCTGGTCGAGGGAGTGCCCCGCGAGGAGGCGGTGGCGGTGACCGTCGCGGCGACCGCCGGGTTCGAGGTGCTCGGTCGGCACGACCCCGCGTGGCTCTCCCCGTACGCGCTCACGGACTTCTGGCGCCTGCTGCTGCCCCGGCTCGCCGCCGCGGACGCTCTCGCCCTCATCGACCCGTCCGGCACGGGAGCGGCGGGACTGGCGTCTGCGTGCGCCGCCCGCGGGGCGGCTGTGGGGGCGGGAGCGTCGTCGAGGCCGGCCTCCGGGGCCTGACCGGGCGCGCGGGCCGGTTCCCGTGCGGCGGTGTGCGCCGGGCGGCTCAGGCGCTGGGCGTGGAGGGGGTGCAGGCCTGCCGTACGCCTTCCAGGACGGCCGGGAGCAACCCGGGGAAGCGGGCTTCCAGATCGTCCGCGCGCAGTCGGCTCATCCGGGAGGTCCCCTCGTAGTGCTGGCGGATGACCCCTGCCTCGCGCAGCACCTTGAAGTGGTGGGTGGTGGTGGACTTGCTCACCGGGAGATCGAAGGCGATGCACGCCATGTCGTCGTGACCGTCGGCCAGTTCGCGCACGATGCGCAGCCGGACGGGGTCGGCCAGGGCGTGCAGGACGGTCTCCAGGCGGAGCCCCTCCAGAGGCGGGTGGGCGAGCTGGCGCCCGGACGCGGCTTTGCGCTCGGTGGTGGGCATGGGGCGGCTCCTCGTGGTCTCGCTGCTCCAAAGTACGAGTTTCCTCGTAGTTTGACAATGTCCGTACTACGATGAGTATCGTACTTACATCGCTGTCGCTGCCGGGCGGCAACGCCCCTGCCCCGAGGAGATGTCCCGTGAGTGCCCTGTTCACGCCTTTGACCCTGCGGTCCCTGGAGATACCCAACCGTGTGTGGATGTCTCCGATGTGCATGTACTCCGCCGCCTGCGATGGCCCGGAGGCGGGCGTTCCGACGGACTTCCACCTCACCCATCTCGCGGGCAGGGCCGCCGGAGGAGCCGGGCTGGTGATGGCCGAGGCCACCGGCGTGCGCCCGGACGGCCGGATCAGCCCCTGGGACCTGGGTCTGTGGAACGACCGTCAGCAGGAGGCCTTCGCCCGGATCACCGCGGCGATCACCTCGCATGGGTCCGTCCCCGCGATCCAGCTCGCCCACGCCGGGCGCAAGGCCTCCACCGACCGGCCCTGGCTCGGGGACCGCCACGTGCCGCAGAGCGAGGGCGGCTGGACGGCCGTCGCCCCCAGCGCCGTGGCCTTCGCGGGCCTGCCCGTCCCGCACGAGCTGACCGAGGACGAGATCCAGCAACTGGTGCGTGACTTCGCCATGGCGGCAGAGCGCGCCCTGGCCGCCGGCTTCCAGGTCGTCGAGATCCACGGAGCGCACGGCTACCTGATCAACTCCTTCCTCTCCCCGGCCGCCAACCACCGCACCGACGCCTACGGCGGGAGCTGGGAGAACCGCCTGCGCTTCCCGCTCCAAGTGGTCGACGCCGTCCGCGCCGTATGGCCGGACGACCTGCCCGTCCTCTTCCGCACCTCGGCCACCGACTGGCTGTCGGAGAACCCGGAGGACCCGCGCGAGGGCTGGGACGGCGACGACACCGTACGCCTGGCGAAGGAGCTGACCGCCCATGGCGTCGACCTGCTGGACGTCTCCACCGGCGGTCTCGTCCGCGACGCCGTGATCTCGGCGGGCCCCGGCTACCAGGTCCCCTTCGCCGAGCGGGTACGTCGGACGACCGGCACACCCACCTCCGCGGTGGGCCTGATCCTGGAACCCGCCCAGGCCGAGGAGATCGTGGCCGCGGGACGGGCCGACGCTGTCATGATCGGCCGTGGCATGCTGCGCGACCCGCACTGGGCTCATCACGCCGCCGACGCGCTCGCGACGGACCCCCGCTGGCCCGAGCCGTACGGCTACGCCCTGGCGCGCCGCGCCGCCAAGGCCTGAGCGGGAGGCCCGGACGCCCGGCG
>NZ_JBBBEN010000089.1:17433-76800 GCF_037137275.1 Streptomyces pratensis | reverse complement strand
CCGGGCCTCCCGCTCGCTCCGCCCCGTCCGCGCAGGACGAGGGGCGCGGCCACGGTGGCGGTAGAGCGCTAGGACGGGACGGCCGGACCTGCGGAGCGCTCATCGCCCTCCGGCTCCCGCGGCTCCTCGCTGAGCTGCTCGCGGAGATAGTTCCAGGCGACCGCGAGCACCGCGGCCACCGGGACCGCGAGCAGACTGCCCACCACGCCGGCCAGGCTGCCGCCCAGCGTCACCGCGAGGAGAACCACCGCCGCGTGCAGACCGAGCCCCCGGCTCTGGATCATCGGCTGGAACACGTTGCCTTCGAGCTGCTGCACCACGACGATGATCACCAGCACGAGCACCGCGTCGGTCAGACCGTTGGAGACCAACGCGATGAGCACCGCCACCAGGCCGGCGAACAGCGCGCCCACGATCGGCACGAACGCGGAGAAGAAGGTCAGCACCGCCAGGGGGAGCACCAGCGGGACCCCCAGAACCCACAGACCGAGCCCGATGAAGACCGCGTCGAGCAGACCGACGAACGCCTGGGCCCGGACGAAGGCTCCCAGCGTGTTCCAACCGCGCTCGGCCACGACGGGGACGTGGAAAGAGAGCCGGCCGGGAAGCTGCCGGGTCAGCCAGGGCAGGAACCGTGGCCCGTCCTTGAGGAAGAAGAACATCAGAAAGATGGCCAGCACCGTCGTGACCAGGCCGTTGACCACTGATCCCACCCCGCTGACGACGGTGGTCAGCATGCTTCCGATGCTGTCCTGAATCTTGGCCGTCGCGCTGTCGAAGGCACCGGTGATCTCGTCGTCCCCCACGTTCAGCGGCGGCCCGGCCGCCCATTCGCGCAAGCGCTGGATGCCCTCGACCGCCCCGTCGGCGAGCTCCCCGGACTGGGACGCCACGGGCACCGCGATCAGGGCCGCGAAGCCCGCCGCCACCAACAGGAAGGCCACGGTCACCGTCGAGGCGGCGAGCGCGGGCCGCCACCCCCGCTGCCGCAGGAAGCGGGCCGGCGGCCAGGTCAGCGTGGTGAGGAACAGGCCGACGACCAGCGGCCACACGACCGTCCACATCCGGCCGAGCAGCCACAGGGCGACCGCGGCCGCGACCAGGACCAGCAGCGACTGGGCGGAGATCCGGGCAGAAGCGCGCAGAGCGGCGGCCGTCTTTGTCGGACTCAGGGGCGAAGACATGGCGTCACCCTATGGTGTCCCCGGAACTGCTCCGGCACCGAACTCCCTCCGGGCACAGGGCGGCCGCGCGGGCTCCCGCCGCCCCCGCTCCGAGGGCCGCGGGGCGCACCGGTGAGCGGGGCCTCGACGCGCCCCGCGCGATGCGCCCTGCGGGCCGCCTCAGCGCAGCGCCCGGGGCAGCTCCTCCCGGTGGACGATCCCGAGGCGCTGAGTGGCCCGGGTCAGCGCCACGTACAGATCGCTCGTCGTGAACCGCGCGGGCTCGACGACCAGCACGTGGTCGAATTCGAGGCCCTTGGCCTGGCGCGGATCGAGCAGCACCACCGGGCGCGTGAGGTCGGGCGCCGCGCCGGCCGTGACCCCCTCCAGCGGAGCGGCGATCTCCTCGTGCAGCGCCCGGGGCGCGATGACCGCCAGCCGCCCCTCTTCGGGCGTCAGCTCCGCCACGGCGTGGGCCACCGTGCCGGCGAGGTCCTCTCCACCACCGCGCTTCCACGGCCTCTCGCCGGTCGACCGCACCGAGACGGGCACGGTGAACGAGGGGTCCTTCTCCCGGACGACCCCGGCGGCCAACTCCATGATCTCGGCCGGCGTGCGGTAGTTCACCCGGAGGGTGACCTGCTCGAAGCGGTCACCGACGTACGGCTTGAGAATCTCCTCCCACGACCCGACACCGGCCTCCTCCGAGGTCTGGGCCGGATCGCCCACCAGGGTCAGCGAGCGGGTCGGGGCGCGGCGCATCAGCAGCCGCCACGCCATCGGTGAGAGCTCCTGCGCCTCGTCGACGATGATGTGCCCGAAGGCCCACGTGCGGTCGGCCGCCGCACGCTCCGCGGCGGTGCGGTGGTCGGCCTCCTCGTGGCGCTCCGCCATCCGTTCGGCGTCGATGATGTCGTGGGCGGCGAGGACCTCCGACTCCTCGTCCTCGAACTCGTAGCTCTCCGAGCCGCGCGAGAGCTCCAGAACGCCCTGCGCGTAGCCGACCCGCTCCTGGCGGGCGGCCTCGGCGGCGGCCTGCTCCGCACTGTCGTCGAGACCGATCAGCTCGGCCGCCTCGTCGAGCAGCGGGACGTCGGCGGGCGTCCACCCGCCGTCGGTCGGCGCCCGCCGGAGGGCGTCGGCGTCCTCGTCCGGCAGGTACACGGGCGCGGCCAGGTAGTCGGCGAGGAAGCCCTCCGGAGTGAGCGGCGGCCACAGCTCGTCGACGGCGGCGTGCACCTCCTTGCTCCGGGCGACGTCCCGGCCGAGCTGGGCGACGTCGTCCGGGCCGAGGAGATTCGGGCCGCCGTAGGGGTCGGCGCCGATGCGCTCGGTGAGCTGGGCGGTGAGGGCGTCGATGACCCGGAAGACGAAGTGCGGCCGTGCGAGATTGTGCGGCAGCCGGGTGTCGCGCGCCGCCTGCCGTGCCTCGTAGGCGATCTCCCAGTCCAGGACGAGGTCACCGCCGTCCTCGTGCGGGATGATCACCGGGGCGCCGGGCTCGGGCAGCCGCTGCCGGTCGCGCACGGCGAGGGCGAGCGCCTCGGCCATGTGCGCCCCGCCCTTGACGGCGGCGGCGCGGGCCGTGTCCGTGCCGGTGGCGTGGACGCCGGGGAACAGTTCCGCCTGCGTGGCGAGGAGCACCCCGGTCTCGCCCAGCGAGGGCAGTACCTCCGCGATGTAGCGCAGGAACGCCGGATTGGGGCCCACGATGAGCACGGCGCGCCTGGCGAGCAGCTCCCGGTGCTCGTAGAGCAGGAAGGCGGCCCGGTGCAGCGCGACCGCCGTCTTACCGGTCCCGGGGCCGCCCTCGACGACGAGTACCCCGCGGTGCGGGGCGCGGATGATGCCGTCCTGCTCGGCCTGGATGGTCCGCACGATGTCGCCCATGCGGCCGGTACGGGCCGAGTTCAGCGCCGCGAGCAGCACGGCGTCACCGTTCGGGTCCTCGAAACCCGTGCGCTCGTGGTCCGTGAGGTCGAGGATCTCGTCATGCAGCTCGGTGACCGTACGGCCCTCGGTGGCGATGTGCCGGCGGCGGCGCAGCCCCATCGGGGTGTGACCGGTGGCGAGATAGAAGGGGCGGGCCACCGGTGCGCGCCAGTCGATGAGGACCGGCGTGTGATCGGCATCGTCCTCGCGGATTCCGATACGGCCGATGTGGTGTGCGAGGCCGTCGGAGCGATCGACGCGGCCGAAGCACAGCGAGCCGTCCACCGCGTTCAGCGCGGCGAGCAGACCGGAGCGCTCCGCGACCAGGATGTCGCGCTCGAGACGGGCCTGCTGGCCGGTCCCGATCGGCGTCAGCGCGTGCTCGACACCCTGGGCCGCGACACCGCGCAGGGCGTCGACACGGGCATGGACCCGGTCGATGAATTCCTGCTCTTCCCGCAATTCGTCGATTTCCCGGTTTGACAAAATGGCTCCCCGCCAGATATGTTCACTCTCACAAGGCCTCCCTGTGGGGGCCTTTCTGCGTGAGCGCAGAAGAATCCAATATACGTGGGACGATGCCCGGCACGCCATTGCGTGCCGGGCATCGTCCGTGACGCGCTGAGAGAAGATGGAGCCGGGAGCGCCCTCTCCGCCTTTGCCGAGGCGTGGCAGGGAACGCGTATCAACGGAACGTGCGCGCGTCCGGGCCGCCGTGTCGGGAGCGTTGCGGCTCAGTCGACCTGCGGAAGGCGGATGACCGGGTCGAAAGGGCGCTTGTTGAACCCGCTGCGCACGTTGCGGCACGTCGGCGCCGTGCACAGGAAGAACTCCTCGACGCTTCGGCGGCCGGTCCTCTTCCTGAGCCAGTTCTTCTCGTCGGCGGTGAGGCGGCGGTGCTGTTCGTCGGAGTCGCAGGGGCGGCAGTAGAGGGCGCGGGCCGACATGGAACCTCCTGAAGGCGGTGAACAGGCAGGAGGCGCAGCATAGAGGGTTAAAACGGACAATGGCACGTAAGGGCCACCGGGTCGCGGATGCCGGTCGCGACGGCCCCTTCCTCCCGCGCGGATCGCGGCGCGAACCGTGAGCGATGCCGGGGAGACTGCCCCGAGCTGTGGCCCGCGCTGGGCTCCGCGCCCCGGACCGCGCACGGTCCGGGGCGCGGATCACCCGAGCGTTCCCTGTTCCAGCTGCCCCGCCATGTGGCCGCGGGCGGGCTTTCCGCTCGCCGTGCGGGCGACGGCGCTGTGCGCCACCTGCATCACCCGCTCCGGAGCCGCCCCGAAGTCGGCGGCCACCAGGCCGGCGAGCTGAGCCGTGTCGACGGCCTGCCCCCGTTCCGGCACGACGACGACGGCGAAGGACTCGCCGTACGGCAGGACCACACACTCGGCGACGCCGGGAAACGCCGCCGCCACCTGCTCGATGTCCGTGGCGAAGACGTTGACCCCGTTGACGGAGAGGCGGTCTCCCCTGCGGCCGCTGAGATAGAGGCGGTCCGCGCGCAGGCATCCCAGGTCGCCCGTGTCGAACCAGGTAGCGCGGTGGTCGGTGGCCCCGTCGTAGCCGTCGAACAGCGTCGGCCCGCGCAGTTGCACCGCCCCGACCTCTCCGTCCGCGCAGTCGCGGCCCGACTCGTCCACGACGCGCAGATCGAGGCCGGGCATCGTGCCGCCGAGGCACGCGGTGGTGACGGGCCCGTCCGTGCGGAAGCCGGTGCCCGCGTCCACGTACCGGTGGGAGGTGGCCATGAGCGCCGCCTCGGCCAGCCCGTAACAGAACACCAGAGCCGTCGGATCGAACCCCCAGGGCCCGACGGCGTCGAGGAAGGTGCGCACCGACTGCGGGCGGATCGGCTCGGCCCCGCAGAACACGGTGCGCCAGGCGCCCAGCAGCCGGGCGTCGGGCGTTTCCCGGTCCGCCGCCTCCGTCATCCGTGCCGCGAGATAGCGCAGCATGAAGTCGGGGAAGGCGCTGTGCACGCTCTCCGCGTCACGCAGCAGCCGCAGGGCGGCCATCGGCCTGCGCAGGAAGGCGCCCGGCTCCTCCACCACCAGGTCGATGCCCTGGACGAGCGAGGTCAGCACCCCGATGAGCCCCATGTCGTGGTGGAGCGGGAGCGCGATCAGCCCGGCATGGCCCGGCTTCATGCCCGCCACGACGCGGATCGCCTCGATGTTGCCGAGCACGGCCCGGTGGCTGAGGGGGATGGGGCGCGGCATACCGGTGGAGCCGCTCGTGTACTGGACGAACGCGATGCCGTCCCGGTGGCCCGGCGCCGGCTCGGGCGGGGGGCCCGGCCGCAGCACCAGCCGCAGTTCGTCGAGGCCGTGGCCGGAGATGCGGAACGCGTGGCGCACGTCCTGCTGCCGCGTCACCATCGAGAAGTACTGCCCCAGGATCGCCCCGGGGACGCGGGGCTTCACGGAGACGGGGACCGCGCCCAGGTGGATCAGGCCCAGGAGCGCGAGCACCCCCTCGCGGGAGCTGCTGATCCGCAGCATCACCCGGTCCCCGGGACGGACTCCCTGCTGCGCGAAACCGCCGGCCGCCGCCCCGATCTGCTCGGCGAACGCGGGATAGGTCAGGCGCTCCCGCCTGGCGGAGGTTCCGAAGACGACGGCCGCGTCCTGCCGGTGGGCCTGCCCGGCGATGGCCTCCTGCAACGTGCTCACGGTCATCCGGCTCTCCCCGGGGCGCCCACCATCGCCTGGAGATCGGCCCGGTGGATTCGCTTGGTGTCACGGTCGACGAGCCCCAGCCGGACCCGGCCGCGGGCGACCACGGCGCCGTCCGGAAGCTCGATGTCCTGAGTCAGCGTGAAGCTGTACGTGGACTGCTCAGCGAACGCCGTACGGACGACGACACGGCCCACCGGGTCCCAGTCGACCGCTTTGAGGTAGTCCAGCTGGAGCTGGAGGACCACCGCGACCAGGGGGCTGTCCCGCAGGTCGACCCCCAGCGCGAGCCCCCACTGCCAGCGGCCCGACTCCAGGATCTGGACGTGCACGCTGTTGTTCAGATGTCCGGCCCAGTCGAAGTCGTTGGGCCGCAGAGCGACTTCGCACGCATGGGCGAAGTCGTGCGGTGTGCGGACGCTCACGGGGCCTGCCCTCCACTCCTCGTCGGCTCGGCCAGGAGCACGACCACCGCACCGGCCAGATCGCCGGTGTGGCTGATCGACACGTCCATGGCGAGGCATCGCTCCTGCTGCCAGCGGGCGATCGGTCCGTGCAGCCGTATCCGCGGCTGCCCGGCGGGACCGTGGACCACCTCGATGTCGGGGAAGGTGTGGTCCGGTGCGCCGCCCAGGGAGCTGAGCGCCTTGACGAACGCCTCCTTGGCCGAGAAGAGCCCGGTCAAGGAGGCGAACGGGTCCGGCCGGGAACGGCAGTGCGCCCGCTCCCCGGCGGTGAACAGCGCCCCGCTATCGAGCAAGTGCGGCTTCGCGCGCAGCTCCGTCACGGACTGCAGATCGAATCCGGTCGACATCGTTCGTCCGGAGGCTGGCGAAGTAGGCACGCTTGAGATCCTCATAAGACTTCACCTGGACACCGGTCACCTCGCGGACCAGGGCGAACACGCTGGTGAGCTTCTTGGCGTGCACCGAACCCTGGTGCAGCGCTTCGTCGGCGAGGGCGAACTCCTCGTCGCCGGAGCGGGTCCGCTCCCACCAGTTGACGTGCCCCTGGCGCTCGGTCTGGGCCTCGCGGGCCGCGCCGAAGGTCTCGCCCCCGTCGGGCCGGACCCAGGTGTACGCCATCGACAGGGCGTCCTTGATGGGATAGACGCCGGACTCGATCAGGGCCTTGGCGAAGGAGGCGAAGTACTGCCGGTGCTGCACCTCGTCCTTCATGACCGTGTGGAAGACGTCCCGCACGAGGGGGTCCTGCGTGGTGCGGGACTGCCATCCGTACGACACACAGGCCTCGATCTCCACGCAGGCCTGGAGCATGCACACCCGCACGTAGTTGTCGACCGGGAGGGGGCCCCGGCACTCGACGACCTCCTCCTCCTCGATCGGGTCGATGCCCGCCATCTCCATGAGCCGGCCGAAGGCGATCTCGTGGTGCGCCTCCTCCTCCAGCCAGTAGCGGGCGGACCAGGCGGCGGCTATGTGCAGGACGTTGGAGCCCAGGGGGTTGGAGTCGCGGAGTTCGTTGGCGAGCTTCACGCCGTCGACGGCCAGCCTCAGGCCGGCCGGCTGCGTGGTCAGCTCGGCACGGGAGGCGTGCCACAGGGCGGCCTTGTCGCCGGCCTTCGGACGGTCCAGGCGGCGGCCGTCGAAGATGCGGTCCGTGCCCCAGCGGCGCTGCTCGTGGTAGCTGTGCTGGACGCGCAGCACGTCGGTGAGGGTGGCTCCGGCGCGGAGCTCCTTGACGATGTCGGTCATGATCAGCACGGTTCGCGCCTTCCGGTCAGGAGGAGGTGGTGGCGAGCTGCTTGCCGAGAGCCGAGACGACGTCCTCCGCGGTGTGGTCGAGGGTCATCGTCGGCAGTTCGACGTCGTCGTCGAGGCCCCCGTCGGCGAGTGCCCCCGCGAACGCGTCGAGCAGGTCGATGGAGTTGATCGCCGTCGGGGAGGCGACCAGCACGGCCGACAGAGGCTGGCCGGCGAACACCTCTTCCTCGGTCAGGCCGAGACGGCGTGCGACGTTCTTTCTGAGGTCGGCGAGCATGCGTGTCTCCCTGGTGAAGTCGGTACGGGTACGGCCGCGGGCCCACTCCGGTGTGCGGGGCCACGCGGATCGATGAGAGGAGCGGGCGCGGGTCGGACGGACTCGCGCCCGCCACTTCTAAGGGCGAGCCGGGGCGCTCCAGCCGGGCGACCTGCCGAGCGTGGTCAGCACCAGCTCCAGCGTGTCGGCGCGCGGCGGGGCGAGCAGAGCGGGTCGGAACGGCGCCGCCGGGCCGAGCCTGCGCTCGTCGTCCGGCACGCGAAGGGCGAACACCAGAGCGGCTTCGGTGATCTCGTCGTCCAGGTCGGGACTGGTTCCGAGGGCCCGCGCCAGGTCCCAGCCGTGGACCACGTAGTCCAGGAAGTGGAACCCGATCGCGACCGAGGCGGGGAACGTGATGGTGTCGCTGATCTCCGGGAGGGCGAACTCCCGGGTGAGCACGCTCTGCGGGGCGAAGGCGTCGAGGACCGCCTCTGCCGCCGCGCGATAGGACTTCAACGGTTCGTCGCCGAGTGCGCCGGGCTGCCAGACGGAGGCGTCGGCGCCGTTCCCCGCCGCGGCCGCGGCGAAGCCGTGGTGCTGACCCGCCATATGGGACACCAGCTGGCGCAGCGTCCAGTCGGCACACGGAGTGGGGAGGTCCCAGTCCCGGGGGTCCGACTCCTCCAGGAGGCGTACGGTCTCCAGCACGGCGGCTCGGTCCAGCTTCCGGATGTCCATGCGGAACCTTTCGGCGGGTGTGGTCCCACGCAGACGTCTCCTGACGGAGTGCGCGAGCAGAAAAACAATAGCACGATCGTACGTTCAGTTATGGCCATGGCAGGATGCCCGGCCGATCGGGCCGGGCATCCTCGTCGCTCGGGCCGACCGGACGCTACCGGTGCGACCGCGCCGCCCGCTCGTGGACGAACGCGGCCAGCCTGCCCACGCCCTCACTGATCTGCTCTGGCGTCAGGGCGCTGCATGACAGGCGGAGTTGGCGCTCGCCACCGCCCTCCAGGTAGAAGTCGCTCATCGGAGTCCAGAGCACGCCGAAGTTCCGCGCCGAATCCTCGAGGGCCTTCGCGTCGGCGATGAAGGGCACGTTCACCACGAGGAAGAAGCCGCCGTCCGGCTGATTCCAGTCGACCCCGAGCGCCCGCCGCCGTTCGGCGGGGAAGTGCCGGTCCAACTCGCCGAGCAGGGTGTTGAGATTGGCCCGGTAGAAAGCGATGGCCTCGGCGTTGGCCTCGCGGAGCCGGCAGCCGGACTCGATGAGCAGCCCGCCGATGACGGCCTGACTGATGGCCGAGGTGTTGACCGTGGTCATGCTCTTGATCTTGGACAACTGGTCGGCCAGCAGGGTCCGTTCGCCCCTCGCTCCGACCACCTCCTGATCGGCGACCACGTAGCCCACGCGTGCGCCCGGCAGAGCGGTCTTCGCGAACGAACCGAGGTGCAGCACCCGTCGCTCACGGTCCAGGGCCTTGAGGGTGGGCCTGGCGGAGCCTACCCGTACGAAGAACCCGTACGGATCGTCCTCCAGGATCAGCAGGTCCTCCTGGGCGGCGATCTCCAGCAGCCGCTCCCGGGCGGCGAGGGTCATGCTCGCGCCGGACGGATTGGCGAAGTCGGGCACGACGTACAACGCGCGCGGCCGCCCCCCGGCGGCCCGCGTCCGGCGCACGGCCTCCAGGACCGCCTCGGGGTCCGGCCCGTCCCCGCCCTCCCGGACGGGGCGCACCGCGATGTCGAGCAGCCGCGCCGCCCCGGTGACCCCGATGTAGCAGGGCGAGCTGACGAGCAGCGTGTCGTCCGGTCGCGCGAACAGGGCCCGCAGGGTCAAAAGCATCGCCTCCTGGCACCCGGTCGTCACGACCACCGACTCCGCGCTGACGTGGATGTCCTCGTCATGGGCGAGGGTGCGGGCGATGAGGTCGTGGATGATGCCGTTGGTGCGCCCGTACTGGAAGAGCTGGGTGCGCACGCGCTCCTGGGACCAGCCGAGACCGTGCTCCAGGTGATCGGTGTAGGTGCGCAGATGGCGTGCCAGGTCGTCCGTGGCGAAGCCGCCCTCCGACGGCCTGCCGGGGGCGAACGAGAGGGCTTCGGGGAAGCGTGAGACGACCTCGTTGAGGAAGTTCATCGCGTCGAGCACCGGATCGGTGAGGGACGCGTGCAGATCGGCGAGGGCCAGTGTCCGCCCCGCCACGGTGGTGATGTCGCCCATCGGATCAGCCTCTCGTCGCGGCGTCGGCGAAGGCGGCGCGCAGGTACCCCGCGGCCTGGTCGACGGCCCGGCGGCCCGCGTCCAAGGAACCCGCCATGGCGAAGAAGCCGTGGGCCACGCCCTGGTAGCGGGTCGACTCGACCGGGACGCCGGCGGCGCGCAGGAGCTCGGCGTACTGTTCGCCCTCGTCCCGCAGCGGGTCGTACTCCGCGGTGATCACCAGGGCGGGAGGCAGCCCCGAGTGGTCGTGGGCGCGCAGGGGGGAGACGAGGGGGTTGCCGCCGTCCTCGGGCGACGCCAGGTAGTTGTCCCAGTACCACTGCACGGACTTGGCGTTGAAGAGCAGGGGATCGGTGTTGTCGCGGAGCGACGGGGTGTCCGCGAGGTGATCGGTGTTGGGGTAGACGAGCACCTGGGCCAGCAGATCCGGGCCGCCCGACTCCCTGGCCATGAGCGTCACGGCGGCGGCGAGATTGCCTCCCGCGCTGTCGCCTCCGACAGCCACGCTGGTGCTGTCGCCGCCGAACCGTCCGGCGTGCTCGACCGCCCAGCGCACGCCGGCGAAGCAGTCGTCGGGCGCGGCCGGGAACTTGTTCTCCGGCGCGAGCCGGTAGCCCACCGCGACGGTGACGCAGCCGACCGCGTTGGTCAGGCTCCGGCAGATCGCGTCACCGGTCTCGAGGGAGCCCAGCGTCCAGCCACCGCCGAAGAAGTAGACCAGCACGGGCAGCGGGCCCTTGACGTCCGGCCGGTAGATCCGGACCGGGAGGGGCCCGCCGGGCCCGGGCATCGACTCGTCGACGACGCTCCCGACCGGCTCAGGGGTCCCCGAGTCGGCCTGGATCGCGGCGAGGTCGGCGGCCCGCGCCTCGTCGAGCGTCATGGTGTAGAGCGGGCGGACGCCCTGCGCTGCACGCCGGTCGTACAGCTCCTGGAGCTGTGGATCAAAGGGCATGGTGCCTCCGGGCCAGGGGTGCGCGGCAGTCATGACCGCGCACGGACGGTGTCAGGGGGTGAGGGGCAGCAGCGAGGGGTCGGTCGCGACGCCTCGGAGACGGTGCAGAATGCCGTCGGCTGCCTTGCTGTAGCAGGTGAAGTTGTCGTGCAGAACGGATTCGGCGTTGGCCATCTCCAGGAGGGCGACGATCTCGAAGGCGAGTTGGGGAATGTCCGTGTCCTCCCCGACCTCACCCGCGCGCCGGGCCTCGTCGATGGTTCGCTCCAGGAGGGTGAACCAGTTGCCGTGCGCCCCGGCGACCGTATCGTGCACCTTGCCCTCGCGGGCGTCGTATTCGGCCGAGACCGAGTAGAAGAAGCAGCCTCCGGGGAAGACCCGCTGCTCGGAGTAGGTGAGCCAGTTGCGGCAGAGCAGCCACACCTGCCCGAGGCCCGGGGGGAGTTCACGGGCCGGCTGCACGACATACGCGGTGTAGACCTTGATGGCGGCGCGTACGGTGGCGAGCTGCAACTCCACCTTGGAGCCGAAGAGCGCGAACACGCCGCTCTTGCTGAGCCCCAGTTCATTCGCCAGTCGCCCTAAGGACAGGCCTTCGAGACCCTCGACCGATGCGATGCGCACAGCGCGCTGAAGGATCAACCGCCGTGTCTGGTTGCCGCGTTCGACTCGCCCATCGGCGCGCGTCACACTCACGCGACCTCCTCAATCTTCCCTGGGGCCCGTGAGGGCCCGGTCACTGTACTAAGTGGACGACCGTGCTGTCATTGTGCGAGAGTACGGTAAGCGTACGGTCGTGCGGTTATCTGAAGCGCGCGGGTTCGACGGTCGGCGGGGGATGCGGGATGGCGGCGTTGACGCTGGATGAGTACAGGTCGGTGGCGAAGGCGCGGCTGCCCCGCCCGGTGTGGGACTTCCTGGAGGGCGGGAGCGGTACCGAGTCGATGCTGACGGCGGGCCGTGAGGCGCTCGACAGGATCAGGCTGCGCCCGCGCTGCCTGGTCGACGTCTCGGCGTGTGAGCCCGCCGCGTCGCTGCTGGGGGCGGCGCTGGCGGCCCCCCTGGGGGTCGCGCCCATGGCCTACCATCAACTCGCTCACCCGGACGGCGAGGTGGCGACCGCACGTGCGGCGGGCGCCGCGGGCGCGCTGCTGACCGTGAGCATGTTCGCCAGCCGCAGCCTGGAGGACATCGCCGCGGCCGCGACCGGCCCGCTCTGGCTGCAGCTCTACTGGCTCAGACGCCGGGAGCCGATGCTCGAACTGATCCGCCGGGCGGAGGGCGCCGGATACCGGGCGCTGGTTCTGACGGTCGACGCGCCCCGGGTGGCGTACCGGCCGCGGGACGCGCGAAATGGCTTCTCCCTCCCCGAGGGCATCCGGGCCGTCAACGTCGACCCTTCCGTGATGTCCGCCTCTCACGACGGAAAGGCGGGGGAGTCCGCTATCGCGCGGCATTCGAAGGAACAATTTGACCCGTCTATTACCTGGGCGGACCTCGAGTGGCTGCGTGAGCGTACGCCGCTGCCGCTGGTATTGAAGGGCGTGCTCACCGGTGAGGACGCCGAACTTGCCGCCGAACACGGAGTCGAGGGGCTTGTCGTCTCGAATCACGGTGGCCGGCAGCTGGACTTCGCGAGACCTGCGGCGGACGCCCTTCCGGAGGTCGTGAAAGCCGTGGGCGGTCGTTGTGCCGTGATTCTCGACGGAGCGATCCGCCATGGCGCCGACGTCGCGAAGGCTCTGTGCCTGGGCGCGGACGCGGTGCTCGTCGGGCGGCCGGTCCTGTGGGGCCTGGCGCACTCCGGGGCTGACGGCGTCTCGGCCGTCCTGGGGGGACTGCTGGACGAGTTCGCCGAGGTGATGGCGCTGATGGGGGCCCCACGCGTCGCGGATTTCAAGAGTTCAGGAATTGTTCATTCCTGAACTGGTCTTTTAACTGAACCAGTCGGCAGTGCTTCGTCGATTCAACCGTCGACACAGGTTCATTTTGCCATGCCCGGAAAGCGGGCCCGTGCGGCCTGCGGCACGGCTACTCGTAAGTATTAAGTAAGAGAAGGTTTCACTTGATTACCCGGTGGTAGTGCGTGACGATGGATCTGCCGGCGAGGAAATGAGAGCGCGGCGCTGAATGACCGTTACGCCGGGAACAAAGCTGTTCCGGCGGCGTTTCGGATCTTGTTCGAGAACTGGGATAGGTGGGGATTCCTGTGGGGGGAACGGTGCCTGGGAGGCCCGTTTGCGTCGAGGGCGCCTGGGTTGACGATGTATTACTCCAGGGGGGCGGGGACGACATCGCCCTCCATCTGGGCCGGCCGGTGAGCCGGGCCGAGCTGCGACGTCTCGTCGAGGAGCAGCAGGAGCGTCTGGAAGCTTTCGGCCTGGCTGCGGCGGGCACGGTCGCCGTGCGGCTGCCGCCCTCGCTGAGCTGTATCGTTGCGATGCTCGCCGGTTGGCGCAGCGGGGCCCAAGTGGCTCTGCTCGACTATCGACTGACGACCCACGAGGTGGGGCAGGCGGTCGCCCGGCTGGCACCGCAGCTGGTCATCGAACCGGCACTCGACGTCAGCGGCACCCTGCGCGGCTTCTTCGACGTCGACACCCGGATCACCCCGCTGCGCGGCGGCCGTCCGGCCGCCTCCGACCACGTGCTGCTGCAGTTGAGCTCCGGGTCCACGGGGCCCTCCAAGGTCATCGGCCGCACCGCTGAGGGCCTGCTCACGGAGATCGACCGCTACACGCGGCTGGACGGCTTTCCGCGCCGCGGCGAACGCACCGTCGTGCTCGCCTCGATCGTCCACGTCCTCGGCCTCGTGGGAGGCCTCCTCTACGGACTCGCCGCGGGGGTGCAAGTGGTCCTGCCCGCACGGCAGACGGTCGACGGCATCCTCAAGGCCGTCGCGGCGGGGGAGGAGCCCACGACCATCCTCGGAGTCCCCTCCCAGGCCGCGGTGCTCGCCGCGGCGCAGACACCGCCCCGGCTGCCCCAGTTGCGGCGGATGATCACCGGGGGCGAGCTGGTCAAGACGGACGTCTGGGAGCGGTTCACCCGAGGCTACGGCGCCGAGCTGGGAGTCATGTACGGCATGACCGAGGTCGGCGTCATCGCCACCGACCTCACCGGCTCCGAGCGGCCCCGCCTCGCCCCGGCCCCGGGCATCCGGGTGCGGGTCGAGGAGGGAGAGATCCTGCTCGGCCTGCCGGGCAGCCCCTACGTCGGCCTGTCGGACCCGAAGCGCTACGTGGACGGCTGGCTGCACACCAAGGACGCGGGCAGCCTCGACGAAGCGACCGGCCTGCTCACCGTCCACGGCCGGCTCGACTCACAGGTGTCCATCGGCGGACTGAAGGTGGACCTCTCCGAGGTCGAGGCGTCCATCTCCGCCCTGCCGGGCGTGTCCGAGGCGGTCGTCGTGCACGGCACGGGGATCGAGGCCTTCGTGATGGTCGAGGAGCAAGCGGCCTTCGACGGCATCGCCGGCAGCCTCGCGGACCGCCTGGCCCCGTACAAACGGCCCCGCACACTCAACCTCCTGACGGAACTCCCACGGACCGCCACCGGGAAACCGGTGCGCAACGCGGAGATCCTGCGGGCCGCCGTGAAGTCCGCGGCCGCCGCACGAACGGCTCAGCTCCACGCGGCCGGCGAGACCCGGTGAATCCGGACGCGCACCGGTTGGGAGCGCTCCTCGCTCCCCGTCCCGGCACGCTGGGCGACACCGATCAGCAGACGGCCGCAGTCGACGAGGACGGCCCCGGACACCACCTCCCCACCAGCGGGCAGCGGACGTAGGGCCGGCGAGCCCTCCCCGGGGGGCCACTGCTCCGGAAGCGGAACCCTCCGGCTCATGCCGCCCCGGCGCAGGCCCCGGCCGAGCGCCTTGCCCACCGACTCCTTCTGCGTCCACAGCCAGAGGAACCCGGCCGGCCGGTCCTCCACGGCCAGCCCCGCCACCCAGTCGGCCTCGACCGGGTCGAGCCACGCCCGAGCCATCGCCTCGGCGCGCAACCGACGTACGACTTCCACATCCACGCCCACCGCAGCCCCCCAGGTCAGCGCGACAGCCAGCGCACCGCGCCCATGCGTGACGCTGACCCCAAGAGCGTGACCGGCGCCCCGGAGAACCGGGCGACCGCCGTCCTCATGCTCCAACCAGACTTCGGATAGCGGGACATCGAGCACATCGGCCGCGGCCCGCACCAACAAGGTGTGCGCCTTTCGCCGCTCGTCCCCATCCGTGGTGCACCACAGCACCGTCACCGTGTCCGGGTCACGTCCCGGGCGCCTGTCCATGAAGAGGAGTCAATCAAATGTCCACCGAGGTTGAGAAGTTCATCATCGAGGCGCTGAAGAACATGAACTACGACGTCACGGACGTCACCGGCGACACCCCGCTGGGCCCGGCCGGTCTGGACCTGGAGTCCCTCTCCGTCGCCGAGATCGCCATCCAGGTGGAGGACACCTACGGCGTGAAATTCGAGGAGGACGAGATGGAGACCGTCGCGCTGTTCACCGTCGCGGGCCTCGTGAAGGAGATCGTCGAGCGGGCCTCGGCCGCCGCCGCTGCCAAGTGACACCCGGGCCGACGCCGGCCCGTGGAGAACGCCCTCCCTGCCCGCGTGCCTCCGGGCACGGGCGGGCGAGGGCGGCCCGGAACCCCTGAGCCGGGGTGGACCGGGCGCCCCCGCACCGCCCTCTACCGCAGGGCGCCGTACGCACAGAGTTCGATCCAGAGATGGGGACACCGGGGAATGAACCCGAAGAACGAGCGCGCCGAACTCGCGGCAGACCAAAGACTGGGCGTCGGCAACGTCCTGACGGAGCTTCTCGCCCGCGGCACCGCCTTGGACACGCCGACGCTGACCTTCGACACCGAGGTCGACGGGCGCCCTGCCTGGCAGGCCCTGACCCTGGCCGAGCTGGGAGAGCGGGTGGCCGCCCGCGCCGCCGCACTGCACGACCTCGGAGTCAAGCCGAGAGACCCGGTCGCCGTCTTCGTGACGGCCGGCGCGGACCAGGTGCTCAGCTATCTGGCCCTGGTGCGCCTCGGCGCGATCCCGGCCCTCGTCAACGGCAAGGTCCCCGTCGAACAGGTCGGCGAGTACATCAAGCGGCTCGGCGCCGTCGGCGTCATCGCCGACGGCCCGCACTGGTCCCAGCTGACCTCGGTCAACACCGTGACCCCACTGCTCGCGGACCCGGCCGATCTGGGCAAGGGCGACCCGGCCGCCGCGCCCAAGCCCTACCGGCACCACGGCAAGGAGCCCGCGGTCATCACGCACTCCTCCGGGACCACCGGCTTGCCCAAGGCCGTGATCCACTCGCACCACAGCCTGTTCGCGGCCATCCGGCACCGGCTGACGCTCCCCAAGGGGCAGGGCGTCGACCGGATGCTGGGCGCCCTCCCGTCCGCCCACGCGGCCACGGTCATCGCCGTCAACCTGGCGCTCACCAACCGCGCGCAACTGGCCGTGCTCTCCCAGCAGACCGGAGGCCCGGTGCTCGACGCCATCGAGTCCTGGCGCCCGCACAGCGTGCTCGGCTTCGCCACCACCTGGTCCGAGCTGGCCGGCGAAGACCTCTCCCGGCGCGACCTCGACTCCGTCAGCACCTGGTGGAACACCGGTGACTGCGCGCACGAGGCGCACATCCGCAAGCTCATCGCCGTGGGCTCGCGGGAGACCGTCAGCTCCAAGGGGCGGGCCCGGCGCGCCGGTTCGTTCTTCGTGGACGGTCTCGGCTCCTCCGAGATGGGGCACTCCCAGTTCTTCATCACCCACACTCCCGACACCGTTCGCTACGGCCGGTGCATCGGCAAACCGCACGCCTTCTCGGACGTGGCCGTCATCGACGACGACGGTGAGAAGCTCGGCGTAGGGCAGGTGGGCCAGCTCGCCATCGACGCCCCCACGCTGTCCCTCGGTTACTGGAACGACTCCGTGACCACCTACCGCACCCGCCGGGACGGTTACTTCCTCACCGGTGACCTCGTCTACCGCGACGAGGAGGGTTACTACTACCACGTCGACCGCGCGGTGGACGCCGTGGACCTGGGGGAGGGGCAGAAGCTCTTCACCATGCTCTGCGAGGAGCAGGTCCTGGCGCAGTGCGCCGACGTGCTCGAGTGCACGGTGGTCGCCGTGCGGACCGACGACCGCGTCGCCACCTCCGTCCTGCTGTTCCTCGACCCGCAGGCCGACCAGGACGCCGACCGGACCGAGGAGGTCCTGGCCGCCCTCGACCCCCATGTGGCCCGCACCGTGGAACGTGTCGTCGCCGTCAGCCCGGACCGCATCCCGCTCGGGGCCACCGGCAAGGTGCGCAAGATCCTGCTGCGCCAGCGCTTCCTCGACGGCGAGTTGCTCGGCTCCTCTGCCGCTGGGCAGGTGGCGGCATGACCGGGCGCACCGAGCAGTCGAAAGCCGTCATCACGGGACTGGGAACCTTCACCCCGCTCGGCCGCGGCGCGTCCGACACCTTCGACGCGCTCTGCCACGGCAAGTCCGGGCTGCGCAGGCCGCCCGCCGGGCACCTCCTCGAAGGCAGCGTCGACGTGGCCGGCATCGCGCCGGACATCGAGGCGCGCGAGGTGCTGCCGCCCAGCGAGGGCCGCCTCGTCGACCGCTACGCCCTGATGGCCCTGGCCGCGGCGGACGACGCGCTCCTCGACGCCGGCATCGTCGTCGGGCAGAACGCCGACCCGCACCGCGTCGCCGTCGTCGTCTCCAGCGGGGCGGGCGGACTGACGACGTACGAGGCACAGGCCGTCGCGCGCAACCAGCGCGGCCCCACCGCCGTCAGCCCGTACCTCCTCCCGGGCATGCTGCCGAACATGGCGGCCGCCCGCATCGCCATCAAGTACGGCATCCGGGGCTGGAGCTCGGCCATCGCCACCGCGTGTGCCGCCGGCGCCCACGCGGTGGCGGAGGCCGCCCGCCTCATCCGGTACGGCGAGGCCGACGTGGTGGTCTGCGGCGGGGCGGAGGCCCCCCTCAACCCCACCTCCGCGCTTGCCTTCGCCCACGCCAGGGCGCTCGCCCACGGCTGGGACGACCCGGAGGCCGCCAGCCGCCCCTTCGACCGCCGGCGCAACGGATTCGTACTGGCCGAAGGCGCGGGCGTGCTCGTCGTCGAGCGCGCCGAGCACGCGGACGCCCGGGGAGCTTCGGGCTACGCCGACCTCCTCGGCTGGGGCGCCACCACCGACGCCTACCGGCCCACCGCGCCGCGCCCCGACGGCGAGGGCGCCGCGCAGGCCATGCGCGGGGCGCTCGCCACCGGCGGTCTGGCCCCGGGCGACGTCGGCTACGTCAACGCGCACGGCACGTCGACCAAGCTCGGCGACATCGCCGAGACGAAGGCCGTCCACGCCGTCTTCGGCGAGCGCTCGCCGGCCGTCAGCAGCACGAAGTCCATGACCGGCCACCTCCTGGGCGGCTCCGGCGCCGTCGAGGCGGCCATCTGCGCCCTCGCGATCTCGCGGGGCCAGCTGCCGCCCACCCACAACCTCGACGAGGTCGACCCGGCCTGCGACGTGGACCACGTCCGCGGCCAGGCCAGACAGCAGCGGATCGAAGCCGCGATCTCCAACTCCTTCGCCTTCGGCGGCCACAACGTCAGCCTGCTGTTCGGTGCGGCCAGTACGCGCGAGAAGCGCTAGAGAAAGGGAAAACAGACGTGAATATCGGAGCCGTCGACCATGTCGAGTTCTATGTCGGGGACGCACAGCAGTCGGCGTTCTTCCTCTGCACCGCGTTCGGGTTCCGGGTCTGCGGCCAGGCGGGCCCCGAGACCGGGCTGCCCGACCGGCGCTCCCTGTTGCTGCGTCAGGGGGGCATCGAGATCGTCCTGACCTCCGCGCTGACCGCGGAGCACCCGGCGGCCGCGTATGTGGCCCAGCACGGTGACGGGGTGGCCAACATCGCGTTCGAGGTCCCCGACGCCGCCAAGGCGTTCGCCCTGGCGGTGGAGCGGGGGGCCACCGCCGTCGAGCAGCCGCAGGCGCACAGCAAGGACGGTACCGAGGTCGTCACCGCTTCCGTGCTCGGCTTCGGCGACGTGGCCCACCGCTTCGTCCAGCGCGCCGGTGACCGCAAGCAGTTCCTGCCCGGCGTCATGGACATCTTCACCGAGGACCCCGACCGGGGCGAGGACCGGCTGACCACCGTGGACCACGCGGCGATATGCCTGCCCGCCGGCCAGTTGGGCCCCATCGTCGCCTTCTACGAGAAGGTCTTCGGCTTCAGCCAGATCTTCGAGGAGTTCATCGAGGTCGGCGAACAGGCCATGGACTCCAAGGTGGTGCAGAGCCCCTCGGGGCAGGTCACCTTCACCCTCATCGAGCCGGTGGCCGACCGCAAGCCCGGCCAGATCGACCAGTTCCTGGAGCGCCACAACGGCGCCGGCGTCCAGCACCTCGCCCTCCTCGCCGACGACATCGTGGCCACCGTGCCCGCCTTGGAGGCCCGCGGGGTGAAGTTCCTGGAGACCCCCGACGCCTACTACGACGAGCTGGAACAGCGTCTCGGCCGCCCCGAGCTGAAGATCGAGGACCTCAGGCGCACCAACGTCCTGGTCGACCAGGACCACTGGGGCCAGGTCTTCCAGATCTTCACCCAGTCCCTGCACGTGCGGAAGACCTTCTTCTGGGAGGTCATCGACCGGCACGGCGCCCGCACGTTCGGCAGCGGCAACATCAAGGCCCTCTACGAGGCAGTGGCCCGTGAGAAGGCGACCGCCTGACCTCCGGGCCGCCCGTACGCACCGCATCACTCGCACCGAAGGAAGACCGTGACTGTTCAGGAATCCGCACCGTTCACCCTCACAGGGGAGGAGCTAGACCTCCTCCCCACCGACGAGGACGTCACCTTCTACGCCGAGCACGGCTGGTACCTCTCGAAGAAGCTGTTCACCGACGAAGAGGTGGACCTCCTCGAATCGGCCAGCGAACGCTTCTACGCCGGCCACCGCGACCGCACCCTGCCCGCCCGACCGCCCAAGCTCGCCTACTGGGAGCCGGCCGACGGCGACGTGCAGCGCCACAACGACTACATCCACTACGAGGACGACACGATCGGCCGCATCCTGCGCAAGCCGCTGCTCGGCGCGGTGGCCGCCCGGCTGGCAGAGGCCGAGTCGATCCGGGTCTTCCAGTCGACGCTGATCTTCAAGCCGCCGGTCGCGGAAGAGGCGTCGAACATCGTGCCCTGGCACTTCGACCGCCACTACTGGTCCACGTCCACCTCCGAGCGGATGCTGACCGCGTTCATCCCCTTCCACGACTGTGACGAGGAGATGGGCACGATCACCATGGTGGACGGCAGCCACAACTGGAAGGAGACCGCGGACAACGACGCGACCTCCCTCCACTTCGCCGAGCGGGACCGCGGCGAACTGGAGGTCATGCTCCAGGAGAACGCCGAGTACAACGGCGCCGAGGTGCGCAAGATCCCCGTCCGCATCCCGAAGGGCCACGTCAACTTCCACCACTGCCGCACCTACCACGGCAGCGGCCCGAACCGCAGCGACCGGCCGCGCCGCGCCATCTCCTTCCACCTCCAGGACGGTGACAACCGCTACCGCGACTTCTACCGCTCGGACGGCACGAAGGTGGCGTACAACCACGACATGCTGGTGCGCAGGACCGCTGAGGGAACGCCGGACTACAGCGACCCCGAGTATCTGCCGGTGTTGTGGAGCAGCCGCTGATGCGCAGTGCCGCAGTGGTCGGAACCGGCCTCATCGGTACGTCGATCGCCCTGGCCCTGCGGGGCCGGGGTGTGACCACCTATCTGCTCGACCGGGACCCGGAGACGGCCCGCACCGCGGCCGGGCTGGGCGCCGGCCTGGCGGCAGTCCCGCGTACACCGGTGGACCTGGCGATCCTCGCGGTCCCGCCGCAGCATGTGGCCCGGGCCCTGCACGAGCACCAACATCTCAACCTGGCGCACGACTTCACCGACGCGGCGAGCGTCAAGGCCAAACCGCAGGCGGAGGCGGCCGCGCTGGGCTGCGACCTCAGCCGCTACGTGGGAGGCCACCCCATGGCGGGCCGGGAGCAGTCCGGCCCGCTCGCCGCCAGGGGTGACCTCTTCCAGGGCCGCCCCTGGGTGCTCACTCCGGCAGAGGGCGCCGGTCGGCGGGCCCTCGACCGGACCATGGAGCTCGCCGAGCTGTGCGGCGCCCGCCCGGTCGTGATGGGCCACGAACAGCACGACCGGGCGGTGGCCCTCATCTCGCACACCCCGCATGTGGTGGCCAGCCTGCTGGCAGCGCGCCTGCTCCACGGCGACGAGGCCGAACTCCAGCTCGCCGGCCAGGGGTTGCGCGATGTGACCCGCATCGCTGGTGGGGACGCCGAGCTGTGGACCGACATCATCGGCTCCAACGCGAGCGCCGTCGCCGATGTGCTCGCCGAGATCGTCCTGGACCTGCGGGTGGTCGTGGAGGCCCTGGCCGACCTGGGGACGGGAGCGCCGGAGCGCCCCCGCATCAGCAGAGAGCACCTCACCACCGCCCTCGTCCGCGGGGTGCAGGGCCGCGGCCGGATTCCGGCGGGAGTCGTGAGCGGGCCGGCGGCGGCCGTGAGCGGGCTGCGGCTGAGCGGCGCGGCCGTCGGCGGCTGAGGCACGGCGACTGCGGCTTCGGGGCCCGCTTCGTCGCCCCCGGCGGGCGCGCGACAGGCCCAGGCCGTGTCTTCGGGGCGCCCGCACACCACAGGCGTGCGGGCGCCTTCGCCCGTAGGCCGCCCCGAGCATCTCCTTGCCGCCGGGATTCCGCCGACGGCTTCTGGGCCTGCTGGTCCGGGACTTGACGGGCCGTCCGCACGACACCGGGGCGCTTCGCCTCCGGAGCCCCTGCCCGCCCGGTGCGCCGGGGGCGAGGACGGCGGACACCCGCCCCGGAGTAAACTCCGTGACGCTCCAGCCCCGGACGCCGCCGCGGACACCGTGACGAGACCGATCCGGGACCCGCGCCCGGACCACGAGATGATGGGAGAGCTGACGAGGTGGACTCCGCCCCGCCCCCCGCACACCCCGGCACCGCCGCCGACGCCGGGCTGCTCAGCCCGGTACGGGCCGGCACCCCGGCGGAAGCCGCCACGTCCGACGCCGCCTGGCTCCAGGCGATGCTCGACGCGGAGGCCGCCCTGGTGCGCGCCCAGGCGAGCCTCGGCAACGTACCGGCCGATGCGGCCGAGGCGATCACCGCACTGGCCCGTGCCGACCGGCTGGATCTCCGGGAGATCGCCGTGCTCAGCCGGGGCGCGGCCAACCCGGTGGTGGCCGTGGTCCGTTCGTTCACCGCTCTCGTGGCGGACGAGGCCCCGCACGCCGCCGACTACGTACACCGGGGATCGACCAGCCAGGACATCTTCGACACCGCGTCGATGCTCGTCGCCGGCCGTACTCTGGACCTTCTGACAGCGGACCTGGACGCCATCGCCGCGTCCCTGCGGACGCTGGCCGGCGAGCACACGCGCACGCTCATGGCCGGACGCACCCTGGCCCTCCACGCGGTGCCCACCACCTTCGGCCTCAAAGCGGCCGGCTGGCTGGCGGCGGTCGGTGACGCCGCGGACCGGCTGCGCCGACTGAGGGCCGAAGGCCTGTTCCTCCAACTCGGAGGGGCTGCGGGAACCCTGGCCGGATACGTCGAGTACGAACGGCTCCACCGGGAGACGCGGCACGAATCCCTGGCCGAGGGGTACGCGGCACGGCTGACCGAGCGGTTCGCCGCAGAGACCGGCCTCCGCGCCCCCGTACTGCCCTGGCACAGCCACCGCGCCCCCGTCGCCGCGCTCGCCGCCGAACTCTCCCTGACCGCCGGCGTACTGGGCAAGATCGCGGTGGACGTGCAGTCGCTCGCCCGGACGGAGACCGCCGAGGTGGCGGAGCCCGCGGCGGCCGGCCGGGGCGTCTCCTCCGCCATGCCGCAGAAGCGGAACCCCGCACTGGCCACCCTGATCCGCTCGGCCGCCCTGCAGGTGCCCGCCTACGCCGGTGTGCTGGCGCAGGCCATGCTGTCCGAGGACGAACGCTCCGCCGGCGCCTGGCACGCCGAGTGGCAGCCGCTGCGCGAGTGCCTGCGGCTGACCGGAGGGGCCGCGCACACCGCACGCGAGCTGGTGGCCGGCCTGGAGGTCTTCGCCGGACGGATGCGCAGGAACCTGGACCTGACCGGGGGACTGATCGTTACGGAGCGACTGGCGGCCGTGCTGGCCCCGGCGCTGGGCAAGGCCGCGGCGAAGGAGGTCATGAGTCGCGCCGCGCGCACGGCCGCCGCCTCCGGGCGGCCCCTCGCGGAGGTGCTCGCCGACGAGGGGGCCGTCGCCGAACGGTTCGACGCACAGGACCTGGCGCGGTTGCTCGACCCGGCCGGCTACACGGGCGCGGCCGAGGAGCTGACGGCGCACGCACTGCGGCGGTACGCGAAACGCCCCCCGGAGGCCGGGCCGTGAACCGCTGGACGCACCGCACGGGACGGCGAGCCGGCTCCCGGGCGGGCACGCGGGGCAGACGAGCCGCCGGTGGAGCGAGCCGCTGAGGACCCGGCACGCGAGGCCCTGTGCGCTTCGAGCGCGTCGCGACGTGAGCAAGCCGCCCTCTCCGGCGTCGCCTTCCCCCGGCCGCCCCCTCCCCCCTCACGACAGTTCGCCGTCGCGGAGGAAGCCGAGGCCACCGGTGCGCGGAGACGGGCCTCCCCGGCAGGCGTCGTGGGCTCGAACGTCTCGGCGCTCCCCCTTCGGGCGACGTCGACAGCCGGCGGCGCCGGGGGAGCAGCCCCGGATCTCGCCGACCGCGCCCCCCGGCCCGCGCGTGGCCGGAGCTGCGATCAGCAGCCAGACGCCAGGCGCGGGACGCCCGGGCCCCGCCGGCGAGCGGGAACGCTGCGCGGGTCCGGCCGGCCGCACCGTGCCAACCCAGTGGCTCCCGCGCCACCTCCACCGTGGCGGCCCCGGTAGGCGGCGTCGCCGGGCCGCGGCAGCGCGCGCGCGTGGAGCAGGGAGACGAAGCGGGGGTCAGCCGCGGAGGACGCCGGGCGCCTGGTTGGCGGGCAGCGCACTCCACTTGCCGCTCCTGCCCAGCCACCCCTCGCCGTCCGGCAGCGGTTCGACGCGTGTGGTGGCCAGGGGGAGCTCGGCCGACAGCCGGGCGTTCCACTCCAGGGCCGGCACGAGCTCGGGCGGCAGCTCCTCCTCCGGATAGATCGCGTCGGCAGGGCACGCCTCCACGCAGTTCCCGCAGTCGATGCACTCCTCGGGATCGATCACCAGGAAGGTTCCTGCCTCGCGGAAGCAGGCGACCGGGCAGTAGGTGACGCACTCCGCGAACTTGCAGTTGACGCACTGCTCGGTGACCACGTGCGTCACGCCATGGCCTCCCCGGCTCGGCCCCGCAGGCTGTCGCGGCCCGCGGCGGCGGCCTTGAGCAGCTCGGCGTGGCGCTCGGAGAAGCGGCGCCCGTCCTCCAGGCCGCGCTCGTAGGCCTTGACGAGTCCCTCCGGGGACGCCGCCGCGTAGTCGACGCCCAGGTGCTTGAGGTCTTCTTCCGGCTTGACGACCAGGACCTTCGCGCCGTGCAGGGTGGAGCCGTCGGCGATCTCCTCGGAGGCGTAGAGGTCGCGGAAGACCGGGAAGGGGTCGTTGCCGATCGCTATCAGCACGGACACCCCCTTGGCCGCCACCTCACGCGCCGGGCAGGAGCAGGTGTACGAGGCGTCGACGTAGGCCGCCCCGTCCACCTCGGCCGGTGTGGCCCAGGCGTGCAGCATGCGCGTCGAGGCGTAGGAGACCGCGTCGTAGTTGTCCGCCGTCAGCCGCGGCTCGTCGCCGTCCGCCGTGGCGCGGTTGGAGAAGACGGTCGCGGCCAGGTTCTCCGTCACCCAGGTGCGGTCTCCTGAGAAGACGTTGCGCAGCAGCTGCTTGCCGAGCGCTTTGGCCTCCGGGCCCTGGGTGGCCTCCGCGGCCTCCGCGGTGGTGACCTTGCTGGTGGCCAGCAGGAACTCCGGGGCCTCGGGTCCGAAGAGCTCGCCGCGGATCAGCGGGCCGTACTCGGCGATGCTGTCGAGCGCGACGCGGCTCATGCCCTTCTCCGCTACGCCCCCCGCCGCGCCGATCCAGTAGTCGACCCCGATCCGCCGTGCGTGGCCGATCGCGGCGAGACCGCCGGACAGCCCGGAGGAGGAGGCGGCGCCGTACACGTGCGCGCGCAGCCCGCGCTCCTCGAAGGCGGACAGCACTCCGTGGCCGTACACGCCCTTGAGCATGCCCGAGGCGACGGCGATCCCCAGGCCGTGCGTGGTGTCGGCGTCGGTCATGGCAGAGACTTCCCCTCGCGCTGTGCGGGGGAGGCGGTGCCCGACGAGGGGGCGTCCTTCAGCAGGTGCTCATCGATGAGGCCGTCCAGGTGGTCTTTGATCCACTGGTTCGGACCGGGGCTGGTGTCAGCCGCTTCGTCGGCGGGGGAAGCGGAGTGCGGGAGCGTCATGCCGGCCTCCAAGAAAAAGAGTTGACCGCCCATACATTAGCACGACCGTCCGTGCATGTTTCTGATCCGGGCGGGGTCGGCATGAAATATGAGCGAACGGTCGTGCTAATATTTGACCCGTACCGACCGACCTGGAGGGCGTGGAATGGAACCCGCCACAGGGGCCGCCGACGCGGCCCTGAGTGACAAGGGCGAGCAGCTGTTCGACCTCTTCCGCCGACCGCAGGGCCGTAGCAGGCCACGGCCGGACGAGCGGGCGGCCATGGAAAGCGCGCGGACGAGCGAACTGACCGTCAACGGCAAGGTGGCGGTCGTCTACCGCTGGGGGACGGGCGAGCGCCCCGTGCTCCTCGTCCACGGCTGGGAGTCGCGCGCGTCGCGCTACGCGAAGGCCGTCGCCCGCCTCCTCGAACTGGGCTTCAGTCCGGTGTCCTTCGACGCCCCCGGCCACGGCGAGGCCACCGGCGACACCACCACGCTGGTGGAGTACGTCGAGATCATCGCCCGGCTGCATCGTGAGCACGGCACGTTCGAGGCCATAGTGGCGCACTCGTTCGGCGCCACCGCGACCTTCGTCGCCCTGCAGCAGGCGGTGTGCGCCCGGCGGGTCGTCGCGATCAGCACGGTCCCCGACTTCTCCTACCTGGTGGACGCGTTCGCCGTCGGCCTGAGCCTCGAACCGCCCCTCGCGGCGGAGGTTCGCGGCCGCCTCGAACGCCAGGTTTACCCGGCCGAGACGGACATGTGGTCGCGCTTCTCGGTCTTCCACGGCTCCGAGGCCGTGCGGATTCCGCTTCTCTTCATCCACGACGAGGACGACACCATGGTCGACGCCGGCCAGGGCCGGCGCATCGCCGAGTTCTTCGGCGACCGGGCCCGGCTGGTCCTCACGCGCAGATTCGGGCACCTGCGCATACTCGGAGCCCCCCAAGTCGTCGCGGAGATAGCGGACTTCGTCTCCTGCGACACCACAGTGCAGAAGTCCGGGACCGAGGTGGCAGCACGATGAGCGGCATACTCGCAGGCCAGCGCATTCTGGTGACCGGAGTGCTGATGGAGTCCTCCATCGCCTTCCACGCCGCCCGGATCGCCCAGGAACAGGGCGCGGAGGTGGTGCTCACCGGGTACGGACGGCTCAGCCTGGTCGAACGCATCGCCAAGAGGCTGCCGCGGCCGGCCCCGCTGATCGAGCTCGACGTCCAGGACACGGGGCACCTGGAGAGCCTCGCGGACCGGGTCCGCGAGAGCGTCGGCCCGGACGCCCGCCTCGACGGCGTGGTGCACTCCATCGCCTTCGCGCCGCAGGACGCGCTCGGCGGCAACTTCCTGGACACCGGCTGGGACTCCGTCGCGACCGCCGTCGAAGTCTCCGCGTACTCGCTGAAGGCGCTGGCCGTCGCCGCCCTGCCGCTGATGCGGGAGCGCGGCGGTTCCATCGTCGGTCTGGACTTCGACGCCCAGGTCGCCTGGCCCGCGTACGACTGGATGGGCGTGGCCAAGGCCGCGCTCGAATCCACCTCGCGCTACGTCGCCAGGGACCTCGGCCCGCACGGCATCCGCTGCAACCTGGTGGCGGCCGGCCCGATCAAGACGATGGCGGCCAAGTCCATCCCGGGATTCGACACGTTCCGCGAGGTGTGGAGCACGCGCGCTCCCATCGGCTGGGACCTGTCCGACCCGGAACCGGCGGCGCGTGCGGTGGTGGCGCTGCTCTCCGACTGGTTCCCCCGGACGACCGGCGAGATCGTGCACGTCGACGGAGGGGTGCACGCCATCGGGGCGTGAGGCCGCCCCCTTTGCGGTCGGCGAGGCGCTGTGGGCGGCGCGCGCCCCCGCCGACCGCTGCGGGGGCCGGGTCAGGGGGCGTCGGGGAGCAGGGCCGGGTCGGTGGCCACCCCGCGCAGGCGGCTCAGGATGGCCTTGGCCGCCTTGTCGTAGCTGGTGAACTCGTGGTGCAGGACGGACTCCGCGTTGGCCATCTCCATGAGCGCGGTGAGTTCGAAGACGAGCTGCGGCACATCGGCGGCGGGGTCGACCTCGCCCGCCAGCTGCGCGTCGCGCACGGTCTGCTCCAGGAACGTGACCCAGTTGGTGCGGGTCGCGGCGAGCGTGTCGTGGACCTTGCCCTCGCGGGCGTCGTACTCGGCCGAGACCGAGTAGAAGAAGCAGCCGCCGGGGAAGATGCGCTTGCGGGAGTAGTCGAGCCAGCCGCTGCACAGGCGCCACAGGTGGTCCAGACCCGGCGGCAGATCGCGGGCCGGTTGGACGACGTGCTCCAGATAGACCTTGATGGCGGCCCGGACGGTGGCGAGCTGAAGATCCTCCTTGGAGCCGAACAGGGCGAACACCCCGCTCTTGCTGAGCTTCAGTTCGGTCGCGAGCTGCCCCAGCGAGAGCCCTTCGAGGCCATCGACGGAAGCGATCTCCACGGCGCGCTTGAGGATGAGCTGACGCGTCTGGTTCCCGCGCGCGATCCGCCCGTCGGTGTGTGTGGCTGTCATACCTGTCTACCCTCCTGGGCTGGACCTTCGTGGTGCCGTCGGACGTTCAGTGTACTGAGTAAGTAGACGACTGTGCGGTCAGTGTGTGACAGTATAAATGACCGAACGATCGTGCGATCAGTTTCCGTCTCCTGTCGGTTCGCTGCCCGTACGCCGTGCGATGGGGGAGGGGTCAACCGATGGCCGGTGCGGTTCGCTCGATGATCGACGTACTGCTCGCACAGGAGTCGCAGCGGCCCGAGAGGGTCGCCTTCCGCTTCCTGGCCGACGGGGACGGCGACGGCGAGGTCCAGGAATGGACCTACGGCCGACTGGCCCGGCGCTCCCGGGCCATCGGCGGCTATTTGCAGGAGCGGGGCCTCGCCGGCTCCCGGGCGATCCTGCTCCACCCGCCCGGCCTGGAGTTCATCGGCGCCTACCTGGGCTGCCTGTCCGCCGCGGTCGTCGCGGCGCCGGGGCTGCCGCCGCAGGGCAGGACGCAGAGCCACCGGTCCCTCGCACGGATACGGCGCATGATCGCCGACGCGGACGCCACGGTGGTCCTCGGCACCAAGCAGATCATCGCCGGGCTGGACGCGATGGCCGAGCACCTGCCGGAGCTGGACACCGCGCTCTGCGTCGCCACGGAGGACATCCCCGACGAGGCCGAGGCCTCCTGGCACGAGCCCGCTCTCACCCCGGACTCGGTGGCCTTCCTCCAGTACACGTCGGGCTCCACCTCCGCCCCCCGCGGAGTGGTGGTCACCCACGCGAACGTGATGGACAACCAGCACGTCCTGTCCCGCGGCATGGGGCACACCCCGGAGACGGTCGAGGAGTGGGACGGGGAGCTCTATGTCAGCTGGCTCCCGGTCTACCACGACCTCGGGCTCATCGCCCCGGTCCTGAACAACCTCTTCCTCGGCGGGACGTCCACCCTCTTCTCCCCACTGCACTTCCTCCAGAAGCCCGACCGCTGGCTGACCGCGCTCTCCCGCTACCGCGCCCACACCAGTGGAGGGCCCAACTTCGCGTACGAGCTGTGCCTGCGCGATGCCACCCCCGAACTGGTCGACAGCCTCGATCTGAGCCGGTGGCGGGTGGCGCTCAACGCGGCCGAGCCGGTCCGGGCCGCGACGCTGCGCCGGTTCGCCGACACCTTCGCCCCTGCCGGCTTCCGCCGCACGGCGCTGCATCCCGGCTACGGACTCGCCGAAGCGACGCTCATGGTGAGCGGGGGCCCGGTCGACCGGGAGCCGAGAACGGCCCCCAGGCCCGACGCCGCAACGGAGCCGGGCGGAGAACTGGTGAGCTGCGGCCCGCCGGGCGAGGGCCTGACCGTGGTCATCGCCGACACCGAACGGCGGGAGTGCCCCGAGGGCCGGATCGGTGAGGTGTGGGTCGCCGGGACGAGCGTCGCCCAGGGCTACTGGCGCAACGCGCGGGCGACCCGCGAGGTGTTCCGGGCCGCCCTGCTGGACGGCCGGGACGGCTTTCTGCGCACCGGAGACCTGGGGTTCATGCGGGACGGGGAGCTGTACGTCACCGGACGGCTCAAGGACCTGCTGGTGATCGACGGGCGCAACCACTACCCCCAGGACCTCGAACTCACCGCGGAGAGCGCCCACCGCGCGATCCGCCCTGGCTGCACCGCCGCCTTCACGGTCGACGGCGGAACGGAGGGCGAGCTCCCCGTGGTCGTCGCGGAGACGACGGCAGCTCCCGGACCCGAGTGCGCCGAGGCCGCCGCCGCGATCCGCGGCGCACTCGGAGAGGCCCACGGCCTGTCGCTGCGGCAGGCCGTCCTGATCCGCCCCGGGGCCCTCCCCAAGACCTCCAGCGGGAAGATCCAGCGCAAGGCATGCCGGGCGGCGTACCTCGACGGGTCCCTCGCGACCGTCGGGGACACCCCGCCGGCCGGCGAAACGGCCTGACCTGACCGCCCGCCCCGGGCCGGCCCGGAGACCCCCGCGGCCCGGCGCCGGCCCGGGCCCGCCGCGTGCAACGCGGCCCGCCCGCGCCGGAGCACGGACGGCCGGCGGCCCCGGCCGTCCGGCACGGCGCACGAAGAACCCTCGGACCGAGCCTGCGGAGACGGTTGCCCCGATGCCTGCCAAGAAGCCCAGCGAGTCCCCTGTAGCACCGCCCCCGGGCACGCCGCCCGGCACGACCTCGCCCCCTCTCGCCGATGCCGCACCCGAAGAAGTCGAGGCCTGGCTGACGGAGGCCGTCGCCACTGCGGCCGGTCTCGAAGCGGCCCGGATCGGGCGGGACCGGCCGATGGCCGACTACGGGCTCGGGTCACGGGATCTCGTGGCGCTGGGCGCACGCCTCTCCGCCGCACTCGGTCGGCCGCTGGACCCGACGCTGGTCTACGACCACCCCACCGTCGCGTCGATCGCCGAGGCGGCCGCGCTCGACGGACCGCGCCTGTTGCCGCGGGCCGACCCGCGCCCGGCGCCCGGGGCGGCGGCCGCTTTGCGTGAGCCGGCCGCGCGAGCGGCTGGGCAGGCCGATTCGGTGGCGATCATCTCGATGGCCTGCCGCTTCCCCGGCGCGGACGACCCGCAGGAGCTGTGGCGGCTGCTCGCCGCCGGCGAGGACGCCGTCTGCGCCCCGCCGGGCGACCGCTGGGACCCCGCCCTCCACGATCCCGACCCGGACAACCCCGGCACCGCGTACTCGCTGCGCGGCGGCTTCCTCAGGGACATCGACCGCTTCGACGCCGCGTTCTTCTCCATCCCGCCCCAGGAGGCGGCCGCGATGGACCCGCAGCAGCGGCTGCTGCTGCGGACCTGCTGGGAGACGATCGAGCGGGCGGGCATCCTGCCCGCAGCCCTCAACGGCAGCGCCACCGGCGTCTACATCGGCCTGTACCCGAGCGGCTACCTCGGCGCGGCCGGGATGGAACAACTCGACGGGTACGTCGGCACCGGCACGGTCCCCAGCGTCGCCTCCGGCCGGATCGCCTACCAACTCGGCCTCCAGGGCCCGGCGATCACCGTCGACACCGCCTGCTCCTCCTCCCTCGTGGCCCTGCACCTGGCCGCCCGGGCCCTGCGCGAAGGCTCCTGCGACCTGGCCGTGGCCGGCGGCGCGACGCTGATGGTCAGCCCGCGGGGCCACGTCGAGTTCAGCAGGTTGCGCGGACTGTCGGCGTCCGGACAGTGCCGGCCCTTCGCCCAGGACGCCGACGGCGTCGTGTGGGGGGAGGGCTGCGGCCTGGTGCTGCTGAAACGCCTGAGCGACGCCCGGCGCGACGGCGACCGCGTCCTCGCGGTGCTCAAGGGCTCCGCCGTCAACCAGGACGGCCGCAGCCAGGGCCTGACCGCCCCCAGCGGACCGGCCCAGGAACGTGTGGTGCGGGCCGCGCTGGAGGCCGCAGGGCTGCGCCCCGGAGACGTGGACCACATCGAGGCACACGGCACCGGGACCCCGCTGGGCGACCCCATCGAGGGCTCCGCGCTGGCCCGTGTCTTCGGCCCCGGCCGCCCCGCCGGACGACCCCTCGCCGTCGGATCGCTGAAATCCAACCTCGGCCACACCCAGGCAGCGGCCGGCATCGCCGGCGTCATCAAGACGGTGCTGTCGCTGCAGCACGAACGGCTCCCCGCCACACTGCACGCGAAAACCCCCACCGCGCTGGTCGACTGGGCGGGCGGCGGCCTCGAACTGTGCCGCGAGCCGCGTCCCTGGCCGCGCGGCCCCCGGCCCCGCCGCGCCGGGGTGAGCGCCTTCGGCATCAGCGGCACCAACGCCCATGTCGTCCTCGAAGAGGCGCCGGGGGAGCGCCTGGCCGGAGAACGGCCCGACGCCCCGGAGCGGCCCGCCGCCCTGTTCCCCGTGTCGGCCCGCACCCTGCCCGCGCTGCGCGGGCAGGCGCAGCGTCTCCTCGACGCGTTGACGGCCGACCCCCACCTGACGCTGCCCGCCCTCGCCGGCGCCCTCGCCCACCGCCGTACGCACTTCGAACAGCGCGCGGTGCTCGTGGCACGGCGACGGGAGGACCTGCTGAGCGGACTGCGCGCCCTGGCGGCGGGACGGGCGGCCCCGGAGCTGGTCGTGGGGCCCGGCCGGGCGCGCCCCGAGGGCAAGGTGGCCTTCGTCTTCCCCGGGCAGGGGACGCAGTGGGCCGGTATGGCGCGCGACCTGCTCGCCGGGTCCCCGCTCTTCGCCGACGAGATCGACCGCTGCGACGCGGCCCTGCGCCCGCACACCGGGTGGTCGGTCCTCGCGGTGCTCCGCGGCGACGCCGGAGCGCCGCCCCCGGACCGCGTCGACGCCGTCCAGCCGACGTTGTTCGCCGTCATGGTGGCGCTCGCGGCGGTGTGGCGGGCACGGGGCGTACGACCCGACGCCGTGGTGGGCCACAGCCAGGGCGAGGTCGCGGCCGCCTGCGTCGCCGGGGCGCTCAGTCTCAACGACGCGGCCGCCGTGGTCGCCCTGCGCGCCCGGGCGCTCACGGCGATCGCCGGCACGGGCGGGATGGCCGTCGTCGCCCTGGCACAGGCGGACGTCGAGGCACGCCTCGACGCGTGGGGCGGGCGACTGTCCGTCGCCGCGGTGAACAGCGGCGCCTCGACGGTGGTGGCCGGAGACGTGGAGCCGCTGGAAGCTCTGATCGCCGCGCTGGAGGACGAACGGGTCTTCGTCCGGAGGATGGCCATCGACTACGCCTCCCACAGTGCGCAGGTCGAGCCCGTGCGGAACGCGCTCCTCGAAGACCTGGAAGGCATCACCACCCGGCCCACCCGCGTCGCCTGGTACTCCACGGTCCTGGCCGAGCCCGTGTCCGGCACCGCGCTGGACGCCGCGTACTGGTACCGCAATCTGCGTCGGCCCGTCCGCTATGCCGCCACCGTCGAACGCATGGCGGCCGACGGCTACCGCCGCTTCGTGGAGCTGAGCCCGCATCCGGCCCTGATCACCGCCACCCGGGCGGTCGCAGAGGAGAGCGGCCACGACCTCATCGCCATCGGCTCCCTGCGGCGCGACGAGGACGGACCCGGCTGCCTGGACCGGGCCGCGGCCGAACTGCACGTCGCGGGCGGGGACATCGGCTGGACGCGGCTGGCGCCCGACGGGCCCTGGGCCGACCTTCCGACCTACGCGTGGGCCGAACAGCGGCACTGGACCGACGACGCGCGGACCGGGCCGGGCGGTCGGCGCGGTACACCGCTCGTCGACGCACACGTCGAGTCCAGTGACCCGGTGGACCGGCATCTGTTCGACACCCGTGTCGATCTGCGCGACCGGCGCTTCTCCTACCTGACCGACCACCGGGTCGGCGGAGCCGTCCTGCTGCCCGCGGCAGCCTTCCTGGAGATGGTGCTCGAAGCTGTGTCCTCGCTCGGGGAGGCGGCCGACGTCCAGGTGCGGGACATCTGCTTCGAACGGCCGCTCCCTCTGGCGGCGGACCTCCCCGTCCAGCTCCAGCTGGTGCTGCAACCCGCAGACGAGAACGGTGTCCGGCACTTCACCATCGCCTCGCGCCCGGCCGACGACCGGCGCGCGCCCTGGGTCCGGCACGTCCGCGGCCAGGCCGGACCCGCCACGGACGAGCCGCTGATCAATCCGGACACCACCCCGGCCCGCCTGCGGAAACACTGCACCGAGGCGTCGGACATGACCGACGCCTACGCCGGGCTCGCGGCCCTCGGCCTCGACTACGGCCCGGCCTTCCGCATGCTGGAGGAGGGCTGGAGCGGGCCTTCGGCGGCGCTGGGGAGGCTGGGGAGGACGCCCAGGGCCGGGCATCTGCTGCACCCGGTGCTCATCGACGCGGCCCTGCACACCGCCGCCCTGGCGGGGGACGCCCTCCGGGGCCGGGTCCTCGTGCCCCGGAGGGCCGGGCGGCTGCGCCTCACCGGGCTGCGCACCGCGCCGGCCTGGTCGGCCTGCCGGCTGCGCACGGTGGGCGAGGACGCCGTCACCCTGGACGTGCGGCTCTTCGACGAGGACGAACACCTTCTCCTTGACATCGAAGGAGTCGAGCTCGCCACCCTTTCCGCGGTGGACGGAGCGCTCCTCGAGGTGCGCTGGCAGCCCCGGCCGCCCGCCCGGGAACACCCCGCTCCGGGGAGCTGGCTGATTCTCGCCGACGACACGGGCGTGGCCGACGCCGTCTCCCGCCGCCTGGGCACGACCCCGCACGTCGTCGCCCGCAAAGGCGACGCCTACGCCGCCGGGGCGCCCGGGCGCTACACGCTCGACCCCCGGAACCCCGAGCACCTCGCCCGGCTGTTCGACGAGGTCTTCGCCGAGGAACCACCCGAGCGGGTGGTGCACCTGTTCGCACTGGACGCTCCGGCCGTCGATTCGGCCGAGACGGCCGCAGAGGCCGCCCTGCACTGCGCCGTCAGCACCCTGAACCTGGTGCGCGCACTCTCCGAACGCCCCCACGGCCGGCCCCCGCGCCTCTTCCTCGTGACCCGCGGCAGCCAGGCCGCCGGAGGCAGCACCGAGGTGACGCACCCCCAGCAGGCGATCGGCTGGGGCTTCGGCACCGCGGTGGCCCAGGAACATCCCGAACTGCACACCACCCTCGTCGACCTCCCTTCCGAAGGAGGCGAGGACGCGCTGTGGACCCAGCTGCGGCACGCGGACGACGAACGCCTCGTCGCCCTCCGGGACACCGGCCGCCTCGTGCCCCGCCTGGCCCACACCGGCCCGGACCCGGCCCTCCCCGGCGCGGTGCGCCCCGACGGCACGTATCTGGTCACCGGCGGTCTCGGCGGCCTCGGCCGGGTCGTCGCCGACCGCCTCGCGCGCCGGGGCGCCGGCTGCCTCGCCCTGCTGAGCCGCAGCGCGCCCGACGCCGCCGCGACACGATGGATCGAGGGCCTCCGGGAGCGCGGAATTGCCGTGCGGCTCGTACGGGCCGACGTCGCCGACCGCGAAGGCCTGCGGACCGCCCTCGACGCGCTGCGCGCGGACCGCGGGCCTCTCACCGGCGTCGTCCACACCGCCGGCGTGCTCGACGACGCCACTCTGCGCCACCTGACCCCCGACCACATCGCGCGGGTCCTGGCCCCCAAGGTGCTCGGCACCGCGCTGCTCACCGAACTGATCCCCGAAGCGCAGTCGCTGACCTTGTTCTCCTCCGCCGCCGGCCTGCTGGGCTCGGCCGGTCAGAGCCCCTACTCCGCGGCCAACGCCTTCATGGACGCCTGGGCGCACCACCTCTCCCACGCCGGCCGGCCGGCCCTCAGCCTCGACTGGGGGACCTGGGCCGAAGTCGGCCTCGTCGCGGGATCGGCCAGGCGCACCGCAGCCACCGACGACGCGGGTCTCGTCCCCTTCACCCCGCACCAGGGCGGTGAACTGTTCGACCGGGTGCTGTCCAGCACCCGCCGCCAGCTCGTACCCCTCGTGCTCGACAGGGAAGCCCTCGCTCGCGACCCGGACGCGGTGCGGAACCGGCCGCTCCTGCACGGACTCGTCGCCCCCGCCCCCGCGCAGCCCGGCGCCGGGCTGCGCGGGCGGATGCGGGCCGCGCCCACGGACCACGCGCGGATCGCACTCCTCGAAGCCCACATACGGACCGCCGTCGCCGAACTGACCGGTCGTGGCGGCGAGGAGATCCCGGCGGACGAAGGCTTCAAGGAGCTCGGCCTGGACTCCCTGATGATCGTCCGGCTGCGCAACACCCTCGGTCGTGACACCGGCGTCGAACTGTCCGCGTCCGCGGTGTTCTCGGCGGCGGACCCCCGCAGTCTCGCCCAGGAGCTGCACACCGCGCTGTCCCGACGGGACGAGGCGCCCGGGCCCGCCGCCGTCGGCGCCCCCGGCGGCCGGACGCACTCCGCCGGCCAGCCGCCGCCCGACGTCGAGCTGAGGCCCGCCACCCGCGACGTGGTCCGGCTCCTGCGCGCGGCCCAGCACGGCACCCCGAGCGCGGCGCACTCCATAGGTCTTGCCTTCCGGCTCACCGGGCCGACCACCCGCACCCGGCTCGCGGACATCCTCACGCGCCTCGCGGGACGGCACGCCGCACTGCGTACGGCCATCGTCGACGACACCGGCTCCGACCGGCGTATGAGGACCGAACGGGACCCCGGCCTGCCCCTGTTGCGCTGGTCCGACCTGGCTTCCGACGCCGAGTGGGATGCCGGGCGCCGACTGGGCGAACTGCTCGGCGAACCCTTCGACATGACCACCGCGCCCCTGTGGCGGTTCGAGCTGACCGACCGCGACGGCGCCGGGCAGACGCTGCTCATCGGCGCTCACCACACGGTCAGCGACCTGCAGTCGCTGCTGATCGTCGCCGCCGAGATCGACGCCGAACTGTCCGGTGCGCCGCTGGGGGACCAGGTCACCAACCGGGACGTCGACCTGCTGTTGGAGGCTCAGACAGCGCTGCCCCAGCCCCCGTCGCGGGACGCCGCACGCCGGGGGGAGTTCGCCGGAAGCCGCCGCCTGGACCTGACGCTCACCCACCCCCGGCCGGCGAAGCGGTCGTTCCGGACGGGCACGATCACCCGTACCCTCCCCGAAGGGCTCATGGGACGCGTGGCAGCCCGTGCACGCCGACTCAAGATCACCCCGGCCGCCTTCTGCCTCGGCGCGCTGACGGTCCTGCTCGCCCGCAGACAGCGACGCGACCGGTTCGTGCTGGCCGTCCCCGTGGACACCCGCATCCATGTCGACGCCCCCGACGCGGTCGGCTTCTTCGGGGTGCCCGTGCCCTTCCCGGCCCAGGCCGCGCCGGGGGAGCGGATCGAGGAGGTGCTGCGCCGCACCGACAGCCGGCTCGACCGGGTGCTGGCCAAGGGCGCCATGTTCTCCGACACCCTGGCCGCCCTCGCCGCCCAGGGGCTGCAACGGGACAACGCCCCCATGGTCGAGGTCTACTTCAACTACGTCCGGTCCTCGGCGAGACTCGACCGCCTGGAGATCCTGCCGGCCGGAACGGGCCACTCCGACCTCGACCTCATGATCATCATGACGCCGGACGCGGGCCAGATCCGCTTCGACCACAACGTGGACATCATCGACGAGACGGCCTGCGCCGCGTTCGCCGCCGACTTCCTCCGACTCCTCGACGAGGCGGCCGACGACCCGGCGGCCCCGGCTCGACCGGCACACCCGCAACCGGCGGAAGCGGCCCCGACCGGGCCCCCGGGTGAGCCGGAGCCCCGCAAGGCCCACCCGGACGGAACGGGGGAGGCCGACGCCGCCCCTCCCACTCCCACTCCCACTCCCGCCCCCGCGCCGCAGGGGCGGCGGCCCCGAGCGCTCGCCGTCGCGGCCACCTTCGCCCTCGGCGATCTGCCCCTGCTGTGCGCGGCGGCCCTCTCCGCAGGAGAGGGGGACGAGACACGGGCCGCCCCGCCCCGGGTCCTCGAAGCGCCCTACCACCATGTCCTGGCGAGCCTCAAGGACCCGTCCGGAGTCTTCACCGACGCCTCGGCGAAGGCCGGCACCGTCCTGCTGCGGGCGGCCGACCTGGAACGCTTCGGCCCGGTGAGCGACGCGCTGCTCGACGAGCTGCGCGCCCAGTACCCGGCCGCCCTGCGCGCGCTCACCGAGCGCACGGGAACTTTGCTGATCGTCGGGTTCCTGCCGTGCGCGCGCCCCGACCAACGCGGTGAGCGGTGGGAGCGCGACATCGCCGCCGCCCTCGCGGACGCCCCCGGCATCGCGGTCCTGCGCCCCGAGGACTGGACTCGCCACCATGCCGTCGAGAAGCGGTTCGACGACCGGACGGACGAGCTGGCGCACCTGCCCTTCACTCCCGAGTTCCAGGCGGCCGTCGCCCTCACCCTGGCCGAGACCGTGGCAGCGGCGACCCGCACACCGCCGAAGGTGATCGCGGTGGACGGCGACGAGACGCTGTGGAGCCACGTCGCGGGGGAGAGCGGACCGCAGGGCGTCGGCCTCGGCGGCGCTCGTGCGGCCCTGGCCCGCAGACTGCTGCGCTGGCGGGAGGCCGGGACCCTGCTGGTCCTGATCAGCAACAACGACGAGGCCACCGTGCGCGCCGTGCTGGAGCGGCCCGACAGTGTGCTGCGCGCGGAGCACTTCAGCGTGCTGGACGCCGGATGGGGCCGCAAATCGGCTCGGCTGGAGGCGGCGGCGCGGACCCTGCACCTCGGCGTCGACAGCTTCCTCTTCCTCGACGACAACCCGGCCGAGATCGCCGCGATGCGGTCCGCACTGCCCGACGTACTCGCCGTGACCTGCCCGGCAGCCGACGAACTCGAAGGGTTCCTGGCGCGGCTCTGGCCCCTGACGCCCGTCGCGGCCACGGCGGAGGACGGCGCGCGCGCCGCGTACTACCAGCAGGAGCGGGCCCGCGACGCTGCCCGGGAACAGGCCGGATTCGAGGAGTTCCTCGAACGGCTGGAACTGGAGCTGGACATCCGTCCGCTGGCGGAGCCGGACGCCCCGCGGGCCGCCCAACTCGTGCGACGTACCAACCAGTTCACCCTTCGCGCCCGGTCGGCGGACGGTGGCGATCTGGAGCGGTGGCAGGACCTGGGCGAGGTGTGGACCGTTTCGGCCCGCGACCGGTTCGGCGACTACGGCCAGATCGGCCTGCTGGCCCTGCGCCACGACGGCGCCCGCCTGGACGTCCTGGCCTGGCTGCTCAGCTGCCGGGTGCTGGGCCGCGGGGTGGAGGAGCGGCTGCTCCAGTGGCTGGCCGACCGGGCCGAGGCCCTCGGCTGCGCCACCGTACGGCTGACGGCCGAGTACACCCCGCGCAACGTGCCGGCGCGACGCCTGGTCGCCGCACTGGGCGGTGGCGCCCCGAAGGAGGAGAGCGTCGAGACGGAGACGACTGCGGAGCGGCTGCGGGCGTTCAGGTCCTGGCGGCAGTGATGACCGAAGACAGCGCACAGAGTGAGGGGCAGACCATGGGCGAACCGCACGAGGACGGGCCGGCGGACCGCACGCGGGCCGGGCAGCGCCGCGCCGGGGAGGAGGCCGAGCGGGGCGGCGGCCCGCTCAGCGTGTCCGAGCTGCTGGCCAGGGTCCGGTCGGCGGCGGTCCGCCCCGGGGAGCCCGCGGCGGACCGGGGTACCGCCGGGAGCGGGGAGACGGAACGGCTGGCCGGGGCCATCGCCGCCGCAGCGGGCCGTCTGCTGCCGGGGACGCCGATGGGCCCCGACACCGACTTCTTCGACGCCGGCGGAACCTCGGTCGACGCCGTCGCACTCGTCGCCGCACTGTCGCGCGACCTCGGCGTGGAGATCAGCCTCGACGACGTGTTCGCGGACGCCAGGCCCCGTCGTCTCGCCGAGCGCGCCCTGCGCGCCAAACGCGCGGGCCCGGTCGGCCCCGGTCTGCCCACCGCCCCGTCGGCGACGGCCGGGCGGGCGGCCCCGGCGCCCTCGGCCGCAGCGGCCCCGGCCTCCGAGCCGGCCGGAACCGACGACGACCTGGCACTGATCCTCGCCGACCTGGCCCGCGCGGACGCCCTGCCCTGGGTCCGCCGTCCGGAGCCCGCCGTCCCCCGGACGGTGCTTCTGACCGGGGCGACCGGCTTCCTCGGCGGCCACATGCTCCTGGACCTGCTGCGGCACAGCGACGCCCACGTGTACTGCCTGGTCCGCGCGGCCGACGAGGAAGAGGGCACACGGCGCCTCGGCGCGGCCCTCAAGCGCTTCGCCCTTCCATGGTCCGGCGAGATCCGCCGCCGGGTGACGGTCCTGCCGGGCGACATCCGCCGACCGCGCCTCGGGCTGCCGGACGAGCGCTGGGACGCGCTGGCCCACGAACTGGACTCAGTGGTGAGCGTGGCCGCCGCGGTGGACTTCCTGCGCGGCTACCCCTCGCTGCGACAGAGCAACGTGATCGGGCCGCTGACCCTCGCGGAACTGGCGGCCGCCGGCCGCCCGAAACCCCTCCACCACGTCTCCTCCGTCGCGGTCTTCAACGAGATCGGCATCGAGTCCATGGGCGAGGACGACCCCGTCGCCCACATCGACGCCCTGGAGGCCGGGTACGACAAGTCGAAGTGGGCCGCGGAGGCCGCGCTGCGCCGGGCCCGCGAGCACGGACTGGTCGTCACCTTCCTGCGGCCGGGCGGCATCGGCGGGCACACCAGGACCGGCGCGAGCAACCCCCAGGACCTCAGCAGCGGCATGATGGCGGTCTTCAGCCGGTTCCGCACGGTGCCCGCGTTCAGCTACCTCAACGCCGCACCGGTGGACTGGGTGAGCCGGGTGGCGGTGGCCGCGATCCTGGAGCCCGAGGCATGGGGCTCCAACTACCACCTCAGCGGTACGCCGAACTCCCTGGCGGACGTCGTCCACGACATGAGGTTCGGCGGCATGAACGTGCGCGTCCAGGACTGGGAGGAGTGGCGGAGCGACGTCGTGGCCCGCCTCCGGTCCGACCCGGTCCCCGAACTCGACTTCCTGGCCAGGGTCCTGGAGAGCCACACAGCCTCGAAGCTGTGCGAGGCGTCCCTGACCGCCCCGGCGGCCACCGCCGAGCGCACCGACGCCTTCGTGGCCGGGCATAACCTGCCGGCCTCGACCCGCTACGGCATGCAGGAGCAGACGAGGACCTTCCAGCGGCTGGCCCGGGACGGCCTCGCCCGGCTCCCGGAGCGCACCGACCCGCCCTACCTGTGGTTCTCCGAGACCATGGAAGGCGGCCTCGGCCCGGTCGGCGGGCCCGCGGACACCCCCTGCTCGGCGTCCTTCACCCTGTCCATCGCCGGCATGTACCAGTTGGCCGAGGAACGCCGAGTGGACGTCGGCGGCCGGATCTCCTGCCCGCTCCTGCATCCCGACCCGCTCGTGGTCGAGCACGGCGACGTCTGGGTGCGCCCGGAAGAGGGCATTCCGCTGGACCACGGACTGCGCCACCCCCTGCTGCGCTACCGGCTGCGGCTGCGGGACGCCGAGGGCGCGTTGTGGTGGCTGGAGGGCAGGAAGTTCGCCCGCGCGCGCCGCGACCTGTGGCGGCAGGCCCGCGCGTTGTCCGTGGAACTCGGCCGCGAGGGCGAGCCGGGGACGCTGCGGGGCGAGATCGTCGTGCCGACCGACAGCTACCTGCGGGACCAGGTCGACGGCATCCGGGTCGATCCGCGCCTCTCCGGCCAGGAGAAGCGCCTCGCGAAGATGACCTGGCTCGCCTGGTTCGGCCTGGAGATCGGACGCGGGATGATCGGCCCGTTCGCCCGGGTCGGCGCGGACCTGCTGGACCTACGCCGCAACCCGATCCTGAAGGAGCGCAAGCGATGACCCTGCGGCCCCTGTACGCGCGCCTCGACGAGGCGGCCATCGAGGAGATCCCCTTCCGGGCGGGCGACGGCCTCAGGCTGGGACTGACCCGGGTCCGCCCCGCCGGCGCCGCGGACCGGCCCGCGGTGCTGCTGCTGCACGGCCACACGGCGTCCTCCGACATGTTCCTGCTGCCCGAGATCCGCAATCTGGTCGAGGCTCTGCTCGACGGCGGGTACGAGCCCTGGCTGCTCGACTGGCGGGGCAGCTGCCGGCTGCCGTGGAACGAGACCGGTCGCCGGTACACGTACGACGACGTCGCCCTCCACGACATCCCCACGGCGGTCACGCACATCCGCCGGGAGATCGGCGGCCGGCCGCTGTTCGCGGTGGCGCACTGCATCGGCGCGCTCTCGCTGTCGATGAGCATGGCCGCCGGCCTCGTGCCCGGGCTGGCGGGCGTGGTGGCGCAAGGGGTCTTTCTGACGCCGAAGCTGGCCGCCCGGACCTCGCTGAAGATGACGATGGCCGGCGAGCTGTTCCGGTCCCGCTTCGACCACATTCCGGTGGACTTCCGCAAGGTCGGCTTCTGGTCGCGCTACACCCCGCTCTTCGCCCTGGCGTCCAGGGGCGCCGGCTGTACCGACCCGACCTGTCAGATCCTGTGCAACTCGGCCTGGGGCGTGGGTGCTTCGCTCTACGTGCATGACAATCTGTCCGACGCCGTCCACGACCGGCTGGCCCAGCTCCTCGGCCCGGCCCCGCTGTGGATACTGCCGCATCTGAGGCGGGTCGCGCTGGCCCGCAGCGTCGTGCGCTGGAACCACGGCGACGGCCGCTACCGGGCGCTCCCCGAGAACGCCTTGGACCACGCCGACCGGATCGACTGCCCGGTGCTGCTGATATCCGGCAGCGAGAACGGCATGTGGCTGGACTCCCAGAAGCTCTGCCACGAGGTCCTGACGGCCCGTCAGCCACAACTGGACGTGCGGTACACGGAGATCCCCGGTTACGGCCATTTCGACGCGTTCGTGGGGCGGGGAGCCGCCCTGGACGTCTTCGGGCACATCCTGGAGTTCCTCGACGAACTCAGGTGACGGGGCCGCGGCCCGGCAGCCGTGGGCGGCCCCGTCCGCTCCGCCCCGGGGCCGCCGGGCGCCCGGCGGCCCCGGGCCTCACTGGGTCGCGGTGGACCCGGAGCGTGTGTCGGTGATCCTGTCCGGCCCGTGCTCGACGAAGTCCAGGACGGTTCGTACGACGTCGGGGTCGCCCAGGATGCGGCGGTGCCCGAGTGTGTGCGTGACGACCAGCCGCGCCGACTCGCCGAACGCGCCGGCGAGCCTGCGTCCCTGGTCGATCCCGATCCTGGGGTCGTCCTCGTCGTGGACGACCAGGAGCGGGATGTCCATGGCCCCCACCGTGTTCACCGCGGAGAACGGCCGCTCGCCGGCCGGCAGCCCGGAGAAGAGCTTTTCGTCGACGAGGTCGCGCAGGCGTTCTTCGAGCCGGGGGCGCAGGGTGACGACGGAGCAGAACTCCTCGATCAGGTACGCGAAGTCGCAGACCCCGCTGATGGTGGCGAGCCTCTTCGCCCTCACTCCGTGCTGCAACGAGAAGACCGAGCCGAGGGCGCCGAGCGAATGCGCGACCACGGCCTCGAAGTCCCCGTACTGGCCGTGGAGTTCGGTGAGGATGTGGCGGTACTCCTGGATCGTGGTGCTGCGCCCGGTCGCGTCGCCGTGGCCGGGCGCGTCGAAGGTGACGACGGTGTACCCGCGCTCCCGCAGGCCCGGGACGAAGTCGGCGAACCGCGAGCCGCGCGACTGCCAGCCGTGCACCAGGAGGACGGGCCGCTCGCCGTCGCCCCAACGGTAGACCACCGCCTCCTTGCCGCTGACCTTGAGCCGCTGGATGTCCGCCGTGCCGCACAGCTCCCGCTCGGAGGCCCGCATCCTGCTGCGGGCGAGCGGCATGTGGAACAGGGCGTACGCGCCCGCGCCGGCGAGCCGCCCCGAGACCCGGGAGACGATGTTGAGCGCGGTGCTGGCGAGTGCCTCGGTGGGGGCCATGCCCGGTACTCCTCGGTCGGCGTCAGGGTCATGATATGTTAGCACGAACGACCGTGCTTTTATTGGTCCGGCGTAGTGCGCCGCCCGTTCGTGAGGAGGACGCCGACGTGTCGTCATCCATCTGGTTCGCGCCATGGAAGTCCGGGCCGGAGGGCGGCGGGGCCTGCGGGGAGCCGGCGGGCGGTGAGGCTGTTGTGAGCGTCACCGAGTTCACCCATCGCCGGCCGTGGACCGCGCCGGGCGTCACCGTCGCCGGGATCGTGCTGCGGCAGGCCTGGCAGGACGTCGAGGGCGCGGTCGGTCTCTGGCTGTGGGCGGACCCCGGTCCGCTGCGGCCGCGGTCGGGGTCGGTCTCCGTATGGCGCGCGGAGCGGGACCTGCATGCCTTCGTGGCGCGCCACGACCATGTGCGGATCATGCGTTCATACCGGGACCGCGGTCGTATGCGCTCGACCATGTGGCGGACCGGCTGCTTCGATCGGGGCGCCACGCAGGAGGCCGCCCGCTCCCTGATCTCGGGTCGCTCGGCCTGGCCCGCCTGACACGGTCCGGCCCGGGCGGCCGCCGAACCGCCGCCCCGCTCCGCCGTTGTGGGGGGAGCGGGGCGGCGGCGGAGTGAGGGCCGACTACTCGATGACCAGCTCCACGTCGATGTTGCCCCGCGTGGCCTTGGAGTACGGGCAGTACGCGTGGGTGGCCTCGACCAGCTGTCGCCCGGGCTCGCCCGCGAGCGAGTCGGGCAGCTCGACGCGCATGACGACCGCGAGGCCGAAACCGCCGCCGTCCTTGCCGATGGAGACTTCGGCGGTCACGGAGGCGTCCTTGGTGTCGACCTTCATCTCGCGTCCGACCGCGGCCATCGCGCTGGCGAAGCAGGCCGCGTACCCGGCGGCGAAGAGCTGCTCGGGGTTGGTGCCCTCACCGTTGCCGCCGAGCGCCGACGGCATGGCGAGAGGGAGGTCGATCTGTCCGTCCGAGCTCACGGCCCGGCCCTCGCGGCCGTTGGCGGTGGCTGCTGCGGTGTACAACGCGTCCATGGGGTGACCCTCCTCGTCGGGGCGGCGACCGGTGCGGTCGGCCGCCGACATAAGAGTTGCACACAATTAAGTAGCGCACAACTAAGTGTCGTCCGGCGGTACGCTGGTTCCATGACCTCTGCTCCAGGCGCCCCGCCCGACCCCCCTGCCGTGCCCGACGCGGAACTGCTGCGCCTGGACCACCAGGTCTGCTTCTCGCTGCACGCCGCGTCCCGCGCGTTCGGCGGTCTCTACCGGCAGGCGCTGAAGGACCTCGGTCTCACCTACCCGCAATACCTGGTGATGCTGGTCCTGTGGGAGGAGGGCCCGCAGCCCGTCAAGGCCATCGGGGAGCGCCTCCATCTCGACTCCGGGACGCTCTCGCCCCTGCTGAAGCGGATGGAGGCGGCCGGTCTCGTCAGGCGCGAACGCAGCCGCTCGGACGAACGCTCCGTCGTGATCGACCTCACCGATGCCGGCGGACGACTGCGCGACCGCGCGCTGGGCGTGCCCCGCAGTGTGCTCGCCGCGACGGGGCTGTCCCTGGAGGAGGTCATCGGGCTCCAGGACGTGCTCGCTCGCCTCACCGTCGCCCTGGGCGAAGCCGTCGACGGCGGCTGACACGGACGGCGGTCGACCTGGGGCGGCGGCCGGGGCCCCGTCGCCGCACGCGGTGCGAGCGCCGGGCGCTGACTCAGTCACCGCGGCGAAAGCCCCAGGCCTCGATGTCGCGGTAGTGGATCGGCCCCGGGCCGCGGCCGGCATTGCTCGCGACGAGATGGAGCCGTTCGGCCTCCCAGCCGCGGCCCGAGAACGCGGCCAGCCCCGCCGCGGCCTCCACGGCGGCGACCCGGTCGCCGCGGCGGGAGCGAGCCAGGGTGAGATGGGGCCGCAGCGGCCGGTCGGGGAGGGCGACGCCGCCTTCCTCTACCACGGCGCGTACGTCGGCGGCGAGCCGGTGCAGCCCTTCGAGGTCCCCCTCGATCCCGCTCCACAGCACCCGCTCGTCGAAGTGTCCGCCGCCGCGCAGCGCCAGCCGCAGGGGCCGGTGCAGTGCCGCGAGTGCGGCGAGCGGAGGCATCAGGGGCGGCACTGCGGCGACCGGCAGCTCGCCGAGGAACGCCAGGGTGATGTGCCAGTCCTCGACGCGGTTCCACCGCATGCCGGCAAACGCTTCGCGGACCGGGCGCAACGCCCCTACCAGCTCCTCCTTCGCGTCGTCGGGCGGAGCGAGCGCCAGGAACACGCGGGTCGTCCTCGCTCGGACGCCTGCGTCCGCGGGAGGGCCGGTCACGGCTTCGGACGGTTGGTTCACGTGCCGTACCGTACGTGCCGACCGTGGCCCTGCCGCACCGAGGGTGGGGCCGCCACCCGATCACGAGCCGCGTCCGGCACTGCGCGCTGATCCACCCAGGCGGCGCGCCGCGGGCGCCACGGTCCCGCAACAGAGGCCGGGGCGCGCCGGCCGGATCGGGTATGGCCGCTGTCGGGCCCACCGTGGAGCCGTCCGCGTCCAGCAGGACGTCGGGCTGCTGACCGGCCTCCCGGGCGAGTCGGGCCCCGGCGGGGCCGAGCCGGAGTTCGGTGAGGACGATGACGAGGGCCTCGGCCTCGCGTCACGAAGGCCGCCGCGCCCTCGACCGCCTCAAGACCGCGCTGCCTCAGGCCGCTGGAGGCCGCCGGGCGGCTTCGGCGTCCTGGGCGGTGGGACAGGAGGTGAAGACGCGGTCCAGGCCCACGATGCGGAAGACGCGGCTGACGTGGGCGGGGACCGCGGCCAGGACGACGGCCGCCTCCGCGGCTGACGCGCGGTTGCGGGCGGCGACGATCACGGTGATGCCGGTGGAGTCGCAGAAGGCGAGACCGCCGAGGTCCAGGACGAGCTGCTGACCGGCACGCAGATCGAGCCCGGTCAGCGCGGCGCGGACACGCTGTGTGGTGTGGTGGTCGAGATCTCCTGCCAGTTCGATCACCGCTCCAGCGCCGGTGACGCGGGTGTTCAGACGCGGATGCCGGATCACTGCCGCTCTTCACTGGGGGGCCCGGGCACGTGGATGGCGAGGACGGCGGTGTCGTCGTCGACGCCAGAGCCGAAGGAGTCGAGCAGGCCGACCACCGCGCTGATGGTCTCCGAGGCGGTGGTGGGGGCGAGCGCCCGGCCGAAGTCGAGGAAAGCGTCGTCGCCATAGCGCTCTCTCCCGCCGGCGGCGGCGTCGGTGTGGGCTTCGGTGAGGCCGTCGGTGTGCAGGAGGAGAGTGTCGCCGGGGGCGAGGTGGACCGTGATCGTGGCGATCTGAGGGTCGGGCAGGACGCCGATGAGCTGTCCGCCGGGCGTGGGCAGGAAGTCGGCCGTGCCGTCGCCCCGCATGAGCAGGGCGGGTGGGTGGCCGCCGCTGGCCAGGACGATACGAAAGCCCGCCCGGTCGGGGTCGGGGGCGAGCAGGCCGAAGACGACGGTGCAGAAGCGAGGGTCGTCCCCCGAGTACTCGTGGGTGAGGACCGCGTTGAGGTTGCCCAGGACAGCCACCGGGTCGGGGTCGTAGACGGCGGCGGCGCGCAGGGTGTAGCGGGCCAGGGAGGTGATGGCCGCGGCGGCGGCGCCCTTGCCGCACACGTCGCCCAGGAACAGCCCCCAGGTGCCGGCGGCCAGCGGGAAGAGGTCGTAGAAGTCGCCGCCGACCTCGTCGACGGAGGCCACGTGGTAGTGAGCGGCGACGTCCAGCCCCGGCACGCTCACCAGGGCCGGTGGCAGCAGCGTCTTCTGCAGGGTGGCGGTCAGCGCCTGAAGGCGGTCGCGCTCCCGGTCGGCTTCCTGACGGGCGCGCAGCAGCTCGGTCTCGTAGGCGCGGCGGTCGCGGGCGTCGAAGATCGTGGTGCGGATCAACAGGGGCTGCCCGTCGCTGCCCGTCTTGACCGTGGAGGTGACCAGGACGGGCAGGCGGGCGCCGTCGGCGGACTTGAGCTCCAGGGCGATGCCGCTGATCTCGCCCTGCATCCGCAGCAGCGGAGCGAAGTGGGTCTCGTGGTAGAGCCGGCCGCCGACGGTCAGCAGGTCGGAGAAGTGCTTGCGGCCGACCAGGTCGTCGCGCCGGTAGCCGAGCCAGTCCAGCAGGGTGGTGTTGGCCTTCGCGATCCGGCCGTCCAGCAGGGTGGAGAGATAGCCGCAGGGCGCGTGCTCGTACAAGTCCTCGGCACTGTCCTCCAGCAGCGCGGAGAACTGCGCCTGCTCGTCCACCGGCCCCTCGTCCTCACTCCGGCCGCCCCCCTCGTCGTCGGTCCTGGCCATCATCGGCCGGCCCCTGCGAACGCGGAGATCGCCTCGGCGGTCTCCTCAGGAGCGGCGAGCTGGGGGCAGTGGCCTGTGGCGTCCAGCGTGACCAGGCGGCTGCCCGGGATCTGCGCGTGCACGAAGGCGCCCACCTCCGGCGGGGCGATCGCGTCACGGGAACACTGGGCGACCAGCGTGGGCACGCTCACCTGGGCGAGGTCGCCGCGATTGTCGGACAGGAACGTCACGCGGGCGAACACCCGCGCGATCTCCGGATCGGTACGGCAGAAGCTGGTCGTCAGCTCCTCGCCCAGCTCGGGCCGCTCGGGGTTGCCCATGATGACCGGGGCCATCGTGCCCGACCAGCCCAAGTAGTTCGCATCGAGCGACTCCAGCAGCTCCTCGATGTCCGCGGCGCTGAAACCGCCCCGGTAACCGGCCTCCGGATCGTCGACGAAACACGGCGAGGGAGCCAGCAGAACCAGCCCGGCGAACGCCTCCGGCTCACGGACGGCGGCCAGCACGCCCATCATCGCGCTCACCGAGTGCCCCACGAACGTCACCGGGCCCAGCTCCAGCTCCCGGCAGAGCTCCAGCACATCGTCGACGTACCCGTCCATGGTCGAGTACCGCTCCCGGCTCCACGCCGACAGGTCCGAGCTCCCCGCCCCCACGTGGTCGAAGACGACGACGGTGAAGTCGCGTTCCAGCACCGGCGCCACCAGACGCCACATGTTCTGGTCGCACCCGAACCCGTGGGCCAGCACCACCACCGGTCCTCCGGACCGGCCGGACACCCGTACGTGATTCCTGCGACGCACCCTCATGGCACCCATCGTCGCAGACGGGGCCCCCGGTGCTCGGGCGGCTTCCACCTCTTCCCCCGGCCGAAGAGGCCACCACTGACAGGGCCCCGCCGGCCGCAGAGCCCTTCGAGGGACCTCTGCCCTTGCAGACGAGGATGCGGCGCACCCGGTGGAGTCTGCGTGTGCGTCGGACACCGTGCCGCTCCACCGCAAGGATCTGATGCTGTCGCAGCGTCGCCGTGTCCCGCAGGCGTGAGGCAGCCCTGCGGGACAGGCTTGCGCAGACGGCATCTGTCGGAGAAGCCCTCGATGAGGTCGGACATGTCGGCGCGGTCGGTGACCCGGCCGGGCCCGGACGGGTGAGACGACCTCCTCTCTCCCGAAATCTCCGCGGCGGCATCGCCGAAGCAGCTTCCGAACCTGCCCGCCCCTGCCCGCGAATCAGGGGCGCTCCCTAAGAGGTGCCGTGCGTTCCGCACCGGGACTGCGGCTCACACGGCGTGCTCCAGCAGCCCCGGCGCGGCGGCCGTGTCAACGGCGTCGGCCACGAGGCCGGCCGCTGAGGAGCCGATCACTTCGCGGGCGGCCAGGCCCGCCCATGAGCCGGGACAGGAGGCCGGCCCTCGGCGGGGGAGTGCCGGAGACGGAGTGGACCTCCTCGGCGGCCTTCGTGCCGAGACGGGCCACGGCGAAGTCCCGTCCGACGAAGTCAGGCAATGGAGCTGCCGTGCTGTCGGCCGGGGCGAGGCTGCGGCGCCGTGCCGGCGCCCGCCCGCACCGGCCTCCCGCAGGCCGTGCGCGGGCGGCCTGCGGGAGGCCGCCTCAGGGCTTCCCGCCCCCGGCGAGCCCGTGCAGGGTGCGCTCGGCCGTGTCGAGGAGGCGCCGCAGGCAGAGGCCGTCGGCGGCGACGGCGGTGACGAGTACGCCGGGGCCCGCGAGGGGCGTCAGTATCGCCTGGCCGGACTCGGAAGGCGAGCCGATCAGCCGGGCGGCAGGAGGATGCTCCTCGAAGGCGGGATCGACGAGGAGGAGCTGTCCGGTCGCCCGGTGAGCGCCGAGGACGGCCGGGCCGTCCCAGCCCGGCGCGCCGGGGCCGTACCGGGCTTCCTGGTCGAGCAGGACGCGCCCGCCGCGTCGCACGACGAGCCGCGTGGCCACATGGCCAGGCGGCTCGCCCGTACGTCCGAGGACCAGCTCCTCCCGCAGGGCGAGCCGGGCGGTGGGGGCCACGTCGACGGTCCAGGACTGGCGCAGGTCGCTGCCTGCCGCGCAGATCAGCGGCTTGGGCGACCAGTAGAGCTTCGCGTGTTCCCCGACGGACAGCGCCACGTCGTAGGTGGCGGGTTCTCCGCTCGGCCCCTTCAGCGCGAGGGTCGCGGCGGCGGAGGTGATGTGCAGCACCGCGCCGCTTCGGGCCTCGGCCTCGATGCGCAGCCGGTCGCCGCCGAGCGGAGCGCTCATCGCGCCGACGACGCACACCCGCGCTTCGGCGCCCTCAGAACGCAAGCGCCGCAGTTCGAAGGGGCCGTCACCGTCGAGGACGGGCACGATGGTGGTGCGGCCCCGGGCGGCCGCCGCGATACGGGCGGTGGCCCGCACCCCCGTCCCGGTGGCCGCCCCAGCGGGGAGGGCGAGGCTCATGCGGGCCCTGCGGTCCAGGCGGTGAGGCGTTCTCGCACCCAGTCGGCGACCGGTTTGACGCCGCCTTCGCCCTTGAGACTGGTGAAGGCGACGGGGAGGTCGCCGCGCTGGAACCTGGCATCGCGGTCCATCGCTTCCAGGTCGGAGCCGACGTGGGGAGCGAGGTCGGTCTTGTTGACGACGAGGAGGTCGGCGGTCGTCACGCCGGGCCCGCCCTTACGCGGGATGTCGTCGCCGCCCGCCACGTCGATGACGAAGATCTGGGCGTCGACCAGCCCCTTGGAGAAGGTGGCGGTCAGGTTGTCCCCGCCGGACTCGACGAGGATCAGGTCGAGCGGACCGACCGCTTCCTCCAGGTCCTCGACGGCTTCGAGGTTGGCGGAGATGTCGTCGCGGATCGCGGTGTGCGGGCAGGCGCCGGTTTCGACGGCCTGAATCCGTTCGGGCGGCAGGACGGCCTCCCGGAGAAGGAAGTCGGCGTCCTCGCGGGTGTAGATGTCGTTCGTGACGACCGCGATGGACACCTCGTCGCGCAGGGCGCGGCACAGGGCGGCGACGGTGGCCGTCTTCCCCGAGCCCACGGGCCCGCCCAGGCCGATCCGCAGAGCGCGGCGGCGGCCGTCGGAGCGTGTGGGTTCGGCCGCGCTGTAGGTGTGGCGGTGGGGGTGCTTCTCGTCGAGTTCGTGGTCGAGGTGCATGGTGGGTCCTTGGGTGTCGGTAGGTGCCGCGGTGTCAGGACGCGAACAGGCGCACCGGCCAGGCAGCGTGCTGTTGCGCGGAGATGTCCAGCAGGGGGGCGGAGGCGGCCGGGAGGACGTCGACGCCCTCGTCCCGGACGCGCCGGGCCGCCGTGTCGGCTTCTGCGGCCACCCGGTCGAGGTCGGGGGCCAGCCGGGCCAGGACGGCGGTGGCGTCGAAGGGGTCCAGGCTCAGCAGCCGGACCGTCGCCGTGGCCGGCCCGCTGACGCTTTCGTAGGCCGCTGCGTACGCGGCGTCCAGTGGGGCCAGGCCGGCCGACCTGGCGGCGAGGCCGAACACCACCGGCTGGTGGGCGCCGTGGGGCCGGGCCGAGGCCAGGGCGTCGAGCTCGGCGGACGGCCAGGTGGCGCGGGCCGCCCGCATCATCTGGCGGCCCAGTTTGCGCGCGGTGATCCGCAGGGCCTGGGCCGAGGTGCGGGCATCGGCCCCCTCGTCCAAGGCCAAGGGATCGTGCCCGGCCGTGGCTGCGGCGGCCAGGGCCGCCGCGACCAGACCGGTGGTGTGCAGACGCCCCCGGCAGAAGTCCTCCAGCGACGCCGCGTCCTTGACCCGGCCGGCGGCGACGGCCGTCTCGGCTCCTCCTGAGTGTGCGTGCCCCCCGGCCGGGAACCGGCCGTCGGACAGAACGAACAACGCGGCTCGGCTCACCTTCCGTCTCCCCTCTTCCGTCTCTGTCCGCCGCTGCGCGCTTTCGGTTCCACCGGGGGTGCTCCTTGCGGCCTCAGAAGAGGAAATAGCGCTGTGCCATGGGCAGTTCCGTGGCGTAGACCCGTTCGACGACCTGGTCGTCGACCGATGTGGTCACATCCGTCACCTTCGCGCCGCCGACGATGACCTCGAAGGTGTCGGGGTCGATCTCGACCTCGGGAGTGGCGTCGTTCTCCTTCATGTCCGCCTTGCGGACCGCCCGCGCATCGGTGACGGCCCGGAACTGCTTGCGCAGCCCGCACCTTCCGGGGAGACCGTTGTCGATGGCGCGTTGGGTGACGAAGTTGAAGGCGATCGAACCGGGCGCGAGGCCGGTGGACCCCCACATGGGGCGCGGCAGCACGGGCTGGGGGGTGGGGATGGAGGCGTTGGCGTCCCCCACCTGTGCGTACGCGATCTGGCCGCCCTTGATGACCATGTGCGGCTTGACCCCGAAGAACTTCGGCTGCCACAGGACCAGGTCGGCCAGTTTGCCCGTCTCCACCGATCCGACGACGGCGTCGATGCCGTGAGCGAGGGCGGGGTTGATCGTGTACTTCGCGACGTACCGGCGGGCGCGCCTGTTGTCCGCGAGCAGGGGCGGCTCGCCCCCCGGCAGTCCGGCCTCCGGCTTCCTGTCCTCCTCCAGGAAGCCGCGCCGGGTCTTCATCACGTGCGCGGTCTGCCACGTGCGCATGATCATCTCGCCGATGCGTCCCATGGCCTGGGCGTCGGAGGACATGATCGAGATGGCGCCGAGGTCGTGGAGGATGTCCTCGGCGGCCATGGTGGAGGGCCGGATGCGCGAGTCCGCGAAGGCGAGGTCCTCCTCGACCTTCGGGTTGAGGTGGTGGCAGACCATCACCATGTCGAAATGCTCCTTGACCGTGTTGACGGTCAGGGGGCGGGTGGGGTTGGTGGAGGCGGGGAGGACGTTCGGCTCGCTCACCATCTTGATCATGTCGGGTGCGTGGCCTCCGCCGGCTCCCTCGACGTGGAACACGTGGAGGGAGCGGTCGTTGACCGCCTTGATGGTGTCGTCGACGAAACCGGCTTCGTTCAGCGAGTCGGCGTGCAGGGCGAGCTGGACACCGGTCTCGTCGCAGACCTGGAGGCATGCGTCGATGACGGCCGGGGTGGCGCCCCAGTCCTCGTGAACCTTGAAGCCGATGACACCGGCGTCCACCTGGTCGTACATCGACTTCTTCGACATGGTGGCGCCCTTGCCGAGCAGCCCGACGTTGACCGGGAAGCCGTCCAGCGCCTCGAACGTGCGGGCGAGGTGCCAGGCGCCGGGGGTGACGGTGGTGGCGGTACTGCCCTCGGCCGGGCCCGTGCCGCCCCCGATCAGGGTCGTGACGCCCGCTGCCAGCGCCTCGGTCACCTGGTCGGGGCAGACGAAGTGGACGTGTGTGTCGATCCCGCCCGCGGTGAGGATCTTGCCGTTGCCCGCGATGACTTCGGTCTCGGGGCCGATGACGAAGTCCGTGGGAACCGGGCGACCGTCGGCGAGCATGACGCGTCCGTCGTGCAGACGGTCCATGGTCTCGTCGTTGTACGCCTTGCCGAGCGCGACGACATGGCCGTCGCGGAGGGCGATGTCGGCTTTGACGATCCCCCAGTGGTCCAGGACGACGGCCCCGGTGATCACGGTGTCCGGAGGTCCGACGAGGCCGTCCCCGGAGGCGCTGGGCGCCTTGCCGTCGCCCGGTGCGCGCGGAGCGGCGGACTGGCCCATCGACTCGCGGATCACCTTTCCGCCGCCGAAGACCATCTCGTTGCCGCTGCGGCCGGGGCCGCCGGACCAGTCCTCCTCGATCCTGATCCACAGAGCGGTGTCGGCGAGGCGGATGCGGTCGCGGGTCGTCGGGCCGAAGCGGTCCGCGTACGCCGCGCGAGTCAGGGGGTCCGAAGGTTTCGGCGTCGGCGGGCAGCAGGAGCAATCGGGGCACTCAGCCATGGAGCTCACATCCCTCGTCGGCGAACGGGCCTTCGGTGTCGTCGAGCGATCCGCCGATCTTCACGGGCAGTCCCTCGCTCTGGCCGCGCAGACCGTGGACCAGGCGCTTGCCCTCGATCGGGACGAGAGCGACCTCTTCGGTGATGCCGGGCTCGAACCGCACGGAACTGCCGGCGGGCACATGCAGGCGCTTGCCCCACGCGGACGCACGGCAGAACACCAGCCTGGCGTTGGCCTCGGCGAAGTGATAGTGCGAGCCGACCTGTACGGGGCGGTCCGTGGGGTTCTGGACGGTCAGCGTGGTGATCTCACGTCCCTCGTTGAAAGCGATGCGCCGGTCATCGGATCGCGTCGAGAAGTCCACGTCCCCCGGCCGGAGGGGACCGCCGTCGGACGCGTCCGCCTCGGGAAACGGGTCGTGGACGGTGACCAGCTTCGTACCGTCGGGAAACGTGGCCTCCACCTGCACGTACTCGATCATCTCGGGGACGCCCTCCATGACCTCCTCGCGGGACAGCAGCTTGCGTCCCGAGGACATCAGGTCGGCGACGGTCTTTCCGTCGCGGGCTCCTTCGAGCACGTGAACGGTCAACAACGCCATGGTCTCCGGGTAGTTGAGGAGCACCCCCCGGGCCCGCCGCCTCTCGGCGACATCGGCCGCGACATGGATCATCAGGCGTTCTTGTTCATGCGGAGTCAGGTGCACTGCGATTCCCTGCGTTCGCTCCCGCCCAGGGCTGGTGCCCTGAGCCATCCTGTCGGGGCCCCGGTCTTGAAGGACGGGCCGGTCGGGTCGACAGGCCGGGGCGCCTGTGCCGCCCCGCCCCCCCGACTCCGGTCCGATCCCTGCGGCCGCACGGCCCCGGGCCCCTGTCCGTACCTCGTACGTACGGAGTACATGATCGCGCCGTGGAGGCCCCCGCCGGGACGTGGCGCCCGATAGGCACTCGAAGGGGTGAACTCGACGTGAAGCGCCTGACATGGAGCGCGTTGCACGCTTATTCCCGGCGGCGGGCGGGCACACCGGAGCGCGCTCCATGCCCTCCGTCCGCAACGCCGGGCGCTGCCCCTGCTCTCCGAGGTGATGGAGCGCTCGTACCCGGCCTCGACGGAGCGCTGACGAATGGTCGGTGGCGGCCGCTCAGCCGGTGATGGTGGCGCCCGGCGGCGTCCAGCGACGGGTGCGTGAGAGGGCGGACGTGACGCCGTAGTCCTTCTTCAGGTTCTCGGGAATGGCGTAGTGCATGACGCGTCCACGGGTGAGGGAGGACAGTTCGAGAACGGTGGTGAGGTGACCGACGCGGTCCAAGGCCCAGGCGCCGAGCGGGGAGCGGTCCTCGATCGCCTCCAGGACGCCGAGGAGGTGGGGGACGGCCTTGGCGACGGTGTCCCAGGGCGTACGGGGCACCTCGAGCCAGTCGGCACAGGTGTCGCCGACGAGGTGGCGGATGAGGGCGGAGACGATCGGGTCGAAGAAGGCGCCGGGGACGACCTCCTCGTACAGGTCGATGAGCTGCCGGGTCAGGGCGGCCCCCTCCGGGGACGGCCCCATGTGCCGGAGCATGTAGAGGTCGAGGAACCGGCGGGCTTCCTCCAGAGAGGCGGGCACGGCGGCCTGGTCGACGCCGAGCATGGCGCCCACCACGCGCCACGCGTAGAAGTACGCGTCGGCTCCCTCCTCGGTCATGTGGATGCCGAGACGGTGGAGGCTGTCCAGGACGAGCAGGGAGAAGAACATCTGCCCGCCGATCAGGTCCTCCTGACAGATGGGAGTGCCCGACACCGCGGTGTCCCAGCGGTTCTCTCGCGTGAGGTGGTGGCGGATGGAGGCGTGCAGCAGGCGGACCTTCTGCGCGGCGGGGACGAAACGGCCGCCCGCCTCGAAGGCGTCGGGCTGCATGAGGTAGACGGTGAACTGGCCGGTCTCCGCCATCCTCCGGGAGGGATAGTCCAGGCCGTGCGTCGCCGACAGCAGTTTCGCCACGTGCGGGACGAGGTAGCAGGCGGGCATGGAGGCGAACGACAGGGCCGTGGAGATGTGCACGTTGTTGTCGAGGAAGAACAGCCGGGCCTTCTCCATGGCGTCCCAGTCGACCCAGGACGGCGGAGCCGCGGTGGTACGGAGATACTCGCGGGCCACGTCGGGCAGCCCCTCCGGGAGGGGCGCGCCGGCGGTGGAGACGTATCGCATCAGCGTGTTGAACGTCCCCACCTCCCCCCGCTCGAAGAGGGTGGCGACCGTGGCGTCGGCGAGTTCGTCGCCGCAGTGCCGCAGGGCGTTCATGGACGCCTCCGTGTAGGACATGGCGGTGTTCCTTGTCTCCGTGGCTGGGGGAGGCCCGTCAGGAGCGGCGGACCGCGGCCGAGTGCGCGAGGGCGGTGAGGGCGGCCCGGGCGGGGGCCGGCGGGTTCAGCTCAGCCAGTGCGTGCAGGGCCGAGTCGACCCGTTCGGCGATCATGACCTCGACTCGCTCCGGTGCCGTGAGCCGGCGCATCGTCGCGCGTACGGCGTCGAGCCGGTCCTCGTCGGGGTCGCCGTCGGCGAGCAGGGCGCGCAGTCTGCCGCGCTCTTCGTCCCCGGCGAGCCGCCAGGTCTCCGCGAGCAGGGCCGTGGGCCGGTGTCCGCGGATGTCGTCGGCGCCGGCTTTTCCGGTCAGCTCCGGGTCGCCGAACAGGCCGAGCAGATCGTCCCGCAGCTGAAACGCCTCTCCCAACGGCAGGGCGTACGCGGAGCAGCGCTCGTGGAACCGTTCGCCGGCGCCGGCGAGGTGCGCACCGATCAGCAAGGGGTGTTCGACGGTGTACTTGGCGGTTTTGTAGCGGATCACCTTCAGTGACGTCGCGGTGTCGGGCGCGGTGCCGGTGTGCAGGATCTCCAGGCATTCGCCGGCGATCAGGTCGCGCGCCAGGGACGCCCAGAGAGGGCGGGCGCGGGCGAGGTAGGCGGCGGGCAGGCCGCTGGTGACGAACAGCTGGCCGGCCAGGGACATCAGCAGATCGCCGGACAGCATCGCCAGGGAGCGGGCGGCCCCGACCGTGTGCGGGTGGTGCGGCACGGCGTCGCGCAGCGCTGTGTGGGCGGTGGGCCGGCCGTGCCGCAGCGGGCTGTCGTCGATCAGGTCGTCGTGCACGACTGCGGCCGCGTGCACCAGCTCCATGGAGGCGGCCGCTCGCACCGCGGCGTCGTGGTCCGGCTGCCCGGACGCCCGCCAGCCCCAGTAGCAGAACGCGGCCCGGAGCCGCTTGCCCGTGGCGACGGCGGCCTCCACCGCGTCGGCCACGGGCCCCAGGAGGGGATCGACGGCTGTCAGCAGGTGCGCCTCCGTCGCGACGAAGGGGCGCAGCACCTCGTCGACGCGAGTCTTGAAGGCGTCCGGCTCCCATCGTTCAGCCGCCATCGCCGGCTGCCTTTCGGGCCTGTACGTGCCGGGCCAGCACTTCCAGGTGCGCCGGCGGTGCGGCCGCGTACCGGTCGAGCACGAGGCGACCGCGCGCGGCCAGGTCGCGTTCGGCCTCCGCCGCGAGCGCGGCCCCGTCCGAGCGCCTGAGCAGTCCGCTCAGCGCTCCGAAGGCGGAGCCGAGCGTGCCGACGGCCAAATCCGCCAGCCCCGCGGCCAGGAGAACCGCCCGCTCCTGAGGGCTCTGGGCCTCTCGGATGTCCCGCGTCATGTCCGTGCCCCCGTCCGCAGCCCCCTGGGTGGCGTTGTGCCGGGCCGCTCTTGTCAGCGTTGCGCCGGACAGGACGTGGCGGGCGGGAAACTCACCAATGAGTGATGTCTTCGCTTGAACGTACGATTTATGCACCGGACTGGCGGTCGCGTCCCTGTGGAGTCCAACGCCGGCAGGCCTCCCGTCCTCCCCCGTGCGGGGAGGGGCAGCGGCCGGGGGACCGGCGGCGACGGTCGGCGGCGACGCGCCGTACGTGTGTGCGGCCTGTCCGATGCCCTCCACGCAGTTCGCGGGGAGGTGACCGGACCGGTGCGCGGCACTATGAGCGAGGTGATCCGCCCCCACTCACGCCGGGGCTTCTGGTTCGGGGTGTTGCCGGGGCAGCGCCGCAGTCTCGCCTACAGCCTCGAACTCCCTTGCCTGGGCACCCTGTTCCATGATCCTGGGCTGGGCGAACGGTTCGCTCCAGCGGTCGGCGTTTCGAGGTGGCCGGCGCGAACGGGGCCAGCCGCCCCCTGCGGCCGCACGGGGCCCGGAGGCTCCGGTCTCGACTGGGGGAAACCTGGCGCGCCTGCCCGGCCGTCATATCGTCGCGCTCCGCCGCCGAGACGACCGGGCGGACGGGGCCGGTCGGCACTCCCGGACGAGAGCCGTCGCCGAAGCGCCGACGTCACCGGCGTCCGCGCAGCCGCCCGAACAGGCGGCGAGCCTGGGCGCGCTTGCGCGGGTCGGACGCGGCACGTCGGGCCGACGACATGGTCCGTCGGCCTTGGGGGCTGCGGGTGAACTGTGTGAGGCGGGCAATCAGTCCGGACATGGTTCCTCCTTGAGACGGTATGGCGTCCGCCTACCCCGTGGGGGCGCGCGGATGCCCAGGCCGGCGTTCCGCGCCGGTCGCCGCATGTTCTGTGTGCCGGGCCGCGGAGCGGCCTCCCGGGGCCCGTGCCTTTGCGGTGCCTCCGGGACCGGGGCGACCGGCGCCGGCACGTCGCCGGTCCCCCCGCGACGCTGCTCCCCGGCGAGCTCGCCGTGCTCGTGGTCCAGGGCAGCGGCAACTCGGCAGACTCGCTGGTGGGGCCTACCGCTGTGCGCGCGGCCGTCAGACGGGGACAGCTCGTCTCCGCCGCCACCCGTGCGGTGGCGTACGGGCCGGAGGTGGCGGAGGCGGAACCCCGATGGGCCCGGGGCTCGGGCTGCTGGAGGACGAAGCCGCCGGCGCCCCCTCACCCACGGCACGCTCACCTCTACTTTCACCGTCGACAGGTCGACGTGGGACAGGGCGACCAGCGCTGAGCCGGCCGGCTTCAGGTCGAAGGTGAGGGGCTTGACGTGCGTCGCCTTGCTGAGGCCGATGTCCAGCCCGTTGGCTCCGGCGGCGAAGTCCTGATGAGGTCGAGGCCGACCGGGTGGCTCAGGTGCACTCGGCATCGTTCTCCGGGTAGGGGGCGGCTCAGGCGGCCGCCGTGCTCGGGCTCAGCGCGAGCGTGCCATCTCTTCCAGGTGGTCGTCGCGGCACTTCGGAGTGAGGCTGCGGACCTGGGAGCTCAAGGGCCCTGGAGATCGGCAGCGGTCCCGTGGTGGACCGTGAACTGCGCGGCGGGCACGTCGGGATGGAACTGGCGCGCGTCCACCATTCCGGAGCGCGGTCGCATCCGCACTCTAGCTTGGTCTAGACCAAGCGGGGTACGCTTCGAACGTCATCCGTGGCTGCCCGGTCGCCACGCGAGTCGCTACTTGTCATGTGCACGCTCGCTCTATGCGTGCGGGCACGTCCCAACCCCACAGAGGAGTTGTCATGAAGAGCAAGAAGATGCTGGCCGTCGCCATCGGTGCGGGGATCGCACCGCTCCTGGCCGTCAGCCTGCCCGCCGGCAGTGCGAGCGCGCACGGCTACATTTCCTCGCCCCCCAGTCGGCAGGCACAATGCGCCGCCGGCACGGTCTCCTGCGGTTCCATCAAGTACGAGCCGCAGAGCGTCGAAGGCCCCAAGGGGTTAATGAGCTGCAGCGGAGGGAACGCCGCCTTCGCCGAGCTCAACAACGACAGCAAAGGCTGGAGGGTCACCGCGGTCAGCCGGACGACCAGCTTCAACTGGCGGCTGACGGCACGGCACGCCACCAGCACCTGGCAGTACTACGCGGGTGGCCGGAAGATCGCGGAGTTCAACGACGGTGGCGCCCGGCCGGGCGCCACCGTCACCCACCAGGTGAACTTCGGCAACCTGACCGGCAAGCAGAAGGTGCTGGCCGTGTGGAACATCGCCGACACCGCCAACGCCTTCTACGCCTGTGTGGACGTGAACGTGAGCTAACACTCGACCGCACCACCGCACCACCGCACCACCGCACCACCGCACCACCCGGCTCCGCCGGTACGCACCAGAATGCGAACGAACCCGACCGGCCGG
>NZ_JBBBEN010000089.1:0-17410 GCF_037137275.1 Streptomyces pratensis | reverse complement strand
CGCCGCCGGTCCGGCCCACCCGCCACCCCATCGAGGTGAGGTCCCATGAATCGCCCCCGCGTCACTGCCCGCGCAGCCGTCGTAGCCCTGCTCGCCGCCGGCCTCGCCGCGTCCCCGGCCGCCGCGGCTCCACCCGCCGCCGGGGGCAAGGCCCGTATCGGCGCCGACTGGGCGAAGCAGGCGATCACCTTCACCGCCGCCCCGGGCCAGGTCAACGACCTCCACGTCGTCCCGATGGACCGGGGCGACGAGGTCCGGCGCATCGGCTTCCGCGACGCGGTCCCGCTCCAGCCCGGTGACCACTGCGCGTACCTGGAACCGGGGGTCGAGACGTACGTCGTCTGCGAACTGCCCACCGGCAGCTCCCGGGCCGACCGGATCGACGTCTTCCTCGGCGACGGCGACGACGAGATCGCCACCAGCGACCCCGGGGTGGCCACCGTCAGCGGCGGACCCGGTGACGACACCCTGCACGCCCACACCGCGCACACGGTACGAGGTGGCGCGGGCGACGACATGGTCATGGGGCGCGTCGTCCTGGAGGGCGGCGACGGCATGGACCACCTGATGGGCGACGACGGCCATCAGCGTATGCGGGGCGGCCGGGGCGACGACATGATCGAGGGCTACGGCGGCACGGACCTCGTGTACGCGGGTTCGGGCGACGACCACGTCATGGGCGGGGACGGCAAGGACGTCCTCCTCGGCGGCTCCGGCGATGACATGCTGCACGGCGAGGCCGGCGACGACCTGATCGTCGGCGGCGCAGGGAGGGACATGGTGGAAGGCGGTCCGGGCCGAGACATCGTCCTCCCGTAGGCGACGCCGGGCCCGCCCGCGCGGGGGCGGACCAGTGCCGTGACCGCGGCACTGGCCTGGGTGCGGTCCACGACCCCCTGCGGCGTCGCCGGCGACGCCGGAGGCGGGGGACGCTTCTGCTCGGGTGGTGGACGCAACGGCAAGCGCGCGGCGACCCCACCGGTCATATCGCCGCCCGAGTGGTGTGGGGTGGGGTCTCGTACTCAGCGAGCCTGAGCGATGGGGCGGCGCCCGGGCATCCTGGTGAGATCGTGCCCGCCAGGGGCCACGACGGTGACTGCGGCGGGGGACACCGCTGGAGCACGGATGTGAAAGGGCGCTGTTTCCCTCCTCTGCCGTCGGGGTGCTCTGACCGGTCCTGAGCGCTGCGGAAGCCGGCGTGCCCCGGTCGCCCCCTCGGCTGTCCCAGCCCTGAATCGCAGTGACGGGAGCCTCGGGCAGCGGGCACCCTCGGGCGCGTTGGTGGCTGCCGTGGGCGACGCTGTCCCGCTCGGTGGTCGCCAGGCCCTCTGCGGCTCCCCGGCACCCCTCGTCCGACCGCGTACCGGCTGCTGACGCTGATGCGCGCCCCGGTGCACCGCATGCCCGTTGCCTGTCAGGACACCGGACACCGCCAGCCGTCGCGGTCGGCTACGACCTCGGGACGAAGGAGACCGGTCACGGCTGGGTCCTCGCCTCGCCAGGCGAGGACCCAGCCCGCGACCGCGGACCTGCTGGACCCGGCGTCCTGGACCAGGCGCTCCGTTGGGGGGTCCCGGAGCGACGCGGCCACCGGGCCGCCACGGCCCCTGGGTCACGCCTTCTTCGCCGAGCTCGGGCACGGGAAGAGCGCCAGCCTCGCCCCCCGCTGCCGGGGCCGTGCGAACATGTCCGACGGTCCACTCGCCGGCCCCGGCCGCCGAACCCGCGTGCGGAAGCTGCGCCGAAGACGGCGCCCGCGACCTTCCAGCCCTCGGTGACGAGGTCTGCGGCCCTCCCCGAGCAACAGCGGAACGGCTGTTCCAGTGCGGTGAAGGCGAGAAGCGACTCACGGGCAGGGGCCGATGCCCTCCACGCCCGCGCCCATCGTGTGTCGCCGATGTGTCCCGCGGGCCGTCCACAGAAGGAAGAAAGTGTCATGATCAGAACACTGCCAACGCTTGCGGGAGAGGCCGCACCCCATTACGCGCCTCCGCGCGCCGGGCACTGGTGCTCTCCGTCACGGGACTGCTCACGGCCACCGGTGTCGTCGCCCTGACGGGCGCCGCCCACGCGGCGGGCACCCTCGGTGAGTCGGCAACCGCCAAGGGCCGCTACTTCGGTACGGCGGTCGCCGCTGACCACCTCGATGAGGAGCCCTGCACCGCCACGCTGAACACGGAGTTCGACTCGGTGACCCCCGAGAACGAGATGAAGTGGGACGCGCTGGACGGGGCCCGGGGATCGTTCACCTACGGGGCAGCCGACCGGATCGTCAGCCACGCGCAGAGCCGCGGCATGAAGGTGCGGGGGCACACCCTGGTCTGGCACTCCCAACTGCCCGGCTGGGTCGGGGCACTGGGTGCGAGTGACCTCCGAACGGCGATGAACAACCACATCACCCAGGTCATGCGGCACCGGGAAGGTGATGACCATGACCCAGAGCGGCAACGGCAACCTGGCGGCCGGCGGGGCGACGAGCTTCGGCTTCACCGTCATGACGAACGGCGACACGGCGCCGCCCGCCGTCAGCGCCTGCACCGCCTCCTGACCGGAGCGTCCGGCCCCAGGGGCAGAGGGCCTTCGCGAGTGGGCGTCCCCCCGCGAAGGCCTTCCCGTCGGTGCGCGCCGGACTACGGCGCGTCCGTGAGGATCTCCGTCGCGAGGCTTGTGTGCAGTCGGCGGGTGTGGTCGACCGTGCGTACCGGCCCGGTCAGCGTGACCCGGGCAGCCAGGCGCACGTCGGTGCTCGACGCGCTCAGCCGCAGTTCGAGATCGCCCGGCTCGACGATCCGGTCGCCGTCGCGGCCCGTGAAGGACGCGAGGTCCGCCGGGACCGTCACCCGCACCCTGGCCGCCCGTCCCGGGGCCAGGCCGAGGCGTACGTACCCGATGAGGCGCTGCACCGGCTGGACCACGGAGGCGACCGGGTCGTGCAGATAGACCTGGAACACTTCGGTCCCCTCCCGCGCGCCGGTGTTGCGAACGGTGCAGGAGAGCGTGAACTCCCCATCCGTGGGCGCCCGCCCGTGCTCCACGACGAGGCCGCTCCACTCGAAGGAGGTGTACGCCAGACCGTGGCCGAACCCGAACGCCGGGGACGGGTCGACGCTGGACACATCGCTGAAGTGGCCCAGCCGCGCCGCCAGGTAGGTGGAAGGCTGGGAGCCCGGGTGGCGCGGCACACTGACGGGCAGCCGGCCGGACGGTTCGGTGCGGCCGCTGAGGACCGAGGCGATGGCCGTCGTTCCCTCCTCCCCGGGGAAGAACGACTGCACCACCGCGGCCGCCTCGTCCACCGCACGCCCGAGGGCGTAGGGGCGCCCGGCGAGCAGCGTGACGACCACGGGGACGCCCGTGTCGAGGAGGGTGTCGAGCAGCTGCTGCTGGACACCGGGGAGTGCCAGGCTCTCCGCGTCGCAACCCTCCCCGCTCGTGCCACGCCCGAACAGACCGGCCCGGTCACCGAGTGCGGCGATCACGAGGTCGGCGCCCCTGGCCAGTTCGACGGCCTCACCGAACCCGCCGGTGGCGATGCCGTCGATGTCCGCACCGTGTGCGGCGACGATCTCGCTGCGGGGGAACTCCGCCGCCAACGCCTGCCGCAAGGTGGGCAGTTCGATGCCGAGCGAGGTCTCGGGATGCTGACTTCCGACGTGGACGGGGAAGGCGTAGCAGCCGAGGACGGCCGTCGGGGCGTCGGCGTTGGGCCCGATGAGCGCGATGCGGCCCGGAGCTCCGGCGGCCGTGTCCACCGCCAGGGGCAGGGTGCCGTCGTTGCGAAGGAGGACGACAGCCTGTTCGGCGACGCGGCGGGCGAGCGCGCGGTTCTCGTCGGTGTCGAGACGGACGGTCCCCCGCAGCGCATCCGCCGTCCCGCCCGCGAAGCCGCCCCCGCCCCCGCCCGCGCCGGCGGCTTCGGTGAACACCGGCGGCACCGGCGTCCAGTTCGCGTCCAGGAGCCCCAACTGGGCTTTCTGGACGAGCACTCGGCGTACCGCACGGTCCACCAGCGCCTCGGGGACCACGCCGGCGGTGATCGCGTCGGTCAGCGGGCGGCCGAAGGCCTTGACGGTCGGCAGCTCCACGTCCACCCCCGCGCCGAGTGCGGCGCCGGCCGCTTCCCCGAAGGTCCCCGCCACACCGTGCAGCGTCTTCAGGAACGCGATGCCGAAGTAGTCCGCGACGACCGTCCCCTCGAAGCCCCAGGTCTCGCGGAGCAGGCCGGTCAGCAGTGGTCCGTCGGCCGCCGACGGGACGCCGTCGGTGTCGGTGTAGGCGTGCATGACCGACCGCACCCCGCTTTCGCGTACGGCCATCTCGAACGGGGTCAGGATGACGTCGGCCCGCTCCCGCGCACCCATCCCCACGGGGGCGAGGTTACGGCCTGCCCGTGAGGCGGAGTAACCGGCGAAGTGCTTGAGGGTGGCGACGACCCCCGCCGACTCCAGTCCCCGCACATAGGCGGTGGCGATCGTTCCCACGAGGTACGGGTCCTCGCCGATCGTCTCCTCGACGCGGCCCCAGCGTGCATCGCGTACGACGTCCAGGACGGGGGCGAGCCCCTGGTGCACGCCGACGGAGCGCATGTCTCGGCCGATCGCGGCGGCCATCTCCCGGACCAGCTCCGGGTCGAAGGCGGCGCCCCAGGACAGGGGCACCGGATAGGCGGTCGCGCCCCAGGTGGCGAAGCCCGCAAGGCATTCCTCATGGGCGAGCGCCGGTATGCCGAACCGGTTGGCCCCGGCGATCCGCTCCTGGGTGCGCGAGAGCGAGAGGGCGCCCACGGCCGGGTCGACCGGGGCCGTGCCGAAGGGGCGGGTCAACTGACCCAGGCCGTACGGAAGAAGGTCGTCGAGGGCGACGGCCTCCGCCACGTCGTGCTGGAACGGCGCGACTTCGGCGCCCTCGTCGGACGCGCCCACCCAGACGCCGAAGAGTTGGGAGATCTTCTCCGGGAGGGTCATGGCGGCGATCAGGGCATCGGCCCTGGCCTCGGGAGCGAGGGTGGGATCGCGCCAGGGCGCGGTGCGGTGGTCCGTGGCGCCGGACACCGGCGCACGGCAGTCGGCGCCCTCGGCGAGTGTCTGAACGTCGGCGTTGTCGATGTTGGCGGTCACTTTCCTCCGACCCCCATCAGCCCCTGTACCAGGGCGCGACGGGCGAACAGGTAGACGATCAGGATGGGGAGCATGGACAGGACGACTGCGGCGAGGAGGCCCGGGGTGTCGACTCCGTGTTCGGTCTGGAAGTCGTAGAGCCCCAGGGTGATCACCTTGGTCTCCGCCGACTGCGTCAGGACGAGAGGGAAGAGGAAGCCGTTCCACGCCTGGAGCGAGGAGAAGACGACGATCGTCGAGATCCCGCTCCTGGACAGCGGCAGCACCATCTGGAAGAAGATCCGCCGGGACGAGGCGCCGTCCATCGTCATCGCCTCGTACAGATCGGGGGTGATGTCGCGCATCACCCCCGTGAGGATCAGGGCGCACACCGGCATGGCGAAGGCCGCCGTCGGCAGGATGACGCCGATGAGGTTGTCGTAGAGGCCGGCTTCGCTGATGACGAAGAACATCGGGACGATGACCGCCTGCGAGGGGATCGCCAGGCCCAGGAGGAACAGGCGGAAGACCGTGGTGGCGGCCCGGCCCCGGCTCCTGACGATGGTGTACGCCAGCGGCGGGACGAGGAGCACGACGATTCCCACTACGCACACGGTGACGATGACCGTGTTGAGGAAGTACTGCGCGAAGCCGCTGTCGAGGTCGTTGACGTAGTTGTCGAGCGTGAAGCGCTCGGGGAAGGCCAACGGGCCGTTCGCCGCGTAGTCGGGGCGCGACTGGAACGTGGCGACGAGCATCACGTACAGCGGCAGCCCCACCACGAGGAGCCAGACCAGCGAGCCGAAACCGGCGAGGTAGTTGGGACGGCTCTTCCTCACAGGCCCTCCATGGTGCTGCGCATCTTGTCGTAGCCCGAGAGCCGCACCAGGATCAGCGAGATGACCGTCGAGACGAGGACCAGAAGGAGGGCGATGGCGGACGCCGCTCCGTAGTCGAAGCTCTTGAACGCCTTCTGGTACATGTAGTAGGCGCTGATGGTGGTGTCGCTGCCCGGTCCGCCCTGGGTCAGGATGAGCACGGTGTCGAAGGTCGTGAGTCCGCCGACCACCATCAGGATCGTCGAGGTGACGATCGAGTTGCGCAACTGCGGCAGCGTGATGTGGAAGAACTGCCGCACCGTGCCCGCGCCGTCGATCTGCGCCGCCTGGTAGAGGACCGGCGGCACCGCTCGCGCCGCGCCCTGGTAGATCAGCGTGTGCAGGGGGGTGAACTGCCAGGTGCTGACGAAGACCAGGACACCGATCGCACTGGCCTGCGCCCCGAACAGGTTGCCGTCGCCGAACAGCCATGCGGCCTGCGCGGGGACACCGAAGTTGGGGTCGAGGACGGCACGCCACAGCACGGACACGGCCGTGATGGACAGCAGCATCGGGACGAAGTAGATGGCGGACAGGACGGCCCGGTTGCGCTGGTGCCCGGCCGCCCAGACTCCGAGCAGGATGCTCAGCGGGGTCTGGACGACGACCCCGAGCACGGTGAGCAGGACGCTCAGCCAGAGGCTCCTGATCATGACGGGGTCGTCGAGGAGTTTCTTCCAGTTGTCGAGGCCGACGAATCGCGGGTCGCTCAGACCGTCCCAGCCGGCGAAGGAGAGGACGACGACCATGATGAGCGGGACGATGGCGAAGAGGCCGAAGAAGACAGCGGCGGGAGCAGCCCAGAGCAACCCCGGGCGGCTTGCTCCCACGCCGGACCAGCCGGTCCCCCTGACCGTCTCGCCGGCCGCGGAGGGTGTTGCGGTGCGGGTGGCGTCATGTGCTCCGAGTCCGGATTTCCGTGCGCTCACGAGGTCGGCAGCGCCTGCATAGCCCGGACGAAGGCGTCCTCGTCCATGGAGCCGTTGAAGAACTGCTGGAGGGACTGGTACATCGTCGTGGCCGCCGACTGGGGGTACGCCTGGTCCCAGGAGAGCTGGAACGACGGGGCCGCCTCGACCAGCTCGTACTGGAACTTCGCGAACTCGGGGTTGGCAGCCGTGTCCAGGAAGCCTGCGGTGTTCGTCGTGGTCGGCAGGTTGCCGATGTCGAGCTGCGCCTTCACGAACTGGTCCGAGTACATGAGCTTCAGGAACTCGGCGACGGCCTGCGGGTGCCTCGTCTTCTTCAGCACGGAGTAGAAGTTGTTGGTGTTGCCGACGATGTTCGCCTGGTCGCCCTTGCCGCCCTCGACGGAGGGGAAGGCGCTGTATCCGAGATCGCTCTTCGCGAACTCGGGATGTGCGTCCTGCTGGGTCGAGTAACCCCACGAGCCCATCAGCTCGAAGGCGGCCCTGCCGGTCGCCAGGAGCGTGGGGGAGCCCTGGTCGGTGAACTTCACCGAGTCGTAGTTGGTGCCGAAGGCCCCGGCGTCCACCAGTTCCCTGACCTTGCTCAGTGCCTTCCGGCTGTCCGGGCTCGCCCAGGCGTCCTTGTCGCCGTCCAGGGCCTTCCGGAAGAGCCCCGGGCCGGCGATGCGGTCGTAGAGGTACTCGAACCACATCAGCGTCGTCCACCGGTCGCCACCGCCCAGCGCGATCGGGGTGACACCGTCGGCCTTCAGCGCCTTGACCGCTGCCAGCAGGTCGTCCCAGGTCTTCGGAGGCTCGACACCCGCCTCCCTGAGGACCTTGCCGTTGTTGAACAGCACCACGGGCTGCGTACCGCGCATGGGGACCCCGTAGGGCGTGCCGTCGACCACCGCGCTGTTGAACACGGACGGCAGGAACTTCGTCCTGAGGTTCGGGTCCTTGGCGATGAAGGAGTCCAGCGGCAGCAGCAGGCCGGCGTCGACGAACGGCTTGATGCTGCCGCCGCCCCAGTTGAAGAAGACGTCCGGCGCCTGCTTGCTGCTGATGATCGTCTGCAGCTTGGCCTGGTAGTCGGCCCCCGGGATGGTATCCAGGACGGCCTTCACCTCCGACGTCCTGTTGAAGGTGGCGACGATCTCCTTCTCCACCTTGTTCGCCGCGTCCCCGTAGACGAGGACGCGGATGGTGTCGCCGTCGGCGGCCGCGTCGGAATCCCCTCCGCACCCGGACAGTGACAGCGTCAGGGCCAGCGCGGCACCACCGACGACGGATCGCGAGAACCGTGCGCGTTGCTTCATCGACTCGCCTCTCGAAACTTTTTCGACATGATTGCCGAAACTTCCTGAGTCGGGACGCTAGGACTGGCCTGTCTGAGGGGTCAACCCTTGGTCGCTGTGTTATCGAAGCGTTATGTCTCGGTGGCGGTTGCCGCGTGCTTTATGCTCCTCGCCATGCGCGATGACGAGGAGACGGGCCGCATCACCCTGGCCCAGGTGGCCCAGCGGGCCGGTGTCTCCATCTCGACAGTTTCGAAGGTTCTCAACGGGCGACAGGACGTGGCGCCCCTCACCAGGGCCAAGGTGGAGCGCCTGCTGGAGGCCCATGCGTACCGGCGCACCACACGGTCGGCCCACGAGGCCCCGCTCATCGAGATCGTGTTCCACGAGCTGGAGAGCATCTGGGCCATGGAGCTGATCCGGGGGGTGGAGAACGTCGCCAAGGCCCAGGGCGCCGGAGTCGTCCTCACCGAGAGCGGGACCCGCCACTCGCCCAGCCCCGACTGGATGGAGGCGATGCTCCAGCGCCGGCCGCTCGGTGTCGTCCTGGTCCTGTCCGCCCTGCCCGACGAGGTGAAACAGCAGCTCAGGGCGCGTTCGATCCCGTTCGTCATCATCGATCCGGCGGGCGACCCCGACCCCGACGTGCCCTCGGTCGGCTCGGCCAACTGGAATGGCGGACTGGTCGCCACCCGTCATCTCCTCGAGTGCGGGCACCGGCGTATCGGGATCATCACCGGACCCGAGGACATGCTCTGCTCCCGCGCCCGGCTCGACGGTTACCGGTCGGCGATGACCATGGCGGGGCTGAAGGCGGACCCCGGACTCACCCTGTTCGGCGACTTCCACGTGGAGGGCGGATACGACCGCGCCACCGAGATGCTGTCCCGGCCCCAGCGGCCCACCGCGATCTTCGCCGGCAGCGACCTCCAGGCACTCGGCGTACTGGAAGCAGCCCGACAGCGTGGCCTGCGCGTCCCCCACGACCTCTCGGTGGTCGGCTACGACGACGTGTCCATCGCCCGCTGGGCCAGCCCGGCGCTGACCACGGTCCACCAGCCGCTGCGCCAGATGGCGGAGGAGGCCGCGCAGATGCTGATGCGGCTGCGGGCCCAGGAGTCGGTGTCCACGCGGCTGGAGCTGGCCACGAGTCTGGTCGTACGCAAGAGCACGGCGCCGCCGCCTGAGAACTGAGCCCCCTGGGCCCCGCCGCGCCTGCTCGTCGCCGTCGACCCGCGAGGCTGATCGTCGCTCTGACGGAGCTGATCAGTGCGTGTACGCGTGCGGAGGCGGCGGGGAGGCGGGCGGGCCGATCGCCGCGTCCTCTCCGCGGGCCGAGTCGTGGCCCGCCCCGTCTCACTGTGCGTGGCCGCCGGCCTGCGGCCGCACCGCACTCGCCGCACGATCCTGCGGACACCCCCTCGTACCAGCAGGAATACCGACGGGCCCTCCGCCTGCTCGCGCACGTCGTTCCCTCCATCGCCGTCTCCCGTCGGCCTCGGGCATCACGACCGTGCAGGGCGCGCTGCCCTCAGCCCTTGTGGCGGAGCGCTGGGTCAGAGGCAGAAAGGCTCGGTGAGATCCCTGCGCGGCGGTTCTCCAGGCCGGCGAGCGGGTTGGACCTGTCTGGGACGTGCGGGGCGCACGGGCGGGATCGTCGTGATCGCCTCGTCCCCGTACGACAACTCCTGCACGAATCCCACCAGCCATACCCGCCCGAAGGAGATGCCTCAGCCGGAAGTGGTGCGGCGCAAGGACTCCCGGCCCAGGCGCCGGCACTCAACGCACTGAACCACTGCGGCGACGCGGACATCCCCGCAGGCCCCGACGCCCCCTTCCACATCCCTGAGGCGCAAGCAGACAAAAGTGACCGCGTTGCACAGGGAGATCACAGGTCAGGAGAGAGCTGACAGCGCCTGGGGCGGCGGCCAGGAGGCGGCCTCCACAAGCAGTGCAACGTCGTGGAACGGTGCTCCGACGGTCTGAAGCAATGGCGCGGCATCGCTGCCCGCTGGGAATGGACCGCCGAGTCCCGTCAAGCCGCCGCCACTGGGGTTCAGCTGTGTATGAGTGTTTCGCCGTGGTCTTGGTGCAACCGGTTGAGCAGGCGGTCGAAGTAGGCGGCCCCCGTGTCGGGCACGCTGACTCCTGCCTGTGCGGTCGCCTGAGCGGTGGTCGCGCCGTCCACTGCGGGTGGGCGGCGATCGGGGGCGAGACCGAGGGTGTAGGTGCAGATGTCCAGGGCGTAGGCGGCTCGTGCCCACGGGTTTTCCCGGTGGGCGTACAGAGCCTCTCTCCACTGCTGAGCGGATACCTCGCGGATGCGGTGCCCGTGTCCGCGGGCCCGGTCGAAAAGTTCCCGCATCGGCAGCGGTTCGGGTCGCATGACGTGGTAGACACTCCTCGAAGCGCCGGGCGCCAGGGAGAGGGCGGCGATTGCCTGCGCGGTGTGGTCGACGGTGGAGGCCGGCAGGGAGCCCATGGCGGTGGGGCAGCAGCCCGTGACGATGGCCGCGGCGATCACACAGGTGGTGAAGTCGTTGGCGGGCGCGGCCCCGTCGCGGGAGTCGGCCAGAACCAGTCCGGGCCGGTAGACGGTGGCTGAGACGTCCTTGTCGGCTGCGGCTGATGCCACTGCGTTCTCGGCTTCGACCTTGGTCCGCAGATATCCGAACGGTCCGCAGGTTTGCAGCGAAGGCGGGGTCGACTCGTCCACGCGATCCAGGCCCGTCTCACGTGCGGCGAGGAACACTCCGAGCGTCGAAACGTGGTGCAGGTGCTTGGCCGCTCCCGTAGTGCAGAAATCGATCACACGCCGCGTCCCGCCGAGATTGACCGGGGCCACCCGTTCGTAGGGTGCGGCCAGGTGCACGGAAGCCCCGCTGTGGTAGACGGCCTCGGCCTCTTGGGCCAGCTGCCGGTACACGTCCTTACCCAGACCGAACCGATCAGCCGAGAGGTCCGCCGCAACGGTGCGTAAGCGCGGTGAGGCTGCCGCTTCCTCGTCGACCTCGCCCAGCGCTGTCCTCATCCGCCGTTCAGCCGTAACGGCATCTTCGCCCCGGACCAGACATACCACCGGACCATCCGTCCGATGCAGCAGTTCCGAGCAGAGCCTCGATCCCACAAAACCCGTTCCGCCCGTCAACACCACCGTCATACTGGAACTCCCTTCCGATGGACCCGTACACGGGGTGAGGTTCCCGGCGCGACCGGCCTGGACACCACCACACACGGCAGTGAACCGTTCCGGGTTCGGTAGAGATCTCAGACGTTGGGTGTGACCTGGGGTCGTGGTTGCGAGGTAGTGGTTGTTCTCGTATTCGAGCGGTGGGACGTGGCCTGTCCCACCGCGGAGTCGCCGGTGGTTGTACCAGTCGATGTACTCGGCGGTGGCGAGCTCGACGTCGGGCAGCGTCTTCCATGGCCGCCTGGGCTTGATCAGTTCGGTCTTGAACAGGCCGATCGTGCCTCCATCAGGGCGTTGTCGTAGGCGTCCGACCGGTCCGATGGAGGCGGCGATGCCGGCGGTCTCCAGGTGGTCGGCGAGCGGAAACTCCTGTATTGCGACCCGGTATCCGAGTGGTGTATCAACTCGCACGGCTGCACCGGGTGTTGGCCGCGGTCACGTTGCCACAGCGTCATCTCCAGGGCGTCCAGCAGTGTCGATGGCATGGGTAACGCCCTGGGCATCGGCGGTACCCTCTACTCCGGCCTGACCGAAGGCGAAGACGCCGAGGCAGCCACGGCCGCGATGATCGCGGAGAGCGGCATCACCGTGCTTTGCGTAGCGGGAGCGGCTGCCTTTACGGCGGTAGGAGCCGCAGCCGCAGCCCCGTACGTGGGCGCGACTTACCAGAACGATCTGAGCTGACGCAACGAAGGCCGGGGCCCGGCCTTCGTTCTCACGACAGGAGACAGGAAGATGATTCAGCCAGGACGCGAGAGAACCATCGCCCCCCTCGGCCTTCTGCAGATCGTCTGCGGACTGCTGCTCATCACACTGTTCAACCAAGCCGCTGTTGCACTTGGCTGTGGTCTGCTGCTCCTAGTATCAGGATGCGTGTCATTGGTCCTTGCGTACACGAGTATGAGGAAAGCCCGACGATGAGCATCAGCGCTCCGATGCCTCTGGAGCCCCTGGAGGCCGACGCTATCTTCGTGATTCCGTTCGTCATCGTCGTGGGCCCCTCGTCGCGTGGTCGCGATACCGGAAATAGTGAGAAGAAGACCACAGTTCTGTCTTTCACCGTCCCGGTCCGACCTACCTGGCAGGTCAGACCGGGACGGATCACCGGTCTTCTGCCGTGTGCACACGGCTCGGGGGCCAGGAACGATGTATCGCCCTCAGCGCACGAGAACGGCACCGCCCCCTCGAAGGGGCGCGGTGCCGCTGATGTCGTGTCACCCGGCCGGGCGACCGGTGCGAGGGGTGGGCGCGGCGGCCAGGTGCCGCTGCGGGGCGGGAGCGCCGGGCGGCCAGGGCACCAGCCTTGATGGCCTCGGTCGCCTCGCGCAGCGCCTCCTCCACCTCGTCCTGGGAGGCGTACCCGGCGAAGTACGGGTGGATGAAGTAACGGCGGTAGCGGCCCTCGGGCCGCAGGACAACGTTCCGGTCGATCAGGTGGCCGAGGTGAGCGCAGTCGCCTCGCCTGGAACGGCCTTCGATACCATCCTCGCGGCTGTCGTGCCCGAGCTCACTGGGCGGGTCCAGGTCGTGGCGCTCGGCGCGGAGACCGGCCGCCTGGACATCGTCCCCGACGCCCCGGCAGCGGGCACGCAACTGCGCTGGAGCGCGCCGAAGCTGATCGCGGCGGCCAACGAGCGGGTGCCGAACGCGAACGTCCGCGCCCTGCACGTCTTGGCCCCCGCACTCATAGACGCCGGCCCCGCACCAGCGGCTGTCACACCGTCTCCGCAACCGGTCGTCCCGGCCAGAGAGTGGAGCGCCGGACGCCGTCGGAAGGGCTACCGCCGCGCGATCGAGGCGCACTGTGCGGTCGTGACGCTGCCCCGGGTCGATCCGGACATCCGGAGGCAGTGGAGCGGCAGAACCAGGCGATGCGCACTTCTGAAGCGGTACGGCAAGCAGCGCCGCCGCGCGGCCCGGCTCATCCCGCTCGGCGTGCGGCTGTCCGACCGGTGCGCTCACCGGGCACCCCACAGCCGCATCGCCCACCTGGGAGGTCTGTTGCTGTGCAAGGGATCAGACGCTGCCGCGCCAGCTGCCTGTCTCAGCGCCGCCGCGGGACTCGATGAACTCCTTGAAGCGCTTCAGGTCGCCTGTGGCCTGCCGCTTGACGAAGCCCAGCTTGTCGCCGACGTTCTCGGCCAGGCCGTCGGGGTCGTAGTCGAGCTGCAGCATGATCTTGGTGGCGTTGTCGTCGATGTAGTGGAAGGTCACCACACCGGCCTGCCTGGCCTCGCCCCCGACGCTGGTCCAAGCGACCCGATCGTCGGGAAGCTGCTCGGTGATCTCCGCGTCGAACTCGCGCTCAACACCGGCAATCTTCGTCTTCCAGCGGGTCAGAGTCTCGGTACGCTGCTCGATCCGCTCGACTCCCTCCATGAATTGGGGAAAGCTCTCGAACTGGGTCCACTGGTTGTACGCCACGCTGACAGGGACGCTGACCTCGATGGACTCCTCAACCTGCGACACGGTGCTCTCCTTCGTGAGGGTGATGTCTCCCAGGAGTTCCCCCGAACGGCCTCGGTATGCCTCGAGTCACCTCTGCTCCCTTCGAGTCGAGACTCGCCAAGTACGTCCCCGGTTCAGGCCAGCTGAGCGGGGAGCGGTCCGGACCGGCTCGACATCCCGAAGTCCCTGCCGGCCCATCCCTCTTACCCGGCTCGGGGGAGGGCCGAGCCGCCTTGTTACGCCGAGGCCGTAGTGGGCTGTGGCCTTGTCGAGTGCCGTTTCCAGGCGGCGGAATTCGTCGTCGTGCTCGTCGAAGCTGAGCTGGTGGATCGTGCCCTCGGCTGGCCGGAGGCGTTCCGCGCGCAGGGCGATGGCCCGGACGCGGGCGCGCTGAGGCCAAGCCCGGTGAGGAGTTCGCGGGCAGTGGCAGCCAGCGCGGGGGAGTGGGTGGACGGTTCGGCGGGGCTGCGGCTGCGGGTGCTCTGCGTGCGGTCGGCATAGGTGACGGTGAGCGTGAGCGCCTGCGCGATCTCACCGCTCGCACGCAGTCGGGCGCCGAGGTCCTGGACCAGGCCCGGCACCGCGCGGTGGTGCTGGGCCTGGTCGAGTTCGTCGCGGTCGAAGCGGTGACCGGTGCTCATGCTCTTGGGGGCTGCACCCGGGACGACCGCGCGCTCGTCGATCCCGTGTGCGCGCTCGTGGGCCTGGCGGGCTGCCGCTGCCCCGAGAATGCGCTGGAGGGCCGTGAGTGGGGTGTCGGCGATGTCGTCGACGGTGGTGATGCCGAAGCGGGGCGAGGGCCCAGGCGGTCTTGGGGCCGATGCCGGGCAGGGCGGAGGCCGCCCTGGGACCCAGAAATGCTGCGATTCTGTACGGATCACCGTGGCCGCACCCGGAGAGGTGAGGTCCGCGGCCATGGCCGCGATGGAGCGGGTGGGGCCGCCCCGGCCGAGCACGGCACGCCGTGGAGGACGAGCAGGAGCAGTCGGAGCACGGGCGATCAAACTCTCGACGTCGCGTCCCCAGTACGGCAGGGCACCGGTGAGGTCGACGCAGGCGGACCAGTCGGTCGGCAGGGGTTCAACCCGGGAGCTGATGCCGTCCATGACGGCGAGCGGCAGCCCGTACAGCCCTACAGCCGGCCTGCGATGATCAGAACGGGCGGCCCCCTCACTCTCGGCGTCCCTTCCTTCGAGGCGCGGTTGCGCTTCGTACGGAGCTGCACGAGCTCGGCGGCGCGTCCGGCGCCGCTTGCTCGATGGTTCCCACGCGGCATCGCCGACGCTGCCCTGTCCCGGCCCTCCCGCCAGCTTCCCGCGCCGCAGAAGGGCAGTCGTCTCCGGTGTCGGACCAGATCACCTATACCGCCGCTTCGACTGGCCTCACCGGTGGTGGACCGCCGGCGCCGACGGCAAGCCACCCCATGGGTCGAGCTGGGACGAGCCCGCCCGGGTCGCCGGCCTGCTCTGCAGAAGGTGGTCCGCAACGCCCGCGCCGCACCCGCGCCACGCGGGACGGCGCCCCGCCCGGATGCGCGCCGGCCGCCGCGCACGCCGACGATCACCACCGCGGCCAGGTGTCGGGCCGTTCCCCGTCAGAGAATCCTGGGTCCGTGGGGCCGAGGACTTGCAGATTGGTAACCAGTGGGTTACCAATAAGGGGTGGACCCGTTCACCGCTCTGGCCGACCCCATACGCCGTGACTTGCTGCGCGCCCTCGCCTCCGGCCCGGCCCGGGTGGTCGACCTCGCGGCACGGCACCCCATCAGTCGGCCTGCGGTGAGCAAGCATCTGCGGCTGCTCACCGAGGCAGGGCTGACCACCGTCGAGGATCACGGTCGCGAGCGCCACTACGCGCTCGCCCGCCCGGGCCTCGCCCCGGTCCGCGCCCTGCTCGACGAGCTCGCCGGGTGCCGCTCCCTGATCCCCGAGAGCGCCTTCGACGCCCTCGAACTGGAGGTCCGCAGAACCGTCCACGACCGCCGGGCCGGCGCCGACGCCGCTTCCAGCACCGGAAGACCTCAGGAGGAATCCGCATGACCAGCACCCCCACCGGGCGTCGCGTGACCATCGACGGCCGGGACAGCATCGCCTTCGACCGCACTTTCCGGGCCGGCATCAAGGATGTCTGGGCGGCGGTCACCGAACCCGACCGTCTGGCCCGATGGATCGGCGAATGGACCGGCGACCCGTCGACCGGCTCGGTCGACTTCCGGATGCTCTACGAGGGCGAGGAACACCAGGCCGAGCTCCTCACCATCCAGGAGTGCCAGGCCCCCCGCCGTCTGGTCCTCACGTCGCAGGTACTCGGTCAGGAACCCATCTGGCACATGACTCTCACGCTCGTCGAGCACGAGGGCGCCACCACGCTCACCTTCACTCAGTCCGTCGGCGACGACCCGGCGATGGCGGGCGGAGTCGGTCCCGGCTGGGACTACTACCTCGACCGGCTCATCGTCGCAGAGACCGGCGGTGACCCGGCATCCGTCGACTTCGGCGACTACCACCCGGCCCACGAACAGCACTACCTGGCCATGTTCAGCTAAGCCCGACACGTCGCCGAGTTCTTGATCGGGACGTGCCCCAGCCCTCCGTGCTCCCTCGTGGGCGTGGGCGTGGGCGTGGGCGTGGGCGCGGACGGGGACGGCCGACCGCCAGCCTCCCGACGAACGTCCAGCGGCTTTCGCCTTGCTGGGACGTCCGCCCAGCGCACTCTCATGCAGGGTCGTCGGGGATGAGGTCGGGGTGTAGCCGGTGCCAAGAGGGATGGCGCAGGCGTCCGGCGCGGGTGCGGGAGGCGTACCGGGCCTCACCGACGAGTCGGGGAAGCACCCACCGGGCTCCGGCTATCGGCGGGACCTGCGCGAAAGGGCAGGTCTCGATGGCCGCTAGCTGTAGGGGTTCAGCGAGGCCGGTGCGTTGGGCCTCGCTCCAGCCGGTGCCGACACTGCCCGCGTAATGCAGCAATCCGTCGCGCCGCTCGCCGACCAGAACCGCCCCGGGCCGGCCGGTCAGCCGGCCGCGCCCGGGGACCCACCCGCCGATCACGACGTCAGCGATGCGGTGGACCCTGATCCTCACCCAGGTTTTCGACGCGCCCCGGGCTCGTACCGGCAGGCGAGCCGTTTCGCGATCAGCCCTTCCAGTCCCGCGTCCCGGGCCACCTCCCATGCCTGGGCGCCGTGCCCGGTGATCGCCGCGGGCGTCGACCGGGCGGGCCCGGCCAGCCTGAGACCTGCCAGCGGCTCCCGAGGCTCCGCGTACGGCAGTTGGGTCAGGAGCCGGCCGTCGAGGTGCACGACGTCGAAGAGCATCAGGTGCGCGGGCACCCGGGCCGCCACACGCGCGGCCTTGGCGGGGGAGCTGACGAGGCCCACCCTCTGCCGGAGGCGCTCGAAGTCGCTGGACCCTGATCGTCGAGTGCCACGATCTCACCGTCCAGCACGGCGCTCCGCCCGCCGAGGGCATCGGCGAGGGGAAGGGAACTCGGGGTAGGCGACGGTGGTATCCGTACCTGAAGGTGCGGGCAAGAGGATCGTGCCGTCGCCCGGCAGGTAGACCATGGCCCGCTGGCCGTCCTGCTTCACCTCGAA
>NZ_JBBBEN010000088.1:218980-252885 GCF_037137275.1 Streptomyces pratensis | reverse complement strand
TTAACCGCTTTCCAGGTCCTCCGCTTTCGCGTTCTCCCTTTCCGGCGAGTCCGACTCTATCAGCCCTTTTCGCTTTCCCTGACCACGTCCTGCGGGCATGCCGAAGAGGATCACGTTAGGGTCTGGGCTTGAAGGTCGCCGCCGACCCCCGACTGAATGTCGCGTTGGGGTCAGGCAGGAGTACGACAGTACAGGTCGCCGAGAGTCAAGGCAAATCGTTTCTGGTGCGCCCCTAGGTCTGCCAAGCGGTCGGTCTCGGGCGGAACCGGGACTTCGTATGACTTACCCTGCTGAGCAGTACGCCGTCCCCGATCAGCCGCGGCGGCGACACCTGCATCTCCGCCCCCTGGGAGGCTCCCCATGACCAACGTGACGTCCCCTCTTGCTGGACGCGCCATCGGCCTCACCGCCGTTCCCGACCCGGTCTTCTCCGGCGCGATGGTCGGTCCCGGCACCGCCATCGACCCCGTGCGTGAGCCCTCCGAGGCGGTGTCGCCCGTGGACGGCATCGTCGTCTCTCTGCACCCCCACGCGTTCGTCGTGGTCGACGAGCAGGGCCACGGGGTCCTGACGCACCTCGGCATCGACACCGTCCAGCTCAACGGCGAGGGTTTCGAACTCCTCGTGAACAAGGGGGACACGGTGACCCGCGGCCAGAGCATCGTGCGTTGGGACCCGGCCGCCGTCGAGGCCGCCGGCAAGTCACCCATCTGCCCGATCGTGGCCCTGGAAGCCACCGCCGAGTCGCTCACCGACGTGTCCGAGGACGGCGACGTGAAGGTCGGCGACACACTGTTCGGCTGGCACTGACACCGCGGGCGCAATAACGAGCACGTGCACAAACACCGCGGTGGCACGATCACCGCACAACCGGAGACGGGTGAAATGGAGACAACGCTGCGAGGCGTCGGCGTGAGCCACGGTGTGGCCATCGGCGAGGTTCGGCACATGGGCACGGCGGTCCTGGAACCGCCTGCCAAACAGATCCCCGCGGAGGAGGCCGGACGCGAACAGGGGCGCGCCCGGCAGGCCGTCGAGGCGGTGGCGGCCGATCTGATCGCACGCGGCAACCTGGCCGGCGGCGAGGCACAGCACGTGCTCGAGGCGCAGGCCATGATGGCGCAGGACCCCGAGCTGATGTCGGATGTCGAGCGGCGTATCGCCGACGGCAGCACGGCGGAGCGCGGGGTGTACGACGCTTTCGCCGCGTACCGGGCGCTGCTGGCCAACGCCGGGGAGTACCTGGCAGGGCGGGTCGCGGACCTCGACGACGTGCGGAACCGGATCGTGGCGCGGCTGCTGGGCGTGCCGATGCCCGGCGTGCCGGACAGCGACGAGCCGTATGTGCTGATCGCGCGCGACCTGGCTCCGGCCGACACGGCGCTCCTCGACCCGGCGCTGGTGCTCGGCTTCGTCACCGAGGAGGGCGGGCCGACCAGCCACAGCGCCATCCTCGCGCGGGCGCTCGGTGTGCCGGCCGTGGTGGCGCTGCCCGGCGCCGGTGAGCTGGTCGAGGGCACGGTCGTCGCGGTGGACGGCAGCACCGGCGAGATCTTCGTCGACCCGAGTGCCGAGAAGCGTGCCGAGATGGAGAGCGCCGCCGCGGCGCGCAAGGCCGCCCTGTCCGCGGCGACCGGTCCCGGCGCCACGTCGGACGGGCACAAGGTGCCGCTGCTCGCCAACGTCGGAGGACCGGGCGATGTGCCGGCGGCCGTCGAGGCGGGAGCGGAGGGCGTCGGCCTGTTCCGGACCGAGTTCCTCTTCCTGGACGACAGCAAGCAGGCCCCGTCCGAGGAGAAGCAGGTCGCGGCCTACCGTGCGGTGCTGGAGGCGTTCCCCGAGGGACGGGTCGTCGTGCGGGTGCTGGACGCCGGTGCGGACAAGCCGCTGGAATTCCTGACGCCGGCCGATGAGCCGAACCCGGCGCTCGGCGTCCGCGGGCTGCGAAGCCTGCTGGACCACCCCGAGGTGCTGCGTACCCAGCTGACCGCGCTGGCGAAGGCCGCCGAGGGGCTGCCGGTGTACCTGGAGGTCATGGCCCCCATGGTGGCCGACCGCACGGACGCCAGGGCGTTCGCGGACGCGTGCCGGGAGGCCGGGCTCCAGGCCAAGTTCGGGGCGATGGTGGAGATTCCGTCCGCCGCACTGCGGGCGCGGTCGATCCTGCAGGAGGTGGAGTTCCTGTCGCTGGGCACCAACGACCTGGCGCAGTACACCTTCGCGGCCGACCGTCAGGTGGGCGCGGTGTCGCGGCTCCAGGACCCGTGGCAGCCGGCGCTGCTGGATCTCGTCGCGATGTCCGCAGAGGCGGCTCGCGCCGAGGGCAAGAGCTGCGGTGTGTGCGGTGAGGCCGCGGCGGACCCGCTGCTGGCCTGTGTGCTGACGGGCCTGGGAGTCACCTCCCTGTCGATGGGCGCCGCGTCCATTCCTTATGTGCGGGCCATGCTGGCCACGTACACGCTTGCCCAGTGCGAGCGGGCGGCGAACGCCGCTCGCTCGGCCGACTCGGCCGAGGAGGCGCGCAGCGCCGCCCAGGCAGTGCTCTCGGGCGCGTAGCGCGATACGGGCCGCCCGGGCGGGCGGTGTGGGAGGGGCTTTCCGCCGTCGGCGGGAAGCCCCTCCTTCTTGTCAGCGGTGCGCCTCCGGTGTGTCGGCTCCGATGTCGAATCCCGCGCAGTACTCCACGCCGGATTCCGGGGAGACGGGCTCCCCGGTGTCCGCGTCGGTGCAGTAGGCGTTGAAGACCTCGCCCGCGGTGAGCGGGGTCAGGCCGCCGTGCGCCAGCCGCCAGCCGTGGACGCGGTCCGGGCTGTCGGGGGCGCTGGTGCGCAGGACCACTCCCGCGCGTGACTCCAGTGCGATGGCCACCGCCAGCACTGTGGCGAACTCCGCACCCTGGGAGCTGTCCAGGCGGGCCGGGCCCGTGAGATCCCGCTGGGTGTGGAGCACCGCCAGGAGCTGGTCGTTCTCCGTGGGGACGCTGCAGACCAGGTGGTGGGCGCCTGGCCCCGCCGTCTCCAGCAGGCGGGTCAGAAGGTGCGAGGCCCTGTCGAAGGCCGCGCGTCCGATGTCCTGGCCGCAGTCGGCGCAGGCGCCGAGGTCGGCGAGGAGGAGGGTGGCGTATTCCCAGGTGGCCTGGCGGACCGCGCGGGACACCAGGAGCGGGATGAGGTCGCTCAGGCGTTGGCCGGTGTAGGCGACGGTGGCTCCGGCGGCGGCGATCTCCGCGGTGAACCGGCTGCGGCTGGCTCCCGTGTCGGCGTCGAGGCCGGACTCGGCGCAGAACTCCGCGTAGTCCTCCGGGTCGAAGAGGGCGACGGTGGTGTGGACGCCCTGGGCGGCGAGCGCTTCCAGCAGGCCCTCGACCTGCTGGAGATAGACGGTGTGGTCGTCGAAGGGGAAGGTGCGATAGCGGCGCATGGCCGCGAAGTCCTGGGCGTCGACGAGCAGGCCGACGGTGCTCGGTGCTTCGCGGCGCAGGGTGCGTCGCATGGAGGTCTCGGGCCGGTCGCCCCGGGTGGGGCCCTGCCGGGTGTGGTCGGTGTGCGCCATAGGTCCCCCTGTACACGGTGAATGCTTGCTCACTCAGAGTAATCAGGGGGACTGACAAGCGGTCTCTCAGCGGCGGGTCCTGGCCAGCTCGGCGTAGAAGTGGAGCAGGTCGACGTCGTCGACGGAGCCCGGGTTGACCGCCTTGGCCAGCTCTGTTCCCTGGAGCAGGCGCTTGATCGGGACCTCGATGCGCTTGCCGGTGAGGGTGTGGGGGATGCCGGGGACCTCGATGACCTCATCCGGCACGTGGCGCGGGGAGAGGTTCTCCCGGATGGTCCGCTTGATGGCGGCGCGCAGGTCGTCGTCGAGGGCCGCGCCCTCGGCGAGGTGGACGAAGAGCGGCATCCAGTAGCCGCCGTCGGGCTCTTCGAGTCCGATGACGAGCGATTCACGGATCTCGGGGAGCCGTTCGACCGCCTCGTAGATGTCGGCGGACCCCATGCGGACGCCCTGGCGGTTGAGGGTGGAGTCGGAGCGGCCGTGGATGACGACCGATCCGCGCTCGGTGAGGGTGATCCAGTCCCCGTGCCGCCAGACGCCGGGGTACACGTCGAAGTAGCTGTCGTGGTAGCGGCTGCCGTCGGGGTCGTTCCAGAAGCGGAGGGGCATCGAGGGCAGGGGGTTGGTGACGACGAGTTCACCCACCGCTCCGACGAGGGGTTCGCCCGCCGGGTCCCAGGACTGGAGGTCGGTGCCCAGGGAGGGCGCCTGGAGCTCACCGATGTGCACGGGCAGGGTGGGGACGGCTCCGGCGAAGCAGCTGCAGACGTCGGTGCCGCCGCTGACGGAGGCGATCCACAGGTCTTCCGCGACTTCGTCGTGGAGCCAGCGAAATCCGTCGGGCGGCAGCGGGGAGCCGGTGGTGGCGACGCACTGGACGCGGGAGAGGTCGAAGTCGTGGCCGGGGTGGACGCCCGCCTTCCGGCAGGCCATGACGTACGCGGCGGAGGTGCCGAAGAGGGTGGCCCCGGTCTGTTCGGCGACCCGCCACTGGGCGCTGACGTCGGGGTGGCCGGGGCTGCCGTCGTACAGGACGACGGTGGCGCCGGTGAGGAGGCCGGAGACGAGGAAGTTCCACATCATCCAGCCGGTGGAGGTGTACCAGAAGAAGCGGTCCTCGGGTCCGAGGTCGCAGTGGAGGCCGATCTGCTTGAAGTGCTCCAGCAGGATGCCGCCCTGGGACTGGACGATGGCCTTGGGCAGGCCGGTGGTGCCGGAGGAGTACAGGACCCACAGCGGGTGCTCGAAGGGGACCTGCTCGAAGACCGGCTCGGTGTCGGCGGAGGTGAGGGCGGCCCAGGCGAGGGCGCCTTCGGGGGCGTCGGTGCCGAGCAGGGGGATGTGGACGACGGCGCGCAGGGTGGGCAGCTCCCGGCGCAGCTCGGCCACGGTGTCCGTGCGGTCGTGTTCCTTGCCGCCGTAGCGGTAGCCGTCGACGGTGAACAGGACGACGGGCTCGATCTGCTGGAAGCGGTCGAGCACGCTGCGGGCGCCGAAGTCGGGGGCGCAGGAGGTCCAGACGCCGCCGACGGCCGCGGTGGCGAGGAAGGCGATGACCGCCTGCGGGATGTTGGGGAGGTAGCCGCTCACCCGGTCGCCGGGGGTGACGCCCAGCGCCCGGAGTTCGGCGGCCAGCGCGCCGACCTGGCGACGGAGTTCGGCCCAGCTGACGGCGGCCTGGGTGTGGGTCTCGTCGACGTACAGCAGGGCGGGGGCGTCCGCGCGGCCCGGGTCCTGTGCGGTGCGCAGCGCGTGCTCCGCGTAGTTGAGAAAAGCGCCGGGGAACCAGGTGGCGCCGGGCATCGCGCGGTTGCCGAGGACGCGTTCGTACGGGGTGGAGAAGCGGATGTCGAACCAGTCGGCGACGGCCTGCCAGAAGGTGTCGAGCTCTTCGACGGACCAGCGGTGCAGGGCGGCGTACCCGCCCTCGGCCGGGGCTCCGTACCGGGCCGCGGCCCAGTTCTGGAAGCGGGTCACCGCCGCGGCCTCGATGCGGTCGGGGCCGGGCTGCCAGAGCGGGGCGTCGTGCGGGGCGGAGGTCATGGGGCGGCTCCCTGGCTCTACGGGTACGCGGGGTGGGCGTTTCGGGCGCGCACGGGCTGGGGTGTGCGCGTGAGCGGCTGATACGGACGATGCCATGTGATCGTCTTCGGCACCAGGGCGGCCCCTGCGCTGTCGGCGTCGCGGCGGCCGAACGCGGCCCGGAGGCCGGCTGTCGCGGGGCGGTCCGTACTGGCGTGGCTCGCTCGTGGTGCGGAGGGGCGCGTGCCGGGGTGGCTCGGCGACCGCGTACGCCGGGTGCCTCGGGCTCCGCGTCTCGGCCCGCAGGCCCTCGGGGCCCGGCGTGGGTGAACGGGAGTTGAACGGAAGGTTCTGCGGGCCGGGCGGGTGGCAGGGTGTGCGCCATGGACGGTCGTGACCTGGTGCGTCGGGTGAGGTTGGTCGGTTCGGTCCGGGGGCTGCGCACGGTGCGCTCGGCCTGGCGGCGCCGGTCCGCGGACGCGCGTGCGCTGTCGGCGCGCGGTGCGGAGCGGGCGCGGGTGCCCGGTGCGCTGACGGGTGCGGAACCGGGGCCGGGGGGCGGTGTGGTGCGGTTCGCCCGGTCGGAGCTGCTGGTACGGGTGTCGGTGGGCGGGGCGGTGTTCTGGGCGTGGGACGGGGCGGAGCCGCTGCCGTCGTACGCCGTGCCGGGCGAGGCGCCCGCTCCTGACCCGCGGGCGGTGCTGGAGCCGGACAAGGACGGCGGCTGGCAGGTGGTCTCGGAGCGGCTGACGGTGGTGGTGTCGCGTACCGGTGCGGTGGAGCTGCGGACGCCGGGCGGGGTGCTGCTGCGGCGTGAGCTTCCGCCGCGCTGGTGGGAGCCGGCCGGCGGGGGGCCGGTGCGGTGGGTGCAGCGGTCGGAGGTGCCGGCGGACGCACGCTTCTTCGGGCTGGGCGGGCGGGGGTCGGGGCCCCGCTTGCGGGACGGGGTGTACGGGCTCTGGAACACCGGGCCGGGCGCTCGTTCCGGTCGGGGCGAGGAGTCGGCGCAGCTGACGATGCCGGTACAGGTGGTGGTGTCGGACGCGGGAACGCATCTGGCGTTCCACGACAACACCTGGGCGGGGCGGGCCGTGCTCCGGGAGGGCGAGGAGGGCGCCGGGTCGGGGCACGACCGGCCGGGGACGTGCGAGCTGCGGATGGAGGGCGGACCGCTGCGCTGCTGGGTGGTGACCGGGACGCCTGCCCGGGTGCTGCAGGGGTGGACGGCGTTGACGGGGGCTCCGGCGCTGCCGCCGTCGTGGGCGCTGGGGCCGCAGCACGTCCGGTCGGGCGCCGGCGGTGAGCGGGAGGTACGGCGGACCGTCGCCGGGTACCGGGAGCGGGGACTGCCGTTGTCGGCCCTGCATCTGGACGTCGGGCACTACGACGAGTGCCGGGTGTTCACGGTCGATGGCGAGCGGTTCCCCGGGCTGCCGGTGCTCGCGAAGGAGCTGCGGGAGGACGGCGTGCGGCTGGTGTCGGCCGTCGGTCCGGCGGTCGCGGCGGAGCCGGGCTGCGCGGTGTTCGACGAGGGCATGGCGCTCGGGGAGCGTGGTGCGTTCGTCCGGGAGGCCAGGGGCCGGACGGTGGTCGGCGAGGCGTCGCCGGGGGCGAGCGTATATCCGGATTTCACTGATCCGCTTGTGCGGGATTGGTGGGGATCTTTGTACGAAGAGCGACGTGCGCAGGGATTCTCGGGTGTCTGGCACGACATGAACGAGCCGGTTTCCTTCGCGGCGTTCGGGGACCCGTCCCTGCCGCGTTCCGCCCGGCACGTTCTGGAGGGCCGCGGCGGTGATCACCGCGAGGCGCACAACGTGTACGGGCTGACGATGGCGCGGGCCGGCTATGAGGGGCTGCTCCGGCTGCGTCCGCAGGAGCGGCCGTTCCTCCTCTCGCGGTCTGGGTGGGCGGGGATGCAGAGGTACGGGGGCGCCGGGTCCGGTGCGGCGCCCTCGGACTGGTCGGGGCTGCGGGCGGCGCTGGCGCAGGTTGTGGGTCTGGGGCTGTGCGGGGTGCCGTACGCGGGGCCTGATGTGGGCGGGTCCGGCGGGGATCTGTCGCCTGAGCTGTATCTGCGGTGGTTCCAGTTGGGGGCGTACCTGCCGGTGTTCCGGACGGGGGCGGCGGCCGGGGCGGGGCCGCGGGAGCCGTGGGAGTTCGGGCCCGAGGTCTTGGAGGGGGCGCGTGCGGCGCTGCTGGAGCGGGAGCGGCTGCACCCGTACTTCGTGACGCTGGCGCAGGTGGCGCGACTGACGGGGGCGCCCTTCGTGCGGCCGCTGTGGTGGGGGGCGTCGGGTGACCGGGCCCTGCGGGGGTGCGAGGACGCCTTCCTGCTGGGTGACGCGCTGCTGGTGGCTCCCGTGCTGGGACCCGGCGTGCGGCGGCGGGCGGTGCGGCTGCCGCGCGGGCGGTGGTACGACACGGAGACCGGCCGCGTGTACGAGGGGCCGGGGCAGGCCGTGGTCGACGCGCCGTTGTCCCGGGTCCCGGTGCTGGCCAGGGCCGGTGCGGTGGTTCCGGTACGCGGCGCGGACGGCGGCTGCGAGCTGGAGGTATGGGCGCCGTCGCCGGGGCGCGGCGGGGGCGGGGTCGTGGTGCGGGACCCGGGCGACGGGTGGGCGGGGGCGGAGGTCGAGCGGTATGTGACGCGGTGGCAGGGCGGCCGCGTGGTGGTGGAGCGGGACGGCGGGGAGGGTGTCGTGGGCTCGGTGGTGCGGGTGCGGGGCATGGGGGCGGCGGGATAGGGGCGTCGGGGAGGTCGCGGCCGGGTTCGCGCGAAGGCCGGAGTGCGTTCAGCCGTAGCGCCCGGCGAACCAGGCGTCCGCTGCTTCGGTGTGCAGGGGGAAGGCCAGAGGGCGCGGGTCGGACAGGATCGCGTAGCCGGACGTCTCGTCGGTCGGGGTTGAGGGCGGCAGGCTCGCCCGCGGCCGTGCCGGGAGGAGACCGAAGACCAGCAGGTGGCCGCCGGCGCTGCTGAGGACGTCGGCGAGGCGGACGTCCTGTGCGGCGGCCTCGATGCGGGTCTCCTCGCGCAGTTCGCGCACGACGGCGTGCCGCCAGTCCTCGGCGTGGTCGATGAAGCCGCCAGGCAGGGCCGTCCCGCCCCGCTGCGGCTCGATGGTGCGGGTGATGACGACGAGGCCGGTGGAGTTCGGGCCGGTGACGGGGAGCAGGGCCACCGCGACAGGAAGGGGGTTGCGGTAGGCGGTGGTTTTACAGCGGGCGCAGACGCGGGGCCAGGCGTCGGGGGACGGAAGCCCGGTGTAGGGGGCTCCGCACGCGCCGCAGTGCGTGTCCCGCGGGGGCCGGGGCGGCTGCGGAGTGGTCGGGGAGGGCCTGTCGCCGGGTTCTGACACGGGCGGACTCTAGCGGCTCGTCCTTTCCCGTGGGCCGCGAAGCTGATAGACGGTGTGCCCATGACAGGAATGCGTACGGCTCTCCGCACCCTGGCCGCCACGGCCGCCACCCTCCTCGCCGTCACCGTGCCGACCCCCGCCGCGCACGCGCGGCCCGAGCCCAAAGCGCCCGAGGAGTTCGTGGCGCTGCGCTCGGTGAGTCCGACGGTCATCCAGGAGATGCGGTACACCACGGCGCACACGTTCCTGGGCGTGCCGGTGGAGGGGTACCGGCAGCCCACCTGCCTGCTGACCCGGCCTGCCGCCCGTGCGCTGCATCTGGCACAGAAGCAGCTGCTGCGCCAGGGCTATGCGCTCAAGGTGTACGACTGCTACCGGCCGCAGCGCGCGGTGGACCACTTCGTGCGGTGGGCGAGGAACCCGGACGACCGGTCCATGAAGGGGGAGTTCTATCCGCGGGTCGACAAGTCCCGGCTGTTCGAGGACGGTTACATCGCGGAGAGGTCCGGGCACAGCAGGGGCAGCACGGTGGACCTGACCCTGGTCAGGCTCCCCGCCGCGCCCACCAGGCCGTATCTTCCGGGCGAGAGGCTGACGCCCTGCTTCGCTCCGGTGGGTGAGCGGTTCCCCGACAACTCGGTGGACATGGGCACGGGTTACGACTGTTTCGACACCCTGTCGCACACGGACGACCCGCGGATTCAGGGGGAGCAGCGCGCCAACCGACAACTCCTGAAGCGGACGCTGACCGAGGTGGGCTTCGTGAACCTGCCGGAGGAATGGTGGCACTTCACGTTCCGGTCGGAGCCGTTCCCGGAAACGTACTTCGACTTCCCGGTGCACCGCCGTTCGGTGGCCGGGCGCTGAACGCGGGCCGGGACGGCGAACGGGCGACCGGGACCACCCCCGTGGGCTCCGGCCGACCGTTCTCCCTTTCGGACGCGGAGCGGGCGTGTTCGGTTGCGAACCGGGCGGCTACGGTGCCCGTATGTCACAGCAGACGTTCGACACGTACGAGGAATTCTGGCCGTACTACGTCGCGATGCACTCCCGCGCGGCCACCCGCTGGATTCATCTGACCGGCACGCTGACCGGTCTCGCCGTCACGGCCTACGGGCTGGCGCGAGGCCGCAAGCGCGCTCTGGCGGCCCTGCCGCTGATCGGGTACGGCACGGCCTGGCCCGCGCACTTCCTGATCGAGAAGAACAACCCGGCCACGTTCGGGCATCCGGCGTGGTCGCTGCGCGGGGACGCGCGGATGATCCGGATGATGCTCGCGGGCCGGGACGCGGAGCTGGCGCGGATCGCGGCGGCCTGGCGGGCCGGCGACCGCTGAGGCGGCACGGGAGGCCTTCCGGCTGCCGGGCGCCCGTTGACGTCGGCATACGCCTCCGCCCTCCTGGCGTGGGGCGGAGGCGCGACGCGACGGCCCGCCCGTGCCCGGTCTCTCCCCCACTCCTCTTCGCCGAGGGGTTGACGGAGCGTCATCCACGCAGAGCACTCGCAGCCCGGCCCGCCGGTCGACGTACGGCCCGTACCCCTGTCGGCGGGGGTACGGGCCGTACGCGTGCCGGTGTCAGGTGGCCACGGGCCGACGGGGCCGCGCCGCGCGGTCGAGGGCGTGCTCGACCACCTGTACCAGGACGTCCCGCACCGAGGACCGGTCGCGCGCGTCGCAGGCCAGCACCGGCACTTCGGGGTCGAGGTCGAGGGCCGCCCGCACGGTGCCCGCGGGGAACCGGCCGGCCCCCTCGAAGCAGTTGACGGCCACGGTGAACGGAATCCGGCGGCGCTCGAAGTAGTCGACCGCCGCGAAGCACTCCTCCAGCCGCCGGGTGTCGGCCAGGACGACCGCCCCCAGCGCGCCTTGGGCCAGTTCGTCCCACAGGAACCAGAAGCGGTCCTGGCCCGGCGTGCCGAACAGGTACAGGACCAGGTCCTCGCGGAGCGTGATCCGGCCGAAGTCCATGGCGACGGTGGTGGTGGTCTTGCCCTCGACCCCAGCCAGGTCGTCGACCGGCCGGCCCGCCTCCGTCAGCCGCTCCTCTGTCCGCAGCGGGCGGATCTCGCTGACCGCGCCGACGGCGGTGGTCTTGCCCACGCCGAACCCGCCCGCCACAAGGATTTTCAGAGTGACGGGCTCGACGGTCCGCCTTCTGCGGCTAGAGCGCCCGAAGGCCATTGATCACCTCGCGGAGGATGTTCACGTCCGGCAGCTCGGCCGGCGGAACGGGGCGGGTGACATGCACCAGTTCGTCCTCGACGAGATCGCCGACCAGGACCCGGACCACCCCTACCGGGAGATCGAGTTCGGAGGCCAGCTCGGCGATCGACTGGGGCACGTCGTTGCAGAGTTCGACGATACGCACGTGTTCGGGGGCGAGCGTCCGGTTCCGGCCGGGATCGTCGGCGGCCGGTTCCGGCACGACGAGCGCGATCAGGTCGAGGCGATGCCGGGAGGCGCTGGCAGTGCGCCCCCGGGTCATCGCGTACGGGCGGACCACCGGTCCCGCCTCGGCGTCGTACCACCGCCAGGACTGTGGGTCGCGGGGGCCGTCAGAGGACCCGGGGCGTGCTCCCCGGGGCGAGTCAGCGCTCATGTGCGCCCCTCATCCTCCGGCGGGCCGACCGGTCGTCCGTGGGGCGTTGGCCAGATGGGCCCCCACGCGCTTGACCATCAGCGTCATCTCGTACGCCACCTGGCCCACGTCGGAATCGGCGTCGGCCAGGACGGCGAGACAGCTTCCGTCGCCGGCGGCGGTGACGAAGAGGAACGCCCCGTCCAGCTCGACCACGGTCTGGCGCACCTTGCCCGCGTCGAAGTGGCGGCCCACGCCCTTGGCGAGGCTGTGGAACCCTGAGGCGACGGCCGCCAGGTGCTCGCCGTCCTCCCGGGACAGGTCCTGCGAAGCGCCGGTGGCGAGCCCGTCGCTGGAGAGCACCAGGGCCTTGCGGATGCTGGCGACGCGCTGGACGAGCTCGTCGAGCAGCCAGTTCAGTTCGCCCGAGCCCTGGCGTGCGGCGGTGTGTGATGCGGCGTTCGGTGCGGTCATCGGCCGTCCCCTCCCGGAGTGGTTCCTGGTGCTGGTCCACCGGGGTCGGCTGCGGCCTCGGTGTTCTGTGCGAGCTCGGCGTTCTCCCGTCGGCCCCGCTGCCAGCCGCGCTGGAGTGAGGCCATGCGGTCGCGTACCTCGTCCGCGTCGCGCTCGACGTCGTCGGCGGTTTCCGGCGGCGGCCGGTGGGCGGTGCGGTCCGCGGACTCCTCTCGGAGCTGGGGGGCGAGGCTGGCCTGCCGTACGCGCCGGGGCAGGCCGCCAACGGTGTCCGGGGCCCGCGCGCCCTCGGGCCGCCCGGAGCCTTCGCGGCGCGCACCGGCCGACGGGGCCGGGCCCTGTGGTACGCCGGTGTCGTGGGGCGCCTCAGCGGTGCGGGGCGGGGCCGGGGCGGGCGGTGCTTCCTCCGCGGCGCGGCCCGGTGCGGGCCGGTGTGCGGCGCGGGCGGTCCATGACGCGTCGGCGGAACCGGTGTGCGCGACCGGGCCGGTCGGCGTGCGGGCAGCGGGCGCGGGCCAGGCGGCCGAGGTGGCGTCCCGGGGGTCGTCCTCCGCCCGGCGGCCCCGGTCGGAGACCAGGGCCGGCGGAGTGCGGCGGGGCAGGGGTGCGGGCCCGGCGGGCCGCATGGGGCGGATGTCCGCCGTGGGTTCGTCTCCGTGCTCCTCGGCCGGTCGGCGCCGCTCGCGGGCGCCGTCCCGGCGCGGGCCGCCGGGGCCGCTGCCCCGGTCGGCGCCCTCGCGGTCGTCCCGGTCGGCGCCGCCGTGTCCGCCCCGGCCGGCGTCGCGGCGCTGGTCGCGGGCGCGGAGGATGCCGCCGCTCCCGCTCCCGGCGCCCTCAAGGCCGAGGACGCCGTCGAGTACGGGATTCAGGGTGCGGTCCAGCGGGTCTGCGGTGAAGCCCAGAGGGCCGGACCCTGCTTCCAGTTCCACGGGGCCGTCGAGTGCGTCCGCCGTGCTGTGCGCGGTGGGGACCGGGGCGAGGACGGTGGACCTCCCGTTGACTCGGCGTGCACCGCCGGACGCCGTGCCGCCGCCCGAGCCCTGGGCGCTCTCGCCGCCGATCGCCCGCTCGGCCCGGCGGTCCAGCCGGAAGCCGGTGCCGTGGGTGTCGGGGGCGTCGGTGAGCAGGGCCGCGGGGATGAACACCACCGCCGTGGTCCCTCCGTACGGCGATGTCTGCAGGGAGACCCGCACGTTCTGCCGCTGGGCGAGCCGGCTGACCACGAAAAGGCCCAGCCGGTCGGTGTCGGAGAGTTCGAAGTCGGGAGTCTCCGCGAGCCGCAGGTTGGCGTCGAGGAGGACTTCGGGCGCCATGCCGAGGCCCCGGTCATGGATTTCCAGCGTGAATCCGTTGGAAACGCGTTCACCGTGCACCTGGACGGCGGTGTGCGGCGGCGAGAAGACGGTCGCGTTCTCCAGGAGTTCGGCGATCAGGTGGGTGAGGTCGGCCACCGCCGGGCCGCCCACCCCGACGCGCGCCAGGCGTCGGACCTCGATGCGTTCGTAGGCCTCGACCTCGGCGACGGCCGCCCGCACCACGTCCATCAGCTGGATGGGCTTGCGCCACTGCCGGGAGGGGGCGGCGCCGGAGAGGATCACGAGCCCCTCGGCGTGCCGCCGCATGCGGGTGGTGAGGTGGTCGAGGCGGAAGAGGTCGGCCAGCTCGTCACCGTCCTCCGTGCGGCGCTCCATCGCGTCCAGCAGTGTCAGCTGACGGTGCAGGAGGACCTGGTTGCGGCGGGCCAGGTTGACGAAGACCTCGGAGACTCCGCGGCGCATGTCGGCCTGCTTGACCGCGGCCTCGACGGCGGCCCGCTGCAGGGTGTTGAGCGCCTGGCCGACCTGGCCGATCTCGTCGGCTTCGTAACTGAGGTGCGGGGCCTCGGTCTCGACGTCCACCTGCTCGCCCGCGGCCAGTCGGCGCATCACGCTGGGCAGCCGGATGCCGGAGACCTCGTGGGCGTCCTTGCGCAGCCGCGAGAGGTCGCGGATGAGCTCACGGCCGATGCGCACGGAGACGAAGACCGAGACGATCAGGGCCAGGAATCCGAGGATGCCGGCGATCCCGGCCTGGACGAGCACCCGGTAGCCGGCCGGTTCTGCGCGGTCCTGGAAGCGGCTGCCCATCTCCTTGGAGTCATCCGCCAGCCGGTCGAGGACGGGCCCGGCCGCCTCCTCCCACCGGTCGGCGTCGACGGGGCCGGGGCGCTCCGTCGGCCCCGCGGCGATCAGCGCGTCCTCGGCGGCGCGCAGCGGTGCGGCGTCAGGGCTTTCCCAGAACCGCTCGACGTTTCGGCGCTCGTACGCGGGGAGGTTCTCCAGGCTGACTTCGTAGAGCAGTTCCCGCTGGGCCACCAGGCCGGATATCCGGCGGATCTCGGAGGAGGTGAACCGGCCTGCGACGAGACCCGAAGCGATCAGCGCGTCCTCGCGCGCCAGCATCTCCCTGGCCCGGGATATCCCGGCAAGGGCCCGCATCTGCTTGTCCATCGAGACGTTCTGCAGGGTGTGGAGTCCGTTGAGGAAGCGGTACGCGGGGTCGACGAGGCCGTTGTAGAAGGCCTGGGCCTTCGCCCGGCTGATGGTGCGCCCCTCGACGGAGGCGCGCAGGGCCTCCAGTCCGTCCACGGCGCTCAGGATCGCGTCCAGGCGGCTGCGGCCCTCGGTGCTCAGCGCGTCCCTGACGTCCCGCTGCCGGGCGTTCTCCCTGACCTCGGTCACGACCCGGTCGGTGGCGGCGCGCTGGCCGAGGAGGCCGGGGAGCGCGTCGGACGCCCGGGGGTCGGCCAGGAAGACCAGGGTCTGCCGTCGCTCGGCCTGGACGGCACGCACGGTGTCCTCCAGGGGCTGGACGACCTTCTCTACGATGGCTCCGGCGTCCATCAGCTCGCTCGCCTGGCGACCGGTGATGTAGGTGGCGAAAACCCAGAGACCGGTGAGGGAGACGAGCGGCACCAACAGCAACGCCACGATCTTCCTGCGGATGGACTTCCCGCGAAAGCGCATGGCCTCCCCCAGACAGATCGCCCCCGCACCGCGGGGGGTGGTCGTCTCCCGGCCGTCCCCCGGCTCCGCTCCCGGCGCACACGGCGGGTGCACCGGCGCGCATCGGAACAGCGCGGGCGAGGGTCCGTCCTCCGTCAATAAACGGCGCGAGCCTACTACTGACACAGAGACAACTCGAAGGCACGTCCGGATGATTTCCAGCCGTCATCCCACGGCTTGATCGTGAGTTGTCCCGGTATTCCCGGAGATGATGTTCGCGAAAGCGGCTGAGGAGCACGACGGGGACCGGCAGTACCAGCACGTACCAGTTGGCTTGATTTCTTCGCTCTCACGCCTTTCTGCACTCTGCGGTACTTTCCAGGGGAATCTTCGGGACGAGTGGTTCGTCCATATGTACGGGGTAGACGCGCTGCGGGGGCGTGCGCGGCAGGAGCATGTGATCCGCCGGCGTAGCAACGGCACAAGCCGGGCAGCCACCCTGAAGACGGACAGTGGTGGGGAGTTGAAGGGCCTTGAGCACGAAGGAGCGCGGCAGCGCCGGATTTCCGGCGACCGCGGGTGCGGACGCCGCGAGCGAGGCAGAGGCGCCGCGGCAGTTGTGGGTGGAGGAGCCGGCCACGAGGCGGCGCATGCCGGACGCGGTGCGGACGGCTGCCGTACGCGCGGTTCTCATCATGTCGCTGACGATCATCCAGGCGATGGTCGCCTTTCTCAGCACGTTGACGGGGTCATGGCTGGCGTTCCCGATGGTGCTCAGCAGCGTCGCCAGCACGGTGGTCGCCACCTGGGCGGTGCTGGACGTGTGGGTGACCCGGCAGGTGTGGAACCAGCGCAACGGCGTGGTGTCCGTGCCGAGCAGCACGGCCCGGCAGATACGCCGTGAGCGACGACGGTCCCGGAGGGCCGTACGGGCGGCCGAGCGGGACGGCACGAGCGGTGGCATACGGGGCCGCCGTAGCACCGGCGGCCTCTCCCGCGCCTGAGGGCACGGTCCGCCGGGCCGGTCCTCCCCCTGCGGGCCGGAGCCGGCCACGGTAGGAGCAGCCGGTGGCAGCCGGGACGGGCGTGGGCCCACCGGCTGCTCCCGGCCCGGAGGAGAGACCTGATGGCCTGCCGGGCCTTCGGGGGGCCGGTCGTGCTCTGTGGCCTCGGCGGCCCCCTCCTGTCCGTGCCTCGTCCCGGCGCCAGGGCTCAGGACTGGTGGGTGGCTCGGTCCTGTGTCTGTGCCTGCGCCCTGGCGTCCGCCTGTCGCCTGGCCTGGCCTTGGGCCTGGTCCCGGGCCTCGGCCTGATCCCGGGCCTCGGCCTGGTCCCGGGCCTGTGTCCGGGCGTGGGCCTGGGCCTGGGCGACGGTCTGCTCGCTGCGCTTGAACATGCGGGTCGCCGTGATCTCGCCGTGCACCGTCTCCCCCTCCGGGTCCTGCTGCGGCAGGCCGGGGCGCAGATGTTCCTCCACGCTGATGTACTTCAGCCCGGCCCTGAGGTCGGCGTCATTGCGCAGGCGGATGACCAGGGGGAACTCGGCGAGCGCGGTCGTGTCGAACAGGCCGGTCGTGTAGAGCAGCTGCACGCCCAGCGCGTCCGACACGGCCCGCTGGAGCTCCAGCAGATACGTGGCGTTGGCGCGGCCGATCGGGTTGTCGAGGAACAGGGTGCCCGCGTGCCGGTGGCGGTCGCGGCCCCGGTCGTTGCTGCGCAGCGCGGCCATCGTGCAGTAGAGGGCGATGGCCGCGGTGAGCAGTTGGCCGCCGGAGAAGACGTCGCCCATCTGTCCGACCGGAACCCGCTCGGCGCGGAGCACGGCGTCCGGCTTGAGGATCTCCACGGCGATGCCCTTGGGGCGCAACGCCGCCTCGACCCCCCGGAGCAGCAGCGACATGCCGTCGCGGCGCAGGTCGCCGTTCTTCTTGAGGGCGGCGTGCGTCGCCTCGTCGATGACATCGCCGAGCCGTTCGGTGAGCGTGGCCTGGTCGGGCTCCTCGAAGCGGATGCGCAGGAACTCCTGCCCCGACCACTCCCCCAGTCCTTCGGGAAGCCGGGACAGCCGCTGGGCGGAGCGCAGCGTGGCGAGCGCCGACTCGACCAGCCCGCGCAGCCGGTCGACGATCGAGTCGCGGTTGCGCTCCAGCTGCACCAGCTCGTCGGTCAGAACGCGCAGCCGGGGGGCGAAGGCGTCGGCCCACTTCTTGGCGTGCTCGGGCAGCGCGGAGGCGGGCAGCTCGCGGATCTGCTGGCGTGCCGGGGTGCGGACCTGCTCGTAGCGGGTGGAGTTGGCGTGCCGAACGAGCACGTCGCTCGCCTCCCGGACGGAGCTCTCGGCGGCCGAGAGGTCCGCGTTGCAGCCGCGCAGGGAGCGCCGGGCCTCGGCGGCGGAGTGCCGGGCCTCCTCCAGGGTGCCGGGGTAGGGGTCCGGGGTCGGCGAGCCGTCCTCCGTCCCGTGGTCGCGGAGCAGGTCCCGCAAGAGCGCCGCGGTCTCCTCGAAACCGCCCGCGGAGTCCTCTGCGGTGCGGTGGGCGTGCAGCAGCTCGCTGTGTGCGGCGCGGGCGGTGTCCAGGGCGGCGGTGGCGTCGGCCAGCTCCGCGGTGGCGGTGCGCAGCAGGGCCTGGGCCTGCTCGGCGTCGGCCGGGACCTGCTCGTCAGGCAGTTCGGTGTGGTGCGGCCGGTCGTCGTCGGGGGCGAGCCGCTCGGCCTCGCCGCGGAGCCGGCCCAGGTGCTCGCTGGCGGTGGAGGCGCGGGTCTCCAGGAGCTGGACGTGCGCCTCGGCGCGGGCCACGGCCGCTTGCCGGGAGGGGCCGTCCGCTCCGTCGGTGCCTTCCAGGAGCTGGGCGGCGCGGACGCGGACCTTGTTGGTGAGCCGGTCGAGCTCGGCGCGGGCGGCGCTCTCGTCGCTCTCCGCGCGCGCCTGCTCGGCACGGAGGTCGGCGCCGACGCCGACCTTCTCGTACAGCTGGGACGCGGCTCGGTACGCCTCGCGCAGGGCGGGCAGAGCGGCGCGGGCCCGGGTCTCGTCGGACTCCGGGAGGGCCTCGGGGACTCCGGCGATCTCGGCACGCTCGGCCCGCAGGGCGCGGGCGGTGCGGCGGGCGTCGTCCGCGGCGCGCTGGGCGGCCCTGCGGTCCTCGTCGGCGGCGCGGGCGAGGTCGAGGCAGACGGCGGCGCGGGCCTCGGACTCGGCGGCCTCGTCGACCAGTTCGCGCAGCCGGGCCTGCCAGCCGGCCCTTTCCCGCAGCCGGTGGGCGAGCCCGGCCAGGGCGTCGGCGGCACGGCGGGCCCGCTGGGCGGCCTCCTGGCGCTCGTCGCGGACCCGCGCCGTGTCGGCGGCGGTCTCGTCGGCCTCGGCGCGGACCGTACGGGCCTCGGCCAGGGCGGCTTCCGCGCTCTCGGCGGCGGTGCGGGCGACGGCGGCGGACTCGGCCAGTTCCGCGAGCGCTCCGGGCGGGCAGTCGGCGCGCCAGGAACCGATGCGGGCGGCGAGGGCGCGGTCTCCGGAGAGCCGGGCGGCGAGCGCGCGGATGTCCTCGTCGCGGGCGACGGCGCGGCTGCGCAGGGCGTGGCGTTCCTCGTCAGCGGCGTGCTCGTCGTGCATGGCCGGGTTCGGCGGGACGAGGAAGACGCCGTCGGTCTGGAGGTCGATGCCGGTGCCGGGGACGGGGGCCAGGAGGGCGGCGGCGGTGCCGACGGCGACGGCGGAGCGGGGCAGCAGCGCCGCGCCGCCGAGGACCTCGCGTGCGCGGGCGTGGGCGTCGGGGTCGGTGATGACGACGCCGTCGACGAGTTCGGGGCGGGCGGAGAGGACCGCGGCGTGGTCGGCCGGGTCGACGGCCTGGGCGAGGTAGCGCCAGCCGGGGAGGGCGGGGATGCCCTGCTCGCCCAGATACTCCACGGTGGCCAGCACGTCGGGGCCCGGGGGCAGCAGCCCGCCCTCGCCGAGCGCGCCGAGGATGCGGGCGTCGTCGGCGGCGGCGGTGCGCAGGTCGAAGAGGCGGCGTTCCGCGGCGGTGACGGACTGGTCGAGGAGGTCCCGCAGCTCGTCCGCGCTGCGGTCGAACTCCTCGGCGGTCAGAGGCTGCGGGGCGGGGCCGCGCTGGTCGGCCAGGGCGACGGCGCGGTCGGGGGCGGGCCCGGTCGCGGTGCCGTCGTCGCCCCGGGGGCCGGTGCGGGGCATGCTCGTCCGGTCGGTCGGCGCCTCGTCGGCAGCCCCCTTGCGGGGGTGCGGGACTCCAGGGCCGGAGGGCAGACCGAGCAGGTCCGCCAGGCGGGGTTCGGCGGCGATGGAGGCGGCGGCCCGCAGCTCGTCCTCGTAGGACTGCTCCGCCGCCTTGGCGCCGTCGGCGGCACGGGCCGCGGCCAGTTCGGCGCGGCTCTCGGCGGCGGCGGCCTCCCGGGCTGCGTCGGCGGCGGTCCGGGCGGCGTCGCGGGCGGTGTCCCAGGCGGCGACGGCGGACTGCTCCGCGTCGCTGGCGGCGAGGGCGGCGCGAGCGGGGTCGGCGTCGGGCGCGGTGTCGTCGAGCCAGCCCGCCCGGACCGCTTCTGCGGTCTCCTGTTCCACCTCTGCGAGGCGCTGGCGCAGGTGACCGGTCTCGCTCCGGGCGCGCTGCGCCTCTGTGGCGGCGACCGTGGCGTCGTGGTGGGCGCGTTCGCCGGTGGCCTGGAGGGTGGCGGAGCGCTCCTCCTCCTCGTTGGCGACGCGCTCGCCCTCCTCGGCGGCGGTGTGCAGGGCCCGGACGAGATCGACGGCGGCGTCGCTGCGGGCGGCGAGGGCCGGGGCGGCGTCGCGTTCGGCCTCGCGGATGGCGACGGCGACCCTGGCGCAGCGGTCGGCGGCGGCACGGTGGCGCAGGACCGCCTCGGCGGCCTGCCAGGCGGCGTGCAGGGTACGGGCCTCGACCAGTTCCCTGCGGCCGGCGGCGGCGCTCTTCTCGGCGGCGGTCAGGGCCAGCGAGGCGTGCCGGTAGGCGAGTTCGGCGGCGATCAGGGCGCGGCTGCCCCGGGTGGCGTCGGCCTCGGTGACGGTGTACGCGGCGGCGGTGACGCGTCCGGCCAGCTCCGCGGTGCGCCCTCGTTCCTCGGCGGCGCGGGCGGAGAGGCGGCGGGCGAGGGTGCGCGTGCGGCGTTCGGCGGCGGTGTGGACGTCGCGGGCACGGGCGCGGGTCTCGGTGGCGTCGACGATGCGGCCCAGCAGGTCGACGGAGCCCGCCGTGAAGTCGCGTTCGGCGGTCAGCTCTGCGCGGCGGCCCAGCTTGCTGCCGAAGCCGCTGACCAGGTCGGCGAGGCCGTCCGTGTCGCGGGTGTCGGTGACGGCGCGGAGCAGCAGGTCGGTGAAGTCGGAGTCCTTCTTCACCGCGAAGAGGCCCGCCGCCTCGCCCTCGTCCGCGTTCATCTCCCGCTGGTAGCGGAAGAGTTCGGGGTCAAGACCGAGGTCGCCCAGGTGTTCGTTCCAGCGGTCGTGGACCTCCTCCCAGTGCACGTCCAGGTGCTGGTAGAACTTGCCCGCGTCCATCAGCGCGTCGCGGAAGCCCTTCATGGTGCGGCGCCTGCCGCGCGCACCGGAGACGCCTTCGGAAGGGCGTGTGACGGCGGCGGTCTCTGCGACCGGGAGGTTGTCCAGACTGAGGCCGGGGCCGGGGCGGAAGGAGTACCAGGCCTCGGCGAACTTGCGCGGGTCGTTGGAGACCTGGCGGCCGCGCCATTCGCTGACCTTGCCGACGACGACGCACGCGCCGGTGAGGGTGTGCTGCCATTCCAGGGCGACGTGCCCGCAGTCGTCGGCGAGGAGGAACTTGCGCAGCACGCCGGAGCTGGCGCCGCCCAGGGTGTTGCGGTGGCCCGGGAGCATCACCGAGAAGATCAGCTTGAGCAGGACGGACTTGCCGCCGCCGTTCTCCAGGAAGAGGACTCCGGCGGGGGCGGGGCGGCGGGGTGGTCCGGCCGGTTCGTCCTCGAAGAACTCCGCCTGCGCGGGGGCGGGGTCGGGGACGGGCGCTCCGACGCCGCGCAGGTCGAGGACGGTGTCGGCGTAGCGCGCACCGGCAGGCCCGATGGAGTAGAGGCGGACCCGGGACAACTCGTACATGGCGGCGGACTCTCGTCGTTCGGTGAGCGGGGGCGAAGCGGTGGGGGCGAGCGGGTCAGGAGTGGAAGGGCAGGCCGGCGTCGGCGGCCAACTCCATGCTGTCGGGGTCGGGCGGCGGCAGCAGGGTGGCGGAGCCGTCGGTGACGGGGACGACGCCGAGTTCCAGTAGCTCGGCCATGGCCGCGCTGCCCGCCATGTCGCGGACCTGGAGCTGGTAGCGGGCGGTGGTGCGGTAGGCGCCGCCCGCGTCGTCACCGGTGCGCTGGAGGAAGCCGGAGTCGGTGAGGAAGGCGACGGCCTTGCCGATGATGCCCGTCGTGGAGCCGGCGAGCCGGCGGGCGTCCTTGGTGGCGCCGGTGGCGCTGCGGCGGGCGTAGATCCGCCAGCCCGCTTCGAGGCCGGGCGCGTCGCTGGCCGGGTCGGTGGTCTCCCCCTGTTCCTCGGCACGCTGCTCCAGCCGCTGACAGGCCTGGCGTACGAAGGCGTCGACGCCGTTGACCGTGATGCGGCCGATGTAGGCGTCGTCGGCGAGGTCCTCGGGCCGGGGGAAGGAGAGGGCAGCGACGGCCAGGTGGGCCAGGCCGTGCAGGAAGCGGTCGGCGGCGTCGGTGGAGGCGCGGCGCGCGTAGTCGCCCATGCGGACGGCGAAGACGGAGTCCTCGCCCGCGGTGACCGCCATCCCGGCGCGCGGGGAGACCTCCAGGACGATGAGGCCGAGCCCGGTGGCGACGGCGTCGGCGAGCCGGGCGAAGGGGCTGTCCTCGCGGTAGCGGCGCAGCAGGTCGGCGTACTCGGCGTCGCGGGCGGGCAGCAGCTTGGGCTGGAGTCCGAAGGAGACCAGGCGGGCGGCGTCGGCGGCGTCGGCCGGGGTGACGGACGCCTGGCCGGCGGGGCCGGAGCGCTCTCCCGGCGCGGGGGGCGGGGGGCCGGCGGCGTACGCGCCGACGGGCTCCGTCCACGCGTCGGCGGGCTCGGCGTCGTGGTCGCTCACGGCTGGGACTCCTCGGTACGGGTGGGGGGCTGTGCGGCGGTCCGCGTGGGGCGGGCCGGGATACGGAGCGGTTGGGCGGGCGCCACGCCGGGGCGCGGGGGCGGCGGCTGTGGGGCCGAGGGGCCGGTCACGACGCATCCTTGCGGTCGGCGGCCATGCCCGCGGCGTCGAGGAGGGCGGTGCCGACGATCAGGTCGGCGCCGCCGAACTCCGGGTCGTCCAGCTCGGCGCCGTCGTCGACCGCGAACAGCAGGCGGCGCTCGCCCTGGCGGTAGGCGGTGCCGACGGGCGGGCTGGCGGCGTGGACGGCGAGCAGCGCGACCAGGTAGGCCAGGTCCGGGTCGCCGCCACGGCGGGCCTCGGCGAGGAGCCCGGAGAGGCGGCGCGGAGCGTCGTGCTCCAGATCGAGCAGCTTCATGGCGCGGGCGAGCTGCTCCTCGCTGAACCGACTGTCGTCCGGGGTGGCGATGAGGTCGGGCTCGGGCATCTCCGCGCCCAGGTGCTCACGCTCCGTCGGCGGGGTGAGGAGCATGTCGACCAGGTCCCCGACCCGGACGGAGCTCGGCGTGCGCAGCCCGGTGCCGTGGGCGAAGAAGGCGTCGGTGGCCCGGCTGGACTGTTCGACGGGGAGCGGGAGCAGCGGGGCGAGGAGCTGCCCGTACAGGTCGAGACCCGCGTGGGCGGCGGGGGCGGCGAACGCCTGCCGGTCCTGCTCCGCGCGGAAGAGGGGACCCGCCTCCAGCAGCCGGGACTGGAGCTGGGTGTGGCGGCGGATGCAGTCCTTGACGATGTCGACGAGCTCGGCGGCCCGGCGCTTGTGCTCGGGTTCCTCCGCCTCGTCGCGCGCCTTGCGGATGTTGGTGAGGATCGCGTTCTCGTGGCGGTAGCGGTCGGCCACGTGGTCGAGGGCCTCGGTGATCATGTCCGGGACGGTGTGGAGCCAGTCGACGGCGCGGACGTTGCGCCGGGTGGCCTCCAGGGTCCGGCGCAGCGTCTCGGCGTACTGCACGGTGCGGTAGCGGGCCTGTTCTGCGGCGAGCTGGGCGTCGGCGAGCCGGCCCCGGCTGATCAGGACCTCCAGCTTGACCTCGGCGGCGATCTGGGCACTGGTGACGTCGGTGTCCAACGCGCCGACCAGGACGTTCACCGCTTCGTCGGTGGCGCGGAGGTAGACCGTGCCGCCGTAACCGGGGACTTCCTCGATGAGTTTGAAGTCGTAGTCCCGGCGGACGTATGCGCCGTCGGGGCCGAACGTGCCGTAGACCGCGCGGAAGCCGCGGTCGACGCTGCCGACGTTGATCAGGTTCTCCAGGACCCAGCGGGCTACCCGCTCGTGCTCGGCGACGGGGCGCTCCGGGGCCTGCGCGCCGACCCGGGGCAGCAGTCTGGCCACTATCTGGTCGTGGTCGGCCCCGGTGTCGAAGTCCATGTTGAGCGTGACGTGGTCGATCGCCGCGAGGGCGACCTCCGCCATCGCGTAGACCGTGTACTCGCCGGCGAGGTTCGCCTTGCGGACGTCGAGATCGTGCAGCGGCGCCGTGCAGGCGAGCGCGCGCAGCCGCCGCGAGAGCCCCTCGTCGGCGGCGGGGCCCAGGGCGGGCCGCGCTCCCGCGCTGAGCTGCGGCGCAGCGTTGTCCGTGTTGGCAGGCGAAGTCACGTGGGACAGATTAGGTCCTCGAACTGACAACGGTCGAAACGGCGCTTATGCGACCGGGGCCGGGCAGTCGGCGGGCGCCGGTCCGCCGGGGCCCAGGCCGAGGAGGAGCCGCACGCCGGCGACGGCCGCGTCGTCGTAGCGGTCCGGGTCGTGGGAGAGGAGTGCGCGGGTGACGAGACGGCCGGCCCACCACGTCGGTGAAGGCGCCGCCCCGGTCGATCCAGAACTCCCGGCGTCCGGTCATGGCGCCATTCCGTGCTCGGGGGGGCACGCTCCGCGGCGGCAGCGACCCGGGGCGGCGGCCGGGCGCGTGCCGCCTCCGGCCGGGCTCCGGCGTCGGCGCCCGCTCGGCCCGCCGACCACCCCCGCGGCCTCTGCGCGCCGCTCGGTCCTCGGCCCCGCCCCGCCGCCCGGCGGCCTGCCCGGCGTCGGCGCGCCCGCTCCTGCGAGGGGCGGCGCGGCGGTCACATCGCCGGCGCGTCCGGTCCGATGCGGCTGCGTACCGCTGTCTGGACCTCGGCCTCCTCTGCCGGGTCGGCGGCGAGGCGGCGCAGGCGTTCGGCGACGCGGACGTCTCCGGTCTCGGCGTGGAGCGCGGCCACCTCGCGGGTGGTCTCCTCGCAGTCCCACAGGCACTCCACCGCGAACCCGGTCGCGAAGGACGGGTCGGTGGCGGCCAGGGCGCGGGCGGCCCTGCCCCTCAGGTGGGAGGACGACGTCTCGCGGTAGACGTGGCGCAGTACGGGAGCCGCGCAGGCGATGCCGAGCCGGCCCGCGCCGTCGACGAGGGTCCACAGCCGGTGGGCGTCGGGGCCTTCGCCCCGTACGGCCTCCCTCAGCTCGCCGAGGACTTGGGGAGCGTCCTGGGCGGTGCCGCGACAGGCGAGGACCCCTGCGGCACAGGCGCCCAGGGCGTCGGGCCGCCGGGCCCACCGGCGGGCCCGGTCCACGGCGTCGTCGCAGGTCATCCGCTCGAAGGCGGCGAGGGCCACGTCGGCGACAGTCCGGTGGGGGCCGGCGGCGGCCGTCTCGATGAGGTCGAGGACGGCGGGGTCGTCCGCCTCGGCGAGATAGTGCAGGGCGGCGCACCGGGCGCCGTCCGGGCCGCTGCGGGCGGCTTCGACGATCAGGCTCCGGTCCTCGGGCCCGGCGACGGCGGCGAGGCAGCGGGCGGCGGGGACGTGCAGTTCGCTGCCGCGTTCCAGGGCTTGCTGGGCCCAGTCGAAGACGGCCTGGACGCTCCAGCCGGGGCGGGGGCCCCCGGGGCGCATCTGGCGTTGCCACCGGTCGAACGAGCCCTGTTCCGTGGCGGCCCTGATCCGGGCGCCGACCTCCTCGCGCGGGTCGTCGGCCCACAGCCGCCAGGGGCGCGGCTCGAAGGAGTCGCGCACGGCGGCGGCGAGGTCGGCCGCGCCCTGCGCGGTGGCGGGGAAACGGGCGAGGACGGGCAGCGCGAGCGAGCGCAGATGGGCGTCGTCGTCGCGCAGGGCGAGCTCGTCGAGTGCCCAGGGCCAGTTGGCGCCGGTCCTCGCGTAGCGGCGGAGCAGCGCCAGGGCGTCGTCGCGCCCGTAGGAGGCCAGGTGGCCGAGGACCGAGAGCGCCAGGCCCGTGCGTGAGTCGTCGGTGTCTTCGTGGTCGTCGGGATCGGTGAGGTGCCGCTCGATCTCCTCGACGCCGCCGTTGAGATCGAGGTAGAGACGGGCGTAGTAGAGGGAGCGGTTCTCCACCTGCCAGTCGTGACGGGGATCGCTCACGACGCAGTGGTTGAGAGCCGCGAGGGCCTCGGGGCGCGGCGCGGCGAGGGCGTGGAGCGTGCCGTCGCCGCGGCCCCTCTGCAACAGGCCGAGCAGGGTTCCGCTCGGCGCTATGAACGGATCGAACATGGGAGAAAGCCTCACATCAAGCTGTCGACGCAACCGGGACTGTGCAGTGCCCCGTGCCTCTCGGGCACGAGGGGGTGTCCGGGGGCACCCCTACGCCGCGCAGTGACATGATCGGCCGACCGCCGTCTTCCGCCTGGTGTAGAGCATCTTCCTCTGCCTCTCGTCGGTGGCCCTGAGCGGGCCCGCGACGTCATGATGACCCAGCCATTTCGCCACCGCGACCACATTTACGACGGACCGGTCAGCCGACCGCGCGGCAACGAGTCCCTTCGGCGCGGCCGCCGTCGTCTCAGCGGGCACTGAAGCGTTCCACCAGCTCGGTCTTGCCGAACATCCGGGCCGTGTCCAGGGCGGACGGCGTGCCGGCGGCCGGGTCGGCGCCTGCGGTGAGCAGCGCCTCCACGACGTCGTCCACGCCCTTGAAGACGGCTCCGGCCAGCGGGGTCTGGCCGCGGTCGTTGGCCCGGTCGGGGTCGGCGCCGCGGGCGACGAGGGCGGTGACCGCCTCGGCGTGCCCGTGGTATGCGGCGAGCATCAGCAGCGTGTCGCCCCGGTCGTTGGTGAGGTTCGCGGGGACGCCGGCGTCGATGTACGCGGCCAGTGCCCCGGTGTCGCCGGCCCGGGCCATGTCGAAGACCTTGGTCGCCAGCTCGACCACCTCGGGATCGGGGGTTTCGCTCATCGGACGTACCGCCTTCCTTGACTGCTGCCGCGGCTGTCAGCGCCGCGTTGACATGGTGGGGAGTACGGCGCGGGCCGTACGAGTGAATCGACAGGGTACTGGCCCCGGGGACGCATGCCCCGGAGCGGAAGCGGCAGAGGATCGCCGCGGGGCGCTTCTGCCCGGCACGGGCGCGGCAATGCCGCTCTCCAGGACCGACTTTCCTGGGCCAGTCAAGTGAAAGTGCCGTATATTCACTCGATTGCCCCTTTTGTCATATAGATACTTCCCGTGATCCTGGAAGGACTCATGGTGACCGTCCCCTCAACGAGGAGAGAACCGCTCATGATCCTTTCCATCTCGGGCGTGGTACTGCTCGCCATCATCGTCTTCCTGTTCTTCAAGAAGGACGGACTCAAGGCATCCCACGCCGTCGTCTGCGCCCTGTTCGGCTTCTACCTGGCCGGCACCGCCATCGCCCCGAGCATCACGGCCGGCGGCGCGAGCCTCGCCGGCCTGCTGGGCGGGATCAAGTTCTGACGCACCGCAACCGCTTCCCCCCTTTCAGGAGACCGATGTGGCCCGGCGACCACTCCCCCGCGTTCTGAGCAGCGGCAGCGCTTCGATCACTCGCAGCAGAGAGATCGCGCGCACGGCCGCCGACAGCGCCACCGATGTGCTCCATCCACTGATCACCGTGGTCCGCGGGCTGCGCCTGCTGGCCGTCGCGGGCCGGCAGAGATGGGTCGCGACCCCCAGGGAACGGCGCGGCCCCCAGCTGTTCCTCGCCGCGGCCTGCGTGCTCGCGGTGGCGCTCCTCCCCTACGGGCCGGTCCTGGCCCTGATCACGGTGGTGAGCGCCGCCGCCTGGAAGGGGCGGGAGCGGACCCCGGTGAGGACCGGGCCCGACGAGGCGGAGAGCGCACGGCTGAGGACGCTGTACGAGGCGCTCGTCCCGTACTTCGCGGCGGCGGACGACCCCAGCCCGCTGTTCTCCCACGGGGGCGACTGGGAGAAGCCCTTCGACGGGTACGCCTTCGACGAGGACGGCCGGCTCACCCGCCTCCGGATCTCCTACCCCGCCTACTTCACCGACGGCGAGGCGGCCGCCCGGTCCCGGATCGAGCAGGTGCTGCACGCCAAGTCCGGGCGGGGCCGCGAGTACCGCTTCGACTGGGACGAGGAGGCCAACCGCCTCGCCATGACCGTGCTGGACCCGCTCGCCACCTCCATCGCGGCCCAGCGCTTCGTCGCCGCCCCCGGTGAGACCGTCCTGGGCTTCACCGACCCGGACGCGGTCTCCCGCACCGTCCCGGTACGGGACGGCGACACGACGGTGGACGCCGCCCCCGTCGTCTGGCGCACCGGGCCCCGCTCCACCGAGCCCCACCTGCTGGCCGTCGGACAGCCCGGCGGCGGCATCACGACCCTGGTCCGCTCGATCGCGCTCCAGGCCCTCCAGCACGGTGACGTCCTCGTCGTGGACGGCGGCGGGAGCGGCGAGTACGCCGCACTCGCGGGGCGGACCGGCGTCCTCGCCGTGGAGTGCGGGCTCGGCGGGGCGCTGGCCACGCTGGAGTGGGCGGCGCACGAGACGGAGCGCAGGCTGATCGCCGCCGACCGGGCCCGGCAGTCCGGCCGCCTGGCGCCGGACGACGTCAGGCGTCCGCTGTGGATTCTGCTGGACCGCCCCAGCGTCCTCGGCCATCTCGCGGCGGCCGACGGCAGACCCGATCCGCAGGAGCTGCTCCGGGTCCCGCTGCGGCACGGCCGGGCGGCCCAGGTCACCGTGGTGCTGGCCGACCAGCTCGACGCCCTGGACGCCCTCACAGAGGCGGTGTGGACCCACACCCGCGCCCGCGCCGTCCTCGGCCCGGCGTCCCGCGAGCAGATCGCCGCCCTCCTGGGCGCCGAACCGACCACCACGCCACCGCCCGAGGCCCCCGCGGGCCGCGGCTACGCCCGCCTGGGCGCGGGGCCCGTCCTGCGGATGCAGGTGCCGGCGACCCCTGACCCGTACGACGACGCCACCAGCGACGCGCACCGGCAGGCGGTGCTCGACCTGCTGCCCGACCGGGACCCGCCCGCGCGGCACGACGAGGCGCCTGCGGCAGAGCGGACGCCGGTGGCGGCGGCCGTCCCGGGGGAGGCCGCGCGCGGCCCGGTGGAGGACCGTCCCGCCGGGGCCCCGGTCGCCGGGGCGAGGGCCGCGGAGCCACTGGCCGGGGCCCAGCCGGCGGCCGCGGAGAGCTGAGCCGGGCCTGCGGCGCGGCCCGTGGCCGCGAGGAGCGGGCGCCGGGAGCCCGCTCACCGCCGTTCGCGCACGGCCCTCAGGCCACGAAGCTGCGCGGTGCGTCGGCCCCCGCTCCCGCCCCCGAGCGCACCAGCTCCACGGCCGCGGCCAGGCGTGCGGCCGCCTCGTCGGCCACCGGCCCGCTCACCGTGAACGGCAGCCGGACGTACCCCTCGAAGGCCCCGTCGACCCCGAAGCGGGGACCCGAGGGCACCCGGACGCCGACGCGTTCGCCCGCCACCGCCAGCCGGGAACCGGAGAGGCCGCCGGTGCGCACCCACAGCGTCAGCCCTCCGCGCGGCACCGCGAACTCCCAGTCGGGCAGTTCCCGGCGCACCGCCGCGACCAGGGCGTCCCGGTTCTCCCGCGCCTGGTCGCGGCGGACCTCCACGGCCTGCTCCCAACCGCCCGTGCCCATGAGCCAGTTGATCGCCAGCTGTTCCAGGACCGGGGTGCCCATGTCGGCGTACGCGCGGGCGGCGACCAGGCTGCGGATGACGTCGGGGGCGGCGCGCACCCAGCCGATCCGCATCCCCGCCCAGAACGCCTTGCTGGCAGAGCCGACGGTCAGCACCGTGCTGCCGGCCGGGTCGAAGGCGCAGACCCGGCGCGGCATGTCCGCGCCGGGCTCCAGACGCAGTTCGCTCATCGTCTCGTCGACGACCAGGACCGTACCGGCCGACCGGGCCGCCTCCACCAGGTCGCGGCGCTGCTGCTCGTCGGCGAGCGCACCGGTCGGGTTGTGGAAGTCGGCCACCACGTAGGCGAGCCGGGGCGCGGCGTCGCGCAGCACCTGTCGCCAGCGGTTCATGTCCCAGCCGCCGAGGCCGTCGTCCATCGCCACGGGGACCAGGCGGGCTCCCGCCTCGCGCATCAGCTGGAGGATGTTGGCGTACGACGGGGACTCGACGGCGATCCGCTCGCCGCGGCCCGCGAAGAGATGGCAGATGGCGTCGATGGCGCCCATCGCCCCGGTGGTGACCATGATCTGTTCCGGCATGGTGGGGATGCCGAGCCGGGTGTAGCGCTCGGCGATCGTCCGCCGCAACGCGGGCAGCCCCGCCGGGTAGTCGCCGTGTGTGTGGGCGTAGGGCGGCAGCTCCTCCAGCGCCCCCTGAACGGCGCGGGTCAGCCACGGCTCCGGGGCGGGCAGGGCGGCGCAGCCCAGGTCGATCATCGAGCCGAGCGACTCCGGGGGCAACGGCTCGAGGCCGCGGGCGGGCAGCGGGTTGCCGGCAGGCACGGCGGTCCAGCTGCCCGCTCCGCGCCGGGACTCCAGGAACCCTTCGGCGCGCAGCGCCTCGTACGCGGCCGCGACGGTGGTGCGGCTGACCGCGAGCCCGAGGGCCAGCTCCCGTTCCGCGGGCAGCCGGGCGGCGACCGGGACCCGGCCCTCCAGCACGAGGAGCCGTATGCCGTCGGCGAGCGCACGGTAGGCGGGTGGTCTGCGGCCGCCCGGCCCGGGGGGCCGGGACTGCTGTGCCTGAAGCTGCCGGGCGAGCTGAGCCGCCCCCACGGTCGACGTCCACTGCGCCACGGAAATCAGTCCACCTTCCTCGAATTGGCCATGTCTGATGGCCTGTCCCCTGCCACAGGGTGGCACGAAGCAGTCCACCACGACCACATCAGGGAGCGCCACGTGACCAGGACCACCGACCGGGGCACCACCCGCCTCACCCGGCGGCTGGTCCAGCTGTACGTCGGCCTGGTGCTGTACGGGGTCAGCTCGGCACTCCTCGTGCGGGCGGGGCTCGGCCTGGAGCCGTGGGGCGTGCTCCACCAGGGCCTAGCCGAGCTGACGGGGATATCGATCGGCGTCGTCTCCATCATCGTCGGCGCGGTCGTCCTGCTGTTGTGGGTCCCGCTGCGTCAGCGCCCGGGGCTCGGCACGGTATCGAACGTCTTCGTGGTCGGTCTGGCGACGGACGGGACGCTCGCCCTGGTCGGCGATCCGGACGGCCTCGCGCTCCGGGCTCCCCTGATGCTCGTGGGGATCGTGCTGAACGGGGCGGCGACCGGGCTCTACATCAGCGCCCGGTTCGGCCCGGGGCCGCGCGACGGGCTGATGACCGGACTGAACCGCGCCACCGGCCGCTCCATCCGGTTGGTCCGTACGGCGATCGAGGTGGCCGTCGTCGTGACGGGCTTCGTGCTGGGCGGCTCCCTGGGTGCGGGCACGGTGCTGTACGCCCTCGCGATCGGCCCGCTGACCCAGTTCTTCCTTCCGGTGTTCGCGATCCCCACGCCGAACGCGGCCCCCGGTGGGCCGACCACCGCGTCCGGGCCCGCCACGGCCCCGGACGCACCGGCCGCCGCGACCCCGGCAGACGCCTCCCCGGACGCGTAGGCCTCCGCCGCCGCGCCGCCGTCCGGCGCCGCCCCGGCCCTGCACGCGACGCGGCTCCCCCGCCCGGGCCGTCCATCGCGGCGCCGCCCGCCTGTCCCGGTCCCGTCGCCGCTCCGGCACCCGGGCAGGCCATACTGCCGCAGTGAGACCGAGCCGCCACCCCTACCTCGACCATCCGGCGCCGATCCCCTTCGCCCACCGCGGCGGGGCGGCGGACGGCGTGGAGAACACCGTGACCGCTTTCCGCAGGGCGGCCGCGGCGGGCTACCGCTATTTCGAGACCGATGTGCACACCACCGCGGACGGCCGGCTGGTCGCCTTCCACGACGCGACGCTGGACCGGGTCACCGACGCCCGGGGCCGGATCGCCGCGCTGCCGTGGAGCGAGGTGAGCCGGGCCCGGGTCGGGGGCAGCGAGCCGCTCCCGCTCTTCGAGGAGCTGCTGGAGGAGTTCCCCGGGGCCCGCTGGAACGTGGACCTCAAGGCGGAGTCCGCCCTGGAGCCGCTGCTCGACCTGGTCCGCCGGGCCGACGCCTGGGACCGGGTCTGCGTCGGCTCGTTCTCCGAGGCGCGGGTGGCGCGCGCACACCGCCTGGCGGGCCCGCGGCTGGCCACCTCGTACGGGGTCCGCGGCGTTCTGGGGCTGCGGCTGCGCTCGTACGCGATCCCCGCGGCCCTGCGGGCCGGCGCGGTCTGCGCCCAGGTCCCCGAGCGGCAGGGCGGCGTCCGGGTGGTCGACGGGCGTTTCGTCCGCACGGCGCACGCGCTCGGCCTCCAGGTGCACGTCTGGACGGTGAACGAGCCGGAACGGATGGCGGCGCTCCTGGACCTCGGCGTGGATGGCATCATGACCGATCACATCGAGACGCTGCGCACGGTGCTGAGCGAGCGGGGGGCCTGGTCCTGACGCCGGGTCCGGCCGCGTCCGCCGGGGACGATCGAGGGGGCGGGTTGAGCACCGGGACCACGGGAACGGCAGGTCCGGCCGAGCAGCCGGCGGACGGCACGGCCGCCGAGCGCAGGCGGGAGCAGCACGGCTGGTACTTCTACGACTTCGCCTGCTCCGTCTACTCCACCAGCGTGCTGACCGTCTTCATCGGTCCGTATCTGACCTCCATCGCCAAGGCGGCGGCCGGCCCCGACGGCTTCGTCCATCCGCTGGGGATACCCGTGCGGGCGGGCTCGCTGTTCGCGTACGCCGTCTCGGCGTCCGTCGTGCTCGCCGTGATCCTGATGCCGATCGTGGGGGCGGCCGCGGACCGCACCGGGCGCAAGAAGCCGCTGCTGGCGGCCGCCGCGTACACGGGTGCGGCGGCGACGGCCGGGATGTTCTTCCTGGACGGCCACCGCTATCTGCTCGGCGCGTTCCTGCTCATCGTGGCGAACGCGTCGATCTCGGTGTCGATGGTCCTCTACAACGCCTATCTGCCGCAGATCGCCGGGCCGGAGGAGCGCGACGCGGTCTCCTCGCGCGGCTGGGCGTTCGGTTACACCTCTGGCGCCCTGGTCCTGGTGCTGAACCTGGTCCTGTACACGGGCCACGACTCGTTCGGGCTCTCGGAGCCCGACGCGGTGCGGATCTGCCTGGCGTCGGCGGGCGTGTGGTGGGGGGCGTTCACTCTCGTGCCATTGCGGCGGCTGCGCGACCGCCGGATCGCGCCGGGGGGCGAGGGCACGGTCGGTTCCGGCTGGAAGCAGTTGCTGGCGACCCTGCGCGACATGCGCGGGCATCCGCTGACGCTCTCCTTCCTGCTCGCCTATCTCGTCTACAACGACGGGATACAGACCGTGATCTCCCAGGCCTCGGTGTACGGCTCAGAGGAGCTGGGGCTGGATCAGACGACCCTGATCACGGCCGTTCTCCTGGTGCAGATCCTGGCGGTGGCGGGAGCGCTGGGCATGGGCCGGCTCGCCCGGAGACATGGCGCCAAGCGCACGATCCTGGGGTCTCTGGTCGTCTGGACCCTGATCCTGGTCGCCGCCTACTTCCTGCCCGCCGGCGCACCGGCCTTCTTCTTCGCGCTGGCGGCGGCTATCGGCCTGGTGCTGGGCGGCAGCCAGGCGCTCTCGCGGTCCCTGTTCTCCCATCTGGTGCCGCGCGGCAAGGAGGCGGAGTACTTCTCCGCCTATGAGATGAGCGACCGGGGGCTGAGCTGGCTGGGGCCCCTGGTGTTCGGCCTGGCCTACCAGCTGACGGGCAGCTACCGGGAGGCGATCATCTCCCTCATCGTGTTCTTCGCCCTCGGCGCGGTGCTGCTGGCACGGGTCCCGGTACGGCGTGCGGTCCGGGCCGCGGGGAACCCCGTACCCGAACGGATTTAGACGTGGGAGTGAAAGGCCGGTAGTATACGCCTTTGGCCTGCCCGGGGGACCGTTACTGCGAGTGAAAGCGACTCAACCGCTGGGTGACAACGTTGACCAGAGGTGACAAAGCGGGCGCGGGCGGGTACCCAACCCAGACAAGGCAGCGCACGACGGGCGACGCATGACCGGCAACGGGAATCTTTACCGCCGACCGGACGTTGACCGGATGACGACGACAGCGACATTTTGTCCTGTGGGCGACAAGCCCGGGAGGCACGATTCATGAGTGAGCGAGCTCTCCGCGGCACGCGACTCGTGGTTACCAGCTACGAGACGGACCGCGGTATCGATCTGGCCCCGCGCCAGGCGGTGGAGTACGCATGCCAGAACGGACATCGATTCGAGATGCCGTTCTCGGTGGAGGCGGAAATTCCGCCGGAGTGGGAGTGCAAGGCGTGTGGCGCCCAGGCACTCCTGGTGGACGGGGACGGCCCCGAAGAGAAGAAGGGCAAGCCCGCGCGCACGCACTGGGACATGCTCATGGAGCGGCGCACCCGCGAGGAGCTGGAGGAGGTGCTGGCCGAGAGGCTGGCGGTTCTGCGCTCCGGAGCCATGAACATCGCCGTGCACCCGCGGGACAGCAGCAGGAAGTCCGCCTGACCCCGTAAGAGCGCACAGCAGCACAGCACGAGAGCCGCGGGCCGTG
>NZ_JBBBEN010000088.1:217107-218971 GCF_037137275.1 Streptomyces pratensis | reverse complement strand
CCCGCGGCTCTTCGCATGCCTTCTCGCGGCGCGCCCTGCGGTCCATGGGGCCTCGCCGCGTCCGCCGGGGCCCGGAGGTCAGGGCGTCAGCGGCGGGCGGGGGCCGTCGGGGCCCCCGTCGGGGCGGCGAGGGGCTTGCGGGCCGTCGTCACGGATGACTTCACCCTGGACGACCTTCCCGTCCGGCCGGTGCATTCTGGCCTGCTGGAAGGCGTCCGAGAGGCCGCCGGGCGACGCGGCCCGCATCCGGCGCTCCAGGGACCGCTCCGCCGAGCGGCCGAGCATGGTGCGCACCGGGGGCACGAGCAACAGCAGACCGGCCGCGTCCGAGATCAGTCCGGGGACCACGAGGAGCAGCCCGCCCAGCATCAGCAGCCCGTTGCCCCGGCCCGCCTTGCCTCCGGCGGGATCGGTCGGCGGGGTCTCGGGAGCGCCGGGCCGGCCCGGTGTCTGCTGGAGGGTCTCGGTCAGATTGCGGAAGGCGCGCCGTCCGGCGGCCTTGACGATCGCGCCGCCGAGCACGGCCCCGGCGACCAGGAGCAGCAGAAGGGTGAGACCGCCCGCGGCCGACGCGACCACGGTGAGGAGCCAGACCTCCAGCACCAGCCAGGCGGCGAGGGCCGCCGGCAGGAACCTGCGGGCGCGTGAACGTCGGGGAGGGGTCGGGGGCTGGGTGCCGGTCGTCATACCCCCAGTGTGCCCGTACGGCCGGTGAAGCGGCGTACCGGGGCGATCACGCCCGGGGCCGGCGGTTCCACGGGCCGGGTCAAGGGGTCCTGCGGCCCAGGATCTTGTTGGCGCGTGCGGTGACGCCCCAGCCGGTGACCCGCCACAGCGCCTCGACGAGGATGTCCCGGCTCATCTTGGAGTCGCCGACTTCGCGGTCCATGAAGGTGATGGGCACCTCGACGACGTGGTAGCCCGCCTCGACCGAGCGACGGGCGAGGTCCACCTGGAAGCAGTACCCCTGGGAGGCGACCTCGTCCAGGCCGAGGCCCTTGAGGGTCTCGGTGCGGAAGGCGCGGTAGCCGCCGGTCACGTCGCGGACCGAGAGACCGAGCGCGAGCCGGGAGTAGAGGCTGCCGCCCCGGGAGATCACCTCGCGGCTCTTGGGCCAGTTGACCACCCGGCCGCCCGGCACCCAGCGGGACCCCAGCACCAGATCGGCGCCCTTGAGCGCGGTGAGCAGCCGGGGCAGCTCCTCGGGCTGGTGGGAGCCGTCGGCGTCCATCTCGACGAGGACCCCGTAGCCGTGCTCGGAGCCCCAGGCGAAGCCGGCGAGGTAGGCGGCGCCGAGCCCCTCCTTGCCCTTGCGGTGCAGGACGTGGACCTGGTCGTCGGCCGCCGCGATCTCGTCGGCCGCCTTGCCGGTGCCGTCGGGGCTGTTGTCGTCGGCCACCAGGATGTCGGCGGCCGGGACGGCGGTGCGCACCCGGTCGACGATCGGCTTGATGTTCTCGACCTCGTTGTAGGTCGGGATGATCACCAGAACCTTGCCGAGCGGGCCGAACCGCCTCTGACCGCCGTCGTTCACTACTGCCCCTTAGAGTCCGTACACAGAGGGACACCATATCCAGCACACCGCCCGCGGGCCCGCCACGGTCGCCCGGCGCGCGGCACGCTCCGGTCAGATCCGCTGGAACTGCGGAATGAACCACGGGCCGAGTCCCGCGAAGGCACGGGCCAGGAGCTGCGGATCGGGGCCCGGCGCCCTTCGGGCCGGCCCGGGGCCCGCTGGCGGCGGGTCGACCGAAGCCGTTGTCTACTGAGCGTCCGGGCCCCACCCGGGTCCCACCCTCCGTCCGGCCGCGACCTTCCCTCGCCCCCGAGGCGCGGGCGCTGAACCTGGCTGTCGGCGGTGGCG
>NZ_JBBBEN010000088.1:212293-217094 GCF_037137275.1 Streptomyces pratensis | reverse complement strand
CCACCGCGTGACCCAGCGGCGTTCGACGACTGCGTGGAGGTTCGACCGGGCGGACGTCCTGTGGTGGACCCGGCCGAACCTACCGGCCCGTGGGCGCGTTCTGTCAACAGCCGTGCAACCTGCGGCTTTTGTCCAAATTGCCTGGTCGGCGCGGGGTGGTCTCAGCCAGCGAACCGGCCCGGACGCCATCGATCGGCGGTACGAAAGGGCCCGACGTCACTCGTTCGGTCGCATGTAGACCGTCTGCCCGGAGACCACCGTGCGCAGGCAGACCGGAAGCTCCGCGCCGGGCGTCAGGTCCGGCAGCCCCGGGGTGCCGGACCGGGGGTCGGTGGACCACCGGGCGACCCGGTCGTCGGGGGTCTGGACCAGGAGTTCGGCCGTCCGCCACACCGCGTAGTCGGCCGGCGCGCCGGGCACCAGGAGCCCCCCGTGGTCGCGGCCGACGGCACGCCAGCCGCCCCGTGTGTGGGCGGTGAACCCGGCACGGACCGAGATCCGGTGCTCCGGGGTGCGGTGGTGGGCCGCGGCCCGTACGGCCTCCCAGGGGCCCAGCGGGGTGACCGGGCTGTCGGAGCCGAAGGCGAGCGGGACGCCGGCCCGCAGCAGGGCGGCGTACGGGTTGAGGGTCGCGGCGCGCTCCGCGCCCAGGCGCTGGGCGTACATGCCGTCGGGGCCGCCCCACGCGGCGTCGAAAGCGGGCTGGACGGAGGCGGTCAGGCCCAGCTCGGCGAAGGCCGCGATGGTCGTCGGGGTGAGCATCTCCGCGTGCTCGACACGGTGGCGGGCGGCCCGGACCCGGGCGAGGCCGAGCCGGTCGGCGGCGGCCCTGACCCCCGCCACGACCGCGTGGACCGCCGCGTCGCCGATGGCGTGGAACCCGGCCTGGAGCCCGGCCTCTGTGCAGGCGGCGACATGGGCGGCGATCCTGGCCTCGTCCAGGTGGGCGGTGCCGGTGTGCGCGCCGTCCGCGTACGGCTCGTGCAGGCACGCCGTGTGCGAGCCGAGGGAGCCGTCCACGAAGAGGTCTCCGGCCGCGCCGACCGCGCCGAGTTCCCGGACCCGCCGGGCGCCCTCCACGTCGGCGACCTCCTCGGCCCAGAGGCCGAAGACCCGCGGGCCGGGCCGCTCGGCGGCGAGCGCGAGGAGGGAGGTGAAGTCCTCCTCGTCGGAGATGTCGGGCCCGCCGCACTCGTGCAGGGCGCCGATCCCCAGGGAAGCCGCCTCGTCGAGGGCGGCGCGCTGGGCCGCGCCCCGCTGCCCGGCGGAGAGAGCCCCGTGGGCGGCGGCCCGCACGGCGTGGTGGGCCTCGCCCGTCAGCGGCGCGTCCGGGTGGTACCCGGCCATCGCGGTGACGCCCGGAACGAGGTCCAGGAGGGCTGTGGTGGCGACGGCGGAGTGCACGTCGATCCGGGGCAGGTACAGCGCCCGGCCGTCGGCCGCCTCGTCCAGCTCGGCGCGCGAGGGGTGGCGCCGCTCGGGCCAGCGAGCGGCGTCCCAGCCGTGTCCGAGCAGGACGTCCCCGGCCGCGTGCGCCCGCGCGAACGCGCGGACGAGTCCGAGGGCGTCGGCGAGCGTGGGGGCCTTCGACAGGTCCAGCCCCGTCAGGGCGAGGCCGGTCGCGGTGGTGTGCACATGGGCATCGGTGAACGCCGGGGTGACCAGGGCGCCTTCGAGGTCGATCACCTCGTCCACCCCCCCGGCGAAGGCGTCGGCCGCCCCCTCCGACCCGACCCAGGCGACATGCCCGCGTTCGACGACCATGGCGGTGGCGAACGGGTCGGCGGGGCTGTGGACGTCTCCGCCGCGCAACAGCACGGTGCGGTGTTCGGGGGCGCTCTGGGCGGCGGTGCTCTCGGTCATGGGACCAGTCTCCCGCCTGCCGCCCACCGCCCGGCCCGCGACCCCCTGGAACACCCCCGTCGGGCGGCCCGCGGGGGCTCAGACGCGCGGGGGCCGGGCCTCGTACGGGGTGGACAGGACGACGGTCGTCCGGGTGGAGACCCCGGCGAGCGAGCGGATGCGGGTGAGCAGGTGCTCCAGCGCCAGCGGGGTGGCCACGCGCACCTTGAGGATGTAGTTCTCGTCCCCGGCCACGCTGTGGCAGGCCTCCAGCTCCGGCACTCCGGCGAGCCGCTCCGCGATGTCGTCGGGTGCGCTCGGGTCGAACGGCTTCACCGAGATGAACGCGGTGAGGGGCAGCCCGACGGCCTCGGGGTCCACGACCGCGGCGTACCCCCGGATCACCCCACGCTGCTCCAGTCGGCGGACGCGCTGATGAACCGCCGAGGTGGACAGACCGGTGGCCTTGCCCAGGTCGGTGTAGCTCATCCGCCCGTCCGTGACGAGCAACTCCACAATCTGACGGTCCAGCTCCTCCATGCGGATCAACCTATGGCCACGGACGCCTGTCGGCACAGTCGCGCGGGCCCTGGATCGGCACCTGCGGGGGGCATGTGACCAACGCCACAGGTTTACGGGTCGGTAGCGAGCCCCCTCGCGGTTATCGGCCTCGCCCCACGGGAAGTGCTTGCTGTGGTCGAGGCCGTGGCGCCTGACCGGCCCACCCGAGGGGGGAATTCCCATGCAGAGCCTGAAGCTCACCGGACGTACCGAACCGGAACCCGTCGATCCGGACGAGGACGACGCGTACGACATGTTCGAGATGGTCCGGGTGATCTGCCCGGACTGCGCCCAGCCGATCGCGCTGCTGGCCGACGAGGACGTCCTGCCGGAGCACGCCCGCTGCCCCACACCGTGGAACCCGTTCGTCCTCACCGTCTGCGCCGGCACCGGCCGCGGCACGGCGGACGCCCGTCCCGCGGACGACTCCCTGGATCTCCAGGAGCAGGAGACCGGGCTGCTCCTCACGCTCCCCCAGGGCCTGGACTGGCGGATGCAGCCCTTCTCGCACGCCGGGGGCCCCGGCTCCCGTCCGCTGCGCGGGCCGGGGGCGCGGCGCGAGGCCGCCTGACCCGTACGCCCGCGCCACGACGGCCCGGCCGGCGCACCGCCGCTACCCGGCGGTCGGCCGTTTTGTCCGTGCCCCGGTGGACGGGGTCCCGATGCGGCGGGGCCGTGGCCCCGGTCCGCCCCGCCACGTCGGCCCCGGAGGACCACGCCGCACGCATCCGCCGGGACGGGCGCCGCCGCCACGCCACGCCCCCCGTCGAGGGATCGGCTCCGCAGCCGGGCACGGGGGCCGGCCCGGGGCCCCGGCGCGGCCGGGGGCCCCGCGGGGCCGCGGCCGTGCCTGCCGATCCACCGGTCTCCAGCGCGCCGTTGCGGCACGGGGAGAGCACCGGCCGGACCCGGCCCGGCCTCCGCGGTCCGGCGTGGGAGCAGGCGGCCGCGCCGCCGGCCCGGTGCGCTCCTCCGCCGGGGTCAGCGGGTTTCGGGGCCCGCGAGATGGCGCGCGATGACCATGCGCTGGATCTGGTTGGTGCCCTCGACGATCTGGAGCACCTTCGCCTCGCGCATCAGCCGCTCGACCGGGAAGTCGAGCGTGTAGCCGTAGCCGCCGAGCACCTGGACGGCGTCGGTGGTGACGCGCATGGCGGCGTCCGTGCAGAAAAGCTTCGCCATGGCCGCCTGCCGGGAGAAGGGCTGCCCCGCGTCGCGCAGGCGCGCCGCCTCCAGGTACAGCGCCCGGCCGGCCTCGATCTGGGTGGCCATGTCGGCGAGCATGAACCGCAGCCCCTGGAAGTCCGCGATGGGGCGGCCGAACTGGCGCCGCCCGGTCGCGTATCCGACGGCCTCGTCCAGGGCCGCCTGAGCGAGGCCGACGGCGCACGCGGCGATGCCCAGACGTCCCGAGTCCAGGGCGGACAGCGCGATGGCGAAGCCCTGGCCCTCCTCGCCGAGGCGGCGGTCGTCGCCCACCCGTACGCCGTCGAAGTTGAGCTGCGCGGTGGGTGAGCCCTTCATCCCCATCTTCTTCTCGGGGAGGGCCGCGTTTAGCCCCTCGGCGTCCGAGGGGACGAGGAAGGCCGTGATGCCGCGCGGCCCCTCGACACCGGTGCGGGCCAGCACGGTGCAGAAGTCGGCGACGCCGCCGTGGGTGATCCAGGCCTTCGTGCCGGTGATGACCCAGTCGTCCCCGTCCCGCACCGCCCTGGTGCGCAGGGAGGCGGCGTCGGAGCCGGAGGCCGGTTCGGAGAGGCAGTAGGCCCCCAGCAGGCCGCCGGAGAGCATCCCCGGAAGGTGCGCGGCGCGCTGCTCCTCTGTGCCGTATCCGGCGAGTGCGTGGCAGGCGAGGGAGTGGACGCTGACGCCGAGCCCCACGGTGAGCCGGGCGGCGGCCAGTTCCTCCAGGACCTGGAGGTAGACCTCGTAGGGCTGGTCGCCCCCTCCGTGAGCGGAGTCGTACGGAAGTCCGAGAAGTCCGGCTTCGGAGAGCAGAGTGAAGACGTCGCGCGGGAAGACGCCCGCTTCCTCCTCCTCTGCCGCCCGCGGAGCGATCTCCTTCGATGCGATGTCGCGGACGAGTGCGACGAGCTGCCGGGACTCCTCGGTGGGCAGACGGCGTTCCACCGGCTGCGGGGCACGGTCGGACATGACGGCGCTCTCCTCCCTGTCGGGCGTGGCGGCGGTCGCGCTCGCGGGGTGGGTGAGGCGCCGCCGGGTGATCTCCCGGGACGGAACCCGGAAAGGCAGACTGCCGACCGATCCTGCCCTTCCGGATCACGGGGGCGTGGGACTGCGGCTGTGGCGCGTCGAGTATGCCCGATCGGATGGCTCCCGTCACGGGGTAACGGGCCGGTCAGAGGGGTGCGGCGCTCTTTCGGCGCGCGTCCGGGCC
>NZ_JBBBEN010000088.1:98969-212185 GCF_037137275.1 Streptomyces pratensis | reverse complement strand
CCGTCGGCGCGACGACGGTGGACGGGACTTCGAGGCGGACGCACGTGCCGGACACATGCTCCCGGCGCGATCGGCACGTGCGCGATCCGAACGACCCGTCGGGGCTCACGGGCGGCGACGGCGGGTGTCCGGCAGCGCCCCGCCGTTCGCCGCCCGGGGGCGCTCGGTCAGAGCAGGCCGACCTGGGTGACGAGCATCGCGAACACGACCACGAACGTCCAGCCGGCGATGTGTTCCAGCAGCTTCGAGCCGTCCTCGGGGCCTCCGGTGCGGGCCCGGCGGGCTCGGCGGCTGTAGTGGGCGTGGTCTGCGGCGGTGGCGGCGGTCATGGCGTCTCGCTGTTCGTCCGGCTGCGGTCGGGGTCCCCCGTGACCCGACCAGAGTGCCAGCAGACCGGGTCGCGCAGAACGAGATCCCGGTCACGGCCGGTCGGCCGTCCGGGGGCGGGCGGCATCCCCGGCCCCGACGCGCCACGGCCTCCGGGCCCGCGGGCCCGGAGGCCCGGAGGGGACGGCTGTGGCCGACACCACACCGCACGGGCGGGCGGGAGCGGCGATCAGGCTCACCGATCGCGTTCGGCGGAGTTTGAAAGCGGAACCGAAGGGCACGCGGGCGTCGGCCCGTCGCCTATCGGAGAGGGAATGCACTGATGTCCGTGCCCAACGCGTCCGCGCTCCGCCCATCGGCCGCCGCTCTCGCCCCCGCGGCGTCACCCGGCGAGGAGCGCACCGGCGAGGACCTGCCGTGGATCGACGACGCGGGCAAGATCGCCCCTCGGGACGCACGAGAGCTCTCGAAGATCTTCTTCGAGCGTCTGCGGTCCCTTGAGGAGGGCACCCACGCCTACCAGTACGCGCGCAACACCCTGATCGAGATGAACCTGTCCCTCGTGCAGTTCGCGGCGCAGCGGTTCCGCAACCGCGGCAGCGGCGAGATGGAGGACATCATCCAGGTCGGGACCATCGGCCTGATCAAGGCGATCGACCGCTTCGACCTGACCCGGGGCGTCGAGTTCACCTCCTTCGCCGTGCCGTACATCGTCGGGGAGATCAAGCGCTTCTTCCGCGACACGACCTGGGCCGTCCATGTGCCGCGCGCGCTGCAGGAGAGGCGGGTGGAGATCGGGAAGGCGAAGGAGCGCCTGAGCCTGCGCCTGGACCGCGACCCCACGGTCGGCGACATCGCTGCGGAGCTGGGTCTGGAGGAGGAGCAGGTCATCGAGGGGCTGATAGCAGCCAACGCGTACACCGCCGGCTCTCTCGACGTGCCGACGAGCACCGGCCGCCACGCCCGCGACAAGGAGCAGAGCACCCTCGCCGACTTCGTGGGCGACCGTGATCCGGCTCTGGAGCTCGTGGAGGACCTCCACTCCCTCGCCCCGCTGCTGGCCGAGCTCGACGACCGGGAGCGCGACATTCTGGAGATGCGTTTCGGCCGGGAGATGACCCAGGCCCGGATCGGCGCGGAACTCGGCATCTCGCAGATGCACGTGTCCCGGCTGCTGTCGCGCACGCTGGCGAAGCTGCGCCGGGGGATGCTCACCGAACGGTAGGCCCAGGCCCTACGGGGCGGCTCGCGCCCGCGTTCGCCGCCGGCGTGGGCCGCCCACGGGCCTCATGCGAAAGAGGCCCGCCTGCCGGGCACGGAAAGGGGTACGGGGATGACCGTGAACCGGTCCAGCGCCTTGTCCCGAACAGCCGACGCCCCCGCCGCCCTCAAGAAGACCCTGACCACTCCCCTGCTCTACTTCTTCATCCTCGGGGACGTGCTGGGCGCGGGGGTGTACGTCCTGGTCGGCCAGGTCGCCGCCGAGTCGGGGGGCGCGGTGTGGGCGCCGCTGGGCACAGCGCTGTGCCTGGCTCTGCTGACCGCCGGGTCCTACGCCGAGCTGGCCACGAAGTACCCCCGGGCCGGCGGGGCCTCGCACTACGCCACCCTGGCGTACGGCCCGTTCGCGGGCTTCCTCGCCGGTTACTGCATGCTCACGGCGGGGATCGTCTCGGTGGCCGCGCTCACCCGCGGTTTCGCGGGCGACTACCTGGCCGAGTTCGTGTCCCTCCCCGTCCTCCTCGTGGCCCCGCTCTTCCTCGCCGCGCTCGCCCTGCTCAACGCGCGGGGGATCAGGGAGTCGACCCGGGCCAACGTCGCCGCCACGCTCGTCGAGGTGGGCGGGCTCCTCCTCGTCGTCGTGCTCGGGGCCTGGATCGTCCTGCGCGGCGACGCGGACCTCGGGCGGCTGACGGACCTGGGCGCCGCGGGCGGGGGCGGCGGCGCCGCCGTGCTGAGCGGAGCGGTCCTGGCCTACTACTCCTTCGTCGGGTTCGAGACCTCGGTGAACGTCGCGGAGGAGACGCGTGACCCTCGCCGTTCCTACCCGCGGGCGCTCTTCGGAGCCCTGATCACGGCCGGGGCCGTGTACGTGCTGGTGGGCGTCGCGGCCTCGGCCGCGCTGCCCGCCAGGGCCCTCGCGGAGTCCAGCGGGCCGCTCCTGGAGGTGGTCCGGGAGGCCGGCGGGGTGCCTCCGGCGCTCTTCAGCGTCATCGCCCTCGTGGCTGTGGCCAACGGCGCGCTGCTCACCGGCATCATGGCGTCCCGGCTCGCCTACGGCATGGCGCGGGACGGGCTGTTGCCCCCGTTCCTCACCAGGGTCCTGCCCGGCCGTCGTACCCCCGTCAGCGCCATCGCCACGACCACCGCCCTCGCCCTGGTGCTCGCCGTGACCGGTGACGTCTCGACGCTCGCCTCGACGCTGGTGCTGCTGCTGCTCGTGGTGTTCTTCATCGTCAACACCGCCGCCCTGGCGCTGCGTCGGGAGCGGCCGGACGGCGCCCACTTCCGGGTGCCCGCCGTGATCCCCGTCCTCGGCGCCGCTTCCTGCGTCCTGCTGGCCACGCGGGTGGAAGGCGCGGTGTGGCTGCGGGGGGCGGTGGTGCTGGCCGTCGGCGCGGCCCTCGGAGCGCTCGCCGCTCGGCGCAGGAGGAGGGGGGCCGGCTGAGAGGGCGGGTCAGCCGCGCGGGGCGGCCTCCCGGCGCTCCTGCTCGCGACTCGCCGCGTCGAGGCGTGCGCGCTGCGGCAGCACGGTGTACCGGGGGTCTTCTGCGGAGGCGATGCCCGCCGCGAAGACGCCGAAGCGGGTACAGGCGGACCCGGTCAGCAGAGCCGCTCCGGCGAGCGCCGCCACGGGCCGGGCGGCCCGGCCGCCGTACGCGGAGGCGGCCGCGCCGGCCGCCCCCGCGACCGTTAGCACCCGGGCGGCGCGCAGCAGCCTCCCGGCCCGGCCCTCCCGCCATGTCTCGGCGACCTGGCCCATGCGGTGTTCCGCCGCGGCGCTCGCGGCGAGGTCGCCCGCCGCCGCGAGGACCGCGGCGCAGCGCGCCGGGCCGGCCTCCCGGGCCGGGCCGACTGCCAGGGCCATGCCCGCCGCGGCGGCGGTGGCCGAGGCGGCGAACAGGTAGGGCAGCTCGCGGTGGGCTTCGTGCCAGGCCGGGACGGCGGTATCGGCGGCGAGCACCGCGGTGTACGTGGCGACGGCCGGCCCGGTGAGCGCGGCGGCGGCGGTGGCGGCGGCCCCGGCCCGGGGAAAGCGCCCGCTGACGGCCGTGGCGGCGGCCAGCCCGGCGGCCGGACCGTAGAGACCGAGCAGCCAGGAGCCGACGCTCATCGGGGAGGTCGGCTTGAAGACCCGGAGCATGTTCGTGAAGCGGGCGGGGCGTCCGAGGTCGTGGACGAGAGCGGCGACGGAGAGGCCGACGGCTCCGAGCGAGGAGACCTTGAGGGCGGTCGCGGTCGTGGTGCGGCCGGTCGCGTGGGCGCCCGCGGCGAGTGCGGAGCCGGCTCCGGCGAGTCCGCCGAGGAAGAAGTAGCCGGCGATGTCGCGGGCGGCCCAGGAGGGCGCCTTGATGACGGGCCTGCCGTAGTAGGAGCGGAACTCGGCGCGAGGCACCATGAGTTCCTCACCCCCGCGTTTGCGGCCGCCCCTGCGGCGCGGTTCCCGGCTGTCAAAGGAGGCGGTCATCGGATTCCTTTCCCGAGGCGTCCGGGCATGCGCCGAAAGAGGGCGGGCAGGGCGTGTGCGGCGCCCGCGGCGGCGAGGAGGGACAGGGCGGCGGCTCCGGCGTGCCGCCACATGGCGGGCAGGTCGCGGGTGGTGACGACGGGCGCCGGCGGCAGCCCGTAGACCTCGGGGTCGTCCAGCAGCAGGAAGAAGGCCCCGTCGCCGCCGACTCCGTCGTCGGGGTCGTGTCCGTAGAGGCGGGCCTCGGGGACGCCTGACGCGTGGAGCTGTTCGACCCGCAGGGCGGCCCGTTCGCGCAGTTCCTCCAACGGGCCGAACTGGATGGACTCGGTGGGGCAGGCCTTCGCACAGGCCGGCTCCTGGCCCGCTCCGAGCCGGTCGTAGCACATCGTGCACTTGAAGGCGCGGCCGTCCTCGGGGCGTTGTTCGATCACCCCGTAGGGGCAGGCGGGAACACAGTAGCCGCAGCCGTTGCAGACGTCTTCCTGGACCACGACGGTCCCGAACTCGGTGCGGAAGAGGGAGCCGGTGGGGCAGACGTCGAGGCAGGCGGCGTGGGTGCAGTGTTTGCAGACGTCGGAGGACATGAGCCAGCGCATCGAGCCGGGTTCCGCGGCGGTCTCCTGCGTGCCCGTGCCGGCGGCGAGCGGCAGCTGTGTGCGGCCCTCGGGGGCCGGGGGGCCGCTGCTCACCGGTTTCTGCTGTTCGATGAAGGCGACGTGACGCCAGGTGGAGGCTCCGAGGCCCTGGGTGTTGTCGTACGACATGCCGGTGAGGGACAGGCCGTCCTCGGGGACGGCGTTCCATTCCTTGCAGGCCACTTCGCAGGCCTTGCAGCCGATGCAGACCGAGGTGTCGGTGAAGAAGCCGACGCGGGCGGGGGCGTCGGGGTAGCCGGCGTCGACGGCCGGGTCCGGCACGTCGGAGCCGGCCCGTCCCGTGTGCTCCGGCCGTGCGCCGGACGTGTGGTCGGTGCTCATTTCGGCCCCTCCGTTCCGGTGTGCTCGGTGATGCCCGCGCGGCGGCGGTAGGCGGCGACGAGTTCGGGCAGGGCCGGTCCGCGCGGCCTGCGGCCGGGCCGGATGTCGGCGGTGAGCGCCTTGTCCTCCTGGATGTGGGCGTTGGGGTCCATGGAGATCGCCACGAGTTCGTTGGCCGCGTCGCCGGTCACGACCCCGTTGGGCCCCCAGTGGAACGGCATGCCGATCTGGTGGACGGTCCGGCCGTGCACGGTCAGGGGCTTGAGCCGGTCGGTGACCAGGACCCGTGCCTCCACGGCGTTGCGGGCGGTGATGACGGTGGCCCAGCCGCCGTGCTCCAGACCGCGTTCGGCGGCGAGCTGCGGGGACAGTTCGCAGAAGAACTCCGGTTGCAGCTCACTCAGGTAGGGCGACCAGCGGCTCATCCCGCCGGCGGTGAAGTGCTCGGTGAGGCGGTGGGTGGTGACGATGTACGGGTAGACCTCGGCCCCCGGTTCGTCGCCGCTCGGGTGGTAGCGGTTGCCCTCGCGCGGCAGGAGCTTGCGGGCCGGGGAGCGCGGGACCGCCGGGTACAGCAGGTTGGGGAAGGGCGAGTCCTGCGGCTCGTAGTGGGTGGGCAGCGGCCCGTCCTCCAGGCCCGCGGGGACGTAGAGCCAGCCCTTGCCGTCGGCCTGCATGATGAACGGGTCGTCGCCGCGCAGCGCGTCGGGGCCGGTGGCGCCCGTCTTGGGGACGTGGGCGGGGTCCAGGTCGGGGATGAAGTCGGGGACGTCGTGGCCGGTCCAGCGGCGGGCCTCGGCGTCCCACCACACGTACGCCTTGCGATCGCTCCACGGCCGGCCCGCCGGGTCGGCGGACGCCCGGTTGTAGAGGATGCGCCGGTTGGCGGGCCAGGCCCAGGCCCATTCGAGGGCCGTCCAGCTCTGCTCGGTGTGGGGCGTGCGGCGGCCGGCCTGGTTGACGCCGTCGGCGTAGACGCCGCAGTAGATCCAGCAGCCGCACCGGGTGGAGCCGTCGTCCTTGAGCTGGGTGTACGCGGCCAGGGGCGCGCCATCCGGTCCGTGGCCGTTGATCTCGGCGAGGACGGCGGCGGCGACCGGTTCACGCAGCGGGCCCTCGACCGGGTAGTCCCAGGTCAGGTCCTGCACGGGCCGGTCCCTGGGGTCTGCGGAGTCCTTGAGGCGCTCCTTGATCCGGCGGCCGAGGTGGTACATGAACCACAGGTCGCTGCGCGCGTCGCCGCCTGGTTCGACGGCTGCCTCGTGCCACTGGACCCAGCGGTTGGTGTTGGTGAAGGAGCCCGACTTCTCGGTGTGCGCGGCGGCGGGGAAGAAGAACACCTCGGTGCCGATGTCCTCGGTGCGCAGCTCCCCGGTGGCGATCTCCGGGCCGTCCTGCCACCAGGTCGCCGATTCGATGAGGGAGAAGTCGCGGACCACGAGCCACTCCAGTTCGGCCATGCCCAGGCGCTGGAGACGGGTGTTGGCGGAGCCCACCGCAGGGTTCTCGCCCATCAGGAAGTAGCCCTTGCACACGCCGTCCAGCTGGGCCATGACCGTCTCGTATGTGCTGTGCGAGCCGGTGAGGCGCGGCAGGTGGTCGAAGCAGAAGTCGTTCTCGGGTGTGGCGGCGTCGCCGTAGTAGGCCTTGAGGAGGCTCACGAAGTAGGCCCGCATCTCGCCCCAGAAGCCCTTCTCCGTGCGGCTCGACGTGATGAGGGCGTCGAGGTCCTCGTGGGCGTGGGCGTACGGCATGGGGAGGTATCCGGGCAGCAGGTTGAAGAGGGTGGGGATGTCGCTGGAGCCCTGGATGGAGGCGTGGCCGCGCAGGGCCTGGATGCCGCCGCCGGGGCGGCCGATGTTGCCGAGCAGGAGCTGGAGGACGCAGGCCGCGCGGATGTACTGCGAGCCCACGGTGTGCTGGGTCCAGCCGACGGCGTAGCAGAAGGCGCTGGTGCGTTCGCGGCCGGAGTTGGCCGTGAGGGCCTCGCACACCTCCGCGAAGGTCTCCCGCGGGATGCCGCAGGTCTCCTCGACCAGTTCCGGCGTGTAGCGCGCGTAGTGGCGTTTGAGGACCTGGTAGACGCAGCGGGGGTGGCGCAGCGTCTCGTCACGGGGTGGCCGCCCCTTCGCCTGGGGGCCGCCGGAGCCATGGGTCTCGGGGCCGCCGGCTTCCGCGGCCCGCTCCTCGTAGCGCTGGTCGCGGTCCCCGGCGGGGGCCTGCACGTCGGTGTCCTCGTACTGCCAGCTCACCGGGTCGTAGGCGCCGGTCTCGGGGTCGAAGCCGGAGAAGACGCCGTCGAGGTCCTCGGTGTCCCGGAAGTCCTCGGAGACCAGGGTCGCGGCGTTGGTGTAGTGCAGCACGTACTCACGGAAGTCCTTGCCCTCCGTCAGGACGTGGTTGACGAGGGCGCCGAGGAAGACGATGTCGCTGCCCGCGCGGATCGGCACGTGCAGGTCGGCGAGCGCGCTCGTGCGGGTGAAGCGGGGGTCGACGTGGATGATCTTCGCGCCTCGCGCCTTCGCCTCCATGACCCACTGGAAGCCGACGGGGTGCGCCTCCGCGTAGTTGGAGCCCTGGATCACGATGCAGTCGGCGTGCTGGAGGTCCTGCATGAAGGTCGTGGCCCCGCCGCGTCCGAAGGAGGTGCCGAGCCCGGTGACGGTGGAGCTGTGGCAGACCCGCGCCTGGTTCTCGATCTGGACGATGCCCAGGCCGGTCAGGAGCTTCTTGATGAGGTAGTTCTCCTCGTTGTCCAGGGTCGCTCCCCCGAGGCTGGCGATGCCCATCGTGCGAGCGGTGCGCAGTCCCTCGTGCTCCCACTCCCAGGTCCGCGCGCGGGTGTTCACGACCCGCTCGGCCACCATGTCCATGGCCGTCTCCAGATCCAGTGGCTCCCACTCGGCGCTGTGCGGGCGGCGGTACAGCACCTGGTGGCGACGGCCGGAGCCGGTGGTCAGCTGAAGGCTGGCGGAACCCTTGGGGCAGAGCCGGCCGCGGCTGATGGGCGAGCTGGGATCGCCCTCGATCTGCACGACCCGGTCGCCTTGGATGTAGACCTGCTGGCCGCAGCCGACCGCGCAGTACGGGCACACCGACCGCACCACCCGCTCCGCAAAGTCCGTCCGGGGGCGGATCGCCTCCGTGTGCGCGGAGCGGACGGCCTGTCCTCTGCCGAGCGGGTCGTCGCCGGTGAGCTGCCGGTAGACGGGCCAATCCGTGATCCAGGTACGCAGACCCATCTCGGGACACCTCCGGCTGCGGGCTCTTTCCGACCGGGCCGCACGGCCATGCCCGGAGCCGGTCGGCGAATACGCCTCCAGGCTGCCTCGAAGCGGCCGGGGCGGCGACCCGGAGAGGGGACGCGGCCCGGGTACCGGTGCGGGCCGCGTCCGTGCGTGGGGCTTTCGCCAGAGCCCCTCCCGTGCTCGTCGGCCGTGCGCCCCACCTCGGCGGGGCGCAGGGCCGTACGGGTGACGCGGGAGGCTTCAGCGGTTGTCGTCGAGCTCCTGGTGCATCTGGGGCTGGTCGTCCTGGTCGTGCGTCAGCGCGTACTGCTCGATCTCGTTGAACGCCTTCGAAGCGACGCCGAGGACGTCCTTGTAGGGGTTGACGCCGACGGTCTTCTCGGCCGCTCCGCCGAACAGGCCGCCCGCTGCACCGCTCACGAGGCCGTGACCTGCGGCGAGGGGCTTGCCCGCCAGGTCGAGGGGGCTCTTGGGAACGCCGGCCATGTCGGCGTACTCATCGGTCAGCGCCACCCGGGTCAGGGCGATGTACGCGTCACTGGCCCCGGGCTTCAGCAGGTCCCGGTAGAACTTGATGGCCTGCGCCGTCATGAACACGCCGTCGTCGGACTTCTGCCACTCCTTGTCCCGCTCCTGGTTCCACACCCGCTCGACCTCGTCGGCGTCCTTCGGCAGCAACCACCTCTCGTCGGTGCCGAGGTAGTGGTTGACGTAGTGCCACGCGCACATGAAGCCGTGCGCGTCCTCGTCGGAGACGTGGATGCCCAGCCTCCTCATGCCCTGGAGGATCTGGGTGCTGAAGACGCAGGCCGCGCCCGTGGTGTATTTCTGGGAGACCGGCTCGCCCCACTTGGCGTAGTCCCACTGGCCGCTCTTCTTGTGCAGCTGCCTCACCGAGGCGTGCACCAGGCGCACCTTGGTGACGTTGGCGGCCAGCGTCCCGTTCCGCATGGCGTTCTTGTCACCCATGTCGATGAACAGCCGTGAGGACTGCGAGAGCCGGCGGCCCGGCCCCTCCACGCCGCCCAGCCTGCCGGTGGAGCGCAAGGTGAACGCCCCCGTGGGGGAGAGATAGGTGCCGATGAGCCCCACCGTGCCCTGAAGCATCGACGCGGTGCCGTGGTGGTGGGCGAAGAAGCCCTCCGCCGCCTTGACGTCCGCCTCGCTCCAGTCCGGCGGCGGAGCGGCGGCCTCCCGCAGGAACTCGGCCAGCCGTTCGGGAAGGGCAGAGAGGTCCGAGTCGGGCTTGAGGGTGCCGATGGCACGGAACAGGGCGTTGACGCCGTCGACTTCCTCGTTCTCGATCAGGTCGGACACGAGCGTGTCGGCCTTGGGGTCCCCGGCCTTGTTCGCGGCCTCCAGCTCGGCCGCAGCCGTTGCCAAGGTCAATGCCATAGCGATTCTCCTCGATAGTCCGGGGTAAAAGCCCGCGTGGCGGGAGCGAACGCTTCCCGCACGGGCGTCGCCTCGCCGCGGAGCGGCCCTCAGTGCGGCGGCGGGTGGCCCGGCGTCGCGTTCCCTCACAGCGCCCCGTGCTCCACGCGCGCGTGGAGTAACGGACGGAGGAACCTCCGAGCGAGAACTTCGCCTGCGATCTTGCCCCTCCCGAAGCGTCCTGTTAATCACCCATTCGGAGGGTGGGGGCGCACGCCCCCCGCGCGCATCACGGCGCATGATGGCCGCGCACATCGCGGCAGCAGCACTCCTCGCCAGGGCGGGCGCCGGCGCCCTGGCGGCGGCATCACTTCTTCCGGCGGCGTCGTGCGGTGGGGCGGCCCCGGGGCCCTCCTACGGGGCGCGCCCGTGGGCCTCTCGCCGACGTGGCCGGAGTGCGCCGGGAGCCTGAGATCATCGAGCGACGGCGGGCCCCCGGACCGAGCCCGGGGCCGGGGCGGCCGCCTCGCCCGGGACGTGCGGAAAGGCAGCCGCCGGGCGGGGCGGGCGCGGCGCCGCGCGCTCAGAGCAGGCCGAGCGACCTCAGAACCCGCTGCTGGGAGGGCGCCGGCCGCGTCGGCCAGTAGACGTAGCACACACCGCCCGTACCGCCCCTGACCCGGCCGTTCGCGTCGTAGCGCTTCGTACGGAGCCAGATGTTCTCCCACTCGCGCCGCCGGTACACGCGGCGGACGGCGTCGTTGTCGGGGGACGCCGGGTCGTTGGCGATCACGTCGCCGTCCGCCGTGAACCCGATCACCGTCATCAGGTGCCCGGCCGTTCCGTATCCGGCGCCGGTGAGCTCCTCCTCCCGGAAGGACTGCGAGGTGATGACGGGAATCCCGGCATGGATCAGCCGTTCCAGGTCGGTGAGCGAGCCGAGCCGGGTGATGACGGCGTTCATGTCGCGGTACGTGGCGGCGTAGGCGGCGTTGAAGGGCCAGTTGCCGCAACCCGCGTACTGGTAGTCGAACGTGTATCGGGCGGCGTGGCAGACCTGGGGGTCGGGCAGGCCGGGCCGGACCCAGGCGAGGTCCTCCGCGGTCGGCCCTCGGCCCCAGTACTCGATGATCATCTGCGAGGAGGTGGGGCTGCACCAGGCCTCGCCACCGTTGTCGTACTCCGGGTACTGGCCGATGTGGACGTTCTGCGAGTAGCGGGGAACGTCCAGTTCACGGGCGAAGGTCGCGGGGGCGGCGGGCACGGTGAAGCGGTCCGGCACGTCGGAGGCCATCGCGCCGACCCGCCAGACGGTGGGGCTGAGGCGGCTGCCCGGGGCCCGGTAGAGGGTGAGGCGCAGACGGTAGGAGGCCAGGCGCATCCCGCTCGCCGGGTCGTCCACCGAGAAGGTGTCCGTCCACACGGAGCTGTGCGGGTCCCCCTGGCCGTCGACGGACGTGCGCCTGATGTCGCCGTCGCCCGCCGCCCATCGGCCCATGACGAACCACGGGGTCGTGGTGCCGTCGGCGTACGTGCCGCTCAGCTCGATCCCGATCCAGGTGCCGGCCGGGGTGCGGGCGTTCCAGGAGGCGACCACCTCGGTGGCGGGGACGGCGGAGCGATGGACGGGCGAGGTCCAGGTGGCGTAGTCCCAGGCGTCGGTCCGCCCGGTGTGCGGGTCGGTGTGGTCGGTGCGGCCGGCCGGGGCGTCGATCACCAGCCCGGGGCGGACGCCGGGCAGCACGCGGGTTCCGTCGCCCGAGCCGAAGCGCCAGTCGGTGTAGGTGTGCCAGAAGCGGTTGTCCACGAGCGGCGTCCGGGGAGGGGCGGGAGGACCGGAAGGGGTGGCGGGGGCGGCGGCCGCGGCCGGGGCGGTGGTCGCGACACCGGTCGCCGCCGCTGCCGCGAGCGCGGCGCCGAGGACGGTTCTGCGGGACGTGGGACTGGTCATGGGCGAGACCCCCGGTTCATGGGTGCGAGTGGGGTGGCGGAAGCCGATCGGTGCGCCAACTATCCCAATTCCGGGCGGGATCGGGCCAGCGGTTCGACATGCGTCGCGGCACGAATATGGGTCTGGACCACTGGCGTGACCTGCGGCGGGTCCCGGCCGCCTCCGAGCGGGACCGTACCCTGGGGCCATGGACGACCTGGCCCGCCACGCCGATGACCTGCGCTTGCTCCCTCCCTCCTGCGGACCGGTGCGGCTCGTCGGGGTCGACGGGCACGCCGGGTCGGGCAAGAGCACCTTCGCCGCTCGGCTGGCGACGGCGCTCGGCGGCGCGCCCGTTCTGCGTCTCGACGATCTGGCCACCCACGAGGAGCTGTTCGCCTGGACGGGTCGGCTGCGGGATCAGGTGCTCCTGCCGCTGGCGCGCGGCGCGGCGGGGCGGTATCTCCCCTACGACTGGACCCGTCGGCGCTTCGGTCCGGCACGGACCCTGGAGCCGGCTCCGGTGATACTGGTGGAGGGCGTCGGGGCGGGGCGGCGTGAGGTGCGCCCGTGGCTGGCGGCGCTGTGCTGGATGGAGCTGGACCGGGAGACCTCCTGGGAGCGGGGCAGACGACGTGACGGCGCCGGGCTCACGGAGTTCTGGGACGGGTGGACCGCCGCCGAGGAGCGGCACTTCGCGGGCGATCCCTCACGCCCGTACGCCGACGTGCTGGTCCACCAGCGGCCGCGGGGGTACGCCTGGTCCGCGGGGCCTCGCGCGGCGGCGGGACCGCACCGCGGTATCACACACCGTAGCGGCGGGGCCGCACCGTGCTGAGCCGCCGGAAATCGGCCGGGAAGTGCTCCAACTCCGCTTGACCGGCGAGCCTTACTGGTCTTACGTTCTCATTGTGCGGCTTTTCGGAGCCCCCACAGACACGAAGCCCCCGGTTGTTCCCCCGTGATCGGGGGCTTCGTCCTGTGCGCGCCCCCTCTCTCTACGACCACGGAGAGCAATACGCTCACCCTGGGTCACTCCCCTTGCGGGTCGGTCATCCGGCGAACAGCCCCCGGACGTGGGTACGATGCCCCTCGGTGTGGTCAATTCCCTTCCTCCGCGCAGTGATTCGACCCGCCGGGGTGGGCATGCTGTGCGGGCGGAACATCCTGGGGGAACGGTTTGTGGGGGACCTGATGGACATCGGCAGACAGGGCGCACAGGCCCCCGCCGACCTCGCCTGGCTGCGCGGCATGGACGCCTACACCATGGGCGCGTACCCACAGGCCGAGGAGGAGTTCAGGGCCGCGGTGCGGTTCGATCCGGGCATGGCGGACGGCTGGCTCGGTCTCCATGCGCTGCGCATCGACACCGCCACGGCGCTGTTACGCATGTACCGGCATCGCGAACGCTTCGGCGAACAGCGCGCCCGCCACCGCCGAACGCTCAACTCCTGGTACTGGCTGGGCTGGTGGGTGCAGCCGGTGCTGGAGAGCCCGCGCGACCTGCTGCTCGCCCACGCCTCGCACTGGCTGGACGGCCGCCATGTGCCGGAGCTGGACCGGGCGCTGGCCGGACTGCCGCCGGTGGACGCGGACCCGCAGGTGCGGTTCCTGCACGCCTGCCGCTCCTATCTGGTCAAGGACTGGGAGCAGTTGGTGCGGTGTACCGAGAAGCTCGTCGACGATCCGATGCTCGGCATCGAGGCGGGCCTCTTCGGCGGCATGGCGCGGGTGCGACTGGAGATGTACGGGCAGGCGGAGCCTCTGCTGTCCGCCGCGTTGATGCGCTGCCGCAGCGAGCAGCCGCAGCGCAAGGAGCTGCGCTACTGGCTGGCGCGGGCCCACGAGGGCACCGGGCGCAGCGCGGCCGCCCTGCCGCTGTACCGGGCGGTGCACCGGGTGGACCCGGCCTTCATGGACACCTCCGCCCGGCTCGCCGCGATCTCCGAGGGCGACGGCTATGACGAGCAGGCGGACCTGGCCGCCGTCACGCTGAGCGGTTTCGGCTCCGGGGCGGCGGCGCAGCCGGAGGGCGACGCGCCGCTCGGCCCCGACCCGGTGGACGGGCGGGAGTCGTGGCCGGCCGGCGAGTCGGTGCTGCCCGACGATCCGGCGCCCGCTACGTCCGCCCCCATCGAGGGCGCCCGCCGCAAAGGGGCCGGGAAACCGGCCGCTTTCCCCGCCGGGCCCAGCGATCCCGCGCTGCTGGCCGACGCACTGGCCCAGCTGGAGCGCATGGTCGGGCTCCAACCGGTCAAGCGCCAGGTGAAGGCGTTGTCGGCGCAGTTGAACATGGCCCGGCTGCGGGCCGAGCAGGGGCTCCCCGTGCAGCCGCCGAAGCGCCACTTCGTCTTCTCCGGCCCCTCCGGCACCGGCAAGACCACGGTGGCGCGCATCCTGGGCCGGGTCTTCTACGCGCTCGGACTGCTCGGCGGCGACCATCTGGTCGAGGCGCAACGCTCCGATCTGGTCGGCGAGTTCCTGGGGCAGACAGCGGTGAAGGCCAACGAGCTGATCGACTCGGCACTGGGCGGGGTGCTCTTCGTCGACGAGGCGTACAGCCTGGCCAACTCGGGTTACAGCAAGGGAGACGCCTATGGCGACGAGGCGCTCCAGGTCCTCCTCAAGCGCGCCGAGGACAACCGGGACCATCTCGTCGTCATCCTCGCGGGTTATCCAGAGGGTATGGATCGGCTGCTCGCCGCCAACCCCGGCCTGTCCTCCCGGTTCACCAGCCGTGTCGACTTCCCCAGTTACCGGCCGCTCGAACTCACCGCGATCGGCGGCGTGCTGGCCGCCGAGAACGACGACGTGTGGGACGAAGAGGCCAAGGACGAGCTGCGCAGCATCAGCGGCCATGTGGTGGACCAGGGCTGGATCGACGAGTTGGGCAACGGGCGCTTCCTGCGGACGCTGTACGAAAAGAGCTGCGCGTACCGCGATCTGCGGCTCTCCGGCTACTCGGGCGAGCTGACGCGGGAGGACCTGTCCACGCTGCGGCTGCCGGACCTGATGCAGGCGTACGGCGAGGTGCTGTCGGGGCGCGGGGCGGTGGGCCGGGGCAGACAGGAGCCCGGCGGGGTGTGACGCCGTCGGGCGTGCCCTGCCTCGCCCGACGGCGCGCGGTCAGTGCACGAGGACCCGGGGTCGCCGGGCGCCCCGGCTCCGGTAGGCGCACGGCGCGGCGGCCCGTCCCGGTGGGCCGGGTCGCGGGCCTCTCCCACCGGTGTCTCCAGGACGTCCTCCACCGCGAGGAGACCGAGGACGCGGCCCCGACCCGTCAGTCGCCTGGGCCAAGTGGGCGGCGGCGCGGGCCCCTTTGCGGCTCGCAGGAAGGCCCGCGGGCCCGATGAGCCCGTCGGAGTGCGGGGCGCTCGGGTCGCCGCCGCCCACCGGGGTGGACGACACGGCCCTCTTCTGCGCGGGAGCTCAGCCGCCGAGGGGGGCGTCGGCGCCGCCGGCGCCGCGGGACTCGACGAGGGCGCGCAGGGCGCGGGCGTCGCGGATGGCCTGCTGCTTGGCCATACCGGGCTGGATGCCGAGGGCGGGCAGGCTGGTGCCGTCGCTGAGGTCGAGGAAGACCCAGGGGTCGCCGGACCGCAGGTTGACGCGGAGGATCTCCTCCCACGCCAGCCTGCGGGTACGGGTGATGTTGACGACGGTCACCCCGCTCTCGTCGGCCGCGACCCGGGGCCTGCTGAGCAGGGCGAGGACGCCGAGGAAGAGCGCGGCGACGAAGACGAAGCTGGCCCGCTCCCCCGGGGTGAGCCGCTCCAGGATCAGCGCGATGGCCGTGAGGACCACGAACATCGCCAGGCCCACGCTCAGCAGGACCACCCGGGTGAGGGTGGGCCGGAAGGTGGCCGGCAGGGTGGGGAGTTCGGGCCTGGGCGCGGACATGGGTCTTCTCCGTCGGGGTGTGCGGTGGCCTGGGCGCCGGGGCGGACGCCCGGCCCGTCAGAGGCGGCAGGCGTGGATGGCCGTGGTCAGGATGGCGCGGGCGCCGAGTTCGTACAGGTCGTCCATGATCCGCTGGGCCTCCTTGGCGGCGACCATGGAACGGACGGCGACCCAGCCCTCGTGGTGCAGCGGGGAGATGGTCGGCGACTCCAGGCCCGGCGTGAGGGCGACGGCGCGCTCCAGGTGCTCGACGCGGCAGTCGTAGTCCATCATCACGTAGGACCGGGCGACCAGGACGCCCTGGAGGCGGCGCAGGAACTGCTGCACCTTGGGGTCGTCGTGCGGGGCCCCGTTGCGCCGGACGACGACGGCCTCCGAGGTCATGATCGGCTCGCCGATCACTTCGAGTCCCGCGTTGCGCAGGCTGGTGCCGGTCTCCACGACGTCGGCGATGATCTGGGCGACGCCGAGTTCGATGGCGGTCTCGACCGCGCCGTCGAGGTGGACGACGGAGGCCTTGACGCCGGCCTCGGCGAGGTGGGCGGCGACGATGCCCTCGTAGGAGGTGGCGATCGTCATGCCGTCGAAGTCCTGCGGGCCGGCGGCCGTGCCCGGCTTCGTGGCGTAGCGGAAGGTGGAGCGGGCGAAGCCGAGCTGGAGGATCTCCTCGGCGTCGGCGCCCGAGTCCTGGAGCAGATCGCGGCCGGTGATGCCGATGTCGAGCTTGCCGGAGCTGACGTAGATCGCGATGTCACGCGGGCGGAGGTAGAAGAACTCCACCTCGTTGGCAGGGTCGACCAGGACCAGTTCCTTGGACTCCTTGCGCTGCTGGTAGCCGGCCTCATGGAGCATCGCCATCGCAGGCCCGGAGAGTGAACCCTTGTTGGGGACGGCGATGCGCAGCATGAGGTCAGGTTCCTTTGTGCGGAGGGAGTCGTGCGGACGGCGTGGTTGTGTGTGCGGGGAAGGCTCAGAGGTGGGCGTAGACGTCGTCGAGCGAGATGCCACGGGCGACCATCATCACCTGGACGTGGTACAGCAGCTGGGAGATCTCCTCCGCGGCGGCTTCCTTGCCCTCGTACTCGGCGGCCATCCAGACCTCGGCCGCCTCCTCGACGACCTTCTTGCCGATGGCGTGCACGCCCTTGTCCACCAGTTCGGCGGTGCGCGAGGTGGAGGGGTCGCCCTCGGCGGCCTTGAGCTGGAGCTCGGTGAAGAGCTCTTCGAAGGTTTTGTTCGCCATGATGGTCCTCAGAATACGGGGTCTCCGTGCGGCGCTCAGCGCCAGGGTTCGCTGACGGTCCGCAGCGTGGCCGCCGTGGCGACCGCGGCCGTGACCGCTTCGTGCCCCTTGTCCTCGTTGGACCCTTCGAGCCCGGCCCGGTCCAGCGCCTGCTCCTCGGTGTCGCAGGTCAGCACGCCGAAGCCCACGGGGACTCCGGTGTCGACGGTGACCTGGGTGAGGCCGAGGGTGACGCCCTGGGACACATACTCGAAGTGGGGGGTGCCGCCCCGGATGACCACGCCGAGGGCGACGATCGCGTCGTAGCCGCGTCCGGCGAGCACCTTGGCGACGACGGGGAGCTCGAAGCTGCCGGGGACGCGGAGCAGGGTCGGCTCGTCGATGCCCAGCTCGTGCAGGGCGCGCAGGGCGCCGTCGACTAGGCCGTTCATGACCTGCTCGTGCCACTGGGCCGCGATCACGGCCACCCGCAGGTCGGCGCAGTTGCGTACGGACAGTTCGGGTGCACCCTTGCCGCTCATGTCTCTCCTGGTGATCGTGTCGTTCGTCGCGTGGCGACGGGGATGGCAGTGACGGAGGCCGTGGTGGGCCGGGTCACTGGTTGGCGCACGGCGACGCGGGGGCGCCGTCGAGCCAGGGCAGGTCGTGGCCCATGCGGTCGCGTTTGGTGCGCAGGTAGCGCAGGTTGTGCTCGCCCGCCTGGACGGGCATGGGCTCCCGTCCGGTGACGGTGAGGCCGTGGCGCAGGACGGCCGCGGTCTTGTCGGGGTTGTTGGTCATCAGGCGCAGGCTCCCGACGCCGAGGTCCTTGAGGATCTGGGCGCCTGCCGAGTAGTCCCGGGCGTCGGCGGGCAGGCCGAGCTCCAGGTTGGCGTCGAGGGTGTCCACGCCGTCCTCCTGGAGTTCGTAGGCGCGCAGTTTGGAGAGCAGCCCGATGCCGCGGCCCTCGTGGCCCCGCAGATAGACGACGACGCCGCGCCCCTCCTCGGTGACGCGCCGCATGGAGGCGTGCAGCTGGGGGCCGCAGTCGCAGCGCTGGGAGTGGAAGACGTCACCGGTCAGGCACTCGGAGTGAATCCGGACCAGGACGTCCTCTCCGCCGCCGACGTCTCCGTGGACCAGGGCGACGTGCTCGACGCCGTCGACGGTGGAGCGGTAGCCGTACGCGGTGAACGTGCCGAACGCGGTGGGCAGCCGGGTCTGCGCCTCGCGCCGGACGGTCGGTTCGCTGCTGCGGCGGTAGGCGACCAGGTCCTCGATGGAGATGATCGTCAGGCCGTGCTTGCGGGCGAAGGGGACCAGCTCGGGCAGCCGGAGCATCACGCCGTCCTCGCCCGCGATCTCCACGATGGCCCCGGCGGGACGCAGGCCGGCGAGCCGGGCGAGGTCGACGGCGGCCTCGGTGTGGCCGTTGCGGACGAGGACGCCGCCGCTGCGGGCGCGCAGCGGGAAGATGTGGCCGGGGCGGACGAAGTCGCCGGGGCCCGCCGCGCCGCCGGCGAGCAGCCGCAGAGTGGCGGCCCGGTCGGCGGCGGAGATGCCGGTGGTGACGCCGTGGGCCGCGGAGGCGTCGACGGATACGGTGAAGGCGGTCCGCATCGACTCGGTGTTGTGCTCGACCATCTGCGGCAGTTCGAGGCGTTCCAGCTCGGCGCTCTCCATGGGCGCGCAGATCAGCCCACGGCACTCGGTCATCATGAACGCGATGATCTCGGGGGTGGCCTTCTCCGCGGCGATGACGAGGTCCCCCTCGTTCTCGCGGTCCTCGTCGTCCACGACGACGACGGGCCGGCCCGCCGCGATGTCGCGGACGGCCCGCTCGACGGGGTCGAGGGCGAGGACCGCGGCGAGCGGGTCGTGGGCGGGGTGCAGTCGGCCGGGCAGATCGCTCATGCCGTGGCTCCTTCCAGAGCGGGTGTCCGCGTACGCAGCCACCAGTCGCGCATCCCCCACAGGACGAGGGCGCCGTAGATGACGTAGACGAATCCGGAGAAGGCGAACCCGTTGGCGAAGTTCAGCGGGACGCCGACCAGGTCGACCAGCAGCCAGGCGAACCAGAACTCGACCATGCCTCGGGCCTGGGCGTACATCGCGACGATGGTGCCGACGAAGATGTACGCGTCCGGCCACGGGTCCCAGGACAGCGACGGGAAGGCGGTGAACAGGCCGCCGACCGCGAGGGTCCCCAGCGCCGCGGCGCCGATCAGCGCGCCGCGCTCGCGCCAGGTGGCGAAGCGGACGGCGATGGAGCCGTCCTGCGCCTGCCGCCTGCCCCGGCTCCATGACCACCAGCCCCACAGGGCGACGACGATGACGACCAGTTGCTTGCCCGCGCTGCCGGACAGGTGCGCGGAGGCGAAGGCGGTCAGCAGGATCACGCCGGAGAGCAGCTGGGCCGGCCAGGTCCAGATGGAGCGCCGCCAGCCGAGCGCGAGGGCGGTCAGGCCGACGACGTTGCCGATCATGTCGGACCACTTGATGTGCTGGCCCAACACGGTGAAGGCCTCGGAGTTGAGCCAGCTCGTGAGGTTCATCGCCGGTCCTGTGCGGCCCGGTCGCCGAGCAGTCGTTCGACGTACTTGGCGAGGACGTCCACCTCCAGGTTGACCAGGTCCCCGGCCTGCTTGCGGCCGAGCGTGGTCAGGGCGAGGGTGGTGGGGATGAGGCTGACGGTGAAGTAGTCGTCCCCGGCGTCGACGACGGTGAGGCTCACGCCGTCGACGGTGATGGAGCCCTTCTCCACGACGTACCGGCTGAGCCCGGCCGGCAGCGAGACCTTGACGATCTCCCAGTTCTCCGAGGCGGTGCGCTCGACGATGGCGCCGGCGCCGTCCACGTGCCCCTGGACGAGGTGCCCGCCGAGCCGGCCGCCGAGGGCCATGGGGCGCTCCAGGTTGACCCGGGAGCCGACGGTGAGCGCGCCGAGGCTGGAGCGTTCCAGGGTCTCGGCCATCACGTCGGCGGTGAACTCGCCGTCCTCGGTGTCCACGACGGTGAGGCAGACGCCGTTCACCGCGATGGAGTCGCCGTGAACGGCGCCCTCGGTGACGACGGGGCCGCGCAGCCGGAAGCGGGAGGCGTCCTCCAGCCGCTCGACCGCGGTGACCTCACCCAGTTCTTCGACGATTCCGGTGAACACTCAGTTTCCCTTCCGAGCGGGGGCGGGGACGGCGGTGACGCGCAGATCGGGGCCGATGCGGACGGTCTCGGTCACCTCCAGGCGCAACGCCTGGGAGAGGGTGGAGATCCCGGCGTCGGCGAGGGCCGCGGGGCCCGCGCCGAGCAGGACGGGGGCGAGATAGCCGACGACCTTGTCGACCGCGCCCGCGGCGACGAAGGCTCCGGCCAGGGTGGGCCCGCCTTCGAGGAGTACGGAGCGGACGCCGCGGGTGTGCAGGGCGGTGAGGAGGGCCCCGACGTCCAGGCCGGGGCCCGTCGCGGCGCGGGGCAGGCGCAGTACGGCGGTCTCGGGGAGGTGCCCGGCCGGGGCGCCCTCCGCGACCGCGACCAGGGTGGGCGCGGCGTCGTCCAGGACGCGTGCGCCGGGTCGGACGGCGGTGGCCTCGGTGTCGACGACGACCCGCAGGGGCTGGGTGGCGCCGTCGAGGGCGCGTACCGCCAGGTGGGGGTCGTCGGCGCGGGCGGTGCCGGAGCCCACGACCACGGCGTCGGCCTCGGCACGGAGCCGGTGGACGTCGGCGCGGGCCTCGGGCGAGGTGATCCAGCGGCTGGTGGCGTCGGCGGCGGCGACGCGGCCGTCGAGCGTGGCGGCGTACTTCCACAGGACGTGCGGGCGGCCCAGGCGCACCGAGGTCAGCCAGGCCGCGTTCCCCTCCTCCGCCTCCTCGGCGAGGAGGCCCTGCTCGACCCCGACCCCGGCCTGGCGCAGGGTCGCGCCGCCGCCGGCGGCCCGGGGGTCCGGGTCCCCGACCGCGTACACGACGCGGCTGATCCCGGCTTCCAGGAGGGCTTGGGCGCAGGGGCCGGTGCGGCCCGTGTGGTCGCAGGGTTCCAGCGTGACGTAGGCGGTGCCGCCGCGGGCCCGCCCGCCGGCCTCGCGCAGGGCGTGGACCTCGGCGTGCGGGCCTCCGGCGCGCTGGTGGAAGCCTTCGCCGGCCGTGGCTCCGGCGGCGTCGGTGATCACGCATCCGACGACCGGATTGGGGCTGGTGGAGCCGAGACCGCGCGCTGCGAGCGTGATGGCTCGGCGCATGGCGGTGATGTCGGCTGCGGTGGCCACCGGGTCCTCCTGCCTCTTCGGGCACGGACTCCGGGGCCTGTCGATGACGACAGAGAGCGGGTGACCAGCGAGAACGCCGAATACCGAGGACGAGAACGCAAGGCTTCCGGATGATCCGGGCCATGCGTCCGCCGACGGCGGCGTACCGATGACAACCCGCCGCGCACTGCCTCCCATCCGGACTTTAACCGTCGGTCCAGGAATTTCACCTGGTCAACCGGCCGCTGGCTGCGGACGGGTCGCGGACTGTAACCGCCGGTTCGGAATTGCACCGACCCCGGAGTGCGCTGCTACTGGTACGCAACCAGTCTGCCATGGACGACCGTCGGCCATGCGGGTGAGCGCTGTGGGCTGGATCACAGGGGCGCTGGCGCATTACCGGCGGCGAGAAATCGACAGAAAAGATGCCCGCCTAAGGTCCAGACCTATTGACGCACTGGTCTAGTCCTCTTAATCTCTGCGTCACCTCCGAGGTTCGGTCCGGCGGTGTGCGCACACCAAGGACCCCGACGCGCCCCACCCCCTTTGCCAGTTGTGTTCTGCCGACCTCCCCAGGAGGAACGACCACATGCTGTCCCCCACCCGAGCGAGAGCCACGCTGCTCGCCGCCGGCGCCGCCGTCGCCGGGCTGCTGATGAGCTCCCTCGCAGCCAGCCCTTCCGCGGCCGCCACCGACCAGGAGTCCTGTCGTCCCGACGGGCTCTACAAGACGCCCGGCGTCGACGTCCCCTACTGTTCCGTCTACGACGCCGACGGACGCGAGAAGATGGGCGAGGACCATCAGCGCCGCGTGATCGGCTACTTCACCAACTGGCGCACCGGCAAGGACGGCAAGGACGCCTACCTGGTCCCGGACATCCCCTGGGACAAGGTCACGCACCTCAACTACGCCTTCGCGCACGTCGACAGCGCCAACAAGCTCTCCGTCGGTCCCGACAGCGCCGACAACGCCTCCACCGGCATGACCTGGCCGGGCGTGGCGGGCGCGGAGATGGACCCGGAGCTCCCTTACAAGGGGCACTTCAACCTGCTGACGAAGTACAAGAAGCAGTACCCGAACGTGAAGACCATGGTCTCCGTCGGCGGTTGGGCCGAGACCGGTGGCTACTTCGGCCCCGACGGCGAGCGCGTCGACTCCGGCGGCTTCTACTCGATGGCCACCAACGCCGACGGCTCGGTCAACCAGGCGGGCATCAACACCTTCGCCGACTCGACCGTGGCCTTCATCAAGAAGTACGGCTTCAACGGCGTCGACATCGACTACGAGTACGCGACCAGCATGAAGGACGCGGGCAACCCGCTGGACCACGCGCTCGCCAACGGCCGTCGCGCCGGGCTGGTCAAGGGCTACGACGCCCTGATGAAGACCCTGCGCGAGAAGCTCGACCGCGCGGGCGCCGCCGACGGGAAGCACTACCTCCTGACCGTCGCCGCCCCGTCCTCCGGCTACCTGCTGCGGGGCATGGAGACGTACCAGATGCAGAAGTACCTGGACTACGTCAACATCATGTCCTACGACCTGCACGGCGCCTGGAACGAGTACGTCGGCCCGAACGCCTCGCTCTTCGACGACGGCAAGGACGCGGAGCTGGCCCAGGCGAGCGTGTACTCCACCTCGCAGTACGGCGGCACCGGCTACCTGAACACCGACTGGGCGTACCACTACTTCCGCGGCTCCATGCCGGCCGGCCGCATCAACATCGGCCTGCCGTACTACACCCGCGGCTTCAAGAACGTGCAGGGCGGCACCGACGGCTTGTGGGGCAAGGCCGCCACGACCGACTGCCCGGCGGGCGCGGGCCTGACCAAGTGCGGTGACGGCGCGGTCGGCATCGACAACCTGTGGCACGACAAGGACGCCGACGGCAAGGAGTCGCCGGCCGGCTCCAACCCCATGTGGCACGCGAAGAACCTGGAGAAGGGCATCGTCGGCGACTACGTCACCGACTACGGCTTCCCCGAGGACACCCGGCTGACGGGCTCCTACGTCCGCAAGTACGACTCCACGCTGGTCGCGCCGTGGCTGTGGAACGCCCAGAAGAAGGTGTTCCTCTCCACTGAGGACGAGCAGTCGGTGAAGGCCAAGGCCGACTACGTGGTGGACAAGGGCATCGGCGGAACGATGATCTGGGAGCTGGCGGGCGACTACCAGTGGAACGCCGCCAAGGGCCAGTACGAGACCGGCTCCACGCTGACCACCGCGATGTACGACGCGTTTAAGTCGGCGACCCCGTACGGCGCGAAGCGCTCCACCATCGACCTGCCCACCGAGGCCGTGAACATCGACGTGTCCTTCGGCCAGTTCGCCCTGGGCGACTCCAACTACCCGATCAGCCCCAAGCTGAAGATCACCAACCGGACCGAGGCCACGCTGCCCGGCGGCACGGAGTTCCAGTTCGACTACTCCACCTCGGCCCCGGCCAACGCCAAGGACCAGTCCGGCTTCGGCACGACGATCATCCGCAGCGACCACACGGCGTCCAACAACATCGGCGGCCTCAAGGGCGAGTACAACCGCGTCTCGCTGAAGCTGCCCGCCTGGCAGACCCTGGCGCCCGGAGCCTCGGTGGAGCTGGACTTCGTCTACTACCTGCCGACGTCCACCCCGTCGAACTGGACCGTCGCCTTCGGCGGGAAGACCTACTCCCTCGCCGGTGACCTGGCCCGCGGCACCACCCTGGTCGAGCCCGGCGCCGGCACCGACCCCACGCCGACGCCGGACCCGACCGGCCCGACCCCGACGCCGACCCCGTCCGAGCCGGGCGGCGACTGCTCCGCCGCGGCCTGGGACGCGTCCACCGCGTACGGCGGCGGGTCCACCGTCAGCCACGACGGCCGCCAGTGGAAGGCCCAGTGGTGGACGAAGGGCGAGACGCCCGGCTCCACCGGCCAGTGGGGCGTCTGGAAGGACCTCGGCGCCTGCTGAGCCCCTCCGCCGTCCGGCGGTGAGCGCCCCTTGTTCACCGCCGGCCCCCTCCTCGCACCGCCCGGCCCCGGCGTCCACCGCCGGGGCCGGGCGCGTCCTGCCGGAGCCGCGGCGCGGGCGCGGTGCGTCCTGGGCGACCGCGCCGGTCACCGGGCCTCACGGCCCCCGGGGGGCAGGCAGGCCGCCGGTCAGCCGGGAGGAAACAGCGCGTCCTGCGCCGCGTCCCGGGCGGTGATCAGCGCTCCCCGCAACACGGCCCCGTCGCCCAGCGAACCGGCACGGACCTCCGTGCGCAGCGGGGAGACCGCGGCCAGCCGCTCCTCGACCCGGGCGGCGAGCCCGGCCCCGCCCGCGTGGCCGACGGCCCCCGCCAGGAGCACGCAGCCGGGGTCGAGCACCGAGGCGACGGCGGCGGCCCCCAGCGCCAGCCGGCCGGCCAGCTCGTCCAGGAACGGCTCGCCGGCCCGCCCCGCCGCCAGCGCGGTCCGCACCGTTCGCACCGCGATCTCCTCCTCCCTGCCCCGGGCCGCCGCGCCGGGGGCCACAAGACCGTGCCGGGCAGCCAGTTCGCACAGGGCGACGGAGCCCACCAACGAGTGGAAGCCGCCGTCGCAGTTGACCGCGGAGGGAGGGCCGCTCACCCCGGGGACGGGCAGGAACCCGATCTCCCCGGCGCCGCCGGACGCGCCCTGGCGCAGCCTGCCGTCCAGCATCACCGCGGCGCCCACGCCCTGACCGAGCCAGAACATGACGAAGGTCTCCCGGTCGCGGGCCGCGCCCGCACGGTGCTCCGCCACCGCCGCCAGGTTGGTCTCGTTCTCCACCAGGACGGCGGCCTCCAGCCGCTCCTGGAGCACCCGGACGAGGCCCCGGTGCCAGGCGGGCAGCCCGGAGCTGTCTCGCAGTTCGCCGGTGGCGGGGTCGATCAGCCCGGGAGCGCCGACACCGACGCTGTGCAGCGGTGCGGGCCCCGCCGCGCGGGCGGTGCGCTCCAGGAGCCCGGCGGCCCGCTCGACCGCCGGTTCCGTGCCCGTGTCAGCGCCGATGGGCAGCGCCCCCTCGGCGAGCGTGGCGCCCAGCAGGTCGGTGACGACCACGCTGACGCTTCCGGTGCGCACGTCGAGCGCGGCGAGGTGGGCCCGGTCGGCGACGATGCCGTAGAGCCGGGCGTTGGGACCGCGGCGGGCGGCCCCGGACTCCCCGACGACCCGGATCAGGCCGGCGTCCTGGAGGCGTTCGACGAGGTCGGCGACCGTGGGACGGGAGAGACCGGTCAGCGTCTTGAGCTGCGCGGCCGTCAACGGTCCGTCCTGCTGGAGCAGTCGCAGGGCGAGCCGGTCGTTGAGGGCACGAGCCGTGCTCGGTGATGCGGGCATACAAAGATCCTTCCAGATCGGCAGCCCGCCCCTCTCCGGCCCCGCCTCGGCCTTCCTGTCTCCTGAAGCTTTTCGGCGACTATTTATCAGGCAGGGTTCCTGATAGTTTACGGCCTCGTCGCGCGGGAGCGCCGGGACCCCCGGCTGCCCAAAATTCCCAGGAGGGGGCACGACGGCATGAAGGACGACTCGACCGTCACGGTCCACAGCAAGGAACAGGTACGCCGGGCGCGGGTCGCGGTGGCCGCGGTCTTCGCGGTGCACGGGGCGGTGACCGGCAGCTTCGCCACCCGGGTGCCGTGGCTCCAGGACCACGCCGGGGTGAGCGCGGGACAGCTCGGCCTCGCCCTGGCCTTCCCTGCGATCGGCGCGTCGGTCGCGATGCCGCTGGCCGGCCGGATCAGCCACCGGTTCGGAGCGCGCGACGCCCTGCGGGGGCTGCTCGCGCTGTGGACCCTGGCGCTGGCCCTGCCCGCCCTCGCCCCGAATCTGCCCGTCCTGTGCGCGGCGCTGTTCGTCTACGGCGCGACGGCGGGCATGTCGGACGTGGCGATGAACGCCCTGGGCGTCGAGGTGGAGAACCGCCTCGACAAGTCGATCATGTCGGGGCTGCACGGCATGTGGAGCGTGGGCACGCTGGCCGGCTCTGCGGCGGGCACCGTCGCCGCCCACGTCGGGACCGACGCCCGGCTCCACCACGCCCTCGCCGCCCTGCTCCTGACCGTCCTGGGCCTGCTCGCCTGCCGGGGCGTCCTCGACCTGCGCGTCGAGCCCGACGCGGAGCCGCCGCCGCGTTTCACGCTGCCGCCGAAGTCGGCCTTGATCATCGGGGCCGTGGGGTTCTGCGCGGTGTTCGCGGAGGGGGCCAGTTTGGACTGGTCGGCGGTCTACCTGCGGGACGTCCTGGGCAGCTCCGCCGGTCTCGCGGCGGCGTCCACCACGGCGTTCGCCCTGACGATGGCGGTGGCGCGGATCGCCGGCGACCGCATCGTCGACCGGTTCGGCGCGGTGCGCACCGTACGGACCGGCGGGCTGCTGGCCACGGCGGGCGGGCTGCTGGTGGTCGTCTCGCCCACTCCGGCGGCCGCGCTGTGCGGCTTCGGGCTGCTGGGGCTGGGCGTCGCGGTGGTGGTGCCCCTGGCCTTCGCCGCTGCCGGACGCAGCGGTCCGAACCCGAGCCAGGCCATCGCGGGCGTCGCCACCATCACCTACACCTCCGGGCTGATCGCCCCTTCCGCGATCGGCTCGCTGGCCGAGGCCACCTCGCTGGTGGTGTCCTTCGGCGTGGTGACGGCGCTGGCCTTCGGCCTGGTGCTGGGGGCCGGCGTCCTGCGGTCGGGCGACCGCACGGTGACGGGTTCGGCGGCCGGCGGCGCCACGGCGTCCAAAGGGAGTCCGGCAGGGGGCTGAACCGCGCCTCCCGCCGCCCCCGGCTGCCGGTCCCGGCGGCCCTCGTCGCGGCCTGCGCCGGCCTCAGCATTACCATGGCGCTGATCTTTTCCGCAGGTGAACACCGCATACCGGGTCGCAGACCGGCCGGCGCACCGAGCAGACCTTCAGGGAGCAACCATGAGCCTCGGCGTGCGCTGGACCTTGCACGGCGACGGGAAGACACCCGTGCCCGGGGCGGTGGTGCGCCCCGACGAGCGGCTCTCCTGGCCCCGTACGTTCGGACTGGGCGCCCAGCACGTGGTGGCCATGTTCGGGGCGTCGTTCGTCGCACCGGTCCTGATGGGGCTCGACCCCAACCTCGCGATCATGATGTCCGGCGTCGCGACCGCGATCTTCCTGCTGGCGACCAAGGGCCGGGTGCCCAGCTATCTGGGCTGCTCGCTCTCCTTCGTCGGGGTGGCGGCCACGATCCGGGCGAGCGGCGGCAGCAGCGCCACGGTGACCGGCGCGGTGCTGGTGGTCGGTGCGGCGCTGTTCCTGGTGGGCCTCGCGGTGCAGCGGTTCGGCGCGCGGATCATCCACGCGGCGATGCCGCCGGTGGTGACGGGCGCGGTGGTGATGCTGATCGGTTTCAACCTGGCGCCGGTGACCGCCTCGACGTACTGGCCGCAGGACCAGTGGACGGCCCTCGCGGTGATGCTCTTCACCGGCCTCGCCGTGGTGTGTCTGCGAGGTTTCCTCTCCCGCATCGCGATCTTCCTCGGGCTGGTCTTCGGGTACGCGCTGTCCTGGGCCCTGGATCTGGTCTTCGGCCAGATCCACTCCCCGGCCGGCGGCGCCGAGGCCGTCGACCACTGGCGTCTGGACCTGTCGGCCGTCGGATCGGCCGACTGGATCGGGCTGCCGTCCTTCCACGCGCCCAGCTTCGAGTGGTCCGCGATCCTGGTCGCGCTGCCCGTGGTGATCGCGCTGGTGGCGGAGAACGCCGGGCACGTGAAGGCCGTCGGCGAGATGACCGGCGATCCCCTGGACGACAAGCTCGGCACCGCCATCGCGGCGGACGGCGCGGCGTCGATGCTCTCCACCGCCGTCGGCGGCCCGCCCAACACCACGTACTCCGAGAACATCGGAGTCATGGCCGCGACCCGCGTCTACTCGACCGCCGCGTACTGGGCGGCGGCCTGCTTCGCCCTGCTCTTCGGTCTGTGCCCCAAGTTCGGCGCGGTCGTCGCCGCGATCCCGGGCGGAGTGCTCGGCGGGATCACCGTGATCCTGTACGGGATGATCGGCCTGCTGGGGGCGCAGATCTGGCTCAACGGCCGGGTGGACCTGCGCAACCCGCTCAACCTCGTCCCGGCCGCCGCGGGCATCATCATCGGCGTCGGCGGAGTCAGCCTGAAGATCACCGACAACTTCGAGCTGAGCGGCATCGCGCTCGGCACCATCGTCGTGATCACCGGCTACCACGTGCTGCGCGCCTTCGCCCCGGCCCACCTCAAGTCCCAGGAGCCGCTGCTGGACGCGGGCACCTCGGCGTACGACGAGGAGTCCGGGCCCGACAGGCTCTGAACCCCGCGGGGCCGGGGGCGCGCCTGCCGCCCGCCCCGAGAGGCCGAGTGCCCCGGCCCGCCGAGCGGACCGGGGCACTCGGTCGGCTCAGTCCTCCGGAAGCTCCACCGGGGCGATGGAGTCGAAGACGTCGCCGGGGCCGGGGTTCGTGGGGTCGGTCGCCCCGCCGAACTGGTGCATGACGCCCCACACCGCGTTGAGCGCGGTCTGCACAGCCCCCTCGGCCCACCCCGCCGTCCAGGAGATGTCGTCGCCCGCCAGGAACAGCCCCCGCTTGTCGGCGGGCAGCCGGTCCTGCATGAAGTGGGTGAACAGCCGCCGCTGGTAGCGGTAGTGGCCGGGCAGGTTCGCCTTGAACGCGCCCATGAAGTAGGGCTCGTTCTCCCAGGAGACGGTCACCGGGTTGCCGATGACGTGGCTGCGGATGTCGACGTTCGGATAGATCTCCCCGAGCGACTTGAGCATCACCTCCATGCGCTCCTTCGAGGAGAGCGGCAGCCACTTCAGGCTGTCGTCGCACCACGTGTAGGAGAGACAGATGACGGCGGGCCTGTCCGGCCCGTCGTCCAGGAGGTACGTGCCCCGGGTCATGCGGTCGGTGAGCGTCATCGACATGGTGTCGCGGCCGGTGGTCTCGTCCTTGTCGAGCCAGAACGGACGGTCGACCGGCACGAACAGCTTGGACGACTCCATGTAGTGGGTGCGCTCCATCGCCGTCCAGTGGTCGATCGGGAAGAGCGCGTCGTCACAGTCGATCTTGGAGAGCAGCAGCCAGGACTGGCCGGTGAAGACCGCGGCCGGGAAGGTGCGGATGTCGCCGGTGGCGTCGGTGACCGTGATCCGGTTGCCCGCGGTGCGGTTCAGGCGGGTCACGGCGGGCCGGGGTCCGCCGTCGTGCAGGGAGGAGAGCGAGGTGCCGAGCGGCCAGTGGACGATCTTCTGCGGCTCCCGGTCCCACAGGCGCAGCGGGAGCTGCTGGCTGCCGCCGACGATGCCGCGGTGGTGGTCGTCGGCCTCGGTGTAGACGACCCGCAGGATCTCCAGGATGGAGTTGGGGAAGTCGGTGTCCCAGCCGCCCGTGCCGAAGCCGACCTGGCCGAAGATCTCGCGGTGCCGGAACGAGGCGAAGGCCCGCGACTCGCAGAGGAAGCCGTAGAAGGTCTGGTTGTCCAGCCGCTCGACGAGCTGCCCCCAGATCTCCCGGATGCGCGGTACGTCGCGCTCGCGCAGCGCCCGGTTCATGTCGGAGAAGTCGGCGCCCTCCTCCAGACAGGCGTTCCAGGCCTCGGCCACGTCGCGGTAGACCTGGGGCAGGTCGTCGATGGTCTTCGCGTAGTGCGACTCTCCCTTGAGGTCCACGACGGTCGAGGGCGTGGCCGGGGAGAGCGGGTTGGGGAAGGGCCGGGTCTCCAGGCCGACGAGGTCGATGTAGTGCTGGAGCGCCGTGGAGGACGGCGGGAAGCGCATCGCGCCCATCTCGGCGGTGAGCGCGGGGTCGCAGCCGTCGAAGCCGACGGTGCGCAGTCGGCCCCCGATCCGGTCGGCCTCGTAGACGACGGGCTTGAGACCCATCTTCATCAGCTCGTAGGCGGCGATGATCCCCGAGAGCCCGCCGCCGATGACGGCGACCTCGCTGCCGTGCTCGGTGGCCGGTATCTGCCCCAGCCCCGCCGGGTGGGCGAGGAAGTCGTCGTAGGCGTACGGGAAGTCCGGCCCGAACATGGTGATCGGCGGGGCCGCCGCGTCGGTGTGCTGGACGGCGTTGGGCACCGTGGACGTCATGGGGCGGGGACTCCTTGCGCGAGTACGGGGAGAGGGGGCGGGGCGGGCTCAGGCGAGGGAGCCGTAGAGGCCGGGACGGCGGTCGTGCAGATACGGGTTGGCGGCGCGCGAGGCGGCGAGGAGCTCCACGTCCACCTCGCCGACGACGAGTTCCTCGCCCCGTCCGGCGCGGGTGCGGACGGTGCCGTCGGGCCCCGCCAGGCAGCTGAGCCCGACGAACTCGAACTCGCCTTCCGGGCCGGTGCGGTTGACGTACGCCACGTACATCTGGTTCTCGAAGGCCCGAACCGGGATCACGGACTCGGCGACGAACTGGTAGGGGTGCATCTGCGCGGTGGGCACCAGCAGGAGATCGGTGCCGGCCAGGGCGTGCGCGCGGACGTTCTCCGGGAACTCGACGTCGTAGCAGATCAGCAGGCCGATGCGGACGCCGTCCAGTTCGGCTTGGACGACGGTCTGCTCGCCGGGGGTGAACCACTCCTGCTCGAAGCAGCCGAAGAGGTGGGTCTTGCGGTAGTCGGCGAGCCGTGTGCCGTCGGGGCCGACGAGCTGCGAGGCGTTGAAGACCTGGTCGCCGTCGCGTTCCGGGTAGCCGAACAGGACGGCGAGGCCGTGGCGTACGGCGATCTCGGCGACGGACCGGGGGCCGGGGCCGTCGGCGGGCTCGGCCAGCTCGGGCACGGCGTCGCCGATGGCGTACCCGGTCAGGAACAGCTCGGGGGCGACGAGCAGCCGGGCGCCCGCGGCGGCGCCGCGGGCGGCGGCCTCGTCCAGCGCCTTAAGGTTCTCGGCGACGGCGCCGGGCCGACCGGAACTCTGGAGCAGGGCGGTGCGCAACGACGGCATGGCTGACCTCGGCGGGGCGGGGGGTGTGGACAGACGTCTCGAAGGTACGTGGGCCCGTTCCGCCCGGACAAGGCGCGAGTGTTGCGCGTCGACCGTTGATTCGTTGCGCGGCCGGGCCCTGCGGCGGCGAATCGTTGCGTTCGGCATCGCCGCAGGTCACCGGGGTGATCTCGGCCACTGCTTCAGGCCGGCGGAGCCCCGGAGGAGTAGCGCCTCAGCAGCGGCGAGAGCACCAGGACGGACTTCGTCCGCTCGATGTACGGCTCCCCCGCGATGCGCTCCAGGACCTGCTCGAAGTGGCGCATGTCCGCGGCGAAGACCTGCACGACGGCGTCCGCCTCACCCGTCACCGTCGACGCAGAGGCGACCTCCGGGTAGCGGGCGAGGCCTCGCTTGATGGCCTGGGGGGAGGTGTTGCGGCTGCAGTAGATCTCGATGAACCCCTCGGTCTCCCAGCCGAGCGCCGCCGGGTCGACGCGCACGGTGAAGCCGGTGATCGCCCCCTCGGCGCGCAGCCGGTCCACCCGGCGTTTGACGGCGGGGGCGGAGAGGCCGATGAGCGCGCCGATGTCGGCATAGGAGCGCCGGGCGTCTTCGGCGAGGGCGTGGACGATGCGTTCGTCGAGGTCGTTCAGGCGCACGTCGGGCGGTTCACTTCTCTGCGATGGGTCGGCTGCGGGAGGCGGCGATCACCGCTCCCGGGTCCCCCGCGGGAGGCGGCGCCGCCTCCCGCGGTAGTCGCAGTAGACCATGAGCCGCCCTCGAGGGGCGCGCTCGGCGCAGCGGGACGATCCGGTCAGAAGGGGAACCGGGAGCGGCCGTGCTGGATCGAGATCCACTTCTGGGTGGTGAAGGCCTCGATCATCGAGTCTCCGTTGAGCCTGCCGAGGCCCGAGCTCTTCTCGCCGCCGAAGGGGACGATGGGCTCGTCGTGGACGGTCCCGTCGTTGATGTGGATCATGCCGGTGTGGATGCGTCCGCCGACCCGCACACCGCGCTCGATGTCGCCCGTGTGGACGGCGCCGCTGAGTCCGTAGGGGGTGTCGTTGGCGATGCGGACGGCCTCGTCCTCGCCGTCGAAGGGGATGAGCAGGGCGACGGGGCCGAAGATCTCCTGGTGCAGGACGGGCGAGTCGGCGGCGAGGCCCGTCAGCACGGAGGGGCTGACCAGGTTGCCGTCGGCGCGGCCGTGCAGCAGGGCCGTCGCGCCGGCCGCGACGGTCTGGTCGACGAGCTTGGAGACGGACTCGGCCTGCGAGGAGTTGATCAGCGGGCCGATCTGGGTGGCCGGGTCGGCGGGGTCGCCGACGGTGAGCGAGGCGACCTTGGCGACGAACTTCTCGGTGAACTCCCGCTCGACGGAGCGGTCCACCAGGATGCGGTTGGCGGCCATGCAGATCTGGCCCTGGTGGACGTACCGACTGAAGACCGCCGCGTCGACCGCGTAGTCCACGTCCGCGTCGTCCAGCACGATCAGGGCGCTGTTGCCGCCCAGTTCGAGGACGGCGTGCTTGAGGTTGGCGGCGCAGACGGTCGCGACGTGCCGGCCGACCTTGTCCGATCCGGTGAAGGAGATGACCTGCGGCACCGGGTGCTCCAGCAGGGTGTCGCCGATCTCCGCGATGTCGGTGACCACGACGTTCAGCAGCCCGGCGGGCAGTCCCGCGTCCTCGAAGACCTTGGCCAGCAGCGTGCCGCCGCACACCGGGGTGTTCTGGTGCGGCTTGAGGACGACGGCGTTGCCGAGGGCCAGGGCGGGGGCGACGGACTTGAGGGAGAGCAGGAAGGGGAAGTTGAAGGGGCTGATGACTCCGACGACGCCGACGGGCACGCGGTAGACGCGGTTCTCCTTGCCCTCGGTCGGGGAGGGGAGGATCTGCCCGGTGGGGCGCAGGGCGAGTTGGACGGCCTCGCGGAGGAACTCCTTGGCCAGGTGCAGTTCGAAGGCGGCCTTCAGCCGGGTGCCGCCGAGTTCGGCGACGATCGCGTCGCCGATCTCCGCCTCGCGCTCCTCGACGATCCGCAGCGCCTTCTCCAGGACCGCCCGCCTGCTGTACGGGTTGGTCTCCGCCCACGCCTGCTGGGCGCGCTCGGCGGCCCGGTAGGCCTGGTCGACCTCCTCGGCGGTGGCGACGGGGATCGAGGCGAGCTTCTCCCCGTCGAAGGGGTTGAAGTCGATGATGTCCCAGGACCCCTTCCCCGGCCTCCACTCGCCGTCGATGTACTGGTGGGCCAGGTCAGTGAAGAAGGACATGAGATCCCTTACCGCTAAGAGGCGGGCTGCTGAGTGCGCTTCATATTACTGACGCTTCAACGGAGTTGAAGCGCGGCCCCGAGCCCGTTTCGGCGGCGGCGGAAACGGCTCCGCCCCTCCCGGCGCGCAGGGCCGGAAGGGGCGGGGGTGGCGGGAAGTGCGGGGTGTCAGCTCCAACTGGCGTGCAGCGGCTTGCCCTCGGCGTACCCGGCGGCGCTCTGCACGCCGACGACCGCCTTCTCCGCGAACTCCTCCAGGGTGGCCGCGCCCGCGTAGGTGCAGGAGGAGCGGACGCCCGCGATGATCGAGTCGACCAGGTCCTCGACGCCGGGCCGGGTCGGGTCCAGGAACATCCGTGAGGTGGAGATGCCCTCCTCGAAGAGGCTCTTGCGGGCCCGGTCGTACGCGGACTCCTCCGAGGTGCGGTTCTTGACGGCGCGGGCCGAAGCCATGCCGAAGGACTCCTTGTAGAAGCGGCCGTCGGCGGACTGCTGGAGGTCGCCCGGCGACTCGTACGTGCCGGCGAACCACGAGCCGATCATCACGTTGGACGCGCCGGCGGCGAGCGCCATCGCGACATCGCGCGGGTGCCGGACGCCGCCGTCCGCCCAGACGTGCTTGCCGTGCTTTTTGGCTTCGGCGGCGCACTCCAGGACGGCGGAGAACTGCGGGCGGCCGACGCCGGTCATCATCCGGGTGGTGCACATGGCGCCGGGGCCGACGCCGACCTTGATGATGTCGGCTCCGGCCTCGATCAGGTCGCGCACTCCGTCGGCGGCGACGATGTTGCCCGCCACGATCGGCACCTGCGGGTCCAGCGCCCGGACCGCGCGGACGGCGCTGATCATGGACTCCTGGTGCCCGTGGGCGGTGTCCACGACGAGGGTGTCGATCCCCGCGTCCAGCAACTGCTTGGCCTTGCCCGCCACATCGCCGTTGATGCCGACGGCGGCGGCGATGCGCAGCCTGCCGCGGGCGTCGGTCGCGGGGGTGTAGAGCGTGGCGCGCAGGGCGGCCTTGCGGGTGAGGATGCCGACGAGGCGGCCCTGTGCGTCGACCGCGGGAGCGAGCTTGCGGTTGGCGCCGTCGAGCTTGGTGAACGCCTCGCGCGGGTCGATGTCCGCGTCCAGCAGGACCAGGTCCTTGGTCATGACCTCGGAGAGCTGGGTGAACCGGTCGACGCCCGTCAGGTCGTGGTCGGTGACGACGCCGACGGGGCGCCGGTCGGCGTCGACGACGACGCCCGCGCCGTGGGCACGCTTGGGCAGCAGGGACAGCGCGTCGGCGACGGTCTGGCCGGGGGCCAGCTCGATCGGGGTGTCCAGGACGAGGTGGCGCGACTTGACCCAGGAGACGACGTCGGCGACCACCTCGATCGGGATGTCCTGGGGGATGACGACCAGGCCGCCGCGACGGGCGATGGTTTCGGCCATTCTGCGGCCGGCGATGGCGGTCATGTTGGCGACGACGAGCGGGATCGTGGTTCCGGTGCCGTCGGGCGAGGAGAGGTCCACGCCTTGCCGGGAGCCGACCGCGGAGCGGCGCGGGACCATGAAGACGTCGTCGTAGGTGAGGTCGTACGGGACCGCGGGGGACTCTGTGTAGCGACCGGTGCCCGGCTCAAGAAAGCGCATAACACTCATTTTTTCATACGAAACGGTGCAGGTCGTTTCCACGAAGACACAACAAAAGACCCCCGCGTTCGTCGGTTCCTCCGAAGAGGCCGCCGGGGGCTCCGGGGCAAGTGGAACCTGCCTTGCCCACGGACCCTACCCGAACACGATTCGAAGCATTCGTGATCACCATCCCTGGACCGCGTGACGAGGGGTCGGGTAGCTTCAAAGCCGCAGGTCTCGGGGGTGTCCGAAGCGCCGCTCGGCAGCATCGCCAGCCCTGGGCACACCGTTCGACCGGAGAGGATGCAGGTCCGCCCGTGGACAGCGAACTGCCGGACATCTACTGCCCGTTCCCCCAGCGGACCAACCCGCACGTGAGCCACACCCGGGAGCATCTGGACGCCTGGACCCGCACGACAGGCCTGGTGCACCGCGAGTCCGCCAGGAACCGCTTCGAGCAAGCCGACTTCGGCGCCTTCGTCGGCATGGTCTACCCGACGGCCGACGCCGAACTCCTCGATCTGGCGGCCGACTGGTTCGTCTGGCTCTTCCTGGTCGACGACCAGCTCGACGACGGCCATCTGGGCCGCTCACCGGACCGGGTGCGGAGCGTCGTCGAACGGATGCGTGCGGTGGTCGACGGCACGGCCCCCGACCCGTTGCCGGGAGAGGACCTCCCCGCCGCCGTGATCGCCCTCGCCGATCTGTGGAAACGTACGACGCCCGACGCGGCCCCCCACTGGCGGACCCGGTTCGCCTGGCACCTGATGGCCTACCTGACGACGGCCACGACCTGGGAGGCCCAGAACCGGGCAGAGGACGTGGTGCCGTCGGAGGAGACGTACATCGCCAAACGGCGCCACACCGGGGCCATCCACGTCTGCATGGACCTCATAGAGATCGTGGCGGGCATCGAGGCCCCGGAGTCGCTCCACAACGACCCCCGCTTCATCACCGCGCTGGAAGCCTCGTGCAACGTCGTGTGCTGGGCCAACGACGTCTACTCCTTCGAGAAGGAGCAGGTGCTCGGCGAGATCCACAATCTGGTGCACCTGGTCCGCCATCACCGGGGCTTCGACGAGCAGGAGGCGCTGAACCACGTCGCGGAACGGATAGCCAGGGAGACCGAGCGGTTCATGACCGCGGAGGACGAGCTGCTGGAGATCCATCCGGAGCTGACGGGGCTGCTGGTGCCCTACCTCAACGGGATGCGCAGCTGGATGCGCGGCAATCTGGACTGGTCGCGCCAGACCCCGCGGTACAACCCCGCCGACGTGGGCCAGTACGAGGAGCCCGACGCGTATCTGGAGGAGGCCGTGCTGGGCATCCCGCCCGCCCGGGCCGAGGCCGTCTCACGCACCCCCACGGCCCGGCCGGCGGGCTGATCCCCGCGCCGCGCGCCGAAGGCCGTGCACCGCGAGCGGTGCACGGCCTTCGGCAGGTCCGGCCGCGGCCGGACCGCGGTCACTCGCCGTCCGGGTCGGCCCGCTCCAGCGCCGGGCGGGGGCCGGCCGGGGCCTCGCTGAGCAGGTAGTCGGCCGCGGCGGTGTCCGTCACCAGACTGGTGACCAGGCCGGAACGGAGCACCGCGCCGATCGCCGCCGCCTTGCGCCGTCCCCCCGCGATGGCGACCACCTCGGGAATCCGGCGCAGCCGGTCCGCCTCGACGGTGATGCAGCGCTCCCCCAGGTCGCGGCCGACCCGGCGGCCCGCGGAGTCGAAGAGGTGGGCCGACATCTCGGCGGCGACTCCGAGCGACGCGTAGTGGGCGCGCTCGGCGTCGGAGAGCATGTCGTGGACCGTGGAGATGCCCGGTTCCCAGGAGCCGATGGAGACTGCGGCGACCGTCACCTTGTCGAAGTACTCGAAGGCGCGGGCGATGCCCGTCTGCTCCCGCAGCGCCGCGGCCGTCGCCGGGTCGGGCAGCAGCATCGGAGCGTAGATGGGGTGGGCCTCGCCGCCGGAGACCTGCGCGGCCCGGCGGACGGCCTCGACCGAGCCGCGCTCCGCGGTGCCCGCGTCGTACACGCCGGTCAGCTGGACGACCGTGCAGGGCGGCAGCCGGTCGAGGGCCGCCGCCATGTGGATGGTGGAGCGGCCCCAGGCCAGCCCGAGCACATCGCCCTCTGCCACCAGCTCTCCCAGGAGATCGGCCGCGACCTCGCCCAGGTTCTCCGGGTCGGGGGCGTCCTCCGGTTCCTCGGCAGGGGACTCGACGACGACGGCGTGCCGCAGTCCGAAGCGGGCCCGCAGCGCGTCGGAGCGTTCGGCGTCCAGCTCGGCCGGGACCCGGATCTCGATGCGCACGAGATCACGTTCGAGGGCGGTCTCCAGGACCCGGGCCACCTTGAAGCGGCTGACGCCGAACTCCTCCGCGATCTGGATCTTGGACTTGCCCTCCAGGTAGAACCGACGGGCCATGGCCGCCGCCTGCACCAGCTCCGCGGGTCCCATCCGCATGGCTGACCGACCCGCCGAGATGCCAGACACCGCGATCTCCTCACTGCTGTTCACACGCCGATACGCCGTTCATCCTGTCAGATGCGACGATCCTTGATCGGCCCTGTCGGGCCGCGTTCATCTGCCCTTGGCTCAGTGGTCGCACGCCCAGGGGGCCACGGCCGTGACCGCGTCCGCCTGGGCCCGCAGCTCCCGCACGGCCGCCGCCGGGTCCTTCGCCCCGTACACCGCCGATCCGGCGACGAAGACATCGGCGCCGGCGTCAGCGCAGCGCTCGATGGTGGCGGCCGAGACCCCGCCGTCGACCTGGAGCCACAGTTCGAGGCCGTGCTTGCTGATCAGCTCACGGGTGCGGCGGATCTTGGGGAGCATGATGTCCAGGAACGCCTGCCCGCCGAAACCCGGCTCGACCGTCATGATCAGCAGCATGTCGAGCTCAGGCAGCAGGTCCTCGTACGGCTCGATGGGCGTCGCGGGCTTGAGGGCCATCGAGGCCCGCGCCCCCTTCGCCCGGATCTCCCGCGCGAGGCGCACCGGCGCCGCGGCGGCTTCCGCGTGGAAGGTCACGGACCCGGCCCCGGCCTCGACGTACTGCGGGGCCCAGCGGTCCGCGTCCTCGATCATGAGGTGGCAGTCCAGCGGGGTGTCCGTGGCCTTGCTCAGCGCCTCGACGATCGGCACGCCGAGCGTCAGATTGGGCACGAAGTGGTTGTCCATCACGTCGACGTGGAGCCAGTCCGCGCCCTCCACGGCCTTCGCCTCCTCGGCGAGTCGCGCGAAATCGGCGGACAGGATGCTGGGGTTGATCTGCGCCATGACCCAAGCGTGCCATGTTCCGCGCCGGTTCCCCGCCTCGGTCGCCCCCGAAGCCTCACACGGTCATCACAGTTTGCCCATTCTGGTCATTTTGCCGGTACTTTGCCGTTCCTTTGCCGTCGGCCGGGGCGATATCCGGCCGCTGCGAACGCCGGGCCCCTCCCGCCCGGAAGGACGGCCCGCTCAGGCGGTACGCCGCAGCAGCGCCAGGTACATCGCGTCCGTGCCGTGCAGATGCGGCCAGAGCTGGACGTCGGGCCCCTCGCCCAGTGCGGGCACCCCGTGCATCAGCGGCCGGGCGTCGATCCACTCCGCCTCCACCGGTTCGCCGCCGCGGCCCTTCAGCACGTCCTCGACGACCACCCGGGTCTCGGCCAGGTGCGGCGAACAGGTGGCGTAACCGACTGCGCCGCCGACCCGCACGGCCTTCAACGCCTCGCGGAGCAGCCCGCGTTGGAGCGGGGCGAAGCCCTCCAGGTCCTCGGCCCGCCGCCGCCAGCGGGACTCCGGACGACGGCGCAGCGCCCCCAGGCCCGAGCAGGGAACGTCCATCAGGACGCGGTCGAAGCTCCCGGGCAGCCAGGGCGGCCGGGTGCCGTCGGCGGTGACCACCTGATAGGGGCCGGGGTTGCCGGCGAGGGCCCGCTCGACCAGCCGGGCGCGGTGTGGCTGCTTCTCCGCGGCGAGCAGGCTCGCGCCCCGCCCGGCGGCGAGAGCGGCCAGCAGGGCGGCTTTGCCGCCGGGGCCCGCGCAGCCGTCCAGCCAGCGGGTGTCGCGGCCCTCCACGGGGGCGGCGGCCAGCGCGGCGGCGACGAGCTGGCTGCCCTCGTCCTGGACGCCCGCCCGGCCCTCCTGGACGGCTGCCAGCGCGCCGGGCTCGCCGCCCTCCGCCATCCGGACCGCGTAGGGGGACCACCGGCCGGGCAGCGCGCTGTCCTCGCCCAGGGCGGCGACCAGCTCCTGTGTGGTGGAGCGGCCGGGGCGGGCCGCCAAGGTCACCTCGGGCCGCTCGTTGTCCGCTTCGAGCAGGTCCTCGATGCCGGCGCGGCCGCCGCCCAGCGCGTCCCAGAGAGCCGAGACGATCCAGCGGGGGTGGGAGTGCACGACGGAGAGGTGGTCCTCGGCGTCCTCCTCGTAGGAGGGGGCGACCCGCTCCACCCACGCGTCGAGGTCGTGCGCGGTCACCTTGCGCAGCACCGCGTTGACGAACTTCGCACGCCCCTCCCCCAGCACCACGCGGGCCAGCTCCACACTGGCGGAGACGGCCGCGTGGGTGGGGATGCGGGTGCCGAGCAGCTGGTGCACGCCCATGTTCAGGACGTCGAGCACCGGCGGGTCGACCTCGCGCAGCGGACGGTCGATGCAGGCCGCCACGATCGCGTCGTACGTACCCTGGCGGCGCAGCGTCCCGTAGACCAGCTCGGTCGCCAGCGCAGCGTCCCGGCCGTCGAAGTCGCCCTTGGCGCGGGCCTTCTTCAGCAAGGGTGGCAGCACGAGGTTGGCGTACGCGTCGCGTTCGTCGACCGCCCTGAGCGCCTCGAAGGCGAGAAAGCGGACCGGGTCCTTCTGGGGGCGGCGGTGGGGCCTGGCGGGACGGCGACGCGGCTGGTCGTTCACGTGAAAGGTGCTCCGCTGATGGTGAGGGGACGAACCCTCCCAGCGTACGTCGCCGCCCCCGGGCCCCCGGACGGCGGCCCGGGCCGGCTACCGTCCCAGCAGCTCCCCCCGGGCGACCCGGACGCCTCGCGCCCAGTCGGCCGCCCGCATCGGCTTCTTGCCCTGCGGCTGGACCCAGATCAGCTCGACGGCGTGCGAGCCGGTGCCCACATACACGTTGTTCTTGGCCACCGCCGGCTCTCCGGGGGCGAGGTCCGTGCGGTCGGGGACGGGGGCGGTCTGGATCAGCTTGAGGCGCTCGCCGCGGAACAGCGTCCAGGCTCCGGGCGCGGGGGTGCAGCCGCGCACCACGCGGTCGACCCGCAGGGCGGGGGCGGACCACTGGACCTGGGCGTCCTCGACCGTGAGCTTCGGGGCGAGGGTGACGCCTTCGGCCGGCTGCGGCACGGCGTGCAGCGTGCCGTCCTCGATGCCGTCCATGGTCGCGGCGAGCAGTCCCGCGCCGGCGAAGGCCAGCCGGGTGAGCAGGTCGCCGCTGGTGTCGCCGGGACGGACCTCCTCGGTGAGGACCCCGTAGACCGGGCCGGAGTCCAGGCCCTCCTCGATGAGGAAGGTCGACGCGCCGGTCACCTCGTCCCCGGCCATCACGGCGTGCTGGACCGGCGCGGCGCCGCGCCAGGCGGGCAGCAGGGAGAAGTGCAGGTTGACCCAGCCCCGGGCGGGCACGTCGAGGGCGGCCTTGGGCAGCAGGGCCCCGTAGGCGACGACCGGGCAGCAGTCCGGGGCGATCTCGCGCAGCCGGGCGAGGAACCCCTCGTCCCGGGGTTTCGCGGGCTTGAGCACCTCGATCCCGGCCTCCTGGGCCCGTTCCGCCACCGGGCTCGCGACGAGCCGGCGGCCCCGCCCGGCGGGAGCGTCGGGGCGCGTGACGACGGCCGCCACCTCGTGGCGGCCGGAGGCGATCAGGGCGTCCAGGGCGGGGACGGCGACCTCGGGGGTGCCGGCGAAGACGAGCTTCATGGGTGGCTGACTGCCTCTCGGGCCAAGACGTACGGTGACGAGCAGCACACCAGTCTAGGCCGTGTCCGGCGGTGCCCGCCCGGGAGGGAGCGTCGCCGCCCGGCCCGTGACGCCCGGACAGGGCCGTCCACGCGCCCTCCTCACGCCCCGGCTCACGGACGCTCCCCGCCGCCCGCCCGGCGCGCGGCGCACGGGGCGTGCGCCGCGCACGCCCCGTGCCCCGGCACATACGCCCGGACAGCGTGACCACATACCCGGCTCGGGCGTTGGTCAAAGGAGATTGACCGAAGCGGGCCGCCCCGATGCGGCCCGATCCCTTTCAACGCCGGTTCGAGAGGCTTCTTCATGGCCGACCACGCAACCCACGACGCCCAAGCGCGGGCCAGCCTGCATCTTCTGGTGCGGGACATCGAGCGGGTCCGGCGGCAGGTGGACGCGCTGCGCACCCTCACCGCCCAGCTGGGCAACGTCTACCGTCCACGCCGCTCCGGCCCCTCCGCGGGCTTCGTCGTCTACGGCAGGGCCCCGGCCCCCACCGTCCGCCTCGCCCAGGAGCTGCGGGACAGCGTCGAGACCCTGGTCACGGCCGCGGTGGACTTCGACCGCTCGCTGGGCTTCTCCTGGGACGCGGTGGGCTCCGCCCTCGGCGTCACCAAGCAGGCCGTGCACCGCCGCTACGGAACGCGCCGGGCCGCCCCCCAGCCGACCGCGGAAGCGGGCGCAGAGAAAACGGCCGTGTCGCGCCCGGTGCCCGTGGGCACCGGGCTGGCCGCGTCACCCGCCGCGAGCTCGCCCGCGGCGAAGGTCCCCGCGGCCCGCTCCATGCCCCCGCAGCCCTCCGCGGGCCAGCAGCCGACCCGCGAGGACCTTCGCCCCGGCGCGTTCCCCGGCCCCCGCAACGGCTGACGCACGACCGCCCTCTCTGCCCCACCGTGCGGCGGCACGGCGGGGCAGGCCCGTCTCCGGCTGCTCCGGCTCGGCGGCTGGGCCGCGGTCAGTTCGCGACGGCAGCCGCACCGGCCCGCCTCACTGAGGCGCCCGGCCCCCGCGTGCCCCTGCCGCCTCAGCCGATGTCCGGGGGATCGATCCGGATGCGCACCTGGTCGCCCCCGCCCTTGGCCGTACGCGCCGCCCGCGCTGTCTTCAGGGCGCGGGCCAGTGCGGCGCCGCGTCCCGGAACCACCCGGATCAGGGCCCGCTCCCAGGTCTCGCCCGGGGGCGCGTCACCAGGCCTGCGGGGCCTTCCGGGCTCGGCCGGCGGGACAGGCAGCGGCCCCAGGATCTCGGCCTCCGGCGGCAGGTCCGCGGTCGGCAGGAACTCCGCCAGGGCCTGGGCCGGCCCCGTCACCGAAGCCATCCGGGAGACCGGCGGGAATCCCAGCTCTGCCCGCTCCGACAGCTCCCGCCGGGCGAAACCCGCCGGGTCCCAGCGGACCAGCGCCTGTACCGCCCGCAGCGTCGGCTCGGCCACGATCACCACCGTGCCCCCCTCGTCCTGGCCCCGCACCAGCGCGCCCGCGGCCGTCCAGCGGCGCAGGGCCTCCTCCCCCGCCCGCAGGTCGGGCCGGCCGAGCATGGCCCAGCCGTCCAGCAGCAGCGCCGCCGCGTACCCGCCCTCGGCGACGGGCTCCGCGCCGGGCGTGCTGACCACCAGGGCGGGGGCGTTGGGCACCGCGTCCAGGACGTGGTCGCGCCCCGAGGCGCGGACCGGCACGGCGGGGAAGGCCCGGCCCAGCTCCTCTGCGGTGCGGCGCGCACCGACGATCTGGGCACGCAACCGGGGCCCGCCGCACTCCGCGCAGTGCCAGGCCCGCTCGGTCCGCCCGCACCAGGCGCAGTCCAGGTCCTGCTGGTTCGGCGCCTGGAGGGGCCCCGCGCACTGCCGGCAGCGGGCGGGGGCGCGGCAGCGTTCGCAGGCCAGGCGGGGGGCGTACCCCCGGCGGGGCACCTGGACCAGCACCGGGCCGCTGCGCAGCCCGTCGCGCACGGTCTGCCAGGCCAGACTGGGCAGCCGGGCCGACCGGGCGGCGCCGTCCCGGGCCAGCTCTCCGTCGCCGACCGTCCGGATGAGGGGCGCGGCCCGGCGCAGCTGTTCCCGGTCGGCGGTCAGCGGCAGCGCCCAGCCGCTCTCGACGAGCTGGGCGGCCTCCACGGTGCAGCTCGTCGAGCCGAGCAGGAAACCGCAGCGTCCCTGGGCGGCCCGCAGCTCCAGGACCTCGCGGACATGCGGGAAGGGGGCGTTCTCGTCGCTGTGGCTGGAGTCGCCGTCGTCCCAGACGGCGACCAGCCCGAGGTCCTGCACCGGGGCGAACATGGCGGCGCGGGTGCCCACCACCGCCCGGACCGAGCCCCGGCGCACGGCCAGCCACTGGCGATAGCGCTTCTCCGGGCCGGAGTCGGCGGTCAGCACGGCGTGCCGGCCCGCGCCGAGCACCTCGGTCAGTGCGGCGTCGACCCGTCCGGCGGCCCGGCCGTCCGGGACGACGACGAGCGCGCCGCGCCCGGAGGAGAGCGCCGCCGCCACGGCCCTGGCGATCTCGGCGGGCCAGTGCGGGCCGGGCAGGGCCGTCCACACCGCGCGGGGTGCGCCGCCCTCGGCCAGGGCGCGCAGGAAGGCCGGCCCCTGGCCGTACCGCTCCCAGGTGCCCGGGCCGGGCGGCGGGGGCGGCGGCAACGGCTCCGGGGAGGGCTTGGACTCGGCGCGGCCGTTGCGCGGCGGGACGGCGAGCTGGAGGACGTCGGCGAGGCTGCCGGCGTACCGGTCGGCGACGGCACGGGAGAGGGCGAGCAGCTCGGGGCCGAGCACCGGCTCCGGGGAGACGACGTAGGCCAGGGCGGCGAGCGCGCCCTGGTAGTCGGAGTCGGCGCGGCGCTCGACGATGAAGCCGTCGATCAGTCCGCCGCCCTCGCGCCGTCCGCTCTGGACGTTGCGCCCACCGGCTCCGAAGCGCACCCGCACCCGCACGCCCGGCTGCGCGTCGGCGTCGAGCTCCTCGGGGACCGCGTAGTCGAAGTACTGGTCGAGGTGGAGGACGCCCTTGTTCACCAGTACGCGGGCGACGGGCAGCTCCTCGGCGAGCGCGGCGCCGCGCCAGGTCCGTGGCTTGGCGCGCGGGATCTTCGCCCTGCGCACCGTCTCCCGGATCAGCGCAAGCTGTTCCGGCGCCCCGGCGCCGGGCTCGGCGGACTGCTCGTCGTCGCTGCTCACAGCTGAATTCCTACCAGAGACCACTGACAGCGGCGGGGGCACGGCAGCGGGGCGGCCCCGCCCCGTGGTCGTACCCGTGGAGCCTCGTGCCCTGCCGTGTCCGCGGCGGGGTCCGGCCCGCCCCGGGGCCGGGATTTCTACAGACCGGCGGCCGCGCGCAGCGCGTCCACGCGGTCGGTGCGCTCCCAGGTGAAGTCGGGGAGCTCGCGGCCGAAGTGGCCGTAGGCGGCGGTCTGGGCGTAGATCGGGCGGAGCAGGTCGAGGTCGCGGATGATCGCGGCCGGGCGGAGGTCGAAGACCTCGCCGATGGCGTTCTCGATCTTCTCGGTCTCGACGGCCGCGGTGCCGAAGGTCTCGACGAAGAGTCCGACGGGCTCGGCCTTGCCGATCGCGTACGCGACCTGGACCTCGCAGCGCGTCGCGAGACCGGCCGCCACCACGTTCTTGGCGACCCAGCGCATCGCGTACGCCGCGGAGCGGTCCACCTTGGACGGGTCCTTGCCCGAGAAGGCGCCACCGCCGTGGCGGGCCATGCCGCCGTAGGTGTCGATGATGATCTTGCGGCCCGTCAGGCCGGCGTCGCCCATCGGCCCGCCGATCTCGAAACGACCGGTGGGGTTCACCAGGAGACGGTACCCCCCGGTGTCGAGCTTGATGCCGTCCTCCACGAGCTGTCCGAGCACGTGCTCGACGACGAACTCGCGGATGTCGGGCGCGAGCAGCGAGTCGAGGTCGATGTCGCTCGCGTGCTGCGAGGAGACGACCACCGTGTCCAGCCGGACCGCCTTGTCACCGTCGTACTCGATGGTGACCTGGGTCTTGCCGTCGGGGCGCAGGTAGGGGATGGTCCCGTTCTTGCGCACCTCGGACAGCCGCCGGGAGAGGCGGTGGGCGAGGTGGATGGGGAGCGGCATCAGCTCGGGGGTCTCGTCGCAGGCGTAGCCGAACATCAGGCCCTGGTCGCCCGCGCCCTGCTTGTCGAGCTCGTCCTCATCGCCCTCGACCCGCTTCTCGTACGCGGTGTCGACGCCCTGCGCGATGTCCGGGGACTGCGCTCCGATGGAGACCGAGACGCCGCAGGAAGCACCGTCGAAGCCCTTCTTGGAGGAGTCGTAGCCGATCTCCAGGACCTTGTTGCGCACGATGTTGGGAATGTCGGCGTAGGCCTTGGTGGTGACCTCGCCCGCGACATGCACCAGACCAGTCGTGATCAAGGTCTCGACGGCGACGCGCGAGGTGGGGTCCTCACGCAGAAGGGCGTCGAGAATCGTGTCGCTGATCTGGTCAGCGATCTTGTCGGGGTGACCCTCGGTGACGGATTCCGAGGTGAAGAGACGGCGGGACACATCGCTCCCTGGGGTTGCAGCGGCTGCTGGCTGATCATGGGTGGCACAGCCGAGAGCTGCGCTCGGCACGTACCGTCGGCCAGTTTATCGGTCGCGTGCGGCGGCCGGGTCAGGTGTCTCGCCCTTTGGCGGCCCCGTGACCTGCGCCACAGGGGGAACCAGTAGGACAATCCACCCTCCGCGGTTGCCGATTTAGTCCTTATGGTCGGTTTTGTTCGCTCGGTGGGCTGATGATGAATTCGGCTGGAACCGTCCGGAGACCAGGTCCCAAACCGTGTCGGCGAGCGCCTCCTTGGGGCCGTACGGCACGGGTGTCTCCTGGCCGTCGGCGGCGAGGACGACCGCTTCGTTCTCCTCGGAGCCGAAGGTCTTGCGCTCGCCCACCTCGTTCACCACGAGCAGGTCGCAGCCCTTGCGACGGAGCTTCTCCCGGCCGTTGACCAGCACGTCGTCGGTCTCGGCTGCGAAGCCCACGACGATCTGGCCCGGCCGGGAGCGCTCGGCGGCGACCTCGGCGAGGATGTCGGGGTTCCGGACGAGGGAGACGACGGGAGCGTCCTGGCCGTCCTTCTTCTTGATCTTGCCCGGGGCGTAGTCGGAGGGGCGGAAGTCAGCCACCGCGGCCGCCATCACCACCACGTCCGCGTCGGCGGCGGCCTCGATGACGGCCTCCCGCAGTTGCACGGCGGTGCCGACCCGCAGGACGTCGGCCCCGGCCGGGTCGGGCAGGCCGGTGTTGGCCTCGATCAGGGTGACCCGCGCGCCACGGGCGACCGCGGTCCGCGCCAGCGCGTACCCCTGCTTGCCGGACGAGCGGTTGCCCAGGAAGCGCACGGGGTCGAGGGGCTCGCGGGTGCCGCCGGCGCTGATCACCACATGGCGGCCCGCCAGGTCCGGTCCGGTGACGCCGCGCGCGAGCACCCGTCGACAGACCTCGAAGATCTCACCCGGGTCCGGCAGCCGGCCCTTGCCGGTGTCGACGCCGGTGAGCCGGCCGACGGCGGGCTCGATGACGACCGCCCCGCGTCGGCGCAGGGTGGCGACGTTCTCCTGGGTGGCCGGGTGCTCCCACATCTCGGTGTGCATGGCCGGGGCGAAGACCACCGGGCAGCGGGCCGTCAGCAGGGTGTTGGTGAGCAGGTCGTCGGCGAGCCCGTGCGCGGCCCTGGCCAGCATGTCCGCGGTGGCCGGGGCGACCACCACGAGGTCGGCGCCCTGCCCGATCCGTACGTGGGGGACCTCGTGCACGTCCTGCCAGACCTCGTCGGAGACGGGGTGGCCGGAGAGCGCCGACCAGGTGGCGGCGCCCACGAAGTGCAGCGAGGAGGCGGTCGGGACGACCCGTACGTCGTGGCCGGACTCGGTCAGCCTGCGCAGCAGCTCGCACGCCTTGTAGGCGGCGATGCCCCCGCTGACCCCCAGGACCACCTTCGGCTTGTGCACTGCGTCTCCCCGCACTCGGCAACGTATCGACAACGTGTCCGCCCCATGCTGCCTCACCGCGCCGGGCGCGTTCACCCGGCCCCGGACGCACCTCAGGCCCGGCGGGCGGGCCGCCGGGCCTGAGAGTGAGGGTGCTTTCTCCTGCGTTACTGCGCGGGGCCCTCGATGGCCTCGGAGGTCAACAGGCCCGCGTTGATCTCGCGGAGCGCGATCGACAGCGGCTTCTCGTGCACGTGGGTGTCGACGAGCGGACCGACGTACTCAAGGAGGCCTTCGCCGAGCTGCGAGTAGTACGCGTTGATCTGGCGGGCGCGCTTGGCCGCGTAGATCACCAGGCTGTACTTCGAGTCGGTGGCCTCGAGGAGCTCATCAATCGGCGGGTTGATGATGCCCTCGGGCGTGGTGATGGAAGAGGACACTCTCTGCCTTCCGAAGGGGGTAAAGATCAAAGAAATCTTTGATAGTGCGGATTCCGGTGAGTCGGACGGTGCGTCGGACCCGGGGCCGGCAGCGACGGACGTTCAGCCGCTGCTGTCAGGGTGGTCGGAAGCCTGCAGCATCAACGTTAGCAGCTCACGGGCGACGTCCTCGACGGAGGTGTTGACGAGGGTCGTGTCGAACTCCGCCTCCGCGGCCAGCTCGACCCTGGCCGCGGAGAGCCGTCGCTCGATGACGTCGGGCGCCTCTGTGCCCCGTCCGGTGAGCCGCCGCACCAGCTCGTCCCAGCTCGGCGGAGCCAGGAAGACCAGGCGCGCCTCCGGCATGGACTGGCGGACCAGCCGGGCGCCCTGGAGGTCGATCTCCAGCAGGACCGGCTCACCGGCCTCCAGCCGGTCCACCACGGCCCGGCGCGGCGTGCCGTAGCGGTTGCCCGCGAACTCGGCCCACTCCAGCAGTTCGCCGTTGGCGACGAGCTTGTCGAACTCCTCGTCGTCCACGAAGAAGTAGTGGACACCGTTGCGCTCCCCGGGGCGCGGCTTGCGCGTCGTGGCCGACACGGAGAGCCAGACCTCGGGGTGCACGGTGCGCATATGAGCGACGACCGTGCTCTTGCCGACGCCCGAGGGGCCGGAGAGCACGGTCAGCCGCGGACGTACGTCCGGGGGTACGGGGGTCGTCCCCCGGGATGTTGCAGCCATGGGGCGATTATCCAGGTTCTCAGGAGTGCCTGAGAACGTCAGGCGGCGCCACCGCCGAACTCACGCTCCAGGGATGCGATCTGGTTGGAGCCAAGTCCCCTGACCCGGCGGCTCTCGGAGATGCCGAGACGCTCCATGATCTGCTTGGCGCGGACCTTGCCGACGCCCGGCAGGGATTCCAGGAGCGCGGAGACCTTCATCTTCCCGATGACGTCGTTCTCCTGGCCCTGCTTGATGACCTCGTGGAGGGAGGCGCCGGAGTGCTTGAGTCGATTCTTGACCTCGGCCCGCTCCCGGCGAGCCGCGGCGGCCTTTTCGAGCGCGGCTGCGCGCTGTTCAGGGGTAAGGGGCGGAAGAGCCACGCCTACGTCACCTCGGATGTCGATCTGTCGGATACGGACCGGCGGGGAAGCTGGACGCCACCCACCCGGTGAGCGCCGGGCACGGAGTGCTCGGCTGCTCTCGACGGAGACTAGCGGCCTGGACCGCTGTAGTCAGCGAGAACAGACGAAAAGTCCTGGTCAGCTGTGGCCGACCAGGACTTTCCCGACATATCGACCAGGTTTCCGGTCAGTAATTCGTCAACACGCTGTGAACGTGCCAGGGTCAGTTGCCGGAGACGGCGCGGCGGACCTCGTCGGCGAACCGCTCCGCGGCTTCGCGCAGCCCGGACGCGTTAGGCCCATGGCTCAGCACGCCCCGGCTCACGCTCGGGACCACGTTGCCCACCGCGTCGCCGAACACCGCCGGCAGGTCCGCGGGGGTCGCGCCCTGCGCGCCGATGCCGGGGGCCAGGAGCGGCCCGTTGATCGCCAGGTCGACCCCCGCGTCGCCGAGCGTGGCGCCGACCACCGCGCCGACCGAGCCGAGCGGGACGGCTCCGGCGTTCTCCGCCGCCATGTGGTCGAGCATGAGCTGCGCGAGCGAACGGCCGTCGGCCGCCGTGGCCCGCTGGACCTCCGCCCCTTCCGGGTTGGAGGTGAGGGCGAGGACGAAGACGCCCGCTCCGGACGCCGCGGCCGCGTCCAGAGCCGGTCGCAGCGAGCCGAAGCCCAGGTACGGGGAGACGGTGACCGCGTCGGAGAAGAGCGGGGATTCCGGGTCCAGGTAGGTCGCCGCGTAGGCGGCCATGGTGGAACCGATGTCGCCGCGCTTGGCGTCCATCAGCACCAGCGCGCCGGCTGCCCGCGCCTCAGCGACGGCCTTCTCCAGAACGGCGAGGCCGCGCGAGCCGAAGCGCTCGAAGAACGCGGACTGCGGCTTGAGCACGGCGACCCGGTCGGCCAGCGCCTCGACGACGGTGCGGGTGAAGCGCTCCAGGCCCGCGATGTCGTCGTTCAGCCCCCAGGAGGTCAGCAGCGAGGCGTGCGGGTCGATGCCGACGCAGAGCGGACCGCGGGCGTCCATGGAGCGGCGCAGGCGGGCGCCGAAGGGCTCGGGCTTCACAGGGCCCCCTTCTTCCGGGTCTCGGCGCCGACGGCCTCGGCGAGGGTGGCGTACGGCGACGCGGCCAGCCGGGCGGCGAGGCCCTGGTGGATGCGGCGGGCGTAGAAGGGCCCCTCGTAGACGAAGGCGCTGTAGCCCTGGACGAGGGTCGCGCCGGCCAGGATGCGCTGCCAGGCGTCCTCGGCGTTTTCGACGCCCCCGACGCCCACCAGGGTGATCCGGTCGCCCACCCGGGCGTACAGGCGGCTCAGGACCTCCAGGGAGCGCTCCTTGAGGGGGGCGCCGGAGAGGCCTCCGGTCTCCCCCGCCAGGTCCGGGGCGGACTTCAGGCCGAGACCCTCGCGGGCGATGGTGGTGTTGGTCGCGATGATGCCGTCTAGACCCAGCTCGACGGCGAGGTCGGCGACCGCGTCGACGTCCTCGTCCGCGAGGTCCGGGGCGATCTTGACCAGCAGGGGGACCCGTCGGGCGGTGACGGTGCGGTCGGCGGCCTCGCGGACGGCGCTGAGCAGCGGGCGCAGCGACGCGGTGGCCTGGAGGTTGCGCAGGCCGGGGGTGTTGGGCGAGGAGACGTTGACGATCAGGTAGTCGGCGTGGGCGGCGAGGGCCTCGGTGGACTTCACGTAGTCGGCGGCGGCCTCGGCCTCCGGGACGACCTTGGTCTTGCCGATGTTGACGCCGACCGTGGTGCGGAAGACGGGCTTTCGGGCGGCGAGGCGTGCGGCGACGGCGGCGGAGCCCTCGTTGTTGAAGCCCATGCGGTTGATGAGCGCGCGGTCCGCGACGAGGCGGAAGAGGCGCTTCTTGGGGTTGCCCGGCTGCGGTTCTCCGGTGACGGTGCCGATCTCGACGTGGTCGAAGCCGAGCATCGCCATGCCGTCGATCGCGACCGCGTTCTTGTCGAAGCCGGCGGCGAGCCCGAAGGGGCCGTGCATCCGCAGGCCGAGCGCCTCGGTCCGCAGCTCCTTGTGGCGGGGGGCGAGGAGGGCGGCGGCGAAGGTCCGCAGGACGGGGACGCGGGCGGCGAGGCGGAGCCAGCGGAAGGCGGCGTAGTGGGCCCGCTCGGGGTCCATCCGGGAGAAGACCAACCGGAAGAAGAACGTGTACATGGAGAAGTGTCCTCAGGTGCTCAGGGGCTCAGGGCGCCGGGCGCGGCAGACGGGAGGGGGACACCGTTTCCGGTGTCCCCCTCCCGGGCTGCCGGGCGCCCGCTCAGTCGCGGGCCGCGGTCAGGTGTTCCGCGTGCTCCTGGAGGGAACGCACGCCCACGTCGCCGTGGTGGAGCGCGTCGATGCCCTGGACGGCGGCGGCGAGCGCCTGGACCGTGGTCAGGCACGGTACGGAGCGGGCGACCGCGGCCGTGCGGATCTCGTAGCCGTCGAGCCGGCCGCCGGTGCCGTAAGGCGTGTTGACGATGAGGTCGACCTCGCCGTCGTGGATGAGCTGGACGATCGTCTTCTCACCGTTCGGGCCGGGGCCCTCGGACTGCTTGCGGACGACGGTGGCGTTGATGCCGTTGCGCTTGAGGACCTCGGCGGTGCCGGAGGTGGCCATCAGCTCGAAGCCATGGGCGACCAGCTCGCGGGCCGGGAAGATCATCGAGCGCTTGTCCCGGTTGGCGACCGAGATGAACGCGCGGCCCGTGGTGGGCAGCGGGCCGTAGGCGCCGGCCTGCGACTTGGCGTACGCCGTGCCGAAGACCGAGTCGATGCCCATGACCTCTCCGGTGGAGCGCATCTCCGGGCCGAGGACCGTGTCGACGCCCCGGCCGTGGATGTCGCGGAAGCGCGACCACGGCATCACGGCCTCCTTGACGGAGATCGGCGCGTCCAGCGGCAGCGTGCCGCCGTCCCCGGTCTTCGGCAGCAGGCCCTCCTCGCGCAGCTCGGCGATGGTCGCCCCCAGCGAGATGCGGGCGGCGGCCTTGGCCAGCGGTACCGCGGTCGCCTTCGAGGTGAAGGGGACCGTGCGGGAGGCGCGCGGGTTGGCTTCGAGGACGTAGAGGATGTCGCCGGAGAGCGCGAACTGGATGTTGATCAGTCCGCGGACGCCGACGCCCTTGGCGATGCCCTCGGTGGAGGCGCGCAGCCGCTTGATGTCGAAGCCGCCGAGCGTGATCGGGGGCAGGGCGCAGGCCGAGTCGCCGGAGTGGATGCCGGCCTCCTCGATGTGCTCCATGACGCCGCCGAGGTAAAGCTCGGCGCCGTCGTAGAGGGCGTCCACGTCGATCTCGATGGCGTCGTCGAGGAAGCGGTCGACCAGGACCGGCCGGGTGGGGCTGATCTCGGTGGACTCGGCGATGTACGAGGCGAGGCGCGTCTCGTCGTACACGATCTCCATGCCGCGCCCGCCGAGCACGTAGCTCGGGCGCACCAGGACCGGGTAGCCGATCTCATCGGCGATGGTCTTGGCCTCGCCGAAGGCAGTGGCGGTGCCGTGCTTGGGCGCGGGCAGCCCGGCCTCGGCGAGGACGCGGCCGAAGGCGCCGCGGTCCTCCGCGGCGTGGATCGCCTCCGGGGGCGTGCCGACGATCGGCACGCCGTTGTCCTTGAGCGCCTGCGCGAGGCCCAGCGGGGTCTGGCCGCCGAGCTGGACGATGACTCCGGCGATCGGGCCCGCCAGCGACTCGGCGTGGACGACCTCCAGGACGTCCTCCAGGGTGAGCGGCTCGAAGTAGAGCCGGTCGGAGGTGTCGTAGTCGGTGGAGACGGTCTCCGGGTTGCAGTTGACCATGACGGTCTCGTAGCCGGCGTCGCTCAGCGCGAAGGAGGCGTGCACGCAGGAGTAGTCGAACTCGATGCCCTGGCCGATGCGGTTGGGCCCGGAGCCGAGGATGATCACCGCGGGCCTGGTACGGCCGGCGACCTCGTTCTCCTCGTCGTAACTGGAGTAGAAGTACGGCGTGTTCGCGGCGAACTCGGCGGCGCAGGTGTCGACCGTCTTGTAGACCGGGCGGATGCCCAGCGCATGCCGGACCTCCCGCACGACGTCCTCGCGCAGGCCCCGGATCTCCCCGATCTGGGCGTCGGAGAAGCCGTGCCGCTTGGCCTGGCCGATCAGGTCGGCGTCCAGTCGGTCGGCGGCGGCCAGCTCGTCGGCGATCTCCTTGATCAGGAAGAGCTGGTCGACGAACCAGGGGTCGATCTTCGTCGCCTCGAAGACCTCCTCCGGAGTGGCTCCGGCCCGGATGGCCCCCATGACCGTGTTGATACGGCCGTCGGTCGGCCGGACCGCCTCCGCGAGCAGGGCGTCCTTGTCGCCGCTCTCGCCGGCGAAGGTGAACTGCGAGCCCTTCTTCTCCAGGGAGCGCAGGGCCTTCTGGAGCGCCTCGGTGAAGTTGCGGCCGATCGCCATGGCCTCGCCCACCGACTTCATCGTGGTGGTGAGGGTGGAGTCGGCGGAGGGGAACTTCTCGAAGGCGAAGCGCGGGGCCTTGACGACGACGTAGTCGAGGGTCGGCTCGAAGGAGGCCGGGGTCTTCTCGGTGATGTCGTTGGGGATCTCGTCGAGCGTGTAGCCCACGGCCAGCTTCGCCGCGATCTTGGCGATCGGGAAGCCGGTGGCCTTGGAGGCGAGCGCAGAGGAGCGGGAGACGCGCGGGTTCATCTCGATCACGATGACCCGGCCGTCGGCGGGGTCGATGGCGAACTGGATGTTGCAGCCGCCGGTGTCGACGCCGACCTCGCGGATGATCGCGATGCCGACGTCGCGCAGCCGCTGGTACTCGCGGTCGGTGAGGGTCATCGCCGGGGCGACGGTGATGGAGTCGCCGGTGTGGACGCCCATCGGGTCGAAGTTCTCGATGGAGCAGACGACCACGACGTTGTCGTTCTTGTCGCGCATCAGCTCCAGCTCGTACTCCTTCCAGCCGAGGATGGACTCCTCCAGGAGCACCTCGGTGGTCGGGGAGAGCGTGAGGCCCTGGCCGGCGATGCGGCGCAGCTCCTCCTCGTCGTGGGCGAAGCCGGAGCCGGCGCCGCCCATGGTGAAGGAGGGCCGGACGACGACGGGGTATCCGCCGAGGGTGTCGACGCCCGCGAGGACGTCGTCCATCGAGTGGCAGATGACGGAGCGGGCGGACTCGCCGTATCCGATCTTCGCCTTGACGGCCTCGACGACGCCCTTGAACAGGTCGCGGTCCTCGCCCTTGTTGATGGCCTCGACGTTGGCGCCGATCAGCTCGACGCCGTACTTCTCCAGGACGCCGTTGTCGTGCATGGAGATGGCGGTGTTCAGCGCGGTCTGGCCGCCGAGGGTCGGCAGGAGCGCGTCGGGGCGCTCCTTGGCGATGATCTTCTCGACGAACTCCGGGGTGATCGGCTCGACGTAGGTGGCGTCGGCGATCTCCGGGTCGGTCATGATCGTCGCCGGGTTGGAGTTCACCAGGATGACGCGCAGGCCCTCGGCCTTGAGGACGCGGCAGGCCTGGGTGCCGGAGTAGTCGAACTCGGCCGCCTGTCCGATGACGATCGGACCGGAGCCGATGACCAGGACGGACTGGATATCGGAGCGCTTAGGCACGCTGGCCCTCCATCAGGGAAACGAAGCGGTCGAAGAGGTAGGCGGCGTCGTGCGGGCCGGCGGCCGCCTCTGGGTGGTACTGGACGCTGAAGGCGGGCCGGTCCAGGAGCTGGAGCCCCTCGACGACCTGGTCGTTCAGGCAGACGTGGGAGACCTCGGCCCGCCCGAAGGCGGTCTCGGAGACCTGGTCGAGCGGCGCGTCGACGGCGAAGCCGTGGTTGTGCGCGGTGACCTCGACCTTGCCCGTGGTCCGGTCCTGCACCGGCTGGTTGATGCCGCGGTGGCCGTACTTCAGCTTGTAGGTGCCGAAGCCGAGGGCGCGGCCGAGGATCTGGTTGCCGAAGCAGATGCCGAAGAGCGGGGTGGACCGCTCCAGCACGCCCCGCATGAGGGCGACCGGGTGGTCGGCGGTGGACGGGTCGCCGGGGCCGTTGGAGAAGAAGACGCCGTCGGGGTTGACGGCGTACACCTCCTCCAGGGTGGCGGTGGCGGGCAGTACGTGGACCTCGACGCCCCGCTCGGCCATCCGGTGCGGGGTCATGCCCTTGATGCCGAGGTCGACCGCGGCGACGGTGAACTTCTTGTCGCCGATGGCCGGGACGACGTAGCTCTCGCCGGTGGCGACCTCGGCGGAGAGGTCGGCGCCGCTCATCTCGGGGGCCTGGCGGACCTTGGCGAGCAGCGTGCCCTCGTCCTCCACGGCGTTCCCGGAGAAGATCCCGACGCGCATCGCGCCGCGCTCGCGCAGGTGGCGGGTGAGGGCGCGGGTGTCGACGCCGCTGATGCCGACGACCCCCTGGCGCTCCAGTTCCTCGTCCAGTGAGCGCTGCGAGCGCCAGTTGGAGGGCTTGCGGGCGGGGTCGCGGACGACGTAGCCGGAGACCCAGATCCGCCGCGACTCGGGGTCCTCGTCGTTCACGCCGGTGTTGCCGACGTGCGGGGCCGTCATGACGACGACCTGGCGGTGGTACGAGGGGTCGGTGAGGGTTTCCTGGTAGCCGGTCATGCCGGTGGAGAACACCGCCTCGCCGAAGGTCTCCCCCAGGGCCCCGTAGGCACGGCCGCGGAAGATGCGGCCGTCCTCCAGGACGAGTACGGCGGGAGCCTGGGCCCCCCGGGTGGAGATCGTCATCGTGCGGTGCCTTCCGTAGAGGTACTGGTGAGGTCGTCGTCGGCGGTGGCGCCGACGAGGCGGGAGACGGCGTCGACCCAGGCCTGGTGCTCGGCCGCGTGGTCGGAGCGGAAGCCGGAGTCGATCAGCGTCTCGCCGTGGGCCCAGGTGATGACCAGCAGGCCGCCCTCGGGGAGGACCTTGCCCGCGAGCGCCTGGTCGAGACGGGCCTCGCGCAGGGCGGCGGCCGGGATGAAGAAGTCGGCCGCTCCGGGGCGTACGACCTCCAGGCCCCGGGCGGTGAGCGTGAGCTCGGCGCGGCTGCGGGCGCCGAGGCCGTGGGCGACGATCCGGTCGAGCCACTGCCCGGCGGTGGTGGAGGCGTGGTAGCGCCCCTCCAGCCTCAGCAGCGCCTCGTCGGCGGCGAAGCCCTCGGGGGTCGTCGCGAGTTCCGGCAGGCCGGATTGGAGGCTGCCGCGCCATTTCCAGCCCTGGCGCATCAGCCAGTAGACGAGGGCGATGAAGACCAGGAGGCCGATCACCCAGCTGATGCGGGCGGACCAGTCCGTCACTTCCGCCGACTTCTGCTCGGCGGCCAGGTGGTACAGGGGGGTCAGAGTTGTCACGCGAGCTTCCCGTCGACGACCGTGGCACGGCCCCGCAGGAAGGTGTGGGTGACGCGGCCCGGCAGCTCACGGCCCTCGTAGGGGGTGTTGCGGCTGCGGGACGCGAAGCCCGCGGGGTCCACTGCTCCACGGTATGCCGGATCGACCAGCGTGAGGTTGGCGGGCTCACCCGCCGAGACGGGGCGGCCGTGTCCTTCGAGTCGGCCGATGGCCGCGGGGCGGAAGGACATGCGGTCGGCGACGCCCGCCCAGTCGATCAGCCCGGTCTCCACCATGGTCTGCTGGACGACCGAGAGCGCGGTCTCCAGGCCCACCATGCCCATGGCGGCCGCGGCCCACTCGCAGTCCTTGTCCTCGTGCGGGTGGGGGGCGTGGTCGGTGGCGACGCAGTCGATGGTGCCGTCGGCGAGCGCCTCGCGCAGGGCCATCACGTCGGCCTCCGTGCGCAGCGGCGGGTTCACCTTGTAGACCGGGTTGTAGGAGCGGACCAGCTCGTCGGTGAGGAGCAGGTGGTGCGGGGTGACCTCTGCGGTGACGTTCCAGCCCTTGGACTTGGCCCAGCGGACGATCTCCACGGAGCCGGCGGTGGAGAGGTGGCAGATGTGGACGCGGGAGCCGACGTGGGCGGCGAGGAGGACGTCGCGGGCGATGATCGACTCCTCCGCGACGGCGGGCCAGCCCCCGAGGCCCAGTTCCGCGGAGACGGCGCCCTCGTTCATCTGCGCACCCTCGGTGAGGCGGGGCTCCTGGGCGTGCTGGGCGACGACGCCGTCGAACGCCTTCACGTACTCGAGGGCGCGACGCATGATCACCGCGTCGTCGACGCACTTGCCGTCGTCGGAGAAGACCTTCACCCCGGCGGCGGAGTCGTGCATCGCGCCGAGCTCGGCGAGCTGTTTGCCCTCCAGGCCGACGGTGACGGCGCCGACGGGCTGCACGTCGCAGTAGCCGGACTCCCGGCCGAGCCGCCAGACCTGCTCGACGACGCCCGCGGTGTCGGCCACCGGGAAGGTGTTGGCCATGGCGTGCACGGCGGTGAAACCGCCGGCCGCGGCGGCGCGGGTGCCGGTGAGAACGGTCTCGGAGTCCTCGCGGCCGGGCTCGCGCAGGTGGGTGTGCAGGTCGACCAGTCCGGGCAGCAGGACCTGGCCGGCGGCCTCGATCACGGTGGCGTCGGGGGCCTCGACGCCGGCGCCCACCTCGGCGATCGTCCCGCCGTCGACCAGGACGTCCTGAGGGTCGCCGCCGAGGACGCGCGCACCGCGGATAAGGATCTTGCTCATGGTCACTTGTTCTCCTCGGTACGGGCGGGGGCGGCGGACAGCGCGGTGTCGGAGCCGCCGAGCAGCAGGTAGAGCACGGCCATGCGGACGGAGACGCCGTTGGTGACCTGTTCCACGACCGTGCAGCGGTCGGAGTCGGCGACCTCGGCGGTGATCTCCATGCCCCGGACCATCGGGCCCGGGTGCATGACGATCGCGTGTTCGGGCATCTTCGCCATCCGCTCGCCGCCCAGGCCGTAGCGGCGGGAGTACTCGCGCTCGGTCGGGAAGTACGCGGCGTTCATCCGCTCTCGCTGCACACGCAGCATCATCACCGCGTCGGAGGCGGCCAGCACCTCGTCGAGGCTGTAGTTGACGTCGCAGGGCCACTTCTCGACGCCCACGGGGACGAGCGTGGGTGGCGCCACCAGGGTGACGTGCGCCCCTAGGGCAGTCAGCAGATGGACGTTGGAGCGGGCGACGCGGCTGTGCAGGATGTCGCCGACGATCGTGACGCGGCGCCCCTCCAGGTCACGGCCGAGGCCCTGGTCGGCGCCGACGAGCCGGCGCCGCAGGGTGAAGGCGTCCAGGAGGGCCTGGGTGGGGTGCTCGTGGGTGCCGTCCCCGGCGTTGACCACGGCCCCGTCGATCCAGCCGGAGGTCGCGAGCCGGTAGGGGGCGCCGGAGGCGCCGTGCCGGATGACGACGGCGTCGGCGCCCATCGCCTCCAGGGTGAGCGCGGTGTCCTTCAGGGACTCCCCCTTGGAGACGGAGGAGCCCTTGGCGGAGAAGTTGATGACGTCGGCGGACAGCCGCTTGGCCGCCGCCTCGAAGGAGATGCGGGTCCGGGTCGAGTCCTCGAAGAAGAGGTTGACGACGGTCCGGCCGCGCAGGGTCGGGAGCTTCTTGATCGGCCGGTCCGCGACCCGGGCCATCTCCTCGGCGGTGTCGAGGATCAGGACGGCGTCGTCGCGGGTGAGGTCGGCGGCCGAGATGAGGTGACGCTTCATCTGGGGTTCTCCGGGGTGCTGGAGGGGGTTTCAGGCATGCGGGCGCGCAGGAGCCGCCGTACGGCCCGCCACGGGGTGCGCGGGACGTACGGGAGGGTGCGGGCTACTGCGGGTCCGCCGGGGCGGCCTGCTGGACGCCGAGCAGCACGGCGTCGCGGCCGTCCTCCTCGTCGAGCTGGACCTTGACCGTCTCCCGCAGCGACGTGGGGAGGTTCTTGCCGACGTAGTCGGCGCGGATCGGGAGTTCCCGGTGACCGCGGTCGACGAGGACGGCGAGCTGCACCGCGCGGGGACGGCCGATGTCGCCGAGCGCGTCGAGTGCGGCACGGATCGTGCGGCCGGAGAAGAGCACGTCGTCGACCAGGACGACCAGGCTGCCCTCGATCCCCTCGCCGGGGATGTCGGTGCGCGCCAGCGTGCGCGCCGGACGCAGCCGCAGGTCGTCGCGGTACATGGTGATGTCGAGGGAGCCGACCGGCATCTTCCGGCCGGTGATCTCCTGGAGTTTGTCGGCGAGCCGACGGGCGAGGAAGACGCCCCGGGTCGGGATGCCGAGCAGCACCACGTCGTCGGCGCCCTTGGCGCGTTCGACGATCTCGTGGGCGATACGGGTCAGAACACGGGCGATGTCGGGCGCCTCGAGAACGGGGCGTGCCGCGTTGCCGGTGTCGTCGTGCTGTGCGTCCATAAGAAACGGACCTCCTTCTCCGCCTCACGGGACGGACCTTAAAGGACGTCGAAATTGCGTCAACCACGTTACCAGGGCTTGCGCCGGGTCCCGGTACCGCCCCCAGGAGGCGCCGGTCCGACTCGTTCGGCTTGACGCAGCCAAGTAACGCTGCGTAACCTCACAGTGAGTTACCAGCCACGCGGCGGAGCCGCACACTGTTCCAGCGTCCGGGGAGCCATATGTCCAGCGAATACGCAAAACAGCTCGGGGCCAAACTCCGTGCCATCCGCACCCAGCAGGGCCTCTCCCTCCACGGCGTGGAGGAGAAGTCGCAGGGTCGCTGGAAGGCGGTCGTGGTCGGTTCGTACGAGCGCGGTGACCGCGCCGTGACCGTGCAGCGCCTCGCCGAGCTGGCGGACTTCTACGGGGTCCCCGTGCAGGAGCTGCTGCCCGGCACGACTCCGGGCGGGGCGGCGGAGCCGCCGCCGAAGCTCGTCCTGGACCTGGAGCGCCTCGCCCACGTCCCGCCGGAGAAGGCCGGCCCCCTGCAGCGTTACGCGGCGACGATCCAGAGCCAGCGGGGCGACTACAACGGCAAGGTGCTCTCGATCCGCCAGGACGACCTGCGCACCCTGGCCGTGATCTACGACCAGTCGCCGTCCGTGCTCACGGAGCAGCTCATCAACTGGGGTGTGCTGGACGCGGACGCGCGCCGCGCCGTCTCCCACGACGAGGGCTGAGTCCGCGGCGGTCGGACCCCGGCCCTGAGCCGGCCCCCGCCGCAGCGGAACACGTCGCCGGGGCGGCGGGGTCTTCGGGTCCCGCCGGCCCGGCGTCCGCGTCTCTCCCCCCGATCGGCCGCCCTGCGGCCCGTCCCCCGCTCACAGCACGCCGAAGGGCCCACGGTCAGGTGACCGTGGGCCCTTCGTGGCGTGTGCGCGGCCCGACCGTCGCGCCCGGGCTACTGCTCCCGGCGGAGGTTCGGCTTGAGGTCCTTGAAACGGGCCAGCATGCCGTTGACGAAGGACGGGGAGTCGTCGGTGGAGAACTCCTTGGCGAGCTGGACGGCCTCGTCGATGACCACGGCGTCCGGGGTCTCGTCCATCCAGATCAGCTCGTACGCACCGAGCCGCAGGATGCTCCGGTCGACGACCGGCATGCGGTCGATCTCCCAGTCCACGGCGTAGGTGACGATGAGGTCGTCGATCCGGTCCGCGTACTGCGCGTACCCCTCGACGAGCTCCATCGTGAATTCACCGACCGGCGGCTGACGGTCGTCGGTCCGCGAGTGCCGGACCCAGTCCGCGAGCACGCTCTGCACGGACTCACCGCGCTGGTCGGCCTCGAAGAGGATCTGGAAGGCACGCTTGCGGGCCTTGTTGCGGGCAGCCACGGTTAGCTGTTCACCCGGCCGAGGTAGTCGCCCGAGCGGGTGTCGACCTTGATCTTCTCGCCGGTGGAGATGAAGAGCGGCACGCCGATCTCGTAACCGGTCTCCAGGGTGGCGGGCTTGGTGCCGCCGGTGGAACGGTCGCCCTGCACGCCCGGGTCGGTGTGCTGGATCGTCAGCTCGACGGCGGCGGGCAGCTCGACGTAGAGCACCTCGCCCTCGTACTGCGCGACGGAGGCGGTGAAGCCCTCGATCAGGAAGTTGGCGGCGTCGCCGACGGCCTTGCGGTCGACCATGAGCTGGTCGTAGGTGTCCATGTCCATGAAGACGAAGTACTCGCCGTCCATGTACGAGAACTGCATGTCGCGGCGGTCGATGGTGGCCGTCTCGACCTTCACACCGGCGTTGAACGTCTTGTCGACGACCTTGCCGGAAAGCACGTTCTTGAGCTTGGTGCGCACGAAGGCGGGGCCCTTGCCGGGCTTGACGTGCTGGAACTCGACGACGGACCAGAGCTGGCCTCCGTCGAGCTTGAGCACCAGGCCGTTCTTGAGGTCGTTCGTGGAAGCCACGGTTGCGGAATCTCCTGGACTGAAGCTGGTGGAACGACCGCGGACGCGCGCTAGAGCGCGAGCAGCTCCTTGGTCGTCATGGTGAGTAGCTCGGGTCCGCCGTCCGCCTCGGGGCGCACGACGAGCGTGTCATCGATCCGGACACCGCCCCGGCCCGGGAGGTGGACCCCCGGTCCGACGGTGACCGGCACACAAGCGTCCAGTTTACCCATGGCCGTCGGCGCCAGTTGCGGGTCCTCCTCGATTTCCAGTCCCACACCGTGCCCGGTGCGGGGCGGGAGGCTCTCTCCGTACCCCGCGGCGTCCAGCGGATGGCGGGCCGCGTGGTCCACGTCCCGGTAGCCGGCCCCCGGGGCCAGGGCTTCCCGGCCGGCCCTCTGAGCGGCGAAGACAAGGTCGTATAGCTCGATCTGCCACTCGGCGGGAGCCGTCCCGATGACGAAGGTCCGGCCGATCTGGCAACGGTAGCCGTGGTAGTCGGCGCCCAGCCGGACGGAGAGGAAATCTCCCTCCTCCACCCTGCGGTCCGAGGGCAGGTGGCGGGCCTGGCCCGCGTGGGGGCCGGTGGCCACGGAGGTGGCGAAGGCGGGCCCGTCCGCCCCGTGGTCGACCAGGCGGCGTTCCAGTTCCAGCGCCAGGTGCCGCTCGGTGCGGCCGACCAGGATCGATTCGAGGAGCTCGCCCAGGGCCTGGTCGGTGATCTCTGCGGCGATCCGCAGGCAGCCGATCTCCTCCTCGTCCTTCACGATCCGGTGCTGCTCCACGAGGCGGCCGAGGTCCGCCAGCCTCAGGCGCGGGGCGGTCCTGCCGATGGCGCGGTGCCGGACCACGGTGAGGTCGTGCTCCTCGACGGCCAGGGAACCGGCGCCCGACGCGGCGGCGAGATCGGCGGCGGCGACCACCGGATCGACGCCGGGGGCGACCGGAGGGACGATGCGGAGCGCCTCGTCCGGCCGCCCGTGGCCGGGCTCACCGGCCGGGGCGCGGGGGCAGAGCAGAACGTCCTCGCCGGGGCCGAGCAACAGCACGGCGCCGGGAGGCGCTCCGCCCGCGAGATAGCGGACGTTGGCGGGACGGGAGACCAGGGCGGCCGCGGAACCCGCGGCGGCGCAGCGGTCGCGGAGCAGCCCGCGTCGGACGGCGTGCACCTCTGACATGGTCCGAGCGTACGAGCGGGGGCGGCGGCCCGCCCGGTCTGCGCATCCGACCGGGGGCCCGCCGGCCGGCCGGGGCGGTGCGAGCCCCTTCCGGCTACCAGGCCGGCGGACTCGCGATGGAGCGGGCGAGCACGTCGTCCAGGACCCGGGCGGTCGTCTCGACGTCGTAGGTCGAGTTGTCGATGATCGGGAGGCCGGAGCCGTACCAGCCGGCCATCCGGCCGTGGATGCGGGCCACCTCCTCGTCGGAGAGCCTGCGGTTGCCGCTGCGCGCGGCGTTGCGCTCCAGGACGATCTCCAGGCCGGGCAGCAGCACCACGGGCAGCAGGCCGGGGCCCACATGGCGCTTCCAGCCGCCGAGGCCGACGACCGGCCGGTCGGGGAAGACCGCGTCGTCCAGGATGCAGGAGATGCCGTTGGCGAGGAAGTTGCGGGCGGCGAAGCCGCAGGTACGGCGGGCCAGGCGGTACTGCGCCTCCGAGTGGTCGTTCCACCCGGCCTGCGGGTCGGCGAAGCCGGAGCACACCCACTCGCGGACGTCGTCGAGGGAGACGTGGGCGGTGGGCGCCCGGCGGCGGGCCGCCCAGAGTCTGGCGACGGTGGTCTTGCCCGCGCCCGCCGGGCCGATCAGGAGCACGGCGAGCGTCGCGCTGCCGGTGCCGGGCTCTGCGGGGGGCGCGGGCAGCGGCACGGGCCCGCCCGGCGGAAGCTGGACGTGGCCGGTGTTCTCCCGGGCGGGCGGCGTGGCGCCGTGCTGTGCGGCCGGGGGGCTCCAGCCGGGCTGCGGGGCCCGGCTCGTGGCCGGGGGCGGCGGGGGTATCGGGGGCGGCCCGGGGTGGCCGGGGTGCTGGGCCTGGTACGGCCGGCCGACGGGCCCGTTCCCGGGTCCGTGGGGCGGCGGCAGCGGAGCCCCCACTGCGTGCTGCATCCGGTGCCACTCCGTCTCGTCACTGCAACTGGCGCTGTTGGGAGGGCTACCGTACCTTCCCGGGCCGTCTCGGGGTGAACGGCCCGGGAGGGTACGAAGTGCCCGCCGCGCGAGGGGCGGCCCTGCCGGTGTCAGCCCGTCAGTTCGTCGGCCAGGGCGCGCAGGGCGAGCCGGTAGGAGCCGATGCCGAACCCGGCCACCGTGCCGGTGGCCACCGCGGCGACCACGGAGGTGTGCCGGAACTCCTCGCGGGCGTAGGGGTTGGAGATGTGCACCTCGATCAGCGGGGCGGTGCGCTGGGCGGCCGCGTCCCGCATGCCGTAGGAGTAGTGCGTGAAGGCGCCCGGGTTGATGACGACCGGGAGGGAGCCGTCCGCAGCCTCGTGGAGCCAGCGGATCAGCTCACCCTCGTCGTTGGTCTCGCGCACCTCGACGTCGAAGCCGAGCTCCTTGCCGAGGACCGTGCAGGACTCGACGAGCCCGGCGTAGGAGGTGGCCCCGTAGACGTCGGGCTCCCGGGAGCCGAGCCGGCCGAGGTTGGGCCCGTTCAGGACGAGGACCCTGCGGGTCACGCGGAGACCTCCCCGTAGGCGGCGAGCAGCACGGCAGGGTCGGGGGCCTCCAGGACGGTGGGCTTGCCGAGGCCGTCCAGGACGATGAAGCGCAGCAGGTCGCCGCGCGACTTCTTGTCGACCTTCATGTTCTCCAGAAGCCTCGGCCACTGGTCTCCGCGGTAGGCCAGCGGCAGGCCGACGGAGGCGAGGACGCTGCGGTGCCGGTCGGCGGTGGCGTCGTCCAGGCGTCCGGCGAGCCGGCCCAGCTCGGCGGCGAAGACCATGCCGATGGAGACGGCCGCGCCGTGGCGCCACGTGTAGCGCTCGTTCTTCTCGATCGCGTGGCCCAGGGTGTGGCCGTAGTTGAGGATCTCGCGGAGCCCGGACTCCTTGAGGTCGCTGGAGACGACCTCGGCCTTGACCCGGATGGACCGCTCGATCAACTCGGCGGTGTGCGGTCCGGCCGGCGAGCGGGCGCCCTCGGGGTCGGCCTCGATCAGGTCGAGGATGACCGGGTCGGCGATGAAACCGGCCTTGATGATCTCCGCCATTCCGGAGACGTAGTCGTTGACCGGCAGCGATTCGAGCGCGGCGAGGTCGCAGAGGACCCCGGCCGGGGGGTGGAAGGCGCCGACGAGGTTCTTGCCCTCCGCGGTGTTGATGCCGGTCTTGCCGCCGACGGCCGCGTCGACCATGCCGAGCACGGTGGTGGGCACCGCGATCCACCGCACGCCGCGCAGCCAGCTGGCCGCGACGAAGCCGGCGACGTCCGTGGTGGCCCCGCCGCCGACGCCGACGATGACGTCGGTGCGGGTGAAGCCGGTCTGTCCGAGCGCTTTCCAGCAGTAGGCGGCGACCTCGACGGTCTTGGCCTCCTCGGCGTTGGGCAGCTGGATCGCGATGGCCTCGTATCCCTGGTCGGCGAGGTCCTGGCGGACCGCCTCACCGGTCTCCGCGAGGGCCTCGGGGTGCAGCACGGCGACGCGCCGGGCGCGCTCGCCGATCAGCCGGGGCAGTTCGCCCAGCAGCCGGTGGCCGACGAGGACCTCGTACGGTTCCGAGCCCGCCGACCCGGCGACCTGGATGCGGGTGGTGCCCTGCTGCGTCATTCCTGTGTTCTCCACGCCGGGGGCTGAGCCGCCCACCGGCAGTTCGAGTGCGTCGATGATCGCCTGGGCGACCTCTTCCGGGGTCCGGTCGTCGGTGGCGACGACCGTACGGGCCACCTCTTCGTAGAGGTGGCGGCGTGCGTCCATCAGCTCGCGCCACTGCCGGCGCGGGTTGACCGCGAGCAGCGGGCGGGCGGCGTTCAGCCCGACCCGGCGGACGGCCTCGTCCACGTCCATGGAGAGGTAGACCACCGGTCGGCCCGCCAGCAGCTCCCTGGTCGCCCCGTCCAGGACGGCGCCGCCGCCGAGGGAGAGGACTCCCGCGTGCCCGGCGATCGCCGCCTCGACGGCCCGGCGTTCCAGGGCGCGGAAGTGCTCCTCGCCCTCGTCGTAGAAGATCTCCGAGATGGGCTTGCCCGCCTCCGCGACGACGTCCGCGTCGGTGTCCCGGTAGGCAGTGCCCAGCCGGTCGGCGAGCAGCTCGCCGACGGTGGACTTGCCGACGCCCATCGGGCCGACGAGGACGACCAGGGGGCCGCTCATCGGATCTGGAGGTGGTCGAGGTACGACTGGACGTTGCGGTGGGTCTCGGGGACGCTGTCGCCGCCGAACTTCTCCGCGACCGCGTCGGCCAGGACCAGGGCGACCATCGCCTCCGCGACGATGCCCGCGGCCGGAACGGCGCAGACGTCGGAGCGCTGGTGGTGGGCCTTGGCAGCCTCGCCGGTGACGACGTCCACGGTGGCCAGGGCGCGCGGCACGGTCGCGATGGGCTTCATCGCGGCGCGGACGCGCAGCAGCTCACCGGTGGTGAGGCCGCCCTCGGTGCCGCCGGACCGGCCAGAGGAGCGCCGGATGCCCTCGTCGGTGGCGACGATCTCGTCGTGCGCCTTCGAGCCGGGGACCCGGGCCAGGTCGAAGCCGTCGCCGACCTCGACGCCCTTGATCGCCTGGATGCCCATCAGCGCGGCGGCGAGCCGGGCGTCCAGACGCCGGTCCCAGTGGACGTGCGAGCCCAGCCCGACGGGCACGCCGTACGCCAGCACCTCGACGACTCCGCCGAGGGTGTCGCCGTCCTTGTGGGCCTGGTCGATCTCGGCCACCATCGCCTTGGAGGCGTCGGCGTCCAGGCAGCGCACCGGGTCGGCGTCCAGCTTGTCCACGTCGGCGGGGACGGGGTAGACGCCGTACGGCGCCTTGGCGGCTGCCAGTTCGACGACATGGCTGACGATCTCGATGCCCGCGGTCTCCTTGAGGTAGGAGCGGGCGACGGCCCCCAGCGCGACGCGTGCGGCGGTCTCCCGGGCGCTGGCGCGCTCCAGGACCGGCCGGGCCTCCTCGAAGCCGTACTTCTGCATCCCCGCGAGATCGGCGTGGCCGGGGCGGGGCCGGGTCAAGGGCGCGTTGCGGGCCAGTTGGGCCAGCTCTTCGGGGTCGACCGGGTCGGCCGACATGACCTGCTCCCACTTGGGCCACTCGGTGTTGCCGACCATCACGGCGACGGGGGACCCCATGGTGAGGCCGTGCCGTACGCCGCCGAGGAAGGTCACCTCGTCCTGCTCGAACTTCATGCGGGCGCCCCGGCCGTAGCCGAGCCGTCGCCGGGCGAGGGCCTCCGCCACCATCTCCGTGGTCACCGGGACGCCGGCGGGAAGCCCCTCCAGCGTCGCCACCAGTGCGGGGCCGTGCGACTCGCCCGCGGTCAGCCAGCGCAACCTGCTCAACTGGTCTCCTATGCTCGCGCCTGGAATCCGACGGCGCGACCGGGTGCGCGGCCCTGGCCCGCCGCCCCGATCCTCCCACGCCCGGCGGCGCGGCCCGGCCGCCGGTCCAACTGACGGACGCCGACGGTCGCCCGCCACGCTCCTCAGCGGGCCGCGAGCGCGCTCTCCCCGGCCCTGCGCATGGCGGCCAGCGGGGCCAGGGTCCGGCCGGTCATCTGCTCCACCTGCAACAGGGCCTGGTGCACGAGGAGGTCGAGGCCGCCGACCACCGCTCCGCCGCGCACCGACCAGGCGGCGGCGAGGGGGGTGGGCCACGGCTCGTAGAGCACGTCGAAGAGGATGCCCGGGGCACCGGGCACCGCTCCGGCCAGCGTGTCGGTGCTGCCCGCCGGGGTGGTGGCGATGACGAGCGGGGCGCCGAGCGCCTGCTCGGCCCGCGCCCAGTCGGCGACCAGGACGTCGACGCCGAGCCGCTCGCCCCAGCCCCGCATCTCGTCGCCCCGCTCCGGGCTGCGCACGTAGGCGGTGACCGGTCCGGCGCAGACCACGGCGAGCGCCGCGAGGGCGGAGGAGGCGGTGGCGCCGGCTCCGAGGACCGCGGCGGACTCGACCCGGTCGACCCCGCGTTCACGCAGGGCGGCGACCATTCCGGGGATGTCCGTGTTGTCGCCGACCCGTCGGCCGTCCTCGGTGAACACGACGGTGTTGACGGCCTCGACGGAGGCGGCCGTCGCGCTGATGTCGTCCAGCAGCGGGATGACCGCCCGCTTGAGCGGCATGGTCAGGGACAGCCCGGCCCAGGTGGCGTCCAGCTTCTCGACGAAGCCGGGCAGCGCCGCCTCGTCGACCTCGAAGCGGTCGTAGGACCAGTCGTCGAGGCCAAGTTCGGCGTAGGCCGCGCGGTGCAGCACCGGGGAGAGCGAATGGGCGATGGGCGAGCCGAGGACGGCGGCCCGGTGGAGGACGCTCACTGGTTCGCCTGCTCCTCTTGGTACTTCCGCCGGTTCTTCTCGTGCTCGTCGTTGGTCTCCGCGAAGACCGTCTTGTCCTCGTTGATCGAGACGAAGTAGTACCAGGGGCCCGGGGTGGGGTTCATCGCCGAGTGCAGTGCCTCAGCGCCCGGGTTGCTGATCGGGCCCGGGGGGATGCCGATGATCCGGTACGTGTTGTAGGGGTCGTCGATCTTGCGGAGGTCGTCGACGGAGCCGATGTCCAGGGTGCTCTCGCCCTTGAGGTAGTTGACCGTCGAGTCGAACTCCAGCCGGCCCACCGTCTGGGTGTTGCCCGGCTTGAGGCGGTTGTAGACGACCCGCGCGACCTTGTCGAAGTCGTGCTTGTACTTGCCCTCGACCTGCACGAGGCTCGCGACCGTGATGAGCTCCCACGGGTTCTCCAGGCCGAGCTTGGCCGCACTGGCCTCCAGGTCGAGCTTGTCGTACTCCTTGTTCGCCCGCACCACCATGCGCTTGAGCGCGTCCTCCGGCTTGGAACCCTTGGCGACCGGGTAGGCCGCCGGATACAGGAAGCCCTCCAGCGGGTCCTTGACGTCCGGGTCGTCGTCGGCCCAGTCGGGCAGGCCGAAGGACTTCGCCTTGGTCTTGGCGATCTTCGCCGTGGTGCCCTTCTCCACGCCGATCCGCTCGTCGATCTTCGCGTAGATCGTGGCGTTGCGGGTTCCCTCGGGGATCACGAGGAGGTTCTGGCTCTTGGAGTCGAGCATCAGCTCCAGCGCGTTGGCCGCCGACATCTCCTGGTTCAGCAGATAGACGCCCGCCTGGATCGACTTGCCCTTGGGGTTGCCGTTCTGCGCCGAGACGAAGGCTTCCGAGGACTTGATGACGCCCTTCTTGCGCAGGATGTTCGCGATGTCGTAGCCGAACGCTCCCTCGGGGATCTCGACCTCGACCTGGGGCCCGGTCCCCTCACCCGCGTAGTCGGCGGGGGCCCCGAACTGGTTGTTCCAGAAGGAGTAGCCGACGTACGTCACGCCTCCCAGGCCGCCGAGCAGGACGACGGAGACCACCAGGCAGGCATATCCGTTGCGGCTCTTCTTCTTGCCCTTGCCGCCTCGGCGGTCGCCGCCGCGGCGGCCCTGGCGCGAGGCGCGCGATGCGTCCTCTTCCGGCTCGTCGTCGTCGCGCGGCTCCCGGTCGGCGGGCTCGTCCGCACCGGTGAAGAAGGGATGCTTCTCCTCCTGCGGCTCGTCCGGGTCCCAGTCCGTCGACGGCTGCTGCCGCCGCTGCTCGGGTTCGCGTTCGGGTTCGGTTTCGCGGCGGCCCGGCGGCCGGGGCGGCGGGTAGGAGTCCGCGGTGCCGTAGTAGTCGGGCGCTTCCGCGTACCCGGCGGGCGGCTCCGGATACGGGCCCGGGGGCTCGGTCCCGTACGGCACGGCGGTCTGCCCGCCGGTGTCCCAGCCGCCGTCGTACTGCGGCGGCGGCTGGGCGGGGGGCTGCTGGCCGTACGGGTCCTGCCGGGGCGTGCCGTACTGCTGGTGCTGCTGCTGGGCGTACTGCTGGTGCTGGTCGTACTGCTGCTCGTACTGCTGATGGTCCTGCTGGTCCGGGTGCTGCTGGTAGTGCTGCTGGGCGTACGGGTCCTGCGGATAGGACTGCTGCTGGTCGCCGTACTGGCTCTGGCCGTGGGCGGCCTGCTGGCCGCCCCACCCCTGGTCCCCGTACAAGGGGTCTTCGGGGTGCCACGGTTCGGAGCCGGGGCCCCGGCCATACTCAGTCATCGATCCCCTAGAGCCGCGAGACGAGGTTCCGTCTCTTCGCTTCGCTGTGCGGTGTCTGTTCGACCCACCGCCGCATCGCGCGGAACGTTACCGTATCGCGATCAGGCCACCACTTCGACGCCCTCGCCGGGGGGGTTGCCTGACGCCCGTTCGGACTCCAGAGCGTTCTGAAGGATCACCACAGCGGCAGCCTGGTCGATGACAGACCGGCCCTTCCTGGACTTCACGCCCGAGGCGCGCAAGCCCTGAGTGGCCGTCACCGTGGTCATCCTCTCGTCCACGAGCCGCACCGGAACGGGGGCGATCGACCGGGCGAAGACCTGGGCGAACTCCCGGACCTTGGCGGCCGCGGGGCCCTCTCCGCCGCCGAGCGAGCGCGGCAGGCCGAGGACGACCTCGATCGGTTCGTACTCCTCGACGAGCCGGCGGAGCCGCCGGTGGGCGGCCGGGACGTCGCGTCCCGGCACGGTCTCCACCGGCGTGGCCAGGATGCCGTCGGGGTCGCACGAGGCGACCCCGATCCGGGCGTCCCCGACGTCGACGGCCAGCCGTCGGCCGCGGCGCATAGGCGTCATCGCGCCGCTCACGCCGTCTCGGTGACGAGGCGTTCGACCGCGGCCACGGCGTCGCCGATCGCGGCAGCGTCCGTGCCGCCGCCCTGGGCGACGTCGGGCTTGCCGCCGCCGCCTCCGCCGAGGGTCTTCGCGGCGGTGCGGACGAGGTCACCGGCCTTGAGACCGCGCTCGCGGGCGGCCTCGTTGGTGGCGATGACGGTGAGGGGCCGGCCGTTGACCGTGGTGAACAGCGCCACGACGGCCGGACGGCCGCCCTGGATGCGCCCTCGCACGTCCAGGACCAGCTTGCGCAGGTCGTCCGCGGACGTGCCGTCCGGGACCTGACCGGTGACCAGGGCGACGCCCCGGACGTCCTGGGCGGAGTCGACGAGTCCGGCGGCGGCCCGCAGGACCTTCTCCGCACGGAACTTTTCGATCTCCTTCTCGGCGTCCTTCAGCTTGCCGAGCATGCCCGCGATCTTCTCGGGCAGTTCCTCGGAGCGGCCCTTGACCAGCTCCTGGAGCTGGGCCAGGACCGTGTGCTCCTTGGCGAGGAAGTTGTACGCGTCCACGCCGACCAAGGCTTCGATGCGGCGTACGCCGGAGCCGATGGAGGACTCGCCGAGCAGCTTGACCAGGCCCAGCTGGGCGGTGTTGTGGACGTGGGTGCCGCCGCACAGCTCCTTGGAGAAGTCGCCGATGGTGACGACGCGGACCCGCTCGCCGTACTTCTCGCCGAACTCGGCGATGGCGCCCTGCTTCTTGGCGTCGTCGATGGACATGACCTCGGCCTGGACGTCGAGATCGCGCGAGAGGACCTCGTTGATCCGCTGCTCGACGTCGGTGAGGACCGTGCCGGGGACGGCGGCGGGCGAGCCGAAGTCGAAGCGGAAGCGACCGGGCGAGTTCTCCGATCCGGCCTGGGCGGCCGTAGGTCCGAGCGCGTCGCGCAGCGCCTGGTGCGTGAGGTGCGTGGCGCTGTGGGCGCGGGCGATGGCGCGGCGGCGGGTGGCGTCGATGGAGGCGAAGACGGGGGCCCCGACCGTCACCTCGCCCACCTGGACGACGCCCTTGTGCACGTGGACGCCGGGGACGGGCTTCTGCACGTCGCGGACCTCGATCACCGCGCCGGTGTCGAGCCGGATGCGGCCGGTGTCGGCGAGCTGGCCGCCGCCTTCGGCGTAGAAGGGGGTCCGGTCGAGGACCACCTCGATCTCGTCGCCCTCGGTGGCGGCGGGCGAGGGCACGCCGTCGACCAGGAGCCCGACGATGGTGGACTCTCCGGCGGTGCTGGTGTAACCGGTGAACGCGGTGGCGCCGGAGGTGTCGGCGACCTCCCGGTAGGCGGACAGGTCGGCGTGGCCGGTCTTCTTGGCGCGGGCGTCGGCCTTGGCCTTGTCGCGCTGCTCCTGCATCAGACGGCGGAAGCCGTCCTCGTCCACGGCCAGCCCCTGCTCGGCGGCCATCTCCAGGGTCAGGTCGATCGGGAAGCCCCAGGTGTCGTGGAGCAGGAACGCCTTGTCGCCGGCGAGGACCTTGCCTCCGGCGGCCTTGGTCTCGGTGACCGCGGTCTCCAGGATGTTGGTGCCGCCCTTGAGGGCCTTGAGGAAGGCGGCCTCCTCCGCGAGCGCGACGGTCTCGACGCGCCCCCGGTCGGTGATCAGCTCCGGGTACTGGAGGCCCATCGTGTCGATCACGACGCCGACGAGGTCCTTGACGACCGAGCCGGTGGCGCCCATCAGACGCATGTTGCGGATGGCGCGGCGCATGATGCGGCGCAGCACGTACCCGCGGCCCTCGTTGCCGGGGGTGACGCCGTCGCCGATGAGCATCACCGAGGTGCGGATGTGGTCGGCGACGACGCGCAGCGAGACGTCGCTGCCCTGTTCGGCTCCGTAGCGGACGCCCGTCAGCTCGGTGGCCTTGTCCATGACGACGCGCAGGGTGTCGGTCTCGTACATGTTCTGCACGCCCTGCAGGATCATGGCGAGGCGTTCGAGGCCGAGGCCCGTGTCGATGTTCTGCGACGGCAGGTCACCGAGGATCGGGAAGTCCTCCTTGCCGTCGCCGGCGCCCCGCTCGTACTGCATGAAGACCAGGTTCCAGATCTCCACGTAGCGCTCGTCGTTGACGGCGGGGCCGCCCTCGGCGCCGAACTCGGGGCCCCGGTCGTAGTTGATCTCGGAGCAGGGGCCGCAGGGGCCGGGGACGCCCATGGACCAGAAGTTGTCCTTCTTGCCCAGGCGCTGGATGCGCTCGGCCGGGACGCCGATCCTCTCGCGCCAGATCCGCTCGGCCTCGTCGTCGTCGAGGTAGACGGTGATCCACAGGCGCTCGGGGTCGAGACCGAACCCGCCGTCGGCGACGGAGCTGGTCAGGGCCTCCCAGGCGTACTGGATGGCCCCTTCCTTGAAGTAGTCCCCGAAGGAGAAGTTGCCGCACATCTGGAAGAACGTGCCGTGCCGGGTGGTCTTGCCGACCTCTTCGATGTCCGGCGTGCGGACGCACTTCTGCACGCTGGTGACGCGCGGGGCGGGCGGCTTGACCTCGCCGAGGAAGTACGGCTTGAAGGGGACCATGCCCGCGGGAACCAGCAGCAGAGTCGGGTCGTCCGCGATGAGCGACGCCGAAGGAACGACGGTGTGGCCGCGCTCCTCGAAGAAGCTCAGCCAGCGGCGGCGGATTTCAGCCGACTCCATCAGTGGTCCTCATTCCGGTTGTTCGGGTTGTAGGGGAGCGTGCGGTACGAGTGGCTGCCCGGGGCGGGCTCGGCCGCTTCGACGGCGAAGTGCCGCCGTACGGGGAGTTCGGGGTCGACCGGCGCCTCCAGGCCCAGGGCGCCGCCCAGTTCGGCTTCACGCCGGACCATGCCCTCACGGACGTCGAGGGCGAAGTCCTTGAGCTTGTGGCCGGTCTCGATCGCCTTGTCCGCGGCCTGCGCGGCGAGACTCTCGGGCGTCAGCCGCTTGAGCTTGCGGTTGACCTTGGCAGTGGCCCAGACACCGGCGGCTGCGCCGGCGGTGAACCAGAACGTGCGGCGGAACATCGCTCGATCAGTCCTTCTGTCCGCGGGAGCTTCGGCGGTCGCGCCCGCGTCCGCGGGCGGAGGGCACGGTCCGGCCGACGACCACCGTGCGCCGGGCGGAGGAGCGGCTGCGCACCGGTTCCGCTTCCGACGCGGGTGCGGGGCGGCGGCCGAGGGCCTGCCGCACGCCGTAGCCGAACGCGGCGACCTTGACGAGCGGGCCGCCGAAGGTGGAGGCGACGGTGGTGGAGAGCGCGGAGGCGTTGGAGGTGACCTCCTGGACGTCGCTCGCGATGGCGTCGACCTTGTCGAGCTGGGTCTGCGCGGACCGCACCGTCGCCGAGGCGTCGGTGAGCAGCGGGACGGCCTGTTCGGTCACGTCCGCCACGAGCTTGGTGGTCGCCCTGAGCGTCTGGGCGAGCCTCACCAGCACGACGGCGAGGAACGAGACCAGGATCGCCCAGAAGACGGCCACGAAAATTCCGGCCACCTCTCCACCGGACACGATGCACCGCCCTCTGCTCATCACTTCGCCCCTGGCAGGGCTTGTCTCCGTCATGGACGCGCCGGTTCTTCCCCGCGCGTCCGATCGTCGTCCCACGAGCCTATCGCGCCGCGCATCGCCTCCCCTACCGCATTCCCGGCGGACGGGGCGGGAGTCGCACCGGCGCAGTCGGCCGGGCCTGGCCGGTGGGGGACGAGCGGCGACAGGGCGGTCGTCGGCGGTGCGGCCGGAGCACGCACGAGGGCGGGGCCGGGGGAACGCGAAGGCCCGCCGCCTCCCGGACGACAGGGAGGGGCGGGCCGGAGCGCTGGTGAGAGCGACTGCGCCTGGATCAGCGGGCGTAGTACTCGACGACGAGCTGCTCGTCGCAGATCACCGGGATCTCCTTGCGGTTCGGGTCCCGGTCCAGGCGGAAGGCCAGGGCCTTCAGGTTCACCTGGAGGTAGCGCGGGGTCTCACCGTCGGTGTCGTAGCCACCCTCGCGGGCCACCTGGAAGGGGACCTTGGAGCGGCTGCGCTCGCGGACCTGGACGACGTCGTCCGGGCGCACGCGGAAGGACGGCTTGTCGACCTTGCCGCCGTTGACCTCGATGTGGCCGTGGACGACCATCTGACGGGCCTGGTAGATGGTGCGGGCGATGCCCGAACGCAGGACCAGGGCGTCGAGACGGCGCTCGAGCTCGACGACCAGCGCCTCGCCCGTCTTGCCCTCGGCCTTGCGGGCGCGGTCGTAGGCACGCGCCATCTGGCGCTCGCTGATGTCGTACTGGGCGCGCAGGCGCTGCTTCTCCAGCAGACGGACCTTGTAGTCCGAGTTCTGCTTGCGCCCACGGCCGTGCTCGCCCGGCGGGTACGGACGAGCCTCGAAGTACTTGACAGCCTTGGGCGTCAGGGCGATGCCGAGGGCACGCGACTTCTTGACCTTGGGACGCGACTGGTTAGGCACGTTCTCCAGACCTCCGTTGTGGGTTAGGTTAGGTTTACCTTACTCAAGGAGATCGCATGTCTCGCCCTGGGAACACCACTCACGTCACGGACAGCACAGACAGCGGCAGCACACTTGAAGGTGCTGCTACGACGGAAGGCCGATCTGATCGTGGTCAGCCGCGTCCCAGCGGGCTTGAAAACACTCGGATGCCGTCAGCAGCCGAACGCACACGAACTCTCGTACAGAGTACCTGCTCCGCACGGCTCGTCGTACCGGGGCTCGATCTGGCCCGCGCCGAGCCCTTGATCCCGGAGAGCAGGAGCGTGGGCCCCGAGGGCGATCTGTTCCTCTCCTTCCCGGCGGACTCCCCCGCCGTACGGGCCGCGACGCACGCGCAGGGCGACGACCTCACCGCCTTGCTGGAGCTCACCGACGTCGCTCCGGTCTCGGTACCGCACCGGATTCGCGGGCGCGCCCGGGTCTCCGGCTGGCTCACCTCCGTGCCGGGCCTCGCGGAAGCGGGCCGCATGATGCTGCGTCTGGAGCTCGACGAGGCGTACGTGGACGACCTCTGGGGCGCGGAGGAGGTCGATCCGGACGACTTCCGGGACGCGGCCCCCGACCCGCTGGCCCTCCACGAGGTGGAACTGCTCCAGCATCTGCACTCCGCCCACGAGGACCGGATGCGCACTCTGTGCGGCCTCCTCGGCGAGCGCACCGCCGGCACGGCCGTCCCGGTCGCGCTGGACCGCTTCGGGCTGCGGGTCCGCTTCGTCGAGCGCCGCGACGCGTGCTTCGACGCCCGCTTCGAGTTCCCCGAGCCGGTGCGGGACGTCACCGGGCTGCGCCGCGCCATGCACACCCTCTTCGAGGCGGCCTCCCACTGACCTCCGCTCCCCCGGCGCCACCTGCGACGGGGGCGGCCCGGCGGGCTCCGCTCAGGACGCGCCTTCGGCCGGGGCCTCGCCGCCGGTGCGCCCCAGCCGCTCGCGGACCCTCTCGACCACATCGGCGTACCGTGCCTCGGCGCCGTAGCGGGTGGGGGTGTAGTACCGCCGGTCGCGGACCGCGTCCGGGGCGTACTGCTGGGAGGCGATGCCGCCTTGGACGTCGTGCGGGTAGACATAGCCCTGGGCGTGGCCGAGCTTGGCGGCGCCCTGGTAGTGCCCGTCGCGCAGATGGGCCGGGACCGGCCCCGCGAGCCCCTTGCGGACGTCGTCCCGCGCGGCGGAGATCGCGAGCGTCGCCGCGTTGGACTTGGGCGCGAGCGCGAGCGCGATGGTGGCGTGGCTGAGGGTGAGCGCCGCCTCGGGGAAACCGATCATGGCGACGGCCTGCGCCGCCGCCACCGCTGTCGGCAGCGCCGTGGAGTCGGCCAGGCCGATGTCCTCGCTGGCGGAGATCATCAGCCGCCGGGCGATGAAGCGCGGGTCCTCCCCCGCCTCGATCATCCGGGCCAGATAGTGCAGTGCGGCGTCCACGTCGGACCCGCGGATGGACTTGATCAGCGCGCTGGCGACGTCGTAGTGCTGGTCGCCGTCGCGGTCGTACTTCACGGCGGCGCGGTCGACGGTCGCCTCGACCGTCTCCAGGGTGATCTGCGCCTCGTGGGTGGCGAGCGCCGCGCCCGCCGCCGCCTCCAGCGCCGTCAGCGCCCGGCGCGCGTCGCCGCCCGCGATGCGCAGCAGGTGCGCCTCGGCGTCCTCCGGCAGGGTGAGCGCGCCGGCCATCCCCCGCTCGTCGGTCAGCGCCCGTCGCAGCAGCGCGCGCAGGTCCTCGTCGGTCAGCGGTTCCAGGGTGAGGAGCAGGGAGCGCGAGAGCAGCGGGGAGATGATCGAGAAGTACGGATTCTCCGTGGTGGCGGCGATCAGGGTCACCCAGCGGTTCTCCACGGCGGGCAGCAGGGAGTCCTGCTGGGCCTTGGAGAAGCGGTGGATCTCGTCGAGGAAGAGGACGGTCTCCTTGCCGAAGCCGCCGGTGGCGCGGCGGGCGCTCTCGATGACGGCCCGGACCTCCTTGACGCCGGCGGTGATCGCGGAGAGCTCGACGAAGCGCTTGTCGGTGGCCTTGCTGACCACGTACGCCAGGGTCGTCTTGCCCGTGCCGGGCGGGCCCCAGAGGATCACGGAGGACGCCCCGGCCGGACCGCCGCCTCCCTCGCCGACGAGCCGGCGCAGCGGCGAACCGGGCTTTAGGAGGTGCTGCTGGCCGACGACCTCGTCGAGGACGCGCGGACGCAGCCGCACAGCGAGGGGGCTGCTGGACGGGTCCTTCTCCTGGCGGTCTTCCGCGGCTGCGGTAAAGAGGTCGGGCTCCACGTCGTGAAGCCTATGCCACCCCGCTGACAGCGCCGCCGGGAGCGTCCGCGCGGATGCTCAGCCGGTCCAGAAGTCCCACCAGCGGGTCAGGATCAGCATGCCGATGATCCCGATCCACAGGACCGGGGGCGCCCAGGGGAACTCGGTCAGTCCGTTGCGCAGCCACGCCGGGGCGGGGAGGACGCGGTTCTTCACGTTGTGGGTGGTCACGTAGCAGAACATGACGATGGTGGCGACCCAGGCCAGGCAGCACCACAGGCACAGCGAGCTGATCTCGTAGAGCGACTGGTACTGGAGCCAGGTGCAGAAGCCGACGCCGAACAGCGTCCCGGCGTTCAGCCCGAGCCAGAACCAGCTGCGGTAGCGGGCCCCCGCGAGCAGTCCCACCCCGATGGCGATGACCATGCCGTAGGTGACCAGACCCAGCATCGGGTTGGGGAACCCGAACGCGGAGGCCTGCTCGCTCTTCATGATGTTGCCGCACGCGACGACCGGGTTGAGGCTGCAGCCGGGGGTGAAGGAGGGGTCCTCCAGCAGCTTGAACTTGTCGAGCGTGATGACCCAGGAGGCCAGGAGACCGGCCGCACCGGTGATCACGAGGAGCAGAGCCAGACCGCGCCCGGCCCCGAAGGTTCGCTTGCTGCCGCCCTCGTCCTGGCCGGAGGAGAGGCCGTGGTCTACCGCTGCAGTCGTCATATCGCCGTTCCATCACGGAGTGGTCAGCCGGGCACGCTCATTGTGCCGCACCCCTGTACCGGCCATCCGTTCGACGGACATAAAGGCGTACGGCCGCCGGGCGGGAACCTGTGGGCGCCGCGGACGGTCGGGGGCCGGCGGGGAGATGTGGCCGGCGGGCGTGACCTGGGCGGGCGTGGTGGCGGGACGGCCCGATGGAGGGCGCCGATCTCGGACTCCGCCCCGCTCGTCGGCGTCTGCGGGCCGACGCCCGTCGGCAGGATGAATCCGCGCCTGCCGGGTTGACCGTACGGAGGCGGGCGGGGCGTAAGCCCCGGCCCGCCTCTCGGGGCTCCGTCAGCCGAGCCGCTTCGCGAGCTCCGCGACGACCTCGGCGGACGGCACCGCCGTCTGCTCGCCGGACTCCATGTCCTTGAGCTGGACGACGCCCTCGGCCAGATCTCGTTCGCCCGCCACCAGGGTGTAGCGCGCGCCCGAGCGGTTGGCGCTCTTCATGGCGCCCTTCAGGCCCCGGCCGCCGAACGCGAAGTCGGCGGCGACGCCGGAGCGGCGCAGTTCGGTGACGATGCCGAACAGGAACCGGCGGGCCTCCTCGCCGAGCGGAACCGCGTACACGCTGGTGGTGGCGGGAAGGTCCAGCTCGACGCCTTCCGCCTCCAGCGCGAGGACCGTGCGGTCCACACCGAGGGCCCAGCCGACGGACGGCAGCGCGGGGCCGCCGATCATCTCGGAGAGGCCGTCGTAGCGGCCGCCGCCGCCCACCGCGGACTGCGCGCCGAGACCGTCGTGGACGAACTCGAAGGTGGTGCGGGTGTAGTAGTCGAGGCCGCGCACCAGCTTCTCGTCGTCCTCGAAGGCGACGCCGGCCGACGTCAGCAGGGCGCGGACCTCCTCGTGGTACGCCTTGCAGGCGTCGCAGAGGTGGTCGCGGAGCTTGGGCGCGCCGGTGAGCTGCTTCTGCACCTCGGCCCGCTTGTCGTCCAGGACGCGCAGCGGGTTGATCTCGATGCGGCGACGGGTCTCCTCGTCGAGATCGAGGTCGCGCAGGAAGCCCTGGAGCGCCTCGCGGTAGACCGGACGGCACTCCTTGTCGCCGAGCGAGTTCAACAGGATGCGGAACCGGCGCAGGCCCAGTGAGCGGTACGCCTGGTCGGCGAGGATGATCAGCTCGGCGTCCAGGACCGGGTCCTCTGTGCCGATGGCCTCGGCGCCGACCTGGGAGAAGTGGCGGTAGCGGCCCTTCTGCGGGCGCTCGTAGCGGTAGTAGGAGCCGGAGTACCAGAGCTTGACGGGGAGGTTGCCGGCCTTGTGGAGGTTGGCCTCCAGGGCGGCGCGCAGCACGGACGCGGTGCCCTCGGGGCGCAGGGCCAGCTGCGAGCCGCCCTTGGTGGTGAGGGTGTACATCTCCTTGGTGACGATGTCGGTGGACTCGCCGACACCGCGCGCGAAGAGGTTCACGTCCTCGAAGCCGGGCGTCTCGATGTAGCCGTATCCGGAGTCGCGCAGCGGCGCGGAGATGGCCTCGCGCACCGCGAGGTACGTCGCGGAGTCCGGCGGGGTCAGGTCGTACGTGCCCTTGGGGGCCTGAAAGGTGCTCACGAAGGTCTCTCGTCTACATTCCTCGGCGCGGCGGCGCGTCCAGGCCGTTCAGAAACGGGTTGGAGGCGCGCTCGCGGCCGATGGTCGTCTGGGGGCCGTGGCCGGACAGCACCACGGTCGAGTCGTCCAGCGGCAGGCACACGCGTGCCAGCGACCGGAGGAGCTCGGCGTGGTCGCCGCCGGGCAGGTCGGTGCGTCCGACGGAGCCGGCGAAGAGCAGGTCGCCCGAGAAGAGGACCGGCGGAACGTCCGCCGCCTCGGGCATCCGGAACGTCACCGACCCCTTGGTATGGCCGGGTGCGTGCGAGACGCCGAACTCCAGACCGGCCAGCTTCAGCCGGGACCCGTCGGACAGCTCCTTGACGTCGTCCGGCTCCCCGACGGTCAGCTCGCCCATGAGGGGCATCCCGATGGAGCGGCCGAGCGCCTTCTCCGGGTCGCTCATCATGTAACGGTCGTCGGGGTGAATCCAGGCGGGGACGTCGTGGGCGCCGCAGACGGGGACGACCGAGGCGACGTGGTCGATGTGGCCGTGGGTGAGGACGACGGCGACGGGCTTGAGCCGATGCTTCCTCAGCGCCTCCTCGACGCCCTGGGCGGCCTGGTGGCCCGGGTCGATGATGACGCACTCCTCGCCGGCGGCGGGGGCGACCAGGTAGCAGTTGGTCCCCCAGGCCCCGGCGGGGAAACCGGCAATGAGCACGATCGTCCTTAATGTTCGTCCGGCGGGAGCGGCCGCAGCGAAGGATGCGGCGGATGAGAGCCTACCGGCGCTCCTCATGACACAGGTAACCCATATACGGTACGGGCAACTCAGACCCGATCTCACGACGTAACAAGGAGCCCAACCGGTGTCCAGCAGCGAACAGCGGCGGCGGCAGCTCGCCAGGGAGAAGTTCGAGCGCCAGCAGAAGCGCCGGGAGGAGGCCCGCCGCAGGACCAGGCGGATCACCCTGATCGTGGCGTCGGCCGTGGCCGTGGCCGCGGTGGCGGGCGTGAGCGCGTTCGTGGTGGCGGGGAAGGAGGACGACGACGGCAAGAAGTCGCAGGCGTCGAGCGAGAGCCCCGTTCCGGAGCCTTCGGAGACCGAGAGCAAGGCTCCCGAGCCTCCGATGAAGATCGATGAGAAGGCCACGTACACGATGGCGCTCAAGACGAGCCAGGGCGACATCGCGTTCTCCATGGACGCGTCCAAGACACCGCACACGACGAACTCCTTCAAGGCGCTCGCCGACAAGGGCTACTTCGACGGCACGAAGTGCCACCGGCTGACCACCCAGGGCATCTTCGTCCTGCAGTGCGGCGACCCGAAGGGCGACGGCACGGGCGGCCCGGGCTACAACATCCCGGACGAGAACCTGGACGCGCTCGGCAAGGCCGGCGCCGACGGGACGGTGTCCTACCCGCCGGGCACGGTGGCGATGGCCAACACCGGCCAGCCGGGCTCCGGCGGCAGCCAGTTCTTCCTGGTCTACAAGGAGACGAAGCTCCCGCCCACCTACACCCCGTTCGGCACGATGGACGACGCCTCCCTGAAGGCCGTCCAGAAGGTCGGCGAGGCCGGGGTCGAGGGCGGAGCGGGCGACGGCGCCCCGAAGAAGGCCGTGACGATCGAGAAGGCGTCGGTCGAGAAGGAGTGAACCGGCCGGCCGGCTCCCCCGCGCCGGAACGGAGAATCCCGGCCGTGCTGAGTGCGGACAGCCGGGCGGCCGGTCGCCTAGATTGACGTAGTGCAGGGCGGGCGATGCCCGCCCCAGGAAACTGTGGACGATGCCGGGGGGCGAACCCCCTCACAGGCATCAGGTGGAGGAGGCGCTGTGAGCAGCGACCCGTGGGGCCGCGTCGACGAGACGGGCACCGTGTACGTGCGAACAGCCGATGGCGAGAAGGTCGTCGGATCGTGGCAGGCCGGTTCCCCCGAGGAGGCTCTGGCCTATTTCGAGCGCAAGTACGACGGCATGGTGGTCGAGATCGGCCTCCTCGAACGGCGCGTGAAGACGACCGACCTGTCGGCCAAGGACGCGACGGCGGCGATCGGCCATCTGCGGCAGCAGGTCGACGAGCACCACGCGGTGGGCGACCTCGACGCGCTGCGCAAGCGGCTGGACGCGCTCGTCGCGACGGTGGACGCGCGGCGCGAGGAGCGCAAACTCCTCAAGGCCAAGCAGACCGACGAGGCAAAAAGCGCCAAGGAGGCGCTGGTCGCGGAGGCGGAGGAGCTGGCGCAGAGCGAGCAGTGGCGGTCGGCGGGTGAGCGGCTGCGGGCGCTGGTGGACACCTGGAAGGGTCTCCCCCGCCTCGACCGCACGTCGGACGACGAACTGTGGCACCGCTTCTCGCACGCCCGCTCGGCGTTCTCCAAGCGGCGCAAGGCCCACTTCGCCGCGCTGGACGCCCAGCGCGAGGAGGCCCGCAAGGCCAAGGAGAAGCTGGTCACCGAGGCGGAGGCGCTGTCCGGCTCCACGGACTGGGTGACCACGGCCGCGCGGTACCGCGATCTGATGACCGAGTGGAAGGCGGCGGGCCGCGCCCAGCGCGAGGCCGAGGACGATCTGTGGAACCGCTTCCGCGGCGCCCAGGACGTCTTCTTCGCCGCCCGCAGCGAGGTGTTCGCGGAGCGGGACGCCGAGCAGGGCGAGAACCTCAAGCTGAAGGAGGAGCTCGCCGCGGAGGCCGAGAAGCTGGTGCCGGTCAAGGACCTCAAGGCGGCCAGGGCGGCGTTCCGGGGCGTCAACGAGCGCTGGGAGGCCATCGGCCACGTGCCGCGGGACGCCCGCCCGAAGGTCGAGGGCCGGATGCAGGCGGTGGAGCGGGCGCTCAAGGAGGCCGAGGAGGCCGAGTGGCGCCGGACGAACCCGGAGGCGCGGGCCCGCGCCGAAGGTCTGACCGGGCAGCTCCAGGCCGCCGTGGACAAGCTGCGCGGCCAGATCGACACCGCGCGGGCCGCGGGCGACAACGCCCGCGCGGACAAGCTCGCCAGGGAACTGGAGGGCCGCCAGGCGCTGCTGGACCAGGCGCTCAAGGGCCTGGAGGAGTTCGGCGGCTGACGCCTTCGCGCCGCACGCGGAGGAGGGCCCCGGTACGCGCGTACCGGGGCCCTCCTCGTGCTGTCAGGGTCTGCGGGCCGAAGTGACCCGGTAGACGTCGTAGACGCCCTCCACACCGCGTACGGCCTTCAGCACGTGGCCCAGGTGCTTGGGGTCGCCCATCTCGAAGGTGAAGCGCGAGGTGGCCACCCGGTCCCGGGAGGTCTGGACGGCCGCCGACAGGATGTTGACGTGCTGGTCGGACAGGACCCGGGTCACGTCGGACAGCAGTCGCGAGCGGTCCAGCGCCTCCACCTGGATGGCGACCAGGAAGACCGAGGACTGGGTGGGGGCCCATTCGACGTCGAGGATGCGTTCGGGCTGCTGGGAGAGCGAGTCGACGTTGACGCAGTCGGCCCGGTGGACGGAGACGCCGCTGCCCCGGGTGACGAAGCCGATGATGGGGTCGCCGGGCACGGGCGTGCAGCAGCGCGCCAGTTTGACCCAGACGTCCTCGACGCCCTTGACGACGACGCCGGGGTCCGCGTTGGCGCGGCGCTTGCTGCGGCCGTGGGAGGGCGGGGTGGACTCCGCCAGGTCCTCGTTGGCCTCGTCGTGGCCGCCGAGCGCCTGCACCAGCTTCTGCACGACGCCTGCGGCGGCGACGTGGCCCTCGCCGATCGCCGCGTAGAGCGAGGAGATGTCGGGGTAGCGCATCTCGTGGGCGAGGGTCACCAGGGAGTCACCGGTCAGGATGCGCTGGATCGGCAGGTTCTGCTTGCGCATGGCCCGCGCGATGGCGTCCTTGCCCTGCTCGATGGCCTCGTCGCGGCGCTCCTTGGAGAACCAGGCACGGATCTTGTTGCGGGCACGCGGCGACTTGACGAAGCCGAGCCAGTCCCGGGAGGGCCCCGCGCCGGCCGCCTTGGAGGTGAAGACCTCCACCAGGTCGCCGTTGTCGAGCGTCGACTCCAGCGGGACGAGCCGCCCGTTGACGCGTGCTCCTATGGTCCGGTGGCCGACCTCTGTGTGGACGGCGTACGCGAAGTCGACGGGGGTCGCTCCGGCGGGCAGCGCTATCACGTCGCCCTTCGGCGTGAAGACGAAGACCTCGTTGCGCGAGAGATCGAAGCGCAGGGACTCCAGGAACTCGCTGGGGTCCTCGGTCTCCTTCTGCCAGTCCAGGAGCTGGCGCAGCCACGCCATGTCGTTGACGGTGTCCTGGCCGCGCCCGGTGTTCCTGGGGACGTCGGTGCGCACCTTGGAGGCGCCCGCCACGGCCTCCTGCTTGTACTTCCAGTGTGCGGCGATGCCGTACTCGGCGCGGCGGTGCATGTCGAAGGTGCGGATCTGCAGCTCGACGGGCTTGCCGCTGGGGCCGATCACCGTGGTGTGCAGTGACTGGTACATGTTGAACTTGGGCATCGCGATGTAGTCCTTGAACCGCCCCGGCACCGGGTTCCACCGGGCGTGGACGGTCCCGAGCGCCGCGTAGCAGTCGCGGACGGTGTCGACGAGGACGCGGATGCCCACCAGGTCGTAGATCTCGGCGAAGTCGCGGCCCCGCACGATCATCTTCTGGTAGACGCTGTAGTAGTGCTTGGGGCGGCCGGTGACGGTGGCCTTGATGCGGGCGGCGCGCAGGTCGGACTGGACCTCGTCGGTCACTATGGCGAGGTATTCGTCGCGCTTGGGGGCCCGCTCGGCGACGAGCCGCACGATCTCGTCGTACATCTTGGGGTAGAGGATCGCGAAGGCGAGGTCCTCCAGCTCCCACTTGATGGTGTTCATGCCCAGCCGGTGCGCCAACGGGGCGTAGATCTCCAGCGTCTCGCGGGCCTTCTTCTCCTGCTTCTCCCGCTTGAGGTAGCGCATGGTGCGCATGTTGTGCAGGCGGTCGGCGAGCTTGATGACCAGGACCCTGGGGTCCTTGGCCATGGCGACGACCATCTTGCGCACGGTCTCGGCCTGCGCGGCCTCGCCGAACTTGACCTTGTCCAGCTTGGTGACGCCGTCGACGAGCAGGGCGACCTGGTCGCCGAAGTCTCGGCGCAGGGTGTCCAGGCCGTACTCGGTGTCCTCGACGGTGTCGTGGAGCAGGCCCGCCATCAGCGTCGCCGGGTCCATGCCCAGCTCGGCGAGGATGGTGGTGACGGCCAGCGGGTGCGTGATGTAGGGGTCGCCGCTCTTGCGCTTCTGGCCCCGGTGCCAGCGCTCGGCGACCTGGTAGGCCTTCTCGATCTGGCGCAGCGTGGCCGTCTCGATCTTGGGGTCGTTGCCACGGACCGTACGCAGCAGGGGCTCCAGGACCGGGTTGTACGGGCTGGAGCGCTGCACGCCCAGCCGGGCGAGGCGGGCCCGCACCCGGTTGGAGGAGCCGCCGGAGCGGGGCGCGGCGCCGACCGGAACGGCGGGCTTCACGGGCGCGGGCGCCGGCGGCTTGGGCCCGGCGGCAGCCGGCTCGGCGGGGGGCTGCGGCGCGGGGCCCCCGGGCGGGGCCTGCGGTACGGGCGAGTCGGCCCGGCCGACGGGCTGTGCGGCGGCCGAGGGGCGCACGGCACCGGGGACGGGCTCCGGGGGCGCGGGCTTCGGCGTGTTCGAGGGCGCGGCCTTTCGAGGCGTGGCGGGGGCCGCCACGGGCTTGTCGGGCTGCGGGGCGGCGGCTGACTGGGCCTCGTCTGGCAAGAGCGCTCCTCGTGCGGAACCGGGGGACCCGGAGAACCCATGGTATCGACCCTCCGGCGAGACCTCGCCCGGGGACGGCGGAACCCGGGGAACGAGGACGGGCACCCGGTTGTTCCCGGGTGCCCGTCCCTCCTGTCCGGTGTCCGCCGCCGGGCGGCGGACAACGGCTCAGACCGTGATCAGCGCCTCCAGCGGGGCGCCCCGGAGCACCGGCTCCAGACGGTCCCGGCCCGCGAGGAAACCGAGCTCCATGAGCACGGCGACGCCCGCGACCTGGGCCCCGGCCCGCCGGATGAGCTCCAGCGAGGCCTGCGCGGTGCCGCCGGTGGCGAGGACGTCGTCGATGACCATGACCCGGTCCCGCGGGTCGAGGTCCTCGGCGTGGATCTCGATCTCCGCGCTGCCGTACTCCAGCTCGTAGGACTGGCCGAGCGTGGCTCCGGGCAGCTTTCCGGCCTTGCGGACCGGTACGAAGCCCAGGCCCGCGCGGACCGCGGCGGGCGCGGCCAGGATGAAGCCGCGCGCCTCCAGGCCGACGATCTTCGTGGCGCCGTGCCGGACGCACATCTCCGCGAGGGCGTCGGTCAGCGCCGTGAAGGCCACCGGGTCCGCGAGCAGCGGGGTGATGTCCTTGAACACCACGCCCGGCTTGGGGTAGTCCGCGACATCGCGGATACGGCTGAGCAGCAGCTCCCTGATGGATTCGGTGGTGCTCGTCATCGCTCAGCGCTTCCCGGGGGTGTGGCCGGGCGAGCGCGGCCGGCCGATCGCCGTGCCCGCCGTCTCGGCGTCCTGCGAGGAGCCCTCCCGCCGGTCCTGCGGACCGTCGTCGGGGAACTCGCCCTTGGCGGCCGCGGCCGCCCGCTTGGCGAGGACCCGCTTCTTCAGCGCCTTCATCTGCGGGTCGCGTTCCTTGAGGTCGGCGACGAGCGGCGTGGCGATGAAGATCGAGGAGTACGCGCCGGCGGCGAGACCGACGAACAGCGACAGCGAGATGTCGTTCAGCATGCCGGCGCCGAGGACGCCGCCGCCGATGAAGAGCAGCCCGGCCACCGGCAGCAGCGCCACCACGGTGGTGTTGATGGAGCGGACCAGGGTGCTGTTGATCGACCGGTTGGCGATCTCGCTGTACGTGTAGCGGGTCTGCTTGGTGATGTCCTTCTGGCCCTCCTTGAGGCTGTCGAAGACGACCACCGTGTCGTACAGGGAGTAGCCGAGGATGGTCAGCAGACCGATCACCGTGCCGGGGGTGACCTCGAAGCCGACCAGGGCGTAGACGCCGACCGTGATGGTGATGTCGTGGATCAGCGCGATGAGGGCGGCGACGGCCATCCGCCACTCGAAGGCGATGGCCAGGTAGACCACCACCAGGATCATGAAGACCCACAGACCGGTCCACGCCTTGTTGGCGATCTGCTCACCCCAGCTGGGGCCGACCAGGTCCGCGTTGATCTTCTCGGCCGGGATGCCCAGCTCGTCGGAGAGCGTCTCCTTGATCTTGTTCGCCGTGGGCGTGTCGACCTCGGTGATCTGGATGCGCAGACCGCCGTTGCCGAGCTCCTGGACGATGGCCTGGTGGCCCGAGGCCTCGGTCGCCACGTCCGTGGCCTCCGCGGTGGAGATCTTGGCGCTGGTGTTGGTCGTGAAGACCGCGCCGCCCTTGAACTCGATGCCCATGTTCAGGCCGCCGACCGCCAGACCGATGACGGCCGTGATGGTGATCAGGATCGAGACGCCGTACCAGATCTTGCGGTTGCGGATGAAGTCGTATCCGACCTCGCCGCGGTAGAGCCGGGCGCCGAGATTGCCGAGTCGCGACATCTCACGCCTCCTTCGGTTCGGTGGGGGCGTTGACACGGCGCGAGCGGCGCAGCGGCGGCTGGGCGCCGAGCCGCTTCGGGTCCAGCCCGGACCAGGGGCCGCCCTGGGAGAAGAACTTCGTCCGCCCCATGAGCGTCATGAGGGGCTTGGTGAAGAGGAACACCACGACGACGTCGAGCAGCGTGGTCAGGCCGAGCGTGAACGCGAAGCCCTGCACCTTGCCGACGGTGACGACGAAGAGCACGGCGGCGGCCAGGAACGACACGAAGTCGGAGACCAGGATGGTGCGCCGGGCCCGCGGCCAGGCGCGCTCGATGGCCGGACGGAGCGTGCGCCCCTCGCGGATCTCGTCTCTCACCCGTTCGAAGTACACGATGAACGAGTCCGCCGTGATGCCGATGGCGACGATGGCGCCGCAGACCGCCGGCAGGTTCAGCGCGAACCCGATGGCAGGGCCCAGCAGGGACATGATCGTGTACGTCAGGATGCCGGAGACCAGGAGGCTCAGCAGGGCGATGAACGCCAGTCCCCGGTAGTAGACGAGCAGGTAGATGATGACCAGCGCGAGACCGATGGCGCCGGCGATCAGACCGCCCTTGAGCTGCTCGTCGCCGAGCGCGGCGGTCACCGTGGTGACGCTCACCTCCTCGAAGGTGAGCGGCAGGGCGCCGTAGGACAGGATGTTGCCGAGGTCCTCGGCCGACTGCTGGTCGAAGCTGCCGGAGATCTGGGCGTTCTTGCTGAGCGCCGTCCGCACCGAGGGAGCGGAGACGACCTCGCCGTCGAGGACGATCGCGAACTGGTTCATCGGCGGCTGCTGCTGCGAGAGCCGGCTGGTGATCTTCTGGAACTTCTTGGCGCCGGCGGAGGTGAACTCCATCGACACGATCCACTCACCGGTCTGCTGCTCGATGGCGCCCTCGGCGTCGTCGACGTCCCGGCCGGAGACCTCGGCGGGGCCGAGCAGGTACTTCTCGTAGCTGCCGGGGACGTTCGAGCCGCAGGCGACGATGGAGTCGCTGGGCTTGGCGTCCTCGCCCGCCTCGGAGCGCTGCTTGGGGTCGGTGCAGTCGAGCTCGGCGAACTGCTTCTGGAGCTCGGCCGTCGCCGGGTCCGCGGAGGGCGAGGCCTCGGGCGAGTCGGACGGCTTCGGCTCGTCTGACGCGGAGGGGGTCGGGTCGTCCTTCGTCAGGGCGCCGGTGACCGCGCGGCCCTGCGTGGTGGCGCTCGGCGAGGGGGTGCCCTGCGCGTCGCCGGCCTCCTCCTCCTTCGCCCCGTCCCCGCCGGTGGCCTTGTCCTCACCGGCGGCGGACTCGCCGGCGCTGGGCGTGGCACCGCCCGAGGGAGAGGCGGAGCCGGACGGCGTGGGCTGCTCGGGACCGCTCGCCTGAACCGCCAGAACAGGCCGGAAGTAGAGCTGGGCGGTGGTGCCGACCTGCTCCTGTGCCTGCTTGGAATTCGTCCCCTTGGGGATGTTGACGATGATGTTGCGATCGCCCTGGGTCTGAACCTCTGCCTCGGAGACGCCCAGCCCGTTGACGCGCCGCTCGATGATCCCGACCGCGGTGTTCATGTTGGTCGGGTTGATCGCGTTCGGCTTGCCGGGCTGGTTCTGTGCCTCCAGCGTGATCGACGTCCCGCCGGCCAGGTCGATGCCCAGCCGCGGCGCGGTGTGCCCGGACAGGAACATTCCGCCGACGAGCGCGACCATGACGATGAGGATCAGAGCCAGGGCACGCCCCGGCCCGCCTTGACCGCCGGATGGTCCTCGGCCCTTCTTGGGTGCTGCCACCTTCTCGTTTCTCCCTGTCCAACCGCCCCGCGCCGGGTACGCGCCGAAGCGGCCACGAAGTGTTGTGGGGACCTGCCCCCGCAGACGACCGCACGGTCCCGGGGACGCCGCGCGCCGGTGGGCGCGCGACGTCCCCGGGGATCGTGAGAACTACTTGGTGCCGGACTCGCCGTCGTCCTTGGCGTCCTTGGCGGCGGCGCTCCCGGCGTCGTCGGCCGTCTCGTCCTTGCCCAGGTCGATCTTGGTGACCTCCACGTCGTCCGCGTCGCGCTCGCCGGTGAGCGAGGAGGCGTCGTCGGGGACGACGGCGCCGTCCGCGTCCAGCTCCTCGTCGTCGCCGTGCACGATGCGGTTGTACTCCGCGTCGTCCAGAACGGCGCCGATCGAGTTCTTCGCGTAGACGGCGTGCACCCCGGGGGCGACCTCGAGCACGACGGTGTCGTCGTGGACTTCCTTGACGGTGGCGTACATGCCCCCGATCGTCCGGACGCCGGTGCCGGGCTGCATGTCGCTGCGCATCTGCGCGGCCGCCGCCTGCTTCTTCTTGGCGGAGCGGGTCATCAGGAACATGGCCCCGATGAGCACGATGAAGGGGAGGAGAGTCAAGATATCCACGGGACGGGAATTCCTTCGCACGACCGCGCTGGAATGCGGCCTGTATATACGGGGGTGGGTACACCGACCGGTAAGGGCGGCGTCGGCGGAGTCTAAGCGAGTCCGCATCGTTGGAACAACGCCCAGCATGGCACCGTGGTTCCTGTGGACGCGAACCTGTGTCCCCTTACATCCCGAACAGACCCGGTTGTCCCTTTACGGCGTGCTGCGGCGGGACCAGCTCCAGATGCGCCCAGGCAGCAGGGGTGGCGACCCGGCCCCGCGGCGTCCTGGCCAGCAGCCCTTCCCGTACGAGGAAGGGCTCGGCGACCTCCTCGACGGTCTCCCGCTCCTCCCCCACGGCCACCGCGAGGGTCGACAGGCCGACGGGTCCGCCACCGAACAGTTTCAGCAGCGCGCCGAGCACCGCCCGGTCCAGCCGATCGAGACCGCGGGCGTCAACCTCGTACACCTTGAGGGCGGCCTCCGCGATGCCCCGGTCGATCGCGCCCTCCGCCTTCACCTGGGCGTAGTCGCGGACCCGGCGCAGCAGGCGGTTGGCGATACGGGGGGTGCCGCGGGAGCGTCCGGCGATCTCGGCGGCGCCCTCCGCGTCGATGGCCACGTCGAGGAGGCGGGCGGAGCGGTGGAGGACGCGCTCCAGCTCGGCGGGGGCGTAGAACTCCATGTGCCCGGTGAAGCCGAAGCGGTCGCGCAGCGGGGGCGGCAGCAGCCCGGCCCTGGTGGTGGCCCCGACCAGGGTGAAGGGGGGCAGTTCGAGGGGGATGGCGGTGGCGCCGGGGCCCTTGCCGACGATGACGTCGACGCGGAAGTCCTCCATCGCCATGTAGAGCATCTCCTCCGCGGGCCGGGACATGCGGTGGATCTCGTCCAGGAAGAGGACCTCGCCCTCCTGGAGCGAGGAGAGGATCGCCGCGAGGTCGCCCGCGTGCTGGATGGCGGGTCCCGAGGTGATCCTGATCGGGGCGTTCATCTCGGCGGCGATGATCATCGAGAGGGTCGTCTTGCCGAGGCCCGGGGCGCCGGAGAGCAGCACGTGGTCGGCGGTGGCGCCGCGGGCGCGAGCCGCCTTGAGGACCAGGTCGAGCTGTTCGCGGACCTTCTCCTGGCCGACGAACTCTCCCAGGTCCTTGGGGCGCAGGGCCGCCTCCACCGCGGTGTCCTCGCCGTCCGCGTCGGCGTCGACCAGGCGGTCGTCGAGAGCCGGCCCGGTCGGTTCGCCGGCTTCGGGGCCGGTCTCGTCCCAGTTCATGTGAGGCCTCTTCGGGGGGGTCGGTGCCGGTCAGCGTGCGCGGTTGAGAGTCTGCAGGGCGGCCCGCAGGAGGTGGGGCACCGGGGGCGCCGCGCCTTCGGCGACGGCGGCCTCGGCCTGGGGGGCGACGGCGTTGACCGCTTCGTCGGCCTCGCGGCTCGCGTAGCCGAGGCCGATCAGCGCGGCCTGGAGCTGGTCGCGCCAGCCGGAGGCGGCGGGGCCAGCGCCCTGCGGGGCGATGTGCGCGCCGGCCGGTTCGCCGAGGCGGTCCTTGAGCTCCAGCAGCAGCTTCTGGGCGCCCTTCTTGCCGATCCCGGAGACGGCGGTGAGTGCCTTCTCGTCGCCGGTGGAGACGGCGAGGCGCAGCGCGTCGGGGCTGTGGGTGGCGAGCATCGCCTGGGCGAGCCGGGGGCCGACGCCGCTGGCGGTCTGGAGGAGCTCGAAGACCTGCCGCTCGTCGTCGTCCGCGAAGCCGTACAGGGTGAGGGAGTCCTCCCGGACGACCAGTGAGGTGGCGAGCCGGGCCTCCTTGCCGATGCGCAGGTCGGCCAGGGTGTGCGGAGTGCACTGGACGGCCATGCCGATGCCGCCGACCTCGATGACGGCCGTGGTCGGGGCGAGGGCGGCCACCGGGCCGGAGACGAAGGCGATCATGCGGTGCGGCCTTTCAGCGTGCGGGGCGTGCGGAGTGTGCCGGGCGCCCGGGACGCGCCCGGCGGGCCGGCCGTGCGGTGCGCGGCGACGGCCTGCTGAAGCCGGTTCTGCGCGGGTGCGCGCCAGATGTGGCAGATGGCGAGGGCCAGCGCGTCCGCGGCGTCGGCGGGCTTGGGGGGCGCGTTGAGCCTCAGCAGCCGGGTGACCATCGCGCCGACCTGGTCCTTGTCGGCGCGGCCGGACCCGGTGACGGCCGCCTTGACCTCGCTGGGGGTGTGCAGGGCCACGGGGATGCCCCGGCGGGCGGCGCAGAGCATGGCGACCGCGCTGGCCTGGGCGGTGCCCATGACGGTGCGGACGTTGTGCTGGGCGAAGACGCGCTCCACCGCGACGAACCCCGGGGAGTGCTCGTCGAGCCACTGTTCGATGCCCCGCTCGACGGCGACGAGCCGGTCGCCGAGATCGGCGTCGGACGAGGTCCGCACGACGCCGACGCCGAGCATGGTCAACGGCCGTCCGGCGACGCCCTCGACCACCCCGACACCGCATCGGGTCAGCCCCGGGTCGATGCCCAGAACCCGCATGGAGCCCCCCTCGTCCTCGCCGCGCGCCGCGTCCGCTCGTTCATCTGTTCCCGCAGGCTATCGGCTCGCACCGACATCGCCCCGCACCGACGAGGCGTTCCGTCCGACGAGGCGACAGGACGACGGGCCGGCGGGGAGTCCCCGCCGGCCCGTCGTCCTGTCGCGCGCTGCCGTACCGGCCGTGCCCTCAGGCGTCGACCTTCTCCATGACCTCGTCGGACACGTCGAAGTTGGCGAAGACGTTCTGCACGTCGTCGCTGTCCTCCAGTGCGTCGATGAGCTTGAAGATCTTGCGGGCGCCCTCTTCGTCCAGCTCGACCTGCATGGTCGGCAGGAAGTTGGCCTCTGCGGAGTCGTAGTCGATGCCCGCCTCCTGGAGCGCGGTGCGCACCGCGACCATGTCGGTGGCCTCGCTGACCACCTCGAAGGTCTCGCCGAGGTCGTTGACCTCTTCCGCGCCCGCGTCCAGGACGGCGCCGAGGACATCGTCCTCGGTCAGCTCGCCCTTGGGCAGGATCACGACGCCCTTGCGGTTGAACAGGTACGAGACGGAGCCCGGGTCGGCCATGGAGCCGCCGTTCCGGGTCATCGCCACACGTACGTCGGAGGCGGCACGGTTGCGGTTGTCGGTGAGGCACTCGATGAGCACCGCGACGCCGTTGGGGCCGTATCCCTCGTACATGATCGTCTCGTAGTCGGCGCCGCCCGCTTCGAGACCGCCGCCGCGCTTGACGGCGGAGTCGATGTTCTTGTTCGGGACGGAGCTCTTCTTCGCCTTCTGAATGGCGTCGACGAGCGTCGGGTTGCCGTCGGGGTCCACGCCGCCGGAGCGCGCCGCGACCTCGATGTTCTTGATCAGCTTCGCGAAGAGCTTGCCGCGCTTGGCGTCAATCACGGCCTTCTTGTGCTTCGTCGTAGCCCATTTAGAGTGGCCGGACATCTGCCTTCTCCTTCGCGTCACCAAAATCGAGTCGAACCCGAGAGATCCTACCGGGGCCAGCTCAGTTCACCGCGCGCACCATGTCCACGAACAGAGCGTGCACGCGATGGTCGCCGGTCAGTTCGGGATGGAACGACGTGGCGAGGACGTTTCGCTGCCGTACGGCGACGATGTGGCCGCCGTGCTCGGCGATGACCTCGACCCCGGCTCCGACGGACTCGACCCAGGGCGCCCGGATGAACACGCCCTCCACCGGGCCGCCTTCGATCCCCGCGACCTCGACCGCGGCCTCGAACGACTCGTTCTGCCGGCCGAAGGCGTTGCGCCGCACGACCATGTCGATGCCGCCGACGGTCTCCTGGCCGGACACGGGGCGACCCTCGCTCGAAGGGGGTGGGGAGCTTGGGGAAGGGGCGAGGATCTCGTCGGCCAGCAGGATCATCCCGGCGCAGGTGCCGTAGACCGGCATCCCGGCCCGGACCCGCTCCCGCAGCGGTTCCATCATGCCGAAGAGGACGGCCAGTTTGGACATGGTGGTGGACTCGCCGCCCGGCACGACCAGGCCGTCGACCTCGGCGAGCTCCTCGGGGCGCCGGACCGGCCTGGCCAGGGCGTTTGCCGAGGCCAGGGCGATCAGGTGCTCCCGCACGTCGCCCTGGAGAGCCAGGACGCCGATCACAGGGGTGTCGCTCATCAGTGGTTACCAGCCGCGGTTGGCGTAGCGCTCGGACTCGGGCAGCGTGTCGCAGTCGATGCCGACCATGGCCTCGCCCAGGTTCCGGGAGGCGTCCGCGACGACCTTGGGGTCGTCGTAGAAGGTGGTGGCCTTCACGATCGCGGCCGCGCGCTTGGCCGGGTCGCCGGACTTGAAGATGCCGGAGCCCACGAAGACGCCCTCCGCGCCGAGCTGTCGCATCAGCGCCGCGTCGGCCGGGGTGGCCACGCCGCCGGCGGAGAAGAGCACCACGGGCAGCCTTCCGAGCTCCGAGACCTCCTTGACCAGCTCGTAGGGGGCGCGCAGGTCCTTGGCCGCGGCGTACAGCTCATTGTTGTCGAAGCCGCGCAGGCGGGCGATCTCGTTCTTGATCTGCCGCAGGTGGCGGACGGCCTCGACCACGTTGCCGGTGCCGGCCTCGCCCTTCGACCGGATCATGGCCGCGCCCTCCGCGATGCGGCGCAGGGCCTCGCCGAGGTTGGTGGCGCCGCAGACGAAGGGGGTGGTGAACGCGAACTTGTCGCTGTGGTTGACCTCGTCGGCCGGGGTGAGGACCTCGGACTCGTCGATGTAGTCGACGCCGAGCGACTGGAGCACCTGGGCCTCGACGAAGTGGCCGATGCGGGACTTGGCCATCACGGGGATGGAGACGGCCCCGATGATCTCCTCGATCATGTTGGGGTCGGACATCCGGGCCACGCCGCCGTCCTTGCGGATGTCGGCCGGGACCCGCTCCAGGGCCATGACGGCCACGGCGCCGGCGTCCTCTGCGATCTTCGCCTGCTCGGCGTCGACGACGTCCATGATCACGCCGCCCTTGAGCTGCTCGGCCATGCCCCGCTTGACGCGGGCGGTGCCGGTGACCGGGGACTCGGTGGACTGCGGGGTGCTGGGAAGCGTGGACACGGGACCTCACTCGGTGAAAGACGCTGGATGCTGCACCGCCGAGGAAACGCTGCCGGAGCAGTCCACAGCAAGGGCCAATGGACAGGCCGTGGATCGTTTTGGCGTCATACGGCCGGTCCGGGCCGCTGCCCACGGCGGCGCACGCTCCGGTCCGGCCCCCGCGTTCGGCCCCCGCGCGCCGGGGCCCTCAGGTGCCGGGGCGGTCGGCGAGGGCCACCGGCGGGGTGTCGTCCATCTCGAAGGCGAGCGGGAAGGGCGCGTGTCCGGCCAGCCGGAACAGCCGGACCGTGCGGTGCCGCCGCAGCGCGCGTGCGGCACGTACGGAGTCGTTGTGGAAGCGCCGGGCCATGGGCACCCGGCGTACGGCGGCGGCCAGTTCCGCGGCCGTCTCCTCGCCGCCGGGGATCTCCTTCACCGCGTCGACCTGGGCCGGCTCCCCGAAGACGGCGCGCAGGGCGGCGCTCAGCTCGCTCTCGGCGACCTCCCGGTGGTCCTCCCGCGCCTGCCGGGCGGCGTGCGCGGCCTCGTACAGGACGATCGAGGCGGCCGGGTCCAGGACGCCGGAGGTGGCCAGCTCCTGGGTGACCGAGGCCCGACGCAGTAGTTGGGCGTCGAGGGCGGCGCGGGCGGCGTCGATCCGGGCGTGCAGACGGTCGAGCCGGCCGGCGGTCCAGCTGAGGTACACCCCGATCGCGATGAGGGCGAGGACGATCCAGACGATGAGAGTTACGGTCACGGGCCCCCACGCTACCGTCGCCCGGCGCGGCGCCGGCCCGCGGCCGGGCGGCGAGCCCGGCACGCCCGGGGGGTGCGGGGCCTAAGTCCCGGCGCGGCATTCCTCGGCGACCGCGCCCAGGGCCCCGCTCCCGTGCACGGGCGGGCCGGGCCCGCTCGGCCCCCGAACGGGTGAGCCCCGTCCGCCTCAGCCCCGGGCCAGGCCGAACCGGGCACGCAGCCCCGAGCGTTCGTCCTCCGCGACCGACGCGGCCCCGTCCGTGACCGTCTCGTACACCGCGAGGACGTCGGCCCCCACCGTGGCCCAGTCGAAGCGCCGTACGTGGGCCGCGCCGCGCTCGCGCAGGCCGGCCCGGCGCTCCGGGTCGCCCAGCAGGCGGATCGCGGCGGCGGCCAGCGCGTCCGCGTCCTCGTTGGCGAAGAGGTCGCCGGCGGCCCCCTGGTCGAGCACCTGGGCGAAGGCGTCCAGGTCGCTCGCCAGCACCGGGGCGCCGGCCGACAGCGCCTCGACCAGGATGATGCCGAAGCTCTCGCCGCCGGTGTTGGGGGCCACGTACACGTCGACGCTGCGCAGCAGGCGGGCCTTGTCCTCGTCGCTGACCATGCCGAGGAACTCGACGCGTCCGCGCAGCTCCTTGGGCAGCGAGGCCACCGCCTCCTCCTCGTCCCCTCGTCCCGCGACCAGCAGCCGGGCCTCAGGGCGGGCGGCGAAGATCGCGGGCAGCGCCTTCATCAGGACGGGAAGCCCCTTGCGGGGTTCGTCGATGCGGCCGATGAAGCCGAGGGTCTGCCCCTGCCACCCGGCCTTCGGCTCGGCCCGTGCGAAGAAGCCGACGTCGACGCCGTTCGGGATGACGACGGCGTCCCCGCCGAGGTGCTCGACCAGCGTGCGCCGGGCGTATTCGCTGACCGCGATCCGTGCGCTGATCTTCTCCAGCGCGGGCTGGAGGATCGGGTACGCGGCGATCATCGCCCGGGAGCGCGGGTTGGAGGTGTGGAAGGTGGCCACGATCGGCCCCTGCGCCGCCCAGCAGGCCAGCAGGCCCAGCGAAGGGGAGGTCGGCTCGTGGATGTGGATGACGTCGAACGTGCCGTCGTGCAGCCAGCGCCGCACCCGGGCCGCCGAGAGGAAGCCGAAGTTCAGCCGGGCCACCGAGCCGTTGTACGGGACGGGGACGGCCCGGCCCGCCGAGACCACGTACCGGGGCAGCGGTGTGTCGTCGTCGGCGGGGGCCAGGACGGAGACCTCGTGGCCGAGTCCGATCAGATGCTCGGCCAGGTCCCGGATGTGGAACTGCACGCCGCCGGGCACGTCCCAGGAGTACGGGCAGACGATGCCGATCTTCACGCGGGCTCCCCCCGGGGGTCCGGATCGTCCAGCCAGAGCCGCTGGAGCATGTGCCAGTCCTCCGGGTGCTCGGCGATGCCCGTGGCGAAGGCGTCGGCCAGCGCCTGGGTCATGACGGCCGTCTTCTCGGCGCGGGAGCCCTCCCCCGGCACCTCGACCGCGGGGTGGATGACCCCCTTCATCACCGGCGTGCTGTCGTACGAGAGGGTCACGGGCAGCAGCATCGCGCCCGTGTGCTGGGCGAGCAGGGCCGGGCCGGTGGGCATCCGGGCGGCGGCGCCGAAGAACGACACCTCCACCCCGGAGGCGGAGAGGTCCCGGTCGGCGACCAGGCAGACCAGGCCGCCCGCGCGCAGCCGCCGGGCCAGCGTCCCGAAGGCCGCCCCGCCGCTGTGCGGCAGCACCTCCATGCCCAGGCTCTCGCGGTAGGCCACGAACCGGTCGTAGAGCGATGCCGGGTTCAGCCGTTCCGCGACGGTGGTGAGGGGGAGCTTCAGGTCGGTGGTGGCCCAGGCGCCGGCGAGATCCCAGTTGGCCAGGTGCGGCAGCGCCACGACGACTCCGCGCCCGGCGGCCAGCCCCTCGTCCAGTCGGTCGGTGCCGACGATCTCGATACTGTCCTTGATCCGCTGCGGGCTCCAGGTCGGCAGCCGGAACGACTCCATCCAGTAGCGCATGTACGAGCGCATCGCGGCGCGGGACAGCTCGGCCAGCCGCTCCGGGCCGGCGTCGGGGACGACCCGTGCCAGATTCGACTCCAGCCGCAGCACGCTCGGGCCACGCCGCTTCCACGTCTGGTCGGCGATGGTGCGGAACAGCTTCTCGGCTGCGGGCTCCGGGAGCTTCTTCACGGCGCCCCAGCCCGCGCCGTACAGCCCGTCGGCGAGCCGGTCCCTCAGGTCGGAAGCTCGGCTCACCGGTCGGCCTCGCTCCCCTGTCCGGCCGGGCCCGCGGGAGCGGCGGCGTCCGCCTCCGCGGATTCCCGACGCACGGTCACCACGCGCTGCACCAGCGTCACGAGGCTGCCCGCGGCGACAACCCACAGGGCGATCGGCAGCAGGACGTCGACCCCGGGGACGCCGAAGGCGTGCAGCCCGGCGAGACCGGCCGCGACCAGCGAGATGACCAGGCGCTCTGCGCGCTCCACCAGGCCGTTGACGGCGACCGGCAGACCGATCGACTCGCCGCGCGCCTTGGTGTACGAGACCACCTGGCCGCTGGCCAGGCAGAAGATCGCGACCGCGCACAGGACGTTGTCGTCACCGCCGCCCGCGTACCACAGGGCGAACCCGGCGAAGATCGCTCCGTCGGCGACCCGGTCCAGCGTCGAGTCGAGGAACGCGCCCCACCGGCTGGAGACGCCGGCCTGCCGGGCCATGTTGCCGTCGACGAGGTCGGAGAAGACGAAGAGCGTGATGACGATCGTGCCCCAGAAGAACTCCCCCGTCGGGAAAAAGACCAGCGCACCTGCCATCACTCCCGCTGTGCCGACGAGAGTGACCGCGTCGGGACTGACCCCGAGGCGGAGCAGCAGAGCGGCGAACGGCGTGAGGACACGCGTGAAGAATGCACGCGCGTACTTGTTCAGCATGGCCTTCCCGAGGGTTCGGTTGGCCGAGCGGCCCCTTCGGCCACCGGCTGGCCCATCGTAGTCACCAACGGCGCCCTTCACCGGACGGGCACCCGCCCGCACGGCGCCCCCGGGCGGCCGGGCGGGCCCAAAGGCTCCGCCCGCACCGGTCGGCCGGGGCGCTGAGGCCCCGCACGCGCCGTGCGCGGTCGCCTCAGTACTCCGGAGCCGCCGGGGCGCGGTCGGCGCGCCGCTACGGGCTCGAACAGACTTCGGAGATCCGCCCGGAGGCCCTGTGGTGCTTGTTCACGGTCCACGAAGAGGTCGCGCGGGAGCGGATCGCCTCAGCGCTACGGCGTACAGGCGGACGCGGAGCCCCACCGACCCGCGCCGCGCGAGGCGTCCGCCGGCGGGGCGACCGGTTCCCCGCGGAGCGGGAGGAGGGCTGACCCGGCGCGTGACCGGCGCACTGTCGCACACCCCGCCCCCGTCCACGCCGGTGACGGGCGGTGCCCCGGTCCGGACGATACGCTGTGGTCGCAGCTCAGAAGGTATGCCGCGTACGGTAGTTGGGCACACCGCAGGAGCAGACCGTGCGGCGAGTGGGGGCGACAGACAGTGGCCAACGACGGATTCGACTTCTCACCCGGGGCCCAGGTCCCGATCCAGGGGGCGGGCGGCCAGACCGTGGCGACCAACGCCCTGGCCTCGGCGGCGTATCGGGACAGCCCGGTGGAGAAGATCCTCGACGCCAACGGCGAGTGGCACAAGTCCGTGGTGAAACCGGGGTCCTCCAAGCTCTTCAAGTCGGACTACTTCAAGCCGAACCTGGGGGAGGCGTTCGCCCGTGCCGTCCAGGAACGGATGCTCGGCGGCGCGCGCAAGGCGCTCATCCAGTCCTTCGGCATGGACCCGCAGACGGTGGTGGAGCACTGCCTGTCCGCGAACAACCTGCGCAAGGACCGCGACACCCGTCTCACCCTGGTGACCGCGGTGTTCGGCCTCCTCTTCCTGCCCGGTCTGCTGGCCTGGGTGATCGCCTTCCGGGTCCGGGACGCGCTCGACAAGTCCAAGGACAAGGCCTTCCGGGCGATCGGCGCCGTGTTGTTGGCCGCCTTCGGGATCGGCGCGCTGGTCCTGATGGTCCAGCTCCCGTTCACCGGGTTCCTGGGCCTCTACGTCCGGGGCGCGCTCATCGCCCCGCTGATCGGCTGGCTGATCGCCAAGCGGATCGCCGAGGCCTCGGCCAAGGACCTGCGGGCGCGGTGGGAGGGGCTGCTGTCCGGTACGGGGGTGATAGCGAAGATCCCCGAGGCGGTCCCCAAGAACCCGAACGAGACCGCGCGGGAGGCCCTGCGCCAGGGGCTGGAGAAACTCTCCGCAGAGCAGCAGTCCAACGCCGTGTTCTACGCCGGCCCCAAGGGCATCCTGGGCATGGGCACCCGCTGGGGCAGCTGGCAGCTGGCCGAGGAGCTGGTCCCCAAGGACCCGACGAAGGAGATCCACCAGTTCCGCAGCTGGGACCTGATCCGGATCATCCACGACCAGCTGAAGATGCTGGAGCGCGGCCCGCTGAACACCGGCGGCTTTCCCAAGCCGTCCGTGAAGCACTGGATCGTCTCGCCCATCGGGGAGAACGCCGACTCCGTCTCCCGCCCGCAGGGCGAGGACGTCGCCACCTTCCAGGTGAAGCCGCACGAGATACAGCGGATCTGCAACCACCAGCAGTTCGGCAGCGGCGACCGGCACTACCTCGGCGTCCAGTTCGCCCTGTGGGACGGCCAGCTGGTGATCACGATGATGATCACCGTCACCGTGCTCCACGAGACCCTGCGCATTGAGGTCACCGGCCACGCGCTGGGGCCGGTGCACGGCCTGTTCCTCTCCAAGCCGGAGGCCAGGACGAAGACGGTCAACAAGACCGTCCGGTTCTGGGAGACCCGGGACGTCCAGCTGCCGCTGGTGGAGGCCAAGGAGGTCGTCCGGCTCGCCCTGCGGGCTCCGCTCACCTGGTATCCGCCGCTGCTGGACTACCTGGGCGGGAAGATCGTGCTGCCCGAACCGTTCGGCCTGCGGCACGCATGGGCGGCCAAACCGTGGAACCACCGCTTCATGGCGGACGACGCGATGCGTGCCGCCACCCCGGTGCTGCGCGCCGTCCACACGGCGGCGATGCGCGTTCTGGCGGAGAACGGCGTGGACACCGAGCGGTTCGACAACCGGTCGATGGTGCTGAGCGGTCTCGTCCAGGACCCGGCCCCGCGCAAGGCCGACGTGTACGAGGCCTAGCCGCGACAGGGGCCGGCCGGAGCAATGGACCGGCCGGCCCCTCTTCGCCCGGGGCGGCGGGCGTGCGGCACGGCCGTCGGCTCAGTGGGCCGGGAGTTCGCCCGTCGGCCAGGCCTCCGCCAGCAGCGCCCGGGTGTCGCCCAGCAGCTGGGGCAGCACCTTCGTGTGGCCGACGACCGGCATGAAGTTGGTGTCGCCGCCCCAGCGCGGCACCAGGTGCTGGTGCAGATGTGCGGCGATTCCGGCCCCGGCCACGGAGCCCTGGTTCATCCCGATGTTGAACCCGTGCGCCCCGGAGGCCGTGCGCAGCGCGACCATGGCCCGCTTGGTGAACTCCGCCAGCTCGACCGTCTCCGGACCGTCCAGCCCGGTGTAGTCGGCCACATGCCGGTAGGGCACCACCATGAGGTGGCCGCCGGTGTACGGATACAGGTTCAGCACCGCGTAGACGTGCTCGCCGCGGGCCACGACGAGTCCGTCCTCGTCGGATTTGGCCGGGATGACGCAGAAGGGGCAGCCGTCCTCCGCGCCCGGGCCGCTCGGCTTGTTCTCGCCCTGGATGTACGCCATCCGATGGGGCGTCCACAGGCGCTGGAATGCGTCGGGCGTCCCCACGCCGATCTGCTGCTCCGGCTCACTCGTCATACCGGTCAGCATATTGCGTCACCCCGAAGGAGCGTGTCGTCGGGGCCGCCCCGCCCGGCCGCCCGCGATGCTGAGGCGATGAGCGTGAGACCCGCCCCCGAGCCGCCGGTCCGGCTGACCCGCTGGGAGCAGCGCACGGAGCTTCCGCTCTTCGCCGTCTCCCTGCTCTTCCTCACGGGGTACGCGGTGCGGGTCCTGGCCCCGCACAGCGCCCAGCCGTGGCATGACATCGCCCTGCTCCTGGTCTGGTCGTCCTGGCCGGTGTTCCTCGCGGACTACGCGGTGCGGGTGCGGCTCAGCGGCCTCGGGGCCAGGTTCGTGCACGTCCACTGGCTCGACACGCTGGTTCTGCTGCTGCCGCTGCTGCGCCCGCTGCGCGTGGTCAAGGTCTACTCGGCCGTGCAGCAGCGCTACGGCCGGCCGCGCCGTGACCTGTACGCCCGGGTGATGACGTATGCGGGGCTGGCGGCCGGGCTGCTCGGCTTCTCCGCCGCGCTCGCGGTCTACCACCTGGAGCACACGGCCCCGGGCGCTTCGATCCGCACGTTCGGGGACGCGGTGTGGTGGGCGTGCGCCACGCTGACGACGGTCGGCTACGGGGACGCCGCGCCGGTGACGTTCTGGGGGCGTACGGTCGCGGCGGGGCTGATGGCGTGCGGTCTGGCGCTGCTGGGCGCGGTGACCGGGTCCTTCTCGTCCTGGCTGATCCAGGTGTTCGCCCGGGAGGACGAGAAGCGGCCCCCGGGGCGCGGACAGCACCGCGGGGGCCGCTTCTGACTGCCGGATCAGACCTGGACGCGGTCCTCGACGGCCTTGGCGATCTTGGCGAGCGCCTCGTCGACCGGAATGCCGTTCTCCTGCGAACCGTCGCGGTAGCGGAAGGAGACGGCACCGTTGGCCATGTCCTCGTCACCAGCGATGATCATGAACGGCACCTTGGCCTTCTGCTGGTTGCGGATCTTCTTCTGCATCCGGTCCGACGAAGCGTCCACGTCCACCCGCAGCCCCTGCTTGCGCGCCTTGGCGGCGAACTCCTGGAGGTAGGGGATGTGGGCGTCGCCGATCGGGATGCCGACCGCCTGCACCGGGGCCAGCCAGACCGGGAACGCGCCCGCGTAGTGCTCCAGGAGCACGGCGAAGAAGCGCTCGATGGAGCCGAACAGGGCGCGGTGGATCATGACCGGGCGCTGCTTGGAGCCGTCCGGACCGGTGTACTCCAGATCGAAGCGCTCCGGGAGGTTGAAGTCGAGCTGCACGGTCGACATCTGCCAGGTGCGGCCGATGGCGTCCTTGCACTGCACGGAGATCTTCGGGCCGTAGAACGCGGCGCCGCCCGGGTCGGGGACCAGGGGGAGACCCTGCTTCTCCGCGACCTGGCGCAGCGTCTCGGTGGCCTCGTCCCAGACCTCGTCGGAGCCGACGAACTTCTCCGGGTCCTTGGTGGACAGCTCCAGGTAGAAGTCGGTGAGACCGTAGTCGCGGAGCAGGTTCAGCACGAAGGTGAGCGTGCGGTCCAGCTCCTCGGCCATCTGCTCCTTGGTGCAGTAGATGTGCGCGTCGTCCTGCGTGAAGCCGCGTGAACGGGTCAGGCCGTGCACGACGCCCGACTTCTCGTAGCGGTACACCGTCCCGAACTCGAAGAGGCGCAGCGGCAGTTCACGGTAGGAGCGGCCACGCGCGTCGAAGATCAGGTTGTGCATGGGGCAGTTCATCGGCTTGAGGTAGTAGTCCACCCCGTCGTCGAGCTGCATGGGCGGGTACATGCCGTCGGCGTACCAGTCCAGGTGGCCGGACTTCTCGAAGAGCTTGCCCTTGGTGGCGTGCGGGCTGTAGACGAACTCGTACCCCTCCTCCTCGTGACGGCGGCGCGAGTAGTCCTCCATGGCCCGGCGGATGACGCCGCCCTTGGGGTGGAAGACCGCGAGGCCGGGGCCGATCTCGTCGGGGAAGGAGAAGAGGTCCAGCTCGTTGCCGAGCTTGCGGTGGTCGCGCTTGGCGGCCTCCTCCAGGAACTCCAGGTGCGCCTTCAGCTCGTCCTTCGTCGGCCAGGCGGTGCCGTAGATGCGCTGGAGCATCGGGTTCTTCTCGCTGCCGCGCCAGTACGCGGCGGCGTTGCGCATCAGCTTGAACGCCGGGATGAACCGGGTGGTCGGCAGGTGCGGGCCCCGGCAGAGGTCCTTCCAGCACAGGTCGCCGGTCTTGGCGTCGAGGTTGTCGTAGACGGTCAGCTCGCCGCCGCCCACCTCGACGTCCGCGCCGTCGTCCGAGGACGCCGCGCCCTTGATGCCGATGAGCTCCAGTTTGTACGGCTCGTCGGCCAGCTCCTCGCGGGCGGCCTCGTCGGAGACCACGCGGCGGGAGAACCTCTGGCCCCGCTTCTGGATCTCCTGCATCTTCTTCTCGATGGCCTTGAGGTCTTCGGGGGTGAACGGCCTCTCGACGTCGAAGTCGTAGTAGAAGCCGTCCTTGACCGGCGGGCCGATGCCGAGCTTGGCCTCGGGGAAGAGCTGCTGCACGGCCTGGGCCATCACGTGCGCGGTGGAGTGGCGCAGGATGTTCAGGCCGTCCTCGGAGGAGATCTCCACAGGCTCGACGCTGTCGCCGTCCCGGAGCTCGTGACTGAGGTCCTTCAGCTCTCCGCCGATACGCGCGGCGACGACGGTGCGCTGACCGGGGAAGAGCTCGCCGGCCGTCGTGCCCGTCGTCACCACGTGCTCTTCCCGCTCGGAATCGCGTTGGATGATCACACGGACGTCTGACACCGGTCTCTCCTGACTGAGGGGGTCGCCTGCCTTCGTACGGCAAGGCCACATGAATCGTACCGAGCCGCGCGCCCCCGATGCGAACGCCTTCCTGGCCGCCTACCCCGCGCACGCCCCCGAGGAATGCCACGGCCCCGGGGGACATTCTTCCTCGGCCGGTCCCGTCCGCCCTCGCAGGGTCGCGCGCAAGCGGCCCGCGGGACTCCGGCCGGACCGTGCCCGCCGGGCCCGCCCCTCGCGGGAGCGGCGGGCCCGGCGGAGCGCGGGGCGGCCGGGGCGCTTCGTCAGAGGCGACGACAGGCGTCGGTGGCAACTCCCCCGCGTACTCGCCGCGTTGTCACCGCATCACACCGCCCGCAAGCGGCTTATCAGGCAAACAGCCCGGGTATCACCGATATCGGGCAGGGGAATCCTCTCCCTGCCGTGCGGGTGCGAGGAGTTCGGAGATGATGCACTGGTTCGAGGGGCCGCTGGCCGCTTTCTGCACGGAGACGACGGGTATGGACGTCGAGCAGGACCGGATCGTCGCGGCCGCTCTGGTCGCGCAGGACACCGCGGACGGGCGCGTCCGCGTCACCCGTTGGCTGGTCAGCCCGGGGGTGCCGGTCCCCGAGGAGGCGAGTCGGCTCCACGGGCTGACCGAGGACCATCTCCAGCGCAACGGCCGCTGGCCCGCGCCGGTGATGGACGAGATCGCCCGCGCGCTGGTGGAGCACTGCACGACGGGGCGCCCACTGGTCGTGATGGACGCACCGTTCGCCCTGACGCTGCTCGACCGCGAGCTGCGGCGGCACCGGGCGTCCTCGCTGGCCGGCTATCTGGACGGAGCGCCGCTGCGGGTACTGGACCCATGGGTGCTGGACGGACACCTGGACCGCCACCGCGAGGGCCGCCGCACCCTCACGGACCTGTGCGAGCGGTACGAGGTGGCGTTCGAGGGGGCCCACGAGGCGGCGAACGGCGCGAGCGCCTCGCTGGAACTGGTGCGCGCGGTGGGCCGACGCTTCTCGGCCCGGCTGGAGCGGCTGTCCCCGGCCGAGCTGCACACCCTCCAGGCGGCCTGGCACGCGGCCCGGACGCCCGGCCCGGAGGCGCCGTCCGCCGGCAAGGGGGCGGCGAGAGCGGTGGGCTCGGCCTGGCCGCTGCGCCCGGCGCTGTCCGCGGCGGCCTGAGCCCACCGGTGGCCGACCATGCGAAAGCCGGCCCGCACGATGCTGCGGACCGGCTTTCCCCGGTGGGCGATACTGGGTTCGAACCAGTGACCTCTTCGGTGTGAACGAAGCGCTCTCCCACTGAGCTAATCGCCCGGGAACGGGTTGAACCATACAGGGGCCGACGGGCTTCGTTCAAACTCCTTACGGCCGGACGGCGCGCGGCGGCGCCCTACTCAGGGCTGCGGCACCGGGAACTGAGTATCCGAGCGCATGTACGAGCCAGTGGCGGCGGCCACACTCCCCTGCATGGAACACATGCCGCCGCCCGCCGAGGAACTGGCCCTCCTCGACCGAGAACTGGCCGAGCTGGACGCCCGCAGGGCCCGGCTGCTGACCCGGCGCGCCTGGCTGGTCGCCGCGCTGCGGCCCCCCGCCCCGCCGGCGCCGGGCTGGAATCCGGCCGCCTGGGGGACTTCTTCCGCGGGCCGGCCTGTCGATCCGGTCCAGCCCTGGGGCTTCGCCCCGTCACCGTCGGCCTCCACCCCGCGCAGTGCGCAGAACGTCCTGCTGGCGCTGGGCGGCCTGCTGCTGACGGTCGCGGCCATCGGTTTCACGCTGAGCTGGGGCTCGATGGGGACCGGCGGACGGGCGGCCGTGCTCGGCACGGTGACCCTGGGCGCGCTCGCCGCTCCGGCGGTCCTGCTGCCGCGCAGGCTCCGGGCCACCGCGGAGGCCTTGGCGGCACTGGCGCTGCCGCTGACGCTGCTGAACGTCTACGTCCTGCACGGGGTGGTGGCGCCCGACTCCGGACGGCTCGCCTACACGGCCGCGTCGGCGGCGGTGCTCACGGCGCTGTGGAGCGCCTACGGGCTGGCCCTCCGCCCGCTCCGCATGCCGCTGCCCGCCGCCGTGGCCCTCGCCCAGTGGCCGCTGCTGCTCTGGGCGTGGGCCGCGGGAGCGTCGGCGCTGATGGTCGGGTGGGCGCTGCTGGCGACGGCGGTGCTGGACGGAACGGTCGCTCTGTACGGCAAGGGCCTCGCGGTGCGGATCACGGCGTGCGCGGGGGGCGCGGCGGCCGGGTCCGGGGCGCTGCTGGTGGGGCTGGCGGGGTCGATGACCGCCTCTGGGCCGCTGGACGCGCTGGCCCCGGGGGCGCTGCTGCTGACGGCGTCGGCGGCGGCGCTGGCCGGAGCGTGGCGCGCGCCGGACGGCTTCGCACAGACGGGCGGCGTGGTCGCCGGTCTGCTGGCGGTGGCCGCGGTGGGCCGGGTGCCGGATGCGGCGGCGCACGACGGGTGGGGCGTGCTCGCGTACCTGCTGTGCGGTCTCGCGCTGACGACCGCGGTACGGGTGCGGCTGCCGCGGAACGTCGGGCGCGGGCTGCTGGCCGCGTCCGGGGCGGTGGTCGCCGGAGCCCTGGTCTGGGCGGCGCCGCCGGTCGCGGCGGTGCTGCTGGGTCCGGTGTCGCTGCTGTCCGAGCTGTGGGCGGGGACGCCGGAGAGTTTCCGGGCCGCGCTCGGGGCGTCGGTGCCGTGGTCGCGGGTGGCCGCCGCGCCGGTGGTGCTCGCTCTGGTGGCCGGGGCGCTGGCAGCGGTGCACCGCTGGTGGCCGGCGGTGGTGCGGGTCGCCGCGCCACTGCTCGCACCGGCGGCAGGGGGGACGGCCGGCACCAGTGCCGCGGGGGCGGCGCGCGGCGTGTGGGGGCCGGGCGGCGGGCCGCGGGCGGGCGCTGCGCGCAGGCCGTCGGAGGCTGCGTTGCGGGGCGCTGCGGGGGCGGCGGCCCTGGGGCTCGGCTGGGGCGCGTTGGTGCTGGCCGCGGCCGTGCTCGATGCGCCCTACGCGGTCGCGGTGGCCGGTGAGACGGTCCTGGTGGCGGGGCTGCTGGCGTGTGCGCTCCGGGGCGGGCGGGCCGGCCGCGAGGGTTCGCCGGCGGTTCGGGTGACCGCTCTGGTGGGCTCGGTGGCCGGGTCGGTGAGCGTGGGGCTGCTGTCGCTGCCGTCCGGGGCGGCCTCGTGCGCGGTGTCCGGGGCGCTGGCGGCCCTCTTCGCCGGGGCGGCGGTCCGGGAGCGCCCCGGGAGGACTCAGGCGGCGTTCGGGGCAGCCGCGGTGGTCTGGGGCACCGTGCTGACGGCGTGCGCGGGGCGGCTGCTGGGGCTCGCCCCCTACGGGACGGCTCCGCTGATGCTCGTGGTCCCCGCGCTGACGGTGGCGCTGGGGGCCCGGCTGCGGCGCCACCCGGCGGCCTTGCCGGTGGAGCTGGCCGGGGCGCTGGGCGCGGTGGTCGCGGTGGCGTTCGCGGCGTCCGACGCGCCGTTCCTGGCCCTGTCGCTCGGGCTGTCCGGGGTGCTGGCGGCGGGTGCGGCGGTGCGGCCGGAGCGGCGGCCGGTGGCCGGGTACGCGGCGGGGGCGCTGTTCGTCCTGGCCGCGTGGGTGCGGCTGGCCGCCTCGGAGGTGTCGGCGCCTGAGGCGTACACCCTGCCGGTGACCGTGTGTGCCCTGGCCGTGGGGGCTCTGCGGCGGCGCGAGGACCCGGAGGCGTCCTCGTGGACTGCGTACGGGCCCGGCCTCGCGGCGACGCTGCTGCCGAGCCTGGCCGCGGCCTGGACCGAGCCGCACGGGCAGCGGCCGCTGCTGCTGGGCGTGGCGGCGCTGGTCGTCACGCTGCTGGGGGCGCGCCACCGTCTCCAGGCGCCCCTGCTGATCGGCGGCACGGTGCTGGCGCTGGACGCTCTGCACGAGCTGGCGCCCTATGTGGTGCAAGTCGCCGGGGCACTCCCCCGCTGGCTGGCGCCGGCTCTGGCCGGGCTGCTGCTGCTCGGGGTGGGAGCGACGTACGAGCAGCGGCTGCGTGACGCCCGCCGGCTGAGGAAGACGCTGGGGCGGATGCGCTGACCCGCCGTCGGTCCGGGGCCCGCCCCACGGGGCCCGGACCGGGCGCGGGCAACGCGGAGGGCCCGGGAGACGGATTCCGTCTCCCGGGCCCTCTGTCCGGGTGGGCGATACTGGGTTCGAACCAGTGACCTCTTCGGTGTGAACGAAGCGCTCTCCCACTGAGCTAATCGCCCGGGCGCACCGCAAACATTACCCCATGTCAGCGGTGCTCTCGGACCGGTCTCAGGTCACTCGCTGATCTTCCACGGCATGGCGAGCCCGAACTCCCACACGTAGAGCGCGACGAGCACCGCCATGATCACGAGCCCCACCGTGGTGAGGATGATGTTGCGCCGCCTGACCTTGGGGTCCATGGCCCGCTGCGCGGCCTCTGTGACCTTCCTCTTGGTCCAGCGCAGCACCAGCTGGGCCCAGACGAACTCGGTCGCCCAGATCGCCATGCCACCGAAGATCACCAGCCAGCCGGGGCCGGGCAGCACCAGCATGAGCACGCCCGCCACCACCACGCCGAGGCCGACGACGAAGACGCCGACCTGCCAGCTCAGATGAAGCGGCTTCGATGCCTTGATGAAGCCCGGCGCCCGCGAACCCAGCTCACGCTCCGCCGGGCCCGATTCCCCCGCAGCGGGCGCCGGAGCCGCCTGCTCGGCGACTCTGCCCCGCTCGTCACTCTCCGCACTCATGACGTCCAACCTACCCGACCCGCTTTCGTCACTGGAATGGGCGCATAACCCAAAGTTACACGCCGCTGAGCGAGGGACCCGAAGCACCACAAAAGGGTCAGAGGGGTTTACAACGGCACTGTAGGTGGCATGTCGATTTCGCCGACGTGCGAATCCCCGAGCGCACACTGAGCGAAAGGCCCTGGCGCTTATGAACACCACGGTCAGCTGCGAGCTGCACCTGCGCCTCGTTGTGTCGAGCGAGTCCTCACTGCCTGTACCCGCGGGCCTGCGGTATGCCACGGCCGATCCCTATGCCGTGCACGCCACCTTCCACACCGGAGCGGAGGAGACGGTCGAATGGGTATTCGCCCGCGACCTCCTTGCCGAGGGGCTGCACCGGCCCACCGGCACCGGAGACGTCCGCGTCTGGCCATCACGTAGTCACGGCCAAGGCGTCGTATGCATCGCACTGAGCTCCCCAGAGGGCGAAGCGCTGCTCGAAGCCCCGGCACGAGCCCTGGAGTCGTTCCTCAAGAGGACCGACGCCGCGGTTCCGCCCGGCACCGAGCATCGTCACTTCGATCTCGACACGGAGCTCTCCCACATCCTGGCCGAGAACTGAGCCAGGCCGAGAGCTGCTCGACGCCGTCCGACTCGGGGAGACGGCGTCGCGCGGACAACCACATACGGCTGGAACCGACGCCGTCACCGCGGAAGCCACCGCGGTGACGGCGTCGGCGCGCCCGGCCGCCCTCCGCACCGGAAGGGCGGGGCTCCGCCGTGGCCCGTGCCCGCACCGGTCCGGACGCGGGCCGCAGCGGGCCAGTAGAGTCAGCCGCCATCGGCAGGCGTCCGCCCGCCGAAGGCCAGGGAGCGAAGCGTGCTGATCCCTCACGACACCCGGATCGCCCTCGACACGGTGGTCGATCTGGTGAACACCGCCCCGGAGAGCGAGCCGCCGCAGGACGGCGCCGCGGCCGCGGACGGGCTGCCCGACGTCGCGGCGCTTCACGCCTTCGCCGAGCGGCACCGCATCAGCGGCGTGGGCAGGCTCGACGGGAGGGACCTCGACGCCGTGCGCGCGGTGCGGCGCAGCTTCGCCGAGGTCTTCGCGGCACGCGACCCGCGCGCGGCGGCGGACCTGGTCAACCGGCTGGTCGCGGCGGCCGGAACCACTCCGCAGCTCACCGATCACGACGGCTACGACTGGCATGTGCACTACTTCGCGCCGGACGCCTCCCTCGCGGACCACCTCGCGGCCGACTGCGGAATGGCGCTGGCCTTCATCCTCGTGGCGGGCGAGCGGGAACGGCTGCGCCGCTGCGAGGCGCCGGACTGCGGACACGCCTTCGTCGATCTGTCGCGCAACCGCTCCCGCCGCTACTGCTCCAGCCGCACCTGCGGCAATCGGCTCCACGTAGCGGCGTACCGGGCCCGACGGAGACAAGCCGCGGGCTGACGGCCCGCCCGCCGCGGCGGTCCGCTTTCACAGCAGGAAGAGATCGTGCAGGGCGGCCATCAGCAGCAGGCCCCCGACCACCGTCAGGAAGATCATCAGGGGCGGCTGGGACAGCGCGAAGAGGCAGCCGCGGGGCTCTTCGGCAGGGGGGGCGGGGGCCTCGCCCCGGGAAGTGTCCACCATCTCGGGGCGATCATGACGCACGTGCGACCGGTGTGGCGTTCAACGCCGATGATTGCGCCCGGAGTTCACCGTCCCGTGGCCACCGGTAATCGCTCCGGTGTACGGACTGGCATCAGGCGTGCGACACCAGGGCGGTACGCAGCAGTACGCCACCACCCGCCTGGGCCTGTCGCCGCTCCTCTCAGATGCCGTGCTTCTTGAGAATCGCCTCGATGTCGCTGAAGTCCTCCCCGGGCCCGGCGGCCTCCTGCTTCTTGCCCGGCTTCGGCGACGCGGCGGCGGGACCCGCCCCGGCGCCGAGCGACGGGGCGGAGGCGCCCGGAGCGACGGCCTCGTTCCGCCCGGCGGCCCTGGCCGCCTTGCGGTCCGCACGGGTACCGCCGCGGCGGCGCTCGATGGCGCGGGTGGTCATGAACAGCAGCCAGGCGAGGCCGAGCACCCCGAAGCCGATCCAGACACTCGGCTTGAAGGCGATCCCCGACACCCACTCGACGACCCCCGTCAGCACGAGCCCCACCGGGACGAGGGAGTAGGCGGCGATCCGCGTCGCGGTGAGGAACCGCTTGCGGTACGCGGTCACCGCGGCGATGCCCAGCCCGGCCGCCGACACCGCGGAACAGATGGTCTCGGCAAGCATCAGGGCCTCCAGGCGCAGGGGACACGTCCCTTCCATCCTGCACCGGCGACCGCCGCCGGGGCCACGGCCCGCGGTGCACTTCAGGGAGATTTCAGGGCCCGGCTCCTCCCCAGGTCCCGATTGGGACGTGCCCGCCCGGCCTGGAAGACTGCGCCCATGAGCGATTCCACCCCCGCGGCACCGGTCGTCCTCGACCTCTGGTGCGATCTCGAATGCCCCGACTGCCACCGGGCCCTCAGCGATGTGCGCGCCCTGCGCGCCCGGTACGGCGACCGTGTCGAGGTACGGCTCCGGCACTTCCCCCTGGACAAGCACAAGCACGCCTACGCCGCGGCCCAGGCCGCCGAGGAGGCCGCGGCCCAGGGCGAGGGCTGGCCGTACGCCGAGGCGGTGCTGGCCAGGACCGCCGACCTCGCCCGGACCGGCGAGCCGCTGCTCCTGGAGGTGGCGCGCGCACGGGGACTGGACGCCGAGGAGTTCGACACCGCCCTCATCGACGGTCGGCACCTGCTGATCGTCGACGCCGACCAGGCCGAGGGGCGCGCGATCGGCGTGACCGGCACGCCCACGTATGTGATCGGCGAGGAGCGGCTGGACGGAGGCCGGAGCCAGGACGGGCTGCGCGAGCGAATCGAGGAGATCCTCGACCGGACCCTGGCCGGGCAAGGCTGACGGCCCCCTCCGGGACCCCGGCCACGGCCCCTACAGCGCCTTGGCCAGGTGGTAGCGCGTCGTCGCGTAACCGAGGGATTCGTACAGGCGCAGGGCCGGCGTGTTGGAGGCGAAGACGTGCAGGCCGATCCGGTCCGCGCCCCAGCCCCGGGTGACGTTCTCGGCCAGGAGCATCAGCGCCCGGCCGTGACCCCGGCCGCGGTGCGGCTCGCTCACCTCGACGTCGAAGACGAAGCCCGCCGGGCCCCCAGGCGGCAGCTCCCGCTGGGCCACCCACACATGGCCGACGACGTCTCCCTCGTGCTCCAGGAGCCGGAAGCTCGTCCCCCCGGTCGCCGGCCCGTCCGGGAGGAGGGCGGCGTGGTCGGTCTCGGACTTGTGCCGGGCCTGCTCGGGCGGCACTCCGCGGTCGATCCAGTCCTGTGCGTACGACCGCACCGCCCCGCGCTCCCAGACGGCGAACTCCTCCTCGTCCATCGCCCGCGAGGTGAGGCCTGCGGGCAGCCGGGCGTCGTGGGGGCCGAGCCGCTTGACCATGGTGCGGCTGCGTTCGGCGTAACCGAGCGCCGCGGCCAGCCGCCGGGCGGGATCGTCGTCGGCGGGAACGTCCGCCCGCACCCGGGTGCACCCCCAGCTCCGCAGCACCTCCTCGGCGGCGAGCGCGGCGACGGCGCCCCGGCCGCGCCTGCGGTGCGCCGCGTCGACGCTCAGTGAGTCCAGCACGCCGGCGGTGGCGCCGAACGCCGCGTCGGTACGGATCTCGACGGCGCCGACCGGCCGCCCGTTGTCGCACACCTCGTAGCGGCCTGCGCGCGCGCCGTCGGAACCTTGCCGGAGCGGCCCGGACGGCCGGAGTGTGGTGGTCATCAAGGCTTTGTATCCCCCGCGCGGCGGCCCGTCACGCGTTTTACGGCGAGGCGGGCCGGGCCTCGGCCCGCGACGGGCGCGGCCGTCACGGGTCCAGGTCGTCCTCGGAGCGTTCGGCGAAGACCCTCATGGCCTTGGACGTCACCGGGCCGGGCTCCGGGGCCAGCTCGCGGTCGTCGATCCGGAGCACCGCCTGGACGTCCCGGAGCGTGGAGGTCAGGAACACCTCGTCGGCCTCGGCGAGCACCTCCATGGGCAGATCGGTCTCCTCCGCCCCGGTCCACTCCACGGCCAGGGCCCGCGTGATGCCGGCGAGGCACCCGGAGGACACCGGCGGGGTGTGGACGCGGCCGCCCAGGACGACGAAGACGTTGGAGCCGGTGCCTTCGCAGAGGCGGCCGACCGTGTTGGGGAACAGCGCCTCGGACGCGCCCCGCTCGCGGGCCCTCGCGAGGGCCACGACGTTCTCGGCGTACGAGGTGGTCTTCAGGCCGACGAGAGCGCCGCGTTCGTTGCGCGTCCAGGGGACGGTGATCACCGCGGTGGCGTCCGGGCGGCGGCTCACCCCGTCGAGGGCGACGACGAGGCTCGGGCCGCCGGTGCCCCGGTCGGAGCCGAGCGGGGACAGCCCCCCGGTACAGGTGATCCGCAGCCGGCCCAGGGGCACGGGGTTGGCCGCGACGACCTCGGCGACGGCGCGCCGCACCTCGTCGTGGTCGGGCTCGGGCAGGCCCAGGCCGCGGGCGGACCGGGTGAGCCGCTCCAGGTGCCGGGTGAGGGCGAAGGGCCGTCCCTGGCTGGTGCGGACCGTCTCGAAGACTCCGTCGCCCACGGTCAGCCCGTGGTCGAGCACCGACAGCCGGGCGTCGTCGGCGTCCCGCAGCCGGCCGTTGACCCAGATCCTCATAGCGCGGTCCTTTCCGTCTCCTCGTACGCACCGGACGCTACCGCGAGCAGCCGGGACGCCTTCAGTTCGGTCTCGTCCCATTCGCGCTCCGGGTCGGACCCCCAGGTGATCCCCGCGCCGGTACCGAACCGCAGCAGCGGTCCCGGGCCCGTCCGGTCGATCCAGAACGTCCGTATGCCGACGGCGAGCGAGGCGGCGCCCCGGTCGGCGTCGACCCAGCCGACCGCACCGCAGTACGGCCCGCGGGGGGCCCGCTCCAGCTCGTCGATGATCCGCAGCGCACTGGATTTCGGGGCCCCGGTGACCGAGCCGGGCGGGAACGCCGCCGCGAGCAGCTCCGGCCAGCCCGCGCCCTCGGCGATCCGGCCCCGGACGGTGGAGACGAGGTGGACGAGCCCCGGGTGCTTCTCCACCACGCACAGGCCGGGGACGCCGACGCTTCCGGTGGCGCAGACGCGGCCCAGGTCGTTGCGGACGAGGTCCACGATCATGACGTTCTCCGCGTGGTCCTTCTCCAGCAGATCGCCCTCGGTCCGCCCGGTCCCCTTGATCGGCCCGGACTCGACGGTCCGCCCGTCGCGCCGCAGGAACAGCTCGGGGGACGCGGTGGCGACCTCCACACCGTGGCCGGGCAGCCGAATCGTTCCTGCGTACGGAGCCGGGTTGTCGCGCGCCAGCAGGGCGGTCAGTGCGTCGACGTCCGCGCCGGCCCCGCCGCCGGGCAGCGGCGCGGACAGCACCCGGCAGAGATTCGCCTGGTAGACCTCGCCCGCCGCGATGTGTTCACGGATACGCCGGACACCGGCCGTGTAGGCGTCACGGTCCAGTGAGGACGTCCAGTCCCCGGGGGCGGGCCCCCGCCAGGCTCCGGGGACGGGCGGGGGCACCGGCTCCCCGCGTACGGTGGAGAAGCGGGCGCAGACGATGCCGCCTTCGAAATCGGCGCATACGGCCCAGAAGCCGGACGAGTCGAGGGCTGCCGGATCGTGGGTGACGTCCAGCAGACCGGAGGCGACGAGGCCGCCGAAGCGGGCCAGGGGGGCGAGGTCGGACACGCTGCTGAGTCTAGGGCGGCCCCCGTGACCTGCGCCGGGGCGAGGTCACCGCAGCACGCTGCACAAACGCGTTTTTGTGCTGGCCCAGGAATCCGCTAGAGTTCAACACGTCGCCGGGACGCGCAAGCGGACCGGGAATGACAAGCGGACGTAGCTCAGTTGGTAGAGCGCAACCTTGCCAAGGTTGAGGTCGCCAGTTCGAACCTG
>NZ_JBBBEN010000088.1:77606-98919 GCF_037137275.1 Streptomyces pratensis | reverse complement strand
TCAGTTGGTAGAGCGCAACCTTGCCAAGGTTGAGGTCGCCAGTTCGAACCTGGTCGTCCGCTCGCAGAAGGTGGGGGGTCTTCCCGAACCCTCACCCCTGGTGGAGTGGCCGAGAGGCGAGGCAACGGCCTGCAAAGCCGTCTACACGGGTTCAAATCCCGTCTCCACCTCCAAGGACGATTAGCTCAGCGGGAGAGCGCTTCCCTGACACGGAAGAGGTCACTGGTTCAATCCCAGTATCGTCCACCGGTCCGCAAGGATCTCCGCGCGATTAGCTCAGCGGGAGAGCGCTTCCCTGACACGGAAGAGGTCACTGGTTCAATCCCAGTATCGCGCACGCAGCACACGCAGGGTCGCCCTGCGCGATTAGCTCAGCGGGAGAGCGCTTCCCTGACACGGAAGAGGTCACTGGTTCAATCCCAGTATCGCGCACCATGAAGAACCCCCGGTCGTTCGGCGACCGGGGGTTCTCTCGTTGTACGGCCTGCGTCGCACGGCCTCGCCGCCCCCGGGCCGGGTGCCCTGCGGGGCGGCCGGGCCCGCGGGCGGGGGCTCAGGACGAGAAGAGCATCCGGCCGAAGCCCTTCTGGCGGCGGTGGCCGTAGTGCCCGCCCTGCCCACCGTGCTGCGGCGCCCCCCAGGCCGGGGCATGAGCGGCGGGAGCGGCCGGGTAGGCCTGCGGGGCAGGTGGCGCGGGCGGAGCCTGCTGGGACCACTGCGCCTCCAGGCGGGTCAGCGACTCCAGCTCGCCGTAGTCGAGGAATATCCCCCGGCAGCCGCTGCACTGCTCGATCTGGACACCGTTGCGGTTGTACGTGTGCATCGGCGCGTGACACTTGGGGCACTGCATCATCGGCTCGGCTCCTCGCCCTCGTTGTGCCGCCACCGGAAAGTCCGCCCGGCCACGGTCGGTTCAGCCTACGACGCGCCGCCCTGGGCCGACCGGGGCGGGAGCGTAGCGATTCGGGCACAGGATTCGATCATCAGCTGCTCCGGTTCGTCGGGACCCCGCCCCCTCGCGGCGCACTTGGCGAGGGCGAGGGCCGCCGTCTGCACGGTCAGCGCGCGGGCCGGTACGTCCAGTGCGGGCCAGGGGTCCCCGTCCGCGCGCACCGCGGGGCCGCCGGCGGACCGGTAGGCCTCCAGGAAGGCCAGCCAGTCCTCTGGCGGCAGCAGCCCGGCCGCGTACCAGGCGGCGGGCCGGGCGAGGTCCCATGCCGGGTCGCCGGCTCCCATGTCGTCCACGTCGATGAGCAGCCAGGGGCCGTCCGGTGCGGGATGGCGTACGAGCTGGCCCAGGTGGAGGTCGCCATGGCACAGGAAGCCGGCCCTCGCCGCAGGCGCCGGCGCCTCTCCACGGGCCCAGGCGGGCAGGGCCCGCCAGGCCGCCAGCACGGGGAGGGCCGCCGCGTCGCCGGGGAGGGCGGTGCGCATCCGGGCGACGGCCGCCGCCGCCTTGGCCGGACCGCGCATCGACGGGAACGGTCGGGGGAGCGGCGTCCGGTGGAGCCGCGCGAGCAGCACGGCGGCGTCCGCCCAGGGGGCCGCTTCGGGGGCGGTGGGGTCGACGGGCGCGCCGAGCGGCCAGAGCGTGACCGGGCGTTCCGTGTTCTCCGGGGCCTGCGGCACGGACAGCGGCGGGAGGAGGATGCCGGTCAGCTCCGGGGACGCGGCCAGGGCGATCCGGGCGGCCAGGGCCGTGCGGTCGCTGTCGGCGGCGTGGGCCTTGAGGACCGTCGTGCCGCTGCGGACGACGGTGCCGTCGGGCCGGTTTGCCAGAACGCGGGGCGGTTCACACGCGCAGCGGGCGTCGGCCGGGTGGGAGAGGCGGTGCGCGAGGGCCCCCAGGTCGTGGGCGGCTGAGGCATCGGTGGTGGTCAACGGCTCCCCCGGCGGCGGTCGGCCCGGTCGTGGCGGCGGGTCCGCGGCGAGCGTAACGCGACGGCCGGGCGAGGAAGCACCCGGTCCGACCGTGGGGTGCGGGGCTCCGGGTGGTCGCTCCTGCGGCGCGGGCGAGAGCGTGCAGCCCGCCCCGCCCCCGCCGGGGCGCAGGGTGGCGAAAAGCGCGATGCCCGGTCAGCTCCCCAGCTGACCGGACAAACGCTGCCGTCCGCCGCACCCCCGTCCCCACGGGGCTGTTGGCCGGATGTGCGGGTCCGAACCGCTCTCTCGGACCCCGGGCGCCGCTCAGCGCCCCAGCATCACCGCCACGGACGACGCATGGGTGACCACCGCCTCCCAGCCGCCGAAGACGACCGCGAGCAGGGCCGCCAGGGGAAGGACCATCGCCGTCGCCACCAAGGGGTGGCGGGCTCCGGACGGGCGTGCGCCGAACGAGGCGTACGCCTTGCGTCCTCGCAGACGGACCGTCGTCCGGGTTGCCGTGTCCGACATGGTTCCTCTCCTGACCTGATGGGGAGCGGCGGGCGTGTGACCTCGGGGGACGAGTACCGCGCCCGCCGCTTGACCTCAACATTAGGGACGCGGCGAGCACGGGGCGTCATGCCCGCGTACCGAATGCCGGGCCTCCCGGAGGATGAGCCGCCGGCGCCCCGCGTACTCCCCTGGGTGGAGACGGGGCGGCGGGCCCCGGGGTCATCCCTGAGGGGCGCCCCGCACGGGGCGCGTGCGGGGGACGGGCCACGAGGCCGACTCCGCCTGCCGCCGGGGTCGGCCGCCGGGTGACTTCACTCACGTCAACCGGAGGGGCGGCGCCGTCCCGGCGCCCGCTCAGGACACCACCGCCCGGTATGCCGGGGCGGGGGCCGCCGCCGGGACGGCCCCGGTGGCACGCCCACCGTCGACCCGGGCAATCGCCCTCTCCCGGCGGCCCTTTGGAGAAGGCGGTCGGCGAAGGGACGGACCGGCGCCGCGTCCTGACCGCCCTTCGGTCTCTCCCCCCGGGCGGGGGCAATCCCCTGCCCGGTGAGGGCGCGGCCTCTGAGCGCGCCGGGCGGGGGATACGTAAGCTGTTGCCCGTCAGGCGGACCAGGCAGCGGGGATGGGCAGACGATGGCGATGATGCGGCTCCGGCGCGAGGACCCGCGTCTCGTCGGCTCGTTCCGGCTGCACCGGCGGCTCGGCGCGGGCGGCATGGGCGTCGTCTATCTGGGCTCCGACCGGCGCGGCCAGCGGGTGGCGCTCAAGGTGATCCGGCCCGACCTCGCGGAGGACCAGGAGTTCCGTTCGCGTTTCGCGCGCGAGGTGTCGGCGGCGCGGAGAATCCGCGGCGGCTGTACGGCCCGGCTCGTCGCCGCCGATCTGGAGGCGGACCGCCCGTGGTTCGCGACGCAGTACGTCCCCGGCCCGTCCCTGCACGACAAGGTCGCGGAGGAGGGCCCCCTGGCCGCCGCGGAGGTGGCCTCGATCGGGGCGGCGCTCTCCGAGGGGCTGGTGGCGGTGCACGAGGCGGGCGTGGTGCACCGCGATCTGAAGCCGTCGAACATCCTCCTCTCCCCCAAGGGCCCCCGCATCATCGACTTCGGCATCGCCTGGGCGACCGGGGCCAGCACTCTCACCCATGTCGGTACGGCGGTGGGCTCGCCCGGCTTCCTGGCACCAGAACAGGTCCGGGGCGCGGCGGTGACGCCCGCGACGGACGTGTTCTCGCTCGGTGCGACGCTGGCGTACGCGGCGATGGCCGACTCCCCCTTCGGACACGGCAGTTCCGAGGTGATGCTGTACCGCGTCGTGCACGAGGAGCCGCAGCTGGGCGATGTGCACGACGCTCTGGCCCCTCTGGTGCGCGCCTGTCTGGCGAAGGCCCCGGAGGACCGGCCCAGCACGTTGCAGCTGTCCATGCGGCTCAAGGAGATCGCGGCGCGCGAGGCGCAGGGCCTGCACGAGAGCCGGCCGCCCGCCCAGCGCTCCGCCCGCGACACGGACCGGCCGACCGGCCGGATGGCCGATCCGTACGCCGAGCAGCACACCCGCCGCGCGGAGGGCCCGTCGGCCTCCCGCCCGCAGCGGGGCCGGCGTCCCGCCCCGCCGCGTTCCGGGGCTCCGCGCACGGGTGGGTCGCGGGCGCCGGGGCCGCGCAACACGACACGTTCGGGAAAGCGGCCCGCGCCCGCGTCCGGGACGAACGGCAGGCCGGGGACGCGCTCCGGAGCCCGGAAGACCTCGGCGGGGCGGCGGCCGGCCAACCCGCGGCTGCTGCGCCAGCGGCTGGTGGTGTTCGTGGTGGTGACATTGCTGGTGGCGCTGGGCATCGCGGCGGCGCAGGGCTGTCAGGGACCGGCACGGGGACTGGGGACGACCGGGCAGCCGGCCGGGGGCGCGCAGGAGCAGACGGGGGCCGCGCCGTCCGGAGCCCCTCTCAGCTCTCCGGACGGCCGGTAACCACCGCGTAGAGGGCGACGGCTCTGCCGCCGCGCCCACGTTCAGCGAGTCGACGCCGTGCGCCATCGGGGTGCGGACCCACGTGTCGGCGGCCTTCAGCGCCTTGGTGGACGGTGCGGGTCAGCGTCGGATCAGGGAGCGTGGCCCTGCGCCCCTACTCGACCTGACCAGGTTCACCTTCGAGTTCTGGGCACCGCTTGACCGCTCCTGCCGCCTGCCCAAATGAAGGGGCGCATGGACTCTCCCGGTGCGCCTTCCGTTGCACCTACGCTCCCCCTTGCTCGGCGCTCACGCCCCATGGAGCGCGCGCGGCAGCACCAACGACAGGGGACGTTGGACGAGTCAGTCGGCAACGGGAGGTCTGCCCGGAGCACGGTGCGCCCGGGTCGCGCCGTTCGCGCCGGAGGGAGACCAAGAGCTCCACCGCCGCTTCATCAGGGACGCGCGTGAACATGCCGGGGAAGGCAGAAAGACTGGCGGACCGTCACGCACGATCGAGGTCGGTCAGAGCCTCGTCGCGTAGAAGGCCACGGCGGAGGCCGCGGCGACGTTGAGAGAGTCCACTCCTGCTGCCATCGGAATGCCGACCCATTCATCGACCGCGCGCAGGGCGTCGATCGACAGCCCGTCGCCTTCGGTGCCGAGCAGGAGCGCCAGCTTCTCGTACCGACGTGCGGCTAGTTCGTCCACCGTGATCGACTTCTCGTCGAGGCACAGGGCAGCCGTCACGAAGCCGTGCCGGCGGAAGAGCTCGATGTCCTTCGGCCAGGAGGTCAGTCGGGTCCAGGGAACGTGGAAGACAGCGCCCATCGACACCTTCACCGCCCGCCGGTAGAGAGGGTCGGCGCAGCGTGGCGTGAGGAAGACGGCATCCACGCCCAGAGCGGCCGCATTGCGGAAGGCAGCCCCCAGATTCGCGTGGTCGACGATGTCCTCGAAGACGGCAACGCGTTGACCTGCGCTCTTTTGCAGGCCAGAAGGCGACATCGCACCGATGTCGGTGTGGTCGTCGACCGGCTCCATGACCGTCCCCCGGCCGGCGTCGGTGAGCAGTCGGCCGGCGGCGGGCAGCGGCCTGCGCTGCATGGAGGCGAGCGCTCCGCGGTGGACGTGGTAGCCGGTGACGCGTTCGGCGAGCTCGGGCGCGACGGCGTACACCGGGGCCGGGGTCTTCTCGATGACGTCGCTCATGACGTCCACCCACTTGGCGGAGAGCAGCATGGACCGCATCTCGTACCCGGCCTGGAGCGCGCGCCGGATCACCTTCTCGCCCTCGGCGATGAAGAGGCCCTCTGCGGGCTCGCGCCGCCGTCGCAGCTCGACGTCGGTCAGCCCGGTGTAGTCGCTCAGGCGCGGGTCGTCGGGGTCGTCGACGGTGATGAGATCTGCCACGGGGTCACTGCCTTGTCCGGTGTGTGGTGCCAACGCCTGGGGTGGGGGTGCGCGACCGCGGTTCACCCGGCCTGGTCGGCCGGCGGGGCGGAGTCGGGGCCGACCGCGACGACGTCCCCGACGACGATCACGGCGGGCGGGCGCACGTCCTCGGCGACCGCCCGCTCTCCGACGTCCGCGAGGGTCGCGTCGACCCTGCGCTGGGCGGCGGTGGTGCCCTCCTGGACGAGGGCGACCGGGGTGGCGGGGTCCTTGCCGTGGGCGATGAGGGCGTCGGCGATCGCCGCGATCTTGTCGACGGCCATCAGCAGCACGAGGGTGCCGCGGAGTCGGGCTATGGCCGCCCAGTCGACCAGCGAGCGCGGGTCGCCGGGGGCGACGTGGCCGCTGACCACGGTGAACTCGTGGGCCACACCGCGGTGGGTGACCGGGATGCCGGCCGCGCCGGGGACGGAGATGGTGCTGGAGATGCCGGGGACGACGGTGCAGGGGATGCCCTCGGCGGCCAGCGCCTGGGCCTCCTCCATCCCCCGTCCGAAGACGAACGGGTCGCCGCCCTTGAGCCGGACCACGGACTTGCCGGCCTTGGCGCGCTCGATCAGCGCCTGGTTGATGGCCTCCTGCGCCATGAACCGCCCGTACGGGATCTTGGCCGCGTCGATCACCTCGACGTGCGGCGGGAGTTCGTCGAGCAGGTCGCGGGGGCCGAGGCGGTCGGCGATGACCACGTCGGCCTCGGCGAGGAGGCGGCGGCCGCGGACCGTGATCAGGTCCGGGTCGCCGGGGCCGCCGCCGACCAGCGCGACGCCCGGGGTCCGGGTGCGGTGGTGCGGGGCGGCGAGGGTGCCGTCGCGCAGGCCCTCGACGATGGCGTCGCGGACGGCCGCGGAGTGCCGGGGGTCGCGGCCGTGGGAGGTGGTGGTGAGGACGGCGACCGTCACGTTCTCGCTGCGCCCGGTGGCCGGGGTCCAGGCGGTGGCGGCCTCGGCGTCGTCGGCCCGTACACACCAGGTGCGGGTGCGCTCGGCCTCGGCGGAGGCGGCGTCGTTGGCCGCGGTGTCGCTGGAGGCGACCAGCGCGTACCAGGTGTCGGCGAGGTCGCCGTCCTGGTAGCGGCGGCGCTCCCAGCGGATCTCCCCGGCGTCCGCCATCGCCTCGACGGAGGCCGTCGCGGAGGGCGACACCAGTGTGATGACCGCACCGGTGGCGATGAGCGACGGGAGGCGGCGCTGCGCGACCTGCCCGCCGCCGACGACGACGACGCGGCGGCCGTGCAGGCGCAGTCCGACGGGGTACGCGGGGTGATCGGCGTGCTCGGCCATGGCGGTGCGGGCTCCTCGTGCGGGGTGCTGCGTAGCGGGCCGCTGCGGCGGTGAAGCGGCTGTGACGTGCGAGAGGGGTGGGGCGGAGACCACGATACGGGGTGCCCTCGGGCGGGCGGCGGGGTGTGGGGCGGCCCGGGGCCGGGCGGGGGCGTGCCCCCCCCCGGCCGGATGCCCGGGTCCAGGCCCCCACCTGGCCGGGCGCGACCGTCCTGGGCGCCGGGCCGGAGCCTCGCACCAGCCCGGACGAGCGGGGCCGGGGCGATATCCTTCCGGGGGCAGGCGGCCGGGGCGGGGCCGCGGGAGCGCTGCTCCCGGGCCCGGCCCCTGAGGCGTCGGGGAGACTACTTCTCCGTCACGCCTGCCGAGTCGAACGTCGCCACCTCATGCATCGCGCGCGCCGCGCTCTGCACGATCGGGAGCGCCAGCAGCGCGCCGGTGCCCTCGCCCAGCCGGAGGTCGAGGTCGACCAGCGGACGCAGGCCCAGCTTGTTCAGCGCGGCGACGTGGCCGGGCTCGGCGCTGCGGTGGCCGGCGATGCACGCGGCCAGCGCCTCGGGGGCGATGGCACGGGCGACCAGGGCGGCCGCCCCGGCGCTCACACCGTCCAGGATCACCGGCGTCCGCAGGGAGGCCCCTCCCAGGAGGAACCCGGCCATCGCCGCGTGCTCCAGGCCGCCGACCGCCGCGAGGACGCCGACGGGGTCGGCAGGGTCCGGCTGGTGGAGGTCGAGCGCCCGGCGGACGACGTCGACCTTACGGGCGTGCATCTCGTCGTTGATGCCGGTCCCCCGACCGGTCACCTCGGAGGCGTCGGCCCCCGTGTACACGCAGATCAGCGCGGCGGACGCGGTGGTGTTCGCGATGCCCATCTCGCCGATGAGCAGGGCCTTGTTGCCCGCGGCCACCAGATCCCGGGCGGTCTCGATGCCCACCTCGATCGCGGCCAGGACCTCCTCGCGGCTCAGCGCCGGACCGGTCGTGAAGTCCGCCGTCCCGGCCCGCACCTTGCGGGGCAGCAGGCCGGGTGCGGGCGGGAGTTCGGCGGCGACGCCGACGTCGACCACGCACACCTCCGCTCCGACCTGGGTGGCGAACGCGTTGCAGACGGCTCCGCCGCCGAGGAAGTTCGCCACCATCTGGGCGGTGACCTCCTGCGGCCACGCGGTGACCCCCTGGGCGTGCACCCCGTGGTCCCCCGCGAAGATCGCGACGGCCGCGGGCTCCGGGATCGGCGGCGGGCACATCCGGGACAGTCCGGAGAGCTGCGCGGAGATGATCTCCAGCATGCCCAGCGCACCGGCGGGCTTCGTCATCCGCTTCTGGCGCTCCCACGCTTCGCCGAGCGCCTTGGCGTCCAGCGGACGGATGGCGGAAACGGTCTCCTGGAGCAGGTCGTGCGGCTCCGCGCCCGGCAGCGCGCGCCGGCCGTAAGTCTCCTCGTGGACGACCCAGGACAGCGGGCGGCGCTTGGACCAGCCGGCCTGCATCAGCTCTGGCTCCTCGGGGAACTCGTCGACGTAACCGACGCACAGGTACGCCACGACTTCGAGGTGCTCGGGCAGGCCGAGCGCGCGGACCATCTCCCGCTCGTCGAAGAAGCTGACCCAGCCGACGCCGAGCCCTTCGGCGCGGGCGGCGAGCCACAGGTTCTCGACGGCGAGGGCGGAGGAGTACGGCGCCATCTGCGGCTGGGTGTGCCGGCCGAGCGTGTGTCGGCCACCGCGAGTGGGGTCGGCGGTCACGACGATGTTGACCGGGGTGTCGAGGATCGCCTCGATCTTCATTTCCTTGAACTGCTTGGCCCGGCCCTTGGGCAGCGACTCGGCATAGGCCTCGCGCTGGCTCTGCGCCAGTTCGTGCATGGAGCGACGGGTCTCGGCGGAGCGGATGACGACGAAGTCCCACGGCTGCGAGTGGCCGACGCTCGGGGCGGTGTGCGCGGCCTCCAGCACACGGAGCAGGACCTCGTGCGGGATCGGGTCGCTGCGGAAGCCGTTGCGGATGTCCCGGCGCTCGCGCATGACGCGGAGTACGGCTTCGCGTTCGGCGTCGTCGTATCCGGGTGCGGGCGGGACGAGCGGCTCGGTCCGCTCGTCGGCCGGTCGCGGCGGCTCTGCCCGGACCGGCTGCTCGCCGTCCTGCTGCGCGGCCGGTTCCGCCTGCTCGGCCGCCACGGGCCTCACCACGTCGTCAGCCGTCTGCCGCTGCTCGGGCTCCGCCAGTTCAGGGGTCTCGATGATCTCGGGTCCGGCACCGTCCTCGGCGTCGGGTGCGGGGACGCCGACCGGGGCGGGGGCGGCTTCGTCCGGGGCGAAGCTCGCGGCGTCGGCTCCTGCTTCCCTTCCTGCTTCGGTTCCTGTTCCGGTTCCTGCGTCGGGGATCTGCTGAGGCGCCGGCTCCACCACGGCCTCCGGGGCCTCCACCGGTTCCACCACCACGGGCGGCACGGCCGCCGGCTCGGCCACGAGGGGTTCGGCCGTCGCCATCTGCTCCGGCTGACCACCGGACTCGACGGCCTGCGGACCTACGGGCCCGGGGGCCGCTGAGGCCTTTGGGTCCGAGGCCGCCTCCGCGACGACCGGGTCCTGGGCCAGGGCGGGCTCGACGTGCGGCGTCCGCTCGTCTACGGCAACGGTCCCGGACTCGTCGGCGGCTGCCGCTGCCGGCTCGGCCACCGGCACGGCGGAGGCGGGCTCCGCGGGGTGCGGCTCCGCGGAGGCCGCGTCCGGCGCGAGGGCCTCGTTCTGGGTGGCGTCCTGCGGCTCGGGGCCCGACGCCTCGGCCTGGGCGGCCTGGGCGACGAGGGCCTGGGCCGGGTCGGCTTCCGCGGGGGGGACCGGGGCCGCGGTCTCCGAGGAGCCCGCAGGCCGCACGGCATCCGGGGCGGCCTCGCCGGAAGCCTCCGGGGCCGCGGGCGAGGGCACCGTCGTGTCCGTCGGCTCGTCCGCCGCGGGAGCCTCCTGCTCCTCGTCCGGGGCCGTGGCGACGGGCGGCTCGGCCGGGGCTACGGGCTGCGCCGCCTCTGGCTGCCCGGCCGGGACCGGCCCGGACGGGGGCACTTCGGCGGCGGCCGGCGCGGGAGCGACCGTTTCTGCGGGAAGCGCCTGCGGAGGCTGTACGGCCTGCGCGGGCTGCTCAGCAAACTGCTGGGACTGCGCGGGCTGAACGGGCTGTTCGGAGGAGACGGACGGCCGGGGCTCGGGCTGTTCCGGGGTCTCCGGCTGCTCGTCGAAGGCGGCTGCGGTGACCGGCTGAGGCTCCGGCTGGGCCTCCGCCTCCGCTTCCGGCGGGGCTTTTGCCTCTACTTCCGGCTGGGCTACCGCTTCCGGCTGGACCGGAGCAGCCGGACCGACCGGCTGCTCTCCCCCGGGCACGGCCTGCGCGGGCACAAACTGCTCCGGCACGGCTTCCGCGGGGGCCGCCGACTCCGGCGCCCCCTCCACGGGAGCCGCCGACTGGGGGCGGGTGGGTTCCGCATGCGACGGCTCAGCGTCGGCGGCCGGCTCAGGGCCGGGGGCCGACTCAGGTCCGGGGGCCACCGGCTCAACGTCGGCGACCGGCTCAACAGCAGGGGAGGGTTCCGCTCCAGCGACCGGCTCGACGGCCACGGCGGGGTCTGCCGCGACGGCCGGTTCCGGCGGCTGCGCCGCGCCCCACGGGACGCCTCCCTGCGGCGGGATCTCGCCGAGCTGCGGGCCCGGCAGCCCCGACGCGTCCTGGACCGGGACATCGGCGCCCTCGGGTCCGGGCTGCGGGGGGCCCGCATGGCGTGCCGGCGCGGTGCGGGTGGCTCCGGCGGGCCCCCGGTCGGCCAGCGAGCGGACCACGCCGCCCTGCGTGCCGCCGTACGACGGGGTATCGGTCGGGGCCGGCCCCCGGTGCAACGGGCGGCGTGCGGAGGCGGCGTGCGTTCCGACCGGCGCCGGGCCCTGGTGACGCGGGGCGTAGGGACCGACGGCGTCACGGCCGCCGGACTCGTGCCCGCCGTGGGCCTCGGCGGGCACGGAGGCCGCCTGGCCCTGCGCGGGGGCCTGGGCCAAAGGCTGCTGCTGCGCCGCCGGGGCCGGCGCGGGGCCGGGAGCGGCCTGCGGTTCGCCCCAGGCTCCCTGGGAGGTCGGCATCAGCAGGAGGTCGTCGTCCTCGGGTGCGTGCGCGGAGGGTTCGAGGTAGGCGGGCGCGTCCGGGGCGGGGACGCCCGGCTGCTCTGCCATGCCTGCGTTCTCCGGCAGTCCCTCGCCCGGGACCTGGCCGGTGTCAGTCATGCGTACCCCTCGCCCATCGTCAGTGCTCCTTCGGCCCTTCGCCCGGGACGCCGAACCACGGCGCGCCGGTGCTCGTCCTCTAGAACGAGCGGGCTCGCCGCGCGGTACGAGACGCCCGCGGAGCTTTCCATTCTCGCGGCCGTTCGCCGCCGCGGCAGGCAGTTTCGCCACGGCTCACTGTGGACTGCGCCACGTTGCGCGTCCCCCGGGTTGCGCCGTACCACAAGGCGGACCAAAACCGTCCACTTTTCCGGACATTGACGAACGAAACGACGAACGACCGGGCGCGGTACAACAATCGGCCAGCCTACCTCCCGCGCCGGGCCGAACCGGTCAGGGGGCGAGGTCAGAGCGGCGTGCGGACAGCACGAAGACGACGGTCCGTTCGCGTTCGGTCCAGGCGGTGGTGTCCAGGTCGACGGACTGGAGCAGGGAGCACTCGACCGTGTATCCGCTGCCGGAGAGCGCCGCGCCGAGCGCCTCGGCCTCGTCGCGCGTCGAGGCGTGGGTGACGATGCGCTCCGGGCGACGGGCGGCGACGGCGGTGACGACGGGGGCGCCGCCGCCGCCGATCCGTACGACGTCCGGTTCCGGCAGCCGTTCCAGGACGTGCGGGGCGCTGCCCCGCACCACGTGGAGGGGTACGCCGAAGGCGCGGGCCGCGGCCTCTGTGCGGGCGCAGGCGGCCGGGTCGGCGTCGACGGCCAGGACGGCCGCGCCGAAACGGGCCGCCTCCACGGCCAGGGCGCCGCTGCCGGAGCCGATGTCCCAGACGAGGTCGCCGGTGCGGGGGCCGAGACGGGCGAGCTGGGCGGCGCGCAGGCCGGGGTACTCGCCCTCGCCGGACTCCCTCAGCCGGTTCGCCGGGCCCTGCCCGTAGGCGGCGGCGGGCAGGGCCCAGCCCCGGGGCTGGGCGGGACGGCGTCCGGTGATCCACGCGTCGGCCGCGGTGGTCTCGGGGCCGCCGCCGACGGCGATGACGACGTTGGGGTCACGCCAGGCGTGGTCGGCGGCCTTGTCGGAGGTGAGGACGGTGACGCGCTCGCGGTCGGTGCCCAGTTCCTCGCAGATGACGAAGGTGCGGTGGACGCCGTCGAGGAGGAGGGCCAGTTCCGCGGGGCCCGCGCCCGGAGAGGTGAGGACGGCGACCTTGTGGTGGGCCCGGCAGACGTTGACCGCCCGGCGCAGGGTCCGCGGGTGGGCGACGACGATCTGCGCGTCGTCCCAGGGCATACCGGCCCGTGCGAAGGCGGCGGCGACGGAGGAGACCGCGGGGACGACTTCGACTTCGAGGCCGTGTTCGCGGGCGCGCAGGGTGCGTACGACGCCGAAGAGGCCGGGGTCGCCGTCGGCGAGGACCACGGCGCTGCCGCGGTGCGAGGCGATCCTGCGGGCGGCCAGGTCGACGCTGCCGAGGCGGACGCGTTCGGCGTCGGGGGGCACTTCGGGGAGGGCGAGGTGGTGGGCGGCGCCGGCGACGAGCGTGGCGGCCGAGAGCGCGGCCGTGGCCGTTCTGGTCAGTGGCGAGCCGTCCCAGCCGATCACCGTGACCCGGTCGGCCATCGTCGTCTGTCTCCTGGGGGTTGAGTGGGGGCGCCCGTGATGGCAGGCAGGGTGAGAGTACCTGGTCCGTACCTCGGCCGGGCCGGGGGACGTTCGCGAGACGGGGCGGGCTACTTCCAGTCGTTGTACGTGCCGTAGCCGCCGGCGTCGGCGAGCTGTTCCGCGACCCCGTCGAGGTCCTCGGGGAGAAGGCCCCAGACGATCAGGTCGGTCCGGATGTCGGTCCAGCCGCCGTCGGTGCCGTTCTCGGTCCGGGTGCGGGCGATGCGGGCGTTGCGCAGGACGCCCTCGCTGATGCAGCCGAGCTTCTGGGCGACCTGCTGGGCGGCGGTGTTGTCGGCGGGGGTCCGCAACTCTATGCGCTCGAACCCCTGGTCGCGGAAGAGCCACTCGGCCACGGCCAGGACGCCTTCGGTGGCGTACCCCTCGCCGCGGGCCCAAGGAGCGGTGATGTAGCGGACCTCGCTGGCCAGGGTGCGCCAGTCGGTGTTGAGCAGGCGCACGCTGCCGACGAGCCGCTGGGTGAGGAACTCGGTGACCGCGAGGGCGATTCCGTGGCCCGAGGTGCGTTCCGCGGGAGCGATCCTGCGGACCCAGCGTTCGGCGTCGACCTGGGTGTAGGGGTGCGGTCCGTCCGTCCAGGCGGTGACCATCTCGTCGTTCATCATCTCGATGTACGCGGGGATGTCGGCCATTTCGAAGGGGCGCATCACCAACCTGTCCGTGCTGATGGAGATGGACGGAAAGGTGGTAGTCATGCGCAGCTCCATGCCGAAGACCGGTTAAAAGCACAGCATGCAGCATCGGGTGCGGGTCGCGCATGGGCGGGTCAGCACGGCGGAGCCCCGCACCCCCGCCGCCGGGGGGTGCGGGGCTCCGCCGTCGCATGGCGGGCGGACGTCAGGACGTGGCGGGGGCGCCGAAGGCCGGGACGATCGATCCCTGGTAGTGGTCCTCGATGAACTTTTTGACCTCGTCGGAGTTGAGGAGTTCGGCGAGCTTCTCGACGCGCGGGTCCTTCTCGTTGCCTTCCTTGACGGCGAGGAAGTTGGCGTACGGGTTGCCCTCTGCCTTCTCCAGGGCGAGGGCGTCCTGGGCCGGGGAGAGCTCGGCCTCGATGGCGTAGTTGCCGTTGATGACGGCCGCGTCCACGTCGTTCAGGGCGCGGGGCACGGTGGCGGCCTCCAGCTCCTTGAACTCCAGGCCCTTCTTGTCGGTGATGTCGCTGAGCTTGGCGCTGGTGCCGACGCCGTCCTTGAGGGTGATGAGGCCGTGCTCGGCGAGCAACTGGAGCGCGCGGCCTTCGTTGGTGGTGTCGTTGGGGACGGCGATGCTCTGGCCGGGCTTGATGTCCTTCAGGCTCTTGGCCGTCCTGGAGTAGAGCCCGAGCGGCTCCAGGTGCACGTCGACGACCGGGACGATGGTGGTCTTCTGCTTCGCGTTGAAGTCGTCCAGGTAGGGCTTGTGCTGGAAGAAGTTGGCGTCGACCTGGCCGTTCTGGGTGGCGGTGTTCGGCAGGACGTAGTCCGTGAACTCCTTGACCTCCAGCTTGAGGCCCGCCTTCTCCGCCAGGTTCTTCCCGACGAAGTCGAGGATGTCGGCGTGCGGCGTCGGGGACGCGGCCACGACCAGGGCCTGGGAGGTGTCGGCGTCCGCTCCGGCCTTGCTGGAGGACGCCGGGTCGGAGTCCGTGCCGCAGGCGGTGAGGCCGACGGCGAGGGCGGCGGTCGCGGCGGCGGCGGTGATCCTGGTGTTCTTACGCACGATGAGTGCCTCTTTCCGATGGTGATGTGTGGCGCCCGGACAAGGGGCCCGGGCTCTCGGCGCGGACGAAGAGTCCGCTGGGGAGGGGGAGTACGAGGCGTCAGGCGGCGGTACGGCCCCGGCGGGCCAGCAGCCTGACGGCGAGGTCGCCGATCAGCTGGATCACGGTGACGATGACGACCAGCAACGCGACGGTGATCAGCATGAACTGGTTGTCGAAGCGCTGGAATCCGTAGGTGACGGCCTTGGAGCCGAGTCCTTCGCCGCCGACCGCACCGGCCATCGCGGAGTAGCCGATGAGCACGATGAGGGTGGTGGTGACGCCGGACACCAGCGAGGGCAGGGCCTGGGGCAGGAGCACCTTGCGGACGATCGTGGGGACGGAGCCGCCCATCGACTGGACCGCTTCGACCAGCCCGTGGTCAACCTCCCTGATCGCCGTCTCGACGAGCCGGGCGAAGAACGGGATCGCGCCGACGGCGAGCGGCACGATCATCGCGGTGGGGCCGATGAAGGTGCCGACGACCCAGGTGGTGAACGGGATCAGGGCGATCAGCAGGATGATGAACGGCAGCGAGCGGCCGATGTTCACGATCGCGCCGACCACCTTGTTCACCACGGTGTTCCGGAGCAGTCCGCCCTTGTCGGTGAGGACCAGCAGGACGCCGAGAGGCAGGCCGGCGAGGACGGTGACGAGCGCCGACCAGAGCACCATGTAGAGGGTGTCGACGGTGCCCTGGGTCAGCAGCGGCTGCATTTCGGACCAGGTCACTTGACGACCTCCTTGGTGAGCGGAGCGGCAGACGTCTTCGCAAAGGCCTCGGGCTGGACGACCTCGGCCTGGAGTCCCTGCTCTCGCAGGAAGCCGATCGGCACGACGTTCTCCTCGAAGCGGCCGGGCAGCTCGATGCGCATCCGGCCGATCTGGTTGCCGGCGACGGTGTCCATCGCCGCGCCGAGGATCGATATGTCGATGTTGTAGGTGCGGGAGAGCTGGGAGATGACCGGCTGGGAGGCCGATTCCCCGTGGAAGGTGACGTCGACGACCGTGCTGTCCGGGCCGCGGGCCGCGCCGCCGACCGGGAACAGCTCCTGGGCGAGTTCGGAGCCGGGGGTGGCGAGGAGTTCGCCGACGGTCCCGGACTCGACGATCCGGCCGCGCCGCATGAGCGCGGCGGAGTCGCAGACGGTCTTGACGACGTCCATCTCGTGGGTGATGAGCAGGACGGTCAGGCCGAGCTGCTGGTTGAGGTCGCGCAGCAGCTGGAGGATGGAGCGGGTGGTCTCGGGGTCGAGTGCCGAGGTCGCCTCGTCGGAGAGCAGCACCTTGGGGTCGCCGGCCAGGGCGCGGGCGATGCCCACGCGCTGCTTCTGGCCCCCGGAGAGCTGGCCGGGGTAGGCCTTCGCCTTGTCGGCGAGGCCCACCAGGTCGAGCAGTTCGCGGGCCTTGCGGGTGCGCTCCGGGCCCGGGGCCCCGAGGATCTCCAGGGGCAGTTCCACGTTGTCCAGCACCGTGCGGGAGTCCAGCAGGTTGAAGTGCTGGAAGACCATGCCGATGCGGGTCCGCGCCCGTCGCAGCCCGGTGCTCGCCCGCCGGCCGCGACCGGCGAGGGCGGTGAGGTCCTGGCCCGCCACCTCCACGGTGCCGGAGGTGGGACGCTCCAGGAGGTTGACGCAGCGGATCAGGGAGGACTTCCCGGCGCCGCTCTGTCCGATGACGCCGTACACCTCGCCTTCGCGGACGTGCAGGTCGACGCCGTCGAGCGCGGTGACCTCACGGTCGCGCGCCTGGTAGACCTTCGTGAGGCCCGTCGTGGTGATCACAGGGTTTCCGTCGCTGTCGAGTGCGCGGCGCGGTGTCCGCCGGGCACGGGGCGTACGTCTGAAGAGACGGGCCGGGCCGGTCGGCCGGGGGTCTCGGCATGGCTGGGCCCGGCGGTCGGCCGGGGTGCGGCGCATGCGTGGGCAGGCTCGTTCCACTGGGTGCAAACGGCGCAGGCTCGGTCTCGCTTCGGGGCGCGAGGCTCAGGCGGGGGCCCTCAGAAGGCGCGCATTCGACACATACAACGAGCACCGGGCGTGCTGATCGCCTCGGTCGCAAGGGTGCGGCTGCTCGTCGTGGTCATGGGGCAAGTAAAACAGACGTGACGCCTCCACGATCCCGCTTGTCCGCATAGCGGACAGTGCTGGATGGCTCGCCCCGCCGCCTTCCACTCCCCCGCGACCTCCCCTGCGCACGCCCGTGACCTGCACCGACAGGGGTTCCCGCCGGATGAACGGGAGACGGCCGGGGCGCCGGGGAAGCGGAATGGCATCCGCCGGTTGTGGGCAAGGCCACCATCGCCGCGGCCGGAGCGGCCACCGGTCCCCCGACGCCGGGCGGCGGGCGTACGCGGCAGCGCACCGGGCGGGGCGGGAGCCGGGCCGGGCCGGGGCCGCACGCGGGCGGGCGTTCCGTCCGTAATACCCTCACTACATGCTCGACGCCCTGACGGTCGCGGTCGCCGTGACCGCGCTCGCCCTCGCCGCCTGGTGCGGACACGCCGCCTACCGGGACCAGCCGACGAAGGACTGGCACTTCATCGGGATGGCCGTCGTGTCCGTCCTGGCGCTGGCCCAGTTGGCGGTGGGCGTCGTGCAGCTGGCACGCGGGGAGCGGCCGGAGCAGGGAATGGCGGTGTTCATCGCCTATCTGATCGGTTCGTTCGCGGCCGTGCCGGCGGCGGGATTCCTGTCCCTGGCCGAGCGGACCCGCTGGGGTTCGGTGACCGTGGCGGCGGGGGCGGTCGTGCTGGCGGTGCTGGAAGTCCGGCTTTACGACATCTGGGGAAACTGACGTGAGCGACACCGAACGCCCCGGGACGGACTCCGCGGCGAAGCCGTCCTTCGAGCTGGGCGCCGGCCCCGGCCGGGTCCTCGTCTGGTTCTACGGGGTGTTCACGGTCGCGGCGGCCTCGCGCTCGATCGTGCAGATGATCATCGACTTCGACCGGGCTCCGCTGGCGTACGTCCTGTCGGCCATCGCGGCCGTGGTGTACGGCTTCATCACGTACTCGCTGGTGCGCGGGGGCGAGAAGGCCCGCCGCGCGGCGCTGGTGTGCTGCGCCGCCGAGCTGCTCGGGGTGCTGGTCGTCGGCGCGTGGACGCTGGCAGAGCCGGCCGCCTTCCCGGACGCGACGGTGTGGTCGGACTTCGGGATGGGCTACCTGTTCATCCCGGTGATCCTTCCGGTCACCGGGATGATCTGGCTGCGCCGCGCGAAATCGGTGTGACGCGCGGGCCGGTCAGGCGCTGGCCACGTAGGCCTTCTCCGCGGCGTCCTTCTCCAGCAGGATGAGCCGGACGCCGTCCGCCCCGGTGACGTCTCCGACCTGGGCGTACCCCGCCCGCCGGTAGAGCCGCAGGTTGTTCTCGCTGCGGTGGCCGGTGTGCAGCCGGTAGCGGGTCGCCGCCCGCTGGGCGGAGAGCGCCGACTCGGCGGCGAGCAGGAGACGCGCCCCGAGGCCGTGCCCCTGGAGGCGGGGGTGCACGCAGAGCTTGCCGATCCGACCCGTGCCGTCCGGGTCGGTGAACCCGCGTACCGAGCCGACGACTTCGTCGCCGAGCCGGGCCACGAACACCAGGTCGTCGGCGACTTCGGCACGCAGCGAGTCGAGGCTCTGGACGAGCGGGTCGATCCGGTAGTTGTCGTACAGCTCCGCCTCGCGCTGGAAGCAGAGGTACTGGAGTCTGAAGATCTGCTCGACGTCCTGTGCCGTCGCCGCCGAAATGGTCACGCTCATGCCCATGTGTGCACGCCTCCCGCTCACCTGTTCCGCCGGTTGCCTACCGCTCCCTTCCCCTCAGTTCGGGAGCGACAACCTCCGCCGCGAGCATTCTGCGCAGACATCCAAGGCAACGGGAACGGATCGGCCCCAAACTCCCCTGTGACATACCCAACTCCCCTGCGATTTCCCGGTAGGTGGGATCGCCGGGAGCGAGCATCGCCTCCAGCAGCCGGGGGCAGCGGCCGGGCAGCCGGGCCACCGCCGCGCGCAGCGCCCGGCGTTCGGCCGCCCCGAGCGCGGCGCGTTCCGGGCAGCCGGCCGGGCCCGCCGCGGGTTCGGCCGCGGCGTAGGGGCGTTCTCGGTGGGCCCTGCGTCGACCGCGGCGGGCCTCGGCGCGGACGGTGTCGCGCACCCAGCGGGCGGCGTCGGGAGGCGGTCCGGCGCCGGGGCGCTCCAGCAGCCGCACCCAGACGGCCTGTTCCAGGTCGGCGGGGTCGAGTCCGGCCGCGGGGGCCTCGGCCCCCGCCTCCGCCCTGATCAGGGGGTGCAGTGCGCGTACGAGGAGGTCGGCGGCCGGGGCCGGCCGCGGGTCGTGATCGATGAGCGTCATGCCCCGGCGGACGTGCCGCGGCGGCGGCTGGTTGCCACGGACACGGCCGCGCCACCCGACCGGGGCATGGCGGGGCCGGCGGCTGACGCCTCGGGGCGGCCCGGCCGCCGGAGCGGAACCGGACCGCCGCCCCGCGCCGACCGCCGTGGTGGTCTCCTAGGCGAGGTCAGCGTCCCGCCACGTCGGCCGCCGCGAGCAGGGCGGTGTCCGGGTGGTCGCAGAAGAGGCCGTCGATGCCGGTGGCGAAGTACGCGGCGCAGGCCCCGAAGACATCGCCGTAGGCGTTGGGGTCGCTGCCGCGCCGGAAGTCCGCCGGCAGGAAGGCGTTCTCGTTGCGCATCGTGTACGGGTGCAGGAGCAGGCCCCGGGCGTGCGCGTCCCGGACCAGGGTGGTCGGGGCGGTGAGCCGGCCCGAGGCGTCCCTGGGGATGACCAGGTCGAGGGTGGGGCCGATGCCCTGGGTGAACGAGGCGATCCACTTCAGCCCGGCGGGCGTCACCAGGTCGGCGACGGTCCGCGGGTCGCCCGACTCGACGAAGTCCCAGGGGCGCGTGCTCGGGCCCGACAGCAGGACGACGCGCGGGGTGTCGACCAGGCGCGCCAGCCGCCGGATGGACCCGGGCTCGAAGGACTGGAGGATCAGCGGGGAGTGCGCGCGGTGCCGGCCGTGCCGGCGCAGCAGACGGGCGAGCGGCTCCTCCAGGCCGAGGCCGAGCGAGCGGAAGTACGTGGGGTGCTTGGTCTCCACGTACAGCCAGACGGGCCGGCCCCGCTCGCGGCCCTCCTTGTCGGCCCAGCGCAGGACCTCGTCGAAGGTGGGGACGGTCCACCGGCCGTCGTAGAGGGTGTTGTGGGGGCGGTTGCCGGGGATGCGCTCCGTGGCGCGCAGGGTCTTGAGCTCGGCGAGGGTGAAGTCCTCGGTGAACCAGCCGGTCTGCGAACGGCCGTCGATCGTCCTGGTGGTCCTGCGGCCGGCGAACTCGGGGTGGTCGGCGACGTCCGTGGTGGCGCTGATGTCGTTCTCGTGCCGGCAGACGAGGTGACCGTCCTTGGTCGGAACGAGGTCCTGCTCGACGATGTGCGCCCCCATGTCCAGGGCCAGCTGGTAGGAGCCGAGGGTGTGCTCGGGGCGGTAGCCGCTGGCCCCGCGGTGGCCGATGACCGTCGGCACGGGCAGATCGCGCAGTGGTCCACGGCCGCCCTGTCCGCGGCCCCGCTCGGCTGCGTGTGCCGCGCCGGGCACGCTCAAGGCGGCCGTGCCGAGAACCGCGGCGCCCAGAAGGGCCCGCCTGCCGGGGGACGTCCGTGCACGCTCCGTCATGATGTGCTCCTCGCTTCGTGGTGTCCAGGGCCGGCCGGGCGGGCCTGATCGTAGGCCGACAGGCGTACGCGGGGGCGGATCGAGGGCCAACGTGGCGGAAACACGCGTCAACACCGCGTAACCACTTCGTGAACCCGATGTGCGATCAGCCCATACCCGCGAGTATCGTCCTCACCTGCACCGACCATCACCCGTCGGCACCGGCCACCGCCCGTTCCCCTTTCCACCGCGGCCGGCCCGGCCACGACACCGGAGGAACCGTTGTCCCGTCTCACGGTCATCAAGGCAGTGCTCGGACCGCTTCTGCGCCTGCTGTTCCGCCCCCAGGTGGAGGGCGCACAGAACATCCCAGGGACCGGGCCGGTGATCCTCGCGGGCAACCACCTCACGTTCATCGACTCGATGATCATGCCGATCTGCTGCGACCGGCCGGTGTTCTACATCGGCAAGGACGAGTACGTCACGGGCAAGGGGCTCAAGGGCCGGCTGATGGCCTGGTTCTTCACCGGCTGCGGCATGATCCCGGTGGACCGGGACGGCGGCCGGGGCGGCGTCGCGGCGCTGATGACCGGGCGCCGGGTGCTGGAGGAGGGGCAGGTCTTCGCGATCTACCCGGAGGGCACCCGCTCCCCCGACGGCCGGCTCTACCGGGGCCGTACGGGCATCGCGCGGCTCACGCTGATGACGGGCGCGCCGGTGGTCCCGTTCGCGATGATCGGGACCGACAAGCTTCAGCCGGGCGGCGCGGGGCTGCCCCGCCCGGGCAAGGTCACGGTGCGCTTCGGCGAGCCGATGGAGTTCTCGCGCTACGAGGGCATGGACCGCGACCGCTACGTCCTGCGGGCGGTGACCGACTCGGTGATGACCGAGGTGATGCGGCTGTCCGGCCAGGAGTACGTGGACATGTACGCGACCAAGGCCAAGGCGGCCTGACCCTCGGCTCCCGCGGAAGGGCCCGCGTCCCCGGT
>NZ_JBBBEN010000088.1:31544-77599 GCF_037137275.1 Streptomyces pratensis | reverse complement strand
GACGCGGGCCCTTCCGCGTGCCGCCGTGGCGGTGACGGTCAGGGGTGCTCGATGCCGTCCTCCAGCTTCTGGCCCCGCAGCAGGAACCAGGCGGCGACGGCCGCCGCCAGCAGCACGGCCGACCCCACGCCCGCGGCGGACCGCAGCCCCTCGACGAAGGCCTCCTGGGCCGCGGAGACCAAGGGGGCGGCCTGGGCCGCGGGGAGGGCGGTGGCGGCTTCGACCGCTCCGCCCAGCGACTCGTGGGCGGCGGCCTCGACGTCGGCGGGGATGCCGGAGGGGGTCGCGAAGCCCCGGTAGACGCCGGTGACGATGGAGCCGAGCAGGGCGATGCCGAGGGCCGCGCCGAGTTCGTACGCCGTCTCGGAGACGGCGGACGCGGAGCCCGCCTGTTCCTGGGGGACGCTGGAGAGGATGACGTCGGCGGTGACGGTGAAGGAGAACCCGGCGCCGACGCCGACGACCAGCAGCATCGATCCGAGCAGCGGGTAGCCGGTGTGCTGGTCGAGCAGGGTCACCGTCCCCAGCGCCAGCCCGACAGCGGCGAGTCCGCCCGCGACCACCGAGCGGACGGAGAACCGGCGGGCCGCGTATCCGGCCAGCAGGCCTGCGGTCACCGCGCCGATGGCGGCGGGGAGTTCGGCGAGGCCGGCCTCCAGCGGGCCCCGGCCCTGCACCAGTTGCAGGAACTGGGAGAGGAAGAAGACCAGTCCGGACAGGCCGAGGATGGTCAGCAGGTCGGCGAGGACCGCGCCGGAGAAGCCCCGGTGGTGGAAGAGCCGCATGTCCAGCAGGGGCGCGGGCAGCCGCAGTTGCCTGCGGACGAACCAGGTGAGGGCCGCCACGCCGAGGACCGCCGCCGCACCGGCCTCCCAGCTCGTCCCGTGCGAGGCCGTCTCCTTGATGGCGTACACGACTCCGATCATCCCGACCAGCGAGAGACAGACGCTGAGCAGGTCCCAGGGGCCGGGGGCGGGGTTCTTCGACTCGGGGATCAGCTTGACGCCGACGACGACGAGCACCGCCATCACCGGCAGGTTGATCAGGAAGACCGAGCCCCACCAGAAGTGTTCCAGCAGGAACCCGCCGACGACGGGGCCGACCGCCGCGCCGGCCGAGGCCATCGCGCCCCAGATGCCGATCGCGAGGCTGCGCTCACGCGGATCGTGGAAGAGGTTGCGGATCAGGGCCAGGGTGGACGGCATCAGGGTGGCGCCCGCGACGCCGAGCAGCGCCCGCGCCACGATCATCATCTCGGGCGTGGTCGCGTAGGCGTTGAGAACGGAGACCGCGCCGAAGGCGACGGCTCCGGTCAGCAGCAGCTTCTTGCGGCCGATGCGGTCGCCGAGGCTGCCCATCGAGACGAGCATGCCGGCGATGACGAAGGAGTAGACGTCCCCGATCCACAGCAGCTGATTGCCGGTGGGCGCGAGGTCCTCGCTGAGGAACGGGGTGGCGAGCCCGAGGACGGTGGCGTCGACGGCCACCAGCAGCACGGCGAGTACGAGCACGGCGAGGGCGATCCACCGTCCCGGGCGGTGCGTGGCGTCCCTGGCGTCGGGCTGCCGGTCGGCACTGGTCATCGCTCCACGCTCCGGCGGGCTCCGCCGAGCAGCAGCTCGACGATCATGTGCTGGAAGTCCTGCGCGGCGACCCGGCCCACCTGGACGGCCCACGCACAGCTGCCGACGAGCCCGTAGACGGCCTCGGTCAGCCAGGCGGGGGTGAGGTCGATACGGAACTCGCCGCGTTCCTGGCCGCGCTGGAAGAAGGCCGAGACCCGGGCGTCGGCCCGGCTCCAGCCCTCGTTGATCTCGTCGCCCTCGAAGAGCTGGTTCTCGGTGACGAGGAAGGACAGCAGACCGGCGCTGGGCTCGACGGCGGCGATGAGGCGCCGCAGCGCCTCCTCTGAGGTGCCTTCGTCGAGCCGGGCGGCGTCGAGGGCCGCCTCGAACTCCTGGATGCCGAGATCCTCCAGTGCTTTCACCAGGGCGTCGCGCCCGGCGAAGTGGCGGTGGAGGGTGGCCCGCCCGATGCCCGCGGCCTTGGCGACCTCGTCCATGGTGGCGGTCGATTTGTGGGTCAGCAGGGCGGCCGCGCTGCGCAGCACCTGCTCACGATCCAGAGTCATGAGACGAGCATATTCCACATGAGACAGATACGTCTCATCGAGGGAACTCCGGGCCCCGGGCGGGACCGCGGGGGCCGAACGGTGCACGCCTGTCGGCGGGGGGCAATGCCGATAACGCCCGCGCCGCCCACGACCGGCTCGGCCTCGCGGTCACGCGCCACGGAGGCGCACGGCACGAGCGCATCGCGCAGCGGGAGGAGGGAGAAGAGAGGCGGTTGGAGGAGAACCCACTCCTTGCCACTCTTAACTTATAGCGCATGGGGGGCCTTGCGGCAAGGCCCCCCATGTGCCGCAGAATCGTCGGCCGAAGCCCGGGCCCACGGGTCCGGCTTCCTGGAAACATCGACGAAAGCGGGAACGAACGATGATCGACGTGATCATTGCGGGCGGTGGGCCGACCGGCTTGATGCTGGCCTGTGAACTGCGACTGGCCGGCGTGCGGACGGTCGTACTGGAGAAGCTGGCCGAGCCGACCCCGGAGTCCCGGGGGCGCGGCCTGCACGCGCGCAGCGTCGAGGTGATGGACCAGCGCGGGCTGCTGGACCGGTTCCTCGCGGTCAGCGAGAAGTTCCAGGTGGGCGGTATGTTCGGCGGCATCCCCAAGCCCTGGCCGGACCGGCTGGACACCGCGCACCCGTACGGACTGTCCACCCTTCAGCCGGTGACCGAACGGCTGCTCGGCGAGCGGGCCGTCGAACTCGGCGCCGACCTCCGGCGCGGCTGCGCCGTGGCCGGGCTGAGCCAGGACGAGGAGGGGGTGACGGTGGAGCTGGCCGACGGCACGCGTCTGCGCTCGCGCTACCTCGTCGGGTGCGACGGCGGCCGCAGCACGGTGCGCAGACTGCTCGGCGTCGCCTTTCCCGGCGAGCCCGCCACGGTCGAGACATGGCTGGGCGACCTGGAGATGGCGGAGGACCCGGCGACGGTCGCCGCCGTCGTCGAGGAGGTGCGCAGAACGCAGTTGCGGTTCGGCGCCATCCCCAACGGGGACGGGACTTTCCGCGTCATCGTGCCCGCCGTCCAGGTGTCCGCGGACCGTGCGGCCGCCGCACCGACCCTGGAGGAGTTCACGCAGCGGCTGCGGGACGTCGCGGGCACCGACTTCGGCGTCCACTCGCCCCGCTGGCTGTCCCGGTTCGGCGACGCCACCCGGCAGGCGGAGCGCTATCGGGTGGGCCGGGTGCTGCTGGCCGGCGACGCCGCGCACATCCACCCGCCGACCGGCGGGCAGGGGCTCAACCTCGGTGTGCAGGACGCGTTCAACCTGGGCTGGAAGCTGGCGGCCGCGGTCAACGGCTGGGCGCCGGAAGGGCTCCTGGACACCTACCACGCGGAAAGGCACCCGGTGGGGGCCCGTGTGCTGGACAACACGCGGGCGCAGATCACGCTGCTCGGGAGCGACCCGGGGGCGACCGCGCTGCGGGAGCTGTTCTCGAAGCTGATGGACTTCGAGGAGGTGAACCGGTACGTGACCGGCATGATCACCGCCCTCGACGTCCGTTACGACCTCGGCGAGGGCCATGAGCTGCTCGGCCGGCGCCTGCGGGACGTCCCGCTGGGGCGGGGCCGCCGCCTCTACGAGCTCATGCACGACGGTCGCGGGCTGCTGCTCGACCGGACCGGCGGGCTGTCGGCGGCGGGCTGGTCGGACCGGGTCGACCACGTGGTGGACGTCGGCGCGGAGCTGGGCGCGCCAGCCGTGCTGCTGCGGCCGGACGGCCACGTGGCGTGGGCCGGCGAGGACGGGTCCGGCCTGCTCGACGCGTTGGCGCGCTGGTTCGGCGCGCCCGTCGGCTGAGCATGCCGGCCGCCGCCCGGCCGCCGTACTCCCGGACCCTCCCCTCCCCCGGTCCCCTCGCCCTGGACCGGGACGACCCGCGCCCCAGAACGGAACCGACGCCGTGAAGCCCCTGACCTCCAGCGCCTTCGACCTCCCCGACCGTCTCTCCCCCAAGGCCGACCCGGCCCTGATCGCCGCTGACGAGCAGCACTTCGCCGCCATCGCCCAGTGCCTCGACCAGTCCATCGCCGAGCTGACGTACCGCCTGGCCGCCGAGCGCCGGGCCCCCGGCGGGGCGAGCCGACAGGCGATGGACCGGGACGCGGAGATCCACCGGCTGACCGCCCGCCTGCGCACCCTGCGCCGCTTCGGCCTGGACCTGTGCCTGGGTCGCATGGTCGGCGCGGACGGCGGTGACCCCTTGTACGTCGGACGGCTCGGACTGACCGACAGCACGGGCCGGCGGCTGCTGATCGACTGGCGTTCGCCCGCGGCGGAGCCGTTCTTCGGAGCCACCCACGCCCGCCCGATGGGGCTGGCGAGCCGCCGGAGGTACCGGTGGGCCGGCGGCCGGGTCAGCGACTACTGGGACGAGGTGTTCACCCCGGACGGGCTCACCGGGCGCGCCGCGCTCGACGACCAGTCGGCGTTCATCGCCGGCCTGGGCGAGAACCGCTCCGCGCGGATGCGCGATGTGCTCGGCACCATCCAGGCCGACCAGGACGCCGTCATCCGCGCCGGCTCGCGGGGCGCGCTCGTCGTGGACGGCGGGCCTGGCACGGGGAAGACCGTCGTGGCCCTGCACCGTTCGGCGTACCTCCTGCACGCCGACCCCCGTGTCGGCCACCGGCGGGGCGGGGTGCTGTTCGTCGGCCCGCACGAGCCCTATCTGGGATACGTCTCCGATGTCCTGCCGAGCCTCGGGGAGGAGGGCGTGCGGACCTGCACCCTGCGCGACCTCGTCGCCGAGGGGGCCGCCGCGACGGTCGAGGCCGATGCGGAGGTGGCCCGCCTGAAGGCGTCCGCGGAGCTGGTGAAAGCGGTCGAGCCGGCCGTGCGGTTCTACGAGGAGCCGCCGGCGGAGGGGCTGCTGGTGGAGACCCACTGGTCCGACGTCTGGCTGAGCCCCGCCGACTGGGCCTCGGCGTTCGAGGCCGCGGGCCCCGGGGCCCAGCACAACGAGGCACGCGACCAGGTCTGGGAGGAGCTCCTCACGATCCTGGTGGACAAGCACGACGGCGACGCCCCCCAGGAGTCGCTGCGCCGGTCGCTGCGGCACAACAGGGAGCTGTTCGCGGCCTTCGACCGCGCGTGGCCCCTGCTGGAGGCGGCCGACCTCGTCGGGGACCTCTGGTCGGTGCCCGCCTACCTGCGCAGGTGCGCGCCCTGGCTGAGCCCGGAGGAGGTCGGACGCCTCCAGCGGGCGGACGCGCACGCCTGGACGGTGTCCGACCTGCCGATCCTGGACGCGGCCCGGCAGCGGCTCGGGGACCCGGAGGCGTCACGGCGCAGACGTCGGCGGAACGCCGCCGTCGCCGCCGAGCGCGCGCACATGGCGCAGGTCATCGACAGCCTGCTCGCGGACGAGACCCTGGTCGACGCGGACGCCGACGGCGAGGGCGCGCTGGCGATGCTGCACGGCCGGGACCTCCAGGACGCCCTGGTCGACGGCGACGGCGGAGCGGACGGCGCCGAGGCCGATCTGCTCGCCGGGCCCTTCGCCCACGTCGTCGTGGACGAGGCCCAGGAGCTGTCCGACGCCCAGTGGCAGATGCTGCTGGCGCGGTGCCCGTCGAGGAGTTTCACGATCGTCGGGGACCGCGCGCAGGCCCGGCACGGGTTCCCCGAGAGCTGGCGGGAGCGGCTGGAGCGGGTCGGGTTCGACCGGATCGCGCTGGCCTCCCTGACCATCAACTACCGCACCCCGAAGGAGATCATGGCGGAGGCCGAGCCGGTCGTCCGTGCCGTGCTCCCGGACGCCAACGTCCCGACGTCCGTCCGCAGCGGCGGCGTCCCGGTCGCCCACGGCGCGGCCGACGAGCTGGAGGCGGTGCTCGGCGCCTGGCTGGCCGAGCACGACGACGGGACCGCCTGTGTGATCGGCGACCCCACGTTCCGGGCGACGCCCCGGGTGCGGTCGCTGACGCCGGAGCTGTCGAAGGGCCTGGAATTCGATCTGGTCGTCCTCGTGGACCCGGACCGGTTCGGCGAGGGCGTCGCGGGGGCGGTCGACCGCTATGTGGCGATGACCCGGGCGACCCAGCGGCTCGTCGTCCTCACGAGCACCTGAACCTGGCCGGGGCCGCCCGGACCGGTTCAGCCCCAGGGCAGGCTCGCCCGGTGGCGCCAGTAGGCCTCGGGCTCCTCGACGAGGGCGTCGAGCCGGGCCCGCTGCTCGTCGTCCAGGTCGACGACGGCGGCGTGCAGGTTACCGGCGAGCTGCTGGACCGTGGCCGCCCCGGACAGGACCACCCCGGCCCAGGGCTGGTGCAGGATCAGGGCGAGGGCGACCGCGTCGCCGCCCACGCCGGCGTCGGCGGCGATCTCCTGGACGACGGCGGGCGCCTGGTCGCCGGCCAGGCGGCCGTTGGCCAGCCCTTCCTTGACGATCACGGTGAGCCCGGCGTCGTGCGCCTCGGCGAGCGCTGCCCCGGCGGAGGTCTCCAGGGCGTTGTAGGTGGCCTGGACGGTACGGAAGAGGCGTTCGCCGTCGACCCTGACGGCGAGCGCGGCCCGGATCGCGTCGGCCTGGGCGGGCCCGCTGGTGGAGAGGCCGACGGAGACCCCGTCGGCGGCCAGGGCCGCGAGACGCCTCTGCAGCTCCTGGTCGGTGAGGGCCGGGCTGTCCGGGGTGACCGAGTGGACCTGGTAGAGGGCGAGCCGGTCGCCGAGGAGGGCCCGGGTCTCGGCGTGCTGGCGTTCGAAGGCGTCGAGGCTGTGGTCCTTGACCTCGTGGGCCTGCGCCTGGACGTTCCAGTCGGCGGTGTAGGTGTAGCCCCACTTGCTGCCGACGACCAGGTCGGTGAACGCGGGCCGGGCGTCGAGCCACTCGCCGAGGAACTCCTCGGCCCGCCCGTAGGAGCGGGCCGTGTCGACATACCGGACGCCCTGCGCGTAGGCCGCGTCCAGCAGTTCGTGGGTGCGGTCGCGCAGGGCGTCGACGCTGCGGTCGGCGGGCAGGTCCCGGTCTCGGTGGAGGTTGATGTAGCCGGGCCTCCCGACGGCGGCCAGGCCGAGACCGATGTGGGCGGTCGGGGTCGTCGCGGCGGCCAGGGCGGCGAAGGGCATCGCGGGCTCCTCTGGGTCGGGGGTCTGAAGACTCCTACCCGGGTGAACGTAGCCCGCGACACCGTTCGTACACCCGACCCGAACCGGCCCGCGCGGCGCGTCCCTCCGGCCGGCCCCCGGGCGCCCCCGGGGCGCCCGGGGGCCCGTCGACCTCTGCCCGGGGGGCGGTCGCTACTGCCGTGCCGACGCCCAGGCGTGCTGGGCGGCCAGGTCGTCCTTCACCTCGGCGAGCTGTACGGCGACGGCGGAGGGGGCCGTTCCGCCCCGGCCGCTGCGGGAGGCGAGCGCTCCTCGCACGTTCAGGACCGTGCGGACCTCCGGGGTGAGGTGCTCGGAGATCCTGGCGAACTGCTCGTCGGTGAGCTGGTCGAGCTCGATGCCGTGGCGCTCGCACTCCTTGACGCACGCGCCGGCCACCTCGTGCGCCACCCGGAACGGGACGCCCTGCCTGACCAGCCACTCCGCGATGTCGGTGGCGAGCGAGAAGCCCGCCGGGGCCAGCTCCTCCATGCGCTCACGGTTGACGGTGAGGGTGGCCATCATGCCGGTGAAGGCGGGCAGCAGGACTTCGAGCTGGTCGCAGGAGTCGAAGACGGGCTCCTTGTCCTCCTGGAGGTCGCGGTTGTACGCGAGCGGGAGCGCCTTGAGCGTGGCGAGCAGCCCGGTCAGATTGCCGATGAGGCGGCCGGACTTGCCGCGGGCCAGCTCCGCGATGTCCGGGTTCTTCTTCTGGGGCATGATCGAGGAGCCGGTGGAGAAGGCGTCGTGCAGGGTGACGAAGGAGAACTCCTTCGTGTTCCAGATGATGACCTCCTCCGCGATCCGGGAGAGGTTCACGCCGATCATCGCGGTGATGAACGCGAACTCCGCGACGAAGTCCCGCGAGGCGGTGCCGTCGATCGAGTTGGCGACCGAACCGTGCTGGAAGCCCAGGTCGGCGGCGACCGCCTCCGGGTCGAGTCCGAGCGAGGACCCGGCGAGGGCCCCGGAGCCGTACGGGGAGACGGCCGTCCGCTCGTCCCACTGGCGCAGCCGTTCGGCATCCCGGGACAGGGACTGGACGTGGGCGAGCACGTGGTGGGCGAAGAGCACGGGCTGGGCGTGCTGGAGATGGGTCCGGCCGGGCATCGCGACGTCCGGGTGGGCCTCCGCCAGGCCGACGAGCGCGCTCTGGAGGTCGGCGATCAGAGAGCCGATGATCCGGGCGTGGTCGCGCAGGTACATCCGGAAGAGCGTGGCGATCTGGTCGTTGCGCGAGCGGCCGGCCCGCAGTTTTCCGCCGAGGTCGGGGCCGAGGCGCTCCAGCAGCCCGCGCTCCAGCGCGGTGTGGACGTCCTCGTCGGCAATGGTGCCGGTGAAGGACCCGTCGGAGACGTCCGCTTCGAGCTGGTCGAGACCGGCGGTCATCCGGGCCAGCTCGTCCTGGGTGAGCAGGCCCGCCTTCGTGAGGACGCGGGCGTGGGCGCGGGAGCCGGCGATGTCGTAGGGCGCGAGCCGCCAGTCGAAGTGGACGGAGGCCGACAGCTTGGCCAGCGCCTTTGCCGGTCCGTCGGCGAATCGCGCGCCCCAGAGCCGGACGTCACCGTTGTTGCTGCTCACTGCGTGCTCCTCAAAGGCCAGGGGACGGATATGCGTCCGCCTCCCCGCCGCGGAGGACGGGGAGGCGGCTGTTCAACGAAGGGGGGTCAGGCGAGGTCGCGCTTGGCCGCGATCTTGGCCGAGAGGCCGAACAGCTCGATGAAGCCCTGCGCCTTGGACTGGTCGAAGGTGTCGCCCGAGTCGTAGGTGGCGAGGTTGAAGTCGTACAGCGACGCGTCGGACCTGCGGCCCGTGACGACGGCACGGCCGGCGTGCAGGGTCATCCGGATGTCACCGGTGACGTGCTGGTTGGCCTCGTTGATGAAGCCGTCGAGCGCGCGCTTGAGCGGGGAGAACCACAGGCCGTCGTAGACCATCTCGCCCCAGCGCTGCTCGACCTGCCGCTTGTAGCGGGCCAGTTCGCGCTCGACGGTGACGTTCTCCAGCTCCTGGTGGGCGGTGATCAGCGCGATCGCGCCGGGCGCCTCGTACACCTCGCGGGACTTGATGCCCACGAGCCGGTCCTCGACCATGTCGATCCGGCCGACGCCCTGGGCGCCGGCGCGCTCGTTGAGCTGCTGGATCGCCTGGAGGACGGTGACGGGGCGGCCGTCGATCGCGACCGGCACGCCTTCCTCGAAGGAGATGACGACCTCGTCGGCCTCGCGCGGGGCGGCCGGGTTCGAGGTGTACTCGTAGATGTCCTCGATCGGCGCGTTCCAGATGTCCTCGAGGAACCCCGTCTCGACGGCGCGCCCGAAGACGTTCTGGTCGATGGAGTACGGGGACTTCTTGGTGGTCGCGATCGGGAGGTTCTTCTCCTCGCAGAAGGCGATCGCCTTGTCCCGGGTCATCGCGTAGTCGCGGACCGGGGCGATGCACTTCAGGTCGGGTCCGAGCGCGGAGATGCCGGCCTCGAAGCGGACCTGGTCGTTGCCCTTGCCGGTGCAGCCGTGGGCGACGATCCCGGCGCCGTGCTTCTGGGCGGCGGCGACGAGGTGCTTGACGATCGTCGGCCGCGAGAGGGCCGAGACCAGCGGGTAGCGGTCCATGTAGAGGGCGTTGGCCTTGATCGCCGGGAGGCAGTACTCCTCGGCGAACTCGTCCTTGGCGTCCGCGACCTCGGCTTCGACGGCACCGCAGGCGAGCGCGCGCTTGCGGATGACGTCCAGGTCCTCGCCGCCCTGGCCGACGTCCACGGCGACGGCGATGACCTCGGCGCCCGTCTCCTCGGCGATCCAGCCGATGGCGACGGAGGTGTCCAGGCCGCCCGAGTAGGCGAGTACGACGCGCTCGGTCACGGGTTTCTCCTTACGGTGCAATCACTGATGGGTATAACTATGCAGTCCTCTGTATGGTTTGTCAAAGGGGCGGGTCGGAGCGGGGAAGCGGTCGCCGCCCGCACCTGCCGCAGGGGGCCGCTGGGCCGTTCGGAGCAGGCCCGGTGGGGCGCGCGGCCCGCTCGCCGTACGGTCCGGAGCATGCGCAGACCACTGGCGGCCGTCGCCGCGCTCCTCGCCCTGGCCGGGTCCCTCGGGGCCGGGCGGGCCGACGCCCCTCCCCTGCCCGACCGGATGGCCGACACGGGCGGCGGCTCCCAGCTGATCACCGCGGAGGCCCCGCACACCGGCTCGACCACGGGCACGGTGACCTGGTGGGAGCGGCGCGGGGGGCGGTGGGCAGAAGCCGGATCGGCGCCCGCGCGCTTCGGGTCGGGAGGGCTGGTCGAGGGGAGCACCCGGGAGCAGGGCGCCGGCACCACGCCCACCGGCCTGTACGACCTTCCGTACGCCTTCGGCGTCGACAAGGCCCCGGCCGGGTCGACGTACCCCTACCGCGCGGTGGGCCCGGACTCCTGGTGGTGCCAGGACAACGCCTCGCGGGCGTACAACCGGTGGGTGGAGCCGCGGCCCGCCGACTGCCGCGCGGAGGAGGCCGAGCACCTGGTCTCCTACGGCACGCAGTACGCCCGGGCGCTGGTGATCGGCTTCAACTACGACCGCCCGGTGCGCGGCCGGGGCGCGGGGATCTTCCTGCATGTGAACGGGCGCGGGGCGACCGCCGGCTGCGTCTCCGTGCCGGCGGACGCCATGGCCGAGATCCTGGCCTGGGCGCGGCCGGCGCGCCGGCCGCACATCGCGGTCGGGACCTCGTCGGGCCCGACCGCGATCACCCGCTACTGACCGGCCGCTGGACGGGGCCGCTCAGCGGTCGTTCTGGGCGAGGCGCAGCAGATGGTCGGCGAGCGCCTGGCCGCCGTTCGGGTCGCGGCTGATGAGCATCAGCGTGTCGTCGCCCGCGATGGTGCCGAGGATGTCGTGCAGTTCGGCCTGGTCGATGGCCGAGGCGAGGAACTGGGCCGCGCCCGGCGGGGTCCGCAGCACCACGAGGTTGGCGGAGGCCTCCGCCGAGATGAGCAGTTCGGCCGAGAGCCTGCGCATCCGCTCCTCCTTCGCCGACCCGCCCAGCGGCGCCTGCGGGGTGCGGAAACCGCCCTCGCTCGGCACCGCGTAGATCAGCTCGCCGCCGGTGTTGCGGATCTTGACCGCGCCGAGCTCGTCGAGGTCGCGGGAGAGGGTCGCCTGGGTGACGCTCAACCCGTCGTCGGCGAGCAGCTTGGCGAGCTGGCTCTGCGACCGGACCGGCTGCCGGTTCAGGATGTCCACGATCCGGCGGTGGCGGGCGGTGCGGGTCTGCGGCACGGACGGTCCGCCCTGCTCGGTTTCCTGCGCCTCGGTCATCGTCGTCGCCTCATTCTCCGGAGGCTCATGCTCCGGATCGTCCGTCCCCGTGTGCCGCGTCGAGAGCGCTCGGCAGGATCTCCAGGAACGCGTCCACCTCCGCGTCTCCGATGATCAGCGGCGGCATGAGCCGTACGACATCGGGGGCGGGCGCGTTCACCAGGAGGCCGGCTCCCTGGGCCGCCTGCTGCACCTGCGGTGCGAGGGGTCCGGTGAGCACGATACCCAGCAGCAGGCCGCGGCCGCGGACGTGGGAGACCAGCGGGTGTCCCAGCGCTTCGACGCCGTCGCGGATCTTCTCCCCGAGCCGCTTGACGTGATCGAGCGCCCCGTCCGCGGCGAGGGTGCCCAGGACGGCGAGCCCGGCGGCGCAGGCGACCGGGTTGCCGCCGAACGTCGTGCCGTGGTGCCCCGGCTCCAGGAGGTCGGCCGTCGGCCCGAAGGCGATCGTCGCGCCGATCGGGAGGCCGCCGCCCAGCCCCTTGGCCAGGGTGACGATGTCCGGCTCGACTCCTTGGTGGGCCTGGTGCTCGAACCAGTGCCCGCAGCGGCCGACGCCGGTCTGCACCTCGTCCAGGACGAGCAGGGCGCCGGTCGCCCGGGTGATCTCCCGGGCGGCCTCCAGATAGCCCTTGGGCGGCACGACGACACCGTTCTCGCCCTGGATCGGCTCGATGACGACCAGCGCGGTGTCGGTGGTCACCGCGGCCCGCAGCGCCTGGGCGTCCCCGTACGCCACGTGCGTGACGTCGCCGGGCAGCGGCCGGAACGGCTCCTGCTTCCCCGGCTGACCGGTGAGGGCCAGCGCGCCCATCGTCCGGCCGTGGAACCCGCCGTCGGCAGCGACCATGTGGGTGCGCCCGGTGAGCCTGCCGATCTTGAAGGCTGCCTCGTTGGCCTCCGCGCCGGAGTTGGCGAAGAAGACCCGGCCCCGACGGCCGAAGAGCTGGAGCAGCCGCTCCGCGAGCGCGACGGGCGGCTCCGCGATGAACAGGTTCGACACGTGCCCCAGGGAGGCGATCTGCGTGGAGACGGCCTCGACGACGGCGGGGTGGGCGTGGCCGAGGGCGTTGACGGCGATCCCGCCGACGAAGTCGAGGTAGCGGGCGCCGCTCTCGTCCCAGACGTGGGCCCCTTCGCCGCGGACGAGCGGCAGCCGCGGCGTGCCGTAGTTGTCCATCAGCGCGCCCTGCCACCGTGCGGTGAGTCCGGTGCCGGTCATGAGGCCCCCTGCCCGTGTGCCGTGGGTGTTCCGTGGACGTGGACGGGGGCGTCGGGCACGACCATCGTGCCGATGCCCTCGTCGGTGAAGATCTCCAGCAGGATCGAGTGCTGGACCCGGCCGTCGATGACGCGGGCGGTCTGCACGCCGTTGCGCACGGCGTGCAGACAGCCCCGCATCTTGGGGACCATGCCGCTGGACAACTCGGGGAGCAGCTTCTCCAGCTGGCTCGCGGTGAGCCGGCTGATCACGTCGTCGCTGTGGGGCCAGTCCTCGTACAGCCCCTCGACGTCGGTGAGGACCATCAGCGTCTCGGCGTTCAGGGCGGCCGCCAGCGCGGCGGCCGCGGTGTCGGCGTTGACGTTGTAGACGTGGTGGTCGTCGTCGGAACGGGCGATGGAGGAGATGACCGGGATACGGCCGTCGTCCAGCAGTGCCTGGATGGCCCCGGTGTCGATGGCGGTGATCTCGCCGACCCGGCCGATGTCGACCGCCTCGCCGTCGATGGTGGGCCGGTGCTGCACGGCGGTGATGGTGTGGGCGTCCTCGCCGGTCATGCCGACGGCGAGCGGCCCGTGCTGGTTGAGGAGTCCCACGAGTTCACGCTGGACCTGGCCGGCGAGCACCATCCGGACGACGTCCATCGCCTCGGGGGTGGTGACCCGCAGCCCCGCCTTGAACTCGCTGACCAGACCCTGTTTGTCGAGCTGGGCGCTGATCTGCGGTCCGCCGCCGTGCACGACGACGGGCTTGAGGCCGGCGTGCCGCAGGAAGACGACGTCCTGGGCGAAGGCGGCCTTCAGCTCCTCGTCGATCATGGCGTTGCCGCCGAACTTGATGACGACGGTCCTGCCGTGGTGGCGGGTCAGCCAGGGCAGCGCCTCGATGAGGATCTGCGCCTTCGGGAGTGCGGTGTGCTTCCGCGCGGTGCTCATGAGCTGTACGCGCTGTTCTCGTGGACGTAGTCGGCGGTCAGGTCGTTGGCCCAGATGACGGCCGACTCGGCGCCGGCGGCGAGGTCGGCGGTGATCCTGACCTCCCGGTAGCGCATGTCGACGAGCTCGCGGTCCTCGCCCACGCCGCCGTCCTTGCAGACCCAGACGTCGTTGATGGCGACGCCGAGCCGGTCCGGCTCGAAGGCGGCCTTCGTGGTGCCGATCGCGGAGAGGACGCGGCCCCAGTTGGGGTCCTCGCCGTGGACGGCGCACTTGAGGAGGTTGTTGCGGGCGATGGAGCGGCCGACCTCGACGGCGTCGTCCTCGGTGGCCGCGTTGACCACCTCGATCCGGATCTCCTTGGACGCGCCCTCGGCGTCCCCGATGAGCTGCCGGGCGAGGTCGGCGCAGACGGCCCGTACGGCCTCGGCGAACTCGTCCCGCTCCGGAGTGATCCCGCTGGCGCCGGAGGCGAGCAGCAGCACGGTGTCGTTGGTGGACATGCAGCCGTCGGAGTCGATCCGGTCGAAGGTGGTGCGGGCAGCCTCGCGGAGCGCGGCGTCGAGCGCGGGGGTGGCGACGTCGGCGTCGGTGGTGAGGACGACGAGCATGGTGGCGAGGCCCGGGGCGAGCATCCCCGCGCCCTTGGCCATGCCGCCCACCGTCCATCCCTCGCCGCCCGCGACGGCGGTCTTGTGCACGGTGTCGGTGGTCTTGATGGCGATGGCGGCCTTCTCACCGCCGTGCTCGCTGAGGGCGGCGGCGGCCTGCTCGACGCCGGGGAGCAGCTTGTCCATGGGGAGCGGGATGCCGATGAGCCCGGTGGAGGCAACGGCGATCTCGCCCGCGCTGTGCCCGTCCAGCACCTCGGCGGCCTTCTCCGCGGTGGCGTGGGTGTCCTGGAAGCCCTTGGGACCGGTGCAGGCGTTCGCGCCGCCGGAGTTGAGGACGACGGCGCTGACCTCGCCGCCCTTGAGCACCTGCTCCGACCAGAGCACGGGGGCGGCCTTGACGCGGTTGGAGGTGAAGACGCCCGCGGCGGCGCGGCGCGGACCGTGGTTGACCACGAGGGCCAGGTCCGGGTTGCCGTTCTCCTTGATTCCCGCGGCGACGCCCGCCGCCGAGAACCCTTGTGCTGCCGTGACGCTCACGGTGCCACTCCGATCGTCGTGAGACCTGTGTCCTCGGGAAGCCCGAGGGCGATGTTCATGCTCTGCAGGGCCCCGCCCGCGGTGCCCTTGGCGAGATTGTCGATGGCGCAGATGACCACGATCCGTCCGGCGGCCTCGTCGTGGGCGACCTGGATCTGTACGGCGTTGGAGCCGTACACCGCGGCGGTGGCGGGCCACTGCCCCTCGGGCAGGAGGTCCACGAACGGCTCGTTAGCGAACGCCTTCCCGTACACCGCGCGCAGGCTCTCGGCACTCACGCCGGGCCTCGCCCTGGCGCTGCACGTGGCGAGGATGCCGCGCGGCATGGGGGCGAGGGTGGGCGTGAAGGAGACGGTGACCGGTTCACCGGCGGCGGCGCTGAGGTTCTGGACGATTTCGGGGGTGTGACGGTGCCCGCCGCCGACGCCGTACGGGGACATGCTGCCCATCACCTCTGAGCCCAGCAGGTGCGGCTTGGCCGCCTTGCCCGCCCCGGAGGTGCCCGACGCGGCGACGATCACGGCCTCCGGCTCGGCGAGACCGGCCGCGTACGCGGGGAAGAGCGCGAGGGAGACCGCGGTCGGGTAGCACCCGGGCACCGCGATCCGCCGCGCCCCCGCGAGCGCCGCCCGGCCGCCCGGCAGCTCGGGGAGCCCGTACGGCCAGGTCCCGGCGTGCGGGGAGCCGTAGAACGCCTCCCAGTCACCGGCGTCCCTCAGCCGGAAGTCGGCCCCCATGTCGACGACGAGGACCTCCGCGCCGAGCTGCTCGGCGACGGCTGCGGACTGCCCGTGCGGCAGCGCCAGGAAGACGACGTCGTGCCCGGCGAGGGCTCCGGCGGTGGTGGGCTCCAGCACCCGGTCGGCCAGCGGCCGCAGATGCGGCTGGAGCGGGCCGAGGGCCTGTCCGGCGTTGGAGTGGCCGGTGAGGACGCCGATCTCGACCTCGGGGTGCGCCAGCAGAAGACGGAGCAGCTCACCGCCGGCGTATCCGCTCGCCCCTGCCACCGCTGCACGTACGACCATCGGCCACCCTCCATCGTTGATGGCATGACTATACGCAACATTGCACTTTTATGCAAAGAACCCTCTCGGGGGCCACCGGGCCGGGCCCCCTGCGGGCCTCCGTGAGCTGGATCGACGACCTCGCACCGACCACTCGGTGATCGTCGCCCGATACACCCGGGCCCGGTTCCGTCGGGTCGTGGAGCTCCCGGTCCGGACGGCGACCGCGCCGGCACGGCGGCCCGGTCGGGACGGCTTCCGCGCAGATACGCGGCCGGGGAGCGGGCTCCGCCCCCGGCCACGGGTCTGCGGCCTCAGACCGTGATCGCGGCCGTGGCCCAGATGTCGCCGATGGCCTCCTCGACACGGCGGGCGTGGAAGACGGCCTCGTCCGGGTCGTCGCCGCGGTCCAGGCCCTCCTGAGCCACCTCGAGCGCCAGCTCGCGCAGGGCGTCATCGCCGGCGTCGTCGTAGTAGGCGACGAACTCCTGCGGGACGTCGGCTCCCGCCTCGCGCAGTCGGCCGGCCACGGCCGTCCCTCCGCTGAAGTAGACGACCATGTCGGTGTGCATGGCCAGGGCCGCAGCCGCCTGACAGCCGGTCAGCGCCACCCAGGACAGGGCTCCGTTGAACGCGTAGGCGCCGCGTTCGGCGGACCGGCGCGTCAGGTCGGCCTCCGTCAGTCCCAGGAGGCGGGCGACCTCGCGCAGCTTGGGCGTCGCTTCCTGGACGAGCCGGGCCAAGGTTAGCCAGAGCTCGGTGGCGCGGTCGCTGCGGAAGCGGGCGAGCAGGGTGCCGTAGGCGGCGAGTTCCGCCGCGTGGCACTGTGCTTCGATGGCGACCAGGCGCCGCAGATGGGCGGTGGGGTCCCCGCCCCGGGCCACGGTCTCCGGCAGCGGGTTGCCGACCGGGCGGAGCCCTCGGAGGCGTTCGACCTCTGCGACGGCCCGCTGGGCTTCGGTGTGGTGCGTGGTGCTCATGGGGTTCGTGGTGCTCATGGGGTTCCCTTCTGTTCGCCGTTCTTCCGGAGGCAGGGGGGTTCCGCTCAGTGGGCGGGTGTCCGCGCCTCGGGCGGGGGCAGGTAGCCGACGTCGCGGAGGTGGCGCAGGTTGAGGTCGATCAGCCGGGCGTCGACCGGCGGGCACTCCAGTCCGCTCCCGGCCGTGGCCCGCTCGGTGTTCTCCCGGTCGAACGCGGGGAAGGCGCCGGCGAAGTACATCTCCTTGACGGACATGCCGCTCCCGTGGGCGGGCTCGGTGAACAGGGGGATGTACGGGGCCATCGGGTGTTCGGGCTCCTCGGCTGTCCACCGGGCCACCGTGTCCACCCAGGTGGCGTAGGGCGCCTTCTCGATGCCGTATCCCATGGCGCGCAGCCGCTCGACGGCCAGGTCCAACCGTGCGTCGTGCGGATTGGTGATGTGGTAGACGCGGCCGTCGGGCTTCTCGTGCGTGATGATCCGGGTGATGACATCAGCGGTGTAGTCCACCGGGACGAAGTCCAACGGCAGCGGTATGTCAGGGGCGAGCCCGCTCTCGGCGATCGTGCGGAACAGCGCGCACATCATCGTGTCGGTGTTCCAGACCCCTCGTTCCGTGGTGCCGGTGATCTCGTACGGGCGGTGGACCGCCACGGGCAGGCCCCGCTCGGCCGCCTGCCCGACCAGGCGCTCGGCCACCCACTTGGTCTCCATGTATCCCAGCGAGAACCGGTCCGGGTGGTCGAGGGGGGTGTCCTCACTCACGTGCCGCACCCCGGCGGCGCCGAAACCCGCGATGACGCCGATCGTGGAGACGTGGTGGACGGTCTTGAGGCGGTGGGCGCCGGCCAGTTCCAGCACCGTGCGGGTGCCGCCGACGTTGACGGGGGCCAGCGCCCGGTACGGATAGGCGAAGTTGACGCTGGTGCCGGAGTGGACGATGAGGTCGCATGCGCGGGCCAGCGCGTCCCACTCGCCGTCGCCCAGGCCGAAGCGCGGCGCGGCCAGCTCGCCGGGCACCGGCGTGACACGGTCCTCGCACGTCGAGGGGTCCAGGCCGTAGCGGCGCATGCGGGCGGCGATCCGGCGGGCGCCCTCCGCTGTGTCCCGGGCGCGGGTGAGGCAGTAGACCCGGTCGGCCCCGGCGCGAACGAGCCGGTCGATCAGATGGACGCCGAGGAAGCCGGTGCCCCCCGTCAGCAGCACGGTGCCCGGTACCTCGGCGGCGGCCGCGGGCGAGGAGAACCGCAGGGCGGGGTCCAGACGCGCCTCGGTCGCGAAGTCGGGCCGTCCGTCCGCGCCGGCCGGCTCCGCCCCCGGGTCGGCCAGCTCCTGGGCCCGGGCGGTGAAGGCGGCGAGAGTGGTGTTGTCCAGCAGGCTGCGGATCAGCTCCGCGCTGCGCTCGGCGGGGATGTCGAAGTGCCGCCGGACGGCCGCGGCGACCTGGGTGGCCAGCAGCGAGGTCCCGCCCAGGGCGAAGAGGTCGTCGTCCCGGCCCACCGCGTCGGCGCCGAGCCGGTCGCCCCAGATCCGGGCGACGGCCTCCTCCGCGTCGCCCCTGGGGGCGTCCCCGCCGGCGCCGGCGGGCTCCCGCTCGCCGACGAGGGCCAGCAGGCGGCTCCGGTCGGCCTTGCCGCTCGTGGTCAGCGGCAGCTCCGCCGTGGCGACGATCCGGGCGGGCACCATGTAGGACGGGAGCCGGTCGCGGGCGTGTGCGTGGAGCCGGCGGACGAGGGACTCGGCGTCCACGTCCGGGGCGCAGGCCACGGCGGCCCCCAGGCGCTCGCCGCCGCCTTCCCCGAGCACGTCGACGGCTGCTTCGCGCACGTCGGTGTGGGTGCTCAGTACGCTTTCGATCTCGTCGAGCTCCACGCGGAAACCGCGCAGTTGCACCTGGCGGTCCCGTCGGCCGAGGAACTCCAGGACGCCGTCCGCGCGCCACCGTGCCATGTCGCCGGTCCGGTAGAGCCGCCCTTGTGGATCGTCGCCGAAGCGGTCGGGCGGGAAGCGTTCGGCCGTCTTCTCCGGGGCGTTGAGGTACCCCAGCGCCAGGCCGTCGCCTCCGAGCCACAGTTCGCCCTCCTCGCCCACGGCGGCCGGCCGCCCGTCGTGCCGGACGACATAGGCGGTGGTGTTGGGCAACGGGGTGCCGATGGGCACGAGTTCGGCGTGCGGGGAGAGTTCCTCGATGACGTGGCCGGTGCTGATCACGGTGTTCTCCGAGGGCCCGTACCCGTTGACCAGGAAACGGGGCCGGCCGTGGTCGAGCACCGCCCGGACGGCCGACGGGCTCAGCGTGTCCCCTCCCGCCATCAGGCACCGGAGGCCGGCGAACATGCCGGGCGCCGCCTGCGCGTGCTGGTGGAACAGCCCGGCGCTCAGCCAGGCCACCGTGATCCCCTGGTCGCGCAGGACCGCGCCCAGCGACTCCGTGTCCAGCGGGGCCTCCGGCTCCGGCAGCACCAGACAGGCGCCGTTGAGCAGGGTGCAGAAGAACTCGTAGCAGGACAGGTCGAACGTCGGGTTGGTGGTGGCCAGCAGCCGCTCGCCGGGCCCCGGGATCGACGGATGGTCGGCCGCGGCGAACCGGACCAGCCCGCGGTGGGAGCAGACCACCCCCTTGGGTGTGCCGGTCGACCCGGAGGTGTAGACGATGTAGGCGGCGTCGGTCGCCCGGCGCCCGCCCGTCCACAGGGTCTCGCGCGGCGGCAGCGGATGGGCGGCGGCCTCGTCGGGCGCGACGAGCACCGCGGTCGAGGAACCGGGCAGCGCGGTGCCCGGCGGGGCGATCACGTGGCCGGCCCCGGAGTCCTCCAGGACCGCGGCCAGACGGGCGTCCGGGTGCCCCGGGTCGAGCGGCAGGTAGACGCCCCCGGCTTCGAGGATGCCGAGTGCCGCCACGACGGCGTCCGGGGACCGCTCCAGGAGCATCGCCACGGTGTCGCCGTCGTCCACGCCCCGCGAGCGCAGATGGGCCGCCGTCCGGCGTACGCGCTCCTGGAGGCGGTGGTAGGTCCACCGTCCCCCGGGCCAGAGCAGGGCGAGGGCGTCGGGTTCGCGCTCGGCCCGTTCGGCGAAGAGGCCGGGGATGAGCGCGTCGCGCGGGTAGTCGGCAGCCGTGGCGTTCCATCGCCGGACCTGCTCCGGAACGGGGTGGTCGTGGGGGCCGGTGCGAGTCATGGGAGACCTTTCTGTGATCGGGGATGACGGTCGCGTGGTGGGGGCACGTCGTCGCCGCAGCACGGGCGGGGCCGGCACGGCGGCAGGGCCGGAGACACGGTCAGCCGGTGAGGAGGACTTTGCCGGTGCTGCGCGGCCGCACCGCGTGGTCCAAGGCCTTGGCGTGGTCGCCGAGGGCGTAGCGGGCGGCCACCTCGAAGCCCGGGAGCCCGGCCGCCACCGCGGTGTCGACCTCGTCCGTCAGGCGCCGCAGGCCCGCCGCCCCCTGCCGCCGCAGCTGCTCCAGCCGCTCCGGCAGCCAGAACCCGGACACGCGCACCCGGCGGAAGAGCAGCGTCTCGGGCGGCACGGGCAGCGGCCGGCCGGAGAGCAGGCCGTAGGAGACGAACTGTCCGCCGGGGCGCACGCAGCGCAGCGCGGCGCCGCCCGCGGTCCCGCCGACGGCGTCCAGCGCGGCGTCCACCCCGCGGCCGTCGGTGGCTTCCCGGACGCGTTCGGCCAGGTCGGCATGGGTCCGGGCCAGCAGCGGGACCGCGCCGCCGCGCTCCAGCGCCGGGAGTTGCCCGGCCCGCCGGACGGCGGCGAGGCAGCGCACCCCGCGTCGGTGGGCGAGCCAGGCGACCATGCGGCTGACGGCGGACGCGCCCGCGGTCAGCAGCACGGTGCCGCCGTCCCGGAGGCCGAGGTCGTCCAGCAGGAGCTGGGCGGTGAACGGGTTGACGGTCAGCTGGCAGGCGGTGTCCGCAGGTGTGCGCTCGGCCACCGGCAGCACGGCCGTGGCCGGGGCGCAGACGTACTCCTGCCAGGTGCCGTCGGCGGCGACGGCCACCCGGGCGCCGGGCGGCGGGCCGGCCGTGCCCGGCCCCAGGGCGTCGACCACACCGGCGCCCTCGAAGCCGGCGACACTGACCGCGGCGCCGCCGGCCGGCGCGGCCGGGCGGGTGGTGAAGCGGGCCCGACGCCCGTACCGGCCCTTGATGAACAGCAGGTCCGATGGGTTGACCGGACGGGACGTCACCCGCACGCGCACCTCTCCGGGGCCGGGCTCCGGCACCGCCATCTCGGCCTGCCGGAGCACTCGCTCGGGTTCACCGTGCCGTGCGAAGACCAGCGCCTTCACCGCCCGCGCCCCACCGCGGGCCCGGTGGCGGCCAGCTCCGCGCCGAGGGAGGCGATCGAAGCCTTCCCGGAGTGCACGAGCTTGTTGACCAGGACGTAGGAGGCGAGGCCCGGCTTCAGCGCGGCGGCCAGGTGCCCGGCCGCGCCCGCGCCGCCCGAGGCGATCACCGGGAGGCCCGAGGCCCGGACCACGGCTTGGGTCAGGCGCAGGTCGTACCCGGCCGAGGTGCCCTCCCTGTCCACGCTGTTGGCGAGCACCGCCGCCAGGCCCAGCTCGCCGTACCGGCGCGCCAGGTCCGTGGCCTGGAGGCCGGTGCGTGTGTCACCGCCGTGGATGAGCACGCGCCACCCGCCCTGTCCGTCGGCCGCGCAGTTGAGGACGCCGAGGAGGCGGTCACCGCCGAACTCGGCCGCGGCCGAGGCGACGAGGTCGGGCTCCTCTGCCATGCTGGTGCTCACCGAGATCTTGGCCGCGCCCGCCGCGAGCAGGCCCTCGCCCGCCGCGAGCGAGGGCAGGACGCCCTGTTGGACGGAGACGACCGGCGCGAGGCCGGTCTCCACCAGTTCCCCCAGCAGGTCCGGCAGGTAGCCGGTGTCCTCCCACGCGTCGAGGACGTCGAGGAAGAGCGTCGTGGAGCCTCCGTGGGCGTAGCCGCGCGCGATCTCGACGACGTCCCCGGGGTCGGAGAGACCGGGGTGGCCGGCCGGTTCGGTGGCGCGTCCCTCACCGACGTCGATGCAGGGGATCACCGCCTCGGCGAATCGTGCTTCGAGGCCGCGGGATGCTTTGTCGTGGGTCATCGTTCAGCCGCCTTTCAGTTCGTGTCGGAGCCGCCGCAGCCGGTCGGCGCCGGGCGCCAGTCGTTCGGCCACGGCGACGGCGGAGGCCATCGCCGCCTCCTGGGTGTCGATCGGGGTGGTGCAGTGGCCCGCGAAGAAGAGCCTCTGCCGGCCGCGGCCGCGGGCCAGCCGGTTCCGGGCCCGGGTCGCTTCCGGGGTGGGCAGGGCGGACCGGTAGGCGGAACGGGCCAGTTCGTGTCGGGGCCGGTCGGCGCGGTGGGTGAGCTGGCTGACGAACAGGTCGGCGCCGAACGACGGCCCGTACCACGTGGTGGTCTCGCTCCACCCCTCGTGCAGAGCGGTATTGGTGGTGGACCATGCCGCGCGGTCGGCGGGCATGCCGAACGGGTCGCGGTGCAGCGCGTAGGTCAGGGACCGGTAAGGGACTGCCCCCAGTACGGTGCGCAGTTCCTCCGCGCCGGCCAGGGGAACGAGCACCTCGCGGGCGCGGTCCGCGGGCAGCGCCAGCACCACGGCGTCCACCGTGTGGACGCCGCCGACCGTGTCGATGAGGACGAACCCCTCCCCCTCCGCTGCGACCGCGCGCAGCGGGGCGCCCACCCGCACCAAGGCCGCCCGCAGATCCCCGGCGAGCGCGTTGACCAGCGCTCCCGCCCCGCCGCGCAGGTAGGTGACCTCCGGCGCCCGCTCCTGGCTCGGCTCCGGGCCGGCGAACGGCGCCCCCGCCGCCCGCGCCGACAGCCCGCGGGCCTCCTGGACCGTGCAGCCGTGCAGGGAGGCGGGCAGCGCGCACAGCAGGTCCGCGTGGGCGCGGTCCTGCTCCGGCCACGTCTCCGTCAGCTCGCCGAGCGTGACGTCCCAGCTCAGCTCCTCCGCCTGCCAGCGAGCCGCCTCCGTCGCGAACCGGGCCAGGGCTCTGCGCAGTGGTCCCCGCGGTGTCACCGGACGGCTGTCGAAGGAGGGCCCCGCCGGGGACACCCAGGCCGGCTCCGGCTGCCCGGCCGGTGAGAGCGTCCGGGTGGCGGGGGCGGTGACCAGGTCCTCGGCGGTGAACCCGACCTCGGTGGCGACGTGGCGCCAGACCGGGAAGGAGCCGGGCGCGGTCTCTCTGACCCCGAGGTCCACCCCGTGGGTGCGCCCGTCGCTCCGGGCGGGCACCGACTCGGCGTTGCCACCCAGCCGGGGGCGCGCCTCCAGGAGCACGACATCGTGGCAGCCGTCCAGGAGCCAGGCCAGCGTGAGCCCCGCGAGCCCGCCACCGGCGATTCCGATGCGCATCACTACCCCTCACCCGTCCGCCGGGGCGGGCGAGCCCGCCCCGCTCAGCGCGGCGGGCGGTCCCTGGGCCGCGAACTGCCAGAACCCGTCCAGGCTGGTCCGGAGCAGGTCGGCCACCGCCGTCGCCGTCTCCGGCTCGTCGCCGTGGCCCAGGCCGTCCTCGACCACGTCGGCGGCCAGGTCCAGCAGCTCCTCGGGCAGGGGGCCGCCGTAGCAGGTACGGAACTCCTCCGGCAGGTCGGCGCCCGCCGCGTCGAGGAGCCGCACCAGCTCCTGGCACGCGGGGAAGTAGGCGGCGAAGTCGGTGTGCACCGCCAGCGCGGCGGACGCCTGCTCGGCGTGCAGGGCCACCCAGGACAGCGCCCCGGGGAACGAGAACGCGCCGAACGACCCGCCCGGGCAGGGCAGTTGGGTTGGGGCCGCACCCAGCGCGGCGGCGCACCGCTCCAGTTGCGGGAGGCGCGGCAGCAGAGCCTCGTTGAGCCGGACGAACAGCTCCCCGCCCGGGCCACGGGGAAATCGGGCCAGCAGGGTCGCGTAAGCGACGGTCTCCGCGTGCAGGCACAACAAGTCGGCCTGGACGAGCCGGCGCAGCACGTCGGTGTCCACCGGGCCTTTCCGGGCGAGGGCGAGCAGTGCGTTGGGCCGCTGCGCGTGCTTTTCGTGCTGCGCGTGGATCAGGAGATCGGCGCGGCGGGCCGAATCGAGTTTCACCGAGGAACACCTTCCCGACTCTGCGATAAAAAGGGGAATTCGAGCATGCGTCACCGAGTTCCCGCGCCTATTCGCCCGACACCGTGAAAACGCCGGTACCTTGGGACGAGTCCCCGGTACCTATGGCCTGTTCGACGCCTCTGACCAGGGGTGACGCAGAAATGCGCATCGCATTCCGCCCTGGCGCGGAGCGCGGCGGCAAAGTCGTCGCTCTGTAGTGCCGAAAATGATCGCTGGCGGACCGGTCCGCTGCCGACGCTTCCGTGACAAGCGCTGCGGGTAAGAGGCGGACAAAACCTCACGCCGCTCGGGCAGATCGATCGCCCGGCCACGCATGTGATCACGAGGACGGCTCACCACCTGCGCCGCCGTTTCCGGTGTGCGCGCACATGGAGGCACGCGTGTCCGACAAGCGGTTCCGTTCCCCCGACTCCGTCACACCGGATTCCCTGGGCGAACTCCTCGCTTCCGTGCAGGAGATCGAGCGATTACTGCACGCGATGCTGCGGCTGCTGGAGAGAGGGAGCGCAGCGGCCCCGGCGCCGCCCGGGCCTCCCCGCGCTCCGGCCGCCGGCGGCGGCCCCCTCGCCGTCCCGTCCCCGTCGGCCGGGGCCGAGGGGCGCCGGAGCCTGACTCCGCGCGAGGGAGAGGTCTTCGCACTGCTCCTGACGGGGATGTCCAACCGGGCGATCGCTCGGCGTCTCGGCATCACCGAGCGCACGGTGAAGAACAACCTGCACGCCGTCTACCGCAAGCTGGGTGTCGCCGGACGCGCCGAGGCCATGGCGGGCTTCCTCACCGCGGCCTCGGACACCGGCCGGGCAGAGGCCCCGGGCGCCCCGCCCGGGGACGAGGCCCCCGAACCACGGGGCAGGCGCGAGTCGCCCGGAGGGTCCGGAGCGGTCCGGGCGGCAGGAGAGACACGTGGCGGGCCGAGGCGAGAGCCAGGTCCGTGAACCGGCCTTCGCGTGCGCTCGACTCGGGCCACGCCGACTCCTCCGGCCCGGCTCACTGACGCGGTCGGCGTAGCGGGTCCCAGGAACGTCCCGGCCAGGGCCTGCCGGACGTCCCGTGCCATGGCGTCGATCGACCGTCGCCCGAGTCGGAACGGGCTCGTGGGCGACGCCGCTGACGGGGCCGCGGCCGGTCGAGGGAGGGAAGCCCACCGTCATGGCCTGTCGGCCGCCCCTTTCGGGAATCGCCGACCAACGCCCTCCACGCGCTCCTGACCCGCGCCTCTCCGACCGTCATGCACCGGCTGAGGATCTCGGTCCCGCCCTCGGTGGCCCAGGCGCCCCCGCCTGGCCTCCGCCCTCGAACCGGCCCTGCGGCACCGCTGCGCGCAGGGGGCGAGCGGGCGCGGGCGCCGCGGTCCCGGGGGCCGGCCCGTGAGCCGTCCGGGGCCGGTTGCGGGGTCCCTTTCTCACCCGGCTCGTCAGCGACGGCCACGATCGGCGGAGCCGTCCTGTTCCCGCCGCAGCCTGTGGTGTGGGATGACTGTAACCAGGAACACGATCAAGAGTGCCCACACGGGGTACAGCGCACCCAGCCAGTCATACGGACCAGACCAGCAAGACGACCACGAGAAAAGCAAGGAAAAGGGGGAACAATGGCACAAACCAAGGCGCAGAGCCTACGGAGGGTGGCCTCAGCGGTGGCCTCCGGTGCCGATCCCCGGCAGGCGGCCGAGGAGGAGGTCCGGCAGCGCGCGGGCCGGTCGGCCGGCCGGCCGCAGAGCCGGGGGCAGGCGGGCCGGAGGCGGGACGACGCCGACGAGGAGTCGCACACGCCGGAGGAGGAGGGCATGGACCCCGCCGACTTCCCGGCCGCGAGGGAACAGGGCGGCTCCATCGCCACGGTCATGGCGCAGAAGACGGTCGCCCTCGACGAGGCCGGCGAGGCGCTCAACCAGAGCGAGCAGCAGCGTGAGGGCGGCGAGCAGGTCCACGCGATCTGCCCGATGGTGCTTCCGAAGGGCCGCTCGTTCCTGAGCATGCTCCCGGTGCTGTCGCTGCTCGCCCTGGGCGCGGTGGGCACCGCGGTCGTGTCGACGGTGGACGACTCCCCGCTGACCAACCCGCTCTTCGGACTGCACTACTGGGTGATCTCCGTGGCCGCGGTCGCCTTCGTGTGGTGGCGGCAGGGCATGGTGATGGTCCCGGACGGCTGCCAGGCGCTGATCACGCGCTTCGGGAAGCTGGAGAAGGTCGTCGGCCCGGGCCGGGTGATCCTGATCAGCCCGTGGAAGCGGGTCTCGTACATCCTCAACACCACCCGCGAGTACCCGTTCAACGCACCGGTGCGCGAGGCGCCGACCAAGGGCGGGGTGAAGGCCTCGATCGACCTGTTCATCCAGTTCCGGATCAGCGACGCGACCGAGTTCGTCTACACGCTCGGCGCGGTACGCGGCTTCGAGGAGAAGCTGAGCAACGCGGTGAGCGAGACGATCCGCAGCCTCATCTACGAGCAGGAGGCCGCCGGGATCTACGACATGGTCGGCGAGGACACCGGCCGGCTCCTCGAGCAGCTGAACCAGCAGTTCCGGCCCGCGGTCGAGCTGACCAACGCCAACATCACCCACGCGGAGCCCTCCGACCGCAACTACCGGATGGACCTGGCCGCCCCGGAGATGGTGCGGATGGCGAAGGAGGCCTACACCCACGAGTACGCGCTGATGCTCCGCAAGGAGCAGGACGAGGGCGACCTGAGCAAGGAGCTGGCGACCAGCCACGAGACGCTCTCCGCCATCCACGCCGACATCGCCCAGTACCAGGCCCAGATGGACACCGCCGTGGAGCGCGAGACCAACCGCGCGCAGGCCCTGGCCCGCCAGCGCTACGTACAGGCCGAGTCCGAGGCGAAGGCCAACGCGGCGCTGCTGGAGGCACAGGCACTCGACATCCGCGCGGTGACCGCGGCCGAGGCCCCCGAGATCCTCGAATACCGCTATCAGCAGCAGATCCTCGACACCCTGGAGCAGGTCGCCGACCACCTGCCGCGCCTCGTGCGCATCGGCGGCTCCGCGGACGGCGACGCCGCCGGGGTCGACTTCCTGCGACTGGCCCGGGAGATGGTCGGCGAGCGCGGCGAGGAGCTGTTCAGCGAGGCGGACATGGCCGCCATGCGCGGGCAGCTCACCGCGATCGGCGAGCGCATCGCCGGACGCGAGGACGAGATCGTGGTGCTGCTCCAGGCCGAACGGCCCACCGTGCCGTCGGCCGAGGACGGAGCACCGGCGGCCTCCTCGACCGGCCAGGAGACGGCCGAGCAGGCCAAGGCGTCCGAGGTTCCCGACTTCTCCGAGGAGGCCGGTCAGTGAGTACCGCACGTATGAACCGCAGGTCGGTCATCTCCGAGGCGGTGGCACCCTGGAGCGACATCGCCCAGCTGCTGCGCGGCGGCGAGGCCGGCACCCTGATCCCGGTCATCATCCCCCGCCACCGGCGCAGGCTGTGGTGGATGCTGCCCCTGTGGCTCGGCCTGTTCGCGCTGCTCACGGGCGTGATGCTGTCGCTGCGGGAGGCGGACTCCGACGGCGCGGCGGACTTCGCCTACGCCACACTCGCCGGGCTCGCCTACGCGGCCGGCGGTCTGCTCCTGGTCATCGGCGCGCTGTGGTGGTGGCGCTCCTCCATCGTCGAGATCGAGCAGGGCACCAACGGTGTCCTGACCCGCTACGGTGCGGTCACCCGCACCCTGGACGCCGGTCGGCACTACCTCTGGCACCCCTGGTCGAGGGTGGACTTCGTGGTCGACACGGCCACCGAGATCCCGTACTCCGCACCGGTCATGGCCTGCCCGACGCAGGAGAACGTCCCGCTGCGGTCGATCGAGTTCTTCCTGAAGTTCCGCATCACGGACGCGGTCCGGTTCGTGCGCACGATCGGCGCGGGCAACTTCGACCTGGTGCTGTCCAGCGCCGTCCAGGACGCCATCCGCCAGCGCGCCCGCAAGATGCGCACCGAGCGGGCGTACGACCTGCGCGGCTCGGACGTGGCCGACATGCAGGAGCTGCTCAACCGGCAGCTGGAGCGCTACGGCGTGCGCATCACCGGCTCCAACATCCCGGACGTCCAGCTGCCGACGCAGTACCAGCAGCACCTGGCGACCAGGGAGCGGGTCGCCAAGGAGCGCACGGCGTACGAGCAGGAGTGGGGGCTGACCCGCAAGCGCCGCATCGACAGCCTCGGCATGGACATCGAGCGGGCCAAGAAGGTGCGCGACGCGCGCATCGTCGAGGTCAAGGCCGCGCTCAACAACGCCCGCGAGCAGGTCGCCCAGTTGCTGGAGGAGCAGGAGACCAACGCCCAGCGGGTCCGTTTCGAGATCGAGACCCGCGGTCGCAGCGGTCTGATCTCCGCCGAGAACGAGGCCCGCGCCCAGCGCGCCCTCGCCAAGGCCTACCGCGACAACCGCGCGGTGCTCCAGTACGAGCTGGCCCGCCGCCGCCTCGAAGTGGGCGCGGAGCTGGCGTCGAAGGCGCCGCAGCCGGTGGTCGTACGCACCGACGGCGGCAGCGGCGACACCTCGGCGCTCTCGACCCTGCTCGCCGCGCAGCTGCTGCCGCGGATGACGTCGCTCCCCGCGGCCCCGACGCGGTCCTCCGCGGACGGGCAGCCGGCCGGGGACGGCGACGGCTGAGGCGAGCCCCGCCCGTCACGCTCGACCCGGCGGCTTCCGGCTCCCCTCGGAGCCGGGAGCCGCCGCCGGTGTGTCCCGGGGCCGGCCCCGGGCAGCCGCCCGCGGGCAGGGGCGGCCGGTCACGGCGGCACGCCCGCGCCGCGGTCCTGTCGGTCGCCCGCTTCCCCGTCGGCCCGGCCCCCGGCGGGCGTCCTCCCCGCCGACCGGGCCGGGCGGTCCAGGAGCAGCGGGATCGTCAGAACGGGAAGCAGCCAGACGAACACGATCAGCCGGTGGCCGAGCAGTTGGGCGAGGTTCGGGTGCCCGGCCTGGTTGAGGAGGCCCGCCGCGGCCGCCGCCAGGGCGAGCGGGAGGAGCGGGGTGCGTCGTCCCGACAGCGCCCAGGCCGAGAGGGCGAGCAGGACGGGCAGCACGGGATAGACCACCTGGCGTCGGAGCCACGCCGTCCAGAAGACGCCCTCCTGGGCGAGGAACGCGGGCCAGGGGTCGGGCAGGTCGGGGCGTTCGTAGTGGTGGGTCAGCAGATCCTGGGCGCTGTCCTGCCCCATCGGCCAGGACAGCAGGTGGGCGCCCGTGTAGACGGCCACGGCCAGGGCTGCGCACAGGACTGCCGCACGGCCCTCCGGCGACGCCGGGGCCCCGCACCGCCGGAGCAGGACCCATCGGGGCGCGAGGGCGGCCGCCAAGGCGGCCACGAGGAGCAGCGCCTGCGAGTAGCGCACCAGGAACATCAGCGCCGTCGCGCCCGCGACGAGCACCGTGCCGGTGCGGGGCCGACCGCGCAGCAGCAGCGTGCAGCCGAGGACGACCGCCGTGCCCAGGGCGAGGGAAAGCCCGTCGCTCAGCGGGTTCATCGCTACCGTGCCGGTGGGCAGGGCGAGGTACAGCGCCTGCCCGGCCAGTCCGGCTCGTCGGGACGCGCCCGCGCAGCGCAGGGTGAGCAGCACGCAGACGCTCCCGGCCAGCGCGACGGCCAGCCCGGCGAGCCAGAGGCCCCAAACGGTTCCGAACAGGGCCAGGAAGGGGACCAGGAACAGCGGATAGCCGGGGCGGGCCTCGAAGATGGCCATGAACCGGTGGCGGGCGAACGGCGCCGTCATCCCCGAGCTGTTCCCCTGGCTGGACCAGTAGGCCATGGAGGCGGTCAGCCGGCGTACGCACGCGGCCTCCGACTCCCCGGCCGCCTTCCTGCTCGTCCAGGGCACGGTGTCCAAGGGGGCGTGCTGCGCGCTGTCGCAGGAGTACGCGACGGCCCTCAGGCCCGCCTCGTGCCGGCTCTCCCCGCTGAGGGTCAGCGCGTAGGAGAGGTAGTTCTTCGTATCGGGTGAGGCGCGTCCGGTGACCGCGGTCAGCTGGAGCCCGGTGAAGGCCAGGGCGATCAGCAGCATGCCGAGGAGGCCGAGGCGTCGGGTACTGCGGGTGTCGGACATCGGGCGGGCGCTCCCTGGGCAGGCGGCGGTTGCCCACGTCAACGAGAGAACCGCCGCCGAGTGGCGCTGCACGTTCCGGCGGGCCGGCCACGGCCCGGGGCGAACCGCCCGCGGGGGCTACCGCCCGCGGGGCTTTCCGCGCTTGCCGCTCCGGCCGGCCGCCTTGCCGCCGCGGGACGCGCCCGCGCTTCCCCGGCGGGGGGCTCCGGCCTGCGGGCGCCCGGCGCCGCCTGCCCTGTTCGCCCTGGCCCTGCCCTTGTCCTTCGCCGGCTTCTCCGCCGACTGCGGCGGTGTGGCCGCACGCCCACGGGTGCTGTTGACGGTGCGCCCGCGGACGATCCCGATGAACTCCTCCACCAGGTCGGGGGCGACCTCCGCCTCCGGCCAGGACAGGGCCACGCGCGACTCGGGGGCGTCCCCGACCGGTCGGTAGGTGAGGTCCTTGCGGTGGTGCAGCCGGGCCAGGGACTGCGGGGCGAGAAGGACGCCCACTCCGGCCGCCACCAGCTCGATCGCGTCCGCCGTGGTGGCCGGGCGCTCCACGGCGGGGCGGCCCGGCAGCGCCTCCCAGGCGAGGACGTCGTCGAGCGGGTGCAGAACGATCTCGTCGGCCAGCTCGTCGAGGGACACCTCCTCCGCGGCGGTCGCGACGTGGTCCTTGGGGATCACGACGACGGTCGTCTCGGTGTAGAGGGGGATGGCGCTCAGCCGGCTCCGGTCGACCGGCAGCCGCACGAGCCCCGCGTCCGCGCCGCCGTCCGCCAGCAGCTCCGGCGCCTCCGCCGCAGTGGCCTGGACCAGCTCCAGGGGGGTGCCGGGCAGCCGCTCGTGCCAGACCCTCACCCACTTGGTGGGCGTCACGCCGGGGACGTACGCGAGCCTGAAGGAAGAGGGGGTATCCGAGCCTGTCACCGCTCCAGGCTACCGGTCGGTGGTCGGAGGTGTGTCCCGTGGTCGATACCCTGGACCCATGACGTCGCACAAGACCGCCCAGACCATGAAGCCCGCCACCGCGGCGAAGAAACTGGGTGTGTACCTCCAGGCCACCCCCGCCGAGTTCCAGGAGGGTGCCGTCTCGCGCACCGAGCTCAACGCCCTCCAGACCGACCCGCCCGCCTGGCTGGTGGAGTTGCGCCGCACCGGCCCGCACCCGCGCCCGGTCGTCGCGGCGAAGCTCGGCGTCTCCATCGCGGGGCTCGCCCGCGGCGGGGTCAGCGAGCCGCTCACCACCGAGCAGATCGACGCACTGAAGGACGAGATGCCCGAGTGGCTCCGCAAGGAGCGGGCGACGCAGGCCGAGGTCCGCAAGGAGGCCGCCCGCATCAAGGAGCGCGACGCGGAGCGGGCCGCCCGGTCCGTCTGACCGCCGCGCCGTACGACGAGACGCCCGGCCCACGCTGTACATCGCGTGGGCCGGGCGTCTCGTCGTATCCGGGCGGGGGGTCTTCAAACGCCCCTCGCCCGTTTCTCCGTCGGTCAGAGAACGCCGGACTCGGCGATGGTGACCTTGGCGCGGGTGCGGCCGTTCGGGGTGCCGAGCGCCTCGATCTTGCGGACCAGGGCCATGCCGTCCTCGTCGGCGACCTCGCCGAAGACCACGTGCTTGCCGTCCAGCCACGGGGTGAGCACCGTGGTGATGAAGAACTGCGAACCGTTGGAGTTCGGTCCGGCGTTGGCCATCGAGAGGAGGCCGACACGGTCGTGCTTGAGCGTGAAGTTCTCGTCGGCGAACTTCTCGCCGTAGATGCTCTTGCCGCCGGTGCCGTCACCGCGGGTGAAGTCGCCGCCCTGGAGCATGAACTCCGGGATGACGCGGTGGAAGGACGAACCGGCGTAGCCGAAGCCCTTCTCGCCGGTGGCGAGGGCACGGAAGTTCTCCGCCGTCTTGGGGACGACGTCGTCGTACAGGTTGAACGTGATGCGCCCGGCGGGCGCGTCGTCGATGGTGATGTCGAAGTAGACCTTGGTTGTCATGGTGACATCCTCACATTCCTGGCAACCGCAGGTGAAACCCGGGTTGGGTGCTCGGGAGGGGACCGGGGACGCGCCCGTCCTCGGACGGAGGCCCGGAGTGCGGCGCGCACCGCCTTCACCAGGGCTCTCGCACGGCGGCTCTCCGGCGGCCCGGGAGCCCGCGCCGCGCGTCAGGCGCCCGAGAGCCATTGCGGCATCCGGGCGGCGCCGGCCGGGCGGGGCCGCCGCCCGGGGGCGTGGGCCGCGCCCGTGCGACGGGCACGGCGCGCCTGTCCCGGTCCCGCCCCCGCCCTCGCCCCTCACCCCTCGCGGCCGCCCGCCGGGTCGGCGGGCCGGGCGACCAGCCCTTCCCACGCGCTGCGGAGCCGCCGGACGCCCTCCGCGATCTCGGCCGGCCCGGAGACCGCGGCGAAGCTGAGGCGTACGTGTCCGGCCGGGGGCTCGGCGCAGAAGTAGGGACGGCCGGGGGCGACGGCGACCGAGGACCGCAGGGCGGCCGAGACGACGGCGGGCTCGTCGGTCTCCGTTCCGGCGCCGCCGGCCGGGAGCGGGAGCCACAGGCTGCCGCCGCCCGCCGGGAGGTGCGGCGGGACGAGAGCGGGGAGTTCGCCGGCGAGAGCGGTCGCCATGGCCGTACGGCGGTGCCTCAGCTCCGTCGCGACGCCGGCCAGGTGGCGGGGCCAGGACGGGGAGCCGACGAGCTCCAGCGCGGCTTCCTGGAGCGGACGGGGTACGAAGAAGCTGTCGACGACCTGGATGGCGCGCAGGCGTTCGAACACCGGCCCCCGGGCGGCCAGCGCGCCGACCCGGAGGCTGGGCGAGGTGACCTTGGTGAGCGAGCAGACGTGGACGACGACGCCGTCGGGGTCGTCGGCGGCCAACGGTTCGGGGAGCGGTCCCGCGTCGTCGTGGACGAGCCTCCGGGCGAAGTCGTCCTCGACGACGAACGCGCCCGCCGCGCGGGCGATGGCCAGGACCTCGGGCCGACGGGAGGGCGCGAGCGTGACCCCCGTGGGGTTGTGGAAGAGCGGCTGGGTGACGAAGACGCGGGCTCCGGTGGCGCGGAACGCGTCGGCGAGCAGCTGTGGCCTGACCCCCTCGGCGTCCATCGGGACGGGGACCGGGCGCAGTCCGGCGGCGCGGGCGACGGCGAGCATCCCCGGGTAGGTGGGCGACTCCACGAGAATCGGGGCCCCGGGCGGGGCGAGCGCGCGCAGCGCGGTGGCCAGCGCGCTCTGGCCCCCCGCGGTGATCAGGACGTCGGCCCCGGTCACCGCGGGCCCGATCTCCCGGGCGAACCAGGACCGCAGCTCCGGCAGCCCGTCCGTCGGGGGGCGCCCCCAGGCGCCGGGCCTGCGGCCGGCGCGGGCCAGGGCCGCGGACAGCGCCCGCTCGGGCTGGAGCGAAGCGTGGAGATACCCGCCGTTGAACTCGATGACGCCGGGCGGCGGGGCGGCGAGGGTGACCAGCACACCGGAGGCGTCGACGGTGCGCGGCACCGCCGAGGGCCCGCCGTCGCCGCTCAGCGACACCTCCTGCCACGAGGTGTCGCCGGGGGCGGACGGCTCCGTACGGGGCTGTGCCCGGAAGGCCCCCGCGCCGGGCCGGGTGACGACGAGCCCTTCGGCCGCGAGCTGGGCGATGGCACGGGAGACCGTGACCGGACTGACGCGGAACCGCTCGACGAGCACGCGACTGGACGGCAGCTTTCCACCTGGGGAGTAGCGGTCGAGGTCCGCACGGAGAGAAGTGACCAGTTCGGTGACGCTGCTACGCTGATGCATGAGAACGAAGAGTAGCGCTACCCAAACTTCCACGATAGCGGTCCGGGGTTACACGGCCACTCCACCACCGGTCTCGGACGCTCCGGGCGGCGGACGGGGCGGCCGGCGGGGCCAGGCGGCAACTCCGGCCGGACGGGGCGGCGCCGCCCTCGCCGGACTCGGCGTCGTCGCGTTCTCGCTCACCTTCCCGGCCACCGCGTGGGGCCTGGAGAGCTTCGGCCCCTGGTCCCTGGTCTCCCTGCGGTCGGTGCTCGCGGCCCTGATCGCGGGCGGCGTGCTGCTGGCCGCCCGCGTCCCGCTGCCCGCGCGTCGCCACTGGGCCGGGCTCGCGGTGGTGGGCGGCGGGGTGGTGGTGGGGTTCCCCCTGCTGACGACGCTGGCTCTGGAGACCTCCACCACCTCGCACGCGGCCGTGGTCGTGGGCCTTCTGCCGCTGACCACCGCGGTCCTGGGGTCGCTGCGCACCGGGGAGCGGCCCTCGCGCACGTTCTGGATCGCGGCCGTCGCCGGGGCCGCCGCGGTGATCGCCTTCACCGTGCGGGAGAGCGGCGGCACCCTGGCCACCGGGGATCTGTACCTCTTCGGCGCGCTGCTGGTGTGCGCGGCCGGGTACACCGAGGGCGGGCGGCTGGCCCGGTCGATGCCGGGGTGGCAGGTCATCGGCTGGGCCCTGGTCCTGTGCCTGCCGCTCGCGGTGGCGGGCGGCGCGGTGGCCCTGTCGCTCGAACCGGTCGGCCTGACCGCGCGGGGCGTCGTCGGCCTGGTCTGGGTGGCCGCGGTGTCGACCTTCCTCGGGCTGTACGTCTGGTACCGGGGCATGGCCGCGATCGGTGTCGCCCGCGCCAGCCAGCTCCAGCTCGCCCAGCCGCTGCTGACGCTGGTGTGGTCCTTCTTCCTGCTCGGCGAGGAGGTGTCGGCGGCGGCTCCGGTCGCGGCCGCGGCGGTCCTCCTCTGCATCGCCGCCACCCAGCGGGCGGGCCGCCGCCCAGCGGGGGAAGCCCGGCCCGTACGGACATAGACTGGTTTGTACGGATCACCCTCTCGCCCAGTGAGGAGGCACTCCCGATGGAAGCACACGCGGGCGACCGGCTGCTGATGCACGGCAGGACCGTGGGGCAGCACGACCGGGTCGCGGAGATCGTCGAAGTGCTCGGGGACGGGGGCGCTCCGCCCTTCCGGCTCCGTTTCCCCGACGGCCACGAGTCCCTGATGTCCCCCGGCCCCGACAGCGTCGTCCAGCACATCGAGGCGCCGAAGGGCCGACCACCGCAGTAGGCCGCACGGCCGGGGTCGCGGGCTCTCGCGGCCGGGAGCCGGGGCCGGAGCGTCCGCGGGCGGCCGCCACGGCCTGCCTCACCGCGAGGGGCGCCCCCGGCGCGGGTGGAGCCGGACCCGGTCGCCGTAGTGGTCGGCCACCACACGCCGCATGGCCCCGATCCGGTCGGCGACCACGCTGCGGCCGGAGAAGAAGACGTGGCCGCCCACCTCGTCGTGGCTCTGGGCGAGGGTGAGGTGGCGGGAGAGCTCTGCGGGGTCCTGCCAGGCGTCGGGCTGGGCCGGGTCGCCCGCCTTGTACAGCGCCTCCCCCACGTACAGGTCGACGCCGGTGCCCCGGACGGTCTCGCTCCACCAGGAGAGGAGCTTGGCGTAGTCCGCAGCGGGGAATCCGATGTTCCAGTAGATCTGCGGGCAGATGTAGTCGATCCAGCCCCGCCGGACCCACGAGCGGGTGTCGGCGTACAGGTCGTCGTAGGTCTGCACGCCCGCCCGGGTGTCCGAGCCCAGCGGGTCGGTCGAGGCGTTGCGCCAGACCCCGAAGGGGCTGATGCCGAACCGCACGCGCGGCTTGATCCGGCGGATGCGCTCCGCCGTCCGGCGCACCAGCTGGTCGGTGTTGTCACGCCGCCAGGCCGACCGGTCGGCGAAGCCCGCGCCGTACCGCGCGAACGCCGCGTCGTCGTCGAAGTCCTGGCCGGCCACCGGATAGGGGTAGAAGTAGTCGTCCCAGTGCACGGCGTCGATGTCATAGCGGCGCACCGCGTCCAGCATCGCGTCCTGGACGAAGTCGCGGACCTCCGGTAGCCCCGGGTTGTAGTACAGCTTCCCGCCGTAGGGCACGACCCATTCCGGGTGCTGCCGAGCCGGGTGGGAGGGGATGAGGCGGGTCGGGTCGGTGTGGTTCGCGACCCGGTACGGGTTGAACCAGGCGTGCAGCTCCAGACCCCTGGCGTGCGCGGCGCGCACCGCCGTGCCGAGCGGGTCCCAGCCCGGGTCCCGGCCCTGCGTCCCGGTGAGGCAGGCGGCCCACGGCTCGTAGGGCGAGGGCCACAGGGCGTCGGCCGTCGGCCGGACCTGGAGCACCACCGCGTTCAGCCGCAGGTCCACGGCCCGGTCCAGATACGCGATCAGCTCTGCCTCCTGCCGCGCCGCCGTCAGCCCGGGCGCGGAGGGCCAGTCGAGGTTCGCGACCGTCGCGATCCACATGCCGCGCACCTGCCCCCCGCCCGCCGCGCGCCGTCCGCCGCCCCCTTTCGCCGCCGCGGGGACGGCGGCCGCCTCGCCGGACGCCATCGCCGCCAGCAGACCGGCCGCGCTCAGCACGAAGGCCCTTCTCGCCACACCTGTACGCCGCATTCCGCTCGACCTCGTTCCTCGGTTCCCGCACCCGGCCCCGATAGCTGTGCGTCATCGCATCATGCCCACCCGTAGCCGTCCTGACCCGCGGGCGGTCCGCGTCGGCGCGCGGAGTAACGTCGTGGCGTCGGGGCGGGCACCGGAATCACACGGGACCCTGCGATACGAACAGCGAAAGGCACGAGGTGACGGACTCTATGGCCGACATTGCACGCGTCGGAGTGGTGGGCTGTGGCCAGATGGGCGCAGGCATCGCGGAGGTGTGCGCGCGCAGCGGCCTCGACGTGATGGTCGCCGAGACCACCGGCGAGGCGTTGGAGATCGGCCGCACCCGCCTGCACAACTCCCTCTCCAAGGCCGCGGAACGCGGCAAGATCACCGATGAGGAGCGGGACGAGACCCTGGGGCGCCTGAGCTTCACCACCGACCTCGGGGAGTTCGCCGACCGCGATCTCGTCATCGAGGCCGTCGTGGAGAACGAGCAGGTCAAGACGGAGATCTTCCAGGTGCTCGACCAGGTGGTGACCCGGCAGGACGCGATCTTGGCGTCCAACACCTCCTCCATCCCGCTGGTGAAGCTGGCCGTCGCGACCTCGCGCCCGGATCAGGTCATCGGCATCCACTTCTTCAACCCGGCCCCCGTGCAGAGGCTCGTCGAGCTGATCCCGGCGCTGACCACGTCGGACGAGACGATCGCGCGTGCCGAGGCCGTCGTCCAGGACGTGCTGGGCAAGCACGCGATCCGCGCCCAGGACCGGTCCGGGTTCGTGGTGAACGCGCTGCTGATCCCGTATCTGCTCTCCGCGATCCGGATGTTCGAGTCGGGGATCGCCAGCCGTGAGGACATCGACAACGGCATGGAGATGGGCTGCGCCCACCCCATGGGGCCGCTGAAGCTCGCGGACCTGATCGGGCTGGACACCGTGGCCTCGGTCGCCGACTCCATGTACGCCGAGTACAAGGAGCCGCTGTACGCCGCTCCCCCGCTGCTCCAGCGGATGGTGGACGCGGGGCGGCTGGGCCGGAAGACGGGATCGGGCTTCTACCCCTACGCCTGATGCCCCCCACGTGAGCCGGTTCCGGGCGCCCCGGGGCCGGCTCCTGGCATGTCCTGGCGCGTGCGGTGCTCCATGGCGGGCCGCGCGGTGTCATCGCAGCCGCTCACCGCCCGCTGTCCCCGGGGCCTGCCGCAGCCGGTCGCGCGGCCGGCGGGGCTCCGTCCCGCGCGCGCCCGGCCATCGCGGCGGCCGGGTGAACAGCAGGGCCCGGACCGGCGCGCGGTCCCCGCGTTGCCCGCCGGAACAGGGCAAGGGGCGTACCCGGTGACCGGGTACGCCCCTTCTCAGCGCCCTCGCAGCTACTACGCCCCGCGCAGCACCGCGCCCGTGCGTTCGGCGGCGAGCGCGACTGCGGTGTCGCGGGCGGCCGAGGCCTCCTCGACGGTCAGCGTGCGGTCGGCGGCGCGGAAGCGCAGCGCGTACGCCAGGGACTTGTTGCCCGCCCCGATCTGCTCGCCGGTGAAGACGTCGAACAGCCGCAGCGATTCGAGGAGTTCGCCCGCGCCCTCGCGCAGCGCCCGCTCCACCTGTGCGGCCGGGACGTCCTCGGCGACGACGAGGGCGACGTCCTGGGTCGCCACCGGGAAGGTGGAGATCCTCGGCGCCTGGAGCGCTCCGTCGACGGCCTGCTCCAGCACGTCGAGCTCGACCTCCGCGGCGCAGGTCCGCTCGGGCAGGTGGAGCGCCTTGATGACGCGCGGGTGGAGTTCGCCCGCGTGCCCGAAGAGGGTCTCCTCGCCGTTCACGGTGACGTACAGCGCGGCGCAGCGGCCCGGGTGCCACGGGGCGTGCTGGTCGGCGCGGACGACGACCTCGACGCCGGCCTCCCCCGCGATCGAGCGGGCGGCCTCTACGGCGTCCGCCCAGGTCGCCGGGGTGCCCCTGCCCCACCAGCCGGCCTGCTCGCGGGCACCCGCGAGGACGACGGCGGCACGGCGGGGCTGATGCGGCAGGGCCGCGTCGAGACCGGCGATCTCCTCGTCGGTGGGCCGGCGGTCGACGGGCAGCCGGACGGCCGGCGTCCAGGAGCCGGTCGGCCGGAAGACGAGACCGGTCTCGAAGAGCGCGAGGTCGTGGCTGCCGCGGCCGTCGTTGCGCCGCAGTGCGCCCAGGAGGCCCGGCAGCAGCGTGGTGCGCAGCGCCGGCTCCTCGTCGGAGAGCGGGTTGACGAGCTTCACCGTGCGGCGGCGCTCGTCGTCCGCCTCCAGGCCGAGCTGGTCCAGGACGGCGTCGCCGGTGAACGGGTAGCTCAGCGCCTCGACGTATCCGGCTCCGGCCAGCACGCGACCGATGCGGCGGTGCAGGCGCTGGCGGTCGGTGAGACCTCGGCCGGAGGGGGGCGTCGGCAGGGTGGAGGGCAGGTTCTCGTAGCCCTCCAGCCGGATGACCTCTTCGGCGAGGTCGTTCGGCTCGTGCAGGTCGGGCCGCCACGACGGGACGGTGACGATCAGCTCGTCCTGCCCGTATACGTCGCAGCCGACCTGCTGGAGGCGGCGTACGACGGTCTCGCGGCCGTAGTCCACTCCGGCGACCCGGTCCGGGTGGTCGGCCGGCATGGCGATGGTGCGCGGAGCGAAGGGAGCGGTGATCTCGGTGACCCCGGCCTCCGCGGTGCCGCCCGCGAGGAGGACCAGCAGGTCGACGGTGCGCTGCGCGGCAGCGGCGGCGGCCTGCGGGTCGACGCCGCGCTCGAAGCGCTTGGACGCCTCGGAGGACAGCTTGTGGCGGCGCGCGGTGCGGGCGATCGAGATCGCGTCGAAGTGCGCGGCCTCGATGACGACCTCGGTGGTGAGGACGGACTCGCCGTCCGCGTCGGCGATCTCGGTGTCGGCGCCGCCCATGACGCCCGCGAGACCGATGGGCCCGCGGTCGTCGGTGATGACCAGGTCCTCTGCGTCCAGCACGCGCACGGCGCCGTCGAGCGTGGTGAGCTTCTCGCCCTGCTGGGCGCGGCGCACGCCGATCGGCCCCTCGACCCGGGTGCGGTCGTAGGCGTGCAGCGGCTGGCCGAGCTCCAGCATCACGTAGTTGGTGATGTCCACGGCCAGCGAGATCGGCCGCATCCCGGCCTTCTGGAGGCGTCGCTGCAACCAGATCGGCGAGCGCGCCTCCGGCTGGAGGCCGGTGACGGTGCGGGCGGTGAAGCGGTCGCAGCGGGACGGCTCCGAGATCCGGACCGGGTAGCCGTACGCGTTGGGCGCGGGCACGTCCAGGAGCGCCGGGTCGCGCAGCGGCAGTCCGTAGGCGATGGCGGTCTCGCGGGCGACGCCGCGCATCGACAGGCAGTAGCCGCGGTCCGGGGTGACGGCGATGTCGAGGACCTCGTCGACGAGCTGGAGCAGCTCGATCGCGTCGGTGCCGACCTCGTGCTCCGGCGGCAGCACGATGATGCCGTGGGCGCCGTCGTCCCCCATGCCGAGCTCGTCGGTCGAGCAGATCATGCCGTGCGAGGTCTTGCCGTACGTCTTGCGGGCGGCGATCGCGAAGTCGCCGGGCAGCACCGCGCCCGGGAGGACCACGACGACCTTGTCGCCGACCGAGAAGTTGCGGGCGCCGCAGACGATCTCCTGCGGTTCGCCGGTGCCGTTGGCGGAGCCGACGTCGACGGTGCAGAAGCGGATGGGCTTCTTGAAGCCCTCCAGCTCCTCGATGGTCAGGACCTGTCCGACGACCAGGGGGCCCTTGAGGCCCGAGCCGATCTGCTCGACGGTCTCGACCTCAAGGCCCACGGAGACGAGCTTGGCCTGTACGTCACGGCCGGTCTCCGTCGCCGGCAGGTCGACGTACTCCCGCAGCCAGGAAAGCGGGACGCGCATCAGATCTCCATCCCGAACGGCCGGGTGAACCGGACGTCACCCTCGACCATGTCTCGCATGTCTTCGACGTTGTGGCGGAACATCAGCATCCGTTCGATGCCGAACCCGAAGGCGAATCCGCTGTACTTCCGGGGGTCGACGCCGCAGGCGGTGAGGACCTTGGGGTTGACCATGCCGCAGCCGCCCAGCTCGATCCAGCCCTCGCTGCCGCAGGTGCGGCAGGGGCGGTCGGGGTTGCCGACGGACTCGCCGCGGCAGACGTAGCAGACCATGTCCATCTCGGCGGACGGCTCGGTGAACGGGAAGAAGTTCGGCCGCAGCCGGGTCTTCATGTCCGGTCCGAAGAGCGCCTGGACCATGTGGTCGAGGGTGCCCTTGAGGTCCGCCATGGTGAGGCCCTCGTCGACGGCGAGCAGCTCGATCTGGTGGAAGACCGGCGTGTGCGTGGCGTCCAGCTCGTCGGTCCGGTAGACCCGGCCGGGGCAGACCACGTAGACGGGGGGCTTGCGCTCCAGCAGGGAGCGGGCCTGGACCGGCGAGGTGTGCGTACGCAGCACGACGCCGGACTCGTCGCCCTCGGTCGCCTTCCCGTCGGGCGTGGCGCCCTGTACGAAGAAGGTGTCCTGCATCTGGCGGGCCGGGTGGTCGGGCACGAAGTTGAGGGCGTCGAAGTTGAACCACTCCGCCTCGACCTCCGGGCCCTCGGCGATCTCGTAGCCCATGGCGACGAAGACGTCCGCGACGCGCTCCATGATCGTCGTCAGGGGGTGGCGGGCGCCGGCCGGGGTGCGGTCGTAGGGCAGGGTGACGTCCACGGCCTCCTCGACGAGCACCCGGGCGTCGCGCTCGGCCTCCAGCTCCGCCTGCCGGGCGGCGAGCGCCTTGGAGACGGCGCCGCGGGCCTGGCCCACGCGCTTGCCCGCCTCGGCCTTGGCCTGCGGGGGCAGGGCTCCGATCTCGCGGTTGGCGAGGGACAGCGGCGAGGTGGAACCGGTGTGCGCGGTCTTCGCCTGGGCGAGCGCGTCGAGGTCGCCGGCGGCGGCGAAGGCGGCGAACGCCTCGTCCCGCAGGCGCTCGATCTCTTCCGGTTTCAGTGCCTCGACCTCTACTGGGTCGTACGACTTGTTCGGTGCCGACATCTCTTCCCGTGCTTCCGATTGGCTGGTGGCGCGACCCCGCTCGACGACTGGAGGACGCAAAAGTGCCAAAGGTCGAGTCTAAAGGCCGCAGGACGGTCGGGAGGCCCGCGGGCTGCTCACGCCAGGTAGGCGGGGGCGCTCACGGGCAGGATAAATCGGAACTCGGCCCCTCCGCCGGGCCCGCGGCCGACGGTGATGGCCCCGCCGTGCGCCTCGACGATGCCCTTGACGATGTAGAGGCCCAGGCCTGTGCCGCCGCGCTTGCTCCCCCGCCAGAAGCGGGTGAAGACGCGGCTCATCGACTCCTCGGGGATGCCGGGGCCTTCGTCGCTCACGGTGACTGCCGTTCCCGTCTCGTCGGTCTCCCCCGGTGCGGGCGCCGGGGCGATCTCAATGGTGACGGTTCCCTCGCCGTGGCGCACCGCGTTTTCCAGGAGGTTGCCGAGGACCTGGTCGACCTTGTCGGGATCGGCCCACAGCTCGGGCAGCGGTCCCCGGGCGCGGACGAGGAAGCGTCCGGGGGCCTGGCCGCCCGCGGTCAGCGCCTGGATGTGGCGGGCGACGGCGGCCGCGATGTCGACGGGCTGGCGGCGCAGCTCCAGGCGGCCGGAGTCGATCCGGGAGATGTCGAGCAGCTCGGCGATGAGCCGGGTGACCCGGCCCGCGTCCGCGTCCACGGTCTCCAGCATCAGCCGCTTCTGGTCGTCGGTGAACCGTTCCCACTTGGCGAGCAGGGTGGCGGTGAAACCTTTGACCGAGGTGAGCGGGGAGCGCAGCTCATGGGCGACGGTGGCGATCAGCTCGGCGTGGCTGCGTTCGGTACGGCGGCGGGCCTCTGTGCCGCGCAGCGAGACCACCACCCGTCGCACCGGGCCGGTGGGCCGTTCGCGCACGTAGCGCGCCGAGACGAGGACCTCGCGACCGCCGGGGAGCAGCAGATTGCGTTCGGGCTGGCCGTTGCGGATGGCGAGACCGCCGTAGGGGTCGGTCAGGGGCCACCACCGCTTGCCCTTGAGGTCCTCCAGCGGGAGGGCGGTCTCCAGGGGGCGGCCGATCGCCTCGGTGCGGGGAGTGGCGGTGATGCGGACCGCGGCGGCGTTGAAGCAGACGACGTGTCCGCTCTCGTCGGCGACGACGAGGCCGTCGGGAAGATCGTCGGGGTCGACGCCGAAGCCGGAGCCGTCCGGATCGATCGCCCGCCGGTCCGGTTCCCTGCTCGCGGCGCGCTCCGCAGCGGTGTGCGCCGGACGCGGCGAGCTCATGCCGACAGCCATTCTCCCGTATCCCCACCTCTCGAACCGGTGCAGTGGGCCCCCGAGTTCGTCACCTTACTAGGCGTCAGGGAACCGGCGACACCCTGCGGGGGCGCGCGACGGGGGTACGCCGGCGAGCCGGGCACGCGCCGGGCCGCAACCGTCCGGCGGCGAGCCCTCGGGCCGTCTCCCGCTTACGCGTCGGGGGCGCGGCGCGGGCGCTGGGCGCGGGCGGAGGCGTAGAGGCAGACGGCGGCGGCGGTGGCCAGGTTGAGGCTCTCCGCCCTGCCGTGGATGGGCACCCGGACGACGGCGTCGGCGAGCGCGCGGGTCTCCTCCGGCAGCCCCCAGGCCTCGTTGCCGAAGACCCAGGCGGTGGGGCCGCCCATGGTGCCCGCGTCCAGCTCGTCGTCCAGGTCGTCGGCCCCGGCCCCGTCGGCGGCGAGGATGCGCACCCCGGCGTCGCGGAGCCCCCGCACGGCCTGCTCGACCGGGACGCCGACGGCGACGGGCAGGTGGAAGAGGGAGCCGACCGAGGCCCTCACCGACTTGGGGTTGTAGAGGTCGACCGACGCGTCGGTCAGGACCACGGCGTCCGCGCCCGCGGCGTCCGCGCAACGCAGGACCGTGCCGGCGTTGCCGGGGTCGCGCACATGGGCCAGCACGGCCACCAGGGCGGGCTTGGCCGCGAGGATCTCCTGGAACGGCGAGTCCAGGAACCGGCACACGCCGATCAGGCCCTGCGGGGTGACGGTCTGGGAGACGTCGGCGAGGACGTCGCGGTCGGCCAGGTGCACCCGGGCGCCGGCCCGGTGGGCGGCGGCGACGATGTCGGCGTACCGGTCGGCGGCCTCCGGGGTGGCGAAGAGCTCGGTGAGGGTCGACTCGCCGCCGCTCCCCCGGTGGGCGGCGGCCTCGCGCACGGCCTGGGGTCCCTCGGCGATGAACCTGCGCTCCTTGCCGCGGAAGTTCCGTCTGGCCAGCCGGCGTGCGGCGGCGACGCGCGGGGAACGCGGCGAGATCAGTTCGGGGGTGCCCATGGTCGGCGGCGAGCCTCTCTGCGTACGGCTGTGGCGGTGCGGGGGGCGGGGCAACGCACCGGACCCGCAGGCGGTGTGCGCCTGCGGGTCCGGTTCGCGTACCTGGAAGGTCGTGCCTGGATCAGGCGGCCTTCGGGGCGTTGACGTCGCTCGGGAGGGCCTTCTGGGCGACCTCGACGAGGGCGGCGAACGCGTTGGCGTCGTTGACCGCGAGCTCGGCCAGGATCTTGCGGTCCACCTCGATGTTGGCGGCCTTCAGACCCTGGATGAGGCGGTTGTACGTCATGCCGTTCTGGCGGGCAGCGGCGTTGATGCGCTGAATCCACAGCTGACGGAAGTCGCCCTTGCGCTTCTTGCGGTCGTTGTAGTTGTAGACCAGGGAGTGGGTGACCTGCTCCTTGGCCTTGCGGTACAGACGCGAGCGCTGACCGCGGTAGCCGCTGGCGGCCTCGAGGATCGCCCTGCGCTTCTTGTGGGCGTTGACTGCCCGCTTGACGCGTGCCACTTGTTGACTCCTTGTAGCGGGGCCGTGGTGGTCCTCACACGGCCCGGAAACGAATTGGTCCCGGTGTGATCGAGGTCGTGCCTCCGGCGGGGGCCGGAGGCCGGACCTCACTTGCCGAGAAGCTTCTTGATCTTCTTGGCGTCGGCCGGAGCCATGACGACCGTGCCGGTCAGCGAGCGGGTCTTCTTGGACGACTTGTGCTCGAGAAGGTGGCGCTTGCCGGCCCTCTCGCGGAGCACCTTGCCGGAGCCGGTGATCTTGAAGCGCTTGCTGGCACCGCTGTGCGTCTTGTTCTTCGGCATCGCGCCGTTCTCTCCTCGTCAGTGGCGCCCCTCGCGGTGCGGGCACCGGGGAGCAGGGGCGTCAGATCTCTATGGGAATTCCGGGGGGACCCGGAGCCGCCTGGATGGCGGCTCCCGCGGTCACGCCTCGGAAGGTGTCTCGGCCGAAGCCTCGGGCGCGTCGGCCGGAGCCTCGGCGGTGCCGCTCTCGGGCGCGGCGTCACTCGGGCCCTGACGCTCGGCCTTGCGGGCGGCCTGGGCCTCGCGGGCCTCGGCCATGGCTTCGGTCTTCTTCTTGTGCGGGCCCAGAACCATGATCATGTTCCGGCCGTCCTGCTTCGGGTTCGACTCGATGAAGCCGAGGTCCTCGACGTCCGAAGCGAGACGCTGAAGCAGTCGGAAGCCCAGTTCGGGGCGGGACTGCTCACGACCACGGAACATGATCGTGATCTTGACCTTGTCGCCCTGCTTGAGGAACCGGACGACGTGACCCTTCTTGGTGTCATAGTCGTGCGGGTCGATCTTCGGCCGGAGCTTCATCTCCTTGATGACCGTGTGCGCCTGGTTCTTGCGCGCCTCACGGGCCTTCATGGCCGACTCGTACTTGAACTTCCCGTAGTCCATGAGCTTGCACACGGGCGGACGGGCTGTCGCCGCCACCTCGACCAGGTCGAGGTCATACTCCTGTGCGAGTTCCAGGGCCTTGGCAAGCGGAACAATCCCGACCTGCTCGCCACTGGGACCGACAAGTCGGACCTCGGGAACGCGAATCCGGTCGTTGATGCGGGGCTCGGCGCTGATGGATCCTCCTCGGTAGCACCACGCGACCGCCTGGCGGACAGCCGCGTAACGTCTGTTGTGTAAGACCAACCGAGCCGGAAGCACAAAAAGGCCCCGGACGGGACACAGGCAGGGCTCCAGAACTACCGGAACACCGCCACGGTGAGCCGCGGGGCTATCGGGCGGCTCCATCGTCCGTACGGAACGATGGTCGCCGCCTGACCGGTGACCCGCCGCCCCGCAGGGGCGACCAGGTGGGAGATCGGAGCCTCCACTTGTGGGCCGGGCACATAGGTGTCCGGCCGGTCGTTACACAAGGTTAGCAGCCTGTCCGCGCGGGCGCTAATCCTGTGCCTCGCCTTCCGGCGGGGGTCCCTCCCGCGGACGGGAGGGCCGCAGCCTGGCCTTATCGTGTGGGACATGAGTGACGCGACCCCCAGCAGTGAGAACCCCGGCTTCGACGACATGGCCCGCGACATCGCGGAGGTCCCCGCGGTCGAGGTGATCGTGACGGTCGCCGTCAACCTGATGAGCGCGGCCGCCGTGAAGCTCGGCCTGACCGAGGAGGGCGAGCAGCACAAGGACCTCGACGAGGCCCGGAAGCTGGTCCACGCCCTGGGCGGGCTGCTGGACGCGAGCGCCACGGAGATCAGCACCTTCCACGCCTCCCCGCTGCGCGACGGCCTCAAGTCCCTCCAGCTCGCCTTCCGCGAGGCCTCGCTGGTGCCGGACGAGCCCGGCCAGGGCCCCGGCGAGAAGTACACCGGGCCGGTCTACGGCTGATCGTCCACCCCTCCCCGTTCCGTCGCGAGAGAGCCC
>NZ_JBBBEN010000088.1:0-31518 GCF_037137275.1 Streptomyces pratensis | reverse complement strand
ACGCCGCCTCTAGGACGGCTCGGACGGCCCGGTGGGCCCAGCGGCCGGCAGCGGCGGCGCGGGATGCGTCAGCCTGTGCACGTAGGCGGCGAGCGCGCCGCCCACGAGCGGCGCGAGGAGGAACAGCCAGAGCTGGGAGAGGGCCGCGCCCCCCGCGAACAGCGCCGGGCCCAGGCTGCGCGCCGGATTGACCGAGGCGCCGGTCAGCGGGATGCCGACCAGGTGGACCACGGCGAGGGCGAGACCGATGGGCAGCCCGTCGAAGCCGACCACGGCGACCTTGTGGGTCACCGCGAGGAACACGTAGGCGAACAGGAACGTGAGCACCACCTCGGCCAGGAAAGCTCCGCCGATGGTGACGCCGACGGCCGACCGGTCGCCGAAGCCGTTGGTCCCGAACTCACCACTCGTGCGCAGCCCGGGGATCTGCTTCGCCAGCAGAAGGAGCACCGCGGCGCCGACGATCGCGCCGAAGATCTGGGCCGCCCAGCGCTCGACGGCGGCCCTGAGGCCGATCCGGCCGGTCCCGTACACCGCCAGCGTCACCGCGGGGTTCACATGGCAGCCGGAGACCGGACCGAGGGCGTAGGCCAGCGCGAGCAGGGTGAACCCGAAGGCGAGAGCGATGCCCACCGTGCCGAGGTACTCCGCGGCGAGCGCCGCGGAGCCCACTCCGAAGAAGACCAGCAGCGAAGTGCCCAGGAATTCCGACACCACGGTCCGTGTCTGCATACAACCACCTCGCGAGTAGGCCGGTTCTTCGGATTTCTCCGATTTCCTCGACAATTCTCACGGCGGTCGCGGCATCGCGCTCGCCGAGCCGGAGCAACCGCTTCAGCGGCTGAACAGCGGCTCGCCCGGTGCGGGCGTTTCGGCGGGGAGAACGGCGAGGTCCAGTCCCCTCACCAGTCGGGCCCGCAGGACCTCGCTGGCGGACAGCGCCCGGGCGATCCGGCGGGCCGCCTCCGCGGGCGCCGCTTCCGGGGCGAGGACGAGAGCGAGGGTCCCGTCGGCACTGCCGGGTCCGAGGTGGGCGCGCACCACCGCGGGTTCGGCCGCCACGGTCTCCCGTACGGCGGCGATCACTGCGGGGTCCTGGAGCGGGTCGGTGCTGGTGCGGTTCTCCGCGAGGGCCAGCAGGGCCTGCCCGGTCAGCTCGAAGGCGACGGGCCCGGCCAGGTCCAGCACGACGGTGTCGGCCTTCTCGTGGGCGGCGGCCTGGAGCGCCTGGTGCAGCGGTACGGCCACGGGCCTGGCGGCGGGGTCCCAGCGGCCCAGCGCGTCGATCGAGGTGAAGACGGGGAGCGCGTGCCGGCCGCCCGCCCGGAGGGTGGGGACGGCCATGTCGCTGGTCTTCTCGCGCCGCAGCCCGTTCTCGTCCTCCTCGACCTCGCCGAGGACGGCGACGACGGGGACCAGGAGGCGGGCGTCGCGGAGGGCCGCGAGCACCGGGCCGACCGCGCTCCGGTCCCGGGACCAGGCTTCCAGCGCCCGGGCCAGGGCAGGGGAGGCCGAGCCGTCGTCGTCGGAGAAACCGGGGTCCGGGATGTTCTTGAGCTCCACGGGACGAGCGTAGTGCCTGGCTCCGCGCCGCCGCCCCGCAGGTGGGGCCGGGCGTGGGCCTCGGCGCGCCGCCGCCGGGGGCCGGATGCGGGCCTCAGCGTTCCGCCGTCCCGGCCAGCAGGGCGCACGCCTCGTCGCGGGCGTGGGCGACGGGGTCGGGGAAGACCTTGAGGCCATGGGCCGCCAGGGCCCCCGCGTGCAGCAGCATGAGCGTCCGGCCCAGCCGGCCGGCGGCGTCGGGGGCGAGGCCCTCCACGCTCCGGGCCAGTCGGGTGAACAGGTCCAGCGTCCACCGCTTCTGCCCCGTGATGACCGCGTGCGCCGGGTGGGACGGGTCGCTGATCTCCGCATGGGCGTTGATCATGCTGCAGCCCTTGGAGCCGTTGTCCGCCATCCAGGCGTGCGAGGCGTCGAAGACGGCCAGGACCCGCGCGGTCGGCGTGGGCGGCGCGGCGTCCAGGCGCTCGGCGAGGAAGGCGCGCCAGCGTTCGTCGCGGTCGGCGAGGTGTTCCACGACGATCTGCTCCTTGGAGCCGAAGCGGTCGTAGAGGGTCTTCTTGGTCACTTTGGCCTCGGCGGCGATCAGGTCCACCCCGACGGCATGGATGCCCCGCTCGTAGAAGAGCCGCTCGGCTCGGCTGGCTGGTGCTGCTGTCCACCTTCGGCGGATAAGGGCTGTACTGGCTGATCCTGAGGAGGTCGGGCGTCACCGCGGTCAACACGCTCATGTTCCTGATGGCTCCGGTCACGGCGGTCTGGGGAGCTTTGATGTTCGGGGAGCCGTTCGGCCCCCGGACCGTGCTCGGCCTGGCGCTCGGCCTCGTGGCGGTGGTCGTGGTGCACCGCGGGGCCGCCCGGCGCGGCGACGGGCCCGCCGGGTACCCGGCGCCGGCCCCGCGCGACCGGGTGGAGGCCCGGCCCGGGGCGAGGCGAGGCGGTGAGACGGTGGCACGAGGGGGGCGGTGCGCGCCGGTGAGGCGAGGCCGACCGGGCGGGGCCCTCTCCAGCGGCCGCACCGCCGCGCGACGGGCGGGGCGGACCCGCTCAGCGGCGACCGGCGGCGTCGCGGCCGCGCCACAGGACGACGGAGACGGCCAGCAACGCCGCGCCGAGGCCGCCCGCGAGGGGGGCCGCCCAGTTCACCGTCCGGTCGTCGGCCGGGGGCCGGGCGGGGCCCGCGCCGAAATAGCGCCCCCGGTGGCCGGTCGGCGCGGCCTGGGCGTTCGGGTCGGCCGGGCGCAGGCGGTAGCCGGCCTCGATGGCCTCCACGGGATCGACGGTCCCGTAGCCGCGGGCGTCGTCGCGCCCTCCGGCGGGGGCGTCCCGGGCGGTGTCGGCGAGCAGCTTCTTGATCTGGGCCGGGTCGAGGCCGGGGTGGGCGGAGCGGACGAGGGCGACCACGCCGGAGACGAACGCGGCGGCCGCCGAGGTGCCCCACTCGATGTAGTAGTGCCCGTCCGGGTTGGCGACCACGATGTCGACTCCGGGGGCGCTGACAGTGGCGTACCAACGGCGGGTGGAGAACGAGGCGTGGGCGCCGTACTCGTCGACGGCCGCGACAGCGATGACGCCGGGGTAGGCGGCGGGGTAGGAGGTGCGGTCGCCCTTCTCTCCCCCGTTGCCCGCGGAGGCGACCACGGGGACGCCTCGGGAGAGGGCGTACTGGATGGCCGAGTCCTCGCCGGGGTCGGGGTGGGCGGATTCGCTGTCGTCGCCCAGGGAGAGGTTGATGACGTCGGCGCCGTTGTCGGCGGCCCAGCGGATGCCGTCGGCGAGGGCGCTGCCGCGTGTCTTGCGAGCCTTCGCACGGGCCGGGTCCTTGGATTCCAGGATCACGCGGACGGGCAGGATGCGAGCCTCGGGCGCCACGCCGAGGACGCCTCCGGCACGCCCGGGGCCGCTGCCGCGCCCGGCGATGATCCCGGCCATCGCGGTGCCGTGCAGGGCCCAGGAGGGGTCACCGCGCTCGGCGCCGAAGCCGATGAGGTCCCTGCCCGTGAGCACCTGGCCGGCCAGGTCGGGGTGGTCCGCGTCGACCCCGGTGTCCAGGACGGCGACGGTGACGCCCTGCCCGCGGGTGGTCTGCCAGGCGCGGTCGGCGTGCAGGGCCTCCAAGGCCCACTGCTGGTCGCGGATGACGTCGGCGTGGGCCGGGGCGGCGGAGGCGAGCGCGAGGACGGCGGCGGTGCAGACGGCGGCGAGGGCGCGGTGGGGGCGCCGGCTCATTCCGCCCGCTCCGTGAGGTCGGCTACGGTCGTGCGCAGCCCGCGCTCCACCCGGTCCGCGATGCCCTTCGCCTCGTGGCCCAGACCGGACCGCGCGATGTCCGTCGTGGCGCCCGCCGCCATGGCGGCCGCCGCGGGCTGCGGCTCCTCGACGGTGCGCCCGTCCGCGAACCCGGAGACGGCCAGGACGACGACCGGGATCTCGGTGAGCGGGCTGACCGTCCAGCTGGCCCGCTGCCCGTCACGGAAGGAGGCCGCGACGCCGCCGTCGGGGGCGTACGTACGGGGCATCAGGTCCTTGCGCGCGGCGAGGCCCTGTTCGGCGAACCGGGTGTGCAGGGCGTGCATGGCCGGGGCTTCGGCCTCGGTGAAGACGAGGCCCACGGTGGTGACGCTGGAGCGCGTCGCGTCGGTGTAGGTGGCGCGGACGAGCCGCTCGCAGCCGACGGAGCGGAGGGCGGCGAGCAGCAGGGGGTCCAGGCCCTCGGCGCAGGTGCTGTCGGGGGCGACGGCGAGCCGCGTCCAGGTGCGGTGGGTGCCTCCGGGGCCCGCTCCCCTGCCCTGGAGCGTGCGGGGGAAGAGCGTGTCGACGGGGACGCTGTGCCAGGCGTCGCGGCCGGTGGTGTACGCCGTGCGGGCGGGCCGGGCCGAGGAGTCGGCGGTCAGCAGGGCCCCGGTGACCGCTCCGCCGATCAGCCCGAGACCGAGCACGACGCACACGGCGGCCGACACCGCGCGCCACCGCCGCGGCGGCGGGACACGCAGCCGGGTGGTGGTCTCGGCAGGACTCTCCGGAGAGCCGTAGGAGGCCGGCGCCCGGTACGTCCCCGGGGGCGGCGGGACGGCTCCCGGCGCGGGGCCGGCGGCCCCGGCGGGCCACCGCCGGGAGTCCTGCGGGCTCGCGGGCCCGCGTCGGGCGGCGGCCGGGGCCGGCGGGACGGGCGAAGGCGTCGGGGCGGGGGCGGCGGGAGGAGCCGTCGGGCGGGGCGGCACGGGGGCGCGCCGCGCGTCGGTACTCATCCGGCCCCCCGCATACACGTCCTCGCACCGACCACGGATCACCGCCGCCGACCGGCCTGTCGGTGTTCGCGTGCCGTCACTCTACGGGCTGCGGGCGGGCGGCGGGGAGCGGGACGCCCCGGTGGGCGGCGGATCTGCCGCGATCATCCCCCTACCCAGCCGTAGCGGCTCTCTGGCAAGCTGCGGCCATGACTGCCCGCGCCGCTGACCGGGCCCGGTATGACCGGGCCACCGCCCATCTCGACGCTCCGGTCGCGATCGTCGATCTGGACGCGTTCGACGCCAACGCCGCCGACCTGGTGCGGCGGGCGGCCGGCAAACCGGTCCGGGTGGCGAGCAAGTCGGTGCGGTGCCGGGCTCTGCTGGAGCGGGTGCTCGCGCGCCCCGGGTTCGCCGGGGTCATGTCGTTCACCCTGGCGGAGTCGTTGTGGCTGGCGCGGGCGGGGTTCGACGACGTCCTGCTGGCCTACCCGTCGGCGGACCGGGCCGCCTTCGCCGAGCTGGCCGCCGATCCCAAGCTGGCCGCCGCGGTGACGGTGATGGCGGACGACCCGGCCCAGCTGGATCTGATCGACGCGTCCCGGGCCGGCGGGCGGGAGGAGATCCGGGTCTGTCTGGAGCTGGACACCTCGTTGCGGCTGCTGGGCGGCCGGGTACGGATCGGCGCCCTGCGCTCACCGCTGCGCTCTCCCGCGCAACTCGCCGAGCTCGCCCGGTCGGTGGCGCGCAGGCCGGGGTTCCGGCTGGTGGGTCTGATGGCGTACGAGGGGCATGTCGCCGGGGTCGGCGACTCGCCGGCGGGGCGGCCGCTGCGGTCCCGGGCGATCCGGCTGATGCAGGCCGTCGCCCGCAGGGAGCTGGCGGCCCGCCGGGCCGAGGTGGTGCGGGCGGTCCGTGCGGTCGCGCCCGGCCTGGAGTTCGTGAACGGCGGCGGCACGGGCAGCGTGCGGTCCACGGCGGCCGAGGACGCGGTGACGGAGATCGCGGCCGGCTCGGGGCTGTACGTGCCCCGGCTGTTCGACGACTACACGTCGTTCACCGGCCGTCCGGCGGCCCTGTTCGCCCAGCCGGTGGTACGGCGGCCGGGCGTGGGCGTGGTGACGGTGCTCGGCGGCGGCTACCCGGCGTCCGGCGCGGCCGGGGCCGACCGGTCGCCGACGCCGTATCTGCCACCGGGTCTGCGCTACGACGCGCGGGAGGGCGCGGGCGAGGTGCAGACGCCGTTGCTGGGCTTCCCCGCCGACGACCTGCTGATCGGGGACAAGGTGTGGTTCCGGCATGCCAAGGCCGGTGAGCTGTGCGAGCGTTTCGATACGCTGCGCCTGGTCGAGGGCGACCGGGTCACGGCGAGCGTTCCGACGTACCGGGGCGAGGGCCTGACGTTCCTCTGACCGCGCCGCACCGTGCGGCGGCCGCTCCGGCCCGGTCCGTTGCGCGGGGTGCGCGGGCTCAGGGGCCGATCGACGCGCCCACACCGCCGCTCGTCCCGCCGTCGCCGAGCGGGCGGATGCCCCGGGTGATGGTGTCCATCAGGGAGAGCGGCAGCTCCGGGACGTTCGCGTCGAAGGCGAACCGGACGATCACCGGACTCCCGCTGCCCACGGTCGACGGGAAGACGAGGGACTGCACGACGCCTCCGGGCCCCTTGCCGGTGGTGACCCGCCAGCGCACGAGGTGGCCGGTACGGCCGGCGACGGTCACCTCCTGGGTCTTGAGCACCTTGTGGGCCGTGATGCCGCCGTGCGCGCGCCGGCCGAGGCCGTCCTCCTCGTAGGCGCTGTCGGCCGCGGTGACGATGTCGGCTTCCGCCAGGGCCTTGGGGTCGGTCTCCCCGGCGCGGGCGGTGCGGGTGGTGACCGTGCCGTGGTAGCAGAACGACACGGAGCCCTGGGGGCAGTCGTAGGGGTCCGCCGTCCGGATGGTGGGGATGTCGCCGACGGTGTTCTCCGGCTTCTCCCAGCCCTCGGGCACCGGCACGGTGATCCCGTTGAGCTGGTCGACGAGGACGGAGGGGTCCTCGTCGGGATCGGTCTTTGCGGAGGCGGAGGCCGTGGGGGCGGCGGGGACCGGCGCGGATGTGGTGGCCGCCGGGGCCCCCGCCGTACCGCTGCCGTTCCGGCCCAGCAGGACGGCCCCGGCGACGGCCGCGCCCAGGACCAGCACGCCGCAGAGCGTGAAGGCCACGGCCTTCGGGCCTCCGCCGCCCCCGCTACGGCCCCCGTGAGGGCCGGGCGCCGGGTCCGGCGGCCCGAACGACGCGGGGGCGTGCGGCTGATGCGGCGCCGAGCGGGCGACGGACGGGCGGGTGTGCCCGGTCCAGGACGTGCCGTCCCACCAGCGTTCCGTGCCGGGTGCGCCCGTGTCCGGATACCAACCGGGCGGCGTCGCGTAGCTCATGCCCCAACTCTAGGGAGTGGCCCTCTCAGCCGGATCAGGAGTCCCGGCCCGTCAGGGTCAGCAGATCGCGGGCCGGGCCGGTGGGCCGGTGCCCGGCGGGCCAGACGGCGCGCAGCTGGCGGCGCAGCCGTACGCCGGCGACGGCGACCGTGACCAGGCGGCGGGCCGACAGCTCCTCGCCGAGGGCCAGTTCGCTCAGGACGCAGGGCCCCGCACCGCTCTCGGCCGCCCCCTTGACGGCCGTGGTGGAGGAGAGCTCCAGCAGGGGCGGGGCCAGGGGGCCGTGCGCGGCGAGCGCGGCGTCCAGGACCTGGCGGGTGCCGGAGCCGTGCTCGCGCAGGATCAGCGGGGCGGCGGCGAGTTCGCGGGGCAGGAGGGGGGTGCGGCGGCGGGCCCACGGGTGGGCGGGGGCGACCACCACGACCAGCCGGTCGTGAGCGATCACGGTGCCGTCCAGGCCCTCCGGTATCGACAGCCCTTCGACGAAGCCCAGATCGGCCTCGCCCGTGAGCAGACGGCGGGCGACGTCCGCGGAGTTGCCGACGAGGAGCGAGACCGCGGTGTCCGGCCGCTCGGCGCGCAGCGCGATCAGCCACCGCGGCAGCAGGTACTCCGCGATCGTCATGCTGGCGGCGACCCGCAGCCGGGAGTCCCGGCGGTCGCGCAGCGCCTGGGCGCCCGCGTCGAACGCCTCGGCCGCCTCGACGACCCGGCGCGCCCAGTCGGTGACCAGCGCCCCCGCGTCGGTGAGTCGGGAGCCGCGCGGCGAGCGGTCCAGCAGGGCGACGCCGAGCTGCCGCTCCATGGACCGGACGCGGCTGGAGGCGGCGGGCTGGGTGACGCCGACGTCCCGCGCCGCCCGCCCGAGGCTGCCGTGCCGGGCGACGGCGAGGAGCAGTTCCAGCGCCCCGAGGTCGGGAACCCGGTGGGAGAGCGGGATGTGAGGGGTGTGCGGGTCGCCGGCCATCAATCCAGCTTATGACCTCATAGGAGCGGGCTCCCTGGTGGGCGGGGGCGGGGCCGCGAAGAATCGTGGCATGGCCGTCTTTCCGCAGACCGGGACCTCGCCCCAGCCGCTCTTCCCCGCCCCTTCCCTCCGGCCGCCGGGCTCCTCGTCCCGTCCGGCGCGGCTGCCGTCGCTGCGGCACATCGGCCCGAACTGGTATGCGAGCGTCATGGGCACCGCGATCGTCGCGAGCGCGGGCGCCGTGCTCCCGGCGGACGTTCCCGGACTGCGGGCCGTGTGCGTCGCGGTGTGGGCCCTCTCGGCCGCTCTGCTCGCCGCCGTCCTCACCGCACGGGCCGGCCACTGGCTGTGCCACCGCGATCAGGCGCGGGCCCATCTGCTGGACCCGGCCGTCGCGCCCTTCTACGGCTGCCTCTCGATGGCGCTGCTGGCGGTCGGCGGGGCGACGCTGGTGGTGGGCCGGGACGTCGTGGGCGCTCAGGTCGCCCTGGCGGCGGACGTGGCGCTGTTCGCGGCGGGTACGGCGGTGGGGCTGGCCGCGGCGGTCGCGGTGCCGTATCTGATGATCGTGCGCCACCGCCCCGCGCCCGGGACCGCGTCGCCCATCTGGCTGCTGCCGTTGGTCGCGCCGATGGTCTCGGCCTCGCAGGGGGCGCTGCTGGTGCCCCACGCCCCCGCGGGGCAGGGGCGCGAGGCGCTGCTCCTGGGCTGCTACGCCCTGTTCGGCCTGTCGCTGCTGGCCACGCTGGTGGTGCTGCCGCTGGTGTTCGCCCGGCTCGTCCACCACGGTCCGCTGCCGGTGGCCCTGACGCCCACGCTCTTCCTGGTCCTGGGACCGCTCGGGCAGTCGACGACCGCGGTCAACCAGCTGGCCGACGCCGCCCCGGGGGTGGTCGGGGCGCCGTACGCCTCCGCGTTCGGCGCTTTCGCGGTGCTGTACGGGGTGCCGGTGACGGGCTTCGCCCTGCTGTGGCTGGCGCTGGCGGTGGCGATGACGGTGCGGGCCGTGCGGCACGGGATGGGGTTCGCGATGACGTGGTGGGCGTTCACCTTCCCGGTCGGCACGTGTGTCACCGGGGCGGCCGGGCTGGCGCGGCACACCGGGCTGGAAGCGCTCAGCTGGCTCTCCGTGGCCCTGTACGTCTTCCTGGTGGCGGCGTGGGCGGCCGCGGGGGTCAGAACGGCGGGCGGGGTGGCCGGCGGAGCGCTGACGGCAGCTCCCGTGCCGCCTCGGCCAGCGACGGCCCGTACCACGTGAGCAGGCGCCCGTCGACGAGGGCGGCATCCAGGCCCGGGAAGGCCTCTGGCCCGTCGTCCGCGGTGAAGCGGTAGGGCTCGTCGGGCAGCACGGCCAGCTCGGCCCCGGAGGCGTTCAGCGCGTCGAGGGGGACGCGCGGGTAGCGCTCGGGGTGATCGGCGTAGACGTTGCGCACGCCGAGGCGGGCGAGCAGGTCACCGGCGAAGGTGTCGCGGCCCAGCACCGTCCAGGGCCGTCGCCAGACCGGCACGATCGCGGGGCGCGGGGAGGCGGCCGGGGCGGGCAGCTCGGCCCAGGCCGCCTCTGCGCGGGCCAGCCAGGAGGGCCGGGCGAGGCCGCAGCCGTCGACGAGGAGCCGCTCAAGCTCGGCGAAGGCCTGCTGGAGGGTGCGGATCTCGGTGACCAGGACGGTGAGCCCGGCCTGCCGGAGCGCCGCGAGGTCGGGGGCGCGGTTCTCCTCCTCGTTGGCGATCACGAGGTCGGGGCGGAGGGCCGCGATCGCGGCCGTGTCCGGGTTCTTCGTGCCGCCGATCCGGGCGGCGGCGAGGCCGGCGGGACGGGTGCACCAGTCGGTGACCCCGACGAGCAGCCCGGGCTCGGTGACGGCGACGGCCTCGGTGAGCGAGGGGACCAGGGAGACGACGCGCACGGAAGGGCCTTTCCAGGAAGACTGCGGGCCCGCGGGGGTCGCACGGCCCGACAAACGCGCCGCCGGCGCTATCGGCGTGAGTCGTACGTGGCGTCGATGTGCTCGGCCACCGCGACGACCAGGAGGCGGGTGCCGGGCACGGTGGCCCGCCAGCGGTGGCGGACCCCTCCGGAGAGGAACAGCGTGTCACCGCGGTCCAGCCGGTACACCTGTCCCTCCGCCTCGACGTCCACGGCTCCCTCGACGACGTACATCAGCTCGTCGTTGCGGTGCTGGAACTCCCGGCCGAGGTCCGGCTCGCCGGTGAACTCCAGGGCGTTGAGCTGATGGCGGCCGTGCACCAGGCGGCGCACGCCCTCGCCCTCCTCCGCCCGGACGACGTCCACGGCGCGTGCGGAGTCGGCGGCGGCCCGCAGCCGTGAGGGGGAGGTCTCCAGCGCCTTTGCGACCCGGTCCAGGGAACGGGGGCTCGGGCGGGCGCGCTCGTTCTCGATCTGGCTGAGGAAGGGCACGGAGAGCCCGCTGCGCGCGGCGACCGCGGCCAGCGTGAGCCCCAGGGTTCTGCGCCGACGGCGAACCGCGGCGCCTACCCGCGGTGTGTCCTTGTCGTCCATCTCCCGGCTCCCTCCCGCCTCCGCCATCCTCGCGGTTGCCAGCACCTTACGCACATGGTTGCTCAGGGTGTCCGGTATTCGCCCCCGGGCAGCCGGAAGGGGCGGCCCCGCCCGACGGCGGGGGCCACCCCTTCTCACCAGCGCTTTCGTGTGCGCCGAGCTCCTACTGGGGAGCCATGGTGTCCGCCATGCCCGGGTTGTCGTCCATCCAGGCCCGGACGGCTTCCTCCTCGTGACCCACGCCGTGCTTCTGGATCTCGTTCTCCAGCCCGGCGAGCTGCTTCTCGCTGAGCTCGAAGTCCTCGAACCACTCGGTCAGCTGCGGGTACTGCTCGGGGAAGTCCTCGGAGGCGATGGTGTGCAGGCGGTCGCCCTCACCGAACGCCTTCTTGGGGTCCGCAAGCTTGGTGAGGCCGTACTCGCTGTACGCCCAGTGCGGGGTCCACAGCAGGACGGCGATGGGCTCCTTCTTGGCGTACGCGCGCTCCAGCTCGGCCAGCATGGACGGCGTGGAGGAGTCGAGCACCTCGTACTCCCCGTCGAGTCCGTACTGCGGCAGAACGTTCTTCTTGAGGTTCTCCATGGTGGCGGTGCCGGGCTCGATGCCGACGATCCGCCCCTTGAAGTCGGCCCCCTTGCCCTTGAGGTCCGCCAGGGACGTGACGTCCTTGACGTAGTCGGGGACCGCGACCTCGATGGAGGTGGGCCCGTACCACGAGCCGATGTCGGTCAGCTTGTCGCCGTACTTGTCCCAGTAGTTCTTCTGGGTGTACGGGAGCCAGCCGTCGAACTGCACGTCGATCTGGCCGCGCGACATCGCCGCGTACATCGGGCCGACCTCGAACTGCTTGAGGTTGACCGTGTAGCCGCGCTCCTCCAGGACCGCCTTCCACAGGTACGTGGCGGCGATGTCCTCCTCCCAGGGGAACCAGGCGACCTCCAGGGGACGGTCGCGCTCGTCCTTGCCGTTCACCGCGGCCTGGGCGTCCTCGGGGACCGGGGACCACGTGTCGGCGACGCCCGGGTTGGCCTCCAGCCAGGTGCGGACGGCCTGCTGCTCCTTGCCGGAGCCGGCCTTCTGGATCTCGGCTTCCAGGCTCGTGAGCTGCTTCTCGCTCATCTTGAAGTTCTTGAGCCAGGTGCTGACCACGGGGTTCTCCGCGGTGAAGCCCTTGCGCGCCAGGGTGTGCACGCCGTCGCCCTCGCCCCAGAGCTTCTTGGGGTCCTTCAGCTTGGTGAGGTCGTACTCGTTGTACGCCCAGTGCGGCGACCAGAGCGGAACGACGATCGGTTCCTTCTTGGCGTACGCGCGCTCCAGCTCGGCCAGCATGGACGGCGTGGAGCCGTCCAGGAGCTTGTACTCCTCGTCGAGGCCGTAGCCCGGCAGGAGCTTGTCCTTGAGCAGGCCCATCTCGCCGGCGCTCGGCTCGATGCCGACGATGCGGCCCTTGAACTCGGAGGCCCGGCCCTTGAGGTCCTCCATCGACTGGATGTCCTCCATGTACGCGGGGACGGCCAGCTCCAGCGAGGTGGGGGCGTACCAGGCGCCGAGGTCCTCCAGGTCGTCCTTGTACTTCTCCCAGTAGCTGGCGTGGGTGACCGGGAGCCAGGCGTCGGTCTGGAAGTCGATCTGCCCGCCTGCCATGCCGGTGTACAGCGAGCCGGCCTCGTACTGCTCGACGTCGACCTCGAAGCCGCGCCGCTCCAGCATCTCCTTCCACAGGAAGGTGGAGGCGATGCCCTCGTCCCACGGGATGTAGCCGATGCTGACCTTCTTGCCGTCACCGATGCCCACGCTCGCGGCGGCGACGGTGTTCTTGGGGCTGCCGCCGAAGACGCTCATGCCGCCCGCGACGAGCGCGAGGACGACGACGCCGACGACCGCGACGGAGGCGCGCGGACGGTAGGTCCAGATCTTCCAGCCGTCGGCCGTCGCCTGGGCCTTGGCCAGGGCCCGGCGGGCCAGCGGGGAGACCTCTGTGCCCAGGGCCCCGGTCATCCGGTCCAGGTACATGGCGAGGATGACGATGGAGACGCCCGCCTCGAAGCCCAGCCCGACGTCGACGTTGCCGATGGCGCGGTAGACGGAGCCGCCGAGGCCGCCGCCGCCGACCATGCCCGCGATGACGACCATGGACAGGCCCAGCATGATGACCTGGTTGATGCCCGCCATGATCGTGGGCAGGGCGAGCGGCAACTGGACGCGCAGCAGGGTGTTGCGCGAGGTGGTGCCGAAGGCCTCGGCCGCCTCGACCAGTTCGCCGTCGACCTGGCGGATGCCGAGCTCGGTCATCCGGACGCCCGGGGGCAGCGCGAAGATGATGGTGGCGATGATGCCGGGGACCACGCCGACGCCGAAGAAGATGACGCCGGGAATCAGGTAGACCATGGCGGGCATGGTCTGCATGAAGTCCAGGACCGGCCGGACCACCGTGCTGACGGCCTTGGACCGGGAGGCCCAGATGCCCAGGGGCACGGCGATGACCAGCGTGACGAGGGTGGCGACGAGCACCAGGGTGAGGGTGTCCATCGCCTCGCCCCACAGCTCGACCGCGTCGATGAGGGCGAACCCGACGAAGGTGAGCAGTGCCGCGGGCAGCCCGCGCAGCCACCAGGCGATGATGGCGACGATGCCCGCGAAGAGGAGCGGTGCGGGGGCGGACAGAACGGTGGCTATGCCGTCGAACATGCCGCTGACGATCGAGCTGATCGCGTCGAACAGCCAGGCGAGGTGGGTCTGCAGCCAGTCGACCGCGGAGTCGACCCAGTCGCCGAGGGGGAGCCTAAACATGGGACACCTTCTTCGCGGTGTCCGCTGCCGCGGGCCCGTCGTTCGGGGGCTCTGCCGGGGACATCGGCTCGCCGAGCACGGCGAGCAGCCGGGAGCGGGGGACGACGCCGACGAGCGTGCCGTCGGCGTCGGTCACGGCGACCGGGTCGGCGCTCTGGGAACAGGGCGTGAACAGGTCGATGATGGGCGTCGACTCCGGGACCGTGGCGGGGGCCGCGGCCAGCACGTCCCGCGGGGTCCGCAGTTCCTTGCCGTCGTCCGCGGTGGAGCCCATGACGGTGTGCGGCTCGGCCATGATCGCACCGGCGGTGAGCACCCGGGAGCGGTCGACGTCCTGGGTGAAGGAGGCGACGTAGTCGTTGGCCGGGGTGACGAGGATGTCCTCCGCGGTACCGAGCTGGACGATCTTCCCGTCGCGCATCACGGCGATCCGGTCGCCCAGGCGCATGGCCTCGTTGAGGTCGTGGGTGATGAAGACAATGGTCTTCTTCAGGCGCTTCTGGAGCTCCAGGAGCTGGTCCTGCATGTCACGGCGGATCAGCGGGTCGAGCGCGCTGAAGGACTCGTCCATGAGCAGCAGGTCGGCGTCGGTGGCCAGCGCGCGGGCGAGGCCGACACGCTGCTGCATGCCGCCGGACAGCTCGTCGGGCCAGGACTTCTCCCAGCCTTCGAGGCCGGTCAGCCTGAGGGCCTCCGCGGCGCGCTCCTCGCGCTCGGCACGCGGTACGCCCTGGACTTCGAGGCCGTACGCGGCGTTCTCCAGGACGCTCCGGTGGGGGAAGAGCGCGAAGTGCTGGAACACCATGCTGATCTTGGTAGAGCGGACGTGGCGCAGCTCCCGGGGGCTCAGGGCGGTCAGGTCCTGGCCGTCGAACAGCACCCTGCCGGCGGTGGGGTCGAGCAGACCGTTGAGCATGCGCAGCAGGGTGGACTTGCCCGAACCGGACAGCCCCATGACGACGAAGATCTGACCCGGCTCCACCGTGAAGGAGGCGTCGATCACCGCTGCGGTCGTTCCGTCCGCGCGCAGCTCGTCGCGGGTCGCGCCGTCTTCGAGCTTCCGCACGGCTTGATCGGGTCGTCTGCCGAACACTTTGTACAAGTTCTCGGCTTGCAGCCTTGACACATACACCTCACGCGTTGAACGGGCATGGTCCGCCACCCCCACCGACAGACCGCGGAGCAGTGCGGATTCGGTCCGCATGGCACATGCACTAGTTGAAAATGCGACGTGGTTCGCTCCGGTGCCGCGTCTGCCCGTCCTTACACAGCCCAAACACCGGAGTGACCCACCTCACCGCGCCGCGACGGAGCGCCCTCCCCCGGCTGCCTCCGGCGACTGTCGGCGCCGTGGTGCATCATCAGGTCTGTGACGCGACGCCTGATGCTCCTCGACACCGCCTCCCTGTACTTCCGCGCCTATTTCGGCGTCCCCGACTCGGTGCGCGCACCGGACGGGACGCCCGTCAACGCGGTGCGCGGCCTGCTCGACTTCATCGGCCGACTGGTCCAGGACCACCGGCCCGACGACCTCGTGGCCTGCTGGGACGACGACTGGCGGCCGCAGTGGCGCGTCGACCTGATCCCGACGTACAAGGCACACCGGGTCGCCGTCGAGACGCCCGCCGGCGAGACGGACGAGGAGGAGGTCCCCGACACCCTGTCTCCGCAGGTGCCGATCATCCAGGACGTGCTGGCCGCCCTCGGGATCGCCCGCGTCGGCGTCACTCCCTACGAGGCGGACGACGTCATCGGCACCCTCGCGGGACGGGCGACCGGGCCCGTGGACATCGTCACCGGCGACCGCGACCTCTACCAGCTGGTCGACGATGACCGCCGGGTGCGCGTGCTCTATCCGCTCAAGGGCGTGGGCGCCCTGCAGATCACCGACGAGGCGTGGCTGCGCGAGAAGTACGGGGTGGACGGCCCGGGGTACGTGGACCTGGCCCTGCTGCGCGGCGACCCGAGCGACGGGCTCCCGGGCGTGCCCGGCATCGGCGAGAAGACGGCGGCGAAGCTGCTGGACGCCTTCGGCGACCTCGCCGGGATCGTGGCCGCGGTGGACGACCCGGCCGCCCGGCTGACCCCGACCCAGCGCAAGCGGCTGGACGGGGCTCGCGACTACCTGGCCGTCGCCCCGAAGGTGGTTCGGGTCGCCGGGGACGTCCCGCTGCCGGCGTTCGACCCGGCCCTGCCGCGCGAGCCGCGCGACCCGGCCGCCCTGGAGGCGCTGGCCGCCCAGTGGGGTCTGGGCGGGGCGCTGCGACGACTCCTGGCGATCCTGAGGACATGAGGACGCATCAGCCTCGAAGTGTTAGCTTAGGTATACCTAAGTCATCGGGGCCGGGTAAGTCCGGCGCCCGGTGCGACACGGTGACGAGCCCCGTCGCCCTCGGCCGGTACCGCGGCGCGGGCGGCATGCCCGTCATCGACATCGGACACGCCGAATCAGGGAGTACCTCGTGGCAGAGCGGCCGGCCCGGCAGGCACCGAAGGCCCAGGGGGCGCAGGTCGTGCGCACCGAGCAGATCACCCCGCACATGGTGCGGGTGGTCCTCGGCGGCGAGGGGCTCGCCGACTTCGCCCTCTCCGGCTTCACCGACCACTACATCAAGCTGTGTTTCGCACCCGAGGGCGCGGACTACACGCACCCCTTCGACATCGCCGCCATCCGCGAGAGCCACCCCCGTGAGCTGTGGCCCACCACCCGTACGTACACGGTGCGCGCCTGGGACCCGGTCGCGCGGGAGATGGCCGTCGACTTCGTCGTGCACGGCGACGAGGGGCTCGCCGGCCCGTGGGCCCAGCGAGCCCGCCCGGGCGAGCAGGTCACCTTCCTCGGCCCCGGCGGCGGTTACCAGCCGCAGGCCTCGGCCGACTGGCACCTCCTGGCCGGCGACGAGAGCGCGCTGCCGGCCATCGCCGCGTCGCTGGAGCAGATGCCGGCGGGCGCGCTGGTGCACGCGTTCGTCGAGGTGCCGGACGCCTCGGAGGAGCAGAAGATCGTGACGCCGGACGGGGTCGCCGTGACCTGGCTGCACCGCGGCGACCGCCCGGTCGGCGAGGCGCTGACCGCGGCCGTGAAGGGCCTGGACTTCCCCCGGGGCGAGGTGCAGGCGTTCGTGCACGGAGAGGCCGGCTTCGTGAAGGAGATCCGCCGCCACCTGCGCCAGGAACGACGGGTCCCGCTGGAGCAGCTGTCGATCTCCGGCTACTGGCGGCTCGGCCAGGACGACGAGGCCTGGCGCGCCGTCAAGCGCGAGTGGAACGAGCAGGTGGAGCGCGAGCAGGAGACCGGCCAGGCCGCCACGTGACCCGGGCCGCCGCGTAGGGCCGGCCCCTGCCGGCCCGGACGGCGCCCCGGACCCGGACCCCGTCCGCCGCAGACCGCGGCGGACGGGGTCCGGGCGCGTGAGCGGCCGTGCGCGGCGAGGGCCCGGACGCGCGAGGGGCACGGGGCGGGTGGACTCCGTACGGGGCGGCCCGCCGAGTCGCCCGCTCCGGCGGCCCCGGATCTGGAAAGATCACGCCCACCGGACCCATCCGCACGGCCGTCGGCTCCGAATCACCGCCGGAAGAGACGACCGTCCCGGAAAGCGAGACCCGCGTGAAGGAAGCCGTACGCATCAGTGGGGCGCCCGCGCCCGGCCCCGACCCCTCCGAGCTTCTGGTACGGGTCGCGCGCGGCGACCAGGGCGCCTTCGCCACGCTGTACGACGCGGTGAGCGGCCCCGTCCTGGGGCTCGTGCGCAGCGTTCTGCGCGATCCGGCCCAGTCGGAGGAGGTCGCCCAGGAGGTCCTGCTGGAGGTGTGGCGGACCGCCCCCCGTTTCCAGGCCTCCCGGGGGAGCGCGATGAACTGGGTGCTCACCCTGGCGCACCGCCGGGCCGTCGACCGAGTCCGCTCGGCCGAGTCGGCGTCCGCCCGGGAGCACAAGGCTGCGCTGCTGGAGCGGACGCCCGCCTTCGACGAGGTCTCCGAACAGGTCGAGACCCGGCTGGAGCGAGAACAGGTACGGCGCTGTATGCGCACCCTGTCCGAGCTGCAACGGGAATCGATGACCCTGGCCTACTACCGGGGCCTGACCTACCGCGAGGTCTCCGAACTCCTCTCCGTGCCACTGGGGACCATCAAGACACGACTCCGCGACGGCCTCATCCGGCTGCGCGACTGCCTGGGGGTGAGCGCATGAGCACGGTCGAGCTGCACACGCTGACCGGGGCCTACGCCGTGCACGCGCTGCCGGACGCCGAACACCGGGCGTTCGAACGGCATCTGCGGGACTGCGAAGCCTGCGCCCAGGAGGTGCGGGAGCTGTCCGCCACCGCCGCCCGACTGGGCCTCGCCGTCGCGGCGCACCCCCCGCTCGAGATGCGCGAGCGGGTGCTCCGGGAGATCACGACCGTACGCCAGGAGCCTCCGGTGCACGAGCGGCGCGAGCGCTCCGGCCGGGGCGGCCGCACCGGGCGCTGGCCGGCCTACGCCCTCGCCGCGTGCGTCGCGGCCGCCGCCGCGTTCGGCGGGGCCGCTCTCTGGCAGAACCAGCTGGCGCAGGACGCCCGTCAGGAGGCGGACCGGGCGCAGCGGCAGAACCAGCAGCTCGCCGAGGTGCTCTCGGCTCCCGACGCCCGGACCGCGTCCGGCGAACTGGCCGGCGGCGCGCACGGCGCCGTCGTCGTCTCCGAGAGCCGGAACCGGGCGGTGTTCCTGGCCTCCGGGATGGAGCGGCCGCCGAGCGGCAAGGTCTACCAGCTCTGGTTCAACGACGCGGGCGCCATGCGCTCCGCCGGACTGATGGACCCCTCGGCCGGCGACGGCGCGGTCCTGCTGGACGGGCCCGTGGGCCGGGCGTCCGGGATGGGGATCACGATCGAACCGGCCGGAGGGTCCGCAGAGCCGACCTCCTCGCCGGTGGCGCTGATGGACTTCCCGGCCGCCTGAGGTCCCCGGGGCGGCCCGCCCCGTCCCATCACACCTGCGAGGAGTGTCGCGTTCCATGACTGTCGCCGTGGTGCTGTTCACCTCCGACCTGCGTCTCCACGACAACCCGGTGCTGCGTGCCGCCCTGCGGGAGGCGGACGAGGTCGTCCCGCTGTTCGTCCGGGACGACGCCGTCCACCGGGCCGGCTTCGACGCGCCGAACCGGTCGGCCTTCCTCGCCGACTGCCTGACCGGCCTGGACGCCGGACTCCGCCGGCGGGGCGGCCGGCTGGTGGTCCGCCGGGGCGAGGTGGCCGCCGAGGTCCGGCGGCTGGCCGGGGAGACCGGGGCGGCCTCCGTGCACGTCGCCGCCGGGGTCAGCCGCTACGCGGCGCGGCGCGAGGAGCGCCTGCGGGACGCACTGGCCGGTCCCGGTTGCGTCCTGCACATCCATGACGCGGTGGTCACCGCGCTCGCTCCGGGCCGGGCGGTCCCGGCGGGCAAGGACCACTACGCGGTGTTCACCCCGTACTTCCGCCGTTGGAAGGCGGAGGGGGTACGGGGCACACTGGCCGCTCCGCGCACGGTCCGTGTGCCGGACGGCCTCGTCGGTGGCCCGGTCCCGGACCGGGACGCCGTCCGGAACGTCTCCCCGGGCCTGGCCCGGGGCGGCGAGGACACGGGCCGCCGGCTCATGGCGTCCTGGCTGGACGGGGCGATGGCCGACTACCAGGACCGTCACGACGACCTGGCCGGGGACGCGACATCCCGGCTCTCCCCCCATCTGCACTTCGGCACGGTCTCCGCCGCCGAGCTCGTCCGTCGCGCGCGGGAGAAGGGCGGGCCGGGCGGCGAGGCGTTCGTCCGACAGCTGGCCTGGCGCGAGTTCCACCACCAGGTGCTGGCCGCCCGCCCCGAGGCGTCCTGGTCCGACTACCGGCCGCGCCACGACCGATGGCGTTTCGACGAGGACGAGATCACTGCCTGGAAGACCGGGCGCACGGGCTATCCGCTGGTGGACGCGGCGATGCGGCAGCTCGCGCACGAGGGGTGGATGCACAACCGGGGCCGGCTGCCGGCCGCGAGCTTCCTCACCAAGACGCTGTACGTGGACTGGCGGGTGGGCGCCCGGCACTTCCTGGACCTGCTGGTGGACGGGGACATCGCGAACAACCAGCTCAACTGGCAGTGGGCGGCGGGCACCGGCACGGACACCCGGCCCAACCGGGTCCTCAACCCGGTGATCCAGGGAAAACGCTTCGACCCGCGGGGCGCTTACGTCCGGCGCTGGGTGCCGGAGCTGGCGGAGCTGGCGGGGGCCTCGGTCCACGAGCCGTGGAAGCTGGAGCGCCGTGAGCGGGCGCGGCTGGACTATCCGGAGCCGGTGGTGGACCTGGCCGAGGCGCGGTCACGTTTCGAACGGGCCCGCGGCCTGAGCTGACCGGGCGGCTGCACGGGCCGGGGCCGCTCGTCCGCGCGACGCGCACTGCGGCGCGCCCGGGGGCCCGGCCCGTACACGCGTGGCGCCCGGAGGAAGCGTTCACCAGACCACGCCCAGGGCGGCGGCCGCCTCGGCCCCCGAACGGCAGTCGTCCTCGTGAGGCCCCCAGCCGTGGTGGGCCCCAGCGTAGGCGGTGACGGGGCCGGAGAGGGCGGGCAGCCGGTCCTGGGCGGCGAGGGATTGCGGAGTGGGGACGGGACGCTCGTAGACCGTGCGGGCGCGGACGGCGTTCGGGTGGACGCGGTCGGCCCCGTTCAGCGTGACCAGGAAGGTCTCCGGCGCGTCGAGCCGCTGGAGCCGGCTCATGTCGTAGCTGACGGTGACGCGGTCGGCGGCGGCGCAGGAGGACATCAGGTAGTTCCAGGAGGCCCTGACGGCCGGGGCGCTCGGGAGCACTGCGGTGTCCGTGTGCAGCAGGGCCCGGTCGCGGGTGTACCGGAACGCGCCGAGCGTCCCGCGCTCGGCCTCCGTCGGGACGGGTGGCGAGGACGATCGCGTCGTACGGGGCAGTCGTGCCGTCCTCTGTGGTGATGTCGACGCCGTCCGCGTGCCGGGTGACCGCGCGCACCGGGGTCGCGGTGTGCACGGCGGTGAGCTGTTCGGTGACGCGTTCGGCGTAGCTGCGCGAGCCGCCGGTGACGGTGCGCCAGGTGGGGGCGCCGCCGACGGCGAGCATCCCGTGACGGGCCAGGAGCCGGAAGACGCGGCGGGCAGGGCGGCGGCCGGGGCGCAGGGCCAGACGGCGAAGACCAGGGGCGTCAGGAAGTGGGTGCGGAAGTACGGCGAGAAGCGTCCGCGCCGGGCGAACCGCTCCAGCGTCAGGTCCGTCGCGCCGCTCTCCGGCAGTTCCAGCAGGGCCCGGGCCGCGCGGTGGAAGCGCGGCGCCTCGGCGAGCATCCGCAGAGAGGCGCCCCGCACGGCGGAGCGCGGTCGGGCCAAGTGCCCGGCCGTGCCGCGCGCCCCCGCGTACGCGAGGCCGCACCCCTCGCACCGCACGGACATGCTCATCTCGGAGGGCAGTGTGGCCACCCCGAGCTCGTCGAGGAGCCGCAGCAGGTACATGTAGGCGCGCCGGTGGTGCACGAACCCGGACTCGACGCGGTGCACCCGGCCGTCGGAGGCGTCCAGTTCGCGGGTGTGGGCCTGGTCTCCGACGCGGTCGTCCGCCTCGTAAGGCGTCACCTCGTGCGCCCGTCGCAGGACGTGCGCCGCGGTCAGCCCCGCCACTCCCGCTCCCACCACGGCCGTCCGCCGCCGTTCCCCTGCCATCACGGCTCCCTCGGGTTCTCGCCACGGATCGGAGCGCTGCCGGAGCGTTGCTCATCGCTCCGTTCGCCGCCGGCGCCCGGAAGGATGGGTCGATGATCAGTTCGGTCCCGACAGCGCGGACGGCCCGGGGGGACGGATCGCCGGCCGACCGGCGCCGGCCTCGGTGTGCGGGAGGCGCCGCGACGCGCGTGCGCAGGGGAGGGAGTCCACCTCGCCGCCCGCACTACCGCCCACAAGTACACATAAGCGACATATAAGAGCATGATGGAGGTACGGGTGCTCGTCGCCCTCCTCCGCACGGCGGCGGGGCCCACCGGATCGAAGGAGACGATTACCCATGAGCAACGTCTCACACGCCAGGAGCGACATATCGGGCCACCCCGATGCCTCCGAAATGCGTGCGCGGCACGACCGTGTGATGGGGGGCCGTGATGTGGCGCTGTTGGACGCGCCGGTGTTCCTCGTCGGCCTCTACTGCGCCGTCTCTCCCTGGGTGCTCCACTTCACGGCGAGCCAGCCGGCCCTGGTGGCCCACAACCTGGTGATGGGCATCGCCATCGCGGTGCTGGCTCTCGGCTTCTCCGTGATGCCCGAGCGCATGTACGGCCTGAGCTGGGCGATGTGCGCCATCGGCGCGTGGGTCATCGTGTCGACCTGGGTGGTCGGGACCAGTCCCGACGCCGGTGTCGTGCTCAGCAACGTCATCGTCGGCGGACTGACCGTGCTGCTGGGCATGGCGTGCGCGGGAGCCGCGGCCAAGACCCGCAGAACCTGACCGGACCCCACGCGGCCCCGGTCAGGGAAGGCCCGGGGCCGGCCGGGGCGACCGCGGGCGGGCCGATCACGGGCTGCTCGCGGTCGCCCCGTCCCGTCGGTCCTGCGGGGCCGTCGCCCCACGGTCACCCGACCGAGCTGTAGGCCACCACGCCCCGCAGCACCGCGTCCACGGCCTTGCGCGCGTTCTTCGACACCGTGCTCGCCCCCGCGCTCCCCTCGCGAGGAGCCGCCGCGGCCACCTGGCCCAGCACGTCGATCACCTGCTTGCACCACCGCACGAAGTCGCCCGCCGGCATCTCCGCCTCGCGCAGCACCTCGTCCAGAGTCCGCCCGGAGGCCCACATGTAGACCGCCCAGGCGAAACCGAGATCGGGTTCACGCTGTCCGACCCCCTCCGCCTGGTTGATCGCGAAGTCCTCCTCCAGGGCATCCAGCTTGCCCCAGATGCGCACCATCTCGCCCATGGCGGTCTTGGCCGCCCCGGACGGCAGCTTGGGGGCAACCGCGTCGTCCGACTGCCGTGCCTCGTACACCAGCGCCGACACACAGGCGGCGAGCTCCGCGGGGTTGAGCCCCTCCCAGACGCCGTCCCGGAGGCATTCGCTGGCCAGCAGGTCCAGCTCCCCGTACAGCCGGGCCAGACGGCGGCCGTTGCCCGTGACCTCGTCGCCGCGGAGGTAGTCCAGCTCGGTGAGGAGCGCGACGATCCGGTCGAAGGTGCGGGCGATCGTGTTCGTCCGCCCCTCGATCCGCTTCTCCAGCTGCCGGGTGTCCCGTTGCAGCCGGTGGTAGCGCTCCGCCCATCGCGCGTGGTCCTCACGCTCGTCGCAGCCGTGGCACGGGTGCGCCCGCAGCTCGGTGCGCAGCCGGCTGATCTCCCGGTCGTCGGCCGCCGCCGCGCGCGGCTTGCGGTGCCGCTCGGGCGTGATGTGCCCGGCCTTGGTCCGCAGCGCGGACGCCAGGTCGCGCCGGGACTGCGGTGAGCGCGGGTTGAAGGACTTCGGGACGCGCATCCGGTCCACCGCCTCCACCGGCACCGGGAAGTCCATCGAGGCCAACCGCTTGACCTGCCGCTCGGCAGTGAGCACCAACGGCCTCGGCCCGTCGTGGTGGTCGAAACCGCGGTGCCCGTTGGCCCGCCCCGCGGGCAGGCCCGGGTCGAGCACCAGGGCGAGCCCGGCGAACTTGCCGGTCGGCACGTGGATGACGTCGCCGGGCTTCAGCTTCTCCAGAGAGGCGGCGGCGGCCGCCCGCCGCTGTGCCGCGCCCTGCTTGGCCAGCTCCGTCTCCCGGTCCTTGAGGTCGCGCCGCAGTCGCGCGTACTCCTCGAAGTCACCGAGGTGGCAGGTCATGCCCTCCCGGTAGCCCTCCAGGCCCTCCTCGTTGCGCTGGACCTGCCGGGAGATCCCGACGACGGACTTGTCCGCCTGGAACTGGGCGAAGGAGGTCTCCAGCAGTTCCCGGGAGCGGTGCCGCCCGAACTGCTGCACCAGGTTGACCGCCATGTTGTACGAGGGGCGGAAGCTGGACCGCAGCGGGTAGGTGCGCGTGCCGGCGAGTCCGGCCAGCGCCGTCGGGTCCATGCCGCGCTGCCACAGGACCACCGCGTGGCCCTCGACGTCGATGCCTCGGCGTCCCGCCCGGCCTGTGAGCTGGGTGTACTCGCCGGGGGTGATGTCGGCGTGCTGCTCGCCGTTCCACTTGACGAGCTTCTCCAGGACCACCGAGCGGGCCGGCATGTTGATGCCGAGGGCCAGGGTCTCGGTGGCGAAGACGGCCTTGACCAGTCCGCGGACGAACAGCTCCTCCACGACCTCCTTGAAGGTCGGCAGCATGCCCGCGTGGTGGGCGGCGATGCCCCGCTCCAGGCCTTCGAGCCACTCGTAGTACCCGAGGACGTGCAGGTCCTCGCCCGGGATGGAGGCGGTCCGCTCCTCGACGATCTCCCGCACCAGACGGCGCTTGTCCTCGTCGTTGAGCCGGAGGCCGGCGTACAGGCACTGCTGGACGGCGGCCTCGCAGCCGGCCCGGCTGAAGATGAACGTGATGGCGGGCAGCAACCCCTCCGAGTCCAGCCGGTCGATGACCTCCGGCCGGCCCGGCGTCCAGATCCGGCTGCGCTGGCGCCGCTCACGCTCGCGGTCGGCCTCGCGGACCATCTTGCCCCGGCGGCGGTCGCGCGGGTTGTAGCCCTGCTGGTTCTCCTGCCGGGCGAGGCGGACCAGATCCGGGTTGACCTCACGGCGTCCCGCTCCACGGCCTCCGTGGTCGGTCTCCTCCTCGAAGAGGTCGTACATCCTGCGTCCGGCCATCACGTGCTGCCAGAGGGGCACCGGCCGGTGCTCCGAGACGATCACCTCGGTGTCGCCGCGCACGGTGTCCAGCCAGTCGCCGAACTCCTCGGCGTTGGAGACGGTGGCGGACAGCGACACCAGGGTCACCGACTCCGGCAGGTGGATGATCACTTCCTCCCACACCGCGCCGCGGAAGCGGTCGGAGAGGTAGTGCACCTCGTCCATGACCACATAGCCGAGGCCGGCGAGCGCCGGGGAGCCCGCGTACAGCATGTTGCGCAGCACCTCGGTGGTCATCACGACCACGGGGGCTTCGGAGTTGACGCTGTTGTCGCCGGTGAGCAGACCGACCTTGTCCGCGCCGTACCGCTTGACCAGATCGGCGAACTTCTGGTTGGAGAGCGCCTTGATCGGCGTGGTGTAGAAGCACTTGCGGCCCTGCTCCAGAGCCAGGTGCACGGCGAACTCGCCGACGATCGTCTTGCCCGAACCCGTGGGGGCCGCGACCAGCACCCCCTTGCCGGCCTCCAGGGCCTGGCAGGCCTCGATCTGGAACGGGTCGAGTCCGAACTCGTACATCTCCCGGAACGGCCCGAGAGCCGTCGCCATCTCGGCCGCACGGGCCCGGGAAGCCTGGTATCGCTCAGCTGGTGAGAGGTCCTCTGTCATCTTGGCTACGAGCCTACCCGCCACCTCCGACACTCAGCCCGGCCTTTGAAGGCCCCGGCCCGCTCCCCCGGTCAGAACCCGCACGGCCCCCGGCACGCAGGCCGCGGTGAGCGGCAGCGCGCCCAGCGGTTCGCCGTCCGCGTACGCCGTGACCCCGGCCGCCGCGAGCTCGATCGAGGAGACCCGGTGCACGGTGACGGCCGGGTGGCTCAGGTGGGTGCCCCGGTAGACCTTCGGGAACACCCTGAGCAGCGTGGCACGGCTGCACGCGCCGACCACGGTCACGTCGAAGAGCCCGTCGTCCATCTCGGCGCCGGCGCAGATCCGCATGCCCCCGCCGTAGCTGGCGCCGTTGCCCACCGCGACGAGCGTCGCCTCCGTCTCACGGGGCTCTCCCCCGTCGAACCGGATGCGGTACGGGATCGGCGCCAAGGCGGCCAGTTCGGCGAGGATCGCGAGATCGTAACGGAACCGGCCGCCGATCCGGCGCATCCGGTTGCCCCGGTCGTTGACCCGGGAGTCGAACCCGGAGGCGAGGACGGAGCCGAACCAGCGGTCGCCGACGCGCCCGAGGTCGATGTCGCGGCAGCCGCCGTCCTTGAGCGCCCGCGCCACCAGCCGGCCGGCGGCGGCCGGGGCGCGGACCGGGAGGCCCAGCGCGCGGGCGAAGTCGTTGCCGGTTCCGGCCGCCACGACCCCCAGCGGGGTGGCGGTCCCGGCGACGGCCTGGAGGGCGAGGGACACCAGCCCGTCCCCGCCGACGGCTATGAGGGCGCCGGTCCCCGCCGCCACCGCCTCGCGGGCCCGGCGCAGGGCGTCGTGGGCGTCCTCACCGAGCACCGTGTGTACACGGAATCCGGCGTCCCGCAACGCGGAGGCGGCCGGCTGCGCGGCGTGCGCGCCCCGGCCGCGTCCGGCGGTGGGATTGACGAAGAGGGTGATCTCACTGGTCACCCTTGGGGACCCTACAAGCTCAGGTGATGTCGTCGTAGCCGTTCAGCCGGTGCGGTCCGGGGCCGTCCGCCTCACCGGTCGACTGCTCCGGCAGCGCCCGGCGCGGGGCCGGCACGGGTTCGACCCGTCCGACGTCCTCGGGGGTCAGATCGAGCTGCGAGGCCTCGTCGTCGCTCAGTTCGGCGTCGGGGTTCTTGCGGTCGCGTCGCTTGTCGTTCAGCAGGGAGAAGCCGACGGCGACGAAGTAGAGCACCGCGAGCGGGCCGGCCAGCAGCAGCATGGAGATGGGCTCTCCGCCGGGGGTCGCGATGGCCGCGAAGGCCGTGAGGCCGACGACCATCCCGCGCCACCATGAGAGCATCCGCTTCCCCGAGACGACGCCCGTCATGTTCAGCGCGATGAGCAGCAGCGGCAGCTCGAATGCCAGTCCGAAGACCACCACCATGCGGACGAGCAGGTCCAGGTAACTGTCCAGCTCGATCTGGTTCTGGACGTTCTCCGGGCTGAAGCCGAGCATGATCTCGGCGGTCTGCGGCAGGATCGAGTAGGCGAGGTAGCCGCCGGAGAGGAAGAGCGGCGCGCCCACGACGGCGAAGGCGTACGCGTAGCGCTTCTCGCCCTGGTGCAGGCCCGGGGCGACGAAGGCCCAGAGCTGGTACAGCCACACCGGCGTCGCCAGCAGGACACCGGACATCAGGGCGACCTTGAGGGCGTTGGTGAACGGCGCCAGCAGGGTGTTCGTCTTCAGCAACGCGCACGGCTTGCCGTTGACGGCCGTGACCACGCCGTCCTTGCACCCGACGGAGGCGAGGAGGGGGCGCAGAAGGAAGTCGTAGATCTCCTTCTGGAAGAACGCTGCCACGATCGTCACCAGGACGATCGCCAGAACGGCTTTCAGCAGCCGGTTACGCAACTCACGCAGGTGATCGAGGAGGGGCATCCGCCCCTCGGCGTCCTTCTCCTGCTTGCGGGCAGACTTGAGCAACCCACTTCCCTCGTCTCGTGCGGCGGCTGTCGGCGGAGCTCGCCGACGGTCAGCTCTGGGTGGTGGGCTTGGTCTCGTTGACCGGGCGGGAGCTGGTGACGTCTCCCGGCGCCGCCTGGATGGTGCGCGCGGTGGTGGACGGCTGGGTGGTCGTGGCCGGGTCCTCGACGGTCTCCGTGGCGGAGTCGTCCTTCTTCATCGCCTTGGCCTCGCTCTTGAGGATGCGGGCCGACTTGCCGAGCGAGCGCGCCATGTCCGGAAGCTTCTTGGCACCGAAGAGCAGCAGGATGACAGCGATGATCAGAACGATCTCGAGGGGCTTCAGATTGCCGATCATGTGCGACTTCCTTCTCACTGAGGCGGCTGGAGGGTGGGCTCGCTACCCGTTCGACCGGGCATCTGTCCGATCATTGCGCTGACAGCGATCGTAACCCGCAGGGGTAAACGCCAGGCAATGCCCGTGCGTACGTGGGCTTGCGGCCCGCGCCCCCCTGCCCGGGCCGACCCCAGCAGCGTACCCTTCACCGCTGCCGGACAGCAGGGTGCCAGGAGGAGCGGGGGGCGTTCGGCCCTGATCCGCCGGACACCCCTAGCGGAGGCTCTCCCCTGTGGCGGCCAGACGCGTCGCCGCCCGTTCGAGGTCCTCCGAGGCGCGGCTGATCCGCTCCGTGGTGGTCGTGAGCTGCCGGCCGAGGCGCTGCACCTCGACGAAGACCTTGATGCCGAGCACCCCGAGCAGGGCGATGCCCACGAATCCGAGGGCGATGGCGAGCATGGGCCAGAACATACGGCGTGCCTCTTTCGTGTGCGGCGCCGCGGCGGGCGCTACCGAGCGGTGTGCAGACGCAGCGTCCGCACCCCGCCGCCGGTGAGAAGTTCGATGATGCGCTCCCCGGCGGGCTTGCGGACCGAGGCGCCGCACGCGGGGCAGCTGAAGGTGTAGAAGGTGGTGCGGCTGCTGGCGCCGATCGCCAGGCGCAGCGCCCCCGCCGCGAGCTCGAATCGCCCGCGGCAGTCGGGGCAGGCCGCCCGAAACCGTACGGCCGCTCCGACCGGCGCCGGGACGGGTCCGGCCGGAGCGGCCCGGCGGGAGCCCGCTCCGGCCGGGAACAGGAGGGTCCGGTTCATCGTCGTCCTTGCTCCCCGGTGCCCTCAGAGCACGTCGTCGTAGGCGGCGAGCGCCTCGCGGGCGGCCAGCCGGGCGCTGTCGGCGAGCTCCGGCGGGGTCACGATGCGACCCTCGCCCCCCAGGCGCAGGGCGAGCCGGCGCAGGGATGCCGGGTCCGGGGTGCGCAGGGTGATGCGCAGTCCGCCGTCGGGCAGCTCCTCGGCCGAGTCGTGCGGGTAGTACTCGGCGACCCAGCGGCCACCGGTGCCGACCTCGATGACGACCTCCGGGTCCTCTGCCGCAGGCTGGACCAGCCCTTCGGACAGGTCCCGCAGCTCCAGCTCCGGCGGTTGGGCGGGGGCGTCCAGGAGGCGGATCTCGGCGACCCGGTCCAGCCGGAAGGTCCGGCGGGCCTCGGAGAGCCTGCACCAGCCCTCCATGTAGGTGTGCCCGACGGCGAACAGGCGGATCGGGTCGACTTCTCGCTCGGTGAGCTCGTCGCGGGCGGGCGAGTAGTAGCGCAGCCAGAGCCGGCGGCGCTCCGAGATGGCCCGGTCGACGTCGGCGAAGACACCGCCCTCCGACTCGAAGGTCACCGAGAGCCGCGAGCTGGCCGCGCCGGTCTCCCCGGCGGCTGTCTCCAGCTTGGCGGTCGCCCGGACCAGGGCGAGGCGGTCGCTCTCGCGCAGTCCGGGCAGCGTCGCGACGGCGCGGGCGGCGACGAGCAGGGCGGTGGCCTCGTCGGCGGCGAGCCGCAGCGGCTCGGCGACGTCGTCCGGGTTGTGCCACCAGATCCGGTCACCGTCGGTGTCGATGTCGAGGAGGTCGCCGCCGCGGAAGCTGGTGCCGCACATGGGCAGCACGTCGAGGTCCGAGATCAGCTCGTCCTCGGTGATCCCGAAGGCCCGCGCCACGTCCTGGACGTGGGCGCCGGGGCGTTCGCGCAGATATGTCACCAGGGACAGCATCCGGCGGGTCTGGTCGATCGCGTTCGTGGCCATCGCTGTGGTCCGTCCCCTAGTCCTTGGCCACGGCGCGCAGCCGGTCCACCACGTCGGCCCGCAGATCGGCGGGTTCCTCCACGACGACGTCCGGCCCGAACTCCACGAGCCAGGCGTCCAGCCCGTGTCCGTACGGGATCTCCAGCTCGTCCCAGCCGTCGCCGCGTTCCCGCACGGTCAGCGCGCGGGACCGGAGCGGGTACCCGGCTCCGGCGCGAAGCCTGATCCGGGCGGTGCGGGTCGCGGTCTCCCCGGCCCAGCTCTCGACGGTCTCCCGCACCGTGACCACGTCGGGCACCTCGGCCTCGAAGGTCCCGGCGCGGGAGCGCACCTTGCCGGTGATGCGGGAGAGCCGGAAGACGCGCTCGGCGCCGCGGCCGCGGTCCCAGCCGGCGAGATACCACTGCCCGCGCCAGCATTCGAGGGTCCAGGGTTCGACCTGGCGCTGCTCGGCGCGGGCGGAGTTGGCCTTGCGGTAGTCGAAGGTGACGGGGCGGCGGTCGCGGCAGGCCAGCATGAGGGGCTCGAACGCCGCCTCGTGCACGGGGATACGGGGTTCGAGGGCGCTGTGCACCTCGTAGGCGTCCTCGGCTTCCGGCATGCCGGCGGCGCGGAGTTTCTGGAGGGCCCCGCTGGCGGCCCCGGCGAGGCGGGCCTGCTGCCAGACCTTGGCGGCCAGCCCGAGTGCGGCGGCCTCCTCTGCGTCCAGGGTGATGGGCGGCAGCCGGTTGCTGTCCCGGCGGGCCAGATAGCCGGTGTCGCCGTCGAGGTTCTCGACGGTCTCGATGACCAGGCCGAGCTCGCGCAGATCGTCCTTGTCCCGCTCGAACATCCGGTTGAAGGACTCGTCGGTGCCCGCTTCGAGGTAGGCCTCGATGGAACCGCGGAGCTCCCGCTTGCTCAGGGGGCGCCGGGTGCCCAGCAGGCACAGCGCGAGGTTCATCAACCGCTCGGCCTTGGCAATCGCCATCGGCGCCCTTTCTCGTTGTGCTCTACGACCGTCGACCGTACCGCCCCGGGGTGTGGGGACCAAAGCGGGGCCGCGGGCTGGACGACGAGGAGGGCCCCGGTACGCCTTGGGTTCCAGGGGTCGTCGCAACACCACTGGGTTTAGGTGGTGAGTAGATCACGTAGACGCTCGGCTGGGTTTGCCCAGCCGAGCGTCTTGCGTGGGCGGCCGTTGAGTTCCTGGGCGACGTGTTCGAGGTCTTCGGGGCTGTGGACGCTCAGATCGGTGCCCTTGGGGAAGTACTGCCGCAGCAGCCCGTTGGTGTTCTCGTTCGAGCCGCGCTGCCAGGGCGAGGCGGGATCGCAGAAGTAGACGGGCATTCCGGTGGCCATGCTGAACTGTTTGTGGCGTGCCATCTCGCTGCCCTGGTCCCAGGTGAGGGAGCCACGCAGGTGGGCGGGCAGCGTCTGGACGGTGCGGACGAGACCGTCGCGGACGGTCTCGGCGTCATGGGCGCCGCCGGGCAGGTGGACCAGCATCGTGTAGCGGGTGGAGCGCTCGACCAGGGTGGCGATCGCGGAACGGCCGCCCGCGCCGATGATCAGGTCACCTTCCCAGTGACCGGGCACCGCCCGGTCCTCGACGTCGGCGGGGCGGTCGCTGATCATCACCATCGGGTCGATGAACCGGGGCGTGCGCCGCTCGGGATCCCGGCGTGGCTTGCGGCGGGTCCGGCCGGAACGGATGGCGGCCTGCACTTCCCGTTTCAGGCCGCCTCGGGCCTGGAAGTACAGCGCCTGGTAGACCGTTTCCACACTCACCCGCATGCTCTCGTCGTCGGGATGCTCCGTCGTCAGAGCGTGGCAGATCTGCTCCGGTGACCACCGCGTGCGCAGTCCGTCCTGGACGAAGCGGCGCAGCCGGCCCTCGCGCAGCAGTTTGCGGTCCTTGGGCCGGGGCCTGCGTGCGGCGGCCGCGCGGTGGGCGGCGTAGGGCTGGTAGCCCTCGCTGCCCGCGTTCGCGTCGATCTCCCGCTTGACCGTGCTCGCCGGCCGTCCCAGGGCACGTCCGATCGCCCGCAGCGACTGCCCCACCGCGCGGAGATCGCGGATCTTCTCGCGCTCGGCGAGCGTCAGGAAACGCGGGTTGAGCTGCTTGTCCAGGGCCGTCAGGCCCACCGGTGCCGTGGTCACACCGCCCATCGTGACGGTCCCGGTGGTGTAGTCGACACGGCGCCCGTCCGGATAGGTGCGCGTGGTGCCGGTCTTCTTGACGCCCCAGTCCCAGTCCTTGGCCGTGCGCTCGTTCACACCGACCTGCCGGGCCGCCACACGGCGTGCGACACCGGCGACCCGAAGCCGCTCGTACTCGTCCCGCCCGGAATGCCGGCGCGGCAGACGCACCGAGCTCCGTCCGGCCTTCCGGGCCCAGCCGAAGGCAGTATTCCGGTTCACCCCCAGCTCCCGCGCCACCACGGTCACGTTCTCCACGGCATCAAGCCGCGCAAGGAAACGCTCCCTCAACCCCACAAGGTCATCGCGTCCAACGACCACGGTCCTCGCAACTCCCACAGATCGCGGGTGTTGCGAGGACCGTTAGAACCCAAG
>NZ_JBBBEN010000087.1:33543-118661 GCF_037137275.1 Streptomyces pratensis | reverse complement strand
CACCAGTGTGTGGACTGCCGGACGTTGGGAACTCCGGGTGCAGGCCGGGCCGGCGGCGTTCCCCTGGGGGCTGGTTCGGCTGAGGTTCCTCCGGTTCTGTCACGTGCCGGGGGAGCCGCTCCCCCCGTGCTCCGGCCGGGGCAGGGCACCGAGTTCGGCGACGTGGCGGGCGACCTCGCGCAGCTTGATGTTGTGGTTCTGCGAAAAGCGACGCAGGACGTTGAAGGCTTCGTTCTCGGCGAGGCCGTGGCCGGCCATGAGAATGCCCATGGCTTCACCGATGACGTGCCGGGAGGCGATCGCCTGCTCCAGTTGCTCGTGGACCCGTGCGCTGGAGAGGGCGACGGCAGCGTGGGAGGCCAGGACCCAGGCGGAGGCCTCACCGACCTCGTTGAACCGTCCAGGATGCCTGGCATACAGGTTCAGCGCGCCGAGGTTGTCGTCCTCGGTGAACAGCAGGACGCCCACCATGCTGCCCACTCCGAGTCCGCGGGCGGAAGACGCGAAGGCGGGCCAGCGCTGATGCGGGGCGGTCATGTCAACGACGCGGTAGACCCGCTCCCCATCCCGGTGGCGGGCCGCGTCGAAACAGGGGCCCTCCTGGAGACGCTCCTGCAGCCGGTCGCTGTCGGTGACCCACTGCTCGGTGGCTGCGAGGGTCCGCACTCGGTCTTCGCGCATGACGAGGACGCCGGCGGCGTCGCAGCCCTCGACCAGCTCGGTCGCGGACGTGGTGATCAGCTCGAACATGTCGGATACGCAGTCTTGCGCCGACAGGTCGCGTGCCATCGTCGCCATCTGTTGCGCGAAATCCTGCCAGTCCATGCCCGTGCGGCTCCCTACCTGGCACCAGCCCTACGGCGGCGGCACAGCGTCCAAGGTGTCCTCACGACCCTACGGGAGACGCGTTCGTTCGCCGGGCGGAACGCCGCCTCCGCGCCGTGAGGGCGGAAGTCGATGCATATAAAGCGCCAGACCCTGCACTGGCGGCCTGCACCTTAGCGCGCAAGGCCGCTCGGCCGACGCTTCGAAGATGTCGGCCTCCAATTACTTCAGAGTGACGCCGGCGCGATGTCCTTCGAAGAGGCTCAGGTCCCGCTTGGACTTCAGGTACTCGCGCAGGTACGTGTCCTTCTGCTTGGCCTCTGCCCGCGTGTTGATCGCCCTGCCGGACTCTTCGGCAGCCTGTTTCACCTTCTTCTCCGCCTGGTCCAGCACAGTGGCGGCCGCAGCGACGAACGCCTGCCCGCGTGTCTGCCCGTACGCCTCGTGCGCCCGGCCGGGGAAGATGGCTGTCGCCGCGTGGACCCGTCGCAGGGGGGCCTCCAATGCCTCGTAGGTGAGCTTGTGCTCGCGCACCGCCGCTTGCTCCGGCACTCGGTGGGGGCCGGCGGTTCGCGCAGCGGAGCCGGGACCACGTAGTCGCCCTGGTCATGTCCGAGGGACTTCGCGTACGCGGTGACGGCGCGCTGTAGGCGTTCAGTCATGGTGCGGGCGGTGTCGAGGCGGACCTGCGTCCCCCCGTCCTCGATAAAGGCCAGCGGCAGCCACAAGTGGTTCTCGGCGCGGCCGCGCGGGTGGCACCGGGGTAGGTCGCGAACGCGTTGCCTCCGTGCCTGTGGAGCCGGCTGACCTCGCTGGTGAGACGCGATCCCGGCGCTTCCCCGGCGCTCACCCTCAGCCCACCGCTCCCGCTCTCCACCGCCCTCCCCGGACGCGATGGAACCGAGAAAGCGAAGGGGCTGCGCGCCGTGCGCCTGTGGCCCCGGACCACGGGCCTGCGCCGCCACGCCTACGGCACCACGAAACCCATGTATCTGGACCGTTGGCGGCCCCGGCCGGCCTGGACTCGGATCACGGGCTGGCAGCCCATGCAACTACCGAGTCTCCGCGTCAACACGGAAGAGCCCACCGCCTCCACTCTCGAACCTGGCCGCCGCTCCACCGGCCGACCTGTTCGGCCGCCCCGCCCGGAGCGAGGCGCGGGCAGCCACCCGGACCCCATCCACCTCAGTGCTGTGACTGGGCCACGTGTCCGTCGCGGGCAGCGCCCTCCCGGACGCGTAGAAGGTGATGATGGCACGCGGGCGGCCCGGCCGGGGCGTTGCCGAAGGCCGGTGAGGAGGCGAGTCGATGGGGCCGCCGGACCGATCCCGCAGCGCGGCTCCGCCGCGTTCGGCTTGCAACGTCCGTACCGTGGGGGGATGAAGAACACCGAGGAGAGCACGTCGTTGGTCATCCGCATGGGCGGGCAAGAGCTAGTCATCGGGCGACGTTACGAAGCCGCCAGTATTGCCAACGACGCCCTCATCGCAGTGTGGTTCGTCGTCGGCAGCATCATGTTCTTCTCCGAACAGTGGACTACGGCCGGTACATGGTGCTTCCTCATAGGCAGCATTGAGCTCCTCCTCCGGCCCGCCATCCGCCTCACCCGCCATCTGCACCTCCACCGTGTTCGCTCCCGCCCCGCCCCGCCCCACGCTCCTTACGCCACGCCCTACAGCAGCTCACAGGACTACTGAACTCCTTACTGCCTTTGCGGCATGGGGAGGGAGGGCCGACCGCGCCATGCCGGTGGGCTGGCCGAAGTTCCGGCAGACCGTGTCAGCACAAAGAGTGCCTGCTGCCAACACCGGCTCACGAGGGAGCTGGCCAATGAAGCGCACCGGTTTCGCGGCTCGCGGTCGTGGCGTCGGCGCTGGACGCAGCGCGCTACTCCTGAACAAGAGGCGGGACCCCGCGGTCAGGCCGCTGTCGGACGCGGCGGCCGGCCGTCCGCCCACGCTCTCAGGTTTCGGGCCTGGCCACCGATAACGCAGGGGCGCGGTGTGCAGCGCATTCTCTGCCGTCCGCGTGCATCCGTTTACTCAGGCGTTTCAGCGGTTACGCGATCACGTGTGACGAGGAGTAACGACTCCGCAAGACGGCAGGAGGATTTCCCATGCATGACAGCGGCAATATGCGCGATCCGGGCCCGCAAATCACTTCGGAAGCGGTGCCGCCCTACCCGCATCAGCGCCAGCAGCCGCCCGGCCTCGAACGGGACATGGACCCCAAGCCGCATTTCCAGGCCTCACGCTACCGTGCGGCTGACAAGCTCCGCGGCAAGGTCGCGCTGATCACCGGTGGGGACTCGGGCATCGGCAGGGCTGTGGCGGTCCTGTACGCGCGCGAGGGTGCCGATGTCGCTGTCGTACACCTGCCCGAGGAACAACCGGACGCGGAAGAGACCCGCCGGGCGGTAGCGGAAGAGGGTCGCACTTGTCTGCTGCTTTCCGGCGACTTGGCCGAGGCGTCCTTCTGTCGGGAGGTCGTCGAGCAGACCGTGCGCGAGCTTGGCGGTTTGAACATTCTTGTGAACAACGCTGCCCATCTGAACAGCCAGTTGGACTTGTCGGAACTGTCATACGAAGACTGGGACCGGTCCTTCAAAGTCAACGTTTACGCGTACTACCACCTGGTGCAGGCCGCGCGTCCCCATCTCAAGGCGGGTGACGCGATCATTGCCACCGCATCGGAGGAAGCACTCAAGGGTAGCGACACCATGATCGACTATGCGGCCTCCAAGGCCGCTCTGGTCAATTTCACAAAATCGATCGCCTCACACCTGGCCAAAGACGGCATCCGGGCCAACATCGTCGCCCCTGGGCCGACCTGGACTGTGCTCAACGTAGCCGACCCGCATATGCCCCAAGAAGGCCTCGCCCAACTCGGCAGCGAAGGGCCGCTGGGCAGGGTCGCTCAGCCCGAGGAGATTGCTCCGGTCTACGTTCACCTGGCCTCTGACGCGGACTCCAGCTATACCGTGGGCGAAATCATCGCCGTCGCCGGCGGACTGACTAGCACCCGCTGAGCACAGCCCTGCCGAGGTTTTGTCGTCTCTACCGCGAACAGCGGAGCACGCGTGCGCCGCTGTTCGCGCTCAGCCTGCGGAGATCGGGCCCCAGCCGGATCGTAATCCTACGGAAGACGAGGCGGCGAAGCCTGTCGTCTGGGCGGCCCGCTGTGCATCGCTTCCCGTGCGGCGACGCCGAGCATCAGCGCCTCCACTGCGTGAAGTGACGTGCTCGGCGGTGCCCTCGGCGTTGTCGGCCCGCGCCCCCACGCCTCTTCCCCGCTCATGGCGTCGGACGGCCGCGGACCGGGACGCCCCGCATCTCGAACCGAACGGTGCCTGCGGAGAGCCCCACCGCTCGCCGCTGAACTGAGAATGCGGTCACACCACCCGTCTCCAGGACCCGAGGTTGAACCGTTCCGGGTTCGGTAGAGATCTCAGACATTGGGTGTGACCTGGGGTTTCGTGGTTGCGAGGTAGTGGTTGTTCTCGTATTCGACCGGTGGGACGTGGCCTGTCCCACCGTGGAGTCGCCGGTGGTTGTACCAGTCGATGTACTCGGCGGTGGCGAGCTCGACGTCGGACAGCGTCTTCCATGGCCGCATGGGCTTGATCAGTTCGGTCTTGAACAGGCCGATCGTGCTCTCCATCAGGGAGTTGTCGTAGGCGTCGCCGACCGGGCCGATGGAGGCGGCGATGCCGGCGGTTCCCAGGTGGTCGGCGAGCGGAAACTCCTGTATTGCGACCCGGTATCCGAGTGGTGTACCAACTCGCACGGCTGCACCGGGTGTTGGCCGCGGTCACGTTGCCACAGCGCCATCTCCAGGACGTCCAGCACGAAGACCGTTTCCTTCACGGTGGCGGCCGGCCAGCCGACGGTCCGACGGGAGACGGTGTCCACGACGAAGGCGACGTAGACGACACTAGCCCAGGTCTTCACATAGGCGAAGTCCGCAACCCAGCACCGGTTCAGGGTGCCGGCGACGAAGTCGCGGTCGACGAGGTCCGGGGCCCGGTCGGTCTGACCGCCGGGCAGCGTGGTGATCACGTGTCGGCCGCGGACGGCGGGCCACCGTGTGGCTCTGCCGGTTCAGCTCCCGCCAGACCTTCCTCGCGCCGTAAACCCGGTAGTTGGTCTCGAAGACCTCGCTGATGTGCTCCTTCAGCTCGGCGTCCCGCACGGTTCTGACGGACGGCGCGACCCGTCGATTGCGGTGGGCGTAGTAGGTGGCAGGGGCGATCTCGCAGTCGTGTGCGCTCAGCACGCGGCAGATCGGCTCGACACCGCCGAAGCGGTTCCGGTGCTCGTCGATGAAGGCTACGAGCGTGTGTGTGGCCGGTCGAGCTCGGCCGCGAAGAAAGACGCCGCGGCCTTGAGGATCTCGTTTGCCCGCCTGAGCTCGGCGTTTTCCTTCTTCAGCCGCTTCAGCTCGGCCGACTCCTCACTCGTGGTGCCCGGCCGCGTGCCGACGTCGATCTGGTCCTGCCGGACCCACTTGCGCAGCGTCTCGGTCGTGCCGATTCCGAGCTTGGACCCGACCGCTCTCATCGGGGCCCACTCGGTGTCGTAGTCGGGCCGCACCTCGGCGACCATCCGCACCGCACGACGGCGCAGCTCAAGCGGTTAAGGGGAAAGACGAGCCATGACTCGATCCTCTCAAATGATCGAGTCCCTACCGAACCCGGGGCGGTTCGCCCTCGTGACCGCCGTCCACGCACTTCTCACCGAACAGCGTCAGGCTCCCAAAGCACCGAAACCGGGCTTACTCCCCCACAGCCCAGGACCTCCTGGGGCGCTGGACCGGCGTCTGCACCACCTGCAAACAGCCCCTGCCAAGCAGACCGCGGCACGACACGAAGATCGAGGCAGACCCAGGCGTGCGGGTCGGTCGGCCGCTCACAGCCGCAGGCCGCTGGCCCACGGCCAACGATCTGACCGCCCCGCAGTCTCGGTTACGGGCCGTCGTGGACGAAGGGGACCCAGAGGGTCGGGTCGGTGGGGTGCTGGGCGCGGAGTTCGGCGACGGCGCGGTGGAGGGCCCGGGCGGTGTCGGCGGAGGTCGGGCCGTCCGGGCCGGCGAGGTGGCGGTAGAAGGTGGCGGCCACTTGAGGAGCGACCTGGTCGTTGATGGACCACAGAGCCGCCACGACGTGCCGGAACCCCGCGACGCGCAGGGCGGCGGCGGTGTGCATGGCCTCGTCCGGGAGATGGCTGGTGCCCAGTCGGGTGTAGCAGGCGGACAGGAACGCCAGGTCAGCCGTGTCGAGTCGCAGGTCAGCGATGTCGAGGAGGTTGAGGTCGCCGTCCCGCAGGCTGAGGCCCGAGCCGGCGGGCGCCGTCATGTCGATCCAGCCGTGGCAGGCGAAGTGCACCCAGGTGTGCGCGGGCAGGTGTTGCCGTACGGCCGCCGAAGTGGCCGCACTGTCGGCGAGAACCGTCAGCCTGTGGCGGCCGAGGATCTCGTCGAGCGCACGGAGTTCCGCCGCTACTGCGGGCAACACGGCGTGGCCGCGTTCGGTGTCGGTCAGCGCGACCGCCAGCAGCGTGGGGTCCGCGGGCGCTGGCCGCCGCCGCGCCTCGATCAGGGCGGAGAGTGTGGTGGTGTACGAAGACACAGCCGCGTACGGCAGCCCGACCGGTGCCGTGCGGTCAGCGGTGCTGCGTGGGTAGCGTCCGGCGGCGTGCAGTGGCAGAGCGGTGAGGGACGCCGTGGGACACCACCACAGCCGGGGAGGGGTCGTTGACTCGGTCGGCCAGGCGAGCCGGTCGAGAACCGGCCGGGCGATGTGTTCCCACAACCACCTCACAGTCGTGTGCACGGTGGACCGGGCGCATTCGTGGGTCAACCACCCGGCGTCCGGCATCGCCGCGGCCGCGAGGTGGCTCAGGTAGGCCCGGGCGATCTCGTCGATGCCCGGTACGTTCACGTCGGGCAGTTCTACTACGTCGATCGCTCCACCCGGTAGCAGGAGGATCGCGTCGCAGCGGATGGCGCTGATGTTGACGATGACGACGGGCCCTTCCGCCGCGGCAGGTACGAGTTCGTCGAACGTGGCCGGTCCGAGGAACGTGGCGAACCCTGGCAGCTCCCGTACCTCGCACACCAACCGCTGCCAGCGTCGGGCCAGCCGCAGACGTGCTTCCTGGTCGAGTCCTCCGTCCTTGTTGAGCGTCGCGCGGACCTGCTCCAGCTCAGCGGCGCGAGCGGGGTCGTGGGCCGCGAGAGCGGTGAGGTCCGCGCGTAGGTGCAGGGTCGAGCCCCAAAGCACCGACCGGCCCTGTTCGAGCAGTTCCACGGCCAGTTCGGGCTGCCCGGCGCTGATCGCCAAGGCCGCCGCCTCGCGCGGCATCGCCGCGCCGTCCTGGATGCTCTGCACCTGGTCGTCCCGGTCCAGGCCCGCCCAGCCGAACTCCCGCAGCAGCGCGACCGCGGCGCAGGCGGCCGCCAGGGCGTCGGCGTGGTCGTCGGCCTCCCGTGCGGCCCCGGCCCAGCAGCGCGCGGCGAACAGCCGGTCCTGAACGGAGGAGCCCGTCGCTTCCGCCGCCGACCGGAAAGCCGCCACCGCCGCCTGGCGGTCCGGTTCCCCCCCGTCGCGGAGGAACCGGCCGATGAACGCCCCGGCCTGGTTGTTTTTCACCTTGGCGTAGGCGTAGTCCGTCTCGGCGCACGCCGCGGCGGCTGCATTGAAGGCTGCCAACACCTCACCCTCGTGGACGACTACCCCATGCTCGTCGGCGGACATCAGCAAGTTACCGAGGATCATGTTCGCGTCAACGACCGAACTCCCGCCGGTCGCCAGGTCAGCAGCCTGTCGCGCCACCTCGACAGCCTCACTCCACCGACCGGCGTCGCGGAGCGCCTGCGCCAACCGCACCGCGACGAACGGCCGCTCCACATGGGCCGGCGGCAGAGAGTCCAGCGCGCGACGGGCCGCGTCCACCGCGGCCTCGCCGTGAGCGGCGATGATCTCCTGCAGCAGCCTCTGCGGGTGGCCCGCCGGCGCGCCCTGCAATGTCTCCTTCAGGTAGTCCTCTACCGTCTCGGCGGCCTGCCTGTCCCGGGCCCGTCCCATCATGTCGGCCCGCGCGGACAACGCTCCCATGAGCGTTGTCGCTACCGAGGCGGCGTGCTTGGCGTCAACCGCTGTCATCGCCACCCGCAGCACCTCGACCGCAGAGTTCAGGTCGTCCAGTGAACCGCGCCGTGTGCCACGGGTGCACAGTGCTGCCGCCAGGTTGTTCCGTGACACCACGTCGGGGTGGGCGGAGGTCGTACGTCCGACCGCCGCCCAGCCCAGGTCGACGGCCTCGTCCAAAAGGGCGTCCTCGTCGGAGTCCCGGGCCAGGAACAGCAGCGCCGCGCAGAGGCTCGACTCCAGTGTCGCCCGGTCCTGCGGGGTGCCACCGGGCTGTGTCAGGGCCGGTCTGCCGAACTCCGCCACGGCGATGCGGAGCGGGCCGTTGGCTCCGACAGCCTGGCACCGCGCCCGCTCCAGGGCGATCAGGAGCTGAGTGGACCTCAACCGCGCGTAGTGACCGGTCGGCAGGACGTTCAGCACCTCGTACGCCGCGCCCAGCGCCTCGACGAGGTCCGCGGTCAGTCCCCGGTGGTCATACCGCTCTCTCAGCACGTCACGCAACGAGGCCAGCATGAGAGTACGGGCGGGGAGGCCTGAAGGCGCCGACCGCACGGCCTCCCGGTTGAGGGCGACCGCCCGGTCCAACAGGTCGACGTCACCTGTGGCCGTGAACACACGGTGCGAGCGTGCCGCGGCCGCCCACAGCACCACCGGCTCGGTCGTCGGCCGCCAGATGACAGGAGAATCGCTCGGCTCGCCCGCGAGGTGGGCCAACGTGTACATCAGGCCGGCGGCCTTCGGGTGCCCGGCGGCGTGCGCGCGGGAGAACCAGTAGAACGCCTGCGCGTACTGGTGCCGTCTCAATGCGCGCGCACCCTTCCGGTGGGACCGTCCTGCTCGCCCTCGTCGGAAACCGCCGTACTCGCCCTCGTTGACCGGCATGGCCCCCCTTGCCGCAGCGGAAAGTTGGATATGGCCTCACTGTAGGCCGCCACTCACTACAGTGATGTCATGTCCCAAGCAGACGCCCTCGACTACCTGCTCAGCGCCGACTACACGTGGACCGAACGTGCCTTTGAACTCCTGGGGAGGCGCGAACTCACCGTCACCCCGTACGAAGGAGGCGGCGCGCCTTGCTTCGTGGTCTCCGGTCGGTGCCCCCGCTGCGACCACCACCTGGTGGACCGTCAGGTGACCACTGCGCTCACCGGCCTGTCAGGGCCCAGCCGCGGCGGGGACGGCGAACGGCCGGCCTTCGTGGTGCTGGATGTCACCTGCAGTTGCGGCAGCGAGCACGGGAACGCCCCGGCCGGGGCGATCGGTTGCGGGGCCAGCTTCCGGATCGCAATGGACGCCGAATGAACCTGGTGCCCCGCCTGCCGGAACGGCCGCCCACCCAGACCGATCTGGCGGATCGCGACCGGTTCCAGGCGTTGGTGCGCGAGTCGCTGCCGAGCGTGCGGGCCAGCGCGGAGGCATGGCGCAACGGTCTGGCGGCCTTTGTGACCCTGATCGGCACCGCGGTCGTGATCAAGGGACGGACCACCACAGTCGACCTTCCGCCGCTGTGGCGGCTGGCCGTCACGGTACTGATCGGCGGCGGTCTCGCCCTCGCCGTAACGGGCCTGTGGCACGCCTTGGCCGCACAGTCCGGGACGAAGCCGTTGGCGGTCACGCTGGCCGACATCCAGCGTGAGTACGGCTCCGTGGATGCCTTCGAGCTCGCCACCGCGATCCGGGCGGCGCGCCGGCTGACGCTCGCTCGCCGGGCCGTCGCGCTGGCGCTGGCCTGCCTGTTCATCGGGACAGCTCTCACCTGGTGGGCGCCCGGGGCCTCATAGCGCTTGGTCATGGGGCAGGTTCTGGCATGGTGCAGTGACAGGTGGGGGGCACCGGTCCAGGCCCCGAGGCTCTCTTGGAGTCCGCGGACGACTCGGTAGAGGCTCAGGCCGACGCCGACTCTCTTGGGGATCGGCTCGCTGCAGGGCGCAGAAGGCATGGGCGGCCGAGACGAGGGTGACGTGGTGATGCCAGCCTGGCCAGGCTCGGCCTTCGAAGTGAGCCATGCCCAAGGCCTGTCAGGTGGTCCACTGCAGGGCTCCAGGGACGCCCGGCGCCATCGGTGACACCGGGCTGTGAACAGTCCAGGCACGGAGTCGACGTGGGCGGCTTTGCACGGTTCCCGGACGCGGCCTCGCGCCCGGCAGGCGTACGAGCAGGCGCATCAGCTCGCCGCCGAGGCCCACGGCTCCACCGAGCCGGTCACCGAGCCCGCGATCCAGCCCAAGCTCGGCTCCCCAGACGAGGACGGCGCCCGGGAGCGGGCCGACCGTGTAAGGCGCCTGGCGGAGAGCCAGCGACAGCGCGAGATGACGGCCGTGCTGTTCCGGAAGAGCAGGCCGTACGGTGCCCGGTCGGATAGGCGGGCGCCCTCGCCGAGCAGGGCGGGCAGGTCAGCTCACGCGCAGGGTCGGGCGGCGGACCGTGAGAAACGGCCAGGAATGGGCACTCGCTGCCATGGGGTGGGGACCACCCGCATCGCCGTCGGCACCAGGAACGGACAGCTCGATGAACCGTCTCGAACGTCTCGCCTTCCGGACGGCCCGCGTCGCAGCCCGTCGGCGCGGCAGTCGGCCGGCCCTGCACCCCGACGGGGTGCTCTTGGCGGGCCGCCTTTACATTCCGGCGCGAGCGGCCCACTGCGACGTGCCCTGGCTGGACACGCCTGGTTCATACGCGGTGACGGCGCGCTGGTCCCGCGCCGCCGGGCTCCCACGGCCCATGCCGGACGCGGCGGGACTGGCGCTGCGGGTGGCGGACGCCGACGGGCCGCGTCGCCCTCTGGACCTGCTTCTGACGACCAGCGGCCGCGGACGCTGGTCCCGCCACATGCCGCTTCTGCGTATGTCCCCCACTGCTGGCCCGTACTCCACGCTCCTGCCCTATGCCGTCGGTGAACGGCGTGGAGTGCTGGCCGTGTTCCCGGAGCCCGGCTTCCCGCGGGTTCCCAGCGACCCGGCGGCGATAGGGGCCGCCACCGCGACGCGGCCCCTCGCCTTCACACTCTGTTTCGGGACGGACGCGGCCTGGCAGCCCCTGGCCCAGCTCATTCTGCTGGGCGAGGGCCCCGCCGGGCCGGCCCAGGGCGGAGCGGCGTTCGACCCCTACCGCAACCTGCTGCCCGACCTCCGCCCCGTAGACCGCATGCGCACCCTGCGTGTCGCCGCGTACGCGGGTTCCCGCGCCGGAAGGCACGCGCCACCGCCCGGCTGAAGCCCGGCCGCCCTGCGGACTCAGCCGCCGAGCTTGCCGACCGCGTCGTCCAGCGACGCCGCCATCAGGGTCAGGTCTGCGGGGTGGGGTGCGCGGCGCCCGATCGGTCCTCGAGCTCCGTCCGCGTCAGCACCACCGCCACACGGCGCAGATCGTCGCCGTCGAGGGCGGACTCCGCCGGCCACCCGGGCGCAGCCCTCCAACAGGATGAGGGCGGCGTCGTCGTCCGCCGCGCCCCGCAGTTCGCGGACCAGGGCTCGTCGATCATCACGTGTGTCCTTCCCCGTTCCCAGTTTCCGCTTTCACCGCGGCCCGGGCCGCCCTTCGGGACGGACCGTCGAAAAGTGACGCGGCTCAGCAGCCCGTGCCCATAACCCTGCGGGCGGCCCTCTCCGGGGTGATCCGTCAGTGCGGCGACGGGGCCGAGGGCCGCCCCACCGCTTATCAGCCCGCCCCGAGTGAAGATCGCACGTTGGCCCATGCGGCAGCGGGATCGTCGGGCGAGGGTCTACCGCTCTCCAAAACGGGCACTCCTTCCTTACTCGCGTGCGGCGATGCCTCAGCGCCCACCCACGATAAGGAAAGAGCCGGCTCATGCAGGTGAGTACACCCCCCAGGCCGAAGGGGGCCGGGGACCCGACGGTGACGACTCGACTTCGTAGACGTCAGCAGGCGGTGGTCGGAAAGTACTTTTCATTTCACGTGCACGAGTTCTCACTTCCCTGTGTCCTGGAAACCCCCTGCAATTCGTCGGCTTGGACGGGGCAACCGTCGGCCGTTCGGCCTAACAGCAGAAAGCTGGCGTAGTAACGCCGACCCAATACCGGAGTTGATCACGCCGTGATGACACACGACAGGGGAGCTGCCTCGCCGTTGGACCCGACCGGCGGCAGAACAACGGACGGGCGTGCTGGCGTCCGCCGGGCCAGGGGCCGCGGTTGTGGAGGGTTCTTTCTGCTCAGGGACGACTGGAACGCGCACAGCTGGTCGGCAGCCAGACTGAGGCAGTCTTTGCGCCCCGGAGGGGGAGGACGGCACCCCTCGACGGCGAGGCTGCCCCTTGTTCGAAGCGAGGGCCGATCTCGCAACCCGCGCATACCGGAGGTTTCCGTCATGGATCAGAACGAAGGCAAGAAGGGCGCTCTCCTGTCGAGGGCGGGGGAAGCCTTTCGGCGAGTGAACAGGGCCTACGCACCGCCGAAGGAGCATCCGCTGGCCGGACATCTGGGCGCCCTGGCCGCTTTCGGTGCGTACACCGCTGCCTGGGGCGCTGTCGTAGGCGTGCGAAGGGTTGCGCTACCGGACCGCCACCAACCGCTGGATCTTCTGATGACGGCAGCCGCAGTGTTCCGACTCGGTCGACTACTCAGCAAGGGCTCCGTCACGAGCCCGCTCCGGGCGCCGTTCACGCGGTACGAGGGGTCGGCAGGACCCGCCGAAGTGAAGGAAAGCCCTCGCGGGGGCCTCATCAGGTCAACCGTAGGCGAGCTCGCCACCTGTCCGTTCTGCCTCAGCGTCTGGCTGACAACTACCTTCACCGGCGCTCACCTGCTGTGGCCCCGTGCCACACGCGCCGTCACAGGAGGCGTCACCGCCCTGGCAGTGGCTGACACCATCCAGTTGGGGTACGACTGCCTACTGCAGAAGAACAGCGGCTGAGTCGGACTTTCATCTCCACATTGACGGCACACCTGTACCGACCGGGCAGGGGCTGGGCATAGGCGACGCGACTTCATAGCCCGGGCCCCGGAGGCTACGTGATCCCCAGGGCCGTAGGAACGTGCGGCTCGGGTTCGCGTGCCCCTGGTGGCGGCGGTTCCACGTGCTGCCGGACGAAGACGGTGGCGGTCCGTAAGGCCCACTGGGTAGTCGAGGCCGACCGGAGCGCGCGAGCCGGGTGATGGCGGCTGCGATAGGACGAAGACCGGAGGTCAGCAGGCGTGCCCTGCCCCGTGCCCCGGTGCGCCGGGGATGAGGCTGGGGCCGAAGACCAGGACGTCCGGGCCCCGGTGTGGGGGTGGCGCAGCGTGCTTTCCGCCGACGGGCCGCCCCGTCTCGTGGACGACGCCGAACCACAGGCCCCCGACCGGCCGCGGTGACGGGGTGCCTGCGCGATCAGGGTGAGAGCTTGTCGGCGCGTCTGAAGAATCCTTCCCGCGCTGTGCGGCCGCGAGGCGGGCTGTTTCGCGTCCGGTCACGTTGGCGCTGGCCTGTTCCCAGGAACGCTGGTGGGCCAGACGGGGTGCGTGGGTACTTCAGGAATGTGGGGCAGGCTGGCGTGTGCTCTCCGTACGGCCTGCCGTCCGACGCGGGGCCAAGGCGCGCCCTGGCTGCGATGGACCGCGTCGAGCGTGCCGAGCCGGGTGGACCCGCTGGTCGACGCAGCGCGAAGTGCGGTGAGGGCGCTGCTCCCGGGCCGGGATCGGGATGTTCTGCACGGCCGGTGACTGGGGCCTCCCGTGCATCCCTTGATGGTGCAGCTGCCCTGGGCAGCCGGATCTCCGCCGCGGTCCTGGACTTCGTTTTGGGCCGGCAGCGGGCAGCCCGAGCACTGGTAGGGGTCGGGCCGGCGGCCGCGCTTCCCGTGGCGGCGGCCGGCTGGACGGTCTGGGCGGGGCGGCGGCGTCCGCAGATGTGCGTGGGGCTGGTGCACGCCGCACCCACCGCGGCTGGTGTGGCGTAGGCCCGCCTCAGGCACCTCAGCGAGGTTAGCGAGGTTGACGTCTCCAGGACCGTCTCTACCGCGGAAGACGGGCGGTAGACCGGTGTCCTGCGTGACATCGAGCGAGAGCGCGGCCCGCAGGACGCCGATCGCGAACCTTCCGCGTCGGGCAGGATCTGGCGTCTGCCAGGTGTCTACGCCTTGCAGGTCGGCGGCTTCCTTCTCGGTGCGGTAATGCGCCGGAAAGCCGCACCCCGACCGGGAGATCTCGGGAAGCGCAGCGCTCACGACACATTCTGAGAAATTCATCCGCCGGACGAAGCGCCGTCGTCCGCAGCGGCCGGGCGGGCGTCCTTGCCGTCAACCAGCCGGCCCGCGCCCCACGCGCCGGCACCTGCCCCAGGAGGCCGGGCCGACCCCGCGGCACCGCTCGTCCGATGTCCTGCTACCAGCCGGCCTTCACCGCGTTGTAGGCCGTACGGCAATCGGCGTTGGTGGCCTCCGCGGCCAGCTTCGCCATGGAGTCGCTCCAGACCTTCTTGGCCAGCTTCTCCAGCTCACGGGTCTCGGCGGGTACGCCCGGGGCGTACTTCTTGATCGTCGCCATCGAGGACCTGGCGAACTTGTTGCACACGGGACCGGCGGCGTTCCGGTAGCGGGTGTCCAGGTCCGTTGCGACAGCCTGGCCGTTCTGGGTCGCCCAGGTGTTCCAGGCCGCGCACGCCACCTCGGTGAGCGCCTCCTGCTCCGCCTCGCTCAGTCCCAGCACCTGGCCCAGCATGGTGTTCTTGGCCTTGTCGGGGACGGTGAAGTCCACGACGGGGAACTTGTCGAGGGTTTCGAGCAGCGCCTCCTGACACGCGGGAGGCAGCGGGGCCGCCTGCGCGGTGGAGGGGACGGCCAGCGTGGAGGCGGAGAGGAGAACCGCAGTGAGGACAGTGCGCTGGACAGTACGCGAGAGAGTCATGGGGGCAGTCTCCTTGCAGGAAAGGATGTGGGGGTCCGGACACCGCGTCAGCGCCCGACGGCTACAGAACGATCACCGCCCTCCCAGGTCACGGGCCTGTCCGCGGCACAGCCGGTGGCACACAGGATCGTCGGTCGTCCGTGCGATGAGTGAAGGCCCCCAGGACGCTCGATGGCCCGGCGATCACGTGCGCCCCGCGCGCTCTGCGCCCGGGCCGGACTCCGCCGAGGGCAGGGGCACGCGGGGGCCCTCGGCCGTTCCGTGTCCGCGGGGAGCCAGAACCGATGGCCTCCGTTTTGATGTGAGCGCGTTTCGGGTACGCCGGCGGAAGACCAGGAACCCGGCCGACGCGGCACCGGTGAGCCAGAGGGACTGGATCACGAGACCCCGGGCGGCCGACGCGTCCGAGAAGGCTGCGGACATGCTGGCCTGCACAGCGCCGTACGTCGGCAGGAAGCGCACGACGGCGCTGTCCGACCCGGAGCTGGAGAGGGGGTTTTGCAGGGCGACGTCGAGGATGCTGATCATCAGAATGGCGAACATGCCCTCCACCTCTCGGCGGAGCAGCGAACCCAGGACCACACCGAGCGCACCATAGGTCAGGGCGGCGCAGAACAGGGCAGCCACGAGAATGAAGGGTTGCTGCGGCGGCCAGGCGAAGGCGACGGCGGCCGTGGCATACGCGGCGACGGCGGCACAGACCAGCGTGAGCGCGGAGAGCTTGGCGAGGACGAGGTGGTACCGAGGATAGCCCGCCATCGCGAGGCGGCGGTCGAAAGCGCCTCCCGTGAAGGTGGCCGCGAACATCATGAACCCGGCGATCAGTGTGACCGCGTTCAGCGCACCGGTGATCTGAGTGAGGTGGTTGCCTGGCGGGGACAGGACCTCGCCGGTGGCCCGCAGCCGGAACGGGGCCGGCTGATCGGGAATGGTCACATAGGCGAGGGCGATCCATACGGGGATGTACACGACCACCAGCAGCATCGCGAACCGGTTGCGGGCGTGCCCGGTCAACGCGTACCGGGACGCCGTGGCGAACAGGGACCAGTGCCGCTTCATGCCGCCGCCTCCGTACGCCGTTCCTGGCGGTGCAGGCGTCCGTTCTCCAGGCGCCAGAGCAGGTCAAGCCGGTCGATGTCGTACGCCAGGTGCGAGACGACCAGCACCGAATGGCCGGCGTCGCGCAGTCTCGTGGCCAGCTCCCAGAAACGCAGATACGTCTCCCAGTCGAAACCCTGGTAGGGCTCGTCCAGCAGGAGTACGTCCGGATCGTGCATGAGCGCCAGGGTCAGGTTCAGCTTCTGTCGGGAGCCCCCGCTGAGCAGGCCCGCACGCTGGTCGAGGTACTCGGTGAAGGCCAGAGTCTCCATCACTTCTTCGGCCCGCCGCAGGTCCGCGAGACCGAACGCGCTCCGGAAGAAGTCGAGATGCTGGCGGACGGTGAAGGAGTCGTCCAGAACCACGGACTGCGGGCAGTAGCCGAACCTGCCGTGGTGATGCACCGAACCACGGTCCGGGCTGAGTTCTCCGGACAGAATCTTCAGCAGAGTCGTTTTGCCCGCGCCGTTCTCCCCGACGATCCCCGCGAGAGTGCCGGGCCGCAGCCGAAGGTCGACGCCTCGAAGGACGGCGTGCTGCCGGTAGGAGTGGTGCACATCTCTGACGTCCATAGCGCTACTCCGTCGTACCAGGTCTGCCTGATGGCCGCGGACCCCGTCCGCGTCTTCCGGCCGGTGGGCCCTCCGGTTGGCCGCTCGGCGGGCGGAACCGATCCGCTCGTGCCCAACGAGCAGACCACGCGGCGGAAACGGCACCGGACGCGCGCCCGTTTCCAGGCGTCAACCTGGTGCACGCCCCCTCATACGTGCGACGGGACCGACGCCGGAAACCACTCCCTGGGCGGTGGGGGTGGCTAGCGTGACCGGGCTCGAACCACCGTCGTCACGTGCACATGAGGGGAAGGCCGGTCAGCCATGCGGAGAACGTGCGTGATCGGAGCGGGCCCGTCCGGCCTGGCCACCAGCAAGGTCCTTGCCTCGCGCGACATTCCGTTCGACTGCTTCGAGGCAGGTTCGGCCATCGGCGGGCTCTGGCGGTATGGCAACGACAACGGCATGTCGGGGGTGTATGCGTCGCTGCACGCGAACATCTCGAAGGAGAGCATGTCCTTCTCCTCACTGGCCATGCCGGAGGCCTACCCGGTCTTTCCGCACCACAGCAAGGTCCTCGCCTACCTGGAGGACTACGCCGCGTCGTTCGGCCTGCACCGCCATATCGAGCTCGGCACGGAGGTCACCTCGGTGCGGCCGCTGGACGGCGGCGGCTGGGAGGTCGCCCGCCGCCGGAGGGACGCGGGCGCGAAGGTGGAGACGCAGCACTACACCGAGGTGGTGGTGGCCAACGGGCACCACTGGGACCCGCGCTTCCCGAGTCCTGCCGTGCCAGGGGCCGAGGGTTTCGAGGGAAGCGCTGTCCACTCGCACGACTACCGCTCCCCCGAGCTGTACGCCGGCCGCCGGGTGCTGGTGATCGGCATGGGCAACTCCGCGTGCGAGATCGCGGCGGAGATCTCTCGTACGGCGACACGGACGTTCCTCTCCGCACGCGACGCGGCGCACGTGTTCCCCAAGATGCTGCTGGGCCGGCCGGCGGATCACTTGGCGGAGAGCCCGCTGTCCGGCCTCCCGCGGTTCCTCAAGGACCCGGCTATGGCGCTTCTCCTGCGGCTGACCCGTGGCGCCCCAGCTCACTACGGACTTCCCGAACCGGTTCGCGGGCCCCTCGCCGCCCACCCCTCCACCTCGGACGAACTTCTCGTTCAGCTGGCCCGGGGCGCGGTCACCCCGAAGCCCGGCGTCAGCTCCTTCGGCCGGGACACGGCGACTTTCACGGACGGCAGTCGCGAACCCGTGGACGCCGTGGTGTACGCCACCGGATACTCCATCTCCTTCCCCTTCCTGGCCCCCTCCGTCTTCGCCGCCCCGGATGGCCGCACGGAGCTCTACCTGCGCACGGTGCCGCCCCGCTCCCCAGGGCTCTATTTCATGGGCCTCGCTCAACCCGCCGGCGCCGCCTTCCCGTTGCTCGAACCTCAGGCGGAATGGGTCGCCGACCTGATCGAAGGAACGGTCGGCCTGCCGTCGCCGGTGGAGATGACACGGGCGATCGCCCGTGCCTGGCGACGGCATGACAAGGTCTACGCGCCCACCTACCGCCACGGTATCGAGATCGACATCCGCTCCTACCGGCGGGCCCTTGGCCGGGAACTCCGAGCAGGCAGGCGTCGAGCACGTGCTGCGGTCCCTCCGCGGACCGGCGTGGCCGCTCCCGCTCCCGCGTCCGACGCTGGGTGATACGTACCGCCCGCACGCTCACCACATCACCGGCGGCACGGGGCAGGAGGCATGGCCCGCAGACTCACTTCGTGCGTCGTGTCGCCGCCCGGCTCACACGGGCGCCGAGCTCTCCTCCAGCTCCCCCACGGCCCGCTCCCACAGGCCCGGCAGCAGTTCCCCGAGAGGGAGAGCGCGGTCGGCGACGAAAGACACCTCGGCCCAGTCACCGAAGAACGACAGCCCTACCGCGAAGAGGTGCCCTGGCACGAGCAGGGGCAACAGGGCGGTGCCCGTCACCTGCGTCTCCCCGAGGCTCCCCTTGTCGGCGAGCGGCATGGAGGTGGCCATGACGTTGGTGACGCGTGGGGAGAGCATCCTTCGCAGGTACCACTCTGTGGGGCGGCCCGGCATGAAGCGGACCAGGTCCTGAATGGCCTGGCGCCATGCCTCGCCCCTCAGCTTCCGGGTCGTCGCCATGACATGATCCAGCCGCCGCAGGGACTCCTCGCCGTCCCGGGACCCGTCCGGGTGCTCCGAGACGGTCTGCACCGGCAACTCAATCGGCAGCGCGAAACAGCGGTTTCCCCATGTCTGTTCCTCGTCGGCCCGGCGTGCGTCGACGGGGAGCACGGCCGTCACTCGGGGAAGCGGGACGCCGGAGCGGGCCGACCAGACCGACAACGCCCCTGCGAGTGCGGCCAGATGCACGTCGTGGGCCGAGCCGCCGCGCGCCGTACCGATTCGGCGGAGGGTGTCCGCCGGTACGCGGCCCCGCCACAGCCGCCGTTCCCCGGAAGGGGTGAAGGGCGTCTTTGGACGGTGCCCGCGAACGGCGATGGCGCCGACCACGAACTTCGCGGCCAGCCCGAGGGCCGCGCCCACCCGTCGGGGCATCCCGAACCGACGGTTCCGGCCCGGCACCGGGCGCGCCGACGGCTCTCCCTCGCCCAGCATGGCCCGAAAGGTCATGGCGGCGGCCGCCCCGTCCTGGCAGGCGTGGTGGAAGCGATAGCACACGGCGTACGCGTCGGGTTCGTGGCCGTGGATCAGCCAGACTCCCCAGTAGGCGCCGGGGGCGAACGGGGCGTTGAGCGCGGTGTGCAGGGCGGAGTCCCAGGCAGCGGGGCCGTCGGCGACCACCTCGTGCACATGCCGGTCGACGGTGAAGTCCGCGTCCGGCTGCCACCGGGGCCGCCGTCCGCCCTCGACCCGGCTCGTGAGCAGAGGCAACCCGCCGAGGCGGAAGCCCACGTACGCGCGAAGGTCCGCCAGGGCCGGGGGCGGACCGCTGAGGTACGCGACACCGCCCGCGTCCCAGCGGACGTCGGGTCGACGACGCTCCAGCTTGAGGAACGCCCGGTCGACCGAGTGGGCCGGGCGGCGGGGCGGAGGAACAGACGGATCAGGCCTGACGGGGCGGACGGACGGGGCGGACAGGGCGGACTGCTCGGAATCAGGCATGGGCTTCGGGGCTCCAGTTCGGGCCGGGGCGATCGCGCTGACCGCGGGAAGGACAGGGGGCGGGAGCGGGTGTACGGCAAGAGGCGGCAGCGCCGGGCAGCCCACTCACCCGGCCGGCCGCAGCACACCGCTGCCCGGACCGGCCGATCATCAGGATGACCACCGAACGGAGGGGGCCCGTCCGGCGCCCGCACGCCGCCGCGGCCTCGGCGCCCAGATTCCCGTCAGCCCAGCGGCGGGCGGCCGTGGCCGCTCCCGGACCCCTGTAGCTCCCGGTTTCCGTGCCTGACGGGCCTGCTGTCCTACACGCCCCCAGCCGCCGCCGGCATGGTGGCCCCCGGCAGACCGATCCAGGTCCCCCGCCGGCGAGTTCCCTCGAAAGGGGGAAGGCGCTCCGATCCCCGCCGTACGGCTCCGACCGTGTCCGGTAGCTCCGCAAGCCGGACGGCAGGGCCTGCGACGGGTTGCACCGGACCGAAGGGACGCGCACGGTCACGGTGCGGCGTACTCCGTTCGGGTGGCCAGGCAGGATCGAGGCTCGCGCCCGGCCCAGCGTCTGCCATTGTGTGCCGTGCGCCAGAGGTCACCGGGTCTCCAGAGCCTGAAGCACCCTGGGCCGGACGGGGGCGTCGGAGAACCGGCGAGTACCAGTCGAGCCATGCGGGTGCGACCGCCAGTGACGATCCGTGTCGCAGGACGGCCCATGGCTCCCCGTGCACCCGCGCCCGGTCGCTGCAACGGCGGTACCCCGCCTCCGCACGCGGTCGCAGGCCCGCCCTTCTCACCGCCCTTGGAGACACGCTCGTGCACGTCGCCCTCACCGGCGCCACCGGATTCCTCGGACTGCGCCTGTTACGTCGTTTGCTCGACACGCACCGGTCGGTGACGGTCCTGGCCCACGCCGGGTCGGGGGACGCTCTGCACCGCATCACCCGGTTCTTCGAACTGACGGGCTCGCCGGAGGCATTCACCGCCGGGCTCCCCCACCGACTTCGGATCGTGGAGACCGATCTGGCACTGCCTCGGCTGGGGCTGTCCGGGCGGACGTTCCAGAAGCTGGCCGACAGCATCGGCGCGATCTGGCACAGCGCGGGCAGCATCAATCTGGAGGGGGACCTTCCCGAGCTGCGCAGGACCAACGTCGAAGGGACCCGGCGCGTACTGGAGTTCGCGGCCGCAGGCCGTCGGACACCCGTGATCCATCACGTGAGCACCGCGTTCGTGGCCGGCCGACGCCGCACCGGAGTGGCGTACGAGGACGAGCTGGACGACTCGGACGGTTTCGAGAACGCCTACGAGCAGTCCAAGTACGAGGCGGAGCTGCTGGTACACGCGTGGTCCCGGGAGCACGGCCGCCCGGTTCTGATCCTGCGGCCGAGCATCCTGGTCACCGACCTGCCGTCGCACCCCGAGCTGCCCTCGCACCCGCTGCTGGTCATCGAGCGAATCCTGCGTGACGCGCGACGCGCCGCCGAGCCCCCGGTCCCGGGCCCGGCCGACGACGAAAGCTGGTGCGGCAGCGCTCCCCGCCCCTGGAACCGCGTGCGCCGCAGCCCCGGCCCGGGCGGCCGGCCCCGCGTCCGTACGGTGGGGCATCCGCACGGCCGGCTGAACCTGTTGCAGGTGGAGCACGCGGCCGAGGTCATGGTGCGGCTGGCCGGGCTGCCGCCCTCGGGCGGGGTCGACACGTACCACGTCGTCCATAACCGTGATGTGCCCGTGCCGACGGTCGTGGCACTCCTGGAACAGCTGGTTCCGATCTCGATCGACCTGGTCGCCACCAAGCCGGACGCCCCGTCGGCGCTGGAGGCGCTGCTGGACTTCTACCCGGGTATGACGGCGTACCTGGCCCACCGGCGGCGGTTCGACGACACCCGGGTCAGAACCCGGCTCGGGCCGTCGGTGGTCTGCGCCCCGATGAGCCTCGACTACCTCCGGTCCGGGCTGGCCCCGTGGGGCGGGCCCCTCCTCCTGTCCCCGGGCGTCCCCCCGGCCGCCCTTCCACTCGCCCCGTACGCCTGACCAGCAGACATCCTCTTCCGTTGGAGCCATTCCGTGTCCGTCCTCGCAGTTCCCGGCTTCCCCGCTGCGTCCTCGCCGGTCTTCTCGCCCGAGGGGATCACAGCCCGTGTCCGGCACATCCGGGAACCCGTCCACGTCGTCAGCGGGCCGGACGGCCGGGAGCTGGGCATCGCGACCGGCCCCTTACCCGGCGGTCCGGTGCTCGGTACGCTGCCGCCGCTGTACCCCGAGTGGCTCGGCGGTCGCACTTTCTGCGAGGCGCACAAAGTCCGCTTTCCCTATGTCGCCGGTGAGATGGCAGGCGGCATCGCGACCACCCGGATGGTCTCGGAGATGGCGCGGGCGCAGATGATCGGCTTCTTCGGCGCGGGCGGTCTTGCCTACCCCGACGTGGAGCGAGCCGTGCGCACACTGGCGCACGAGCTGAGGTCCCGCCCGAACTGGGGCGTCAACCTCATCCACTCGCCGTCCGAGCCGACGCTGGAGTGGCGCGTCGCCGAGCTGCTGCTGCGCTGCGGTGTTCCTCGCATTTCCGCGTCGGCGTTCATGGAGCTGACCCCTGCGGTCGTGCTGTGCTCGGCCCACGGGCTCCGCCGGGGCGCGGACGGCGGCATCGTCCGGCGTACGCGCCTGTTCGCGAAGGTCTCCCGGCCCGAGGTGGCGGAGAGGTTCCTCTCCCCCGCCCCGCCCGCGTTGCTGGGGCCCCTCGTCGCCCAGGGGAAGCTGACCCGGGAGGAGGCGGATCTGGCGGCTCTGGTCCCGGTGGCCGAGGACATCACCGTGGAGGCGGACAGCGGTGGGCACACCGACAACCGGCCCCTGTCGGTCCTGCTGCCGAGGATCGCCGCCCTGAGCGACACGCTGTGCCGGCGGTTCGGCTACCGCCGCTCGGTTCGGCTCGGCGCGGCCGGCGGTCTCGGCACACCGGACGCAGTGGCCGCCGCCTTCGCCCTCGGCGCGTCCTACGTGGTCGTCGGCTCGGTGAACCAGACGGCCGTCGAGGCGGGCCTGTCCGACGAGGCCAAGGCGATGCTCTGCGACGCGGACGTCTCCGATGTGGCCATGGCGCCGGCGGCCGACATGTTCGAGCTCGGCGTGAAGCTGCAAGTGCTTTCTCGGGGAACGATGTTCGCCCAGCGGGCCGGTCGGCTCCACGCCGCGTACCGGGCCCACGGTTCGCTCGAGGAGATCCCGTCCGCGCTGCGTGCTTCGATCGAGCGGGACGTGCTGCGCGCCCCGTTCGCCGAGGTCTGGCAGCGTACGCGCGCCTTCTGGGAGCAGCGCGATCCTGCGGAGATCGCCCGTGCGGAGGCCGACCCGAAGCACCGCATGGCCCTGGTCTTCCGCTGGTACCTGGGCAGTTCGAGCCGGTGGGCGATCACCGGAGAGGGGGCGCGGCGGGCCGATTACCAGATCTGGTGCGGGCCTGCGATGGGCGCGTTCAACCGGTGGGTGGCGGGCACGTTCTTGGCCGAGCCGGCGCATCGGTCCGTGGTGCAGATCGCGCTCAACCTGCTCGAAGGCGCCGCCGTGTTCACCCGTGCCCACCAGCTGCGCACGTACGGCGTTCCGTTGCCGGCCGAAGCGTTCTCCTACACGCCGTGCGAGCTGGCGTGAGCGGCACCGGCGCCGCCGAGACGTCAGCGACGACAGCACGACCCCGAGGAGGGACAGTGTCCGGCTCAACCCCCCACCAGACCCCCATCGCCGTGGTCGGCGTAGGCGCGTTGGTACCCGGCGCGACGGACGCGGCCGGTTACTGGCGGATCGTGACGGGCGGCCACGACCTGATCACCGAGGTGCCGGCCTCCCGCTGGCGCGTGGAGGACCACTACGACCCGGACCCGGCCGCCCCCGACAAGACGTACGCCCGTCGGGGCGCCTTCCTTTCCGAGGTGGACTTCGACCCGATGGCTTACGGGGTGCCCCCCGCCAATCTGCCGGCGACGGACACCTCCCAGTTGCTCGCCCTGATGGTCGCCGACCAGGTGCTGACGGACGCCGGCGGTACGGACGGGGTCGACCGTGACCGGACCGGCGTCGTCCTCGGCGCGGCCGCCCTCGAACTCCTTCCGCATATGTACGGGCGCACTCAGCGTCCCGCGTGGCTCGCGGGGCTGCGGGAGAGCGGACTCGGGGAGACCGAGGCCCAAGCCGTGTGCGATCGCATCTCGGCCCGCTTCGAGCCCTGGCAGGAGTCGTCCTTTCCCGGGCTGCTGGGCAATGTCGTCGCGGGCCGGATCGCCAACCGGTTCGATCTGCACGGCATCAACCACACCACCGACGCCGCCTGCGCCAGTTCCTTGGCGGCCCTGTCGACCGCTGTCGGCGAGCTGTCCCTCGGCCGGGCCGACCTGGTGATCAGCGGCGGCGTGGACACCGGCAACGACATCGGCATGTTCCTGTGCTTCTCCAAGACGCCCGCGCTGTCCCCCAGCGGTGACTGCCGGCCGTTCTCGGCCGCGGCCGACGGGACCATGCTCGGCGAGGCAGTCGTCATGTACGCGCTGAGGCGGTTGTCCGATGCGGAGCGTGACGGCGATCGGATTCACGCGGTGATCCGCGGCATCGGCTCCTCGTCCGACGGCAGGAGCACGGCGATCTACGCCCCGCTGCCCGGTGGTCAGGCGCGGGCTCTGCGACGCGCCTACGAGGAGGCGGGCTACGGACCGGAGACCGTGGAGTTGGTCGAGGCGCACGGCACCGGGACGAAGGCCGGGGACACCGCCGAACTGGTCGCGCTCAGGGAGGTGTTCGGAGCGGCAGGCCGTACGGACGGGCAGTGGTGCGCGATCGGCTCCGTCAAGTCGCAGATCGGCCACACCAAGTGTGCGGCGGGCGCGGCGGGGCTTCTCAAGGCGGTGATGGCCCTGCATCACAAGGTGCTGCCGCCGACTGTCAAGGTCGAACGGCCGAACCCGGCGGCCGCCGCCCCGGACGGCCCGTTCTACGTCAACACCCAGGCCCGCCCCTGGGTGCGGCCGGCCGGTCATCCGCGCCGGGCGGCGGTGTCGAGTTTCGGCTTCGGCGGCAGCAACTTCCACGTCACGCTGGAGGAGTACGTTCCCTCGGGCACGCCGGGCCGTGCGGCCCTGCGCCATCGCTCCGCCCCGAGCGAACTCGTACTGTTCAGCGGCGACTCCCCGTCGGACCTGGCACCGCCCCGGACGGAAGACGGCCGCCCGCTGGCCGCGTCGGCACGCGAGAGCCACGTCTCCTTCTCGCCCGCCGCCCGGATGCGACTGGCCGTCGTCGCCACGGATACGGAGGACCTGCGGGAGAAGTACGAGCAGGCCATCGGGCTGATCCGGCGGCGCCCCGACGCGGCGTTCTCCACGCCCGCCGGTGTTCGGTACGCGTACGGGAAGGCCGCACCCGGCCGCATCGGTTTCCTGTTTCCCGGGCAGGGGTCCCAGTACGTCGGGATGGGGGCCGATCTCGCGATGCTGTCGCCGACCGCCCAGGCGGTGTGGGACCGGTTGGGCGGCCCCCGCTTCGACGGACAGCCCCTGCACCGGGTCGTGTTCCCCCCGCCCTCCTTCACCGACGAGGAACGAGCCGCCCGGCGGGCCCTGCTGGATGCCACCGAGTGGGCACAGCCCGCGCTCGCGGTGCACGCGCTCGCCCTGCTGGAGGTGGTGCGCGAGCTGGGGCTGCGGCCGGACTGCGTGGCGGGTCACAGCTTCGGTGAGCTGGTGGCGTTGCACTGCGCGGGTGCGCTGGACGCCACGGCGCTGGTGAGTCTGGCCCGTCGCCGCGGTGAGCTGATGCGGGACGCGGCTCTCGCCCCGGGCGCGATGCTGGCAGTAGCGACGGACCGCTCGCACGTGGCGGAGGTGCTGGCCGACGTCGGGTTCGGCGACATCTGGCCCGCCAACCACAACGCCCCGCGCCAAGTGGTGCTCTCGGGATCGGTGGAGGCGGTCGGGCATGCCGTGAAGGCGTTCTCGGCCAAGGGCGTCGCCACCCGTCGGCTGGCCACGTCGACCGCCTTTCACAGCCCGTTGGTCGCCCCGGCCGTCGAGCCGCTCGCCGCGTACCTGCGCACGGTGCCGCTCTCGGAGCCCGGCATCGAGGTCTACGGCAACGCGGACGGGGCGCGGTACCCGTCGTCCCCCGACGAGGTGCGCCGCCGGATCGCCCGTCATCTCGCCTCCCCGGTGCTCTTCCAGGAGCAGATCGAGGCGATGTACGCGGCGGGGGTACGCACCTTCGTCGAGGTCGGCGCGGGCACCGCGCTGAGCGGCCTGGTCGGACAGATCCTCGGCGACCGTGAGCACGCGGCCGTCCCCCTGGACCGGCCGGCCCGGCCCGGGGCCGACACCCTGCACGCCGCGCTCGGCGAACTCGCCGTACGCGGTGTCCCTCTGGATCTCGACATTCTCTGGGCGCCATACACCCCGCCCAAAACCTCAGCGAAGGAGCGCGAGCCCCGAATGACCGTGAAGATCAGCGGAGCCAACTGCGGTCAGATCCCTCCGGCCCGCGCCGCGACCGCCGAGCCGGAACGCCGACCTCAGTCTTCCCTTGTACACGCATACGCGTCCGACACCCCGGCGGTTCCCATGCCCGCGTCCGCTTCCTCTCCGGCCGACACCTCGCAGCCGTCGGCGTACGGGGCGGCTGCCGCCCCCTGGCGGCCGGAGATCGAACCGGCGTCAGAGGCCGAGGCCTCTGACAACGCCGGGGCCGGGGGCGCCGTCGGCGGTGACTGGTTCGCCGCCGTCGAGAGTGTCCAGCGGCAGACGGCGGAGACCCACGCCGCCTGCCAACGCATGCTGACGGACAGCCATGTGGCTTTTCTGCGGATGACCGAGACGACCCTGGCCGCGATGCTCGGGGGGGCGCACGCGGGTGAGATGATGGACGTACCGACTCCCCCGCTGCCGCTGCCCGGTCCCTCGTCGCCCCGGCGTGCACCGGTACCCGTGGCGACGCCCGCTCCGGTCACGACCGGAGCCCCGGCAGCCGCGCCCGTACCAGCCTCCGCATCCGCCGGGGCCGGATCGGTGTCTTCCCCCACACCGGCGGCGGCCCCCGCTCCCGCCGACGATGCGGCGCCTCCGTCGCCGGTGGAGCTGGAGGAACTGCTCCTGTCGGTGGTGGCCCGGCTCACCGGCTATCCCACCGCCATGCTCAACGTGGACATGGAGCTGGAGGCCGATCTGGGCGTCGACTCCATCAAGCGCGTCGAGATCCTGTCAGCCGTACGCCGGCAGGTGGGTGACGTGGCGACGGGAGACGTCGGGCGGTTCGGCAAGCTCCGTACGCTGCGCGAGATCGTCGAGGCGCTCACCGGCGGCGTCCGTCCTCCCGAGGCCCCGGAGCCGGGCGCCCGCGCCGTGCCCAGGCCCCTGACGGACGTGGTGGCCTCCGCCGCGGCAAAGTCCCGTGAGCATGACGGGCCCTCCAAAACCGCCGATGCCCCCGCCCTCTCCGAGGTGCCCGAACCGCCCGCCCCGCGCACCGGGGCAGGCGAGCGGACGCCACTGACCAGGCTGGTACCGCGCACGGTGGAGTCGTCGGCGTCCGGGCTGGCCACGGCGGGCCTGCTGGACGGGCCCGTCGTGGTGACCGGCGAGGGCCCGGGCGAGTGCGGGATCGTCGGCCTCGTCGCCCGGAAGCTGACGGAGCGCGGCGTGGACGCAAGCGCTGTGGCGGAAGTGCCCGCAGCCGCACGCGGTGTCGTCCATCTCGGCGGGCTCACCGCGAGCGGCACTCCGGACGAGGCGCGGGAGGTCCACCGGTCGGCACTCCGCGCGGCGCGTGCCGTGGCGGCACGAGCGGCCGGAGGCGGCGGGCTGTTCGTGACCGTCCAGGACACCGGGGGCGACTTCGGGCTCGGCGGCCACGCCCCCGGCCGCGCGTGGCTCGGCGGGGTCGCCGGTCTGACCAGGACCGCGGCGAAGGAGTGGCCGGACGCCTCGGTCAAGGTCGTCGACTGCGAGCGGGGCGGTCGGGGCGACGAGGAGGTTGCCGAGGCGATCGTGCGGGAACTGCTCGAAGGCGGAGTCGACGTGGAGGTCGGCCTCCGAGCGGACGGCACCCGCGCCCTCCTGCGGATGACGCCTGAGCCCGCGACGCCTGGCGACGCACGGCGGATCTCCGCCACGTCCGTGATCGTGGCCACCGGAGGAGCCCGCGGGGTGACTGCCGCGGCCTTGCTCGACCTGGCCAGGACCCACCGTCCACGGATCGTGCTGCTGGGCAGGACGGACCTGGCCGCCGAGCCTGCCGGACTGGCGACGGTGACCGATGAACCGACGCTCACCCGTCTGCTCGCGGAGCGCTCGGCCGGGGACGCGGCGGACTTGTCACCCGCCCGCATCGCGGAGCGGGCCCGGGAGATCCTGGCCGCGCGCGAGGTGCAGGCGACACTGGCGGGGTTGGAGGCGGCGGGGTCCCCCGTCCGGTACGTCCAGGTGGATATCCGCGACGGCGACGCCCTCGCGGTCGCCCTGCGCGACGTGCGCGACACGTGGGGGCCGGTCACCGGCATCGTGCACGGTGCGGGAGTGCTGGCCGATAAGCGGATCGTCGACAAGACCGACGAGCAGGCCGAACTGGTGATGTCCACCAAGGTGGACGGTCTGCGGGCGCTGCTGGCGGCGACGGCGGACGATCCCCTGGACACTATCTGCCTGTTCTCCTCGGTGGCCGGCGTTTTCGGCAACCCGGGGCAGAGCGATTACGCCATGGCCAACGAGGTCCTTCATCAGGTCGCGTCGGCGGAGCAGGCCCGCCGTCCCGGCTGCCTGGTGAGGTGCGTGGCCTGGGGCCCCTGGCAGGGCGGCATGGTCACTCCTGCCCTGGCCGCGCGTTTCGGCCGGTCCGGGGTCCCGCTCATCCCGCTGGACCAAGGCGCTGCGGCCTTCACGGCCGAGCTGGACGGGACCGCCGGTGAGGCCCGCGTCGTTCTGGCCGCCGGGGACGACCCGGCCGCCCTGTCCCCGGCCGCTGAGCCGCGTCGCGCACAGCTGCTCGTCCGCTCGGACACCCTGCCGCAGCTGGCCGACCACGCGCCCGCCGGAGTTCCCGTGCTGCCCGTGGCCCTGGTCCTGAACTGGTTCGCGGGCGCGGCTACGGCCTGGCTGCCGGCTGCCGGACAGTTCGTCCTTTGCGATCTGCGGGTGTACAAGAAGTACGACCTGCCGGAACTGCTTGGCGTGGGCCATCGGCCCACCGTGCTCGGCAGCCGCGGCGCGCCCGGTTCACCGTCGGGTCTGGAGGCGGAGCTGCGGGGCGAGGACGGCCTGGCTCACTTCCGGACCGTCCTGAACACCGGGGACGGGGAGCCCGATGCGGCCGCGTGGGGCACCCCGGACGGCTTGAAGCCTCTCGACCGGGCCGATCCGTACGACGGGAAGGTCCTCTTCCACGGCCCCCGGTTCCACGCGTTGCGCACGGTGCGCGGTGTCTCGCAGTACGGAGCCGAGGCGACCGTCGCGGGCCTGCGCGCCCTGGACTGGGCGGGTGAGCACTGGCCGCTCGACCCGGCCGCCGTGGACGGCGCGCTCCAACTCGCCCTGCTCTGGGGTGAGGAGGTGCTCGGGGCGGCGACGCTGCCGATGGCCGTCGCCGAGTGCCGGGTGCACCGGCGCGGCCCGGTGCACGGCGCCGCGCGGTGTGTGGTGCGGGGCCGGAAGGCGCACGACACGGGTGCGCGCTGCGACGCGGCGCTGATCGACGCCGACGGGTCCGTCCGGCTGGAACTGATCGGTGTCGAACTCGTCCGCCGCCCTTCCTGACCCCGTCCCCGGCCCCTGCCCAGCCGTGAAGTGAGACCTGCATGCATTTCGAACCGATCGCCGTCGTCGGCCGGGGCTGCGTACTGCCCGGCGCGCTGGACCCGGACACGTTCTGGGACAATCTCGCCGCCGGCCGCATGAGCCTGTCGGCCGCCCCGGCGGGCCGATGGCGGCTGCCGCGCCACTGGGCCATGGGCTCCGTGGACGATCACGTCGACCGCACCTGGACAGATGTCGGCGGTTACGTCCACGGGTTCGAGTCCGTCTTCGATCCGGGAGGCTTCCCCATCCGCCCGGAGCGCATCGCGTCACTGGACCCGCTCTTCCACTGGGTCCTGTACGGGGTGCGGCAGGCGCTCGTCGAAGCGGGCCGCGCGGGCCCACTGCCGCGGGCAGGGCTGGTGCTGGGAAACCTGTCGTACCCCACACCCGCCGGGGCGGCCTTCGCCGAACACGTCTGGCTGTCCGCACAGCGGCCCCCGCTCCGTGATGCTCTGCTGATGGGTGGGCGCCGTGCGCGCCCGGACGCCCGCAACCGCTTCTCCTCCGGGCTGCCAGCCCGGATCGCGGCCCGCGCGCTCGGGCTCGGCGCGGGGGCGTGGTCCCTTGACGCCGCGTGCGCGTCCTCGTTGTACGCGATCAAGCTGGCGTGCGACCGGCTGCATGACGGCACGGCCGACCTGATGGTGGCCGGTGCGGTCAGCCGCCCTGACCCCCTCTACCTCCACGTGGGGTTCTGCGGCCTGTCCGCGACGAGCCGCACGGGACGCAGCCGCCCCTTCCACCGGGACGCGGACGGGCTGGTGCACGGAGAGGGCGCCGGATTCGTCGCCCTGATGCGGTTGTCCGAGGCTCGTGCCGCCGGCCTGCCCGTGTTCGGCGTGATCCGCGGTGTGGGGCTGTCCAACGACGGGCGTGGTTCCGGGCTGATCAGCCCCTCGCAAGAGGGCCAGGTACGGGCCATGCGTCTGGCGTACGACATGGCGGGCGTCGCGCCCGAGTCGGTGTCGCTCATCGAGTGCCACGCCACGGGGACGCCGGTCGGGGACGCGGTGGAAGCGCGCAGCATGGCCCGAGTCTTCGGGTCGGGTGAGGACGTGCCCATCGGTTCGGCGAAGTCGAACGTGGGGCACCTGCTGGCCTCGGCGGGGGTGGCGGGGCTGCTGAAGGTGATCGGTGCGATGCGTGCGGCAGTTCGTCCGGCGTCCCTGGGCGCCGGTCGGCCGCTGGACGTGCTGGCTGGCACGCCGTTGCGGGTGCTGACCGCGCCGGAGGAATGGGAGGGGCGGCGCAGGGCCGCGGTGAGCGCGTTCGGGTTCGGCGGGACCAACGCCCATCTCATCGTCGACGCTTCGGACGACTCTCCCCCGTCCGCCGTGCCCCGGCCGATGCACCCGCCCGTGTCCGCCGTCCGGCGCGGCGGGCCATCCGCCCGTGCGACGGCCCCGGTCCCGGCGCTCGACGCGCCGGGCCCCCGTACACCGGTGGCGATCGTTGCCGTCGGCGCCCGGGTAGGCGAAGGGACGTCGCTTGAGGACTTCCGCCGGGCGGTGTTGGGCGGTGAGCGGCGCGGTCCCGTCGCGGAGATCGCCGTGGAACTGACGGACCTGTGCTTCCCGCCCCTGGGACTGGAGCGGACCGTGCGCCATCAGCTCCTGGTGTTGGAGGCCGCCCGGGAGGCCGTGCGGACGGTGAGCCTGCCTCGCGAGCGGACCATGGTGGTCATCGGTACGGGGGTGGACCCCGAGGTGGCCCGCGCAGGCGCCCGCTGGCGGGTTCCGTACTGGTTGGAGGAGTCGGAGACGCCGGTCACCGTGGCGTCGGCAGATCTCGCGCGGGAGGCGTTCGCTCCGCCCATGACGGCGGAAGGCGTGGTGGGCAGCATGCCGAACCTCGCGGCGAACCGCATCAGCACGCAACTGGATCTGGCAGGGCCCGGGTTCACGGTGTCCGCAGAGGAGGCGTCCGGACTGGTCGCACTGGAGATCGCGGCCCGGTCCATCCGGTCGGGGGAGGCCGACGCCGCTCTCGTCGGCGCCACCGACCTGTCCTGCGAGGCGGTTCACCGGGCCGCCCAGCGGGAACTCGGTCGCGAGGGCGAGCTCGGGGATGCCGCCGTCGTCCTGGTCCTCAAACCCCTGGACGCCGCGCGCAGGGACGGCGACACCGTCGTCGCCCTGCTGGACGAGGAGGCCGCCGACGAACCTGACATGGTCATCGGCGACGGCCTCGGCGCGGTGTTCGATCCGGCGTCGGCCTTCGGGCGTGCTCATGCCGCGTCCGGGCTGGTCTCCGTGGCGGTCGCGGCGCTGTCGCTCCAGCACCGCGCCGTACCCCGTCCGGGCGAACCCGCGGACACCGCGGCCGTCCCGCTCACCGCGCGGGCCGTGGTCACTCCGATGGAAGGGCCTGCCGCGAGCGTACGGCTGCGCGCGGGCGACGCCCGGCCGTGGCTGCGGGGTCCGGCTCCGCGCCTGCACGTCTTCTCCGGCGCCGACCGTCGGGAGGTGCTGGCCGCGCTGGAGGCCGGGAAGGAGTCCTCGGCCGGCCCGGCCCGGCTGGCGCTCGTGGTCGACGGCGACACCATGCCGCCGGACCGCAGGGAGGCCGCCCGCCGCTGGCTGACGGAGGGCGGGGTCCGGCCGGCCGACGTGCTGTACCGGGACGGGCCGGTCACCGGGCAGACCGCCTTCGTGTACACGAACGGCTCGGCCGCCTACCCGGGGATGGGCCATGAGCTGGCGCTCGCCCTGCCTTCGCTGGGCGAGCGGGTCCGTGAGGAGCACGGGGCCACGGGTACGCGGCTGCGGTCCCGGACGGAGCCCGAAGTGCTCGGCCGGATTTGGGCCGCCGCCGAACTGGCGTCCTTTCACACAGTGTTCAGCCGGGAGGTGCTCGGGCTGCGGCCGGACGCCGCGCTCGGGTACTCCTCGGGAGAGTCGACGGCGCTGGTCGCCCTGGGGGCCTGGCCTGATGCCTCGGGGCTGCACGAAGCCACCCGGGACAGCGGCCTTTTCACGACCGAACTCACGGGTGAGCTGCGGGCGGTCCGGCGCTACTGGCAGCGGCGGGGCATCCAGGGCTCCCGATGGTCGAGCTACCTGGTCGGCGCGCCCCTGGAAACCGTCCGCGCGCAGCTCGCCGCGGAGGCCGCGGTCCATCTGATGGCGGTGAACGCGCCCGGGGTATGTGTCATCGGTGGCGAGTCCCGGGCGTGCGCGGCCGTCGTGGCCAGGATCGGCGCCGACCGGGCGATCGAGCTGGACTACGACCTGGCGGCCCACGCCCCGGAGTTGGCGGAGGTCCGCGAGGTGTGGCGCGAGGCTCACCGTCGTCCCACGGTCGATGTGCCCGGGATTCGGTTCTACAGCGGGGCGACCGGGCGAGCGTACCGGCCGACGACCGAGCGGGCCGCTGAGGCGCTCACCGCTCAGGGACTCGGCACGATCGACTTCGCGGCCACGGTCGAGCAGGCGTGGGCGGACGGTGTCCGGGTCTTCGTGGAGCACGGGCCGCGAAGGCTCTGCACCGGATGGATCAAGCGGGTGCTCGGTGACCGGGAGCATGTGGCCGTCGCGCTGGACGCCCCGGGCGACGTCGGGTTGCGGCAACTGTGTCTCGCGGTCGGCGAACTCGTCGTCGCCGGTGTGCCGGTGCAGGCCGACACGTTGCTCGCCCGGCTCGCCGAGGCCGCGACAGAACTCCCGCGGCCCGGCCCCACCGTCACCGTCCCCGTGCCCCCCTCTCCGCGCCTACCGCACCTGGAGCCTGCCGTGACCGTTCTGCCCCGGGCCCCCGAGCTGGCCCCGGTACCGGACCGGCGCCCCGGCCTGCCCGACGATTCCGCCATCGCACCGGACCGGCTCCCCGGCCGCCGCCCCGCCCCGACCGCCGTCGCCGTGTCTTCTCCCGCTGCGGGACAGCCCTCCCGGCCGCCTGCCGCAGGCGACCAGGGGCCGGGGACGACCGGGGTGCGGGCCGCGTCCGCCCGGCAGAGTCTGCGGGTCGCCACGCTGCACCAGGAGGTGATGGCCGCGCACACCGAGGCCCACCAGCGGTTCCTGCGGGTGTCCGCGCTCGCCGTCACGGCGCTGACCACCCTCGGCCCGACGAGTTCCGGGCCCGGCCGCGCTCCCGTACGACCGTCCGGCCCTGCTGCGCCGCCTCCGCCCACCGAGCCTTCGCCCCAGGCCCCGATGCGGTCCGTGCCACGTCCGCTGCCCGCTTCCCGGGTGCCGGCACCGGCTCCGAAGCCGGGGCCGACGTTCGACCGCGCCCAACTGGAGCACCTCGCCTCCCACGAGGTCTCCACCCATTTCGGCCCGCGCTTCACCGAACAGGACGGATACGAGGTACAGACCCGGATGCCCGGACCGCCCATGCTGTTCGCCGACCGGGTGACAGGCATCGACGCGGTGCCCGCAGCGCTCGCCCTGCCGGAACCGGTCCGCACGGACGGGAGGATCTGGACGGAGACCGACGTCCTGCCCGACAGCTGGTACCTGGACTCCACGGGCCGCATGCCGGCCGGCGTGCTGATCGAGGCGGGCCAGGCCGACCTGCTTCTGCTCAGCTGGCTCGGTGTCGACCTCCTCAACCGGGGCGAGCGCGCCTACCGACTCCTCGGCTGCGAGGTGACCTTCCACGGCGGCCCGCCGCGACCCGGCGACACCCTGTGCTTCGAGATCCATGTGGACGGCCACGCGGAGGCGGACGGGGTCCGGCTGGCCTTCTTCCACTACGACTGCTTCGTGGACGGTGAGCTGCGGCTCAGTGTCCGCGAGGGCCAGGCCGGGTTCTTCACCCCCGCGGAGCTCGCCGACAGCGGTGGTGTGCGCTGGGAACCCGGCGAGCACGCGCCCGGCGACGACCTGCCGCTCGACCCGCCGGCCGTACGCTGCGAACGGACCCGTTTCGGCGTGGACCGGGTGGGAGCACTGGTGCGGGGGCGGCCTGCGGACTGCTTCGGGCCCGGCTGGGAGGCGACAGCGGCTCATGTCCGCTCGCCGAGGCTCGACGGGGACCGTCTGCGGCTGTTGGACGAGGTCACCGCGTTCGACCCCGCCGGAGGGCCGTGGGGGCGAGGATACCTGCGCGCCGAGACCTCGTTGTCCCCGGACGACTGGTTCTTCACCGGCCACTTCAAGAACGACCCCTGCATGCCGGGCACCTTGATGCTGCAGGGCGGCCTCCAGGCGATGGCGTTCTATCTGGCGGCCATGGGCTTCACCATCGACCGGGACGGCTGGCGCTTCGAACCGGTCAGCGAACACCCCTCCAGGGCGATGTGCCGGGGGCAGGCGACCCCGGAGGACCAGCAGGTCGTCTACGAGGTGTTCGTGCGCGGTGTCTCGGCCGGGCCGGTGCCGACGCTCTACGCGGACGTCCTCGGCTCGGTGGACGGGGTGAGGGCGTTCCTGGGCCGCGACATGGCGCTCCGGCTGGTCCCCGACTGGCCGCTGTCGCACTGGCGGCATCTGGGCCCACCCGCCGTGCAGGCCGGCGGAGTCCCGGTACCGCTGCCGCGCCTCGGCGGGCTGGCCGGGCACCGGGAGGAGAAGCCGGTGGCAGCGGCGGCCGACGGGTTCCCCTTCGATTACGCCTCGTTGATGGCGTGTGCCTGGGGCAGGCCGAGCGAGGCGTTCGGCGCGATGTACGAGCCCTTCGACGGCGTCCGCAGGGTCGCCCGGCTCCCCGGCCCGCCTTACCACTTCATGAGCCGGATCGTGTCGGTGGACGGTCCGCAGGGCGGGATGCGGGAGGGCAGCGTCGTCGTTGCCGAGTACGACGTGCCGGACCGGGCTTGGTATTTCGAGCAGAGCGGTGGCCGCTCGATGCCGTTCGCCGTCCTCATGGAGGCCGCACTACAGCCCTGCGGGTGGTTGGCCTCGTACGCGGGCAGCGCCTTGACCACCGGGGCGGACTTGCTGTTCCGCAACCTCGACGGGTCGGGAACGGTCACCGGCGAGGTCACCCCTGCGACGCTTACGGTCCGTACCAGGGCCGAACTGACAAGCGTCTCAAGCAGCGGAGACATGGTCATCGAGTCGTTCCGGGTGACGTGCACGGCCGACGATGTGCCCGTGTTCGCACTCACCACCGTTTTCGGTTACTTCCCTCGGTCGGCCTTCGACGACCAGCAGGGTCTCGCGACATCGTCGGACGACCGGGCCCGTCTGAAGGAGCCGTACGGTCATGTGGTCGATCTGACCGCCCGTCCTGCCCGACACTGCGCCGGGGAACCGCGCCTGCCGGGGCCGATGTTGATGATGCTGGACCGGATCACTGGCTACTGGCCGGACGGCGGAAGCGCGGGACTGGGCCGGTTGCGGTCGGAGAAGGACGTACGCCCGGACGCCTGGTTCTTCCGGGCCCACTTCTTCCAGGACCCGGTACAGCCCGGCTCGTTGGGCATCGAGGCCATGTGCCAACTGCTCCAGTACCACCTGCTCGAAAGCGGCGCGGCCGAGGGCGTCCCCCGCCCCAGGTTCGAACCGGTGCTGCCCGGCCGCGAGGTGGCCTGGACGTATCGCGGCCAGATCACTCCGTCCAGCCGACTGATCCGGGTGGACATGGACGTCGTGGAGAGCGGCGTGGACGCACTGGGGCCCTATGCCGTGGCGGACGCGTCGCTGTGGGGCGACGATACGTGCATCTACCGGGTGCGGGGGCTGGGTATGCGTGTGGTGTCGGGGGCAGCCCGCGTGCCGTGAGACGCTCCGGGCCGAAAGCACCGCGGACTGCTTGTCGACGTCGCCGCCTTGGTGGAGCCCGGGCACAGCGACCAGCTATACCTGACCGAGTCACCCGGTGGTGGCGCCACGCCGGGCAGTCGGCCCCGTTGGCGTTCGGGAGCAACGCATTTGCAGGGCTCGGCGGAAATCCGAGGGGCAGGCGGGGCCTCGTAGCGATCGAGTAAGTCATTGCCTGGGCGGCGGGCTTCAGCCGCTTGGACCACGGCCCCACGTCAGCGCCGAGAACCTCGGTGCGCTGCGGGGCATTCGACCGGCGCACCCAGGTCGGGCCCTCGCCGCTGCTTTGCGGCAGGCTCGCGCCTGCTCGCCGATCACGCTGCCGCAGGAACGCCGAGCATCCCGCAAGCCCGTCCGCCGCTGCCCGCTCCCTCGTCCATGTTGACTGACGCGCCTAGTGCAGATTCACTAGGGTGAAATTGATGTCCTCGCACTATGAGGTAGTGATGTGTCAGCTGACGACAGAGGACTCTTCTGCGGGAGAGCTCAGGGGACCGCGCCGCGCAGTTGAACGCCCCCCGGGAAGGCGCGGGGCACTGTGACTGCCTACTTGTTCACGTCGTATGCCTCATTACCTTCAGGTCTGGCGCGAGTGACTCTCGCCGGTGAACTCGACCTGGACACCGCGCCCTACGTCCAGGAGGCGGTCACGGCTTGCCTGGAGCAGCAGCCGACGGAGCTCTGCCTCGATCTGACCGGCGTTTCCTTCTGTGACTGCGCCGGCCTGAGCGCCCTGTTCAGAGCGCGGACGGCTGCCCTTCACACAGGCGTGGATCTCGTCGTGGAAGGGATGGGAACACAGTTGGCGCGGTTGCTTTCCCTGATCGGGGCGGACGAGGTCTTCCCCGCGAGGAACTCCTCCACGGACGTGGAGGCGGCTCGCTGTTCTTCGGGCACGGGCGCCCTTCGCCGTGATGCGGAGGCGGCGGCCATCGCCGAGTCACCGTTGCCGTTGCCCTCGCCAGACCTTCTGGCATGATCGTGCGTTCCGCCACCTGCAAGGATGCACCGTTGCCCTCCCCTTCTCCGCACAGCCGTCCGATCAAGATCCTGCTGGTCGAGGATCACGACATGGTGGCCGAGGCCATCTGCCTCGCCCTGGAGCGCTCACCCGATCTGCATATCGTGGGACGCGCGGCGTCGGTGGCGTCGGCCCTAGCCGGTACCAGGCGGTGTGAGCCAGACGTCGTACTGATGGACCGACGGCTGCCCGACGGCGACGGGGTCACCGCCATTGCCGATCTGCTGGCACTCGCACCGGGCGTACGCATCCTCATCCTGGCGGGTGAGGGCAGCGGGTCCGTAGCCGCGCGCGTCGCGGAGGCGGGCGGATCAGGCCTGATCCTGAAGGCTCGGGGTCTGGGCGAACTGGAGGACGCTGTTCGCAGAGTGGCGGCGGGCGAAGTCGTGTTCAGCCAGGATTTTCTGGGCGACGTGCTGGGGCGGCTGACCGGCAGGACGTCGGGGCCCGGCGCGAATCTGACTCCGCGGGAACGGGAGGCCCTTCACCTGCTGGGGGAAGGCCGCACCACTGCGGAGATCAGCGAGCAGCTGGGAGTCGCCCTCAACACGGGGCGCAACCACGTCCAGCGAGTCCTGGAAAAGCTGGGAGCGCGTTCCCAGCTGGAAGCCGTGACGATCGCACGCCGCGAAGGACTCCTCAAGTGACGAGGGAGCCGCGACAGGGCCCAGGGGTACGGAAGCAGACGCCTCCGTTGTCGGACGCGGCCTTCACGCTGCTGGTCCAAGGGGTGCTGGACTACGGCATTTTCATGCTCGACCCGCAGGGCCACATCATCAGCTGGAACGCAGGGGCGGAGCGAATCAAGGGATACAGGGCCGCGGACATCGTCGGACAGCACTTCTCGGTCTTCTACCCTCCTGAGGACCAGGCGGCGGGCAAGCCCCAATGGGAGCTGGAGACCGCCGTGGTCGAGGGCAGACTGGAGGACGAGGGCTGGCGCGTCCGCAAGGACGGCTCACGGTTCTGGGCGAACGTGGTCATCACCGCTCTGTGGGACGAAGCAGGTGTACTACAGGGATTCGGCAAAGTCACCCGCGACATGTCCGAACGGCGGGCAGCACAGCACGCCCTCCACGAGCGGCGGCGGTTGTTCGACCACCTGGTCCAGGCGCAGGAGACGGAACGTCGCCGCATCGCGTGGGATGTCCATGACGACTCCATCCAATCCATGGTCGCTGTCGCGATGCGGCTGGAACTGCTGGCGGAGCGGGTGCCGGAGTCGTACCGCGCGGAACTGCGGCGTCTCGACGTGTCAGTGCGCGAGGCGATCGGCCGCCTCCGCAGTCTGACCTTCCGGTTGCATCCGCCGGGGATCGACCGGCACGGCCTGGTCGAAGGGCTTTCCAGCCACTTGGACGACGTCGTGAGCTCCTCGTGGGGGATGTCCTACTCATTCGAACACCAGCTGGACCGTGAGCCCACGCCGGAGACGGCCATCACCATCTTCCGTATCGTCCAGGAAGCGTTGCTGAACGTGCGCAAGCATGCGCGTGGAAGCAGAGTCGACCTCGTCATCAAGGCATCCGACGGAGGCATCATGACGCGTCTTGTGGACGACGGCACCGGCGCACCGATGTCCCAGGACGGTGCCCGCGATCACTTCGGGATCATCGAGATGCGGGAGAGAGCCGAGACGGCGGGAGGCTGGTGGTCCATGCACAGTCGGCCCGGCACGGGCACGACAGTCGAGTTCTGGGTGCCGAATCCGCTGCGGCTCCCTGCGTCGGAGCGGACGGGCGACGCGACGTGACCGCGACAGTGCCGGACGGCTCCCCCGGCTCACCCTTCAGTGTGCTCCTGTGCGACGACAACGTGATGCTCCTGGAGACCTTGAGCGAGGTCGTGCGGGCACAACCCGATCTGAGGGTGGTGGGCACCGCGTGCGACGGCGAGCAGGCACTTCAGCTCGTACGCCACCATCGACCGGATCTGGTGGTCCTCGACGTCCGCTTTCCCGGCGGCGGCGACTCCGTTGCCAGGGGCATCGCGCGATGTTCTCCGGCCAGCCGCATCGTGGCATTCTCCGCGTACGACGACAAGGGCTCCGTCGAGCAGATGATCAACGCCGGCGCTTCCGAGTACGTACGCAAAGGCGTGAGTAACCGGGAACTGCTCGCGGCTCTGCGCCGGGCGGCATCATCCCGATGAGGGCGCGGTCCGCCACCGGAGGACTTGCCGGCCTGCCGGAGGGGCGTGAACCGCTGTGCCGGTTCACCGCTCCCGTCGATGCGCGGACGGTGCGACCGGGTGCGAGAGGGCGCCTCTCCCCGACGGGACACGGGGGCCTTGCCGGGAAGGGTCACTTGACGGCTCCCGCGGTGAGCCCGGAGACGAGGTAGCGCTGGAGGAAGAGGAAGCCGACGACGACGGGGGCGCTGACGACGAGGGAGGCCGCCATGACCTGGTTCCAGTAGACGTCGTTCTGGGTGGCGTAGCCCTGGAGGCCGATGGAGAGGGTGCGGGTCGCCTCGTTGGTCATGACGGAGGCGAACAGCACCTCGCTCCAGGCGGTCATGAAGGAGTAGACCGCCACGGCGATGATGCCCGGGACGGCCGCGGGCACGACCACCCGGAACAGCGCGCCGAGGGGGCCGCAGCCGTCGACCGTCGCGGCCTCGTCGAGGTCGCGGGGGACGGAGTCCAGGTAGCCGATCAGCATCCAGATGGAGAACGGCAGGGAGAAGGTGAGGTAGGTGAGGATGAGGCCGCCGCGCGAGCCGAACAGGGCGACCCCGGTGGCGTTGCCGACGTTGACGTAGATGAGGAACAGCGGCAGCAGGAAGAGGATGCCGGGGAGCATCTGCGTCGACAGCACCGTGACGGTGAACAGCCGTTTGCCGCGGAAGCGGTAGCGGCTGACGGCGTACGCCGCGAAGACCGCGACGATCACCGAGCAGACGGTCGCCGCGCTCGCCACGATCAGCGAGTTCAGGAAGTAGTCCGCCAGCGGGACGGTGGACCAGATGTCGATGTACGGGCGGATGGTGAGCCCGCTGGGCAGCCAGCGGAACTCGCCGGAGACGTCCTGGAGCGGCTTCAGCGAGCTGCTGACCATGACGTAGACGGGCACCGCCACGAAGACGGTCAGCACGGTGAGGAAGATCCTGCGGGTCCACAGGAAGGACCGCGGGGGCGCGGTCGGTGAGCGGCGGGGCGCCGCCGGGGCGGAGGCCCCCGTCGTCGCGCTAGACATCGGCCTGCTTCCTTCCGCGCGAGGTGACCAGGAGGTAGGCCCCGGTCACCGCCAGCAGGAACAGCAGCAGCAGGACGGACATGGCCGATCCGGCGCCGAAGTTCCAGGTGACGAACGACGACTGGTAGATGTGGATGGAGATGAGGTCGGCGGCTTCGGGGGCCGATTTGCCGAACAGCACGAACGGCGTGTTGAAGTCGTTGAACGTCCACAGGAACAGGACGAGCACGAGGACCTGGTTGACCGGCCGCAGCGAGGGCAGCGTGATCTTGCGGAACTGCTGCCAGACGCCCGCGCCGTCCAGGGCGGCGGCCTCGTACAGCTCCTTGGGGATGTTCTGGAGGCCGGCCGTGATGATCAGGAAGGCGAAGGGCCAGCCCTTCCAGACGGAGACGACGAGCAGCGCGATGAAGCTGTTGTCGCCGATCAGCCAGAAGGAGGTGCCGTCGGTGAGGCCGAGCTGGTCGTGCAGGACGTGGTTCACCAGGCCGTTGTCCCGCTGGAACATGAACGCCCAGGTGATGACGGCGGCGTAGGCCGGCAGCGCGTACGGCACCAGGAAGAGGGTCCGCAGCAGGCCGCGGCCGAGGAAGACGTCCTGGAGGAAGACCGCTGCGGCGGTGCCGATCAGCCAGCACAGGCCGACGGAGAGCACGGTGAACACGCAGGTCACCATGAACGAGTGGAGAAGCGCCTCCCCCACGGGCGCGTCGAGGTCGACGGCCGCCGAGAAGTTGGCGAGCCCGTTCCACGGCGCGTCGGCCCAGTCCCGGATGGTGAACTGGGTGAGTTCCTTGAAGCTCATCGTGATGCCCATGACCATGGGCACCAGGTGGACGAGGATCTCCAGGAGCAGGGCGGGCAGGAGGAGCAGGTAGGGAAGGCCGACGCGACGGAGGCGCCCGGGGAGGCGTGGCCGGCGCGGTCGGCCCTTCCCGGTGGCGGGCCGCTCGGTCGAGCGGCCCGCCGGCGTCGGTGCCTGCCGGTGAGCGGCGGTGGCGGCGGGAGTCACAGGGGACCTACTTCGGCATCTGCTGCTGGGCCTTGGACAGGGCGGCCTTGACGGACTCGGTGGTCACCGTGCGCCCGTTGGCGGCGTCGGCGAAGAGCTCTTTGACGGCTGTGCCGACCGCGGTCTCGAACTGGGACTCGTTGGCGACCTGCGGCAGCGGGGCGGCGCTCTTGGTGAGCGTCTCGCGCAGCACGGTGCCGTCGGGGGTGTCGAAGGCGCCGTCCTGCTGGGCGGCCTTGACCGACGGGATGGACCCGTACGTTCCGTTGAGGATCTTCTGCTCCTCGTCGCTGGTCATGAACTTCACGAACTCGATGGCGCCGTCGACGTTGTCGGTGTTCTCGAAGACGGCGATGTTGATGCCGGAGACCATGGAGTTGACCTGGCGGCCCTGGCCCGGGGAGCCGGACTGGACGGGGGCCGGGGCAACGCCCCAGTCCTCGTCCGTCATGCCGTGGGCCTTGAACGTGCTGGCGGCGGACTGCCACAGCACCATGGCCGTCTTGCCCCTGGCGAAGTCCTGGAGGGACTGGTTCTGGGCGTACTCGGCGTTGCCCGGGGCGATGATCTTGTCCTTGCCCATGAGGTCGACGTACTGCTTCACGGCTGCGACATTGGCGTCCGAGGTGAAGTCCGGCTTGCCGGAGGCGTCGAAGAAGTTTCCGCCGTGCTGCTGGCTGAGCGCGAAGACCTGGTGGATGTTGTTGGACAGGTTGGAGCCCTCGGCGCCGAGCGCCCACTTGCCGTCCTTGGAGAGCTTCTTGCCCGTCTCGACCATCTCGTCCCAGGTGGTCGGCGGCTTCTCGATGCCGGCCTCCTTGAACATCTTCTTGTTGTAGTAGAGGGCGTACGACATCGAGTACAGCGGTACGGCAGCCGGGTCCTGGCCCTCGGCGCCCGCGGAGGCGACCGCCGCCTCTGTGAAGCGGCCTTGGCCCCCGATCTTGTCGAAGGCGGCCTCGTCCCATGGCCGCAGCGCACCGGTGGCCTGGAGGGAGGCGGACCAGGTATTGCCGATGTTCAGCACGTCCGGGCCCTGGCCCGACGTGGTGGCGGCCAGGATGCGGTCGAGGAGGTTGGCCCAGGGGACCACCTCCAGCTCGACCTTGATGCCGGTCTCCTTCTCGAACTTCTTCAGCTCGGGAGTCAGGATCTTCTTGTCGGCCTCGATATTGGCGCCCTGGTTCGTCGCCCAGTACGTCAGCGTGTCGGGCGAGGAGTTGCCTCCCCCGCCCTCGCCGCCACCGCACCCGGTGGCGGCGGTCGCGAGGGAGGTGGCGATGGCTATGGCTGCCGCGGCTCGGATTCTGCGCATGGCGGAGACGGCCCTTCGAAGATGGGTGTGCCGGGAAGCGTTCTGCATCGAAACACAACCTCACGGCTTAATTCAGAGGCTGAGTTAAGTACCGAGGGAGGGTCGCGTCAAGACTTGAAGCGGCGGTATGTTGCACGGAGGAAGGGAGCCACATGGCCACGCCGAGCAGACGAACCGTCCGCGACCTGCGCCGAACCAGCCGGAAGGCGGTATTGCAACGACTCTATTTCGACGGCCCGATGAGCCGGCAGGCCCTCGGCGGCGCCACCTCACTCAGTTCGGGCTCCATCAGCACCATCGTCGCGGAGCTGGTCGGCGAGGGGCTCGTCGAGGAGGCCGGGACCGTCGACTCCGACGGCGGGCGACCGCGCACCCTGCTGCGGGTGGCGCCCTCCGGCGCCTACCTGATCGGCGTCGATGTGGGCGAGACCCGGGTGCGCGTCGAGCTGTTCGACCTGTCCCTGGCCGAACTGGCCCGCTGCGAGCGGCCGATGCGGCGCAACGGCTACGACGTCGCCTCCGTCGTCCGGCACATCAGCGAGGGCATCCGGGACGTGCTGGACGAGGCGGACGTCGCCCCTGAGCTGCTGCTCGGCGTCGGTGTCGGCATCCCCGGCATCGTCGACCGCGCGTCCGAGGACGCCGACGCCGTGGTGCACGGCCAGACCATCGGCTGGGACGCGGTACCACTGGAGTCGCTGCTGCGCGACTGCGCCGTCCTGCCGGCCGGCACGCGGTTCTTCATCGAGAACGGCGCCAAGACCCTCGGCCAGGCCGAGATGTGGTTCGGCGGCGGCCGCGGTGTTCGGGACGCGGCGATCGTGCTGTTCGGCTCGGGCGTCGGCGCGTGCATCGTGACCGACGGCGCCGTCTTCGGCGAAGCGCGCGGCAACGCCACCGAATGGGGCCACACCACCCTGCACGTTCGCGGGCGGCAGTGCCGCTGCGGGGCCCGGGGCTGCCTGGAAGCCTACGCCGGCGCCGAAGCGCTGGTGCGGCGCTGGCAGGAGGCGGGAGCCTCGCTGCCTCCCGACACCGACGAGGAGACGGCGGTCACCGCCCTGATCGCCGGTGCCTACCCCGAGCAGGGCCCGGCCGACCCGGTGGCCCTGGGCGTGCTGGACGAGACGGCGGAGTACCTGGGCGCCGGAATCTCCGATCTGATCAACCTCTACAGCCCCGAGCGCGTGCTCCTGTGCGGCTGGGCGGGGCTCCAGCTGGCCCCGTACATCCTGGACGCCGTACGCCGCCACGCCAAGGCGTACGCGCTGCGTCACCCGGCGGAGCGGGTCACCATCGAACTGGGACGACTCGGACCCGACGCCGTCACCGTCGGCGCGGCGACGCTGCCCCTCGCGGCCTTCTTCGCGCGCGGCGGCCGCCTCCACGAGCAGGTGACGGAAGGCGAGGTCTCCGTCGAGCAGACGGGCTGGCGGGTCGCGATGGAGACGCGCACGCTGGCCGCCGCGCCGAAGGAGCCGGCACGGAAATAGCCAGTGCACATCTCTTGACCGCAGCAGCGTGAGCGAGCAAGCATCCCCTTCACGGAGAGCGCTCTCCACGCGCTTGCCCCTTCGGACGAGGAGCACTTCTCATGCTTCCTGCACCTGCCCGCGCGGCTCCGCCGCCTCTCATACCCCCTGTCTCCGCACGTCAGGGCGTTGCCGGCGCTGTGGTCCCCCCTTCGTGTCAGCCCCCTGCTGTTCGCCCCGCAAGCCACCGCCCGGGCCGCGCCCACGCTGCTCTCCCGAGGCAAGCCGGTGACGGCTTCCAGCCCGGAACACCACGGCGCTCCGGCGACCGCCGCGGTCGACGGCGACCCGCGCGGCTACGACCAGGAGCACCCGGAGAGAGGGGACGCGCTGAACGAGGGCTACCGGCTGCCCTGACCGGCCTCTCTCCGGGAGCCCAGCCGTACACGGCTCCCCGGAGGCGCGGTCGCCCGCATGAGCCGCCCCGCCCCGACCGCCCTCCCCAGCGGCAGGGGCGGGACCCGCGCCGTCCGGGGCTCCCCCCGCCTACGCCGAGGCGCGGCGCACGAGCACAGGCTCGAAGATCATCGATGTGGGCTCGGTGAGCTTTCCCTCGATCTGCTCCTGGAGCAGCCGCGCCATCGTGGCGGCCATCTCCTCAATCGGCTGCCGGACCGTGGTCAGCGGCGGGCGGCAGGCGACAGCCGCGCTGGAGTCGTCGAAGCCGACCACCGCGACGTCCTCCGGCACCCGCTTCCCGCCTTCGCGCAGCACCTGGCAGACGCCTTGCGCCATCAGGTCATTGGCCGCGAACACCCCGTCGATCCCCGGATGCTCGGCCAGCAGCCGGGTCATGGCCGACGCCCCGCTCTCGAAGGTGAAGCCTCCCTCGGCGATCGGGACGTAAGGGTGGCCGTGGCGCGCCATCGCGTCCTGGAAGCCGGAGAGGCGGTCTTGGGCCGCGAGAAGGTCCAGGGGGCCCGCCACCGTGGCGGGCCGACGGCAGTCCCGCCCCAGCAGGTGCTCGGCAGCCAGCTGCCCGCCGCGCCGGTGATCGACGTCGACGTACGTGAGGGGGGCGGGCCGCGCCGGACGGGCGAACAGGACGCAGGGCAGGCTCTCGGCCGCGAGCAGCGCCGGCAGCGGGTCCTGCGCGTGGGTGGAGAAGACCAGCGCACCGTCCGCGCTCCCCTGCCGCAGATAGGCCAGCGCCTGCTCCCTGGCCGTCTCGGTCTCGGCGAACATGAGGACCGGGTACATGGAGCGCGGACGCAGGAATCCGACGACGCCGCTCACCACGCGCCCGAAGAACGGGTCCGCGAACACACGGGCCGCGAAGGCGTTCTGCTCGCTCTCCGAGTCGTCGCCCGCCCCGGAGACCACCAGGGCGATGGTCTCCGCGCGCCGGGTCACCAAGGACCGGGCGGCACGGTTGGGGGCGTACCCGGTCCGCGCGATCGCCTCCCGCACCGCTTCGCGGATGGCGGGGTCCACGTTGCGGATGCCGTTGACGACGCGGGAGACGGTCGCGCGGGAGACGCCCGCTTCATCGGCCACGTCCTCGAGCGTGGGCGCCTTTCTGGTCATGTCCGCACCCTACCGCCGGGCCGCTTTGGGGCGGGAGCGCTCTCCTGCTCCGTCCGCCGGGGCGGGGACGCGGGGCGGCGGCCGCCGTGGCGGAGATGCGACGCCCCTCGTACCGGCCCGTACGAGGGCTACCACCTCACCTCCAGCCGCTGCGGACTGCGTGACGTCGTCCCGGTCCGCCAGAGGACCGCGTCCATGGGTTGTGCCAGGCGCAGGGCCGGGAAGCGGGCGGCCAGACGGTGCAGGGCGAGCTGGAGTTCCGTGCGGGCCAGCCAGACGCCCAGGCAGTAGTGGGGCCCCGCGCCGAAGGAGAGGGTCGGGGCCTCCAACGGGGCGAAGAGGTCGTCGCGGGTGACGGCCGGGTAGACCTCCGGGTCGCGGTTGGCCATCCCGCAGTCGGCGATCACGATCGCGCCGGCCGGGATCGTCGCGCCGCCGACCTCGACGTCGACGGCTGCGTGCCGGATGCTCCCCCTGTCGTCGCCCAACGGTACGAGGTGGACGAGCCGGTCGGCGGCGCGTCCGGCGGCCTCCTCGTCGGCGCCCAGGCGGGGCCAGGCTTCGGGGCGTTCGCCCAGGAGGTAGAGCAGAGCGTTGCCGAGCATGGTCATCGTGCTGTCGTGGCCGCCGACGACGAGCCCGCACACCAGAGCAGTCAACTGCGCCTCGGGCACGCCCCCCTCGTCGTCGGCGGCCCGGACCAGGCTGCTGATGAGGTCCTCGCCGGGCGCCCGGCGCCGCTGGGCGAGAAGGTCGGCGCCGAACGCGTGGAACTCCTTCAGGACGGTCTCCACCTGTTCGCCGGCGTGGCTGCCGTCCGAGAAGGCGTGTTCGCTCCAGTGCCGCAACCGGCCATGGGCGGAGGCGTCCAGGCCCATCAGCCGGCTGATCACCGCCACCGGCAGGGGCAGGGTGAACTGCTGGACGATGTCGGCCGGCCGGCGTCGTTCCTCCAGCCGGTCGAGGAGTTCCTCGACGATGGCGGCGATCCACGGCTGCCAGCGGGTGACGGCCCTCGGGGTGAAGGCGCGGCGCAGCGTGCGGCGCAGCCGCAGGTGGTCCTCTCCGTCCTGGTTGAACATCAGGTCCGGGCTGTTCACCAGGTCGGGCACGTCGGAGAGGGCCGGCGCGTCGGCGTCGTACAGCCGTGCTCTGCCGAAGCGCGGGTCCGAGAGCACCTGGCGGACGTCGCCGTACCGGCTGACCAGCCAGGCGTGGGTTCCGCCGGGCAGTCGTGCGGGGCGCGGCGGCCCTGGTTCCTCGAAGTGCAGGCGGTGCAGCGGGACCGGGGCGGGGTGCGGTTCCTCGGGGGTCGTCATGGCGTCTCCTGGGCGATGGGCGGGCGGGGGCGGGGCGCTCAGAGCCGGACGAGCACTTTGCCCCGGTTGGCGGCGCGGCCGTCGAAGAGGCTCTGGTACGCGGCGGGGATGGCGTCGAAGCCGTGGTGCAGGGTGTGGTCGCAGACGATCTCGCCGCGCCGCACCCGGCCGCCCAGGTCGGTGTGGAGGTCCTGCCAGTTCTGTTCGGTGAACCACTCCAGGGAGAAGATCCCGCGGACGGTCGCGCGCGGGAACATCAGGTACGGCAGGAGCCGCGGGCCTGTGCCCTCGTCGCCGACCTGGGTCGACCACTGCCAGCAGACGGCCACCTGGCTGCCGACGTTGAGCATCGGGAACACCACGTCGGTGACCGTGCCGCCGAGGTTGTCGAAGTAGCGGTCGACGCCGTCGGGCGCGACGCGCCAGAGCGCCTCGCGGACGTGGTCGGCGCTGTCGCCGTGACGGTAGACGACGACGGCGTCGAAGCCGATCCCGGTGAGGTAGTCCGCCTTCTGCGGGGACGAGGTGGTGCCGACCACCCGGGCGCCCGCGAGCGCCGCCAGTTGTCCGACGAGCGTGCCGACCGCGCCGGAGGCCCCGCTGACGACACAGGTGTCGCCGGGGTTGACCGTCATGTAGTTGGTGAGGGTGCCCCAGGCCGTCATGCCGGGGCCGCCCATCGCGCTGAGAGCGGTCGCCAGCGGCAGCGCGTCGTCGTACCACTGGGGGTCGAGCCTGCGGTAGGCCGGGAAGACCATGGGGAAGGTGCCGGTCTGCCAGAGCTCGGCCGCGCCGGTGCTGACCACGTGGGAGCGCCAGCCGCCGAAGCCCTGGACGAGGTCGCCGACGCGGTGGGCGGCCCGTGGCCCGGCCTCCACCACTTCCATGATCGAGTCCGCGCCCATGTGCCGGCCGATCGGGGTGTCGAGGGCGATGCCCTGGAGGTAGGGGTCGACGGAGACGTACAGCGTGCGCAGGAGCATCTCGTCGGGGGCCAGGGAGACCTCGACGTCCCGCACGGTCTTCTCGTAGATGCGGTCCGTGTCGGGGGCTCCCCCGACGTGCTCACGGACCACCCATTCCTCGATCCTCATGGGTTCTGCCCTGCCTTCCCCGGCTGCCGCGCCCGCGTCCGGCCCGCGGGCGGTGAAGGGCGTGCCGGAACGGGGATCACGCGGTGGGTGGGCGGCGGCGCGGTGACGTCGACGGAGGCGGTGAAGGGCTTGCCGTCGTCACGGCAGACGAACTGCATGACATGACGTCCGGCGGCTGCCGCGCGGATGAGTCCGCCGGTGGTGGCCCACACCCCGGACTGGTAGAAGTCGCGCAGTCCGGGGAGCCCCGGGCCGTGCTTCTTGATCAGCTCCTCGAGGGTCTCGCCGCTCTCGACGAACGGCTGCCAGCCGAGCACCGTGCCGTCGTGGTTGCCGGTGTAGCGGACCTGGGTGAGAGGGCTGGAGACGTCGCGGACGACGATCGCGTCCCGCAGGCCGGGACAGCGCTCCTCCAGGAAGTCGACGAGCGCCTCGCGGGCCCGTTTCTTCGCCGCGTAGTAGCCGCGTCCGTGTCGTACGGGCAGGGTGTGCAGCTCTTGGCCGCCCCGGGTGCGGGTGACCTGTTCGGGGCCTTCGTCCAGGGCGCGCCAGGGGGCGATGTCGCAGAAGTAGGTGACGTAGACGACGGCTGTCCCGTCCGGGGAGAGCTCGGGGTAGTGGCGGCTGCGGAACTGGACGTTGACGCTGGGGTGGCGAATTCCGGTCAGCTCCGCCGCGGTGGCGTCGTCGAGGAGGTACGTCGTGCAGGGGTCCGCGTGGGGGAAGGGGCGCGAGAGGCCGAGGAAGAGGGTGAAGTAGCCGGGGAAGACCATGCCGGGTTCGTGGATGGTGCGGGTGTAGAGCTTGCGGTAGTCCTCGCCCAGGTAGGCGCCGCCGAGGAGCTTCATGGTCGTGGTGTGGCCGTCGCAGGCGGACACCACGATGTCGGCGCGCAGTTCGCTCCCGTCGCTGAGCCGGACGCCCGCCGCCCGGTCGTCCTCGACGATCACCGAGTCGACCTTCGTGTTGTACGAGACGCGGCCGCCGAGCCGGCGGTAGCGGGCTTCGATGGACTCGGCCAGTTTGAGGGAGCCGCCCTCGGGGACGCCCGCGGAGAGGTTGGCGTGCGAGGCCAGCTGGAAGTGGAACGGGAGGACGGGGAAGGCCGGGTGCTTCTCGTACAGGATGAAGTTGAAGGCCTCCCGCAGGAGGGGGTCGGTGAACTTCGCGGAGAACTCGGTCATCAGCACGGTGATCGTGGTGCGGACGGCGTTGACGTACGGGAGGAACGAGGCGAGCATCCGCCAGCGTTCGAGGCGGCCCATCAGGCCGACGGGTTTGAGGAAGGGATAGACCGCGAGCGCCTTGCGGAAGCTGCGCAGTTGGCCGCAGAACCTGCGCACCAGCCGGGCGTCACCGGGCGAGAGTTCGATGAGGTGGGCTTCCAGCCGGTCCGGGTCGGAGTAGAAGTAGACGGCTCGGCCGTCCTTGCCGCGCACGATGTTGAAGACGTCGAAGTGGCGGATCTCCTTGCCCTGCAGGGCGCCCAGCTCCAGCCAGATCTGGTGCATCTCGTTGCCGGGGCCGCTGCCGAGGAGCCAGCTGACGCAGGGGTCCAGGGTGAAGCCGCCGCGGTCCCAGGCGGTGCAGCAGCCGCCGGGCGTCTCGTGCATCTCCAGGATGTGGGTGCGGTAGCCGTTCATCTGGGCGTAGCACCCGGTGGACAGGCCGCCCAGACCCCCGCCGATGATGATCATCGTTTCTCTGGGCGGCCGCCCGCCGCGTCGCGTGCGCTCGCTGTGCTGCGGGGTCATGAGACGTCGTCCTTCCGTGCCGATGACCGGTCGAGCCGGGGGAGGCGGCCCAGCTTTCCGGGGTGCCAGGGTCCGGCCCCCTCGCTCTTCTGGGCGCGGAACTCCAGGCCCAGCTCCCGGCAGAGGTACTGGGCGGCGAAGCGGCCGGTGGAGGCGGCTCTGATCAGGCCGCCCATGCCGATCCACTGTCCGGCCATGGAGAAACCGCTCAGACCGGGCAGCCGCATGCGGTCCCTGCCGACCATGCGGGCGCACAGGTCGTCGGCTTCGGAGAACGCCTTCCAGGCGAGGATGGAACCGTTCAGGTTGCCGGTGTAGCGGTGGGCCGTGGCGGGCGTGGCGATGTCGATGAGTTCGATGCGGTCGGCGGTCCCCGGGGTGCGGCGTTCCAGGAAGTCGCGGACGAGGTCTGCGACTTCGCGCTTGCGCAGGCGGTACTCCTTGCGGTTCCTGGTGCGCAGGTCCTTCCAGTGGGCGAAGTCGCTGAAGTAGGTGCAGTGCAGGACGCTGTGGCCGGGCGGTGCGAACCCGGCGGAGTACCGGGAGCGCGCCTGGATCACGAGGCTGTCCTGCAGGGCGCCGGGGAGCCGGGCCGCGTCGTCGGGGGCGAGCAGGTGGGTGGTGCTGTGGGCCTCGCCGGGCGCCAGGTCGCCGCGCAGGCCGACGAAGGCGGAGACGACGGCGGGGAAGAGCGCTCCGGGGCGGTGGAGGACGTCGGTGTAGAGCCTGTCGATCCGGGGCCCGGTGTACCGCCCGCCGAGCAGCCCGTAGACGGTGGTGCGGCCGTCGCAGGCGGAGACGATGTGCTCGGCGAAGTACCTTTTGCCGTTGCGCAGTTCGACACCGACGGCTCGGTCCTTCTCCACGAGGACGCGCTCCGTGCGGGCGCGGTAGGTGACACTGCCGCCCAGGCCCCGGTAGCGCTCCTCGATCGAGCGGGAGAGCCCGAGCGAGCCGCCCTGCGGGAAGCCGGCGTTGCCGTGGTGGGCCGCGGCCATGTTGAACAGGTAGGGCAGCAGCGGGAAGCCCTGGGGGTCCTGGAAGAAGATGTTGCGGAAGGCCCGCCGCAGCAGCGGGTCCTGGAACCGGTCGGCGAAGACGTGCATCGGGGTGGCCGCGGTCCGCCAGAACAGCCGGAAGGCGGGCAGCACCGTGCGCAGGGTCCTCGCCCTCTCCCGGACGGAGCGCAGGGCGGGTGCGGTGAGGAAGGGATAGAGCTCGATGTCGATGAACCTTCGCAGGTCGCGGGTGAAGGCGCGGATCTGCCGGGCGTCGGCGGGTGAGATCCCCAGGAGGTGGGCCTCCAGGCGGTCCGGGTCGTTGTAGAACGTCACCGACCGGCCGTCCGCGTCCTCGACCTTGTTGAACAGCTCGAAGTTGGTGACGGTCTTTCCGTCCAGGGCCCCGAGTTCGCTCCACACCTGGTGGGCGTCGTTGCCCGGGGAGGTGCCGATGAGCCATTCGATGCAGTAGTCGAAGAGGTACCCGTCGCGCGACCAGGCGGTGCAACAGCCTCCGGGCAGCACGTGCTTCTCGAAGATGCGGGTCCTGGCTCCGCTCATCTGCGCGTAGCAGCCGGTGGCCAGGCCCGCCACGCCCGCGCCGACGACGATGACGCGGGGCGGCGTGCCGGGGGTCCGCTCAGGGCTGGCCCAGTCGTCGTGGTCATCAGCCATGGGCCGCGCCTCCCGTCAGGGCGGTGCGCACCAGTTCGGCGTTGCGGGGCAGGTGCTTGGCGTCGAGCATCTCCGCGTGGACGCCAGAGCCGCGCAGGACGGCGGTGACGCCGGTGGAGCTGCCGTGCCAGGTCCCGTGCTCGCCCGCGGCGTACAGGGCGGCCTTCTCCTCGTCGGTGATCACGCTGACCGCCGCGACGACCGTGCCGGTGTTGGGGGTGCGTCCGCAGAAGGCGAGGTATTCGGCGGCGTGGGCGAGCGTCTCGCGGGCGACGGCCTCGGAACCGGTGTGCTTGCGCAGGTGGTCGGCGAGTTCGGCCTCGAAGGCGGCGAGGCCGTGCTCGTCCGGCTCGTAGGCCTCCATGATGCGACGGGAGTCGAGGATGACGACGTGGTCGACGCGGCGCCCGCGCCGCTCCAGTTCCTTGGCCGTCTCGAAGGCCAGGTTGCCGCCGAGGGAGTAGCCGAGGAGGAGGTACGGCCCGTCGGGCCAGGCCTCTTCCACGAGATCGGCGTAGCGGGCGGCCTTGTCCTCGCCCGGCAGGTAGTTGAAGCCGATGACGGTGTGGTCGGGGAGATGGGCGGCCAGACCCCGGTAGACGAGGCCGTGTCCGCCTGCGGGAGGGAAGCAGAAGAGGGGCGTCCCCTGCCCGGTGTTGAAGGTGAGATGGGGGAGGTCCTCCGCGCCGGCGCCGTGCAGGACGTCCTCGACCGCGGCGGCCATGCCGTGCAGGGTGGTGGCCCGGTAGAGCATGCTGACGGGGACGCCGACGCCGAAGTCGGTGCGCAGGTGGTGGAGGAGCTCGATGAGCTTGATCGAGCTGCCGCCGAGCTCGAAGAAGTCATCCTCCAGGCCCACCTGTCCGACGCCGAGCAGGCTCTTCCAGTGGCGGGCCACAGTGGTCTCGTAGAGCGTCACGGGCTCCTCGTGGGGCCGTCCGCCCGCATCGGCGCGCGGGGCCGGCAGGGCCGCGGTGTCGATCTTGCCGTTGGCCGTCAGGGGCAGCGCGGGCAGGTGGACGAAGTGGGACGGGATCATGTACGAGGGCAGGGAGCGCGCCAGGTGGCGGCGCAGGGCCCGGGCGTCGAGCACCGCTGGGGACCGCGGCACGCAGTAGGCGCACAGGGCGGTCTCTCCCCGGGTGTCGGTGCGTACGGTGACCACGGCGCGGGCGAGCGGGGGCCACCGGTGGAGGTGGGCCTCGATCTCGCCGATCTCGATGCGGTGGCCGCGCAGCTTGACCTGTCCGTCGGTGCGGCCGAGCAGGTGCACCCGGCCGCGGGCGTCCCAGCGGGCGATGTCGCCGGTCCGGTAGAGCCGTTCGGGCCGGGCGTCCGCGTCCCGGCCGAGGGTCCGGGTGACGAAGCGGTCCTCGGTCTGCTGGGGGTCGCCGGCATAACCGAGCGCGACGCCGTCGCCCCCGATCCAGAGCTCGCCGGGCACGCCCGGCGGGACGGGCTCGCCGTGGGCGTCCAGGACGTGGAGGGTGCTGTTGGGCAGGGGGCGGCCGATCGGGACCATCAGACCGGGCTCCAGGTCGTCGACGGGGCCCTCGAAGCAGGCGCTGTCGATGGTGGCCTCGGTGAGGCCGTAGGAGTTGACCACGCGTGTGCCGGGAGCGCACAGGGCGCTCAGCCGCCGGTACTCCCCCACGTTCCAGGCGTCGGACCCGACCACCAGCAACCTCAGGAAGTCCAGTCGCAGCCCCTCGCGCTCACAGTGGTCCATCAGCCCTCGCACCACAGCCGGCACGAATTCGGCGCAGTCCACCTTGTGCTGACGCATCGTCCGGTACAGGCGTGTGGTGTCGAAGAGAAGATCGCGGTCGGCCAGGACGAGGTTGCCGCCGGAGCACAGGGCACGGACCAGGTCGCCGGTGAAGACGTCGAACGAGGGTTCGGCCATCTGGAGGTGCACCCGCACGTCCGTCTCCAGCCGGTACGTCTCGCGCCACGCGGCGTAGGCGGAGGCGAGGTTGCGGTGGCTGACCCGGACGGCCTTGGGACGGCCGGTCGATCCGGAGGTGGTGATGACGTAGGCCGGGGAGTCGGGGTCCACGTCGGCGGGCGGGCCGTCCGGGTGCGGTTCGGTCCCGTCGAGCTCCTGCGGGGTCACCGCCGGGGCGGGCAGGTCCTCGGCGGGGCCTGCCCCCGTGCCGCCGGCGGTGACGATCAGCCCGGCTCCGGTGGTCCGCACGAGGTGCGCGAGCCGGTCGGCGGGCTGGTCGGGCTTCAGTGGGAGGTAGGCCGCGCCGGTCTTGAGCACGGCGAGCAGGGTGACGACGAGCTCCGGGGACTTGTCCAGGCACACCACGACCACCGATCCGCCGCCGATGCCGAGGGCGCGCAGCCGGGCGGCGGTGTCGCCGGCCCGCCGCTCCAGTTCGGCGTAGGTCATGCGGCAGGCGTCGCCGTGCGGGGAGGGCCACGTGACGGCGACCGCGGCGGGATGCTCGGCGGCGACGCGGGCGATCCGCGCGGGGACCGGGGTGCACGGCTCGCGCCCGGCCCGGCCGGCCGGGTCCGGAGGGGCGGCGGGCAGGGCGGGGCGGCTCCACTCGCCGACGAGCCGTTCCCGCTCGGCCGCTCCGAGCATCTCCAGGCGGGAGGCGGGCAGGTCGCCCGGGGCCCGGGTCATCCGGTCCAGGAGGCGGGTGTAGTGGTCGGCCATGCGGCGCATGGTCTCGGGGAGGAAGAGGTCGGTGTTGTACTTGAGGACGCAGTGGAAGCGACTGTCCGCCTCGTCCTCGTAGACGGACAGCGTCACGTCGAACTGTCCTTCCTCCTCCGGCAGTTCGATGTACTCCAGGCGGTAGCCGTACTGCTCGGTCGCCACTTTGTGGGTGAGGAGGATGAACATCGCCTGGAACACCGCCGAGCGGCTGGGGTCGTGCTGGAGGCCCAGTTCCTCGACGAGCAGGACGAAGGGGTACTCCTGGTTGTCCAGGCCGCCCAGCACGGTCCTGCGCACCTGCTCCAGCAGTTCGGCGACGGTCGGGTCGCCGGACAGGTCGGCGTGGAACGGGAGCGGATTGACGAAGTAGCCGTACACGGAGGAGAAGTCCTGCCGGGTGCGGCCGGTCACCGGACTGCCGACGACGATGTGGTCCTGCCCCGAGTAGCGGTGGAGCAGGAGGTAGTACCCGCTCAGCAGCACCATGAACGGGGTGACGCGGTGGGCTCGGGCCAGGGCGTGGACGCGGGCGCTGAGTTCTGCGTCGAGGACGAAGAACTGCGAGGCCCCGTTGTGCGTCTGGACGGCCGGGCGCGGCTTGTCGACGGGGAGGTCCAGGAGCGGCACCTCGGCCGGCAGGTGGGAGCGCCAGTATTCGAGCATGCCCGCCGCCGCGGGGCCGGCCAGAAAGGCGTTCTGCTGGTTGAGGAAGTCGAGGTATCGCGCCTCTACCGGCGGCAGCCCGGGTTCGCGCCCGTGGCGCAGCGCCTCGTACACGGCGAGGAGTTCCTCGATGAAGGTGAAGGTCGAGATGGCGTCGGAGACGATGTGGTGGACGGCCTTCATGATCACCCAGCGGTCCGGGCCCCGCTTGAAGAGGCGGAAGCGGACCAGCGGGTCATGGGCGAGGTCGTAGGGCCGGCGGTACTCCGCGACGATCGCCGCGTGGATGGTGTCCCAGCCCTGGTCCTGGACGTCGAAGAGGCCCAGGTCCGGCTCGGCGTCCGCGGAGACCCGCTGCACGGCCTGCCCGTCCTCCAGCAGGAAGTTGGTGCGCAGCGCCGGGTGCCGGGCGATGAGGCGGCGGACGGCCTCGAACATCAGCTCCGGTTCGAGCTCCACGTTCACCTCGACGGCCCCGCCGATGTTGTACGCGTACCCGTCGGGGTTGAGGTGTTTGAGGAACCAGAGCGCCTTCTGATTGTGCGTCAGCGGGTACTTCCTCTCGTCCCTGTGGAGTTCGACGGCGCCGGCGGGGCCGTCGGGGGTGTCGGCGGCGGCCAGGGCGGTCAGTCCGTCGTGGAGCTGGGCGGCCAGTTCGCCGGCCGGCGCGCCGCTGAGCAGGGCGACCACGGGCAGGGCGACGCCGAGGTCGGCGTGGATACGGGCCCGCAGCTCCATGGCGAGCAGGGAGTCGAGACCGAGCTCGCCGAGTCCGGTCGCGGGGTCGACGCGGTCGGCGTCGGTACGGAGCACCGCGGCGCACAGAGCGGCGAACCTCTCGGTCACCAGCGTGCGGCGCGTCTGTTCGTCGGCGGCGCGGAAGGAGTCGAGGAACCCGTGGCCCGCCGCCGCGTCAGGCGGCGGGGCGGAGGCCGCCGCCAGGTCGGCGACGAGCGGCGGCGGGGCGGGGTACCAGGCGAGGAAGGTCGGCCAGTCGATGACGGTGGCGACGACCAGTTGTGCGTGGTCCTGTCCGATGACGCGTTCCAGGACGGCCATGCCGGCTTCCGGGGAGAGCGAGCTCATGCCGCGGCTGTGCACGTAGTGGTCGACCAGACCGAGTTCCTCGATCATTCCGGTGGCCCAGGGGCCCCAGTCCAGGCTGAGGGCGGGCAGGCCCTGGGCGCGGCGGTGGTGGGCGAGGGCGTCCAGGAAGGCGTTGCCCGCTGCGTAGTTGGTCTGGCCCGCCGTGGTCAGCAAGGACGCGACCGAGGCGAAGAGAACGAAGTGCTCCAGGGGTTCGTCCCGCAGATGGCGGTGCAGGAGGTACGCGCCGACGGTCTTGGGGTCGTGCACCGCGTCGAAGACGGGCCGGTCCAGGTCGGTGACCAGGGTGTCGCGGACCTGGCCCGCGAGATGGAACACCCCGCGCACGGGTGGCGCGCCGCTCCGCCGGTGGGCGTCGAGCCAGCCGGTCAGGGCGTCCTCTTCCGTGATGTCCAGGCACGCCGGGACGGCCTGTGCGCCGAGCGTCTCCAGCTCCCGCAACAGGTGCACGGCGCGCCCCTCCGCGGTGGCGGGGTCGAGGCCGGCCCATTTCTCGCGGGCGGGCAGGGGGGTGCGGCCCATGAGGACGATCCTGCGGGCCCCGCGCCGTACGAGAGTGCGGCACAACAGCCGTCCCAGTGCGCCGAACGCGCCGGTCACCAGATAGCTGCCGTCGGCCCGCAGCCGCAGCGGCAGGGGGCGGGAGAGCCCTTCGGTGGGGCGGAGGCGGCTGGTGCGGCGGACGCCGTCACGCAGGGCGATCTCCTCCTCGTCGTCGCTGAGCACCTCGCGCAGCAGAGCCTCGGCGTCGGCGCGGTCACCGCCGGGGCCCGGCCGCCGTCGGGGGTCGAGGTCGATCAGCTTGCCCCGGTGGTCGGTGAGTTCCTGGTGCCGCAGCACGCGGCCGATGCCCCAGGCGGGCGCTCCGAGGGGTTCGACGGCCTCGCCGGGCAGGGCGGGCTGGGCCCCGCGGGTGACCACGTGCAGGCTTCCTCCGCCGCCTCGGGCCAGCAGAATCCGGGCCAGGGCGATGAGTGAGTAGGCCCCGGCGCCGGTGTGGTCGTCGAGAGCCTGCCGGTCGCATGCCGAGAGGTCCGGCCGGTCGAGGTTCCACAGGTGCAGAATGGCCCCGCCGAACGGGCCGTCGCCGCGGTCCACGACGGCGAAGAGGCGTTCCAGGTCGGCGTCGGACGCGGGATCTACGGTGAACGTGTCGCCGTCCGGGGACTCGGTGTACGCCGCGCCCCGCCGTACCAGCCGGCACCGCTCGCCCCGGGCCGCGGCGAGCGCGGCGAAGGCGTCCGCCACTCCCTGGGTGTCGGCGAGGACCAGCCAGCCGTGGTCCCGCGCGGCCGCGGCGGGCCCGGACCGGCTGTCCGCACCGGGCGGCCGCCCGGGTGCGTCGCTCCCGGCCGCCGGGGCGCCGGTCACGACCCGGCCCCCGGGAGGCGGCGAGGCGTCCGCCTCTCCTGGGGTGGGCGCGCAGTCCTTCCAGACGGGTTCCGCGAGCCAGGAGTCGATCGTGGTGCGGGCGACGGCGGTCGCGGCCTTCTCCACGTCGGCGGCGCGGAACCCGTGAATTCGGCCGAGCGGCGTGCCGTCCTCTGCGTACAGGGCGATGTCTCCCCGCGTGGCGCCCTCCTCGCCGGGGAGCAGGGTGGCGTGCGCCCAGAAGGGCTGGTCCCCGATCGGTTCGAGCGCGATCTCGTCGAGGGAGAGCGGCAGCCTGATCCCCGAGCCGGGCGCCGGGTCTTCGAGGAGCTGCGGCGTCAGCAGGGCCTGGAAGCAGGCGTCGAGGAGGACGGGGTGGAGGTGGTGTCGGGCGGCGTCGTCGCCGACGGCGCGCGGAGGGCGGATGCGGGCGAGGGCTTCTCCGCCCCCGATCCAGACCTCCTCGACGGCCTGGAAGGCGGGCCCGTAGTGGTAGCCGAGCGCGGCGAGCGCGGCGTAGCAGGCCGGCCCGTCGAGCCGCCGGACGGTTCGGGTGCGGACGGCGTCGGCGTCGAGGGGCGGGCCGGTCCTGCGGCGCTGCCCGGTGCGGACGACGCCGCTCGCGTGCACGGACCGCTCCCCGCCCTCCCCTGCCGCAGAGGCGACGGTGAAGGCGGCGGTCTCCAGGGAGAGGGAGACCTCTACGGCGCGGTCCTCGCCGTCGGGCAGGAAGAGCGCCTTGCGCAGGTCGATGTCGGCGAGTACGGCGGTGGAGCGGCCGGTGAGTCGCAGGACGGCCTGGGCCGCCATCTCCAGGTATCCGGCGGCGGGGAAGACCACGGCGCCCTGGATGCGGTGATCGGCGAGGTAGGGCAGCGACTCCGTGTCCAGGCGGGCCTGCCAGGTCGGTTCGGTGCGGTCGGTGCGGCGGCCCAGCAGCGGGTGGTCGCGGTGGCCCAGGCGGATCTGGGCGACCGCGGGGGGCTCGGTCCAGTGGCGGTCCCGACGGAAGGGGTGGCGGGGCAGGGTGACCGGGTGGCCGGTGGGCTGGAGGGCGTGCCAGTCGATGTCGACGCCCAGGGTGTGGAGTGAGGCGAGGGATGCGGCGAAGCGCTCGGTCTCGTTCTCCCGGCGGCGGATCGAGGGGAGGACGGTCCCCTGAGCGTCGTGTGCGTCGAGGCATTCGCGGATCGCGTGCGCGAGCACCGGGTGCGGGCCGATCTCCAGGAAGAGGTGGTGGCCGTCCTCTGCGAGGCGGTCCACGGCCGCCCGGAACCGGACCCGGTCGCGGACGTTCCGCCACCAGTACGCGGCGTCCAGCTCCTCGCCCCGAGCCGTTCCCTCGGCGCCCGTGAGGTAGAGGGGTGTGTGGGCCGGTCGCGGCGCGAGAGGGGCGAGTTCCGCGAGCAGTTCGTCCTTGATCCGCTCCATCGCGGGACTGTGGTACGGGACTTGGACGGTGAGGAACTTCGCGAACCTCTGCTCGGCCCGCAGCTCCTCGGCCAGCAGGGTCAGCGCCGCCTCCTCGCCTGCCAGGGTGACCGAGGCGGGGCTGTTGACGGCGGCGATCGAGATCCGGTCGCGGTGGGGGCGCACCCGGCGCTCCGCCTCGGCCTCCGGCAGGCTCACCGCGAGCATGGCGCCGGCGCCGGCCAGGTTCTGCTGGAGCCGGCTGCGGTGGACCGCGATCCGGGCCGCGTCGCGCAGTGAGTAGACGCCCGCCTCGTAGAACGCGGCGATCTCACCGGTGCTGTGCCCGACCACCGCGTCCGGGCGCACCCCGTAGGACCGCCACAGCGCCGCCAGGCCGACCTGCACGGCGAAGTTCGCCGGCTGGGCGAGCCAGGTCTCCTCCATCCGGGAGTCGGGTTCGTCGGCGGACATCTCATCGAGCAGGGACCAGTCGGCGAACTCCGCGACGGCCCGGTCGCACCGAAGGACGGCGTCGCGGAACACCGGCTCCTCCCGCAGCAGTTGGCGGCCCATGCCCCACCACTGGGGACCCATGCCGGTGAAGACCCACACCGAGCGCCGCCCGTCGGCCTCCCGCACGCGGCCCTGGACGACACGGGGGTGGGGCTCGCCGCGCTCGTGGGCGGCCAGTGCCTCGTCGAGGGAGGCGCGGGAGGTGTAGACGACAGACAGCCGCTCCGGGAGGTGCTGGCGGCGGTGCGCCAGGGTGTGGCCGAGGTCGGCGAGGGACACGGCCGGGCCGGGCCCGCCGGCCAGTTCGCCGCGGATGCCGGTCGCCATCGCGGCGAGGGCGTCCGGACGCCGGGCGCTCAGCGGCAGGATGCTCCAGCCGCGCTCTGGGGGCGGCTCCGGGCCCGCCTCCGGTGGGTGCGGCGGGGCTTCCTCCAGCACCACGTGGGCGTTGGTGCCGCCGAATCCGAAGGAGTTGACCCCGGCGCGGGCGGGCCCCTCGTGGTCGGGCCAGGCGGTGAGGCGGGTGGGGATCTCGTAGGGCAGGGACGCCGGGTCGATGGCGGGGTTGAGGTGTTCCAGGTTGATCTGGGGCGGGATCTGCCGGTGTTCGAGGCACAGGACGGTCTTGATCAGTCCGGCGATTCCGGCGGCGGACTCGGTGTGCCCGATGTTCGCCTTCACCGAGCCGACGTACGCGCGGGCGCCCGGCGCGCGCCCGACCGCCAGGGCGCGGGCCAGGGCGCCCGCCTCGATCGGGTCGCCGACCGGGGTCGAGGTGCCGTGCGCCTCCATGTACTGGAGCGCGCCGGGGGTGATGCCCGCCTCGCCGCAGACCCGGTGGATGAGGTCGGTCTGTGCGTCGGGGTTGGGCACGGTGATCCCGTTGGTGCGCCCGTCCTGGTTGACCCCGCTGCCGAGGATCACGGCATGAATCCGGTCGCCGTCGCGCAGGGCGTCCTCCAGCCGCTTCAGCGCGACGAGGCCGACGCCCTCGGCCCGCACATAGCCGTCGGCGGCGGCGTCGAAGGGGCGGGAGCGGCCCTCCGGCGAGAGGAAGCCGCCCTTGGTCTCCGCGATCGTGTACTGCGGGGCCATGTGCAACAGGGTGCCGCCGGCCAGGGCGACGTCGCTCTCGCCGTTGCCGAGGGCCTGGCACGCCAGGTGCACGGCGACCAGGGAGGAGCTGCACGCGGTGTCGATCGACAGGCTGGGGCCGCGGAAGTCGAAGCAGTACGAGATGCGGTTCGACACCATGGTCATCATCGTCCCGGTCGCCGTGTGCGCGGCCAGTGAGGTGAAGCCCAGGTCGGCGAACTGGAGGATCTTGTAGTCCAGGGTGAACGCGCCGACGTAGACGGCGACCCGGCCGCCGGCGAGGTCCGCGGGCCGTTGTCCGGCGTCCTCCAGCGTCTCCCAGGCCACCTCCAGGAGTTTGCGCTGCTGCGGGTCCATGTGGTCGGCCTCGCGGGGGCTGATGCCGAAGAACTCCGGGTCGAACTCGTCGAAACCGTCGATGTATCCGCCACGGCAGCCCACCAGGCGTCCGGGCCGGTCCCGGGAACGGCTGCCGAGCGTGCCGACGTCGTACCGGTCGGGCGGTGTCGGTGTGACGCAGTCCTTGCCCTCCACCAGGTTGCGCCAGAAGGCGCGGTGGTCCGATGCGCCGCCGGGCAGCCGGCAGCCCATCCCGACGATCGCCACCTTGCTCCGTGACGCCCGGTTGTTCGCGTCGGCCATGTCGAGCTCCTCAAGTCGTGGTGAACCGCGTCGAAGGGTCGGCGGTCAGTCCGGTCGGAGGTCCGGTTCGGGTCTCCGTCGCCAGGGGTGCAGGAGGCCTGCGAAGATGTCGCCGGTGCCGGGGAACGAGGCGGGGTCGTGGAGGCCGACCGCTGCCGGTTCGCGGCCGGGGCGCCAGGTGAAGCTGCCGAAGAGGTGGTCCCAGCACGACAGGTCGGAGCCGTAGTGCCCGGCCTCGGCAAGGTCGGTGCTGTGGTGGAGTCGGTGCTGCTCCGGACTGGCCAGCAGATGGTTGAACGGGCCGATGCGCACGTCGATGTTGGCGTGGACGAAGTACCCCTGTGCGGCGACGAAGAGCCCGGTCACCAGCACGGCTGAGCGGGAGAACCCCGCGAGGGCCAGAGTCAGTTGGACGAGGCTCTGGACCAGGACGATGTCCAGCACGTGGTTGACGCCGTTGTTGGCGACGTTGACCTTCTGCGGAACGTGGTGGATGCCGTGCAGCCGCCACAGCAGGGGGTTGGTGTGACCCAGCCGGTGAGCCAGATAGCCGACGAGCGATCCGGCCAGGAGGGCTCCGGGGACCTCGATTGCGAGGTGGCGGGCCGGCTCCTGGGGGGAGAGCCATCCGACGGCCAGCGTGACCAGGAGTTGCGCCAGTGCGCTGCCGCCCATGGTGAGCAGGAAGTAGGCGCCGTACCAGCGCCACTCCTCATTTCTCGGGTGCCAGTTCCGGTCGTAAGGAATCAGCCGTTCGAGCAGGGCCAGGTAGAGGAGCGTCGCGACGAGGAAAAGCGGGCTCACCCGAGAGGGGTCCCAATCGAACCGCAGTGCCGCCGAGCCCACCAGGACGACGGCCAGTAAGAGTATGGGGTAGGCAGTCACACGCAGGGCGCGCGCTGGGCACAATGCGCCCCCGCCCCTCTTCCCGACCGGATATCCGGTCGAATATATCTTGCCATCGACGGACCGCTCGAACTCGCCCATCCGTGACCCTCCACACGCGAACGCAATCCAGGAGAGAGACCATCGCTCGTACCATCGATGCAGTTCAGAGCAGCTTGATGGGGCGATGGACCAGCCGGGGAGGCAGCAGCCGGCTCTGCGCCGGCGCCTTCCGGACGCCCGGCTCCGACACCATCGGACCGTGACGTGAACCGATGCCCCCCAGCTTCATCGGCCCAGCTCATCTATTTCCTCTTTCCACGGCTTTAATCTCCACCAGACCATCGAAAGCAGAGGGGATTCGCCCGGGTTCGGAATACCGGAAGGAACGGGAAGCCGGAACAGTTCCCCCTGCGCGAGAAATTGCTTCATAGGATGATCTCCCCGACGCGGGACGGCGTATTTCCGCACGCCCTGGGCGTTATCTCGCACGCCAAGGCGCATATGCGGTGCGGGGCAGTGCGCCCGCGCGAAAACGCTGCCCGCCCGGCGCGCCCCCGCCTTTCGAGCGGCCCCCGGTGCGGGGAGGGCTTTCGGCGCCGTCGGCCCTTCCACCGTGCGACGCCGCCCTGCGATGATCGTCCCGTCCGTGCAGCGAAGTGAGGAGCCTGGCATGTCGTACGACGTCAACGCGGTGCGTGAGCGGTTTCCCGCCCTGCGGTCGGGGACGGCGCACTTCGACGGGCCGGGCGGCACACAGACCCCGGCGTCCGTCATCGCCGCGGTCGGTGAGGCGTGGAGCCGGCCCCTGTCGATCCGGGGCGCCGGCCTGCCCGGCGAGGTCAACGCGGAGACGATCGTCGTCGCGTTCCGGCGGGCGATGGCGGACCTGCTGGGCGCGGATCCGGCGGGGATCGTGTTCGGCCGCAGCGCCACCCAGCTCACGTATGACTTCTCACGCACCCTGGCCGACACCTGGAGGCCGGGGGACGAGGTCGTGGTCAGCCGACTCGACCACGACGCCAACATCCGCCCCTGGGTACAGGCCGCCGGACGGGCGGGGGCGGTGGTGCGATGGGCCGATTTCGACCCGGCCACCGGGGAGCTGCCCGCGCGGTCCGTCGAGGCACACCTCACCGAGCGGACCCGGCTGGTCGCGGTGACGGGGGCGTCCAATCTGATCGGCACCCGGCCCGACGTCCCGGCCATCGCCGAGCTCGTCCACCGGGCGGGCGCGCTGCTGTGGGTGGACGGCGTCCATCTCACCGCCCATCACCCGGTGGACCTCCGGCGGCTCGGCGCGGACTTCTTCGTCTGCTCGCCCTACAAGTTCTTCGGGCCCCACCACGGAGTGCTCAGCGCCCGGCCACAACTGCTCGACACCCTGCGCCCGGACAAGCTCGCCCCGTCCACCGACGCCGTGCCGGAACGCTTCGAGCTGGGTACTCTGCCGTACGAGTCGCTGGCGGGGACGCGCGCGGCAGTGGACTTCATCGCCGGCCTGGGCGGCAGCACGGCGGACGGCCGGCCGGAGCGGCTGCGGGCGGCCTACGCGGCGATCGAGGCCCACGAGGCGGCGCTGCGGCAGAGCGTCGAGGCGGGACTGCGTCGGTTGGACGGGGTGACGGTGCACTCCCGGGCCGGTGAGCGCACCCCCACGCTGCTCCTCACCTTCGAGGGCAGGGAGGCGACGGACGCCTACCGCTTCCTGGCCCGCTCGGGCGTGCACGCTCCCGCCGGTTCCTTCTACGCCCTGGAGGCCTCCCGTCACCTGGGCCTCGGCGACGGCGGCGGACTGCGCGTCGGGCTGTCCGCGTACAACGACGCGGACGACGTCGACCGGCTTCTGACGGGGCTGGCGGACTTTCTGCGCTGACGGGCCTACCGCGCCGGGAGGGGGAGCGGGGCTCAGCGCCCGCTGATCGCGGCGAGGGCGTCCATGGCTTCGCCCAGAGAGGCCGGGTGCCGGGCGCCGGGCGGCCGGCGCCCGGCCCATCCCGGACCGGCCACGAGGACCTCCGGCCGTCGGCGTGCGCCCCGTACGCCCCACTCGATCGACTCCACCCGCGCCACGAGTGAGGAGCTGGCGGTGGTGCGGGACTGGGACCACAGCACGACGGCCGCGGGGCCCGTGCGGCGCACCGCCTCCTCCAACGCTCCGGCAGGCAGAGCGGCGCCGAACATCCGTACCGGGAGGGCCTGTTGGGCGAGTCCGACGGCGAGCGCCTCAAGAGCGAGGGTGTGGGACTCGCCCGGGGTGCAGGCCAGCAGCGAGACGTCTGACGAGACGGTGGGCGGGCAGGGCGCCGCGATCCGCCGCAGCGCGCTGGAGACATGCCAGGACAGCAGGTGCTCGACTTCGACGTAACGCTCTCCCGTGGACTGCCATTTCCGCCCCACGGCGTGCAGCGTCGGCATGATCACCTCGTCCCAGGCCGCCGGCAGTCCGTACCGGTGGAGCACCTCGGCCAGCAGGTCGTCCATCGCCTGCGCGTCGAGCCGGACCGCAGCGCGGGCGAGGCCCCGGCTCTCCCGGCGGACCCTGCCGAGCGGCAGAGGGCCGGGGGCCCGGGAGGCGCGCCGGGTCGCCGACGGCGTCACCGCGGCCGGCAGGGAGGAACCCGCCAGCACCGTGCGGGCGGCCTCGGCAGGGGGCATGCCCGCGCTCGTCAGGCGGCACATGGCCCTCAGGGCGGCGATGTCGGCGTCGGTCCAGCGGCGGTGCCGACCGCCCTCCCTGGTGGCGGGGCCGATGCCGTAGCGGCGGTCCCAGGAGCGCAGGGTCGTCGGCGCGACGCCGATGAGGCGGGCCACCGCGCCGGTGGTCAGGCCCGTGCCGGCCGGGCCCCCGGCGGACTTCGCCGGCGCGTCCGCGAGCATGCTGCCGTCCGGTTCCATGAACCCACCATACGACGCAGAAACGATGCATGTTGCCCGGGAGTCGGCCAGGCGGTTGTCTGTGGCCGACGGGACGCAGCGGACTGTTCTGCCGCCTGCCGCCGGGCTCTCGCGGGCTCGTGGCCGGTGGGGGGCGTCGGCCTCCGGCGGCAGACCGGTTCCCCTGGTGGAGAGGACGGACAGTCATGACCACGCTCGTCGGCCCGTCGGGAGTGGCGGCGGCCGTCGCCCCCGGCGACGACGCCGCGGAGGTGCGGGAACTCATAGAGGGCTTCGTGCGGGGGGACGAGGACTCCTTCGCTCTCGTGTACCGGCGATGGGGCGCCCTCGTGCACACGCTGGCCGCGCGTTCGCTGGGGGACGCCCGGGAGGCCGAGGACGTCGCCCAGCAGACATTCCTCGCCGCCTGGCGCGGTCGGCAGGGATACCACCCGCTGCGCGGCCCGCTGCCGGGGTGGCTGATCGGAATCGCCCGTCGCAAGATCGCGGACGCCCATGCGGCACGGACCCGCCGCTCGGAGCTGGCCGCGGCGGCGGCCGCGCGCGAGGAACTCGTCCCGTCGGCCGCCGGCGACCGGCCGGAGGCAGCTCTGGACCGCGTGCTCGTGGCGCAGGAGCTGGGCCGCCTGCCGGGGCCGCAGAGGGACGTGCTGCGCATGGCGTTCTTCGACGACCTCACGCACGCCCAGATCTCCGAGCGGACCGGCCTGCCGCTGGGCACGGTGAAGAGTCACGCCCGGCGGGGCATGCGGCGCATCCGGCTGGCGGTGGCGGAAGGGGCCGGGGAGGACCCAGGATGAAGGGAGAGGGGAAAGGCGGGGGAAGCAGGGGGGCAGGCGGCCCCAGGGCCCTCACACCCATCAGGAGACGGCAATGAAACTGAGTGACGAACTCCCCGTTGATCACCGGCTCGCGACCGTGTACCGCGTCGGCGCAGGTCTGTGCGGTGTCATCCTGCTGGTGTTCGGCATCCTCGGCTTCGCGAACCGGCTGGCCTTCTTCGACACGAGCGGCAGCCAGATCGCGGGGCTGTCGACCAACGGTCTCCTCAGCCTGATCTCGGTGATCGTCGGCGGACTGCTGATCGCCGGAGCGGTGGTGGGCGGTGACGCCGCGTCCACCCTGAACATGGTCGTCGGAGCGCTCTTCCTGCTCAGTGGATTCGTCCACCTCTTCATTCTGGACAAGTCCGTCAACATCCTCGACTTCGGCATGTCCAACGTCATCTTCAGCTTCGTCATGGGGCTGTTGATCCTCACGTTCGGTATGTACGGGCGGGTCAGCGGCGGTCTGCCGCACGACAACCCGTACTGGCGCAGCCGTCATCCGGAGCAGGCCGCCCGGGAGGACGCTGTCCGCGGGGGCGCGGCGGCCGGCGGCCCGCCCCGGCTCACCGGCGGCGCCGGGTCACGCGCCGTGTCCCGTGAGCCCGGCTCGCGGCTGCCCGAGGCCTGAGACCGGGCCACCGAGCGGCGCGGGCGATGGGCGGGGTGTTCCCGTACCGGCCTTCCGTCGCGCCCGGCGGCGATGCGCTCGGCGCCGTCGGCGAGGGCGTCGGCGACGAGGCGGACGGCCGCGCCGAGATCGGCCCCCGGGGGCAGCGGCCCCGGGGCGCCTCGCACCGCGCGCCCGGCGAAGCCGGTGTCCAGGTGCGGCAGGCTCACTTCGAGCACCCGCACCGCGTCGTGACCCCCGCGGTGCTGCTCCTTGCGTACGGCGGTCAGCCAGGCGGCCAGGGCGGCCTTCGACGCGCTGTAGTCGGCCATCGACGGCTGGGGGTGCTCGGCCACCACACCGGTCAGAGCTGCGACCGTGCCCCGGGCAGCCAGCACCGGGAGCGCTCCGCGCAGCAGGGCCATCGGGGCCAGGGCGTTCACGGTCATGAGGTGTTCGGCGACGGCGTCCGGCGTCTGCGCGGCATCGCCGAACGCCACGGCGCCGACAGCGCACACGACGGCGTCCAGAGCGCCGAGACGGCCGGCCGCCCAGGACGGAAGCCCGGCGAGGACGTCCAGGGCGTACGCGTCGAACCGCTCGGCGGGCGCGTTCCCGCAGCGGGCGGCCACCGTCTCCAGGGCCGTACGGTCGCGTCCGGCCACCGCGAGGAGGGCACCGCGATCCGCGAGCTCCCCGGCCAGCGCACCGCCGATCGCGCCGGTGGCTCCGGCCACCAGCACCCGGCGGCCTTCGAGTTCCCTGTCCATGTCCGTCTCCGTCCGTCTCCTGTCCGGCTTGCCGCCGCCCTTCCGTCGTGCGCCTCCTGTCCCCTCTCCCGCCACGGGGTCGGGCTGCTCGGCCGGCACGCCGGGCTCCGAGCGGGGTCAGACCTTGCGGTAGCGGGCGTTGGCCCACGAGAAGACGCCGAAAGCGAGAAGGCCGACGGCTATCAGGACCAGCAGCCACGGTCCGACGGGGGTGCTCGCGAAGGACCTCAGCGTGTCGTCCATCCCCTTGGACTCTCCGGGCGCGTGCCGCACGGCCGCGGCGACGGCGAATCCGCCCGCCGTGGCGAACACGGCACCGCGGGCCGCCCCGCCGAACATGCCGACGAAGTCCACCGCCCGGCGCACCGCCCTGGAGGCACCGGACATATTGAGGCGCTTGCGGAACTTCCGCAGAAGCGCCCGCCCGGCGATCCACAGTCCGGCGACGCCGACGGCGAGCCCTCCGAGGCCGACGACCCACTGCCCTGCGGGCAGTTTGAGGGCCAGGGCGGTGACGTCCCGTGTCTGCTGGTCGGACGATCCGCTGCCGGAGTCGCCGGCCGCGAAGGCGAGGACGGAGTAGGCGACGAAGCTGTAGAAGAGGAACCTGCCCGCGGCCGCGGCCCGTTTGGCGGGCTTGTGGCCGTCGGGGCCGGCCTGGCCGAACAGGGCTTCGGACAGACGCCACAGGGCCATGCCCACCAGGGCGGCGCCGAGCAGCCACAGAAGCACCGCGCCGAAGGGCCGGCTCGCCACCTCCGAGATCGCTCCCCCGCGGTCGGCCTGCTGGTTCCCTCCGCCGGGGAACGCGATGCGCAGGGCGAGTGCGCCGACGAGGAGATAGATGACGCCGCGGGCGACGAAGCCCGCACGGGCCGCGCCCTCCATCGCCGTGCTGTGGGCGACTCGTCTCGCCTGACCGCGACCCCGCGCTGTTGCCGTTTGGGTATCCATGTGAGGCCGGATGCCCCCTCACGTTCCCACGATGCATGGCCGCGCGAAGGACGAGCCGGGGCACGCGGCCACGACGGAACGTTCCAGGATTCCCTCCCGGCGGGAAACGGAAAGGGAATGCGTGAGGCGTCCGTTTTCTCCGTCCCGCCCACAAGGGCGCTTTCCCGAGTCGTCGGGCACGGCCGTGATTTCCCTGTACGGAACTCGCAGTCGTACTCCGTGCCATCGGCCGCCCTCTTTCCCCACTGATTCAAGGATATTTCCCGTCCTGAGAAACTCAGCACCTTCTCTCCGGTGACGACGCCCGTCGGTCGACAGATTCGACTCCTCACGCCCCGACCCCGGCCCGGACCCCGACAGCGACCCCCACGAAACGCCGGTCAGCCCGATCGCCTCGAAGGCAACAGCTGCGACTTCGCTGGTCAAGCCTGGTCGGTGAGGCACTGCGACGATCATCGCCCGCTCTCCTGCCGAGCGGTCTCCTCGGCCTCTCCACCAGTCTCGCGCGACCACGCCCCGCCGTCTTGACGCATCGATTCTGCGTCGATTGGCAATGCTGCCGCATACCGTGCGGATCACTTCCGCGCACCCGTGGGAAAGGCGCACCCACACCACCGCAGCCCTTTCCGTGTCAGCGCGGCGCATGGACGACACCTGTTGACCGACCGGGAATTCTGTGCACTACTGGCAATACGGCATTCACGGCCCGACGATATGTGTCGTCACGTGCGCGGAGAGAGAACCCACAGGCGTCAGCTTTCCGGGTGATCTCGGGAGCGGAGAAGCCCGCGGCACACGGACCACGCGCTCACGGCCCAGCCGACCGGAGCGGGCCGACGCGGCCCGCTGTCCGCACCGGGGGCCCCGACGTCCGGGGCGCCCCGCTCGCCTCAGGAGACACCATGAGCATCACCCGTCTGCAGCGCTCGGCCGCGGCCCTCGCGGCTCTCGCCCTCCCCGCCTCGCTGGCGTTCCTCGCTCCGCCGGCCCAGGCCGCCACCCCGGCCCAGCCGTTCGGGCCGGGGTGTTCCGCAGTGCCCGAGGAGGGCGCCGGCAGCCTCGAGGACATGGCGAAGGACCCGGTCGCCACCGCGGCGTCCAGCAATCCCGAACTCTCCACGCTGGTCAGCGCCGTGAAGAAGGCCGGCCTGGTCGACACACTCAACAACGCGGAGAACATCACCCTCTTCGCGCCGACGAACGAGGCGTTCGAGAAGATCCCGCAGGCTGACCTTGACGCTCTGCTCAACGACAAGGAGCAACTGACCAAGGTCCTCACCTATCACGTGGTGGGCGAGAAACTGACGACGCAACAGCTGGAGGACGGCTCCTTCAAGACGCTGGAGGGAAGCACGCTCACGACGCAGGGGTCCGACACCACGTTCACGGTGAACGACACGGCCAAGATCGTCTGTGGTGACGTGCCGACGGCCAACGCCACGGTCAATCTGATCGACACCGTGCTGATGCCGGACCAGTGACGGCGGCGGGCGCCCCGCCGACGGCGGACCGGGTCCGCTCCGCGCGCGGCCCGGGCGCCCGCGTTCTATACGCTGGGCAGGTGACCAGCGCCGACAGCCGTGAGAGCCGGGGCGGCGCCCCGGGAGGCGGGGCGTCCGCCGACCTTCAGGCGTACGCGGTGGAGCTCCGCCGGATGAACGGCTGGATCAACCGCATGACCCACGGCTTCGCCACGCGTCAGGGCCTTCACGCCACCGACGTCCAGGCGCTGGCCGCCATCCTGGACGCCCCCGCCCCCCTGACGCCGGGGGCGTTGCGGGAGCACCTGGGGCTGACCTCCGGCGCGGTCACCGCATGCCTGGACCGACTGGAGCGGGCGGGTCACGTCCGCCGGGTCAGGGAGAGCCCGGACCGCCGGGTGGTCCACGTGCACTACGAACCGAGCGCCAGGCTCGCCGCCCGTGACTACTTCATGCCGCTCGCCGCTGCCACGGCCCAGGCCAGGGCGCGCTTCGACGACGACGAGCTGGCCACCGTCCTGCGGTTCCTCCTCGCCATGAACGAGGAGCTGGACCGGGAGCTCCCGCCGCGCCGCTGAGGCGCGCCCCTCTCCCCTCTCCCCTGGGCGGGCGGGGCTCCCCGCGCGTCGGCGCGCCCGCCAGGCGTGTGCTGGCCGCTCTCCGGGGTAATCTATTTCAACGATTGAGATTGTTTATCATTGAGATACTGGCACCACCCCCGGGAGAGGCATGTTCACCGCCGCACGGCCGGCCCGCTGGATCATCCCCGTCGTTCTGCTGATCGCCTGGTTGGGCATCGGCGGCGGGCTGGGCCCGTACGCGGGCAAACTCGGCGAGGTCGCCACCAACGACCAGGCCGCTTTCCTGCCCCGGAACGCGGAGTCGACGCAGGTCATCGAGGCACAGAAGGCGTTCCAGCAGGACGAGACGCTGCCCGCGATCCTCCTGTGGACCGCTTCGGACCAGGGCGACGCCGTGAGCGGACGGCAACGGGCGGAGGCCACGCGGGCGCTGGAGTCGCTGAGCGGAACCGAGTGGATCGCGGGCCGCCCCTCCCCCGCACTCGTCTCCGAGGACGGTCTCGCACTCCAGGGCATCGTGCAGCTCCGCCCCGATCTCGGGGAAGAACTGCCGGACGTCCTGGAACGCCTCGAACAGGCCGGCGCGTCCGTCGAGGGCACGTCGGTGCAGGTGGCGGGCCCGGCCGCGAGCCAGGCCGATCTGTCCGACGCCTTCGCGGGCATCGACGGGCTGCTCCTCGGCGTGGCTCTGAGCGCCGTACTGGTCATTCTGCTGCTCGTCTACCGAAGCGTGCTGCTGCCGCTCGTCATCATCATCGGCGCGGTCTTCGCCCTCGGGCTCGCCTGCGCGATCGTCTACGCGCTGGCCGACCACGACATCGTGCGCGTCGACGGGCAGGTCCAGGGCATCCTGTCGATCCTGGTGATCGGCGCGGCCACGGACTACGCCCTGCTGCTCACCGCCCGCTTCCGGGAGGAGCTCGCCGTCCACGGCGACCGGATCGCGGCCATGCGCTCCGCGCTGCGCGAGTCGTTCGGACCGATCACGGCCAGCGCGGCCACGGTGGCCCTCGGTCTGCTCGCCCTGCTCCTGAGCGACCTCACGAACAACCGCGCCCTGGGCCCCGTCGGCGCGATCGGCATCGTGTGCGCGGTCCTGAGCACCCTCACCTTCCTGCCCGCGGTCCTGGTGCTGCTGGGCCGCAGCGCCTACTGGCCGGCCAAGCCCCGGTCGGCCGCGGAGAAGGCGGGCAGCCACGGCATCTGGAGCCGGATCGCCGAGCTGGTCGACCGGGCGCCCCGCAAGGTCTGGGCGATCACCCTGGCGGCCCTCATCGCCTGTGCGGCGTTCGCTCCGACCCTCACGTCCAAGGGCGTGCCGCTGGATGAGATCTTCGTCAACGACGCTCCGTCCGTGGCGGCCCAGAAGACGCTGAGCGAGCACTTCCCCGGCGGCTCCGGAAACCCTGCGGTGATCATCGCCTCTGCCGACGCGCTCGGGCCGGTGGCGGCTGCCGCGGAAAGCGTCGACGGCGTCGATTCGGTAGCCCCGGTGACCGCCGGCGGGCGGCCGGGCGGCGGCGAGCCGCTGGTCGTCGACGGGCGGGTCCGCCTCGACGCGACCCTCGCGGACGCGGCCGACAGCGACGCGGCCAAGAGCACGGTGGCTGCGCTGCGCGAGGCCGTGCACGCCGTCCCGGAGGCGGACGCCCTGGTCGGCGGCTACACCGCCCAGCAGTACGACACACAGCGGACCGCGGAGGACGACCGCACGCTGATCGTGCCGGTGGTGCTGGCGATCATCCTGGTGATTCTGGTCTTCCTGCTGCGGTCCCTGCTGATGCCGGTGCTGCTCGTCGTCACCGTGGCCCTGAACTTCCTCGCCACTCTGGGTGTTTCCTCACTGGTCTTCACGCACGTGTTCGGCTTCAGTGGCACGGACTCCTCGGTGCCGCTGTACGGGTTCGTCTTCCTGGTCGCCCTGGGCGTCGACTACAACATCTTCCTGATGTCCCGGGTGCGGGAGGAGTCGCTGCGCCACGGCGCCAGGGAGGGCATCCTGCGCGGACTGACCGCGACCGGCGGGGTGATCACGTCGGCCGGTGTGGTGCTGGCCGCCACGTTCGCGGCTCTGGGCATCATCCCGTTGGCCTTCCTGCTGCAGATCGCGTTCATCGTCGCCTTCGGCGTACTCCTGGACACCCTGGTCGTCCGGTCGCTCCTCGTCCCGGCCCTGGTCAGGGACATCGGCCCGACGGCGTGGTGGCCCGGGGCGCTGAGCCGCGAGGGGACCTCCCACCGGAGCGGGGCGGCGGCCGGGACCGGACCCCGATAGGCGTGCGGGGGCGGGCCCGCGTCACGTTTCCTCCTGCGACCGGGCCTGCCCCCTGGACCGCCTGCCCACCACCGCGGCGGCGGCGACCGCGCTGCCCGCGAAGGCCAGCGCGACCACCCACGGGCGGTCGAAGACATGACAGGTGGCGTGGTCCACGGAGTAGCGCCCGGGGCCGGTGAGGCCGATGGCGGCTGCGGCGAAGCCGAGGAACGCCGGGTATTCGTAGCCGCCGCCCTGGGCGAAGAAGCCCGCCGGGGCATGCACGGCCACCGCGCCCGCCATCGCTCCGGCGGCCGCCGCGCCGGCCGCCGGAGTGGCGAGGCCCAGCGCCAGCAGCACACCGCCGCCCGCCTCGCCGAGCCCGGCGGCCACGGCGCTGTGCCGGGGCGGATGGAAGCCCATCGCCTCCATCGCCGCCGTGGTGCCCTGGATTCCGCCGCCGCCGAACCAGCCCGCCAGCTTCTGGCTGCCGTGTGCCGCGAGCACGCCGCCGGTGCCGACGCGCAGGGCGAGCAGACCGACGTCACGCCGATTGACGCAGACCATGGGAACTCCCGGGGTGAGGGACACGGAGTGGATCTCCGTCACGGCTCCACTGTCGTCGGCCCGGGCCGCAGTGGCCGGTCTGGCTGGGCCGTACGGGTGGCGGCCCGGCCGGGAGGGGGCGCGCTGCGGCACGGATCATTGTGCAACTAGTTGCATAACAGCGTCGCGGTGGTCTACAACTGACGCGACGACCCCGCGCCGAGGAGATCCGGATGAGCCCGTACCCGCACCTGCTGAGCCCCCTGGACCTCGGTTTCACCACCCTTCCCAACCGGGTGCTCATGGGCTCCATGCACACCGGTCTGGAGGAGGCCGAGCACGGCTTCGAGCGGATGGCCGCCTTCTACGCCGAACGCGCCCGCGGTGGGGCCGGTCTCATCGTCACCGGGGGCATAGCGCCCAGCGAGCGGGCCTGCTCCTTCCCCGGCGGGGCCAAGATGACGGATGAGGCGGAGGCGGCGCAGCACGCCCGGATCACCTCCGCGGTGCACGCGGCGGGCGGCCGGATCGCGATGCAGATCCTGCACTTCGGCAGGTACGCCCACCACGCCGACCTGGTGGCCCCGAGCGCGCTCAAGGCCCCCATCAGCGGGTTCACCCCACGGGCGCTGACCGGCGACGAGGTCGAGGAGACCATAGAGGAGTTCGTCCGGGCGGCCGAGCTGGCCCGCCTCGCGGGCTACGACGGCGTCGAGATCATGGGCTCTGAGGGCTATCTGATCAACGAGTTCATCGTCTCCGCGACCAACCACCGCACCGACCGCTGGGGCGGCTCGTACGAGAACCGCGTCCGGTTTCCCGTGGAGATCGTGCGCCGGGTCCGTGAGCGGGTGGGCAGCGACTTCATCCTGATCTACCGGCTCTCCATGCTGGATCTGGTCCCCGGCGGTTCGACGCTGGAGGAGGTCGTGTCGCTGGCGAGGGAGATCGAGGCGGCGGGCGCGACCATCATCAACACCGGCATCGGCTGGCACGAGGCGCGCATCCCCACCATCGCGACCTCCGTGCCCCGCGGCGCGTTCACCTGGGTGACCGAGAAGGTACGCGGCGCGGTCTCCGTACCGCTGGTGACGAGCAACCGCATCAACACCCCCGAGGTGGCGGAGGAGATCCTCGCCTCCGGCCGGGCCGACATGGTCTCCATGGCCAGGCCCTTCCTCGCCGACCCGGAGTTCGTCGCCAAGGCCGCCGCGGGCCGGGCCGACGCGATCAACACCTGCATCGGGTGCAACCAGGCCTGCCTGGACCACGTCTTCAGCCTCCAGATCACCTCCTGCCTGGTCAATCCGCGCGCCTGCCACGAGACCGAGCTGGTTCTCAGCCCCACCCGGGCCCGCCGGCGCGTCGCCGTCGTCGGCGCCGGGCCGGCGGGGCTCGCCTGCTCGGTGACGGCTGCCGAGCGGGGCCACGCGGTGACCCTGTTCGACATGGCGGAGGAGATCGGCGGGCAGCTGAACGTGGCACGCCGCGTGCCCGGAAAGGAGGAGTTCGGCGAGACGCTGCGCTACTTCCGCACGCGGCTGGCGGAGCTGGACGTCGAACTGCGCCTGGGCGCCCCGGCGGACGTCGCGGCCCTGGACGGCTTCGACGCCATCGTGCTCGCCACCGGCGTCGAGCCGCGTACGCCGGCCATCCCCGGCGCCGGCCGCCCCGGCGTGGTCAGCTACCTGGACGTGCTGCGCGGCGGGGCGCCGGTCGGCGACCGGGTCGCGATCGTGGGCGCGGGCGGCATCGGCTTCGACGTCGCGGAGTTCCTCACCGACGGCGGCGAGGCGGCGAGCCTGGACGCGGACGCGTTCTTCCGGCAGTGGGGCGTGGACACCGCCTACGCCGATCGCGGAGGGCTGCGCGCCCCCGAGCGCCCCACGTCGCCGCGCACTGTCCATCTGATCCAGCGCAAGACCAGCAAGGTCGGCGCGGGACTCGGCAGGACCACCGGCTGGATTCACCGGACGGAACTGCGCCACCGGGGCGTCGAGATGATCGCCGGGGCCTCCTACGACCTGATCGACGACGAGGGGCTCCATCTCACCGTGGACGGTGAGCGACGGGTGCTGCCGGTCGACACCGTGGTGCTGTGCGCCGGTCAGGAACCCCGCCGGGAGCTGTACGAGGAGCTGCGTGCGGCGGGTCGTACGGTCCATCTGATCGGCGGCGCGGACGTGGCGGCCGAGCTGGACGCCAAACGGGCCATCCGTCAGGGCACGGAGCTGGCCGCGGCCCTGTGAGCCCCGGGGGCGCCGCTCCACCTGCCCGGCGCCCCCGTCACCGCACGTCCTTAGGATCACCCCATGTCACTGCCGCACGCGATCCTCACCGCACTGCTGGAGAAGCCGTCCTCGGGCCTGGAGCTGACCCGCAGGTTCGACCGGTCGATCGGCTACTTCTGGTCCTCCACCCATCAGCAGATCTATCGCGAACTGGGCAGACTTGAACAGGCCGGGCGGATCAGGGAGCTGCCCGCGGCCGTGCCCGCGCGAGGGCAGAAGAAGGAGTACGAGGTGTTGCCCGCGGGCCGCGAGGAGCTGGCGGCCTGGGTGGCGCTCCCCGAGGACCCCCGGCCGGTCCGTGATCCGCTGCTGCTGCGGATGCGCGCGGCGGCGGTCGTCGGGAGGGACGGGCTGGGTGCGGAGCTGTGTCGGCATCTCGCTCTGCACGAGCGCCAGTTGGCCGAGTACCAGGAGATCGAGGAGCGGGACTTCACCCCCGCGCCGACGACGGACGAGGGTCGGCTGCGCCACCTGGTCCTGCGCGGCGGCATCGATCTGGAGACGTTCTGGGTCGGCTGGCTGACCCGGGCGATCACCGAACTGGACCACTGAGCGTCCAGGACCGGCGGGTGACCCCCGCGCCTTTCGCCGCGGCCGGTCAGCCGCTCGCCCGCGCGGTGCCGGGTTCCGCGGCGAGGGAAGCGCTCTCCGCAGGCCGGGGGCTTGCGATGACGACCCGCGAGAGCGCCGGGGCGGCCACGTCCGGGGCGTCGACCGCCGCGTCCCGGCACCGGTCCGTCCGTCGCGCCTGGGCCCGGCTGAGCAGGACCACCCCGCGTACGGCGGCCGCCGCGCCCACGAGGGCCAGGGCGAGGCCGGCCGGGCCGCCCTGGAGGCGCTCGCCGAGGAGGGCCAGGCCGATCGCGGCGGCGGCGACCGGGTTGGCGAGGGTGACCACGGCGAGCGGAGCGCCGAGCCCGCCCCGGTAGGCGGTCTGCGACAGCAGCAGACCGCCCATCGCGAAGGCGGAGACGAGCAGGGCCACCGTCAGCAGCCGCCAGCTGAGGAGCGGGCCGCCGGTGTGGTCGGTGACGGCGACCGTGAGGGTCTGCGTGAGGGCGGACGCCACACCGGAGGTGATGCCGGAGGCCGCCGCGTGCCGCAGCCCCGGGCGGGCCCCCGGCCGGCCGAGTCCGGCGACGACCGCCATGGTGGCCGCACCGACGCCGAGGGCCTCGGGCAGGCTGAGGGTCTCGTGCGGGGCGGAGCCGCCCGCGGTCAGCAACAGCGCGCCGAGCCCGAGCAGGGCCAAGGCCGTGCCGCGCCACTCGGTGCGGCCGGCCCGGCGCCCGGCGGCGCGCGCTCCGAGCGGGACGGCGGCGACGAGGGTGAGCGCGCCGAGCGGCTGGACCAGGGTGAGCGGACCGTAGTTGAGCGCGGCGACGTGCAGCAGCGCGCCCGCGGCGTTGAGGCCGACCGCCGACCACCACGCACCGCGGCCCAGCAGCCCCAGAGCTCCGGCGGCGGGCTCTGTGCGGGCGGCCAGCCGGGACTGGGCCACGGCGGCGGCCGCGTAGGCGCCCGCCGAGACGAGGGACAGCGCCACGGCGAGCAGGGTCGCGCTCATCGCGCGACCCCGGTCCGGTCCCGGGGCGCTGCGGTCGCACCGGTGGCGCGTACCGGTTGCCAAGGTCCACAGACCGCCGCAGGGGCCTGCGCCCCGGGCCCCGCCGCCGCGCCGCCGTCCCCGCGCGCCGATGCGGCTGCGCCGCCGGTCTCCGCCGGGACGCCGCGCGACCGCGCTTCCCCGCGGGCCTCCTGCGCGTACGCGGGCGCCGGGGCCGCGCCCGGCACGGTCTCTTCCCCGCCGGACCGGGGGAACCGGGGCAGCCCGCACACGGCGAGAAGGACGGCGAGCAGCCCGACGGCGACGATCGCGTCGAGCCAGTAGTGGTTCGCGGTGCCCACCACGACGAGCAGGGTCAGCGCGGGGTGCAGCAGCCACAGCCCGCGCAGGCGGGAGCGGGTGGCGGCGATCAGTCCGAGGGCGACCACCAGCGCCCAGCCCACGTGCAGCGAGGGCATCGCGGCGAACTGGTTCGCCATCGAGTCGGTCGCGGGCGTCTGTCCGTAGACCGTCGGTCCGTAGACCTGACCGGTGTCGACCAGGCCGGCGACGGCGAGCATCCGGGGCGGGGCCAGCGGGAACACCAGGTGCAGCACCAGGGCGGAGGCGGTGAGCACGGCGAGGACGCGGCGCGACCACACGTAGTGCCGGGGGCGGCGCCAGTACAGCCAGACCAGGAAGAGGGCCGTGGCGGGGAAGTGCACGGTGGCGTAGTAGGTGTTCGCCGCGTGGATCAGGGTCTGGCTGTGCAGCAGCAGATCCTGGACGATGCCTTCGCCGGGGAGGTGCAGGGCCCGTTCGAGGCCCCACACGTCCCCCGCGTTGCGGAACGCCTCCTCGACATGTCCGTTGGCCGCCCGGCGGCCGAACTTGTAGGCCAGGAAGAGGCCGGCCACGAGAAGGAGCTCGCGGACGAGGGGCGGTCGGGCACGTATGTCCGGCTCCTGGTCCGCGGGCTCGGTGCGGGCGTATGCCACCCGGTGCCCCCTTGGATGCGAAGCGGTGTCAGGAGGCATGGTGCGACCCATGCCCTATCGATACGCCAGTGTACCGATACGTCGTCGTATCGGTACACATCCGTATCGGTACACTGGCGTACCGAGAGCCTCACCGCACCGCCGCAGGAGGTACAGCCCATGCCGTCGCCCGATTCCGCACCGGAGTCAGCCCTCACGTCCCCCCGGTCGAAAATCACACCGGAGCGGGCGCAGGAGCTCTACACAGCGGTGCTGGACCTGTTGCGGGAGAGCGGCTACGAGTCGTTGACCATGGAGGGCGTCGCCGCGCGCACCCGCTGCGGGAAGTCGACGCTGTACCGGCAGTGGGGCTCCAAGCCGGAGCTGGTCGTCGCCGCGCTGCACGGCACCCGCCGCATGCGGCTCCCGAAGATCGACACCGGAACACTGACGGGGGACCTGCTGGAGGCGGCGCGGGCGATCGGCGAGGCCTCCGGGCGCGACACCCCGCTGATGCACGCGCTCAGCCACGCCGCGCTCCAGAGCCCGGAGCTGCTGAGCGCGCTGCGCGAGGCGCTGGTCGTCCCGGAGGTGGCGGCGATCGACGCGATGGTCCGCCGAGGCCAGGAGCGCGGCGAGATCCCGTCCGACCACCCGGCCGCCGACTACGTGGCAGCCCAGCTGCTCGGCGTGATGCGCGCCCGGCCGCTGCTGGAGGGGCGCTACGCCGACGCGGCGTATCTGACCAGGTTCGTGCGGGACGCGATCCTTCCGAGCCTCGGACTGGCGGCCCGGACGCCGCAGTCCTGAAAGACGTGGGCCGCCCCTCCCAGCGGATGGGGCCGGCCCACCGGGCGCCGCACCGTGGGGACGGGGGCGGCGTGCGATCCGGGCGGCCGGTGATCTCCGCGGNGGTCACCGGCCGCCCGTGCTCGACGAAGCTCCCGGGAACGTACGGCGAGAAGCCCCCGCCTCTCGCCGGCACGCCGACCGCGACGGCGCCGCGACCGCCGCCCTGAGCGCGGGCCCGGGCGGGGCCCGGACCGCCGCCAGCGCTTCGCTACGGTGGTGGGCGCCGCCCAGCAGAACGGAGACCCAGCGCCATGACCACCGACCATGCCACCGGGCCCACCCGCAACACCCGACCGCCCACCGCGCAGGCGGCCCTCGGGGTCGGAGTGGTCGTCGAGGACGGTCGGGGGCGCGTACTGCTGGGACGCCATCACAGCGGTACGTGGGAGCTGCCGGGCGGCAAGGTCGACGCGACGCACGAGTCCATCGCGGCGGCCGCCGCGCGGGAGCTTCGCGAGGAGACCGGTCTCGTGGTCGAGGAGGCGGCCGTGGACGTCTTCGCGATGCTCCACGACGTGATCGGCGGGATCAACCGCATCAGCATGGCGGCCGTCGTGCGGCTCCCCACAGGTGTGCCGGAAGTCACCGAGCCGCATCTGATCAGCGCCTGGCGGTGGACCGCGCTCGACCAGCTGCCGCAACCGCTCTTCGACCCGTCGGCACAGATTCTGGCGGCCTGGCGGCCGGAGCTGGGCCTCGCCCCTCCGCCCGCCCGTCTGCTGCGGATCGCCCCGGGCAAAAGCAGGGCCTGACCTGGCACTCCGCCGGCCGACGGCCCCTTAATCGTTTGCCCGGAGGCCGCGCGTCCTCTTAGCGTCGTCGGCATGAAAGCCGTGACCGAACAGGACATCCGCACATCGTTCGTCAACTGCTCGAAGGGCGAAGCGAAGCGTCTGCCGCTCCCCCGCGATCTGGACGAGCGGCCGTGGGACGATCTGGACTTCCTGGGATGGCGCGACCTCTCCGCACCGGACCGGAGCTACATCGTCACCGAGCTGCACGGCACGCTCGTCGGCATCACCCTGCGCTTCCCCTCCCATCAGCGCGGATTCCTGCACCGGAGCATGTGCTCGGTCTGCCTGACCACCCACCCGGGCAGCGGGGTCTCCCTGATGACCGCCCGCAAGCGGGGCCAGTCCGGCCGGGACGGCAATTCCGTCGGGATCTACCTCTGCACCGATCTCGACTGCTCGCTGTACGTGCGGGGCAAGAAGGCGGCCGCGCCCGGCAGCCGGTTCGAGGAGTCGCTGACGCTGGAACAGCAGATACAGCGGACCCGCGACAAGCTGCACGGATTCCTGGAGCTGCTCGCCGAGTGACAGCGGGCGGGCGATGTCAGGGACACCGCAGTCGCGGCGCAGATGCGGACTACTCGGGCGAGCTGTATGAATAAGGGACCATCTCCACGATCGGAGTAGGCCCTCATGGACGACTACCCGCTCCTGAACGTCTTTCTGACCATGTTGTACCTGTTCCTCTGGGTCATGTGGTTCTTCCTGTTGTTCAAGGTGGTGACCGACCTCTTCCGGGACCACTCGCTGAACGGCTGGGCCAAGGCGGGGTGGCTGATCCTGGTGATCCTGCTGCCCTACCTGGGTGTGCTCCTCTACCTCATCGCGCGCGGGCGCAGCATGCACGAGCGCGACGCGAAGCTGGCGAAGGACTCGGAGGCGGCCTTCCGCGCGTACGTGCGCGACGCCGCGGGCACGTCGGAGGCGGGCGGACCGGTCGGCGGGAGCGGCCATGTGAGCGATCTGGCGAAGCTCGCGGAGCTCAAGGACAAGGGCGCGCTCACTGCGGAGGAGTACGACAGGGCCAAGGCGAGGCTGCTCACCTGAGGAGCCGGGCGGTCCTTCCAGCTCCCGCAACAGCCTGAGGCCTGTCCGGCCCGTGAGCGCCCCCGGGCTGGAACAGCCTGGGCACTGAATCCGTGCTGGTCGCGGTGGGCCGACGGATGTGGCGCGGGGGTCGGCAGGGGCCCTGCTCCCGCGTTCGCACTCGTCGGGGCCACCACCACTGGCACCCTGTCAGCACCCTTCATCGGCATGCCGGGAGGGGTGGGCCCGCGATACGTCAGCCGGGGCGGGCCACCCGCGGCGGAGCCGATCGACGTCACGCTTCTGTAAGGCGGACACCACTGGGGTCCCCGGGCTGGGAGTGACTACTTTCACCATGCGGTCGCGTTCTTGAGCTCATGCCACGCCGTGCCCTCGCGCACCTGAGGCCGGGCCGGGACGCGGTCGCAGAGCCGACCACGCGAACCCCGTTCCGAGGAGCCCCCCTTGCGCAGCTACGCGGTCGAATTCATCGGTACCTTCTTCCTCGTCCTCACCGTGGGCACAGCGGTGCTCTCCGAAGCGCCCTTAGCCCCGCTGGCCATCGGAGCGGTCCTGATGGTCATGGTCTACGCCGGGGGCCATGTCTCCGGCGCGCACTACAACCCAGCGGTCACCCTCGCCGTGCTGATCCGCGGCCGGATCNTCAGCACGGCGACCGCGGCGGGGTACGTCTGCGCGCAGGTGCTGGCCGCCCTGGCAGCCGGGCCCGTCGCCCGGTGGGTCGCGTCTCCGGAGGCCACGCAGCGCCTGTCGCTCTCCGGCCACCAGCTGGCCGCCGCTTCGGTGGTCGAAGCGCTGTTCGCCTTCGCCCTGGCCTATGTCGTCCTGAACGTCGCGACCAGCTCCAGCCACCCCGACAACTCGTTCTACGGGCTCGCCATCGGCTTCACCGTACTGGCGGGCGCGGTGACGGTCGGCGGGATATCCGGTGCCGTGTTCAACCCGGCTGTGGCGCTCGGCGGAGCTCTCGCCGGCCTCTTCGCCTGGTCCGCCCTGTGGGTCTACCTGATCGCGACCCTCGCCGGTGGCGCGGCCGCCGGCATCGGCTTCCGCCTTCTCCACCCGCGCGACCGCGCTCCTCAGGTCATGGCCGAGGAGAGCCAGAACTCCCGCGTTCTCGCTGGGCAGCCGGGCTCGTGACCCGTGTTCCTCGATTCCGCGGCAGAGCCTTTGGCGGCCACCGACCACCCCGCCGTCCGGGTGGCAGAGGGGGCGGCGTGCGCCTGCCGGGAGCTCGCCGGAGCAGCGACGGGCCACCCTGCCCACGGTGTCGCGGGACGGCTGGAGGACCAGGCCGTCGGCGAAACACGTCACGGGTTGTCGCCCGCATCGTCCTGACCCGCTGCCCCGGTCAAGGACGCCGGACCCCAACCGGTCCGCAGAAATGATCGAGGGCCGGTTTCGGGTCGCTCCGAAACCGGCCCTCACCTGCGACTGACCCCAGCCGGGACGACAAGATGTGAGCCTGCGACGCCTTGACCCCCAGGAACAAGGGTGAGAGGTACTTCCCAGGTAGAGGGGATTTGTTCTGGGGTGGCATCTCGTGCGCGTGACGGCCGTCCGCTCGGCCCCTCTTCCCTTCGGCGCGCAGGAGGGACCCGCAACTGTCGGGGCGACTCCCTGCCTGGCCAGAGGATTCCCGGCATGCAGGGGACCCGGAGACCGACATGATTCGGGCGGCGGCTCCGAGCAGAAACAGACCTCTCGGTGGGACCATTTTCGGCGGATTCTCCGACCGACCGGCGGGCCCGGCGCACAGGCCGACCCGCACGGGGGCCCTCCCGACGACATGCCTCCGAGGGCGGACCACGCCCCGTCCGTGCTGGTAAAGGCGGAGCATGCCCGAGGTAAAGCAATCGGCAAAGAGGCCCTGTCGCCCCAAGTTCCGGTTCGCGGCAGGACCTCACTTCCGGTCAGCCCAGTGGCTGATTTCTGGCGCTCCGTCAGAGTTCTCGGTGGACCGGCCCGAGTGCGCGTGTGTAGCGTGTTCCTCGCTTGGTTGAACGGGGCATTCTGACCGCAGCTCGGCAACGCAATCGCCATCGAAATCCCAATGTGAGGTACGACCGGGGCGTCGAAGGCGCTTTCGCTCTGCATACGATGCACCCTGCCGCGTCAAGCAATTGGATCAACCACCGTCAGGAGTAGTCCGCCCCATTCCACGAGCCTTCCCGCATTACAGCAGTCGCCCTGAGCCGACGGCGAAGCCGTCGCCCAGGTCGAGCGACGTATCGCGGAACAGCCGCCGCTCACCGCCCCGGAAGAGACAGCCATGCCGAGAGTCCGACTCGCCACCGTGGCGTGCGGCTCCGCCCTTCTCCTCCAGGACGGAGACTGCGTGAAGCGGTTCGCGGACCGCGGCTCCGCCGCCGTCCGCGGAGAAGTCGGTCAGTTCGCGATCTCTCCTCCTTCAGGCGCGAGGCACCGGACTGCTCGTCGTCGCGGTCGGACACATGGCCGACCAGTACGCCAAACCGCGCGCCGTCCCCACGCAACGGGCGCCTCACGCGGTCCTCGTGCAGATCTTCCGGGGGGACGCGGTGAACAGCCTCACCCCTGACCTGCGCCTACGCCCTCCCGAGCCGCAGCTCATGCTCACCGTCCACAACTGCGCGCGCCTCGTTCTCGACACACTCCGCGAGAGCTGGCGGGGGCGGCGCCCACGTCGAGCCGGCGCGGTCCGCCGAGAACCCGGTGGGGGTGAAGAGCGGACCCGAGGTCACGCCCTGGGACGTCCTGGAACTCCCGGCGACGCTGAACCCGGAGAAATCTCCAGGACGCCTCACGTTCATCGTCCGCATGGGAACCGGTCGCATTTCCGAGATACTTACCGTCATCGTCCGTACGATCCGGGACGCGAAAGTGCCGGTCGTCTGGCTGTGCGATCCGATGCCCGAAAACACCTTCAGTACTCCAGGCGGCATCAAGACCAGATCACTTCCGGTGATTTTCCAGGAGATCGAGCAGCTCGTCGAAATGGTGGCCGGTCACGGAGGCTGGCCGGGTGGGCTTCATCTGGAAACGACGCCCGACCTGGTCATCGAACGCACATCACTTCTCCCCGGAGAGGACGTGATCGAATTCTGTGACTACCGATCCGCTTGTGATCCACGCCTGAATGCTGATCAAGCAGTCATGGCAGTGGAGACGTTTTTGGCCGCTCACGCAACAATCAGAAAAGAATAATGGGCACTCACTACCACACCGGAGCCCCGACGGCCCCACCGGCACCCGACCGGGCTGGGGCGAAGCAGTGGGCCGGACTCGCCGTCCTCATCCTCCCCGTCCTCCTCATCTCCGTGGACATGACGGTGCTCAGCTTCGCCGTGCCCCACATCGGGGAGGATCTGCAGCCCACCTCGGTCCAGTTGCTGTGGATCGTCGACGTCTACTCCTTCGTGCTGGCCGCGCTGCTGGTCACGATGGGCTCCCTGGGCGACCGGATCGGACGGCGCCGACTCCTGGTGTTCGGAGCCGCCGGCTTCGGACTCGCGTCCCTGGCCGCCGCCCTCGCGCCCACCGCGGCCGCGATGATCGGGGCCCGCGCCCTCCTGGGCCTGGCCGGTGCGACCCTGATGCCGTCCACCCTGTCCCTCATCCGCAGCATGTTCCACGACGAGAACCAGCGCAAGATCGCCATCGCGATCTGGGCCGCCGCACTGTCCGGCGGATCGGCGCTGGGGCCGGTGCTGGGCGGTGCGCTGCTGGAGTTCTACTGGTGGGGCTCGCTGTTCCTCATCAACGTGCCGGTGACCCTCCTCATCCTGGTCCTCGCGCCGGTGCTGATCCGGGAGTCCCGGGCGAAGGAGCCGGGCCGGTTGGACCCGCTCAGCGTCGCCCTGCTGGCCGCCGCCATGTTCCCGATGGTGTACGGGGTCAAGAAGGCAGCGGTCGGCGGTCCGGACCCGCTGCCACTGCTCTGCGTCGCGGTCGGCGTGGCCGTGGGAGTGCTGTTCGTCCGCAGGCAGCTGGCCAGCGCGGCGCCCATGCTGGACGTGCGCCTGTTCCGCATCCCTCAGTTCAGCGTCGGGGTGATGCTCAACCTGATCACGCTGTTCGCGATGATCGCCGCGCTGTTCTTCCTCACCCAGTACCTCCAGATCGTCCGCGAGATCTCGCCCCTCCAGGCGGGCCTGGTGCTCCTGCCCGGATTGACGTGCGCCATCGTCGCGGGCTTCCTCGCCGTGGCCCTGGCCCGGTGGTGGGGCGTCACCGCCGTCCTGGTCGTGGGCCTGGCCCTGATGGCCCTGGGCTTCGCCCTGTTCACCCAGCTCGCCGCGGGGCCGCACCTGCCCTACCTCATCGTCGCCTTCGCCCTCATCTGCTTCGGCATGGGACTCACCCAGAGCCTCACCAACGACGCGGTGCTGTCCGCCGCACCGGAGGACCGGGCGGGCGCGGCCTCGGCCGTGTCGGAGACCGGCTACGAACTCGGCGCCGCGCTCGGCATCGCGATCCTCGGCAGCGTCCTCCTGTCGTCCTACCGCTCGGCTCTCGGCACGCCCCCGGGCGTCTCCGCGGACGCCCTGGCGGACGCGGGTGAGGGCATCGCCTCCGCGGCCGCCACGGCCACCGAACTCGGCAGCTCGCAGGGCGAGTCGCTGCTGTCGGCCGCCCACGCAGCCTTCCTCGGCGGCATCCACACCACCAGCGCCGTCGCCGCCGCGATTCTGGTCGTCGCGGCCGTATCGACCGCCTGGGCGCTGCGGACCCGCACACCCGCCTGATCCGTCGAACCGGGGCGGGACCGGC
>NZ_JBBBEN010000087.1:16897-33536 GCF_037137275.1 Streptomyces pratensis | reverse complement strand
CCCCGCCCCTCCCGCACACATCCACAGGGCCCACGGGCCCCGGCCGATGCGGGCGCTCAGTCCTGCCTTCTCGCACTCGTCCCGTCCTCGCCCCGCGCTTGCCCCGCGCTTGCTCCGACGACAAGGACACTCCTGGACGCCCCGCCCGGCACCGCCGCCCGGCCCACCGCGGCAACCACGCCGGACCCCTGGGAGAACTGCGCCGGAAACTCGCCGCCGTCGACGCACTCCTCCTCCCATTGCAATCGGTCCCGCGCTCCCGTACGCGCGCCGACGGCTCGCCGCCGGGTTCCGCATGGGGTCGATCGGCAAGTTCGTCGCCGTGCACGACCGGCCCTGGTGGCGGGAGCAGGGGCTGTCCGGGCAGTTGGTGGGCGACGGGCGGCCGATCGACTGCATCTACGAGAGCTGCCACGGCGACCGCCACGTGCTGCTCGGCTTCGTCCGCCCCGAGGACATGCGGCGGCTCCAACGCGTCCCGGAACGGCAGTTCGTGGCGGAGTGCTGTCAGCCGTTCATCACGTACTTCGGGCCGCAGGCCACCCGGGAGGCGGACTACGGCTTCGTTTGCTGGGGCAGGGGTGTGTGGTCGCGCGGAGACCCGGTCGCGGTGAGCGTCCTTCGGGGTCCTCTCCCGGCACGGACGTGCCCTGCGGGAACCGATCGGCGGCGCCCGCACCCCGGGTCCGGAACTGGCCCGTCACACCTCGCACGCCTTGGCGGTGGACCTGGGCACCCCGGAGGGGCCCGCCGCCCTGGCCGCGTACGCCCTGGAGAAGCTCGGACACCTCGACATCCTGGTGAACAACGTGGCCAGCGCCGTCCCGCAGAAGGGCGGCTTCCTGACGGTCGACGACGAGCTGTGGCAGACCGAGTTCGACCTGACGTTCCTCAGCGCCGTCCGGACCGCCCGGGCCTGCCTGCCGAGCCTGCTGGAGCGGCGTGGCACCGTCATCAACATCAGCTCCGCGCACGCCCGGGTGCCGCTGCCGTCGGTGGCGGCGTGCTCGGCGGCGAAGGCGGCCCTGACCAATCTGTCCAAGGCCCTGTCGGAGGAGTTCGCTCCGCTGGGTCTGCGGGTCAACACCGTGACGCCGGGCCTGGTCCGCACCGGCGTGTGGACGGAGCCGGGCGGCGAGGGTGCGCGGATACGGGGAGGGGCGGCCGGGCCGGCGCGCCGACGCCGGGGCCGGCACGGATGCCAGACGGCGGACGGTACGTCCCCGTGGTCGCGCTCCGGGCTCGCGAAACCGGCCTGCGGTGGCGGTGCGTTCTCAGCCGTGATCGCGTCCCGAGTCGGCGCGTCGCGCCGTACGCACCAGCGGCCCGTCGCGGATGCGGCCCGCGAGGCGGCCGCGTCTGCGCCCCTCGTCCTGCGCGACACCCCCACGGGGACGCCGTTGCCACCGAACTCGGCTACGAGCATTTGCGGCGCCACGACCTCCGGCACACCGGATGGACCTGGTTCGCCGATGCCGGGGCGCGGGCGCACGTCCGCCGCAGGATCGCCGGTCACGGGTGGCCGACCATCACCCAGCGTTAATCGCGCTCGAAGACCCACAAGGTCCCGGCAGCCGGAGCGGCGCTCTCGGCACACCTCAACGTGCTGCGCGCACCACGCTCACTGCCGAGCCCCATCGTCATGACCCGCTGACCCGGTCAAGGACGCCGGACCTCCAGCTGGTCCCCAAAAATGATCAAGGGCCGGTCTCGGATTGCTCCGAAACCGGCCCTGATCTGCGACTGTCTCCAGTCGGGACGACAGGATTTGAACCTGCGACCCCTTGACCCCCAGTCAAGTGCGCTACCAAGCTGCGCCACGTCCCGATGCGTGTCCCCCCGGTTGCTCCGGGCGGCCGCGCAGGACAAACATTACCTCACTCCGAGGACCGGATCGACGCCCGTGCCTGTTGGGCGCGGGCGGCCAGCCCTTCGGCCCCGCAGGTCATGGCCTGCTTCTGAGCGCGGGCCAATTCACGGTGCGAGCCGATCGCGATGCCGTAGTCGACCCGGGCCAGAGCGTGTTCGTAGGCCGACGGAGACTTCTCCAGGTGGCGGACGGATTCGGCGAGCAGCTGCGCCGCCTCCTCGGGCGGTGCGAAGAGGGAGAGGCAGCGCAGGGCCTCCCCTATGGCGGTGGGCGTGCCGAACCGCTCGGCGTGCACGCGGGCGCGGGTGGCCAGATGGGCGGCGCGGGCCGGGTCGTCCTCGGCCAGGGCACGGGCGAGGTCACCGGCCCAAGGAGCCCAGACGCCGTTGAAGCGCTCGCGCGCCTCCAGCGCGGCGCCCGCCGCTTCGAGCTCGGCGACGGCCTCCTCCTTGCGGCCTTCCGCGAGCAGCAGGCGACCGCGTACGCACGGGGCGTCGGGCAGCACCATGGCGCTGGGGTAGGGCGGGCCGAAGGAGTAGCGGTCGGCGATCTTACGGGCCTCGTCCCTGCGTCCGCGGCCGAGCAGGGTGTCGATGAGCAGGCAGGCCGCGTCCCAGTGCACAGGGAGCCCGGAGCCGACGCGGTCGGCGAGCCGCAGTCCTTCGCGCAGGAAGCCCTCGGCCTCGGCGAGACGGCCGCGACGGCGGTGGACCATGCCGAGCAGGGTGTGGGCGAACGCGAGGTGCGCCCCGCTCCAACCGGAGATCTCGAAGGCCCGCACCGCTTCGCCGAAGAGGCTCTCGGCACGGTCCAGCTGGTCGGTGAAGGCGTAGGTGATGCCCACCATCGTGGGGAACTCGAAGCCCCATTCGGCGTCGGTCCAGCCGAGGCCGCGAGCGGGGCTCCCGTCGATCAAAGCACGTTCACAGAGGTCGACGACGAGCTGGGCGTTCTCACCGCGCAGCATGGCGTCGAAGGCCCGCAGGGTGAGCAGCGCCCGCTCGGCGTTGTCGCGGCCCTTGAGGTGGCCCGCGTTGCGGGTGAGCCGCCGGGAGCGGGCCGGGCCGTCGTCCTCGGTGGCCTGCATGCCCTCCCACATGAAGTGCGCGGCCTGCAGCCGCATCAGTCCGGGGCCCGGCGCCGTGCGCGCCGCCTCGGCGGCCAGCGCCAGGGCCGCGTCCTTGAGCTGGTTGTTGTGGGCGAACGCGGCGGCGAGCCGGAAGGTGGCGTCGACCCGCAGCCCGTCGTCGAGTCCCGGCATGTCGAGCGCGTCGCGCAGATGCCGCACCGTGGTGGCGGGGAGCTGAGCAGCGTCGCACAGCCCAGTTCGTAGAGCAGAACGGCCCGGTCCTTGGGGCGGGGCGGCTCCTCCAGGGCGCGTTCCAGACACCGCCGGGCCGCTTCGGGCGCGCCGACGGCGAGGTGCTGGCCGGCGGCTTCGCGGAGCTGGGCGACCAGCTCCTGGTCGTCGTCGGGGTGGACCTCCAGGAGATGCCGGGAGGCCGCGGCGGCCCCGAGGCCGGCGCGGGTGATCGCCCACGCGGCGCGTCCGTGCATGGCGGTGCGGGTGGCCGGCGGGATGGAGCGGTAGACGGCGGTGGCGATCAGCGGGTGGACGAACTCCAGCGGGTCGAATCCGCTGACGATACGGGCGTCGCGCAGCCGCGCCGTGCAGTCGGCGGCCTCCGCGGAACTCATCCCCGCGAGGGTGGCGGCCAGCTCCTGGGAGATGTCCGTCCCCAGGACCGCGGCGGCCCAGGCGAACCGGTTGGCGTTCGTGCCGAGCCGTTCCAGCCGGGCGACGAGTCCGCTGCCCCGGGCGGAGGCGCCCAGCTCGCGGAGCTCTCCGGCCGACTCCTCCACCGGCGGCAGCTCGCGGTCCTGGACCTTGGCGACCAGCTCGACGGCCTCGTACGGGTTGCCGCCGGTGACGGCCCACACCTCGCGGCAGAACGGGTCGTCCGCGTGCTCGCCCAGGCCCGCGCGGACCAGTACGGCGGTGGCGTCGGGCGTCAGCGCGCGCAGGGCGACCCGGGTGACCCCGCCCTGGCTGCCCGAGTCGGCCTCGGCCTCGCGGTCGGCGATGTAGCCGGCGTTGCGTTCGGCCAGCTCCTGCGGTCGGTGCGCCTGGACGACGAGGACCGGGAGCTTGCCGAGGCGGGCGGTGAACGAGGCCAGCCAGGCGAGGGACTCGCCGTCCGCCCAGTGCGCGTCGTCCACGATGAGCAGCAGGGGCCGGTGACTGAGGCGGGACGCGAGCCGGCCGACGACGAAGTCCAGGCCGTCGCGCACACCCTGCGGGTCGGGCAGCGGGCCCTTCGGCTCGGCCAGGCCGAGGGCCGGGGCTGTGGTCTCGTACCAGTCTCCGAACAGGGCGCGGGTCTCGTCGGGCGGGAGCTGCTCGAACGCGGGGTGCAGCAACTGCCGCACCACGTGGAAGGGCACGGAGGTGACGGTCTCGCCGCCCCGGGCGGACCAGATCGTGCAGCGGTCCGCGGCCATCGCTCTGATCTCGGCCAGCAGTGCGGTCTTGCCGATCCCCGCCTCTCCACTGAAGACCAGGAGTCCGCCGACGGCCTGCGCACCGCACAGGGCGTCCACCGCCTCCGCAGCGGCGGCGATTTCCGGTTCACGCTCGTACAACGGCCGGGACGGCTTCATGCCTACCCTTCCCCACAGTGGCGATCTGTCAACGGTCGAGCGTAGTCGTGCGCGGGTGCTCACCGACACAGTTCGGCCGATTCCCCGCAGGTACGGGGCACAATCGAGTAGTGGACGAGACGCGCAGAGACCGTGATGACGAGGGCCGGGCGCGCAACGCGCGCCCCCGCGACGGGCTGGGCCGCCCGCTGCCGTACGGGACGCCCGGCGTCGAACGACAGCCGGAGGGGATCGTCCGGTCGCCTCCTCAGACGCTCGGGGAGGCGCAGCGGCTGCTGGACGCGGGGATGCCGTTCCATGCGCACGAGGTGTTCGAGGACGCCTGGAAGTCGGGCCCCGAGGAAGAGCGTGAACTCTGGCGGGGGCTGGCGCAGCTCGCGGTGGGGCTGACGCACGCGGCGCGCGGCAACGCCGCCGGCGGGGCGCGGTTGCTGCGCCGGGGCTCCGCGGCGATCACTCCGTACGGCGAGGACCCGCCGCACGGGGTACACGCCGTGGGACTGGCCGCCTGGGCAAGGGAGTTGGCCGACCGGGTCGAGGCGGGTACGCCGGTGGACGCGGCGGCCGAGGCGCCCCGGCTCCTGGAGCAGGCCCTCGGCTGACGGCGCCGTCCGAGCGGCGGAAGGCCCCGGTCCGCGGACCCGGGCCGCGCGCAGCTACTACGATCCGGCTCCATGAGCACTTCTGACCAGGACCAGCGTCAAGACCGGCGCGCGGGCGGGCCGAACGGCGAGGCGTCCGACCAGGGCCGGGGCGCCGACGCCCCGATAGCCGAGGCCGTGGCGGCGCCGGAAGCCGTCGCGGAAGCGGACGAGCGGGGGGCGCGGGAGGTCGCTGACGCCCAGGAGCCGCCGGGGGGCCCGGGCGGCCGGGGTGACGAGGACGGTGCGGACGTCCGGAGCGTCCGGGAAGGCCAGAACGGCCGAAAGAGTCCGGACGGCCAAGACGGCCCGGGGCCGGAGGGCGGCCGGCTGACGCCACGCCAGGCCCGTCGGCTGCGGATCGGGCTCTCCGCCGTGGGCATGGCGGCGATGGCCGTCGTTCTCGCCCTGCGGATCGCGAGCCGTTCGTCGCTCCTGGTCGTCGGCGTGTACGGACTCGCACTCATCCTGTGCGGCGTGGTGATCGAGCTGAGCCGAAACGGTCGTACCCGGCTCGGCAGCTGGCTGTTGGGCGCCGGTCTGCTGGCCGCTGTCGGCGCGGACTGGGCGCTCCTGCCCTGACGCGGCGTCGCCCTGGTTCACGGCAACAGCTGGAGCCCGCCTGCCGCGACCGCGCCGATGGGGGCCCGTCGCAGAGCTCGTCGCGGTTCGCAGCCGCCGCGCGGAGGCCACCTTGGCCGGCGCCGATCGCCCGGTCAGGCGTGCGGGCGCGCTGTGGCGTCGTCCGAAGGGCGCCCCCTGGCGCCTCTTCCCGCGCACGGTCGACGAAACCCTGGAGCCGGTGCCCGGGGCGGTGGCAGTCGGCCACGGACGGCGTCGGAGCGAAGAGGGCCCCGGGGCGGGGAGCCTCACGCGTCGGTGCGGATCACCACCGCCAGGGTGCGGGGGCCGTGTACGCCCTCCACGCGCTCCAGCTCGATGTCGGACGTCGCCGACGGGCCGCTGATCAGCGTCGTCGGCCGCTCGGGCGTCAGCCGGGCCACCGCCTCCGGCACGCCCGCCTCGACGGTGGAGAGGTCGACCACGCACAGATGCAGGTCGGGGACGAGCGACAGCGCCCGGCGTCCCTGGTCGGGTGAGCCGTCGAGGAAGATCGTCCCGGTCTCGGCGCAGCCCACGGCGGACGCCGTCACCACCGCGTCCAGGGCGTCGAGTCGCGGAGCGGGTACGGCGAAGTCGTCGTGCAGCACCTCGCCGTCGTAGAGCGCGAGCCAGCGCGTGTCGAGGCCGGCCGGGACGCCGATCCTCCGCACGCCGTGCCCCCGCAGCACTCCGGCCACCACCTCTGCGGTGCGGTCGCTCGCGCAGGGGTGCACTTGCGCCCGGTAGTCCAGCAGTCGGCCGGTGAACAGGGCGAGCCGTTCGTCCTTCGGCATCACCCGTCCGGCGCGGTAGTCGCGCGGGATCGCGACGGCGGGCGTCGGGGCCAGGGCCAGGGCGTCGCGGACCCGGCCGAGCACGGTCTCGCGGGCGCTGGTCATGTCGCGTCCTCCTCGTCATTCCCGCCCCGGTGGGCGGTGTCGTGTGCGTCGGCCGCGGCTCGCAGGGCGGCGGCGCCCTCCTTCGAGGCCAGCCAGGAGCGGAACGTCTGCCGGGGCGGGGCGGGCAGGTCGCGGCTGTCGCTCCACCCGCTGAACGGCGGGGGCAGCCGGGAGAGGGTCCCGTCGCGCCCGGCGACGACGCGGCCGAGACCGGACGCCTTCTGCGCGGCCGTGTAGAGGGCCGGCCGCCGCATCACGGCTGCGGCCCCCTTCATGGCCAGCTTCTCCGGGGTGAGGCCGGTCCGCTCGGTGTGCTGGTGGCGCAGCTCGACGAGCAGCGACGGGATGTCGATCTTGACGGGGCAGGCGTCGAAACAGGCTCCGCAGAGGCTGGAGGCGTACGGCAGCGAGCTGTTCGGATCGTCCTTCACCGCGTGCATCCCGGCCAGCTGCGGGGTGAGGACCGCGCCGATGGGTCCGGGGTAGGTCGACCCGTAGGCGTGGCCGCCGGTGCGTTCGTACACCGGGCACACGTTCAGACACGCGGAGCAGCGGATGCAGTGGAGAGCCGCGCGCCCGACGGCGTCCGCGAGGGCGGCGGTGCGCCCGTTGTCGAGGAGGACCAGGTGGAAATCCTGGGGGCCGTCCCCCGGCGTCACCCCCGTCCACAGCGAGGTGTAGGGGTTCATCCGCTCCCCCGTCGAGGAGCGCGGCAGCAGTTGGAGGAAGACCTCCAGGTCCCTGAAGCGCGGGAGCACCTTCTCGATGCCCATGACGGTGACGAGGGTGTCGGGCAGGGTCAGGCACATGCGGCCGTTGCCCTCGGACTCGACGACGGCGAGGGTGCCGGTCTCTGCGACGGCGAAGTTGGCGCCGGAGACCGCCACCTTCGTGGTCAGGAACTTCTCGCGCAGATGGGCGCGCGCGGCGGCCGCGAGGTGGGCGGGGGCGTTGTCCAGCGCTGGATCGACGCCGGGAATGCCGTCCAGGAAGATCTGCCGGATCTCGTCGCGGTTGCGGTGGATGGCGGGGACGAGGATGTGGGAAGGCCTGTCGCCGGCGAGCTGGACGATGAGTTCGGCGAGATCGGTCTCGTACGGGGTGATGCCCACCGATTCCAGGTGCTCGTTGAGCCCGGTCTCCTGGGTGGCCATCGACTTGACCTTGATGACCTCGTCGCCGCCCGTGGCCTTCACCAGGCGGGCGACGATCTCGTTGGCCTCGGCCCCGTCGCGGGCCCAGTGGACGGTGCCGCCGCGTTCGGTGACCTCGCGCTCCAGTTGTTCCAGGAGTTCGGGCAGCCGGTTCAACGCGTCGGCCTTGATGGCGGAGCCCGCCTCCCGCAGTGCCTCCCAGTCGGGCAGCTCACCCGTGACGCTCAGGCGCTTGGCGCGGATGGCGCCGGTGGCGCGCCCGAGGTTGCGGCGGAGCTGGTCGTTGCCCAGCTCCTCGCGTGCGGCCCTCGGGAAGGCCTGCTCGCCCCGGAGGTTGCCGGTGCCGTACGGGGAGCGCGGCGGTGGGGCGGGCATGCCGAGGAACGTGCTCATGCTCAGGCCTCCGTCAGGGCGTCGGGCGTGGCGCGGGTGGCCGCGAGGATGCGGGCGAGGTGCAGGGTGCGGGCTCCGGACCCCGCCCGGGAGAGCCCGCCGCCGATGTGCATCAGGCAGGAGGAGTCCCCGGCGGTGCAGACCTCGGCCCCGGTGGCTGTGACGCTGTCCGTCTTGTCGCGGAGCATCGCGGCGGAGGTCGCGGCGTTCTTCAGGGCGAACGTGCCGCCGAATCCGCAGCAGGTGTCGGCGTCCGGCAGCTCGACGAGGTCGATGGCCTCGACCGCGCGCAGCAGCCGGAGCGGTCTGTCGCCGACCCTGAGCATGCGCAGCGAATGGCAGGTGGGGTGGTAGGTCACCCGGTGCGGGAAGTACGCGCCGACGCGGGTGAGGCCGAGGACGTCGACGAGAAGCTCGGACAGCTCGTACGTCTTGCCCGCGACGGCGTCGACCTCGGCGCGGAGCGCGGCGTTGCCGTAGCGGTCGGCGACGAGCCGGTGCTGGTGGCGCACCGAACCGGCGCAGGAGCCCGAGGGCATCACGACCGCCTCGATCGAGGTGTCGCCGAACGCGTCCGCGAAGTCACGTACCAGGGGCACGGGTTCGCGCTGGTAACCGGTGTTGATGTGCATCTGTCCGCAGCAGGTCTGGCCCGGCGGGAACACGATGTCGTGTCCCAGGCGTGTGAGCAGGACAGCGGTGGCCTTCACCGCGTCGGGGAAGAGCGTGTCTCCCAGACAGGTGGCGAAGAGTCCGATGCGCATGGGGCCTCCTGGTCGGATTCGCTGCGGCGGCCTGGCTGTCCGTCGCCTTCACCATGATGTTTTTATGGTCGGACCATACTGGAGGGAAGTCGCCCACGGAACCACGGGCACGCGCTCCCACCGCTCCCGGCAGCGGTCCGCCGGGCCCACCGCCGGCCTTCTCCACAGCCTCCGCAGCGCTCCCACGAGCCCGTGAGGTGGCTACTACGAAGCCGCCGGCCCCTCCACCAACGTCCCGTGCAGACCCCGGATATGACGCTCCGCCAGGTCGGCCGCCCCCGCTGCCCTCCCCTCACGCACCAGCGCGAGCAGGGCCGCGTGGTCGGCGTTGAGCGCCCGAGCGGTGGCCGACCAGTCGTCGGCGGCCTCCAGGGCCCGGAGAATCAGGGGGCGCACGGATTCGCGTACCGCGGAGGTGAGTGTGGAGGTCAGGGCGTTGCCGGAGCTGCGGGCGATCAGCACGTGGAAGCGGGTGTCCAGATCGTTGAAGCCGCTCACCCCGATACCCGGCTCCGCCATGCCCTCGACCAGACGCTCCGCCGCGTCGAGGTCGTCGGCGGGGGCGTGGCGCGCGGCGGCCTCGAAGCTGGACCGCTCCAGGAGGACACGCGCCTCCAGCACGTCGTGGAGGCTGTAGCTGCCGAGGGCGAAGTGCAGGCGCAACAGCCGGCCGAGGGCGTCGTCCGGGTTGCGCACGATGCGCGCCCCGGCGTCGGGCCCCCGTCCGGGCTGGGCCACCAGGACGCCGATCGTCTCCAGGACGCGCAGCGCCTCCCGCAGGGCGGAGCGGCTGACGCCGAGCACCGGAGCCAGTTCCCGTTCGGGCGGCAGCCGGTCGCCGGCGCGGAGCTCGCCGGCGAACACCCGTTCCTCGATGCTGCGGAGTACGAGTTCATGCGTGCGGGACTGCTGTACGGGCTGCCATTCGACGGGCATCCGTCACCCCCCTGCGTCGGCCGGTTACGGATGTGCAGCCTATGTCACACGCCATGTGTGGTCGGGCCGTGCGCAGCGGACGTCGGGAGCCTCTTCGGGAGTCAGGCCGCCACCGGAGCCGGGCCGCCGCCGCGCACGCCACCCGCAGTGTCCGACCCCTACCGCTACCGCGCACGCCGCCGTGCACGTGCCCGAAAGCGTCGACGGCGTTCACGGGGCGCCCGGACCAGGGGGCGCAGGGGCCCGGCGGCCCGGGCCGGGTGGTGTGCGGCGCCGGGCCGAGGGCGCAGGCGCGTGCCGCCCTCCGTCCGGCGCCCGGCTCAACGGCCCCCGGGCGTCTTCCGGTCGCGCCGGCGTCTGCGCCGTGGATCGAAGAGCTGGGCCGCCGCTCCGCAGACGACCAGCCCCGTGGCGATCAGGAGGCCGTGAGCCATGGCGATGCCGGCGCCGAGTGCGGCGGACCCGGCGGCGAGCCACAGCCAGGCGGTGCGCCGGTGGTACGCGCGCGGCTCGCGCGCAGCGCTGCCCGCCATCGCCTCGGCGAACCAGGGATCATCGTGACACAGCCGCTTCTCCAGATGGCGCAGCCGCTCGTCGTAGGTGCACATGGGCCTCCTTTCGGCACGTGAACCTCCGAGGCCCCCCGCCGGCCCCGGTGCGGCGCGGGGCGTGCCCCTCGGGCTCCGCCCCTCATGGTCCCCGGGCCGGGGCCGGCGGGGACAGTCGCGCGCGGGCGGTTCATGTGATTCTCACCCGGCCCGCATAAGGTGCACGACGTGACCCAGATGACCCCGCCCGGCTGGCATCCAGACCCCGGGCACTCAGGAAAAGGCCCCGCCCAGGAACGCTGGTGGGACGGCGCGCGGTGGACCGGCCACGTCCGCGCGTCGCCCGCCGCGATGCGCCGTCGCCGCGTTCGCGTCGGCGTCGGCGTGGTCGTCGGCGCCGTGGTGCTCGCCTCCATCGGGGGCGGTGTGTACCTGCTGGGCGAGGAGGGCGGGCGGCCGGGCGCCGCGGCCTCCTCGCCGTCCGCGAGCCCCGACGCGCCGGACGCCGGCCGAAAGGACAGCGGGAGGGGCAGCGAGGACAACGGCCCCGGCGAGCCGGCCCCGCCGACGGAACCGGGATTCGCCACGGACCTGGCGGCGGGGATCAGCCTGCCGGTGCCCGAGGGCTGGGAGGGCAGGTCCGGGGCGGTCGGCGCCGGGCTGACGACGGGGGAGCACCCCTGCCCCGGAGACACCGCTGAGACCTGCGTGCGCGGCGGAGTGTTCTCGGCTCCGGCGGCGGCCCTGGAGCTGGCCGAGGGGACCCCTGAGGAGGTGGCGAAGAAGGACATCGCCGTCAACGCCGAGGAGTCCTACGGAGGGGAGACCTACGGGAAGATCACCTCGCACGAGGAGCTGAAGTCCGAAGCCGTCACCGTCGCGGGCCAGAAGGGCTACGCGGTGCGGTGGAAGGTGGTGACGGAGAAGGGCGACGACGGCTACGTGGAATCGCTGGTGTTCCCCTCCCCCGCCTCCACCGGCATGCTCGTCGTGGTCCGGTCCGGGTTCGACGTCAACAAGGCCGCGCCGAAGCTCTCGGTCCTGGACGAGATCACCCGGGGGATCAAAGCCGCTTCAGGTCCCGGCGGCGCCAACGGCGGGGCGGCCTGAGGCCCCCACCGCGGGAGCGGCGGCACGCCGGCCCTTCGGCTCCGGAGCCCGCCGTGCTCGCCGTTCCGCCGCCCTCCGTACTCGGTGCGCGGCGGGCCGGTCACCGGCCCTTTGGCCGTCGGCCGCGCCGACGGGCCTGTCGCCCCCGATTCCCCGCGTATAGCCTGTGGGCGCGATCGGCCGGGCTCGACGGGAGCCGCCGACCGGCCGCGTGTGCGGTTGCACGATGTACAGGCGCCGAGCGTTTCATCGAAAAGTGTGGGGCTGATTATGGCTACGGGCAAGGTCATCCGGTTCGACGAGGTGCGCGGATACGGATTCGTCTCACCCGACGGCGGCGGCTCCGACGTGTTCCTCCATGTCAACGACCTCCTGATCGACAAGTCGCTGATCAGCCCCGGTGTCGTCGTGAGTTTCGCCCTGGAGGACGGCGACCGCGGCCTGAAGGCGTCCGCCGTCTCCCTCGCGAGCGACCCTCTGCTCTCCGCCTCCCGCACGGGTCCGCGTGCGGCGCCGGCGCCGAGCGCTCCGGCGGATCTGGACGACCCCACGTGCGAGGTCCTCTCCGTCAAGGACTTCACCGACGAGGTCACGGAGACCCTGCTCGTCAGCAAGCCGGCGCTGACCGGTGAGCAGATCCTGAACGTCCGGGAGCGCCTGGTGCGTGCCGCCGTGAGCCACGGGTGGGTCGAGGCGTAGGCAGGAGCGGCACCGGGGCGACAGCCCGCCAGCGGTTGAGTGTTGACGAAGCGTCAGAAAACTTGGCGGGGTGCGGACCCGTCAGCGGTGACCGTCCGTCCGGTTCGTGAGGACGCACGGGGAGACCAGGCGATCACCGCGTCGGCCCGGCGCTCCCGGCGCAGGACCCGGGGCGGCGGCGGTCGGCGAGAGCCAGCGGCCTCGGCCCCTCGGCGGCCTGTGCCGCCCGTGCCGCCCTGGCCAGAGCGACGGCGTAGCTCCGCGACGCGAGCCCCGTGGCCCTCAGGGCCAGGACGACTCGCTGCGCGGGACGACGACGAGCTCCGGAACGACACTGCCGACGGGTACGGACAGGGCGTAGAGCAGCGTGTCCGCCACGATGTCCGGGCTCTGGAGCTTCGACGTGTCGGCGTCGGGGAAGCGTTCGAGAACGAAGGGGGTCTCCATGCCGCCGGCGATGATGCCGGTGACTCCGATGGCGGGGCAGTCGCGCTGCGCTTCCTTGAACAGCGTATGGGTGAAGGCGCGCAGGCCCGATTTCCCGGCCGCATAGGCCCCGGCCTCCGTCCACGTCCGGTTCGACGCCGTGGACAGGATATTGATGATGTGGCCCCCGCCGCGGCGGATCATGCGCCGGTAGGATTCCAGGCAGAGGTACATCGGTCCGAGGAGATTGGTGGTGACGACGCGGGTCACTTCCTCGGCAGAAAGGTGTTCGATGGGCTTGGAGACGTCCACCGCCGCATTGTTGACCAGAATGTCGACGCCTTGGTCCGCCTGGTCGAGTGCGCGGTAGGCGGCAGCCACCGCGGCGGCGTCGCGCACATCCAGTTCGATGGACTCCGCCTCGCAGCCCTCGTCCTTCAAGCGCCGGCAGTGGGCCTGCGCCTGCTCGGCGCGCACGTCCGCTACCAGCACCGACGCACCGGCGCGTGCCAGGCTCGTGGAGATCGACGCGCCCAGCCCCCGTGCGCCTCCGGTGACCAGGGCCCGTTTTCCCTGGAGATTCACATGCGGTGATTCAGTCATGGCACTCCCTTTATCGAGTCCGACCGGCCCACGGACGCAGCGAAAATTACCACGCAGCGTGCGGAAAGCCGGGATATACGATTGCCTTTCGCGTCGAAACCGGCGGTGCCCGCCGGAGATGCGGGGATGACTCGACCAGGGGCGTCCGGCGGACACCGCGCGGCTACGTTTACGGCTGTGCGCGGGGAGAGTGACGTGGGCCAAAGGGATGAGAAGCCGTCGAAGGCTCGATGAAGAGGGCCGGGCCAGCATGTCGCCTTCGGATGCGGAATCCACCGGGGCGTGAGGCGCGGACGAAGTGGTCCAGCCGTTTGAGGGCGGCGGCGACCGGGCCCGCGTTCCGCCGTGGCGAGCGCACCGGGCCTGCGACGCAGTCATCACGCCGGGGCAGGCCTGGCCGGGGTGTCGCGGGGCCTACCGTTCTCTTCGCGCCCGGCCGGACGGCTCTGTGCGAGCGCCGGGACGGATAGCCCGCCCCGGCGCTCGCACACGCTCGTCGTGGTCCGGGCCCGTCGTGGCCCTGGCCCGGCGGTGTCAGTCCCGGCGGGTCTCCAGGATGCGCAGGTCGTCGCTGACCGGAACCGTGCGCACGACGCGCAGGCCCGCCCGCTCGGCCAGGGCCCGGTAGTCCGACTCCGGCCGGTCCTGCCCGCCCACCAGGACGGTCAGCAGCAGACCCCGGAACAGGGCTTCCTGGTCGGACTCCTCGTCCACCACGCCCTCGATGATCAGCAGGACGGAGTCCGGCCGCATCGCCTCCTTGATCTGCTGGAGGATGCGCACGATCGTGTCGTCGTCCCAGTCGTGCAGGGCGCGCTTGATCGTGTAGAGGTCCGCACCGGCGGGCACCTGTTCGAAGAAGTCCCCGGCGACGACCTCGTACCGCCCGGCGACGCCCGCCGCCTCCAGGCGTGCTTGGGCGAGGGGCACGATCTCGGGGCGTTCGAGGATCGTGCCGGACACCTGGGGGTGCTCGGTGAGGATCGCGGCCAGGAGACTGCCGAGCCCGCCCGCGACGTCGACCACCGTCCGGGCCCCGGAGAAGTCGTACGTCCTGGCGACCCCGGTGCTCTCCTCCCGCGACACGGCGTTCATGGCCGCGTTGAACCGCTCCTTGGCGTCCGGGTCGTTCTTGGTCAACTCCCAGAACGACACCCCGCCGTTGGCGACCTCGAAGGAGGACTCACCGGTGCGCACCGAGTGCAGGAGGTCGCCCCACGCCGCCCAGTGCCAGTTCGCCGCCATGAACCGCGCGTCGGTGGACTCGGCGTTTCCCGGCTCGGTGACGAGCACGGCCGACAGCGGCGACTGGGAATAGGTGTGGCCGTCCGCATGCCGCTGGAAGACCCCGAAGGCGGACAGCGCGCGCAGCAGACGGCCGAGCGTCCGGGCGTGCGTGCCGGTCAGCTCGGCCAGTTCGGCCACGGTGCGCTCGCCCTGTTCCAGCAGGTCCGGCAGGCCCAGCTCGGCGGCGACGTGGATGGCGCGCGCCCGCCACGCCCCCTGGAGCAGCTCCACCATCTGCTTGTTCGGGCCCTTGTCCGCTGTGTCGACGTGCTCGTTCATCCGTGTCTCCGTAATCGCTCGGCTGGCTGGGTCGGCTGGTGAGCAGAGGAGCGGCGTTCCGAGAGCGGGCGGTCCCCGGGGGCTCCGGGGACCGCCCTGGGAGGTGAGGGCGGCTACGCCTCTGGGGGAACCGGCGGGATGTTGTGGTTGACGCGGAACATGTTGCCGGGGTCCCACTCGGTCTTCAGGGCGCGCAGCCGTGCGTAGGCCTCGGGGGTGTACGCCTGGCTCACGTAGGCGGCGTCGGTGTGGGCGACGCCGGCCATGAAGTTGAGCATCCGGGTGCCGCTGTCCCAGGGCTCGAAGAGTTCCACGACCCGGTCCTGGTCCGCCAGTACGGCATCGTCCTCACCGATGCCCAGCACTCCGGCCGCGTACACCTGGAAGGGGGCGTCGACGTGGGCGACGGCGTTGGGCGCCTTCGGGGGGCGGGCCAGCGCTCCGCCGAGCTGACGGAGCTCCAGGCCCACCGCGCTCTGCTTGCCGGGGCCGACCTGGGAGAGAACGGCGTCGACCACGTCGTGGTCGAAGCGGCTGAGCTGGAAGGTGTTGATGTGGTAACGGCCGGGCGTGGGCGGGTCGTTGTGGATGGTGCCCACCTCGGTGTACGGCATGTCCACGACCGTGTCGAGCAGAGTGGGGGCGAGGTCGCGCAGCGGCTGGATGAGCCGCGCGCCCTCCTCCGGCGAGCCGAGGTAGCACAGCCGCAGATGGAGGGCGAACTTGCCGCGCAGCTCCGGCGGGACCCCGTCGGCGTCGGGCCAGTCGAGCATGAAGAACGAGGAGCTCATCTCCTCGGGCGTCCCGGCGGCCCACTCGCTGTAGAAGTGCAGCACCTCGGCGGCGGACTCGGCCGGGAAGAAGAGGCCGCCGCCGTAGACCCGCTCCACCTCGAACAGCCCGACCTCGATGGCCGTCACGACGCCGAAGTTGCCCTTGCCTCCGCGCAGCGCCCAGAAGAGGTCCGGGTTCTCCTCCTCCGTGGCGACCCGCAGTTCGCCGTCCGCGGTGACGACCTCGATGCGCCGTACGTGGTCGGCCGCGTATCCGTGGCGCCGCGCCAGGACGCCGATGCCTCCGCCCAGCGTGTAGGAGACGGCGCCGACGAAGGGGGCCGAGCCGTTGAGAGGTGCGAGGCCGTGCTCGGCCGCGGCCGGCAGGACCTCCTCCCACAGCACCCCGGCCTCCAGCCGCGCCACGCGCCGCTCGGGGTCCACCTCGACCCCGTTCATCGCGCGGGTCGCCAGGAACAGGGTGTTCTCGTCGGCGGGCAGGGCCGCGCCGTGGCCGGTGGTCTGGACCGCGACCGCCCAGTCGTGGTCGCGGGCGAAGCGGACCGACTCCACGACGTCCTGAGCGTTCGCGACGGCGACGACCACCGCCGGACGGTGCTCGACGGCGCGGTCGAAGCCGTTCACGCGCTCGGTGTACCCGGGCTCGTCCGGCAGGAAGACCTCACCCCTCACACGGTCGGCGAGTTGGCGCACCTCTTCGGCGGACAGGGCCGCCTTGTCCGACCCGCTCCTGTGCTCGCTCACTTGTCGCCCTTCTGTTCCGTCTTCTGTTCCGTGGTGCTGTTCGTTCGTTCCTCGTCCTGCCGACACCGGCTGTGGTGACATGGACCAGGGGCACCGCGTGTGTTCCGCGACAGTACTGAAGCCGCGGTGGCTCACCGTCCGGAATGAGCCACGACGGCCGGCGCCGGGGGGGGGGGGGGGGGGGGGGGGGGGGGGGGGGGGGGGGGGGGGGGGGCGGGGGGGGGGGGG
>NZ_JBBBEN010000087.1:0-16847 GCF_037137275.1 Streptomyces pratensis | reverse complement strand
CCGCACGGCCTCGTGCCCTCGTGTCCGGGGGAGGACGCCTGCGCTCAAGCGAGTTCGCGCTGCTTGAGGAGGTTCACCAGTTCCGTCACCGACTCCTCCACGCTGAGCCGGTACGCCGGAAGGGTGAGGTCGCGCCGGTCGGGGGCCGGGCTCGGGACGTCGGCGCCCTCGGGCCCTGCGTCGACGTACACCTCCAGGCAGGTGGTGGCCGACCGGGTGTGGCGGCGGCGGACGCCTTCCGCCTGCTTCGCGTCGGCGACGGCCACCGGCACCAGGGCGAGGACGCCGTTGCGGGCCAGCACCTCGGCGACCAGACCGACCCGGTGGACGTCGGTGGCGCACCGCACACGGCCGGGCGCCGGGCCGGTGCCGAACAGTGCGTGCTGCTCGTCCCCGTCCAGGACGTGCACCCGCCGGCCTGCCGCCTCCAGACGTCGGGCGAGCCCGGTCACGACGGTCGTCTTGCCCGCTCCCGGCGCTCCGGTGAGCCACACCGTGGCACCGGGCCAGCAGGTGCAGAAGGGGCGGTGGGATGTCATGGACCACTCCGAAGGGTCAGCGGTGAGGAGGCGGCGCGGTTGGGGTACGGGGCGGTGATGGCGCGTACCGCCGACGCGAGCCGTCGGTGGCGCAGGACGTCCCGTGGGGGTTCGGCCGACCGGGCGCGCCAGGCCACGAAGCCGTCGGGCCGCACCAGGAGCGCGCCGCCGGGCCCCGTACCGCAGGTCCGTGCGAAGCCGGCGGGCGAGGCGGGGTCGGTCAGGACGGTGTGGGCCCTCACCGGGACGCCGAGCTCGGCCGCGACCCCGGCGGCCGTGCGCTCCCATCGGTCGTCGGTGGCGAGCAGGGCGAGGTGGGGGCCGTGCTGGGTCGTTCCGCACAGATCGAGGGTGGAGACCGGCTCCGCCGCCGGGGTGTGCGCGAGGCGTACCGACAGGTGCGGCAGCCGGGTGCCGGGGGCCCCCGACAGGTCGAACGCGGGCGGGAAGGCGCCGTCGGGCGCCGCTTCGGAGCCGGGCACGGCCGTCGAGTGGTAGCGGTAGCCCATGATGATCAGACGGGGGTCGCAGGGGACCGCGCCGTCGAGCCGTTCCGAGGGCACCCCGTCGAGGAGGAGGGTCTGCTGGGCGGTGGCGAAGCCGACCGGTCGCCGTTCGGTGTCGTAGGTGTCCAGGAGGCCGGGCGCCGCCCAGCCTCCGAGGACGGCCGCGATCTTCCAGGCCAGGTTGTGGGCGTCCTGCATCCCCATGTTGGAGCCGTAGCCGCCGGCCGGCGGGTGCAGGTGGGCGGAGTCCCCGACGAGGAACACCGGCCCGCGACGGTAACGTTCGGCGATCTTGTGCCGGGCCTGCCAGCGCAGAGTCCCGGTGAGCTCCACGGCCGTACCCGGGTCGCCGATCGCGGCGCGCACGAGATCCAGGCACCGGCCCGGGTCCGGGCGACCCTCGCCGATGTCCCGGCTCTCCACGGCGGCCGCCCAGGCGTGTGCGCCGTTGAGCTGCATGACCGCCCCGGTGAACTCCGGATTCTCGATCATGCTCATGAAGAATCGGCGCCCCTTGACCAGGCGGCCGAGGTCCGCCCGGAAGAAGATGCTGGTGCGGGAGGCGACCGTGCCCAGACCTGTGCTGGCGATGCCGACCCGCTCCGAGATGGTGCCGTGCGCCCCGTCGGCGGCGATCAGGTAGCGGGCGGCGAGCATCTCCGTCCGCCCGTCCGGGCGGCGTACCCGGGCCGCCACCTCGTCCTCGCGGACCGTCAGGCCGGTCAGTTCGTGACCGAAGCGCACATCCGCGCCCTCCCGTTCGGCGGCCTCGCGCAGCAGCGGTTCCATGCGGTCCTGGCCGCACCAGTACGGCGGGCAGGGGCCCGGGACCGCGAGTTCCTCCGCGCCGGTCTCCAGCACCTCGGCGCCGTCCAGCTCGCTGAGCGAGCGGACGCCGACCACGGTGCGGGGCATGACGCGCTCGGGTTCGGTGTCGACGCGCGGGTCGTGGCCCGTGACGACCTCGAAACCGGCCTCGGCGACCGCGTCCTGCACCCCGGCCTCTCGCAGCAGTTCGGCGGTGCGCCGGGTGACGTGCGTGGCGCGCGGCAGGGTGGACGTGCCGGTCCTGCGGTCGAGGAGGACGACCGGGACGCCGGCCCGGGCCAGGAACAGTGCGGCCGCCAGCCCCGCCGGCCCGCCGCCGACCACCAGTACGGACATGGGGCAGCCTCTCCGCTCAGCCTTTGCTCACCAGTTGGTCGCCGACCACGAGGTGGTCCAGGTTCATGGACACGAAGGCCTCGACCGCTTCTTCCGGGGTCTCGACGATGGGCTGGCCGGCCACGTTGAAGGAGGTGTTGAGGATCACGGGACAGCCGGTGAGCCGCTCGAACTCGCCCAGCAGGCGGTGGACGGAGGGGTTCTGGTGCTCCTCCAGCGTCTGGTGCCGAGCCGTGCCGTCCACATGAGTGGCGGAGGGGATGGCGTCGGGCCGGGTCACCTTCGTGACGATGAGCATGTACGGGGAGGGCTGGCCGAGGTCGAAGAACTCCGCGCTGCGCTCGGCACGGATCACAGGAGCGTACGGGCGGAACCACTCGCGGAACTTGACGTGGTCGTTGAGGTGGTCGCGTACGGAGGCCGGGAAGGGGGCGGCGAAGATGCTGCGGTGCCCCAGCGCCCGGGGCCCGAACTCGCTGCGCCCGTCCCACCAGCCCACGATCTTGCCGTCCGCCAGCAGCCCCGCGACCGTCCCGGGCAGGTCCTCCGGGGTGCGGGCGGGCAGCCCGGAGCCCGCGACGGCCCGCTGGGCCCGGGCGCGTGGGTACTCGGGGCCCAGATAGGCGTCCCGCAGGGCCGGCAGGCGGTCCATGGGCACGCCTTCGAGTTCGTGCAGCCCGTAGTAGGCGCAGCCGAGGCTGATGCCGTTGTCGCCGGCGGCGGGAACCACGAAGATCCGCTCGAAGGGGGTCTCCTTCAGAATGCGGCCGTTGGCGACGCTGTTGAGGGCCACTCCCCCGGCCAGGCACAGGTCGGTCAGGCCGGTCCGCTCGTGCAGGGCCCGCGCGCAGTGCACCAGGGCGCGTTCCAGCACCTCCTGCGCCGCCCGGGCGATCGCCGCCTTCGTGTCGAAGTCGGCGTCCTTGGCGAGCCGGGAGAGGACGTGCGTGGACTTGCTCGCCGAAATGCTGACTCTTCCCTCGGGCAACAGCGTGACCAGTTCCGACAGTTCGTCGACGAAGCGCTCGTCGCCGTAGGGGGCCAGCCCCATCGTCTTGCCGTCCTCGCTGACCGGGAACCGGGTCTTGGGCCCGGTGTAGGCAAGGCCGATGGCGATGCTCGCGGTGCGGTAGAAGTGGCCGAGCGAGTTGTCGGTCTCGCCGGGCTGGTAGTAGGCGCTCTCCGAGCCCGCGTCCACGATATGGGCGCCGCTGACGCGGTCGACCAGCCGGATACCGCCTTCGTCGGCCACGTACGAACTGATGGTCTCGGCCTCGCGGGCGCCGGCCCCGGTCTTGTCGCCGGCAGTCAGACTGCCGGAGTTGTCGCACACGAGCACCGCGGCCCGGGCCATGCCCGAGGCTCCGAACGCGCTGTAGGCGTGGGCGAGATGGTGGTTGATCACCCGCACCCGGCGGCGGAAGGAGTGGTAGAAGGGGCGCGGAACCAGTTCGCAGGCGACCACGTGGTCCACGTCGGACGCGGTCGTGTCCAGCTGTTCCAGGCACGCCCGGCGGCTGACGCCTGCCAGCAGGTCGGCGCCCAGACCGTACTTGCTCCGCATCAGGCGCTCCTCGTCGACCGCGGCGAGACGTTCGCCGTCGGTGGCGCATGCCGCCCAGTCATGACCTGATCCGCCGAGGCCCAGCACGGACATATCGCGTCCTTTCCTTAGGTGGACATCGATTCCCTTGGTGGACATCGGTCGAGACATGCCCGAACCCTGGCCCGGCGTTGGAAGAACAAGCAGCTGCGGGCCCCGCCCCAGGTGGCACGTGTGTCTCACTCGTCAGCGGACGAGCTCGAACGGAATGGGTGCGAGAGGCGCTCGGAGAAGCGACAGACGTCGTAACGGATCTCTGAGAGGGGGGATTCCAGGAAACCGGAGCGGTGCGCAACTCTAATCGACCGGCGTCGCGCACTGTCAAGAACGGCGGCGCTCCTCCCTGGCCGGTTGTCCGAAATGCCATCACCGTCCGGACCTCACCCCCGTCCGCCGCGCCCCGGCCGGGCGTCGGTGAGGGCATCGGAACCCGAGGTGGCACGCCGCGCCGCCCTTTCCGACCAGGCCCCGTCCACACCGTCCTCCCCCCACCACTTTCAGTCATCATCATCCAGAGGGGGACAGGAGAAATACCGAGCATGTACCGTCGCACCGTGCTATCGGCGTGGCCCCCGCGTCCCGCGGCCCTCCTCTGCCGCCCGCCCGGAACACAACACGCCGCCGACATCCCGTACATGGCATGCCTGTATCCCCGGACCGCCGGACGAGGGAGTGCTGGGTGACAAAGCAGCAACGTACGATCGTCATCATCACGGAGGGCGCGGCGCCCGCGCTGCTTGACCGCTGGTGTGCCGCCGGTCTCCTGCCAGGATTCGCCCGGCTCCGCTCCGAGGGGTCCCACGGAGCGCTTCTGGCCGAAGGAACTCCCTACGAGCCCCCGGGTCTGTTGAGCGTCCTCACCGGTCAGCGGGCCGCCGATCACGGTTTCTTCTCCTACTGGACCTGTCACGATCCCGAGTACGCGCCACAGGTGCTCGGCTCCGGCGACCGGCGCCACCCGCTGCTGTGGCAGCAGGAGTCCTTCGCGGGTCTGCGCTTCGCCTCCATCGGTCTGTTCGGCACCCATCCCGTCGAGCCGATGGACGGGGCGGTGATCAGCTACCCGATGCACGCGACCTTGCACGCCTGCCATCCGCGCGACCTTCAGCGCAGGCTGGCCAAACAGGGCATCCGCCCGGTCCACGACGTCTCGATCTTCTGGACAGGCCAGCCCCGCGAGCAGCTGCTGCCGCGGCTGCTGGAAGCGGACCGTCAGCGGGGCAAGGCGGCCCTCGCGCTGCTCCCCGAGTCGAACGTCGTGATCGTCAACCTCACCAGCATCGACCGCACTTCGCACATCTACTGGCAGGAACTGGAGCACGGGCCGGAACACGAGCAGGAGAGCGCGGTGTTCGCCGCGTACCGCACCTGCGATCAGGTGATCCAGGACGCTCTCGGGCTGGCCGACGACCACACGGACGTGCTGGCCTTCTCCGAAATCGGGTTCGGGCCGCTGCGCGACTACTGCTCCATCAACGACGACCTCGAACGGGCCGGCCTGTTGACCAAGACCCCCGACGGGGGCGTCGACTGGTCACGCACGACGGCCTTCGAGGCGGTGCAGGGCACGCACGGGACGAACATCAACGTCCGCGACCGCTACAAGCACGGCACCGTCCGCGAGCAGGACTACGAACGGGTGCGCGCCGAGGTCGGCGCGGCGCTCATGGAGATCCTCAACCCCCGGACCGGCCGCCCCTTCTTCGACGCGGTGCACACCCGCGAGGAGGTGTACCCGGGCGCCGCGACGGCCGGCGCCCCCGACCTGATCATGGAACCGGCGGACTGGCGCTACCTCCCGCTGGGCGACCCCCGATGGGCCACCCATGTGCACCGGACCTGGCAGAGCGGCTGGCACCGCCGGGAGTCGTTCTGGGCCGGGCTCGGACCCGGCTTCGCCGCCGGCCACGCCGACACGGCCGCTGCCTCGCCCGTCGACATCCCGGCCACCCTGAGCAGGCTGCACGGGCGGGCCGCCCCCGAGGGCTGGACGGGCCGCGCGCTCGGCACACCCGGCTGACCACGCTCCCGCGTCACCGCTCGCGCCCGGCCCCCCGTCACCGCGACCGCCCCGGCCTTCGCCTTCGTCACCGCGACTGCCCCCTTCCCCTTCCCACCCGCACTCTCACATTCTGTGGAGGTCTGACGTGCCCGAGGTACGAGCGCCAGAACGACGGCGCGAAGAGCGCAGGTCCGCGACCGAGCCGGGCGCGGAGAACCGGCGGGAGCTGGCGGCCACAGCGCGTTTCACGCACTGGCGGCCCGCCACTGCGGACGCGCTGTCCTGGGAGGGGCCGCAGGAGCGGGCTCCGGCCGAGCTGCTGAGCGCCGCGCTGACGGAGGGGCGGCTCGGGCATCCCTGGGAGCACGGCTTCCCCCGGTACGCGTGGCACCGGGACGGCGACGCGGTCCACGAGTTCCGGCTGACCGGGCGGACGCCCGGCGAGTACACCGGCTACACCCTGCACCCGAGCGAATGGCCGGAGGGCATAGCGTGACCACACTTCCCGACCTCTCCCTCAGCTGGAAATGGCAGCCGCCGCCCGCCCAGGCCGAAGGCGAGACCGGCGCCACCTGGGCCGACTTCGAGATGTCCATCGGGGACCTTCCGCCCCTGACGACGGTGGAGGACCCGCAGGCGGGCGCCATCAGGCCGTACACGGTGGGCTCGCTGTACCCGCTCGCCGAGTGGATCGCCTTCAACTGGTGGTCGTTGCTGGCCGACGCGCGTCCCGGGACGCAGATCTCGCAGCTGCGCTTCGCCTACCGCAACGGCGTCGGCGACCCCCGCGGCTCCTGGTGGTCGCGTTCCCGGCGGCACATCCTGCGCGCCGCCTGCGACGGCTTCCGCTGGCCCGACGTGCTGTTCGTGCCCGAGGGCTACCAGACCCGGATCGTGTGGATGCCCGACGGCGGCCCCGACCCGCGCGGGGGCACCCGCTTCCTGGGCCGGGGCAACGCCGTCGTCAGCAGCGCGTCCCTCGCCGAGACGCTGCGCGGCTTCGTCGACGCCGTCGTCGCCCGGCTGGTCGAACGCGAGGTCGACGGCACCCCGTTGCAGCAGGAGTGGGCCGCGATCACGGCCACCGGCGAGGAGGAGGCGGAGTTCTGCCGCTGCGCCGCCCGCCTGGGTCTCGATCCGTACACGGAGTCCGCCCCCTACGCGCAGGCCATCGCACGGGCCGGCCGCGAGCTGCCCGAAGTGATGGGCCTGGATTTCTTCAACTCCGTCCATCCGGACCGGATCGCCGACCAGCTCCAGTGGATCGAACGGGCCCGGCGGGTCGCCGGCGACCCGCCGCCCGGGCGTCCCGCCGACTCGGCGATCGCCGAACTGCGGGACATCTGCGCGGACGTGCGTGAGCTGTTCTACGACCCGGACCGCCTGGAGAACCCCTGGCAGCTGGGCTACGAACTGGCCCACCGGGTCCGCGCCTGGGCCGGTGTGGCGGACACCGAGCGCTTCGACCCCGACGCCCTGCTCACGTACTACACGGAGCCGGTGCCCTACGTCGACCGCGGGCTCGTGGCGTACGGCAGCCGGAACGCGGCGGCCGGCCCGGTCCTGGTCTCCAGTCGGCACTACACCGAGCGCCCCCGGCGCTTCCTCCAGGCCCGCGCCCTGTGCCACTTCCTCTTCGACAACGACGAGAACTTCCTCATCGTGGCCTCCCACACCCACCGCCAGCACCTGGCCCGCGGCTTCGCCCTGGAGATCCTGGCTCCCGCCCAGGGCATCGCCACCCTGCTGGGCCGGCCGACCGGTCTGGTCACCGCGGAGGACGTGGAGCAGATCGCCGAGGACTACGGCGCCGGCACCATCGTGGTGGAGCACCAGCTCGACAACCGGGTGCTGGCCCAGGACTTCCCGTTCGAGCCGGTGGAGCCGTCCGTGCGCAAGCTCACCGCCTATCCGCGAGGGGCGGGTCGATGAGCGCGGCAGCGGGCGACGTCTTCCCCTATCCCGCCGGCCCGGGCGGCACCGTCCCGCCGCAGTACGGACGGCTGCTCGCAGAGGAACCCGTCAGCCGGGTGCGCCTGGCCGACGGGGGCGAGCTGTATCTCGTCACCCGGGACAGCGACGTGAGGACGGTGCTGACCCATCCGGCCTTCAGCCGGTATGCGGCGGCGGTCCTGCCCGGCAAGGGCTTCGGCCGGGGGCAGGGCACCGGCATCGTCGACCTCGACCCGCCGCAGCACACCGCTCTGCGCACTCCGGTCGTCTCGGCGTTCGGCCCCGGCCGGATCGCGCGCTGGAGTCCGCGCATCGAGGCGATCGCCGGGGAGCTGCTGTCCGGGCTGGGCGAGGAGCCGGGCCCGGTGGACCTCGTCAGGTCCTATACCGCGCCGTTCGCCGGACGGGTCGTCGTCGAGCTCCTGGGCTTCCGGGGGGCGCGGTGGCAGCACGTCACCGGCGACGTCGAGACACTGCTGATGTCCGGGGACGCCGAGAGCCCGGAGACCGACGCCTGCCGGGACCGGCTCGCGGACGCCTTCGCCACGCTGCTCAAGGAACGCGACCGGGAGCCGGGGGACGACGTCGCGACCGTGCTGCTGGGCCGCGACGACCCGGAGGCGGGCGGCGGAGCGCTGACCGACACGCAGCGGACCACGCTGCTGCACGGGCTCGTCATCTCCGGCTACATCGGCATCCGCGACCTGCTGGCGCGTCACCTCTACGGGGTGCTCGCCACCCCGGGGCTCCGGGACCGGCTGGTGGCACAGCCCGAGCTGGTGCCCGACGCCGTCGTGGAGTTGCTGCGGTTCTACCCGTCCAGCAACGACGGCCTGCTGCGGCTGGCCACGCGGGACGTCGAGCTGTCCGGGCGCACCGTGCCGGCGGGCAGCCCGGTGCTCCCCCTGGTCTCGGCGGCCTGCCGCGACCCGCGTCTGCTGGAGCGGCCCGACGAGCTCCTGGTGGACCGCGCGCGGACGCCGACGCTCGCCTTCGGCGCCGGGCCGCACCGGTGCCCGGCGGCCGACCTCGCCACCGTCCAGCTCACCACCGGCATCGGGCGGCTGCTGGCCGCATACCCCCGTACCCGGCTGGCGGTCCCGGCGAGGGATGTGGAGCACACCTCCCAGCTGCTGCCGCTCGGCGTCGCCGAGCTGCCCGTCCTGCTCCGCGACCCGGCATGACCGCCGTTCCCGCCCGTGTGCTCCTGTGGTGCGTGTCCACCCGGGCCACCGCCCAGGTGACGGCACGCGCCCGGGAGCTGCTGCCCGCCCAGGACCGGGAGCGGATGGCCCGGCTGCGGTCGGCCGCGGACCGGGACGAGTTCGCCCTCAGCCACGCTGTGCTGGCACGCTGTCTGGGCGCGCTGACCGGGGTGGCCCCGACCGCGCTGCGCTTCGCCGTACGCGGTGAGGGCAAGCCCGAACTGCTCGGGCAGGGGACCGGCGCCCGGCCGGCCTTCAGCCTCTCGCACACCGCGGGCCTGACCCTGCTCGCGGTGACGTGGGGCAGCGCGGTGGGAGCGGACGTGGAGCGGGTGCGGCCGGTGGCCGCCGCGAAGATCGCGCGACGGTACTTCCCGGCCGAGGAGGCGGCGGCGGTGGCGGCCCGTCCCGTGCACACGGCTCCGGAGCTGTTCTTCCGGCTGTGGGTGCGCAAGGAGGCGAGCGTCAAGGCGTGGGGCGGGCGCCTCGTCCAGGGGCTCCGCACGCCCGTGTGCCCGACGGCACGGGAGCGGCCGGGCGATGTCACGACCCTGGGCGGCGACGGCCGCCCGTGGCGGGTGCGGGACCTGGCCGGGGTGGCGGCGCCCTACCTCGCGGCGGTGGCCGTGCCCGGTCAGGAGGCGCGGGGGCGGATCGAGGTCCGCGCCCTGACCGTGGACGAGTTCCTCGACCGGGGGCCGGCGGCCGGCCGTGCCGTGCGGGAGTGAGCTGCCCGCGCGCCGCGAGGCGGGCGGGCAGGCGTGTGCCGGACCCGGCGACCATGACCGAGCTGGACCAGGAGGCCCCGATGGGCGAACACTTCCCGAGATACGTCGACGGCCGGCCGGCCCAGGCGTGCGACGGCGCGACCTTCCGGTCGTTCGAGCCTGCCACCCGGCGCCACCTCGCCGACGTGCCGCGCTGCGGCGAGAGCGATGTCCACGAGGCGGTGGCCGCCGCGCGCCGGGCGTTCGACCAGGGCCCCTGGCCCCGGATGGAGCCCCGGGAGCGGGCGGCGGTGCTGCGGCGGGCCGCCGCGCGTCTCACCGAGGAGTCCGGGCGGCTGGCCGAACTGGAGGTGCGCGACAACGGCACGACCCTGCGCAAGGCCCTGGGCGCGGACGTCCCCGGCGCCCGCGCGGCCTTCGACTGGAGCGCCTGGTGGGCCGAGCAGCTGCCCGAGCGGCTGGCCCGGGGGCGCGGCGGGGCGGGCACGCGGTATCTGCGCTGGCATCCCCTCGGCGTGGTCGCGGCGATCGTCCCGTGGAATCTGCCGCTGCTGCTGTCCGCGTGGCGCATCGCGCCCGCCATCGCGGCGGGCAACACCTGTGTGATCAAGCCTGCTTCGTTCACCTCGGTCACCGCGCTCGAACTGGTCCGGCTGCTGCACGAGTGCGGGCTGCCGCCCGGTGTGGTGAACGTGGTCACCGGGCCCGGCGGGACGACCGGGGACGCTCTGGTGCGGGCTCCGGGCGTGGACCTGGTGGCCTTCACCGGCTCGGACGCGGTGGGCGAGAGCGTCCGGCTCGGCGTCTCCGGCGCGGGGGCCGCGCCCCGGCTGGACCTGGGCGGCAAGTCCCCCAACGTCGTGCTCCGGGACGCGGACCTCGACCGGGCGGCCGCGGGGGTGGCCTGGAGCGTCTTCCTGCACAACGGTCAGATCTGCATGGCCGGTTCGCGTGCGGTGGTCCACACGGACGTGTACGAGGACTTCGTGGAGCGGGTGCGCGGGCTCGCCGGGCGGCTGCGCCTGGGCGACCCGATGAGCCTGGAGACGGACCTGGGCCCGCTGGTCTCGCGCAACCAGGCCCGTACCGCCCAGCACTTCGTCCGGGTCGGCGTCTCGCAGGGGGCGGAAGTGGTGTGCGGCGGCAGCCCCCCGGACGCCGGCGACCTGCCCGAGGGCCTGGACCCGGGCGCCTTCTTCCTGCCCACCGTCCTGAGCGGGGTCGCTCCCGGCAGCACGGTGGCCCAGGAGGAGATCTTCGGGCCCGTCCTGTCGGTGATCAGGGCCGACGACGACGCGGAGGCCGTGCGCATCGCGAACGGGACCCGGTACGGGCTGAGCGCCGGGGTCTGGTCGGCCGACGCGGAGCACGCGCGGTCCGTCGCGGAGGCCCTGCGCGCCGAGCAGGTGTGGGTGAACGACTACCGGCTGGTCGACCTCGAACTCCCGCCGGAGGACGGCGCCTCGGCCGATGCCGTCTGGGAGCGGCTGACCAACGAACTCGACGGCTACCGCCGCCGCCAGTCCGTCACCGACGCCTCGTACGGGGCGGCTGAACACGCCGCCACCCCCTACGGGCTGTTGGGGCTGTGACCCTCCTGCCCCGCCCCCTCTCCCCCGTTGCGGAGTCTGCCCATGAAGATCGGTATCGCGTTCCCCAACACCATCCCCGGGGCCTCGGGGAGGCTCCAGATCGACTGGGCCGTCCGGGCCGAGAGCCGGGGTTTCGCCACCGTCGCCGCGACCCAGCGCCTGTGCTATCCCGGGCACGAGCCACTCCCGGTGCTGGCCGCGGCCGCCGCGGTGACCTCGCGGATCACGCTGACGACCAACATCCTGGTGGCCCCCCTCACCACGGCGGCGGTGCTCGCCAAGGAGGCGGCGACGGTGGCCTCGTTCGCGGGCGACCGGTTCCTGCTCGGGCTGGGCCCGGGGGTGCGCGCGGACGACTTCGAGGCCGCGGAGCGCGACTTCGGGCCCCGGGGCGCCGCCTTCGACCGGCAGTTGGCGGAGCTGGCGCGGCTGCGGGAGCACCACGACCCGGACAGCCTCCCCGCACCCGTGCCCCCCTTGCTCATCGGGGGGCTCAGCGCCGCCGCGGTGCGGCGGACCGTGCGCTGGGGGGAGGGCTGGACCGCGCCGGGGCTGGCGCCCGACCGGATCGCGCCCGCCGCCGAGCAGGTGCGCGCGGCGTGGGCGGCGGCGGGCAGGGCGGGCCGGCCGCGGCTGGTCGCGCTGTCGCGGTTCTGGCTGGGCGAGGAGGTGGCGCACGAGGCCGCCGGTTTCGTGCGGGAGTACTTCGGGGTCCTCGGGGCCGAGGCGGACGCCTTCGTGGCCGGCACGCCCCGTACCCCGGAACAGGTGCGCGAACAGGTCACGGCGCTCGCCGCCGCCGGCTTCGACGAAGTGGTGTTCCACCCGACGGCGGCACACCTGTCCCAAGTGGACCGGCTGGCCGACGTCCTGATTCCCTGACCGTTTCCCCCCGGGTCGCTTCCCTTCTTCCACCCCCTAGTGCCCGCTGATAAAATCGTCACATGTATGCGACCGTGACAGGAAGCAAGCAGAAGGCCATAGCGGATCTTCAGGAATTCGGTTATTGCATTCTTGAATCCCCCCTGCCCAAGAAAGAGTTCGAGCTGCTCAGCGCCCGTCTCATCGAGGTGGCGAAACAGGAGCGCGAGGACGGCAGCGCCTTTCTCTACGACGGTGGAAACCAGCGGGTATTCAGTCTTCTGAACAAGGGTGAAGAGTTCGAGCGCTGCGTGCAGGAGCCGTCGACGCTCGACGTGATGGAAGAAGTGCTGGGCTTCAATTTCCTGCTCTCCAGCACCCACGCGAACATCGCGGGCCCCGGCGGCTCCCCGATGAACGTGCACGCCGACCAGACGTTCGCCCGGCCGCCCTGGCCCCCGTACGCGCTCGTGGCCAACAGCATGTGGATGCTCGACGACTTCACGGAGGAGAACGGCGCCACCCGCGTGGTGCCGGGCAGTCACCTCCTGGGCCGCCAGCCGGACTACGACCGGGGCGAGGGCGACGTCGAGACGGTTGCGGTGTGCGGCCCGGCCGGAAGCGTCATGGTCTTCGACGGACGGCTGTGGCACCAGACCGGGGCCAACGTCACCGGGCGGGCGCGCCACGGCATCCTCAACTACTACTGCCGCGGATACGTGCGGCAGCAGCAGAACTTCTTCAGCGGCCTGAAGCCGGAGGTGGCCGAGCGCAGCGGGCCCAGGATGCGCAGGCTGCTGGGCTTCGAGAACTACTTCTCCCTCGGACTCACGGACGGCTTGTCATGAGCACCGCATTCTTCGACGCGCGTCAGGTGCTCCGGGCCCCCGGGCCGCGCCCCGTGCTGCGGCTCCTGGTGGCCGATCCGACGGGTGCGGTCGACGGCCCGCTGCTGCGGGAGTTCGCGCCGGAACTGACCGTGGTGACGGCCGGTCCCGACGATTCGCTCGCCGCCCCGGCCACCGCGTCCCCCGCCCTGCCCTGGGCTCTGCTCGCGATCGCGAACAGGACGCCGGGAGCGGGTGCCGCCCTCCTGGCCCGGGCGGTGCGCGCGGCGCGGGGCGGACCGCCGCCGGCCCATCTGCTGCTCTGCCCGGGCCCGTCGGCGGACCCGGCCGGGCTCGACGCATTCACCGAGGCCATCGTCGAAGAGGGGGACGCCGCCGCGCTGCCCTGCCCGGTCACGGTGCTGCTCACCGAGAGTCCGGCCTCGGGCGGGCGCACGGCACACGCGGGCGTCACGGCCTCCTGGCCGCGGCTGTCACCGGACGCGTTCACCGTGCGGCTGCTGGGGCCCGACGCCTGGAGCCTCGGGCCGAGCGGCGCTGTCACCGTGCGGATCATCAAGGAGGAGCTACGCGTCCGGCCCGCGTGAGGGCCCCGGCCCCCGTACGCCTCCCGGCGGGGCGCCGCCCCGCGCTCAGGCGGCGAACGCGCCGTACAGCTCCAGGGGACTGGAGCGGCGCAGGTCGACGTCGGAGGGCAGGTCCAGGCCCAGCTCCTCCTCCAGCACGATGGCCAGCTCGATCATGCGGGCGGAGTCCACGGACAGCTGGACGCCCAGCGGGACGTTCGGGTCGAGTTCCGTGCCCTGCTCCCCGAGCCCCTCGACGACGGCGGAGCAGAACTCCGCCAGGGTCAGCTGAGTCTTCGGTGCGTCGCTGATGGCCCGTATCTCCTTTCGCGCGCGGACCGGCCGCACCGCGGGCACCCGGGTTCGGGGTGCGCGCAGGGGCAGGTCCTGGTCGTAGTCGAGCCCCAGCCGCAAGGCGGTCTCGGCCTTGGTCAGTTCACCGCCGAGGTAGCCGGCGTGCGAGGGCTCGCTGATCACCCCGGCGTTCAGCAGTCCGAGCAGCATGGACTCGGCCCGGGCCCCGGTCATCTCGTGCCGGGGAGTGAGATCGCTGCCGTAGTGGCGCAGGACGATACGCCGGGCCCGGCGGTCGAGGCTGATGACGACGAAGCCGTCCAGCGAGCCGCTGATGCCCCTTCGCCTCCCGCCCGCCCGCAGCCGTCGAAATCCGCTCCCGTCGCCGTGCGCGGGCTTCGGCGCCCCCACGGCGGCCGGCTCCCGGGAGGCCGGGCCCGCGCCGGGGGGCTCGCGCGGGCCCAGCTTCGCCACCAGCTCGCGCAGCACCGAGACATCGCACTCCCCCAGGGCGTCGACCAGCTCCACCCGCGAGCGCACCCGCTCCACATCCGCCAGGGAGACGGTGGGCAGCACCGGGAGGTAGCCGGCGGCGCCTCTGATCCGCCGGCAGTCGGCGTCCACGCCCCCGCGGAAGAGGGCCAGCAGGCTCTGTCCCGCGTGGAAGCGCGGCGATTCGCGGCCGCATACGACCAGAGTCCGGATCGCGGGACGGCACGCCAGGGTGCGCACCAGCTCCTCGATGCCGAGGTTGGCGGTCATCAGTGTCCCGGCCAGCGCCACGTCCGGCAGTGCCGAGAGCGGCTCCAGCAGCTCCCGGCTGCTGAGGCTGCACACCGCGATCCGGCCCTCCTCCGCGGCCGGACGTTCACCAGGTGGCACCGGACCCCTCCCCGGTGTAGTTGCGGGGCAGGCCGCCGGGCCGGACGGGCGGCAGGGTGGAGCTGATCTCCGAGACCCTGGCTCCCAGCCGGGCGAGACGTTTCCCGACCCGCAACTGCTCCGAGCGCAGCCGGTCGAGCCGGTCGCGGAAGTACTCCTCCACCTCGACCACCTGACGGGCCTGCTTCTCCGTGTCGAGGGCGTCGTTCATCACCGCCTCCAGGTTCGACATGAAGAAGCTGTAGTTGAACTGGCCCATCTCCTGGCGTATCTCGTGGACGACGCCCTTGAAGTCCTCCATCACCTCGTCGACGCCCGCGAGGGGGGCGAAGCGGCGTTGCAACCGCGAGATGAAGGTCTGCAGCACGACGTTGTACGTCTCGAACTCGAAGACCGCCGACTGATCGGTGATCACTCCGTGGCGGTGGTAGTCCTCGTTGTTGTAGAGCTGGGCGAAGTGCCGGGCGAGCTTGCCGACCCGCTCGTCCGCGAACTCGTAGCCGTAGGGGTCCAGGTCCTCCCGGTACGTCGGTGAGAGCAGGCCGTCGTCCTCCATCCGGCGGGAGATGGAGGTACCGGGGTAGATCTCCAGCCGCTCGGTCATCCGGCGCAGGTTGTGCCCGGAGTTGTCCCGCAGGAAGCGGGCGTTGGCGATGAGGGTCTCCACGGTGGCGTACGGGTGGAAGGGGAGGAAGCCCATCGCCAGGTAGATTCCGTGCTCGCGGAGCATGCGGATGATGGTGACGTTGTCCTCGACGGTGGCGCGCTTCTCCCACAGCAGGAGCTCCTCGGCCGTGCCGGACTCGATGCCGACGTTCACCTTCTCCAGGCCGGAGCGGGTGAGCAGGTCGAGCAGGGCGTGGTCCTCGGGGGTGTCGCGCCAGTTCTCCGCCCGCATGCAGACGTTGTAGTAGATGTCGAGGCCCCGGTCGAGGATGCCCTGGGCTATCGCGCCCGCCCGTTTCTTGCCGACCCGGCCGCCGTCGGGGTCCTCGAAGGTGGAGTCGACGAAGTCGAAGGTGCGGAACTGGTGGCGCTCGACGATCTGCGCCACCTCCTCCACGATCTGCTCCGGGCCGCGCCCGCGCCACGCCTTCCCCGCCTGCACCCGGTTGTTCAGATGGGGGGCCGAGCAGAAGGTGCACTTGGCGACGCAGCCCCGGCTGGTGCTGACCCGCACGTACTCCAGCTTGTCGCCGTGCTGGCTGAGTTGGTCCCGGGCGGGGAAGGGCAGCGCCTCCAGGTCGTGGATCAGGGGCCGCGCGGGGTTCTGCCGCAGCTCGCCGTCGGCGTCGCGATAGCAGATCCCGGGGCAGTCGGCGAGGGGTTCCTCGAGGTACAGCCGCTGGGCCAGGTCCAGGATGATGGGCTCGCCCTCGCCGACGGCGACGATGTCCGCGTAGGGGTTGGTCCGCAGGACGTCGAGGCCGGCGAAGGTCCCGGCCGGGCCCCCGCAGGCGATCGGGGTGTCGGGGCATGCCTCGCGCAGCTGCCGGCAGAAGCTGAGGCAGCTGGAGAGGTTGAGGCTCATCAGGGTGAAGCACACCAGGTCGGGCTGGTAGTCGCGCAGATGGGCGACGACGGAGGCGTGCGCCTCGTCACCGTGCTCCACTTCGCGGATCTCGGCGGTGAAGCCGGCGGCGCGCAGGACGCTCGCCATGTACGCCACCCCCAGGTGCTCCGGGGACATCACGAGGTCGCCGTCCAGCAGGATCAGGAAGCTGACCTTGAAGGACGCGGGATCGGTGATGCGGGGGTCCAGCGTCAGCTCGAACTCGCCGGGCTTCTTCCGGGCGGTGGCCCGGCCGATGGTGATGTCTTCGATCATCAGCCCTCCTCGGGGGCGGCGCCCGCTCCGTCCTCTGCGGCATCGTGCTCGGGGCCGAGCCGGGTCTCCCGCGGCTCGCCCCGTCGGGGACGGCTCGGGCGGTAGCGGGCATGCGATGCTCAACTGGGCTGTTCGGCCAGGGACTCGTCCTGCTTCATCCGGCTCTTGACGTAGTCGGCGAGGAGGTCGAGGTCGTCGATCAGTCTGATCGAGAGATCCTCGTCGGCGATCTCCACGCCGAATTCGCTCTCCACCCAGATGAGGAACTCGATGGTG
>NZ_JBBBEN010000086.1:1666-4895 GCF_037137275.1 Streptomyces pratensis | reverse complement strand
AACACAGTGGACGCGAGCAACTGAGGACAAGCCCTCGGCCTATTAGTACCAGTCAGCTCCACCCGTTACCAGGCTTCCACATCTGGCCTATCAACCCAGTCGTCTACTGGGAGCCTTAACCCCTCAAGAGGGTGGGAATACTCATCTCGAAGCAGGCTTCCCGCTTAGATGCTTTCAGCGGTTATCCTTTCCGAACGTAGCCAACCAGCCATGCCCTTGGCAGGACAACTGGCACACCAGAGGTTCGTCCGTCCCGGTCCTCTCGTACTAGGGACAGCCCTTCTCAATATTCCTACGCGCGCAGCGGATAGGGACCGAACTGTCTCACGACGTTCTAAACCCAGCTCGCGTACCGCTTTAATGGGCGAACAGCCCAACCCTTGGGACCGACTCCAGCCCCAGGATGCGACGAGCCGACATCGAGGTGCCAAACCATCCCGTCGATATGGACTCTTGGGGAAGATCAGCCTGTTATCCCCGGGGTACCTTTTATCCGTTGAGCGACAGCGCTTCCACAAGCCACTGCCGGATCACTAGTCCCGACTTTCGTCCCTGCTCGACCCGTCGGTCTCACAGTCAAGCTCCCTTGTGCACTTACACTCAACACCTGATTGCCAACCAGGCTGAGGGAACCTTTGGGCGCCTCCGTTACTCTTTAGGAGGCAACCGCCCCAGTTAAACTACCCATCAGACACTGTCCCTGATCCGGATCACGGACCCAGGTTAGACATCCAGCACGACCAGAGTGGTATTTCAACGACGACTCCACAACCACTGGCGTGGCCGCTTCACAGTCTCCCACCTATCCTACACAAGCCGAACCGAACACCAATATCAAACTATAGTAAAGGTCCCGGGGTCTTTCCGTCCTGCTGCGCGAAACGAGCATCTTTACTCGTAGTGCAATTTCACCGGGCCTATGGTTGAGACAGTCGAGAAGTCGTTACGCCATTCGTGCAGGTCGGAACTTACCCGACAAGGAATTTCGCTACCTTAGGATGGTTATAGTTACCACCGCCGTTTACTGGCGCTTAAGTTCTCAGCTTCGCCACTCCGAAAAGCAGCTAACCGGTCCCCTTAACGTTCCAGCACCGGGCAGGCGTCAGTCCGTATACATCGCCTTACGGCTTCGCACGGACCTGTGTTTTTAGTAAACAGTCGCTTCTCGCTGGTCTCTGCGGCCACCCCCAGCTCAAGCAGCACGTGCTCTCACCAGAGATGGCCCCCCTTCTCCCGAAGTTACGGGGGCATTTTGCCGAGTTCCTTAACCATAGTTCACCCGAACGCCTCGGTATTCTCTACCTGACCACCTGAGTCGGTTTAGGGTACGGGCCGCCATGAAACTCGCTAGAGGCTTTTCTCGACAGCATAGGATCATCCACTTCACCACAATCGGCTCGGCATCAGGTCTCACCCTCAAATGTGTGACGGATTTACCTACCACACGGGCTACACCCTTACCCCGGGACAACCACCGCCCGGGCTGGACTACCTTCCTGCGTCACCCCATCGCTTACCTACTACAAGTCTGGTTCATCGGCTCCACCACTACCCTCAACTCCGAAGAGATCGGGCCGGCTTCACGGACTTAGCATCGCCTGATTCAGTACTGGGCGTTTCAAAGCGGGTACCGGAATATCAACCGGTTGTCCATCGACTACGCCTGTCGGCCTCGCCTTAGGTCCCGACTTACCCTGGGCAGATCAGCTTGACCCAGGAACCCTTAGTCAATCGGCGCACACGTTTCTCACGTGTGTATCGCTACTCATGCCTGCATTCTCACTCGTGAACCGTCCACAACTCGCTTCCGCGGCTGCTTCACCCGGCACACGACGCTCCCCTACCCATCCATACAGGCGTTAGCCCTATGCGCATGAATGACACGACTTCGGCGGTACGCTTGAGCCCCGCTACATTGTCGGCGCGGAATCACTTGACCAGTGAGCTATTACGCACTCTTTCAAGGGTGGCTGCTTCTAAGCCAACCTCCTGGTTGTCTCTGCGACTCCACATCCTTTCCCACTTAGCGTACGCTTAGGGGCCTTAGTCGATGCTCTGGGCTGTTTCCCTCTCGACCATGGAGCTTATCCCCCACAGTCTCACTGCCGCGCTCTCACTTACCGGCATTCGGAGTTTGGCTAAGGTCAGTAACCCGGTAGGGCCCATCGCCTATCCAGTGCTCTACCTCCGGCAAGAAACACACGACGCTGCACCTAAATGCATTTCGGGGAGAACCAGCTATCACGGAGTTTGATTGGCCTTTCACCCCTAACCACAGGTCATCCCCCAGGTTTTCAACCCTGGTGGGTTCGGTCCTCCACGAAGTCTTACCTCCGCTTCAACCTGCCCATGGCTAGATCACTCCGCTTCGGGTCTAGAGCGTGCAACTCAAACGCCCTGTTCGGACTCGCTTTCGCTACGGCTTCCCCACACGGGTTAACCTCGCTACACACCGCTAACTCGCAGGCTCATTCTTCAAAAGGCACGCAGTCACGACTGCCGTTCCGAAGAACGACAGCGACGCTCCCACGGCTTGTAGGCACACGGTTTCAGGTACTATTTCACTCCGCTCCCGCGGTACTTTTCACCATTCCCTCACGGTACTATCCGCTATCGGTCACCAGGGAATATTTAGGCTTAGCGGGTGGTCCCGCCAGATTCACACGGGATTTCTCGGGCCCCGTGCTACTTGGGTGTCTCTCAAACGAGCCGTTGATGTTTCAGCTACGGGGGTCTTACCCTCTACGCCGGACCTTTCGCATGTCCTTCGCCTACACCAACGGTTTCTGACTCGTCTCACAGCCGGCAGACTATGAAAGAAAGATCCCACAACCCCGCATGCGCAACCCCTGCCGGGTATCACACGCATACGGTTTGGCCTCATCCAGTTTCGCTCGCCACTACTCCCGGAATCACGGTTGTTTTCTCTTCCTGCGGGTACTGAGATGTTTCACTTCCCCGCGTTCCCTCCACACTGCCTATGTGTTCAGCAGCGGGTGACAGCCCATGACGACTGCCGGGTTTCCCCATTCGGAAACCCCCGGATCAAAGCTTGGTTGACAGCTCCCCGGGGACTATCGTGGCCTCCCACGTCCTTCATCGGTTCCTGGTGCCAAGGCATCCACCGTGCGCCCTTAAAAACTTGGCCACAGATGCTCGCGTCCACTGTGCAGTTCTCAAACAACGACCAGCCACCCACCACCCCGCCCAAACAGACGAGTTCACTGGG
>NZ_JBBBEN010000085.1:282642-332776 GCF_037137275.1 Streptomyces pratensis | reverse complement strand
CGGCGCTGGGCCGCGCGGTGGGGTTCACCGTGCGGCCCAGGGCGAGGGTGGTGCGAGGGGGTGCGGGGTCAGCCCTTGCGGGTGTTGATCTCCTCGGTGAGCTGGGGGACGACGGTGAACAGGTCGCCGACGACGCCGTAGTCGACGAGGTCGAAGATCGGGGCCTCGGCGTCCTTGTTGATCGCGACGATGGTCTTGGAGGTCTGCATCCCGGCCCGGTGCTGGATCGCGCCGGAGATCCCCGAGGCGATGTACAGCTGCGGGGAGACGGACTTGCCGGTCTGCCCGACCTGGCTGGTGTGCGGGTACCAGCCCGCGTCCACCGCCGCGCGCGAAGCGCCCACCGCCGCGCCCAGACTGTCGGCGAGCGCCTCGATCAGCGGGAAGTTCTCCGCACCGTTGACCCCCCGCCCGCCGGACACCACGATCGCGGCCTCGGTCAGCTCCGGGCGCCCCGTGGACTCCCGCGGCGTACGCGAGGTGACCTTCGTGCCCCTGGCCGCGTCACCGAACGACACCGCCAGCTCCTCCACCGCACCGGCCGCCGCGGCCGGCTCCACCGGCGCCGAGTTCGGCTTGACCGTGATCACCGGCACCCCCCGCGAGACACGGGACCTCGTCGTGAACGAAGCCGCGAACGCCGACTGCGTGGCGACCGGACCCTGCTCACCGGCCTCCAGATCCGTGGCATCGGTGATCACACCCGACCCCACCCGCAACGCCAGACGCGCCGCGACCTCCTTGCCCTCGGCCGACGACGCCACCAGCACCGCCACCGGAGCCACCACCCCGAAAGCAGCCTGCAGCGCGTCCACCTTCGGCACCACCAGATACTCCCCGAACTCCGCGGCCTCCGCCACCAGAACCCGCACCGCACCGTGCTCACCCAGCACCCCGGCGGTCTCCCGCGCCCCCGCACCCAGCGCCACCGCCACCGGATCACCGACCCGACGGGCCAGCGTCAGCAGCTCCAGGGTCGGCTTGCGCACCGCACCGTCCACATGATCGACCAGAACCAGAACTTCAGCCATGACAACGCACTCCAGACAGAGAAGACACAGGAAGACAAGACACAACCGCACACACACCCGCACCCGGCCACCCCACCCACACCGGCGCCGAACCGGGCACGGACACCGGAACAGACCCCGACACGGACACGGGAACAGGCCCGGGCACTAGATGAACTTCTGGCCCGCGAGGAACTCCGCGAGCTGCCGGCCGCCCTCGCCCTCGTCCGTCACGACCGTGCCCGCCGTACGCGCCGGACGCTCCACGGCCGAGTCCACCGCCGTCCACGCACCCGCCAGACCCACCTCACCGGCCTCCAGACCCAGATCCTCCAGATCCAGCGACTCCACCGGCTTCTTCTTCGCCGCCATGATCCCCTTGAACGACGGGTAACGAGCCTCACCGGACTGATCGGTCACCGACACCACCGCCGGCAACGACGCCTCCAGCAACTCCGTCGCCGTGTCACCGTCACGCCGCCCCGTCACCACACCCCCCGCCACCGCGACCTCCGACACCAACGTCACCTGCGGAACACCCAGACGCTCCGCGAGCAGAGCCGGAAGCACCCCCATCACCCCGTCCGTGGAAGCCATCCCACAGACCACCAGGTCATACCCGCTCTTCTCCACCGCCTTCGCCAGCACCAGCGACGTCCCCATCACATCACTGCCGTGCACAGCACCGTCCTCGACGTGAACCGCCTTGTCCGCCCCCATCGACAACGCCTTGCGCAACGCGTCCCTGGCATCCTCCGGACCCACCGTCACCACGGTGACCTCCGCACCGTCCGCCCCGTCCGCGATCTGCAACGCCTGCTCGACCGCGTACTCGTCCAGCTCCGACAACAGACCGTCCACATCCTCACGGTCCAACGTCAGGTCATCGGCGAAACGCCGGTCACCGGTCGCGTCGGGCACGTACTTCACACAGACAACGATCCTCAAGCTCACGCCGGCTCTCCTACTGCATCGTCATTTCCGGGCTGCCTTGTCGCACGCAGCATAGGCGCCTTCTCCGGTCGAATCCGGTCAGGACGACCAAGGCCCTGAGCCCGATATTACTCGCCAGTACACTCAGTGTCCTGTCCCTGAGCAAGCGCTGTGCGCTGTGACCTTGCCAACGCGGCGGGCCCGTGCGTGCGTGACCTCAGTCTCGCAGAGACGTGAACCGTCCCTCGTGGTAGACCAGCGGCCGGGCGGCCCCGGAGAAGTCACCGGCGACGGCCTCGGCGATCACGACACGGTGGTCGCCCGCCGGAATGCGGCTCACGACGCGGCAGACCAGCCACGCGGACACATCGTCCAGCAGCGGAACGCCCCGGGGGCCGACGGTCCACTGCGTCGACGGGCCGAAGCGGTCCGCGCCGCTGCGGGCGAACGTCGCGGCCAGCTCGCGCTGGTGCTCACCGAGTATGTGGACGCCGACATGCTCGGCCTCGGCCAGCACGGGCCAGCTGGAGGAGGCCGTACCGACGCCGAAGGAGATCAGCGGCGGCTCAGCCGCGACGGAGGTGAGCGAGGTGGCGGTGAAGCCGACCGGGCTCTCTCCCGCGGCGGTGATCACTGCGACGCCGGCGGCGTGGCGGCGGAAGACGGAGCGCAGGAGTTCGGGCGTGGCGTCCGCCGGGGCGGAGCGCAGGGGCTCGGGCGCGGTGGCCGCCGGGGAAGGGGGGAGGCCGGGCGTAGCCGTCATGGACGCCTCCTTCTGCGGAGACGGCGTGTGGGCCCCTGGGTTCTCAGGCACCCGGACAACGCGCACTCGCGCAGCGCGCGAGGTCCTCATGGGCGCGGCCGTGGAGAAGGGGTTCTGGCGGCATAACGTCAGACTGACGATGCACGGTGGGTACCGTCAAGGGGGCCCCGCGAGGTGCGAGATGCGTCACGGTCCGTCACGACACGCGGCCCGGGTTCACACGGCCCGGCCCAGCGCCGCGACGACGTCCGCGGTGCGGGGCGCGCCGGACGCCCGGCGGACCACCTCCCCCGCGGCGTCGAGCACGAGGACGGTCGGCGTCCTCGTGATCTCCAGTCGCCGCACGAGGGCGAGATGGGCCTCGGCGTCGATCTCGATGTGTGCGACTCCGTCGACCATCCCGGCCACCTGCGCGAGGGTGCGGCGGGTGGCCCGGCACGGCTGGCAGAAGGCGCTGGAGAACTGGACGAGCGTCGCCCGCTCCCCCAGCGCCGCGCCGAGTTGGGCCGCGTCGAGCCGCCGCACGTCGTTCGGGCCGTCCACGTGATGCCTCCTGATCAGAGCTCTTCGCAGAGACGTCAGCACCGGTCGGCTCCTGGGCATTCCCGCAGCTCCTGCGGGAAGAAGCACGTGATGAGAATCTCGCGTCCCGAGCCCACCGGGACTGGCCAGCGGCTCGCGCATGGGGCACCATCGCCACCATGCCGAAAACCTACGGCTGCGTAACTTCCGCCGGGAGAACCCTCCCCAGGCACAGAAGAAGGGTCTTCCCCAGATGGCAGAGCTCGTCTATCGCCCGGTCATCGGCGCCGCCCGCACCTTGTTCAAGGCGCTCGACCTGAAGATCGACGCTCAGGGTTCGGAGCACATCCCGAAGACCGGCGGTGCGGTGCTGGTGAGCAACCACATCAGCTATCTCGACTTCATCTTCACCGGCCTGGGCGCGCTGCCGCAGAAGCGGCTCGTCCGGTTCATGGCGAAGGAGTCGGTCTTCCGGCACAAAATCTCCGGCCCGCTGATGCGGGGGATGAAGCACATCCCGGTCGACCGCGAGCAGGGGGAGGACGCCTATGCCCATGCGCTGCGGTCCCTGCGTTCCGGCGAGATCATCGGCGTGTTCCCCGAGGCGACCATCTCGCAGTCGTTCACGCTGAAGAGCTTCAAGTCGGGCGCGGCGCGTCTCGCCCAGGAGGCCGGGGTCCCCCTGGTCCCGATGGCGCTCTGGGGCACGCAGAGGATCTGGACGAAGGGGCGTCCCCGCAACTTCCGGCGCAGCCACCTACCGGTCACCATCCGTGTGGGAGAGCCCGTGGAGGCGCCCGCCGACCAGTACGCGGGCGCGATCACCCGGCGGCTGCGGGACAGGGTGCAGGAGCTCCTGGAGGCGGCGCAGCGGGCGTACCCCGTGCGCCCGAAGGACGTGAGCGACACCTGGTGGGTCCCGGCCCACCTCGGCGGTACGGCCCCGACCCCGGCCCAGGCGCGCGAGCTCGGCTGAGGCCGGCGTCGCGGGAGCGCGATCTCAGCCCGGGCGCGGCGGGCAGTGATCCGCGCCCTGGGCCCGGCCCTCGCCGGGGCGCGGTGGACGCGATGTCCGCGGCCGTCGACCGCGTCATCGTCCGCCGCGCCCCGGCGCTGTTCGGCTTCCCGGCACTCAGAGGCCGGCGGGGAGGAGCCGCCACAGCTCCGAGGTGCTGCGGGCGGCCCTCAGGGCGTGGAGGATCGCCCGGGGCGGCGCGGCGTGGACGGCCCGGTAGTCGACTTCGCCGTGTTCCTCACGCACGGTCCAGGCCAACCGCTCCTCGCCCAGCGAGAACCGGGCGTCGATGCCCGGTCTGGTTCCCGCGGGTCCACCCGTGCCCAGCTTTCGCCGCCCGGGAGCCGAAGGGCGACGAGGCCGTGGACGACCGGGGTCGCGCCGTCGTCGACAAGGAGCTGGTAGCAGAGCCCCGCGGGGATGCCGCGGGCCCGCAGCAGGGCCACGAGGGCGATCGACTTGGCGTAGCAGGTGCCGGTGCGGGCGGCGAGGACATCGGAGGCGCGCCAGGTGACGCGCGGGTCGCCCGAGTCGGCGGAGTGCGGGACGGCGTCACGGATGAACGTGAAAGCGGCACGGGCGTATGTGTATGCGTCGGCGCTGTCGTGAGCGAGACGGGCCGCGATATCGCGTACGCCAGGATGTTCGTGATCGATGGCGTCGTCGGCGGCCAAATAGTGGGTGATTTCCGGGGACTGCTGGATCAGCTCCATGACGCGGAGCCTATGAAGCGGTCGACCGGAAATCCATTGATTTCCGGTCGACCGCATAGATATGCACACGTGACGGCTACCGGGCCATCTCTTCCTTCAGCGCCTGGAGGAAGGCGTCCACGTCGTCCTCGCCGGTGTCGAAGGCGCACATCCAGCGGACGTCCCCGGCGGCCTCGTCCCAGAAGTAGAAACGGAAGCGCTGCTGGAGCCGCTCGCTGACCGCGTGCGGCAGCCGGGCGAACACGGCGTTGGCCTGGACCGGGTAGAGGATCTCCACCCCGTCGATCGCCCGGACGCCCTCAGCCAGCCGCTGGGCCATGGCGTTGGCGTGCCGGGCGTTGCGCAGCCACAGATCCCGGGCGAGCAGGGCCTCCAGCTGGACGGAGACGAAGCGCATTTTGGAGGCCAGCTGCATGGACAGCTTGCGCAGGTGCTTCATCGCCCGGACCGCGTCGGGGTTCAGCACCACGACGGCCTCACCGAACAGGGCCCCGTTCTTCGTGCCCCCGAAGGACAGCACGTCGACGCCGACCGTGTTGGTGAACGTCCGCATCGGCACGTCCAGTGAGGCGGCGGCGTTGGCTATCCGGGCCCCGTCGAGATGCACCTTCATACCGAGCCCGTGGGCGTGCTCGCAGACAGCCCTGATCTCGTCGGGCGTGTAGACGGTGCCCAGCTCGGTGTTCTGGGTGATCGAGACGACCTGCGGCATCGCGCGGTGCTCGTCGTCCCAGCCGAAGGCCTGCCGGTCGATCAGCTCGGGGGTGAGCTTGCCGTCCGGCGTGGGCACGGTCAGGAGCTTGAGGCCGCCCATCCGCTCGGGGGCTCCTCCCTCGTCCACGTTGATGTGCGCGGACTCGGCGCAGATCACGGCGCCCCAGCGGTCGGTGAGCGCCTGGAGGGCGACCACATTGGCTCCCGTGCCGTTGAAGACCGGAAAGGCCTCGGCACCGGACCCGAAGTGGCTGTGCATGACCCGCTGGAGGTGGCCGGTGTAGTCGTCCTCGCCGTAGGCGACCTGGTGGCCGCCGTTGGCGAGGGCGAGGGCCGCGAGGACCTCGGGGTGCGCTCCCGCGTAATTGTCACTGGCGAAACCGCGTACCCGCGGGTCGTGATGACGTCGCGCGTCGGTCCTTACGGTTGCGGGGTCAGCCACAGGCGCTTTCCGTTCACTTCGGTGGCGGGCCGGTCCCAGACGCCGGCGATGGCCTCGGCCAGTTCCGTGACGTCGGTGAAGCCCGCGAACTTCGCATTCGGGCGCTCGGCGCGCATCGCGTCGTGCACCAGTGCCTTGACCACCAGGATCGCAGCAGCGGTCCGCGGCCCCGCCTCGCCCCCCGCCTTGCGGAAGGCGTCGGCCAGCGCGAGCGTCCACGCCTCCGCGGCCGCCTTGGCGGAGGCGTAGGCGGCGTTGCCCGCGGTGGGCTTGCCGGCCCCGGCGGCGCTGATCAGGAGGTACCGGCCCCGGTCGCTGCGCTGAAGGCTCTGCTGGAAGGCGAGCGAGGTCGACTGGACCGTCCGGATGAGCAGTTTCTCCAGGGCGTCCCAGTCGGACAGCGCGGTCTCCTCGAAGGAGGCGCTGCCGCGCCATCCGCCGACGAGATGCACCAGGCCGTCGATGCGGCCGAACTCCGCCTCCGTGCGCTCGGCCCAGTCCCGGGCCGCGTCGACGTCGAGCAGATCGACGGTCTCGCCGGTGACGGTGGCACCGCCGTGGGCGTACCGGGCGGCGTCCACCGCCTCGGCGAGCCGTTCGGGGTGGGCGTCGCAGCCGACGACGGTCGCGCCCGCCTCCGCGAGCCTCAGCAGCGTCGCGCGCCCCGCGGGCCCCGCCGCTCCGGCGACCGCGACCACAGCCCCTTCGAGCGCTCCGGGTCCGCTGTTCGTACCGATTCCGTTCATGGCCACCGCCTCCTCGGGAGAATGGTTCACGCGGCTGCCCGCTCGTCGTCGGCCGCGGTGATTCCCTTGGCGGAGGCAATCACGTTCTTCAGCTTCTTGGCGAGCGCCTCATAGAACATGCTCAGGGGAAACTCGTCCGGAAGCACGTCGTCGACCAGCTTGCGGGGAGGCAGGGTGAGGTCCAGGGCGTCGGGGCCCTTGGCCCAGCGGGACCCCGGGTGTGGCGCGAGGTAGGTGGACACCAGCTCGTAGGCCGCGAACCAGTGGACCAGCTTCGGGCGGTCGATGCCGTCGCGGTAGAGCTTCTCGATCTCGTCGCAGAGCTGGTTGGTGATCTGCGGGGCGCGGTCCCAGTCGATCTTGAGGGTGTTGTCGGTCCAGCGGACGACATCGTGCTGGTGGAGGTAGGCGAAGAGCAGCTGACCGCCGAGGCCGTCGTAGTTGCGCACGCGCTCGCCGCTGACGGGGAAGCGGAACATCCGGTCGAAGAGCACCGCGTACTGCACGTCACGGCCGTGGGCGTCGCCCTCGGCCTCCAGCTTCACGGCCTCCTTGAAGGCGGTGAGGTCGCAGCGCAGCTCCTCCAGGCCGTACATCCAGAACGGCTGGCGCTGCTTGATCATGAACGGGTCGAAGGGGAGGTCGCCGTGGCTGTGGGTGCGGTCGTGGACCATGTCCCACAGGACGAACGCCTGCTCACAGCGCCTCTGGTCGCCGATCATCTCGCGGATGTCATCGGGCAGCTCCAGGCCGAGCAGGTCGACGGAGGCCTCGGTGACCCGGCGGAAGCGGGCGGCCTCGCGGTCGCAGAAGATGCCCCCCCAGCTGAAGCGCTCGGGGGCCTCACGCACGGCGATGGTCTCCGGGAAGAGCACCGCGGAGTGGGTGTCGTAGCCGGAGGTGAAGTCCTCGAAGGCGATGCCGCAGAAGAGCGGGTTGTCGTAGCGCTGGGCTTCGAGCTCGGCGAGCCACTGGGGCCAGACCATTTTCAGCACGACCGCTTCGAGGTTGCGGTCGGGGTTGCCGTTCTGCGTGTACATCGCGAAGACGACGAGGTGCTGGAGGCCGTCGGCGCGGTTCTGAGCGGGCTGGAAGGCCAGCAGGGAGTCGAGGAAGTCCGGGACGCGGAAGCCGTCGGCGGCCCAGCGGCGCAGGTCGGCGACGAGCGCGCGGTGATAGTCGGCGTCGTGCGGGAGCAGCGGTGAAAGCGCCTCGACGGCCGTGATCACCCGCTGGAGGACCTGCTCCACGGTGGCGGGGGACGGGGCGCCCTCGGCCTCGAAGTCGATGGACCCGTCCTTGGACTGCCAGGGCCGGATCTCCTCGACGGCGTTCTTGAGCACAGGCCAGGCCGGGTGCTCGACCACCCGCTGGGCGGTAGTTGCAGCGCCGTCGGTGGCGTCGTGCACAAGAATTTCCGTCATAACACTTCCTCCACGGGAGAACCTCGCGTCCCATCACCGTAGTCGCGCAGCACTCCTCCCGACAAGCGGAGGTCAGAAGATTATCCTGCACACCCGCCTCGTAGCCGCTGTTTTTCCTGTCACATCCCGGGTATGCGCACAGTTCGCGCCGCCGCTCGCCGGACCCGTCGACCTGGTCAGCCGGGCGACGGTCGGCACACGCGGCGGCGGCCCCCGCCGGCGCCGCTTCACCGCGCCTTCGCGCGGGCAGGAGCAGTGGGCGGACAGCCGTCGACGGAAACGAGGCCGCCTTGCCTTTTCTCACCCTGGGTCATCGCGGAGTGATGGGGGTCGAACCCGAGAACACCCTGCGCTCCTTCGTCCGTGCGGAGGCGGCGGGAATGGACGCCATCGAGCTGGATCTCCACCTCAGCAAGGACGGCGCGCTCGCCGTGATGCACGACACGTCCGTGGACCGCACCACGGACGGGACCGGGCCCGTCGCGGGCAAGACCCTGGCCGAGCTGCGCGCGCTCGACGCCGGCTCCGGCGAGCGGGTCCCCGTCTTCGAGGAGGTGCTGGAGGCCGTGGCCTCACCGCTCCAGGCCGAGATCAAGGATGTCGCGGCCGCCCGCGTACTGGCGGACGTGATGCGGGAGCGCGACCTCGTCGACCGGGTGGAGGTGTCCTCCTTCCACGACGAGGCCGTTGCCGAGATCGCCCGGCTCGTGCCCGGCGTACGGACCGTCCTCATCGCGAGCCGCTGGGGCCCGGACGTGGTGGAGCGGGCGAGGACGGCGGGGGCGGCGACGCTCGCGCTGAACATCCGCCGCCTCACCCTGCAGGTGGTGGAACAGGCGCACGCAGAGGGCGTCAAAGTGATCGGCTGGGTGGTCAACACCCAGGATCACCTGCGGCTGGCACGGGCCCTGGGCCTGGACGGCGCGACGACCGACTTCCCGGAGATCCGCCGAGCCGGCCGCTTCACCGCCTGAGCCCGACGCCCCGCGCCCGGCCGCCCCTGCCGTACGCCGGGAGCATGCGCCGTGTGCGCCGGGCGGGGCGGGCCCGGCAGGGCGGTGGGGCAGTGCGGTCGGGCGACGGGCCCCGCCCTCAGACGCTCTTGACCAGCAGCTCGAAGGCGAGGTCGTCGCGCTGAGGAATGCCGAAGCGCTCGTCGCCGTACGGGAACGGGGTGAGCTGTCCCGTACGGCGGTAGCCCCGGCGCTCGTACCAGGCGATGAGGTCCTCGCGCACCGAGATCACCGTCATGTGCATCTCCCCGATGCCCCAGCCGTCCTTGGCGATGCGCTCCGCCTCTGCGATGACCGCCTTGCCGAGCCCACCGCCCTGGAGTCCGGGCCGCACCGCGAACATACCGAAGTAGGCGGCCTCGCCCCGGTGTTCGAGCTGGCAGCAGGCAACCAGGCCGCCGTCCCGCTCGACGGCGAGCAGTCGGCTCGCCGGCGCGTCGATGACCGCGCGCACGGCGTGCCCGTCGGTCCGCTGCCCCTGGAGGAGGTCGGCCTCCGTGGTCCAGCCGGCACGGCTGGCGTCGCCGCGGTAGGCGGACTCGATCAGGGCCACCAGCGCGGGGACGTCGTCCCCGGTCGCGTCGCGGAAGGTCAGCCGGGCCGAGTCGGGGGGCGTGGCGGTGTCCATGGTGCGGCTCTCCTCTTCTCTGCCGCCGTGCGGGCGGCGGCAGTCCTTACTCACCCGAGCGGCGCATGCCCTGCCTCCGCACGTGCGGTCGAGAGTAGCGCGATACGGAGCGCCCCTCCCGGGCCCCGGCGTACCCCCTTCACACCCCCGTGCGCCGGGTTCGGCGCCGGCGGCGTGGGCATCGACCAGACGACCGCGGGAGCCGTACGTCCGAGAGGTGGTGCGCCGTGCACGGAGGGGCCCTGGCCGGCTGGCTGCTGCTGACGCTGTGCGCGGTGAGCGGCGCCGTCTGCCTGCTGCGCGCCCGCACCGGCCCCCCGGGGGAGCGCGGCTCCGCGCGCTCGGAGGCGGTGATGGCCTTCGGCATGGCGGTCATGGCCGTTCCCGCGGCCCTGCTGTCGCCCCCGGGCTGGGCCTGGGCGGTGTACGCGGCGCTGTTCGGCGTGGCCGCCCTGCGATCCCTGCGGCCCGCCCTGCGCGACGGGTGCCGTCTGCACCACCTGGTCGGCTCCCTGGCCATGGTGTACATGGCCGTGGCGATGGCTCCGGGGGCGATGGGGAGCGCCGGGGACGGGGGCGGGCACCTCGGGCACGGAGCAGGCGGGGCCGGAGGCGTCCCCTTGCTGACCGGCGCCCTGCTCGTCTATTACGCCTGGTATGTACTGACATCGGCCGGGCGACTGCTGCCGGCGACCGCCACGGTCGGCGGAGCCTTGGGGGCCCCTGGGGCCGAAGGCCGGGGAGAGGGAGGCGGCGGGGGCGGGGCGGGCAGCCGGTCGGAACTGACCGACGCCTGCCGGCTGACGATGGGCCTGGCCATGTTCGCCATGCTGCTCACCTTGTGAGACGGGGCATGGGACAGAGGCCGCCGTACACCGTGGTCTGCGTCACTTGACCGTCGCATCCGTATCCGCGGCGGACCCGCCCCTCATAGTCTGAGGGCATGCTGGTCTCCCTCGCGCTGCTTCTGCTCGGTGCACTGACCGCCCTGGTGACGCCGCGCCTGATGGCACGCGCCCGGTGGCCGGAGCGTGAACCGGTCGTGGCCCTGTGGGTCTGGCAGTGCGTCGTGGCGGGGGTGCTCATCTCGTTCGCGCTGTCCATGACCTTGAGCGCTTCAGCGGCCTGGCAGGCCGTACGCGGCCATGTCTTCGCCCCCGCTCCGCACGCCGTGGTCGAGGCCTACGCCCTGGCCGCCTACGGGCCGTGGTCGGCCGTCATCGCGGTACTGCTCGCGCTCGGCGGCCTGTGGAGCGGCACGATGCTTCTCCGGGAGGTCCGGCGGGCGCGGCGGCGGCGGGCGCGGCGGCGGGCCGAACTCTTGGTCCGCGCGCCCCTGATGCCCGGGGAGGAGCCCGGCGCCGACCGCCTCGTGGTACTGGAGGGCGAGCGCCCCGACGCGTGGTGGCTGCCTGGCGCCGCGCCACAGCTCGTCATCACCACGGCCGCGCTGGGCCGCCTGAAGGGCCGCCAGCTCGATGCCGTGCTCGCTCACGAGCAGGGCCACGCCCAGGCGCGGCACGACTGGCTGCTGCACTGCTCGTCGGCGCTGGCGATCGGCTTCCCGCAGGTTCCGGTGTTCGCCGCGTTCCGCGACGAGATGCACCGGCTGGTCGAGCTGGCCGCCGACGACGTGGCGTCACGCCGCTTCGGCAGGCTCACGACCGCGCTCGCCCTGGTCGGCCTCAACGAGGACCGCGGGGTGTTCGGACCCTGCCCCACACCGGACGCCCAAGTGCCGCTGCGCGTCAACCGGTTGCTGGGACCGGTCGATCGGCTGACCGCGGGCCGCCGGCTGCGCCTGACGGCCGCTGCCGCGTTGGTGCCGGTCGTCCCTCTGGTCGTTGCCTTCGTTCCGGGCCTCAGGGCCCTGGGGTAGTCGCCCGGCCGGGCTCAGCGGAGCACGACGGGTTGGTCATTCGGCCGCCTCCTCCACGAGGATCACCCCATGCGCTCTCCCCACGTACCCTCGCCGCGTCACTCCCCCCGCCTCCCGGCCGCCCCGTGGGCCGGGGCCGTCGCCGTCACAGCCGCCCTGGCGTGGCTCACGCTGGTCGCGACTCGCTGGCCTCCGCTGATGTCTGTGGACCGTGCGGTCGCCGAGGCCCTGCACCGGCGGGCGGTGGCGGAACCAGGGCTGGTCCAGGTCAACCGGGTGCTGACGGACTGGGTGTGGGACCCGTGGACCATGCGTGCCCTGACCGCGGTGGTCGTGATCGCCCTGTGGCGGCGGGGCGCTCGGCCGCTCGCCCTCTGGGCAGCCGCGACGAGCCTGCTGGCCTCCCTCGTCCAGCAGGGCCTGAAGTACGTCGTGGGCCGCGAGCGCCCGCAGTGGGCCGATCCGGTGGACACCGCGCAGTACGCCGCCTTCCCCTCCGGTCACGTCATGACGATGGCGGTGAGTTGCGGGGTGCTGCTGTGGCTGCTGCGGCTGTACGGCGCCGGCCCCGGGGCGTGGGGGGCGGCGGTGGCCGTGGCGGTGGTCTCCACGGTCGGCGTGGCGGTGACCCGGGTGTACCTGGGGGTGCACTGGCTGTCCGATGTCGTGGGCGGCGTTTTGCTGGGGGCGGCCGTGGTGACGCTGAGCACCGCCGCATACGCGCGCCGCACCGCGCGCCCGGCCCCGGCGGAGGCGCGACCCGAGGCAAAGACCACTCCACGGGCCTGAGACGCCGTGCTGTCGGCCCGGCCCGAGGCGGGACACCCCGCCGCCCCCGCGTCCTGCTCCGCCGACGCCCCCTCTCCCCCCTCGCGAGCCGGCGTCGTCGGAACCACGAGAGGCGGCGCCGTCAGGGCGGGGCGGCCCCGGGGAGGATCGCGTTCAGGGCGATCAGAGGCGTGCTCTTCGACTTCTGAGGAGCCCTGTTCCGCGTCGAGCCGGTCCGGGGCCGGTCGCGAGCGTGGCGTCGACGTACCGCCCGAGGGGGCTGAGCGGTGCGTACGTCACCTCACGGCCGCCGGTGCGCTGCCGGGCGGTCCGCCGCCGCTCCGGGCCCCGGAGCGTCTGGCCGGGGCGGTGGCGCACAGGGGCCTGAGCGCGCCGCCGCACCGAGAGGCGTGCACCGGCCCGGGAGGCCGCGCCCTGCCCGTCGCCGATCCGGGGCTGCCCGACGCGCCGTACGACCACCGCAGGAAGCCGGACGCGGCAGCCCTGCCCGGACGCGGCGGAGGTGCTGAGGGGCCGCGGCGGACGGGGGTCGAGGTCGGCGTGGCCGGCACCATCGGCTGGGGCCTGCGCCCGGCCTTCCGCGCCCACGGGCCCAACGCCCGGTCGACGCGCACGCACTGCCCCCTTCGAGCACGGTCTTGGCGCACGGGCCTCCGGGCTGTTTCGCACCGCCTGCTCGCACTCCGGGCCGCCGCGCCCCCTCCGCCTCGGGGGGGCCGTCCGCCGGGGCCGGACCGGCCTGACGGGCGGCGCGGGCCGGGGCCGGCCTCGGCGCGCGGCACCGCCGAGAAGAGGCGCGGCCGGGCCGGGATGTGAGGCATATCCCGCTGCGGATGGGGTACAAGAGTGTGCCCATGGCCGTAGCCTGGCAGGCATGTCCCCAATGTCGTCGCCGTCCGCTTCCGTGCGTTCCGCAACCGAGGTCAACGCGGAGATCCGTGACCTGTGGCAGCGCTCCGGCGGGTGCCTGAGCCCACAGGACGAGGCGGATTACCAGCGTCTTCTGGTGGAATGGGCGGCCGCCACGGGGGCCGGCGCCCGGACCGCCGCCTGACCTCCCGGAGCCGGGACCGGATACGCGGAAAGCGCCCGATCCGGCGATCCCCCGCGTCGCCGGATTCGGGCGCACCCCTCGAACGCGTCTGGACAGACACGGCCGCGAACCGCATCGGGGACCGGAGTTGCCCAGTCCGCCGGCGCAGGGCTCCAGCATGTCCCCACCCGGGTCATCGGTCAATGAATTTCCGCCCGTGCGGCACCGGGGCCGGGGCCGCACGGGCGGATGACCGCCCGGCAGGCGCCGGCCCCGGAGCGCCGGGCCTCTGACCGGACGCCCGCTGACGGATCAGCGGTCGAAGTAGTCCGGCTGGGTCTGCACATTGAGTTCGTGCATCTTGACCCGCTGCGCCGGGTTGGTCCGCGGGTCGACGAGCTTCAGCACGTCGAAGCCCTTGGCGATGTCGCTGGAGTAGATGTGGCCGTTGTAGTAGTACGCCGACCAGGGGCCGGCCGTGGTGACCCGGTCGAGGTTCACCGGACCGCGCTCGAAGAAGGCGATCTCCTCGGGCTCGGCCGAGTCGGTGAAGTCCCACACGGAGACACCGCCCTGGTACCAGGCCTGCACCATCAGGTCGCGGCCCTTCACCGGGATGATCGAACCGTTGTGGGCGACGCAGACCTCGACGTCGGCCTGGTGCCGGTCGATCTTGAAGTAGCTGCGGAAGACCAGCTCGCGGTCGTCCCCCTCGCCCACGATGTCGTAGACGCCGTCGGCCCCCCGCTCGGGGCCGATCTCCTTGTTGCAGGTCGCCGCGCCGCCGCCGCCGAGCTCGTCGGTGAAGACGACCTTGTTCGCACCCTGGTTGAAGGTGGCCGAGTGCCAGAACGCGAAGTTCTCGTTGTCCTGCACCCGGTCGATGATCCTGGGGTTCTCCGGGTCCTCGATGGAGAACAGCAGGCCGTCTCCCATACAGGCTCCGGCGGCGAGCTTCTCGGAGGGCAGGACTGTGAGGTCGTGGCAGCCGGTCGTCTCGATCACGCCCGGGTTCTCGGGCGCTCCGGGGTTGCCGCCGTCCGGGAAGAGCACCGGGAAGTTAACGATCCGGGCCTTCTGGGGCGCCTTGACCGGCACCTTGATGATGGAGATGCCGTCGTGCGGCGGCCGGCAGTCCGGGAACGCCTCATGGGGCGCGTACGAGGAGACGTAGACGTAGACGTGCCTGCCGTCGGGCACCAGCGTGTGGGTGTGCGAACCGCAGGCGGTCTCGACGGCCGCGATGTACTGCGGCCGCCGTTTGTCGCTGATGTCGAAGATCTTCATGCCCTCCCAGGAGGACTTCTCCGTGGCGGGCTGCGAGGTGCTGGAGCAGGAGTCGTCGCTGCGCGAGGAGTCGGTCGACAGGAACAGCAGGTCTCCGGAGACCGAGATGTCGTTCTGTGAACCGGGACAGAGGACCTGCGAGACCGTTCGCGGCTTCTTCGGCTTGCTGATGTCGTAGATGACGAAGCCGTCGTAATTGCCGACGAAGGCGTAGTCGCCCTGGAACGCGAGATCCGTGTTGGTTCCCCGCAGAGCACCCTTCGGGACGTTAGCCAGGTGCTTGATGTTGGAGCTGTGGACGATCTCGTCCACGCCGGGTATGTCGCCCGCGGCGATCGCGGCCCTCGCCTCGGCCTGCTCGCCGGTGGTGACGGAACCGCGTTCGTTCGGGGCGTCGCCCGGGTCGGGCGTCGCGGCCGCTGTGGTGGCCGTCAGCAGCGTGGCGAAGAGGCCGGCCGCGGCTGCCGCCGCCCCCAGACGTCTGCGCCGCACGCGGGTGGTGTGCAACGAGGTCACTGCGTCCTCCCTTGTATCCGTTCGAGGTCGAACGGTTCACGGACCCCCGCAGTATCGTCCCTCACATGTACACATCAACAGAGGGCGACGAAGACGTCCGGAAGGTTTTCGATCTCCCGTCCGTGGAAGCGTGTGAGCACGATCCGCGACACCCCCATGGGGGACAGGAGGCCACCGTGTTGACCCCTCGACGGTCGGTACGTCTGCGTGCGACGGCTCTCGCGGCAGCGGCGGTCGCGGTACTCGCCCTCGCCGCATGCGACGCGGACGGCGGTCACGGACAGCAGCAGGCGGGTAAGGACGCAGGTCCCGGCGTGCTGGCCCCCGGCCGACCGGGCGAACCTGCGCGGACGCTCTCCGCAGAGGAGGCCGTCGCGGAGGTCGGCCAGGACACCGCCAACGCGGCCGACTTCCGCTATACGCAGATGATGATCGAGCATCACCGGCAGGCCCTGGTGATGACCGGCCTCGTTCCGGGACGGACCTCGACCACTTCCGTCAAACGGCTTGCGGAGCGCATATCCGCAGGCCAGAAGCCCGAGATCGGGGCGATGGAAGGATGGCTGAAAAAGAACGGCGGGGAGGGGCGGAAGCAGCCCCACCATCACGCGGCCATGCCCGGCATGGCGACCGAGGCTCAGTTGAAGGAGCTCCGCGCCTCCCAGGGCAAGGCCTTCGACGCGCTCTTCCTCGAACTGATGATCACTCACCACCAGGGGGCGATCACCATGGCCGCAGAAGCGCTCTCCGACGGGAACGACGTCCTCGTCGAGGAGATGGCGAGCGACGTGATGGCCCAGCAGACCGTGGAGATCAACCGGATGCGCGCGCTGATGACCTGAAGCCCCGACCGCCCCCCACTCGACCGGGCGGCGTGAGGATGGGCGACGCGGCCGGTCGCCGCGGGGCCGCGGGGCCGGGACGCCGCCCGGAGCCATGGCCTCCGCTCCGCGCTCGGCGGGAGTCCGCCCTCGGCCCGGCGTGCACCGCTCATTCCCTGGCCGCCACCACCAGGCGGGCCCTGGGGCTGCCGTCCGGGCGCAGTCCCAGGTCGGTCAGCGGCAGCAGCCGCACGGCGAACCCGGCCGCCATCAGGTCCTCCAGCACATCGGCCAGCCGGAACGTGCGGTAGTACATGACGAACTGCGGGCGCCACAAGGCGTTGCGCACCCGCATCGCCGCGTCGAAGCCGACCAGCGACCAGTAGGCGCGCGACCCCACCGGGGGCGGCGCGCCGAGCGGGAAGACGAACTGTCCGCCCGGCCGGAGAGATCCGTACACCTCAGCGAAGAGGCCGAAGCGTTCGTCGGGCAGGAAATGACCGAACGCGCCGAGGCTCAGGGCCAGATCGAAGGCGGGAGCGAAGGGCAGGGCACGGGCGTCCGCCCGCACCCAGTCCACCGCGGGCCCGTCGTCGCCCGGGGGATGCGCGGCACGGGCCTCGGCCAGCATGCCGGCGCTGAAGTCGACCCCGGTCACTCGCTTCCGGCACACCTGCCGAAGGACCCCCGTCCCCGCGCCGGTGCCGCAGCAGACGTCGAGTCCGGCGTCGAAGGGCCCCAGCGGACGCAACGCCCGTGTGACGGCGTCGAGCACGTGGTCCGGTGTGCGGTAGGGCGTCCGGTCGAACTTGGGGGCGAGAAGGTCGTATCCGCGCTCGGTCGAGGAGAGCGCCTGGACTGCCAGTTCGCGCACGGTGGGGCCCTGTTTGGTGAACATCACGGGACACCCTACCGATGCCGGACACCGCCCCCGGACCGTCGAGCCGCCGTCCGGTGGGCGCGGCCCGCGGACCTCCGGCGCTTACATGCCGGTCTCCTCGGCGCCAGGGCATCGGGCGGCCCGGGCGCCCCGTACCTTCTCCCGGTCCATTTGGGCAACGCTCCCTCCGGCCGCCGCGCTGCCCATGAGGCACGTCGGCGAGGGCGCGTGAGCGGCCGCGAGGGTTCAGCGGCCCCCGGGGAGCCGCCGCCTGAGAGTGACGGGGGTGTCGACGGCGTATGCCTGGGTCCAGCTGCGACCGGCTCCGGACTTCCAGGTGACGTGCGCGGTGGAGCCGTCGGTCCGCACACTCTGGACGGTCATGACCCGCTCACCGTCGCGTACGTCGCCGCGGCGCAGTTCTCCCGCCGCGACCGTCTCGGGCTCCTCTCCGGGCGCGCTCTCCGCGTCCTCGGCCGCCCGGACGAGTGAGGCGGCGAGGTCCCGGGCCGCCTGGGGGGTGCAGGACCAGCGCAGTTCGCCGGCCGGGGGCGACAGCCGGATGCCCACACGGGGGGCCGGGCCGTCCTTGCCGACGACGACCGTCACCGGCACCTCGTGGCCGTCGGCGTCCGTGATCCCGCTGCCCATCGTCGTCTCCTCGTGCTCTCGCGGCCGGCGTCCGGCCGCTGCCAGCATGACAGCAGCCGGGAGGAGGCCCAGGAGGGGAGGGCGCGGAGCGCGGGGCGCGGCGGGGGCCCGGCCGTCGGGGCGGGCAGGGGGACGTGAGCCGACCGCGCCGAGCACGCGCGAGCCGGGTCACGCGTCCGGCCCGGTCCGCGTGTGCGCGGGCCGCTGTCAGTGGTCGGGGGCAGACTGGCCTTGTTCCGGCACAACGGCGTATCCGGAGGTTGTGGACCATGACCGATGTACTCCTCACCGTAGGCACCCGCAAAGGCCTCTTCATCGGCCGCAGGCGCGGCGGCGCCTGGCAGATCACGGGGCCGCACTTCAACGCGCAGGCGATCTACTCGGTCGCCGTCGACACGCGGAGCGCCACGCCCAGAATGCTCGTGGGCGGGGACAGCGCGCACTGGGGGCCCTCCGTCTTCCACTCCGACGACCTGGGCGAGACCTGGGTCGAGCCGCGGCAGCCCGCCGTGAGGTTCCCGAAGGCCACGGGGGCGTCCCTGGAGCGCGTCTGGCAGTTGCATCCGGCCGGTCCCGAGGCGCCGGACGTCGTCTACGCGGGCACAGAACCGGCCGCACTGTTCCGTTCCGAGGACCGGGGCGAGACCTTCGAGCTGGTGCGCCCGCTCTGGGAGCACCCGACCCGGTCCCGGTGGGCGCCGGGTGGCGGGGGCGAGGGGCTCCACACCATCCTGACCGACCGGCGGGACGCGGCGGCGGTGACCGTCGCCGTCTCGACCGCCGGCGTTTTCCGGACGCGGGACGGCGGGGCGAGCTGGGCCCCGTCGAACAAGGGCGTCTCCGCGGTCTTCCTCCCGGACCCCGAACCGGAGTTCGGCCAGTGCGTCCACAAGGTCGCCCGGGACGCGGCCGACCCGGACCGGCTCTATCTGCAGAACCACTGGGGCGTGTTCCGCAGCGACGACTGCGGCGACAGCTGGAGCGGCATCGGCGCGGGTCTGCCCTCGGACTTCGGGTTCGCGGTCGCCGCGCACCCGCACCGCGGTGACACGGCCTACCTCTTCCCGATCAACGCCGACGCCGACCGGGTCCCGGCGGGGCGCCGCTGCCGGGTCTTCCGCACCACCGACGCGGGGAGCACCTGGGAGCCGCTCAGTGCCGGGCTGCCGGACGGCGCGCACTACGGCACGGTGCTGCGGGACGCGCTGTGCACCGACGACTTGGACCCCGCCGGGGTCTATTTCGGCAATCGCAACGGCGAGTTGTACGCGAGCGCGGACGACGGGGACAGCTGGCAGCGGCTCGCCTCGCACCTGCCGGACGTCCTGTGCGTCCGCGCGGTGGCGCTCGGCTGACGGCAGTTGATCGGAGCGGTCGTATCAGCAGTAGAGTTCGGGCCGTGGCAGCACGACCGTTGAAAGAGATCATCGAGCCGGGGTGGGCCGACGCCCTCGAACCCGTCGCCGACCGCATCGCCGCTATGGGCGACTTCCTCCGCGCGGAGATCGCCGCAGGACGCACGTACCTGCCCTCGGGGGCTCATGTGCTGCGGGCGTTCCAGCAGCCGTTCGAGGAGGTGCGGGTGCTCGTCGTCGGCCAGGACCCGTATCCCACCCCGGGCCATGCGATCGGGCTGAGCTTCGCCGTGGCCCCCGACGTCCGGCCGCTACCGGGCAGTCTGGAGAACATCTTCCGGGAGCTGCAGGCGGACCTGGGCCTGCCGAGGCCGTCCGACGGGGACCTCACGCCGTGGACACGGCAGGGTGTGCTGTTGCTGAACCGGGCGCTGACGACGGCCCCGCGGCGGCCGGCGGCCCACCGGGGCAAGGGCTGGGAAGAGGTGACCGAGCAGGCCATCCGGGCGCTCGTGGCCCGGGGAACGCCGCTGGTGTCGGTCCTGTGGGGACGCGACGCCCGCAATCTGCGCCCGCAGTTGGGCGACTTTCCCGCGATCGAGTCCTCGCACCCCTCCCCCATGTCCGCGGACCGGGGCTTCTTCGGCTCACGCCCGTTCAGCCGCGTCAACGAGCTGCTGGAGCGCCAGGGGGCCCAGCCGGTGGACTGGCGGCTTCCGTGACCCGTCCCCCGGCGGCGATCCCTCCGGCCGACCGCGCCGTCCACGTCGTCGGGGTCGACTCCGGGGGTTCGGGGCTGCGGGTGGCGCTCGGGCGGGTGGACCGGCCGGAGCCCGTCGTGACGACGGTCTGCGCGGAGCCTGTGCGGACGGGGCCCGGCGGCATCGACCCCGCCCACCTGCTGGATCAGCTGCTGCCCGCCGTGCGGGATCTGCGGGCGCGCGCCGGTGCGGCCGGCGAGGCGTCGTCCGGCGGGATCGCCGCGCTGGCGATCGGGGCGGCCGGGATGGCCTCGCTGGGCGAGCGGTTGCGGACGGAGCTGCCCGGCGCGCTGGCGGATGCGCTGGGCGTGCGCAGGCTGGCGCTGGCCGCCGACGCGGTGACGGCGTACGCCGGGGCTGTGGGGCAGCGGCCCGGGGCGGTCGTCGCGGGCGGCACGGGCATGATCGCCCTCGGCACGGACCTGAGGTCCTGGCGCAGGGCGGACGGCTGGGGACACCTTCTGGGTGACAGCGGCGGCGGTGCGTGGATCGGCCGGGCCGGGCTGGACGCCGCGATGCGCGCCCACGACGGACGGAGCGGTGGATCGCCGGCGCTGCTGGCCCGGCTGGTGTCCGTGTTCGGTCCGGCAGAGGAGCTGCCGGGGTTGCTCTACCCCCGCTCCGACCGGCCTGCCGTGCTGGCCTCGTTCGCCCCGGAGGTGGCGGCGTGCGCCGGTGCGGACCAAGTCGCCGCGGGCATTCTGCGGGAGGCCGCCCGCCATATCGCCGAAGCCGCTTCGGCCGTGTGCCCCCGGGACGAGGCCGACGACGGGCAGGTCGGCGAAGTAGCCCTGACGGGCGGCCTGTTCCGGTTGGGCGACCCGCTGCTCCGGCCGTTGCGCGAGGAGTTGGCGCGGCTGCTGCCACGGGCCCGTGCGACCTCGGGAACCGGCGATCCGCTGACCGGCGCGCTGGGAATCGCGCGCGCCCTGGCCGATGGCGGTCTACGGTTGCCGCGCCACCCGACGATGCTGTGCGTGCACGCCGAGGGTCCGGAGAAGGGGGAGAACGGAGACCGTGAACGCACGGCGACACCGGGGTGAGCGAACGGACACAAGAGGACGAAAGGCGGGAGTCCGGGCGCAGTTCACCGTCCGACAGACAGGGACACTCCGGTGGTACATCACTCATCGGACATAAGCGGATAGTTAACGCTCGACCGGGCCCTCCCCGAACGGGGGAGCCGACAAAACCAGTAGCATGCGGCGCCATGAGCACCCCCACTGGGCCCGCTTCCGGCCTGCCTGTACGAATGCCGCGACCTCGCCAGTCCGGACGGCACCGCCGCCCGGAGCCGGTGGTCGCGCCTGAGGGCGCCGCCGCGCTCGTTCTCGCCCTTCCCGGTACCCCCTCTTCGGCCTCGCGCAGTCTGGCCGAAGAGGTGATCAGCATCGCCCGTTCGGAGCTGCCCGGCCTCAACGCCCGGATCGGCTACCTCGACGGCGACGACGCCGAGTACCCGACTCTCGCCACCGTCCTCGCCCACACCGCCGCCGAGCGCGTCGCGCGCTACGAGCGGGCCGTCGCCGTCGGCCGCGAGGCCGCCGAGCCCGAGGGCCCGTCGGCTGTCGTGGTGCCGCTCATCGCGGGCCCCGACAGCGCCCTGATGCGGCGGATACGACAGGCCGTGATGGACAGCGGGGCGCAGGTCGAGCTCACCGATGTGCTCGGCCCGCACCCCCTGCTCGCCGAGGCCCTGCACGTGCGCCTGTCGGAAGCCGGGCTGGCGCGCGCCGACCGGGCGAGGCTGTTCACCGTCGCGACCGCGGCGGACGGCATCGTGCTGGCCACCGTGGGCGGCGAGGAGGCCGTACAGGCGGCCGGCATCACGGGCATGCTGCTGGCCGCCCGGCTCGCCGTGCCGGTGATGGCCGCCGCACTGGACGTGGAGGGCTCGATCGCCTCGGTCGCGGAGCAGCTGAAGAGCTCCGGCTCGGCGCAGCTCGCCCTGGCCCCGTACCTGGTGGGCCCCGAGATCGACCCCGGCCTGCTGGACGCCGCCGCGAAGGAGGCGGACTGCGCGACGGCCGAGCCGTTGGGCGCGTACCCGGCGATCGGCAAGCTGGTGCTGTCGCTGTACGCCACGACGCTGGGCATCACGCCCGCGACCCCGCAGGGGGCCCCGGCGCTCTGACCGGACGCCCCCCCACAGCGGCTGGGGAGACCCGCCGTACCGCTTCCGTGGGACCGTGCCCCGTGGGGCATGCGAGCCGAAGACCAGGGCCGCCGGGTCCGGGCCGCGAGAGCCGGGGGCCGGGCCGGCGGCAGCCGCAGCGCGTCGAGCCCAGCCCCGTCTCCGCCCTCCGGGACCCGGCGGGAAGCCAGACGAGTCCGGGACCCGGCGGAGAGTCAGACGAGGACGACGCAGGAGGCCGCGGGGATCTCGATGGAACCCGCGTGCTGCGGGACGCCCGTCTCGGCGTCCACGGCGAACCAGCTGACGTTCCCGGAGTGCTCGTTGGCCGCGTACAGCCACTGGCCGCTCGCGTCGAGGGTGAGATCGCGTGGCCAGTGGCCGCCGCAGCCGACGGTGGCCACCAGGGCGGCCCTCTCCCCGGCCTCGTCCAGGGTCAGCACGGAGATGCTGTCGTGCCCCCGGTTGGCGGTCCACACGAAGCGCCCGTCGTGCGCGACGACCACCTCGGAGGGGTAGCTGCGCACCGCGTCGTCCGCGCGCTCGTGCTCGGGCAGTACAGGGGTCTCCCCGAGCACGTCGAAGCGGCCGGCGGCCGGGTCCCAGCGGCAGACGGTCAGGGTCGGCTCCAGCTCGCCCAGCACATAGGCCAGACGGCCTTTGGGGTGGAAGGCCAGGTGACGCGGTCCCGTGCCCGGACGCAGCGCCGTTTGCGAGTGCGGCCGCAACGAGCCGGTGGCGGGGTCGAGGGAACAGACGCGCAGCGAGTCGGCGCCGAGGTCCACGCTGACCACCCAGTCCCCCGAGGGGTCGGCGAGCACCTGGTGGGCGTGCGGCCCCTCCTGGCGGTCGGTGTCCGGGCCGCTGCCCTCGTGGCTGAGCACCGAGGTCGCCGCGCCGAGCGAACCGTCGGCGAGGACCGGAAGGACGGTGACGCTGCCGGAGCCGTAGTTGGCGGTGACCAGATGGCCCGCCGCGATCGCCAGGTGGGTGGGCGCGTCGGCGTCGACGGACCTGGCGGGGCCCAGGAGGGCGGGAACATCGCCGCTGACGTCGAAGGCGGCGGCGACGCCGGGGGCGCTCTCGCCGACCGCGTACAGCGCCGCGCCGGCTGCCGACGGGCCGACCGTGAGGAACGAGGGGTCGGGCACGGCGTCCGTGGACCCGAGCACGGTCAGCGCGCCGGTGTTGCGGTCCACAGCGGCGGCGGTGATGCCACCGCCGCCCGCAGAGGTGAACGACCCTATGAATGCCCGCCCGGCGCTGCTGCCGTCCATCGCGCTACCCCTCTTCGCCGTCGCCGTGATCTTCACGGCCGACGGTAGCAGGCAGCCCTGCGCGGTCCGGACCAGGAGAGCGCGCTTTGGGCCGGACGCGGGGCGTCCCGCCCGGAGCGGCCGCTTCCGGGCGGCGGGCGGCTTCCGGGGGCGGGGGACGGAACGGCGGACCGGGCGGTCGACGCCGACAGGGGAGGTCAGGCGCTCGCAGCCGTCGCTCGGCCGTGCGGCCCGCCGAGCGGTGCGGCCAGTGCGGCGAGCGCGCGCTCCAGGCCGTGGAGGTGGGCGAGTGCGGGGTCGACGACGGGAGCGGGCAGTTCCGCCGGATGGCTGGTCCACGCCCGCGAGCCCTCCGGCCGGGTGAGCGCTTCGACGGCCGCCTCCACACGGGAGCACGCGGCCGAGAGCCGGGCGTCGTGCGAGGCGTCCGGGTCGGCGGCGATGGAGGCCAGGCCGCGTACCTCCCGCACGCAGTCGTCCAGCAGCGCGAGCACCTGCCGGGCTCGTGCCTTGCGCGCCGCCAGCGGGCTCAAGGGGTGCACCAGGGGTGCGAGAGAGAGCCGGACGCGGCCCAGCAGCATCTCCAGTTCGGCGACCCGGGGGCCGGGGTCGGCGAGCTGCGAGCCGGCCAGGCGGGCGGCGGCCTCGGCCGTGCAGGCGTGCACACACCGCAGGGCCTTCTGGACCCACGCGTCGGTGACGGCGTGCGTCGTGACGGGGAGGACCAGCAGCACGGCCAGCACCGCGCCGAGCGCCCCGACGGCCGTCTCCGCCACGCGCAGCCACAGCAGCGAGGCGTCCAGGACCCCCAGGACGCCGTAGAGCATGCCGACCATCACCGTCACGAAGAACATCATCCAGCTGTAGGAGACCGCGGCCGTGTAGAAGATCCCGAAGACGCTCACCGCGACGATGGCGGCGGTCGGGACGCCCGCGCCGTCGAGGGGGATGGCCACGGCGAATCCGGCGACGATGCCGGCCACGGTCCCCAGGACCCGCCGGAACCCCCGGACCAGGGTCTCCCCGCGCGAGGTGGTGTTGACGAAGACCCACCAGGTGGCGCCGAGCGCCCAGTACCACCGCTGGTCCGACAGCATCTGCCCCACCCCCAGCGCGAAGGCTCCGCCCAGCGTGACCTGCACGGCCTGCCGCGTGGTGATCCGGGCCAGCCCGCGGCCCTCGGGAGGAGCCGGCGCGGGGGCGACGGGCAGCCGTCGCTCGTAGCACCAGGCGCCGAACCGCACGCAGGACGAGGCGGCCACGGAGAGCACCACGGCGGTGTACAGCTCGGGGAGCTGCTCGGGCACGGTGTGCAGGAACTGGGCGGCGAAGAAGGTCATGAACGCGAAGACGCCCAGCGCGTGCCCACGCGGCCCCCACCGGCGGGCGTACACGCCCGCGCCCATGACCGCGAGGAAGATCAGGTCACGGGCGACCGGCTGATCGTGCAGGACGGCGGCGACGGCGAGGACCGGAAGGCCGACGACGGGGAGCAGCGCCGTGGTGACCGCCTGCCCCCGCACCGTCGGGTCGGTCACGGTGAAGAGGGCGAGCAGCGCCGCCAGTCCGCCGGTGATGGCCGCGACGAGCGACAGGCCCGCGAGCCCGCACAGCGCGACCGCGAGGCTGATCCCCACAACGGCCCGGCCGGCGAAGCGCAACCGCATCCGCCCCGGGTCCGGTGCCACGAACACCCTCTTCAGCACACTTCCACCCCTTCCGCGTCCCCGCAGAACTCGCATGAAAAAGGCGCCGCGGAGAACCGCAGCGCCATCGACGGGTACATCACAGCATCCTGCGGACCCATGGATCAAACGGAGCCCCGAAGAGTGGGCCAATGGCCCAGCTTGCCGCCTGATCTTTCAGCCACCGACAGGCCAACGGACCACGCTCAGGGGGCACGGTGCCAAGCGGGGGAGCAGGTGCCCGGCGGGCCGGGACGGGGGGCCCGCGGCGGTCGCCCCGCGATGGACGCCAGGGCTTCGGCGCTCCATGGGTACAGTCGGGGCTGCAGCGGACGGGGCGGAAGGAGATCGGCGGATCATGGCGGTGGACGCTCTCGACACCCGGATTCTGCGCCTGCTGATCGAGCAGCCGCGCACAAGCGTCCGGGAGTACGCGCGCATCCTCGGCGTGGCCCGCGGCACCCTCCAGGCGCGGCTGGACCGACTGGAGCGCAACGGTGTGATCACCGGCACCGGGCCGGCCCTCTCCCCCGCCGCGCTCGGCCACCCAGTGCTCGCCTTCGTCCATCTGGAGGTCACCCAGGGCCATCTGGTGGACGTGGGTGACGCGCTGGCGGCCGTGCCCGAGATCATCGAGGCGTTCTCGACGACGGGCGGCGGCGATCTGCTGACCCGTGTCGTCGCCCGGGACAACGGGCACCTGGAGGACGTGATCCAGCGGTTGATCCAGATGCCGGGGGTCGTCAGGACGCGTACGGACGTGGCGCTGCGCGAGCGGGTGGCCTACCGGGTGCTGCCGCTGGTGGAGGCCGTGGGGCGGGCGGCGGGGAGCCAGGACCGGGCGGCCCGCGGCCAGGACTGAGCCCGGCTCCGCGCACGGGCGGTCAGGGCCTCGGCGGTCTCGGCCGGCAACGGATCGGCCTCTCGGGACGGCGGGGCGCGGCGCGCGAAGAAGGCCGCCGGGTCCGGGCATTGGAGGGGGCCCGGCCGACCGGCTGCGGCATGCTGGAGGCCATGACCTCACACCCCGCCCCCCGGCCCGGCGCCCCCACCCACGTCGTCTTCGATCTCGACGGGACCCTGGTGGACAGCGAGCCGAACTACTACGAGGCGGGCCGTCGGCTGCTCGCCCGGTACGGGGTGCGGGACTTCGGCTGGGAGGACCACACCCGGTTCATCGGGATCGGCACCCGCGAGACGCTGACCGCCCTGCGCGCGGAGTACGGGATCGACGCTCCCGTCGATGAGCTGCTGGCCGGGAAGAACGCGCTGTACCTGGAGCTGGCGGGAGCGTCGACCGAGGTGTTCGGGCAGATGCGGGCCCTCGTGGAGCGCCTGCACGCCGCCGGGGCGCCGATGGCGGTGGCCTCCGGCTCGTCCCGGGCCGCGATCGGGGCGGTGCTCGCGGTCACGGGGCTGGACGCGTACATCCCGCTGTACGTCTCCGCCGAGGAGGTCGCGCACGGCAAACCCGAGCCGCACGTCTTCCTGGAGGCGGCCCGGCGGCTGGGAGCCGACCCGGCCGACTGCGTGGTGTTGGAGGACGCGCCGCCCGGAGCGGCGGCGGCTAGGGCGGCGGGCATGCGGTGCATCGCCGTCCCCTATGTTGCCGCGACCGCCTTTGACCCGGCGTTCGCGGCGGCGGACCTGCTGTTCGCGGGCGGGCAGTCGGAGTTCACAGCCGAGGCCGCGTACGCCTGGCTGCTCGGCTGATCCACCCGCGGAGGCATCACGCACGGGGCGGGCGCCGGCTCCCGGCTCCCGGCTCCCGGCTCCCGGCTCCCGGGCACGGCGTAACGGGGACGGCGTAACGGGCACGGCGTAACGGGCACGGCGCCGGGTGGCCAAGGGCACCCGGCGAAAGGGCAGTCGGGGCGATCGGGGTCCGCCGGACGGATATCCTGATCATGTCCTTCGCCCCACCGCCCCGGACTCCACCGGAGACCGGTCGCGCGAGGTGGGCCGACCATCGGAACGGGCCACCATTCGAGAGAGGTGTACAGGTGCTGGTAGCTGGTCGGTACCGATTGGTCTCCCCCATCGGTCGTGGTGGCATGGGCGAGGTGTGGCGTGCCACGGACGAGGTGCTGGGCCGGGCCGTGGCGGTGAAGCTGCTGCTGGGGGACCAGGCGGACGCCTCGTCGACGGCACGCTTCCGGCTGGAGGCGCAGACCGCGGCCCGGCTGAGCCACCCGCACCTGGTGGCCGTGTTCGACTTCGGGGCCTGGGAGGACCGGTTCTTCCTGGTGATGGAGCTGGTCGAGGGGCAGAGCCTCGGGGACCTGCTGGCCGCCCAGGAGCGGGTCCACCCCGAACAGGTCGCCCATATCGCGGGCCAGGCCGCCGCCGGGCTGGCCGCCGCGCACCGTCAGGGCATCGTCCACCGTGACATCAAGCCGGGCAATCTGATGCTGGACGCGGACGGCTCGGTGAAGATCGGCGACTTCGGTATCGCGCAGTTCGTCGACGACCCCTCGACCGCGCTGACGACGGCCGGCCACATCGTGGGCACCAGCCTGTACCTGGCCCCGGAGCGGGCGCTCGGCCGCACCGCCGACTCCGCGTCCGACATGTACTCCCTGGGCTGCGTCGTCTACCAACTACTGCTGGGCGAGCCGCCGTTCCGGTCCGACACCGCGACCGCGACGCTCTATCAGCATGTGGACACCCCGCCGGTGCCACTGCGGCAGCGCGGTGTGGAGATATCCGCCGCCTTCGACGCGTATCTGCTGGGCCTACTGGCCAAGCAGCCCGAGGAGCGGCCCACCGCCCAGCAGGTCTCCGACTGGTTCCGCACCGACGCCTGGCGCGGCCGTCCGGAGCCTCTCCCGATGCAGACGCCCGCACGCCACCGGCCCTCCGCCCCGGCTCCCGTGCCCTCGCCGTCGCTCCCGGAAGCGCCGCCAGTTCCCGTCGGCCCCACGACGTACCGGCTGCCGCAGCAGCCCACGGGTCGGCGGCGCAGCACCGCGCCCCGCCCCGCTCCGGCCCGCCGGCGCAGCACCCGTGAGGCGATCCGACGACGGCCCAGGGTGGCCAGCCTCATCGCGGGGACGGCCACGTTCCTGGCCGCCGTGTATCTGGGGATGATCCTGTTCTCCCCTGACTCCAGCTCCGCCGGCACCCCCGTACCCGATGCGCCCTCCGCCCCGGCGCAGGACGCCGGCAACGGTGGCGGCGAACCGCAGCAGAGTCAGGGTCCGCAGGGGCAGAACCCGCAGGAGCAGAACCCGCAGGACCAGGGCCCGCAAGAGCAGGGTCAGGACGACGACCGGAGCGGAGAGCGGGGCCAGGAGAAGAAGCAGGAGAAGGGCCGGGACCAGGACCGGGGCGAGCAGGCGGACCACGACCGCGGCGAAGAGCACGACGAGGACCAGGACGACTGACCCCGAGTCCGAGAGTCCCTCGGCCACGCGATGTTCTGGCTGAACGAAGCGAAGCCGCACGGCGAGTTCGCGCTCACCCGCGTCGGGCCGAGGGAGGAGCGGGGCGGCGGGCCCCCGAGACCCGGTTGCCGATCAAGGCGAACGACCGCCTCGCCGTACGCGGGAGGGCCGGCCCGCCCGACCCGTACCACGCCAGGCCGACCCCACGACGACAGCGCGCATGTCAAGCGGGACGATCAACCACCCCCCAGCCGAACAAAGAGGCGGATAGGGCGGTGAGCGGCCCTCGTGAACCGATCGCGCCTCCCCGGCCCGGATGGAGGGGCGCTGGGGCGCCGATGGGGTCGGTCACCCGTACGCCGGGCCGGTACGCGACGGCCGAGCCGCCCGTGCCGACCGCACGGCAGTGAGGTGTGACCGGAGCCTCTGCGGGCGACGGCCGGGCCGCCGGGCAGGACGGTCCGCAGCCGGGCGGACGGCGCCCGGGCCAGCGGCACGTCCCCCGCGCCGGCCCGGCAGCTGCGACGGCCGGGCCGCCGGGCGCCGAGTGAGGAGGGCCGTGCCTGAGCGGGCGAGGACGGCCTCGGCCGGCGCGTCCCGCAGGTCGGCGTCCCGGGCCTGGACGAGGAGGGCCGGTTGCGGGACGCCGACCTGCCGGAGAAGGCCGGGTACCGCCCCGGTCCGTCCTGGTCGATGATGTGGCCGGGGCCGCACCCGGCAGGGGCGACGGCCGTCGAACGAAGGGGTTGTGATGCGGGATCTGACACCGGACCCGGCGACGGCGGACGCACGGGAGGTCTCCCGCGCGGGGGAGGACGCCCAGGTGATCGTGGTGGGGGCGGGGCCGGCCGGGTCTTCGGTCGCCTGCCACCTGGCCCGCGCCGGAGTCGATGTGATCCTGTTGGAGAAGGCCCGCTTCCCACGGGAGAAGGTGTGCGGCGACGGCCTCACCCCCCGGGCGGTGCACCAGCTCATCCGGATGGGCGTCGACGTCTCCGCGCCGGGCTGGATGCGTTCGCGCGGAATGCGCTGGGTGGCCGGGGAGCGCCACGTGCACATCGAGTGGCCCGCGCTGGGCCGGTACCCGGATTTCGGACTCTCGCGCAGTCGGCACGACTTCGACGACATCCTGGCGCGGCATGCCGTGGCGGCCGGGGCCCGGTTGCACAGCGGCTGGAAGGCGGGGCGGCCGCTGACAGACAGGGCGGGACGCATCACGGGAGTCACCGCCACGTCGGACTCGCCGGACGTGCCGGACCCGGTCGAATTCCGCGCGCCGCTCGTCGTCGCCGCCGACGGGGCCTCCGCGCGGCTGGCCCTGTCGATGGGGCTGGAGCGGGACCCCCGGCGGGCGGTCGCGACCGCTGCCCGCCGCTACTACCGCAGCCCGGAGCGCTCCCAGGAGGAGTATCTGGAACTGTGGGCGGACCTGCGCCTTCCGGACGGCGGCCCGTATCTCCCCGGATACGGGTGGATCTTCCCGATGGGCGACGGGCGGGTCAACGTCGGGCTCGGGGCGCTGCCGCACCGGCGGCGCGGCACGGTCGACCTGCGCGCGACCCTGGACCAGTGGCTGGCCCGGACTCCGGCGGAGTGGGGGCTGCGGGAGGAGAACGCGGAAGGCCCGGTCCGCAGCGCCGCCCTCCCCCTCGGCTTCAACCGGCATCCGCTCTACACGCGGGGCCTGCTGCTGGTCGGGGACTCCGGCGGCATGGTCAGCCCCTGGAACGGCGAGGGCATCGCCCAGGCCATGGAAGCCGGCGAGGTCGCCGCCGAGACCGCGGCACTCGCCCTGGCCCATCCGGCCGGACCACGGCGGGAACAGGTGCTGCGCGGCTATCCGGTGGAGATGAACCGGCGCTGGGGCCGCTACTACCGCCTCGGCAACACCGCCGCCGACCTGATCTTCAGCCGCTCGGGCTTCCAGCCGATGCTCAACCGGTACGTCATGGGCTCGCCCCATCTCCTGAACACCTTGGCCCGGCTGCTCACCAACCTGACGGACACGCCGTCGCGCGACGCCGTCGACCATCTGCTCAACACCGTACTCCGTCTCGTCCCGGCCCCGAGAACGGGCGTGCGCCGCAGCGGCGCACGCACACGCTGACGGCCCTCGCGGGCGGCCTTCGGGGCGTTCACCACCGCATCGGACCTGGCAGTGCCCGGCCTCGGTCCCGCCGGGCGGGAAGCGAGCGGCTGTACGCCTCCCGCCCGGCCTCGGCGAAGGAACGGGCGAGCCGGGCCGTGTACGGACTCCGAGCCGGAACGGTCCGCTTCAGCGGATGACACGGGCGCTGCCGGGGCAGGACACGCGTGCCGCGTCCACGGCGGGGCCCCGGCGCGGCGGGCCTCCGCGCTCGCCAAACGACCGCTCCGGGGCCCCGGCCCCCTCCCGTGTCCGCGCGGCCCGCGGCGAACCGGCGGCTCGGGGCCCCGGTGAGCGGGCGGGCCGCGACAGGCCTCGCCGCCGCGCCCGGAGACGGCGCCCCGGCTTCCCGAGCTCCCCCGCGACCTGGATCACCGGACCGCCACAGGGCCCCGTGCCCGGCCTGCCGAGGGACACGAAGACGCCCCACCCGGAAAGCGTCCTGACGGCTGGTCCGTCGTCCCCGACGGCCCCCTCCAGGCGAACCGGTGCGGCCGGAAAGGCGGTTGCCTCGTACAGCTTGCTCATGGAATCCGTGAACGGATGCTCTACAGGCCTGTAGATTGTCTACTGCCGGGCCGTCAGGGGTCCGGACGGCCTCGCGTCCGCTCCGCGCCAGAGAAAGCAGCCGCCGTGTTCGGGATCGGTGAACTCACCCTTCTTCTCCTCGTGATCGTGGCGGTCCTGAGCGTGAAGAGGCTGCCCGAGCTGATGCGGTCGGCCGGCAAGGCGGCACGCATCCTCAAGGGCGAGAAGCGAGCTCTCAAGGACCAGGACGTCCCTCAGGCCGGTGCACCGAGCGGCCGAGCGGCCGAGACGGACGGCCCTGTGCCGTCACCGCGCGTGATCCGCGGCGAGACGGTCGAACGCGAAGAACCGTAGCCCCACCTCGGACTCCGGGCTCCGGACTCGGTGCCCGGCCAGGCCGGCACGCCCCCAGTGACGCGGACCACGCGCGTCGAGAAGAACCATCGGGAGACGGCCGGCCGCCCTGCGCAGTCCCCCGCGGCCCCGTCCGGGGCCGCCCGCCCCAGGGCGGGAAGACACACACTCCCAGGAGGAAAAAGTGGCCCAGATCGACCTGGACAAGATGCTCGACAAGGCATACGCGGACAAGGACCTCAGCACCATCCTCGCGGCTCCGGTCTCGGCGCTCAAGGGCGTCTCGGACCGCGACGGCGAGCTGCTCCAGGAGGCGTTCAACGTCAAGACGGTGGCAGATCTCGCCAACTTGAAGTACGCCCGCTGGGCCCAGGCGCTCGCCGCACTCGACACCGGCCGGGGCTGACCCACCGGAAGCGGCCCGCCGGGAGTCCTCGGCGGGCCCGTCCCGCGGCGGCCGCTACAACGGCGTCGCCGCTTTCAGCACGAGGAACAGCGCGACGGCAGCGTTGAGCGAGGACAGCGCCGAGACGGTCGTCCCGGCCGCTGCGACGAACGCGGCCACCCCGGCCGGGGTGAGCGCGGGCGGCCAGACCCGGTCCGGCGGCACCGGGCCCAGGAGCGCCGCCACCCGCCGCGGCACCGGCCCCGCGGCGGCGAACGCGGCGAAGACCTGACCCCCGGGGGCCGGGCGGGAGACCAGCGCCGCCTTGCCCACGGCGCGCGCGGTCAGCCGGCGGTCGCCCGTGGCCGCGGCCGCCTCCTCGTCGGCCCAGCGCTCCGTGCTGTAGACCAGAGCCGCGATCAGGGGCCTCAGCAGAGGGTTGACGCACGCGGCCAGCCGGGTCGCGAGCAGCAGCCGGTGGTGGCGCCGCACGAGGTGGGCCCGCTCGTGCGCGAACAGCGCCCGCCGCTCCGGCGGGTCCAGGGAGGCGAGCATGCCGGTGGAGACCACCACCCTCCCCGGGGAGCCGGGCAGCGCGTAGGCGTACGGCGCCTCGTCGGGAAGCACGGCGAGGTCGCCGCCCGGCAGCCCGGCGAGCGCCCGGTGGGCCCGTGCCCGGAAGCGGTAGTGGCGGCGGACGGTGCGGCCGCAGGCCGCCGTCACGGCGACGAGCGCGACGATGGAGGCCTTGCCGGCGAAGGCGTCGTGCGGCACGGCGTCGCGGACCGCGTCGTCGGACCAGCCGTCGGGCAGCGGGTTGCCAGGCAGTTGGGCGGTGCCGACGACCACCAGCAACCCGAGGCACACCAGGCTGCACGAGGCGAGGATGACGGCGACGGTGGCCAGCAGACGAGCAGCCCTGCGGGGGTGCAGATGCTGCTCGGCCAGACGGGCGATCGGCAACGCGGTCAGAGGCAGGACCAGGGGAAGGTAGACGAAGACGCCCATCGTCAGTGCTCCGGACGGCCCGAGGGGGCGCGGGGCTCGTCGGGGCCGCTCTCCGCCAGCAGGGACCGCAGCAGCTCCTCGTCGTGGGACGACAGGACGGAGACGAAGCTGGAGAGCACCGCGTCCCGGTCGCTCTGCTTGTCGAGGAGCCGGCGCATGCGCAGCGCCGCGAGACCGGCCTCGTTCGCCACGGGCTGCCACAGGACGGGGCGCTTGGGCCCGGTGCGCGTGACCGCCTGCTTGGCGTGCAGCCTGGTCAGGATGGTGATGACCGTGCTGTAGGAGAGTCCGTTGCCGAGCCGTTCCAGCACCCATGCCGCGGTCACCGGCTCGCTCGCCTCCCCCAGCACCGACAGCACCTGGGCCTCCAGCTCGCCCTGCCCCCGTCTGCGGACTGGCGTTTCCCGTTCGTCACCGGCGCCTTCGGCGTCCACGGCCCGACCCCCTTCTCCGTTCGGCCGCCCGGTTCCGGCCGTTCACCTGCCGGGCATCGGGAAATCGTAACCAGCCCGCGGAGCCACCGGCCACCGGCCGGGACCTCCTCGCCTTCTCCTGGCCCCCAAGATCTACAGTGCTGTAGATTTCTTGTGTCACCGCTGAGTGCCCGCGCCACCCCCCATGGCGTGGCCACCGCTGCGTACGCACCCGCTACCGCAAGGGAGAACATCATGGGCGTCAGCCTGGCCAAGGGCGGAAACGTCTCGCTGAGCAAGGAGGCCCCCGGACTGACCGCGGTCCTCGTCGGGCTCGGCTGGGACGTCCGCACCACCACCGGCGTCGACTACGACCTGGACGCGAGCGCGCTGCTCTGCGACGAGGCGGGCAAGGTGCCGTCGAACGAGCACTTCGTCTTCTACAACAACCTCAAGAGCCCCGACGGGTCGGTCGAGCACACCGGCGACAACCTCACGGGCGAGGGCGAGGGCGACGACGAGATCGTCAAGGTCGACCTGGCCGCGGTCCCCGCGACGGTCGCGAAGATCGTCTTCCCGGTCTCGATCCACGAGGCCCAGAGCCGGGGGCAGAGCTTCGGACAGGTCCGCAACGCCTACATTCGCGTGGTGAACCAGGCGGGCGGTGCGGAGATCGCCCGCTACGACCTCAGTGAGGACGCGTCCACCGAGACGGCCATGGTCTTCGGCGAGCTGTACCGACACGGCGCCGAATGGAAGTTCCGCGCGGTCGGGCAAGGGTATGCCTCCGGCCTGAGCGGCATTGTCGCCGACTTCGGCGTGGGACTCTGAGCCGCTCGCGCCGAAACCGCACGACGCGCCCCTCAGCGCACACACCGAAACAGACGCGCTTCCTCACCGAAGCCACCACGGCACCGAAGGCGGAACCATGACGATCAACCTCACCAAGGGCCAGCAGGTCAGCCTCACCAAGACCGGCGGCGGCGAACTCGGCGTCGTCAGGATGGGCCTGGGCTGGAAGTCCGCCCCCCGCAAGGGGTTCTTGGCCCGGCTGACCGCCCGCGACATCGACCTGGACGCGTCGGCGGTGCTCTTCGCGGGCGCGGAGCCGCTGGACGTGGTCTTCTTCCAGCACCTCACCAGCAACGACGGCTCGGTCCAGCACACCGGTGACAACCGGGTCGGCGGGGCGGGCGAGGGCGGCGACGACGAGTCCATCGTCGTCGATCTGAGCCGCGTCCCCGTCCACGTGGACCAGATCGTCTTCACGGTGAACTCGTTCACCGGCCAGACCTTCGAGGAGGTCGAGGCCGCCTTCTGCCGCCTGGTCGACGAGAGCACCGGCCAGGAGCTGGCCCGCTACACGCTGACCGGCGGCGGCCGGCACACGGCCCAGATCATGGCCAAGGTCCAGCGGGCCGGCGCGGGCTGGCAGATGAAGGCCATCGGCGCGGCGGCGGACGGACGCACCTTCCAGGACCTCATGCCCTCGGTGGCGCAGCACCTGTAGTCACCGGCGGCCCCGCGCCGGCAAGCCCGGGGGCGGCGGTGCGCTCAGCCCGCTCCGCACGCCGCCGTGGCAGGGGCGGGCCGTGCGCCCGAGCGGTCGCGGCGGTGGCGGGCGGCCCGGACCAGAGCGGCCATGACCCGGGGGTCCTCGCCCATCTCGGGGTGCCACTGGACGCCGAGCACCAGGCTCCGGCCGCCCGGGAGTTCCAGCGCCTCCACCGTCCCGTCGGGCGCGTGGGCACAAGCCACCAGGCCGTCGCCCAGCCGGTCGACCGCTTGATGGTGGTAGGCGGGCACCACGATCGTCTCCGGGACCGCCTGTGCGTACGCCGTGCCGGGCACAGGGTCGACCGGGTGGGCGCCGAAGACGCCGGGGCCGCCGGTGTGGCCGTCCAGATGCTGGTGCAGGGTCCCGCCGCGGGAGACGTTCAGCAGCTGCATGCCGCGGCAGATGCCGAGCAGCGGGACCCGCTGGGCGATCGCCGCCGCGATCAGGGCCAGTTCCCAGGCGTCGCGTTCGCGGGCCGGGGGCCCGGTACGAGGATCGGCGGGCGCACCGTAGCGAGCCGGCTCGACGTCCGCGCCGCCCGCGATGACCAGCCCGTGCAGGGCGGCGACCGCCTCTTGGGCCGCGCCCGCCGCGTCGTCGGGGGGCAGCAGCACCGCGAGTCCACCGGCCGCCCGGACCAGGCGGGGGTAGGCGGCCGGCAACAGCACCGCGGGCATCTCCCACACGCCCCAGCGGGCCGGGTCCTGATAGGTGCTGATGCCGATGACGGGCCGGGGCATGGGTCGGACTCCTCGGGTAGGGGTGGGCCGGATGTGCGGGGCCTCCGGCGCGGCGCGGCCCGGTGCGGGCCCGGACCTCCCGACGGCGAGAGCCCGTCGTGCCGGGCGAGGCTCAGTCGCGAGCCAGTTCGGCCTCGGCCGCCGCGAGCGCGGCGAACTCCTCCTCCGGGGCTCCCGCGACCAGTCGGTGGCGGCTGTAGAGCGCGAAGTAGGCCAGCGCCGCCCCGTACACGCCGAGGGCGATGAACGCGGCATCGCGGTCGACCAGGAAGGTCGCCACCAGTGCCGAGCATGCCAGAGCGAAGGCGACCGACGAGGTGAACGCGCCGCCGGGCGTGCGGTAGGGGCGCGGCAGTTCCGGTTCGCGGCGGCGCAGCACGATGTGGGAGAGCGCCATCAGGGCGTAGCTGATCGTGGCTCCGAAGACGGCGACGTTCAGCATCCGGCCGCCGTCGCCGCTCCAGGCGGCGAGAGCGAACCCGATGAGGCCGGGGATCAGGAGGCCGAGGTAGGGGGACTTGCGCCGGTTGGTCAGCGAGAGGAAGCGCGGCAGGTATCCGGCCCGGGAGAGGGCGAACAGCTGGCGCGACCCGGCGAAGATGAGGGAGAAGAAGGACGCCACGAGACCGGCGAGGCCCGCGTAGTTCACGAACCGGCTCAGGGCGGTCGGCTCGCCGCTCCCTTCCAGGGCCACCACCAGCGGGTTCCCGGCCTCCTTGATGGCGTCGGCCCCCTGGGCCCCGGTGGCGGAGACGAAGGTGACGAGTGCGAGGCCCACCAGCACGAAGAGGGAGAGGGAGAGGGCCCTGGGCAGGGAGCGGACCGGGTCCTTGGCCTCCTCCGCGGCCAGCGGCACGCCTTCCACCCCGAGGAAGAACCACATGCCGAAGGGGAAGGCGGCCCAGATGCCGAGGAGGCCGAAGGGCAGCCAGGAGGAGGAGCCGAAGGCCGTGGTGTCCGCCGGGATGTCGTTGAGGCGGTCCGCGTCGAACTCGGTGAACGCGCCGACGGCGAAGACGAGCAGGGCGGCGACCGCGATGGCGGTCACCACGAGACTGAAACGCAGGGCCTCGCCGACGCCCCAGAGGTGGATGCCGATGAAGAGCGCGAAGCAGGCCAGGAGGACGGGCCAGCCGGAGGTGAGGCCGAAGAGGCCGAGCGATTCGACGTAGTCGCCGATGAAGAGCGAGATGGCGGCGGGGGCGAGGATGTACTCGATGAGGATGGCGGTACCGGTCAGGAAGCCGCCCCAGGGGCCGAGCGCCCGCCGGGCGAAGCCGTAACCGCCGCCGGCGGTAGGCAGGATGGCGGAGAGTTCGGCGAGGGCGAAGACCAGGCACGCGTACATGAGACCCATCAGGACCATGGCCGCGGCGAGGCCCCCGAACCCGCCCTCGGACAGGCCGATGTTCCAGCCGGAGAAGTCGCCGGAGACGACGTAGGCGACGCCGAGCCCGGTCAGCAGGAACCATCCGGCGCTGCCCCGGCGCAGGGTTCGTCGGCGCAGATACGCGTCCGTGCCCGGTGCGCCCGGGTTCGCGTCGCCGGGCGGGCCTGCGTGGGGGTCGGTTCCCTGGGCCATGAGGCGCTCCAGACGGGTGTCGCCGGCGTGGTGCCGAGGAGGGAGAGGCGTAGCAGGCCTTCATCACACGTGCGTACGCCGATCAAAGGTTTGTCGACACACCTTTGTGGAAGAGCCCGGGGAAAACAAGGGGCGTGCGCACAGGAGTGGCGACGACGACCCCGGCCGCGCCGGGCGGCCGGGGCTCGACCGCCGCCCGGAAGCCGGCTTCCGGGCAGCTGCCCTTGGCGGGCGGCCCCCGGGCGGCCTCCCTGCTCAGGAGAGGAAGCCGCGCAGCAGTGCGGCCGTACCGCCGCAGTGTTCGCGCATCATCTCGCGGGCCGCGTCCGCGTCGCGGTCGAGCACCGCCTCGACGACGGCGGCGTGCTGGTGCTGGGAGTGCTCCAGGTTGCGCACCAGCAGCGGTATGCAGTCCAGCAGTTCGTTGAGGGTGGCTCTGACTCCGGCGTACTGCGCGGCGAGCGAGCGGGAGCCGGAGAGTTCGGCGAGCGTGAGGTGGAGCAGGGTGTCCTGGCGGCGGTAGTCCTCCAGTCGGGCCCCCCGGGTCGCGCTGAGCGCGGCCCGCAGTCGGCCGCCCCCCTCCCCCGTGAGCCCTTCGGCGCACAGGCCCGCCGCTCCGGCCTCCAGGACCTCGCGGAAGCGCAGCGTGTCCTCCACGTCGACGACGGCGACGCGGCGGGCCAACTCGTCGCTGCCGTCGGGTGCGAAGGCGCGCGGCAGGACGAAGGTGCCGCCGTAGCGGCCGCGTCGGCTCTCGACCATGTGCTGGTCCTGAAGGACCTTGAGCACCTCGCGCAGGGTCACCCTGCTGATGCGCAACTGCTGGGCGAGCTCACGTTCTGCGGGCAGGCGCCCGCCGGGCGGGACCAGCCCGAGGCGCAGGAGCTGGAGGATCTGCTCCAGGGCTTCCTCGAAGCCGTTGCCCGCGCGGACCGGGCGCAGCACGGCGTCCAGCCGGGCCGGCCCGCCGCCCGCCGCCTCCCGCACGCCCGGCGCGCCGAGGGCCTCCAATCCGCCGCCGACTCGCGCGGCTGGTTGCGTTGCCGCCGGACGGGTGTCGTCCGCTCTCCTTCGGGTGGCCATGCGCCGATCCCCTTCCCAAGCAATGGTTCTCCGTCATACCTTATGCCTCCCGGTTCACCCAAGGAGGCATCCCGTGGCAGACCGCACACCCCCGCTCGGCGTCGACGAGCTGCGCTCACGCGTCGCGGAAGGGTCGATCGACACCGTGGTGCTGGCCTTCCCGGACATGCAGGGCCGCCTCCAGGGGAAGCGGTTCGCGGCCGGGTACTTCCTCGACGAGGTGCTGGAGCACGGCACGGAGGGCTGCAACTACCTGCTGGCCGTGGACACCGAGATGCGGACCGTCGAGGGCTATGCGATGTCCTCGTGGGAGAACGGTTACGGCGACTTCCGCATGGTCCCCGATCCGGCCACCCTGCGCGCAGTGCCGTGGCACGAGGGGACGGCGCTGCTGATCGCGGACCTCGCCTGGCACGACGGCGGCCCCGTCGCGGCGGCCCCGCGTCAGATCCTGCGCCGCCAGCTCGACCGGCTCGCCGCCCTCGGCCACCGGGCCCAGGTCGGCACCGAGTTGGAGTTCATCGTCTTCCGGGACAGCTACGAGGAGGCGTGGGACCGGGGCTACCGGGGGCTGACTCCGGCGAACCAGTACAACATCGACTACTCGATCCTCGGCACGGGGCGCATCGAACCGCTGCTGCGCCGAATCCGCAACGAGATGCAGGCGGCCGGGCTGGCCGTGGAGTCCGCCAAGGGCGAGTGCAGCCCCGGCCAGCACGAGATCGTCTTCCGCTACGACGAGGCGCTGACCACCTGCGACCAGCATGCCCTCTACAAGACCGGGGCCAAGGAGATCGCGGCCCAAGAAGGCGTCTCGCTCACCTTCATGGCCAAGTACGACGAGCGCGAGGGCAACTCCTGCCACATCCATCTCTCCCTGACCGACGAGCACGGTGAGAACGTCATGGCGGGCGACGCCCCGGACGGCATGTCCGAGCTGATGCGGCACTTCCTGGCCGGTCAGCTGGCCGCTCTGCGGGACTTCTGCCTCCTCTACGCACCGAACATCAACTCCTACAAGCGCTTCCAGCCCGGTTCGTTCGCCCCCACCGCCGTCGCCTGGGGCGTCGACAACCGCACCTGCGCCGTGCGCGTCGTCGGCCACGGCCGCTCGACGCGCTTCGAGAACCGGCTGCCGGGCGGCGACGTCAACCCCCACCTGGCGGTGGCCGGGCTGGTCGCCGCCGGTCTGTACGGGGTGGAGCACCGGCTGCCGCTGCCGGAGACCTGCACGGGCAACGCCTACACCGGCGACTACGACCAGGTGCCGGCTTCCCTGCGCGAGGCGGCCGAGCTGTGGGAGGCCAGTCCCATCGCCAAGGAGGCGTTCGGCGAGGAGGTCGTCGAGCACTACCTCAACATGGCCCGGGTCGAACTCGCCGCGTACGACGCGGCGGTGACCGACTGGGAGCTGCGGCGCTCCCTCGAACGCCTCTGACCTCCGCCGCTCCCCGCACACCCCCCGCCCCCCTTCCCTCCTCCCGTCCGTCGACCGCGATCGAGGCCCGCCCGTGACACACCCCGAACCGCCCACCCTGGACGTACTCAATCCGGCGACCGCCGAAGTCGTCGCCACCGTCCCGGCGGCCTCCGCGGCCGATGTCGACGCCGCCGTCGTCCGCGCCACGGCCGCCCAGCGCTCCTGGGCTGCCGCCGCGCCCGCCGACCGGGCCAGGCTGTTGCGCCGCTTCGCCGCGGTCGTCGACGAACACGTCGAGGAACTGGCGCGGTTGGAGGTGCGGGAGGCCGGCCACACCATCGGCAACGCCCGCTGGGAGGCCGGCAACGTCCGCGATCTCCTCGACTACAGCGCGGGCGGGGTCGAGCGGCTGGTGGGGCGGCAGATCCCGGTGGCGGGCGGCATCGACTTCACGGTCCTGGAGCCGCTCGGCGTCATCGGCGTCATCGCGCCGTGGAACTTTCCGATGCCGATCGCCGCCTGGGGCCTCGCCCCGGCTCTCGCGGCAGGCAACGCCGTCCTCCTCAAGCCCGCAGAGACGACCCCGCTCACCGCGCTGAGGCTGGCCGAACTCGCCCTGGCGGCAGGCCTGCCCGACGGACTGTTCCAGGTGCTGCCGGGCCGCGGCCCGGTGGCCGGGGGCGCTCTGGTCGAGCACCCCGGCGTAGCGAAGATCGTCTTCACCGGCTCCACCCGGACCGGCAAGCACATCATGTCCCGCTGCGCCGAGCGCGTGAAACGGCTGACGCTGGAGCTCGGCGGCAAGAGCCCCAACGTCGTCTTCGCCGACGCGGACGTCGAGGCCGCGGCGGCGGCGGCCCCCATGTCCTTCCTGGACAACGCCGGCCAGGACTGCTGCGCCCGCACCCGCATCCTCGTCGAGCGGCCCGTGTACGACCTCTTCCTCGACCTCCTCATCCCGGCGGTGGCCGCCGTGGTGGTGGGCGACCCGGCCGACGAGAAGACCCGTATGGGTCCGCTGATCTCGCTCTCCCAGCGGGACCGGGTGGCCCGCTACGTCGACGCGGCCCGGGACGCCGACGGCGTACGGGCGATCCTCGGCGAGGCCCCCGACGGCCCGGGTTTCTGGTATCCGCCGACGGTCCTCACCGGGGTGCTCCCCGACGCGCCGGTGGCCGTGGAGGAGGTCTTCGGGCCGGTGGCCGTCGTCCTGCCGTTCGAGGACGAGGAGGACGCCGTGCGTCTGGCGAACGCCACCGACTACGGGCTGGCGGGTTCCGTCTGGACACGGGACGTGGGCCGCGCGCTGCGCGTCGGACAGCGCCTGCGGGCGGGCAATCTCTCCGTCAACTCTCATTCCAGCGTCCGCTACACGACGCCCTTCGGCGGCTACAAGCAGTCGGGACTCGGCCGTGAACTCGGTCCCGACGCGCTGGCCGCCTTCACCGAGACCAAGAACGTCTTCATCAGCACGGAGGCCTGACCACCATGACCGACACGTCTTCTGTCTGCCGCCGACTGGTCGGCCGTACCGCCGTCGTCACCGGAGCCGGCAGCGGCATCGGGCTGGCCGCCGTGCGGCGCCTGGCCGCCGAGGGCGCGCACGTCGTCTGCGCCGATGTGGACGAGGAGCGGGGGCGGGCGGCCGCAGAGGAGACCGCCGGCCTGTTCGTCCGTACCGACGTCACCGACGCCGATCAGGTGAACGCCCTCTTCGGGGCCGCACACGCCGCCTACGGCTCGGTCGACGTCGCGTTCAACAACGCCGGGATCTCGCCGCCCGAGGACGATTCCATCCTGGAGACCGGCCTGGACGCCTGGCGCCGGGTGCAGGAGGTCAACCTCACCTCCGTCTACCTCTGCTGCAAGGCCGCCATTCCCTACATGCGCGAGCAGGGCAAGGGCTCCATCATCAACACGGCCTCCTTCGTGGCCCGGCTGGGCGCGGCCACCTCGCAGATCTCGTACACGGCGTCCAAGGGCGGCGTCCTGGCGATGTCGCGGGAGCTGGGGGTGCAGTTCGCGCGCGACGGCATCCGGGTCAACGCGCTGTGTCCCGGCCCGGTCAACACCCCTCTGCTGCAGGAGCTGTTCGCGAAGGACCCGGAGCGGGCCGCACGCCGGCTGGTGCACATCCCGGTCGGACGGTTCGCCGAGCCCACCGAGATCGCCGCCGCCGTGGCCTTCCTGGCCAGCGACGACTCCTCGTTCGTGAACGCCACGGACTTCCTGGTCGACGGCGGCATCGCGGGGGCGTACGTCACGCCGGTCTAGCCCTGCCGGCCACCGCGGCAGGGCGGTGCCGGGCGCTCCTCCCCCGGCGGTTCTGGGCCCGGCCCCTCGGAGGCCGGGCCGCATCAGCGCTCCTGTGCCTCCTCGGCGTTGCGCCAGACCGTCAGATCGACCGAGATGTAACGGCTGGGGTCACTCTCCTCAGACCTGCCTCGGTAGGTCACCACGGCGATGTGCCCGGCCTTGCTGAGCACGCAGACCTGGGACCCGGACGTGAGCTGGTCGAGGCCGATCTTCTCGGTGTAGCGGGTCTCGTCGCGGCAGACCTCCAGTGAGCCCTTCTGCGAGTTCTTCAGCACGACGAGCTTTCCGTTGGCGGAACCCACCTTCTCGTCGCCGAAGAGGCTGTCCCGGTAGTAGTAGAAGTCCGCCTTGCCGTACATCACGCCGCTGCCCTCCCCGTCGACCGGCCGCGGCGGATGGTCGGCGAGCATCAGCGCGTAGTTCGCCGTCAGGTCGATGCCGTCGTACGAGACGGGCTCGGGGTCGGCCGGCTTCTCCGCCGCTCGGTCCGCGGAACCGCTGCCGCCCGGACCACCGTCGGAGGGCGAGGCGGCGCGGCCCTCCTTGCCGGGCCCCTCCGGGCCTTCCGGCAGGAGCGCGCCGACGACGGCGAGGACGATGACCGCGCCGACGACCCAGGCGGTGACGACCAGCCCCGCCCGCTTGGGGCGCGGTGCGGGAGGCAGGTGGCCGGCGTGGGGGTAGGGCGGCGGGGTCGCGTGACCCTGAGGGGGCGCGGCCGTAGGCCAGGGGCCGGACGGCGCTCCGGGCGGCCCGGGCGCCGCCGGTCCCGTCTGGGTCGGCGCGGCGGCCACCGCGAAACCGGTCGGGGTGTACGGGTGCGGCGCGCCCGGCGGCGGGGGGTGCGGGGAGAAGACCGTCGGGGTCGGAGCGACCGTGGGCTGCGGCGGCGGGGCCACCGCCGGTGCGGGCAGCCGCAGGCGCTCGGTGATCGATCCGGCGACCGCCCGCGGAAGCCAGTCCTCGCCCTGGCGCAGCGGTTCGGGCGAGAGCTCGTGGCACAGCCGGATGATCTCCGCCAGTGCCGGGCGGTCGGCCGGGTCGCGGCTGAGGCAACGGGCTGCCAGAGGGAGCAGCTCCTTCGGCAGCCTGCTCAGGTCGGGGTCCTCGTGCACGATCCGGTAGAGCACCGCGTGTGAGGGGCCTTCGCCGTACGCGGGTACGCCGATCGCGGCGAAGGCCATGATCTGGCCGAGGGCGAAGATGTCGGTGGCCGGGGTGACCGTGCCGGCCGCCGCCTGCTCGGGAGACATGAACGCCGGGGTCCCCACGCTCACACCGGTCCCGGTGAGGGCGGTGGTGTCGGCCGCGCGGGCGATGCCGAAGTCGATGACGCGCGGGCCGTCGGCGGCGAGGAGGACGTTGGCGGGCTTCAGGTCGCGGTGGACGATGCCGGCGCCGTGGATGACGCCGAGTGCCTCGGCCACCCCGACCGTCAGCAACAGCACGCTGCGCAGCGGCAGTCCGCCGTGCCGGGACACGGCGTGGGCGAGCGAGGGGCCCGGCACGTAGGCGGTGGCCAGCCACGGCTGCGGGCCCTCGGTGTCCGAGTCGATGACGGGCGCGGTGTACAGGCCCTGGACCCGCTGGGCGGACCGAACCTCCTGCTGGAACCGGCGACGGAACTCCGGGTCCTCGCTGAACTCGGGGCGGATCACCTTGAGGGCGAGAGGCCTGCCGCCGGGCGTGTAGGAGAGGTACACCTTGCCCATGCCGCCCGCGCCCAGCACGGCGGCGAGCCGGTAACCGCCCACCACCGCCGGGTCCTCGGCCTTCAATGGCTGGAACGGGCCCGCCGAAGGTGCGCTGCTCACGAAATCATCCCCCATGTCTACGGCGATCCAGGGCGTCTCGCCCCCGGAGTCAGACGAGAGCGTACCGAACCGGCGGCCTGCCCCCGCCACCCGTAACCCCTCCCCCTGCCTGCGGAAACGTACGCGGGTACGCAATGCGGGCCATACCCGTCACGCCCCTGGGGGGCCGGGCGCTCGGGGCCGGGCGGGCGGCGCGCCGGCCCCCGCGCCGCGGGAGGGTTACGGTGCCATCTCGTACGTCCCCGCCAGGGCCTCGACCCGCTCCCAGACCCGTGCCGACCGGGCCGCGTCGGCGACGGGACGGCGTACCGCGCCCAGCGCCCAGCTCTGCTGGTCCTCGGTGGCCGAGTCCTTGCCGTGCAGTTCGACGGCGTGCGCGGAGAAGTCGCGTACGAGGACGGCGAACAGTTCGTCGAGGAGGTCCTGGTCCAGGCCGGACAACCGGGCCTGCTCCAGGATCAGCTGGGCGTGGACGACCAGGGCGAACAGCTGTCCCACGGCGAGGAGGAGGTCGAGGTCCCGGCTCTGCTCCTCGCCCGGGGCAGCGGTCTCCACGAACGTGCACAGGGCGTTCGCCTGCTCCCGGAAGCGGGCGACGTTCGGCACGTCGGCGTACGCGTCGAAGGCGGGGCGCCAGTCGTGGAAGCGGATGGAGCCGAGGCCGCGGGCCGGGCCCTGCTGGAACAGGAAGGCGTCGTCGGCCGCGTCGAGCCGGGTCGGGACCTCCGGGCGGTCGACCGGGTTCAGCAGATGGTTGCGCAGGAACTTCAGGATCAGCGCGAGGTTGACGTGGACCGTGCCCTCCAGCTTGGGGAGGCTCCGGATCTCGACGGCCGCCTGGGCGAAGTAGGTGTCCTTCTCGAACCCCTTGGCGGCGATGACGTCCCACATGAGGTCGATGACCTTCTCGCCCTCCGTGGTCACCTTCATCTTCGTCATCGGATTGAAGAGCAGGTAGCGGCGGTCGTCGGGGCCGGCGGAGCGGAAGTAGTCGACGGCGCGGTCGCTGAAGAGCTTCATCCCGACGAGGCGGACGTAGGCGTCGGTCAGCTCGCGGCGCACGTGGGGGAAGGCGGTGACGGGCCGGCCGTAGAGGATGCGGTTGCTCGCGTGGGTGACGGCCTCGTACATCGCGTGCTCGCAGATGCCGATCGAGGCGGTGCAGAGGTTGAACTTGCCGACGTTGACGGTGTTGAGCGCGGCGTCGAAGGCGGCACGGCCCGTGTGCAGGATGTCGCCAGGGGCCACCGGGTAGTCGGCCAGCCGGAACTCGCTCACGTACTTGGACGAGTCGACGACGTTCTTCACGAGGTGGTAAGCGGGGTGCCGGCTGTCGGCCGCGAAGAACACGTAGCCGTCGGGGCCTTCGACGTCGGTGCGCCGGCCGAAGACGGAGACGAGACCGGCGGCGTTGCCGTTGCCGATGTAGTACTTGGACCCGGAGGCCGTGAAGCCGCCGTCGCCGTCGGGCTCCAGCAGCATGTCGGTGGAGTAGATGTCGGCGCCGTGGCTCTTCTCCGACAGGCCGAAGGCGAACACCTCGCCCTGGGAGAGGAGCTCGGCGGCCCGGCTGCGAGCGGCGGCGTTGTCGCTCTGCCACACCGGGCCCAGGCCGAGGATGGTCACCTGCCAGGCGTACCAGTAGTCGAGCCCGTAGAAGCCGAAGACCTCGTTGAGGGCGGCGATCCGGGCGGTGTCCCAGCGGCGGCCCTCCTCCCCGGCAGCGGAGGCCGGGGTGAGGAAGGCGGCGAAGAGGCCTGTCTCGGCGGAGAAGGCGAGGAAGTCCCCCAGCCAGGCGCGGGAGCGGTAGTCCTCGATCAGCCGGCGCTTGCCCCGCTCCTCGAACCAGTCCACGGTGGCCCGGAGCAGCCTGCGTGTCTCCGGGTCGAAGTGCTTCGGGTCGTAGGTGCGCGGGTTGAAGAGCAGGGACTCGGCCATGAGGGGCGCCTTCCGGGAGAGAGCGGGCTGGGTGAGGGTCGGGCATGCGGTCAGGTGGTCGCGGAGGGGGGCGGCGCGGGGCCGGCGTTCAGTGGGCCGGACCTGTGGCCGCGAGCCGTTCGAGGGTGGCCAGTACGTCGTCGAGCCAGGCGATCGTCATGCGTTCGAAGGCGATGCCGCCGCGCAGGACGACGTGTTGGAGTTCCTGGCCGGCGTCCGGCGGCGCGGGGGCCTCGGGTCCGGTGAAGTCGCGCAGCTCCCCGGCGAGGTAGTGCTCAAGCCGGTCCCGGTGCGCCTGGCGGTGCCGCTCGACCTCGCGGACCAGGGCGGCCGGGTCGTCGAAGGCCGCGCCCCGGATTTTGACGGCGAGGTCGTGCCGGAGGCTCTCGGGTTCGATCGGCTTGTGCAGCCAGTCGGCGAGAGCGGTGCGGCCGGAGCCGGTGACGGAGTACTCCTTCTTGTCCGGCCGGCCCTCCTGCGGCACTGCGCGGACGGCGAGCAGGCCGTCGCTCTCCATGCGTCCCAGCACGCGGTAGATCTGCTGGTGGGTGGCGGTCCAGAAGTAGCCGATGGACCGCTCGAACCGCCGGGCCAGCTCATAGCCGGAGCCCGGCTTCTCCAGCAGGGAGACGAGGATCGCGTGGTCGAGGGCCATATCGCGATCCTTCTATGCAACTCGTTGCATAGACAAGCCCCGGAGCCCGGGTGAGACACGGCTCACCCGGGCTTCGGGGCTGATCGCGGCGGGACCGTGGCCGGCTGGGCGGCTACGGCGCTCCCGACCGGGGCGTCACGGGTGGTCGGGCTGCTGCTCCGGCGGCGTCCCGCCGCCCGGGCCGCCGCCCTTCCCGCCCTTGTCCGTTCCATGGGCGCGGCCGCTGCCCCGGGGCGTTCCGGGCTGCCGGGCCTTCAGTTCGGCACTGTCCTGAGGGGTGCCGGAACCCTTGTCGCTGCGCCTCTGCTCGGGCTGCTGCGGGTTCGCCATGGCGATCGCTCCTTGCCGCATGCGTAGGGATCAGATGGTCGCACCCTCCGGGTGCCCTGCCCCCTGCGGCCGAAACGCCCCTCTCGCCCGCAGGGCGGCAGGACGGCACACGTTTACTCGGGCACGCCGGGGTACCCAGAAGGACGGGGGCGGCCCGAGGAGCCCGCTCTGTCGCAACGCGGCGAACAGGTGGGACGCGAGCCGCCCCGGCGAGCCGCCGCGAGCGGAAAGAGGCCGACGCGCCCTCCGCCCCGGACGACAGGACACGCTGCCCGCGTCGCCGCCTCGCGTCGGCCGCCGCGCCCCCGCCGACGTGCCGCCCCATACGCCCGCACCGGGGCCCGTACCGGGGCCCGTACCGCAGAAAGAGGAAGGCAGGACCATGACGAAGGACGAACGTCCGCAGGACCCGAACCGGCTTCACCCGCGCCCGGACTTTCCCCAGCAGGACCAGAAGCACCCGGGCTGGTCCGGCCCGATGGACCCGCCGCCCGACCACGGTGAGGACTCCTACCGGGGCAGCGGCCTCCTCACGGACCGGAAGGCCGTGATCACGGGAGGCGACTCCGGCATCGGCCGTGCGGTGGCCCTGGCCTTCGCGCGCGAGGGCGCGGACGTGATGCTGACCCACCTCCCGGAGGAGGACGGAGAGGCCCGGGAGACCGTGCGCCTGGTGGAGGAGGCGGGCCGCAAGGCGGTGCCTGTCGTGTGCGACATCCGGGACGAGAAGCAGTGCCGCTCACTCGTCGAGCAGGCTGTCTCCGAGTTCGGGCGCATCGACGTCCTGGTGAACAACGCGGCCTACCAGATGGCGCAGCCCGACGGGATCTCCGCCATCTCGACCGAACAGTTCGACCGTGTGGTGCGCACCAACCTGTACGGCATGTTCTGGCTGTGCAAGACGGCTCTGCCGCACATCCCGGCGGGCGGCTCGATCATCAACACCACGTCGGTGCAGGCCTACAAGCCCAGCCCGCACCTGCTCGACTACGCGATGACGAAGGGGGCGATCGTCACCTTCACCCAGGGCCTCGCCCAGATGCTGGCGCCCGACGGCATCCGGGTGAACGCGGTGGCGCCGGGCCCCGTGTGGACGCCCCTCATCCCGGCGACGCTGCCGGACACCGTCGAGTTCGGGAAGCAGAGCCCGCTGGGCCGGCCCGCACAACCCGCCGAGATGGCGCCGCCCTACGTCTTCCTCGCCTCTCCGAACGCGTCCTTCATCACCGGCGAGATCATGAACGCCACGGGCGGAACACCTCTCCCCTGACCCCCATCGGCGGGACCGCACACCCTGGTTGGCGGAGCGCCACAGCGGGAAGGCGTCACGAATGGAAATAAACCACCATGAAGCACCTGTCCTCGACGCTCTCGCCGCGTACAAGGAGCAAGGCGAGCTGGGCTTCTCCCCGCCCGGTCACAAGCAGGCCCGAGGAGCGGCGCCGGCCGTACGCGCCGCCCTCGGGGACGCCGTCTTCCTCGGCGACGTCCTGGCCACGGGGGGGCTGGACGACCGGCGGGAGAGGTCGAACGTCCTGCAACGCGCCGAGCGGCTGATGGCCGACGCGGTACACGCCGAGCACACGTTCTTCTCCACCTGCGGCAGCTCGCTCTCGGTGAAGGCGGCCATGTTGAGCGTCACCGCCCCCGGCCGGAAACTGGTGGTCGGACGCGACGCCCACAAATCCGTCGTCTCCGGTCTGATCCTGTCCGGGGTGGAGCCCGTCTGGGTGGCTCCGCGGTGGGACACCGAGCGACGGCTCGCCCACCCTCCGTCGGCGGAGTCCTTCGAGAAGGCCTTCGCCGAGCACCCGGAGGCCGACGGAGCCCTGGTCACCAGTCCCACTCCGTACGGCGCGGCGGCCGACCTGCGGTCCATCGCCGACGTCTGCCACCGGCGCTCGAAGCCGCTCATCGTGGACGAGGCATGGGGCGCCCATCTGCCCTTCCACCCGGACCTGCCGTCCTGGGCCATGGACGCGGGGGCCGACGTCTGCGTCACCAGCATCCACAAGATGGGCAGCGGCCTGGAGCAGGGCTCGGTCTTCCACCTCCAGGGCGACCTGGTGGATCACGACACTCTGGCCTCACGCGCCGACCTCCTCGGCACCACGAGCCCCTCGGTGCTGATCTACGCGGGAATCGACGGCTGGCGCCGGCAGATGGTGCTGGAGGGACACGCCCTGCTCTCCCGGGCGCTGGAGCTGGCCGCGAGGGTCCGTCAGCGCATCGAGGAGATCGAGGGATTGCACGTCAACGGGCAGGACGACTTCTGCGGGCCCGACGCGGCCGCGGAGTTCGATCCGCTGCCCGTGATCATCGACGTCGAGGGGCTGGGCACCACGGGCTACCGGGCGGCCGACTGGCTGCGCCGGCGCCACCACATCGACATGCACATCGTCGACCACCGCCGCATCAGCGCCCAGATCACCCACGCCGACGACGAGGACACCGCCGATCGCCTGCTCGCGGGTCTGCGCGACCTGTCCCGGGAGGCCCACACCCTGCGGCCGGCGCCGGAGGTGTACGTGCCCTCCCCCGGCGAACTCGCCCCCGACCAGGCTCTCCTGCCGCGCGACGCCTACTTCGCCGATGTCGAGGACGTGCCGGCAGCGCAGGCGGTCGGCCGGACGGCCGCCGAAATGATGACTCCGTATCCTCCCGGCATCCCGGCCGTACTGCCCGGCGAACGGATCACGGAGCCCCTGCTGCGGTACCTGCGGTCGGGTGTCGAGGCCGGCATGAACGTGCCCGACCCGGCCGATCCCACCCTGGCGACGGTGCGGGTCTGCGTCGAGGAAACCTGACCTGCCGACCGCGGCCCGCCTCGCCCCCGTTTCCCCACCCCCGTCTCTGAAGGAGAACACCCGCCATGCGCGCCCTTGCCCTCGTCTGCTCGCTCAACGCCTCGCCCGCCGACTCCAGCAGTCACCACCTCGCCGAACAGGTCATGGCCGAGTTCGCACGCCACGACGTGCGGGGAGAGATCGTCCGGGTCGCCGACCACGACGTCCGGCCGGGCGTCGCGGTGGACCTGGGAGACGGCGACGCATGGCCCGCCCTCCGCGAGAAGGTGCTGGCGGCCGACATCCTCCTCATCGCCACGCCCATCTGGCTCGGCCACCCCTCCAGCGTCTGCCAGCGGGTCCTGGAGCGTCTCAACGCCGAGTCCTCCGAGACCGACGACGAGGGGCGTCCCCTCGTCTCCGGCAAGGTCGCGACCGTGGCCGTCGTGGGCAACGAGGACGGGGCGCACAAGGTGAGCTCGGACGTGTTCCAGGGGCTGAACGACATCGGCTTCTCCCTGGCCGGGGGCGCGGTCACCTACTGGGTCGGGGAAGCGATGCACGGTACCGACTACCTGGACCTGGACGCCACGCCCGACGCCGTCGCCTCCACGACCCGGGCGCTCGCCGCCAACGCCGTCCATCTGGCGCGCCTGCTCGGCGAGCACCCCTACCCCGCGTCCTGACGGCCCCGCCGCTCC
>NZ_JBBBEN010000085.1:24556-282632 GCF_037137275.1 Streptomyces pratensis | reverse complement strand
CGCGCCGGCGCCCCGTCAGCCGCGGGGCGTGAACTTGGCCTCGGGGGGAACCTCACCGGTGATGCTGGCGATCAGCTCGGCGCACAGGTCGCGGAGCTTGATGTTGCGGTGCTGCGACGCGGTGCGCAGCACGTCGAAGGCCTTCTCCGGAGTGCACCGCTGCTGGCCGACGACCACGCCTATGGCCTGGTCGATCACCGTGCGGGACTGGAGCGCCGCTTGCAGGTCGGCGGCGAACTCCTCCGTGTCCGCGAGGCGTTGGGCGAGCGCGATGGCACCCGTGGCCTGCGCCGTCAACAGTCTGAGCGCCGTCAGGTCGGCGGTGTCGAAGGCGTTGGGGAGCGGCGCGTACAGATTGAGCGCGCCGGACGTGTGGCTGTGGGGCGCGATGGGCAGGGAGAGCGAGGAGCGGGCGCCGCAGACCGCGGCGTAGGCAGGGTAGTCGGCCCAGCGGCTCTCCCGGAGGGTGTCGGGCACGCTGACCTCCTGGCCGGTGCGCATGGCCTGGAGGCACGGGCCGTCGTCCTGCCCGTACTGCGCCTCGTCCAGCTTCGTGGCGATGGCTCCGGCGCTGGAGACCGTGACCGGGCGCCCCTGCCGTTGCAGGGTGATGCCGCAGCCGTCGGCCTCTTCCACCAAGGCCAGGGCGCTGCGGGCGAGAGCCTGGAGGAAGTCGTCCAGTGAGGTCGTTTCCAGGAGCAGCGCGGTCGTGTCCGGCGCCTCGGCCCCGGGCCTGTCAGTCATGATCATCTCGTTCTGGGCGGTGACCCGCCTCGGAAGAAGGGCGGGGCAGAGCTGGGGCGGCGCAGTCCGGGCCGCTGGGACAGGGCAACACCGCTTGACGCACCGGCGTTCTGGGCGGGGCCGGTGCGCAGCGGAGGCGTTTCAGACGTGGACGAGCCGGGGCCGCCCAGTGACGGGCGCGCCACCGGCCGTGGTCGCGGGACTGCGGGAGTGTCTCTGCCGAAACCGGCGATCCGGGGGCAAGCGACGGGAGCACGGCACATCGGCGAGGACGGCGGTCCCCGTGCGGACACGCGCCCGTCGGCCGGGGCCGATGGCCAGGCTCTGCGCCGACGGCCGACCGCACGCGGCCGCAGCGGACCTCGGGCCGACGCCGGGGCCGGCGGGCGGAGCCGTTACGGCGGCACGCAGAAGGAGACAGAGGTTCACGTGAGACTCCATGGAGGCAGGAAAGAATTTCTCGGGCCGCTTCCTGACCTCCAGCCCTTCATTATGCCCTCTCGGTCGGCACGGTCGCTCCGGTGCGGCGGGTCCACCTCAACGCGGCCTGAAACCGCCGCAGTACGGACAGCGACGACACCCTCGCCCGCACTTCGGGCATACGGGGCCGGGAGGCGTCGCTGGACGGCCCGACCGTCCGGAGTGGCGAGTGGCCGGAAGCCGTCTGGGCGGTGCGCTCCCGGAGGGGGAGCGACCCGGTCCCCGGCCTGCATCCCCGCCCGCGCAGCTCGGCCCCCGGGAGGGTGGCGGCGACGCGCAGGACCCGGTCGAGGCCGGCAGCGCGCAGCACCTCGCGAGCCGTGCCGTACCGGGCCACCACCGCGAGGACCACGCCGCGTTCCTCGGCACGGCCACGGACCCGGAGCAGCAGCCCCAGGCTCCGCGGGGTGAGCAGGGGGGTGAGGACGTCGACGATGACGGTGTGCGGGCCGCAGCAGGGCAGCAGCCGTAGGAGATCCCGCTCGACGGCGGCCTCGTTGTCGAGGTCGACGACCTCGCACACCTCCACCACCAGGTGGGACTCGTCCAGTCGGTAACTGAGCAGGGGCATCTCGCACTCCGTGGAAGCAGGCAGCAGGCGCGGGCCGCTTCCTGACCTCGTGCTGCACCTGCCCCGCCCTGAGGGTTCGACACCTGCTCTCCCGACCGCTTCCCGACGAGCTCCTCGGCCATGGAGGAGAGTGCGGCGCGTCGACCACGGGGACGCACGCAGCGGGTGGCGACGCCTCTTCCCGTGACGTGCCATGCTGGCTGGAGGGCCGAGGTCCGGAAGGGAGCGACCATGACCGACGCGCTCAACCCCAGGACGCCCGACCTCGTGTCCCTTCTTCTGAACACCGAGACTCTCGACGACTTCCTCCAGGCTTTGGCCGAGGGCGCTCTGGCGATGGCTCCCGCCGCCGACGGCTGCGGAATCACCCTGGAACGGCGGAACCGCCCCCTGACCGTGGTCAGCGCGGGCTTCAGCGCGCCCCCGCTGGACGAGGCGCAGTACGACCAGGATGACGGCCCCTGCCTCACGGCTCTGCGCACCGGCCGGGAGGTCAGCGTGAGAGACATGGTGGGCGAGCACCGCTGGGGCGGCTATCCGGCCTTCGCCGCCGCTTCCGGGACCCGCTCGTCGCTCTCGCTGCCGATCGCGCCCTACACGCACACCGCGGGAGCCCTGAACCTCTACTCGCCCAAGGCGCACGGCTTCGACGACGCCGACCTCACGGGGCTCCGGGGCCTGGCCGCGCAGGCGACGGGCGCCATCGCCCTGGCCCAGCGGCTGGCAGACGCCGAGACCTTCACTTCCGACCTGCAGGCCGCTCTGGAGTCGCGCGCCGTGATCGACCAAGCGGTCGGCATCGTCATGAGCCAGCGCCGATGCAGCGCCGAAGAGGCCTTGCGAACGCTGCGAAACGCGTCGCAGCACCGCAATGTCAAGCTCCGAGACCTCTGTGCGCAGTTGGTCGGCGGCATCTCCGGCGGTCCGCCGCCGCAGGGCCCGCCGTTGCGCCCTCGCCCGTGAAGACCGTCGCCGGACTTCCCGACCTCGGGCGAGGAGGGAAGACCGGCGACGGCGCCGTTCAGGCGGAGGCGTGCTCGACCCTCGCCGAGCGTCGCAGCTGCCCCCGGGCCGCGGCGAGCGCGGAGACGAGATCGCGGGTTCCGGTGGAAACACACAGGGTGTAGGTCACGTCCTCCAGCCGCCGGTGGGTCTCCTCGTGGCCTTCTCCGTGCCGTGCCCGGAGTTCTTCGTAGCGGAGCAGAAGCTCTGCGAGTACCGCGGGGTGAGCCATCAGCATCGCGCTCGTCCTTTCTTCGACTGCCGGGGGAGCCGGCGGGGCGGTGAAGCGGGATCGGCACCCGGTGGAGTTCGTTCGCCCTGCCTCATGACCGGTCCGCATGGCGTCGGGTAATCGGTCACGAGGCCCGGACCGGGCCGGAGAGGGGGATCGGACTCCGTCACGCGCTTGCGGGCGCGCTTGTTCTCCGTGGCCCCGCAGGGTGTTCAGCGAAAGAGGTGGAGGGGTGGTTCGGCTACCTCACGACTCACCTCAGGAAAGCGAGCCGATCCGGTCGGCCGCTTCCTGACCTCGCCCTATTACTGTGCCCAGTCCAGTGGCGTCCATGCAAGCGTGGAATTCATGAAACTCTTTCGGATTTCTCGCCGTCCCGAGATGCGGCGCCTGCGGTGGTGTGCCTTGGGGAACGAGCGCAGCCGATCGCGGAAGCCAGGCACGTTTGAGGCCCGGGGGCGGGGTACTCCGGCACCAGAGATCCGGCGTACGCGGAGCTCAGGTGCCTGCGGGTTGGGACAACAGCCCCTGGCACCGCCGACTGCGAGCCCCGGGGCCCACGTCACCACGGTGGGGGCCAGAACGCCCGGGGCTGATGACAGGCCTGTGATCCGCCCGGGGCGTCACCCGGTCGGGCCCCGGGAGAGCCGACGAGCACCGGTCCGCAGTCACTGCCCGCGCCGGGAGCGCGGCCCCGCTCGCTCCTGCCGGGAAAACGCGCCGCGTCCCGCTTCGCGTTGTTTAGTGGACCGTGTACGGGAAACGCGGATGGGTGCCCTCTCAACGGGATTACCCGCCCTCTGGGGCTCGCGGCCTCCTGAGGAACTCTGAGGAACACGGCCCGGAAAGGAAGAGATCGTGCCTGCTGGAGCCAATGCCAAGCGTGAACGCCAGTACGAACACATCAAGGAGAGCCAGGAAGAACGAGGTACGCCGAAGGGGCGGGCCAAGGAAATCGCCGCACGGACCGTGAACAAGGAGCGCGCCCGCTCAGGCGAGTCGAAAACGGCCAGCAAGACCTCGACCCAGGACAAGAAGTCCGCTTACCGACGCGGCGGCGAGCATTCCCACAAGGGATCGCAGAGCCCGACCAAGGACCAGCTCTACGAAGAGGCCAAGAAGAAGAACATCGACGGGCGCTCCTCGATGAACAAGGCCGAGCTGCGCGAGGCTCTCGGACGGTGAGGCCCGCGGCCCGGCGGGCCGGCGGGTGCGACGCACCGTCCGCCCGGTCCTCACCCCAGGCCGCCCCCTCCATCCGTGACGCCAACCGTGAACTACGCAGAGGAGCAGACATGCCCGACCAGGGCCGCGGCGACGATGTGTACCAGCCGCAGAACGACGACGGCCAGGACCCGCCGGGCGACGAGCTCGACATGGAGAACGCGCTCGGTGAGCGCGACCTCGACGACCACATGGAAGAGGGCTACTCCCCTCCCGAACGCCCCCTGGCGGTCGACAAGTTCGGTACGACCGGGACCGAGGAGCGCCGGGGCGAGTCGCTGGACCAGCGGCTGTCCCAGGAGGTGAGCGACGTCGAACGCCCCGTCGGAGACGGTATCGGCGACCTGCCGGGGGGCGAGGGCGAACCGCAGGAGAGCATCCGGGGCGGGGAGCGTGCCGGGCGGCTCAGCGCGGTGGCCGACCCGACCGGCCGGAACACGGACGTCTTCGCCGAGGACGTCGGCATCGACGGCGGCGCGGCGTCGGCCGAAGAGGCGGCGGTGCACGTCGTGGACGACGCGGACGACGAGAGCCGGAGCATCTGAGCGCGGTGGGGCGCGGGCGCGCGGCAGCGGGCGGGCGGCGGAGCCGACAGCCCGCCGCGGCGGCACGCAGGGCACGGACGGACAGAGAGAAGCGGGTGACATGGCAGGAGCGGCGATCTTCGACGTGGACGGGACGCTCGCCGACACCAACCACCTCCATGTGGTGGCCTGGTGGGAGGCGTTCCGTCAGGCGGGCCACACCGTCGCGATGCCGGACATCCACCGGGCGGTCGGTCTCAGCTCGGGGGACCTGATCGAGCGGCTCCTGGGGAGCGGCCGCGACCAGGAGGAGGACGAGGCCCTCAGCGCGGCCCACAAGACCCTGTACGGGACCTACTACAACCGCCTTCCGGCCTTCGACGGCGCGGGCGACCTGCTGCGCGCCCTGGCCGGGCGCGGTTGGACGGTCGTGCTGGCCACCTCGGCCGGCGGCCCGGAGCTGGAGGCGCTGCGTCGAGCCGTCGACGCCGACGAGGCGATCTCCGGCACCGCGAGCTCCGACGACGTCGACGAGGGCAAACCGGCTCCGGAGCCGGTGCGGCTGGCCCTGGACCTGGCCGGTGTCCGTGCGGAGCAGGCGGTGTTCGTGGGCGACACGGTGTGGGACATGGAAGCGGCCTCCCGTGCCGGGGTGCGGCCGGTGGCCGTGCTGGCGGGCGGCATTCCCCGGGCGGACCTGGAACGCGCGGGGGCCACGGAGGTGTACGCGGACACCGCCGACCTGCTCGCCCGGCTGGACGACAGCCCGTTCGGCGCGTCGGCGGCGCGCTGACGCACGAACGAAGGTGCCTCCTGCCCCGCAGTCAGGCCCGCGGTGCCCCGGCGGTCGCGGCCCAGGCGATTGGGGCACGGGCATGTTGGTGACGCGGGCGCGGGTGTCACAGTCCAGGTCGGCGCCGCGGGTGAAGCAGACGAGGTCATCAGTCAGCCGGCGGAACAGCTGGGCGTGGTGGACGGAGCCGGGGCCGGTGGCGAGGATGCCGATGGACTCGCGCACCTCATGGCCGTGGCAGTAGGGGCAGTGCACCACGCTGTGGCCCCAGTGGTCGGCCAGGCCGGGCGCCTCGGGCAGCACGTCGCGCAGTCCGGTGGCCACCAGGACCCGCACCGCGCCGTCAGCGTGCGGCCGTCGGCCAGGGCGACGGTGGACCGCGGATCACCGTCCGCCGAGGGGGCGGCGGGTTCGACCGCGGCCCCGTGGCCGTAGACGATCCGGCCGCCGTACTGGCGCACCTGTTCGCGTTTGCGCTTGAGGACTCCGGGTGGCGGGGCGCCGCCGAGGGCGATGAAGCCGTGCATGGCGGCGGCGGGAGCGTTGCGCGGGGTGCCGCTGTCGATCACGACGACCGAGCGGCGCGAGCGGACCAGCATCAGTGCGCCGTTCAGGCCCGCGGCGGCCGCCTCCGAGCACCACGACTTCCACGGTCTGGGTGGGCAGTGCGTCGCTCTCGTAGTGGGTAGCACGCGCAGACACGTCGCGCCCCTTCGTCGTACGTGGCCCCCCGTGTGTTGGACCATCTGTAGGCGACGTCAAGCATGTTGCATCAAAGGCATAGCATCTTGCTCATGACGCAAGAAGATGGACAACTGGACAGCCTCGTACGCAAACGAATCCGCGCGCTGCGTGTCGCCCAGGGCTGGTCGCTGGAGGAACTGGCCACCCGGGCCAACCTCAGCCAGTCCTCACTGAGCCGTATCGAGAACGGTCAGCGCCGCCTCGCCCTGGATCAGCTCGTCACCCTCGCCCGCGCCCTTGACACCACGCTGGACCAGCTCGTGGAGAACGCCGCCGACGACGTCGTCATCAGCCCGATGATCGACGGCACGCACGGTCTGATGCGCTGGCCCATCAAGGGCGACCCCGGTATGAGTGTGATGCGTCAGCGGATGACCGACCCGCCACCCGACAACCCGGCTCGCATGCGCGCCCACCCCGGCCGCGAATGGCTCGTCGTGTTGTCCGGCACCGCCACCCTCATGCTCGGTCACCGGCGCTTCCGTATCGAGACCAATCAGGCCGCCGAGTTCCCCACCATGATGCCGCACGCCATTGGCGCCGAGGGCGGACCATGCGAGATCATGGGCATCTTCGACCGCGACGCCCGCCGCGGCCACCAGAAGGGCGCCGACGCCGACGGCTCCGAAGCCGACCGCACAGACGCACGGGGTCCTGGCGAATAACGGCGGCAGCCCTCGTCGCGGTGGTCGGGCGACATGAGGATGGCAGTGGACGGCGACCGCTGAAGTGTCAGGCCTTTCCCGACACCATGCGTGACGTCAGGCCCTCCCGGCCCGGGTCGACTCAAGGGCGAGACGCAGCCTGGTGGATGCGGTGCAGTCCCACGGGCGCGGGAGGCGGCAAGGGGCCGGAGGGCCGGTTCTGGGAAGACCGGAGGAAGTGCGCGAGCAGGCGGTCGACACCGCCGGCACCGAGCAGGACCGCTTCCGCACCCCGCTGGCGCCCGGCGGCCGCATAGTCGCCGTCACCATCGACATCAGCAGGCCCCTCGCCGGCCTCGCCACGATCCTCGCCTCGACCGGCCACGGCTCCGCACGCATCCGCGTCTTCAGCGGCAACCCCGACACCGAGCTGCTCACCGAGCTCACCCGGCATGCCGAGAACGGTGACATCGCCCCCGTCGTGGACACCGTCCACCCACTCGACAGCATCGCCGACGCCCACCGCGCCCTCGAAGCCGGCGGCATCCGCGGCAAGCACGTCATCCAGATCACCTGAGCCACCCACCCACAGACGCACCAAGGCCGGGAACTTACTCGCGACCTTCGCTACCGGACACAGAAGGCTGCCGAACCCGGCCTCAGCGGCGTGGTCCGCGGACCAGGACCGAAAACCACGGTCCCCAACCCGGGCGATGCGCGGGCCCCCCGCCGAAGGCGAAGACGGGCACTCAGGTTTCCGTGATCGCGCCGTGGCCTCCTGCGGGCGCGGCTCGCCGACCCAGCACAGCCGACACATGAAGGGTCCGTAGCCCGGCCGCTGCGTGCAGCGGCCGGGCTACAGACCCACCATGGGGGGCACTCAGGGGTTCTTGGACGAGACCAGGCAGTCACAACCACTGGTCGACAGCTGCGATCAAGACGGTCGCCTCACCCCGGACCGCCGGCTTGTCGTACCCGGTGGCGAGGGCACGGTGCCTCCTGAGGCGGCGATCGCGCACTCGACCGCGTGACGCTCGCTCCGGGTGCCGTAAGAACACGCCGTAAGTCGTGCTAAGACGCAGCAGCGCCGCGCCGGGTCCAGGGGGCGGTGGGCTGGAGCACGGCTTCACTCAGCGCACGGGCCCGCAGCGGCGTGATCTTCTGGTACTCCGGGTCGGCCACCATGCGGGTGAACGCGTCCCGGCTGGGATAGCGGACCAGCAGCACGGCGTCCCACTCCTGCCCTTCCTCCGCGACGAGGGGCGCGCCGCCGTCGCCCGCGTAAAGCAGTTCGCCGCCGTACCGGTGCAGGAACTCGGCAGCGCGACGCGAATACTCCTCGTACGACGCACGTCCGCCCGGTGCGAACCGAAGCAGGTTGAGCATGACGACAGGCTCCCCGGAGTTCTGCTCGCGCAGCTCGGCGAGGGCCTTGCCGGAGGGATCGACGGCCATGGGCGTCTCCTTGTCGTCGCGTGTCGTGGGACGTCGTCCTGTCGCATCGGCGGGCCTGCGTCCCGCCGGCCGGCTCGCGCGGGCAGGCGGCAGGAGCAGCAGGCTACAAGAACCTGGGCGGTCTGCATACCGTCCAGTCGGTATCGCGTCCGGCGTCGCCCGGTCTCAGTACGCCTCCGGCTGCCCAAACCGGCCCCACATCCAGCCCGGCACCGGCAGCAACGGCCGGACCACGGCCCACTCCGCGTCTGTCATGTCCGATGGATACCGCCGCACACGCTCCGGTTGATCGGCCGGGGCTGGAACCGGGGGGCGGGACGGTCACCCGGTTCACCGGCCCGCGCCTCGAAGCCGCGGTCGGCGTACGGGTGAGTACGTGGGCCGCCGGCGCGGAAGGGGGCGCTTCAGGCTGTCGCCACCGAGGGCTCGGCGCGGGGCGGCCCGGTGCGTACGGCGATCATCGCGACGTCGTCGGTGCCGTCGTCCGCGAGTCCGGTGAGCAGTTCGTCGCAGAAGGCTTCCAGCGGTTCGCGTGCCAGGGCCGCCGCGTGCTGCCGCAGGCGGGCCAGGCCGCGGTCCAGTCCTTCGGCACGGCGCTCGATGAGGCCGTCCGTGTACAGCAGGAGGGTGCTTCCGGGCGGCAGCCGCTCGACGGCCGCCGGGCGTTGCTCTGCGGGGTCCATCCCGAGCAGCATGCTCCGGCCGCCCGTGAGGTAGCGGGTCTCCCCGTCGTGCGTCACCAGGAGGGGCGCGGGGTGCCCTGCCGCCGCGTAGTGGAACTGCCAGGGCTCGTCCTCGCCCATCTTCTCGACCAGGCCGTAGACGCAGGTCAGTGTCTGCTGCGGGGAGAGGATGTGGTGGGCCGCGTCCAGTCGGGCCAGGATCTTGCCCGGGGGCTCCTTGCGGTCGCAGGCGATGCCGCGGAGCATGTTGCGCGTCTGGCTCATCATGATGGCGGCCCGCAGGTCGTGCCCGGCGATGTCCCCGATGATCAGGGCCAAGGCTCCGTCGGGCAGCACGAAGGCGTCGTACCAGTCTCCGCCCACCCGGGCGGTGGCCATCGCCGACTGGTAGCGGGCGGCCAGTTCGAGCGGCGGGTGGTCGGGTACCTCGGGCAGCAGGGAGCGCTGAAGGCGTTCGGCGGTGTGCTGCACCTCCGCGTGCAGGCGGGCGTTGTCGATGGCCAGGGCCACCCGGTGCGCGAGGTCCTCGACGAGCGCGAGGCTGTCCTGCGTCAGCGCCGTCTCCCGGCAGGTGCGTCCCAGGGTCAGCACGCCGAACACCTGGCGCCGGGCCCGGAGGGGGGCGACCACCGCGGTGTCCGTTTCCAGTCTCCCGAAGAGTTCCAGCTCGCGGACGTGCAGCGGATCGTCCGACTCCTGGGGCGCGGGAAACTCCGTGAGGAGCACGGGGCCGACGCCCTGCAAGGCGCGGGCCCCGGCGGCCGCCGAGCCCTCGGACGGGGGCAGGACCCCCTCGTACAGGCCGGCCGCCGCCCGCTCGAAGTCCCGGTGCTCCACGGCGACCCGGCGCAGCCGGCCCTCGTCGTCCAGCAGGTCGACGGCGCACCAGTCGGCGAGCCCGGGCACGAGCGTGCGGCAGAGCCGCCGGATGCCGGTGTCGATGTCGAGGGTGCTGGCCAGAGCTTCGGCGGCGTTGATGAGCAGCGTGAGCCGGTCGAGGGCGTCCTGCACCTGTTCGTCGACCTCGTAGACGTCCGCGACCTCGTCGGGCCGGGCCTCCTCCCGCCGGTCGGGGGCGGCGGAGTCCTGTCGCGGGCGCATGTCTGCTCCTTGCCTCCGTCGCGTACGGCCGGGGGGACGGCGGCGGCGCCGTCCCCCCGGCCCTGCTCCCCGCCCGACGCTGTGCCGGGTCAGGTCCCCGTTTCGGTCTGCGGGTGGTCTCCGTCGGTCGGCCAGCGCAGGACCGCCCCGAGGCCGCCGACCGGCTCGGGCGCGTCCGCTTCGGTTCCCCCGTCCGCACGGTTGTCGGCTTCCAGGTCCTCTGCGGGGCTCCGGTCCCAAGCCGCCGCCCCGCCGACGACCACGGCCCTGGCTCCGGTCAGCGTCGCCGAACGGAGCAGCGCGTCGTCGGCGCGGACGCTGAAGGGCTCGGGCTCCCCGAGTGCCCGCGCGTCGGTCCGGCGCAGGGCGATCTGGTCGGGCTCCGCGCCCGCCCAGACCTCGCGGTGGACGTCGGGGCCGTCCGGCCTGAGCAGCAGGGTCTCGATCCGGTGCTCGCGTGCGGCCTCGATGAGCGCGGGTACGCCGTCGGCCGCGCCGGTCATGCCGTCGCCGCGGTGCTTCTCCGCGGCGAACCGCTCCAGCGTCTCGGCCGCGCGTCGGCGAGCCTGTTCCCGGCGCTCCGCCGCGATCCACTCGTCGAGCCGTTCGGTCCCGGAGCCGGCGGCGCGTCCGCCCCGGTCGGTCTCGACGACCGTGGCGCCGAGGTGGTCCGGCAATGCCGTGTTGACGCTGCGGCGCTCCCTCTCGTCCCCCACCAGCACGACCAGCTCCGCCCCGGTCCGGGCGACGGCGTCCTCGACGGCCGCCGCGACGGTGCGGGCGTTCTCCTCCCAGGTGTTCTCCACACTCAGCTGGAAGTGACGCTCGGACCAGTCGGAGGACGTAGTGCGGTGCACCGGCCAGTCGCGGCCTTCCACCGTGCCCTCGGGCCGGCTCCCCGTGGCGGTCCGCAGTTCGAAGTCGGCGCCGACACGGTCGACGTGCACGACCAGCGTGTCCGGTTCGTCGGGGATCAGTTCGAGCAGCGGCGCGACATGGGGAAGGGGAGCCCACAGTCCGGTGGACTCGCCGGGCGGGGGGCTGCTCAGCACCGGGTCGAGCACGACCTCCCCGGCGGTGGCGAAGACCGCCCGGCCGGGCGTCTGTTCCCCGAAGGTGTACGAGTCGATCGCCTGCCGCACCGCCCGGCAGGTGTCGGCGTCCGCGCCCTGTTCGGCCAGTTCCTCGCTGATGCGCCGTGCTGTGAGCTCGCGGCGGCTGAGCGTGGCCTCGTCGGCGACGGACGTGTCGACGTAGGCCGTCGCCCAGGGGCCCGCGTGTGCGTACAGAGGCGTCAGGGGCGCTAGTTGCATGGTGTTCCTCCCGGTTTGACTGGGTGGCTCAATCACGCTGAGTACCCTTTTCGGCCACGGGTATGCCCCCTTTGACGTGCCGCGACGGCGATCTCCGTTGAACCCGGAGGTTCCACGGCGAGGCCGTTTGGCGTTCCGGGGCGGGGGAACCCGGCACAGGGGCCGAGCGGTGGCCGACGGGCCGGTCCGCGGACCGGCCCCCATAGCACCGAGCGCTCCGGGGCGGCCGCCCCTCATCAGGCCGTCGAGACCAGGCCGTCGAGGGAGCCCCTCACCGACCACCGCATCGACAATCGCATGAATTCACGCGTTTGGCCCACCTTTGTACGGGTACGTGACGGACGTGCTTCGGACATGAGGCGCGCCCGTGGGGGATCGATTCCGGGGCCGTACATGTCCGGCTCTGGCACCCCACGGCGACTGCGAAACACCTTCGTCGAGGAGTGACCACCATGCAGACCGCACCTGCCCCCGGTCAGCACCCGGACGCGGACACCGCGTCGACGGAACGAGCGTTCCGACGGCTGCGCGAGCTTCCCCCGGGACCGGAGCGGGACGCCCTGCGGGACGAGACGATCTGCGCGTGGCTGCCGATGGCGCACCGGATCGCCTCCCGTTTCCGCGACCGCGGCGAGTCGATGGACGATCTGCGGCAAGTGGCGGCGATGGGGCTCGTCAAGGCCGTCGACCGCTACGACCCCGAGCGGGGCAAGGCCTTCGAGGTCTATGCCGTACCGACCGTGACCGGTGAGGTCAAGCGCCATTTCCGCGACCACACCTGGGACGTGCACGTGCCGCGCCGGGTACAGGATCTGCGCAACCGGGTGCGGGCGGCCCGGCGCGAACTCGCCCAGGACCCCGGCGGCCGCGCCCCCACGTGCGCCGAGATCGCCTCCCGCACGGGCCTTGTGGAGGAGGACGTCCTGCTGGGCCTGGAGGCCCTGGAGAGCTACAGCGCTCTCTCCCTGGACGCCGAGCCGGCGGGCGCGGACGGCGGAAGCCCACTGGCCGACCGGCTGGGCTCCTGCGACCGGGCCCTGGACGTCGCGCTGGACCGGGAGGCCGCCAAACCGGGCCTGCGCGAGCTGCCGGAACGGGAGCGCACCATTCTGTATCTGCGCTACTTCCGCGACATGTCCCAGGTCAGCATCGCCGATCGGCTCGGCATCTCCCAGATGCACGTCTCCCGGCTGCTCAGCCGGTCCTGCAAGCAGGTGCGCACCGCCGCCCTTCAGGAGGCGGCGTGAGCGGCCTGCCCATGCCGGTGCAGCCGACGGGCGGCGAGTTCCGGCCTGCCGGAGGGCGCCCGCTCGCGACCGTGTGTCCCCGATGAACCCGCGGCTGGCCCGCCTCGTCCCGCGCCTGGGGCGGCCCGACCGGTACCAGGTGGCGCAGTCCCTCAAGGCGGCGGCCGCGGCGTCCCTCGCCTGGGCGATCACGGGGTGGTGGCTGGCGGCGCCGATGGCACTGATGGCCCCCTGGGCAGCCGTCGCCCTGGTCCAGGGAACGGTCTACCGCTCGGTGCGAACCGGCGCCCAGCTCCTGCTGATGATCACCACGGGGACGGTGCTCGCCGCCGTGGCCGCCGTCCTGACGGGCAACACCATGGTGGCCATGGTGATCGTCCTCCCGCTGACCGTGCTGCTCGGCAACTGGGCGCCGGTCGGCGGTCAGGGCCTGTACGCGCCCACCACCGCCCTGTTCGTGCTGGCTTACGGCTCCTACTCGCTGCCCGACGTCGGCCACCGGCTGCTGGAGACCGCCGTGGGAGCCGCCGTGGGCATCGCGGTGAACGCCCTCGTCCTCCCGCCGGTCCACTCCCGCCATGTCAAGAGGCTCGCCTGCGGCCTGCCGCGCGACTGCGCGGCGCTGTTGCGTGAACTGGGCAAGGGCGTCACCGACCACGACGAGGAGCAGGCGGAGCGGTGGCACGGCAACGCGTCGGACCTGCTGGGGGCCGTCTCGGAACTGCGCGTGGCGCGGGCCTGGGCCTCGGAGAGTTACCGTCTCAACCCCGGGCACCGCCTCCGCCGCCGCACGCCCGCGCCGCCCGAGGCCTGGGACAGCGTCTGGGCGAGGGTGAGCAACCGGCTCCTCGCCCTGACGCTGACGTTGTGGGAGACGGCCTCCGACCACCGGCGGCTGCCCCGCCCGCCGGATGCCACGCTGGAAGCGCTCGGCGTGCTGCTCACGGCCGCCGCGGAGATCTGCTCCGTCGACGAGAAAATCATGGAGGAGGGGGCGACCGAGGAGCGCGCTGCCATACGTGACGCCCATCTGGAGGACGCGCATCGGGCACTGGAGCTGATGAAGGAGCCCCTGCACGGGCCGGAGCCCGACCGCAGGGCCTCGGCCGGGAGCCTGGTGGCGGGCTGTCAGGCGCTGTTGGACGAACTCGCCGTCGACGCGGACGGGATGCCGCTCCCCGCTGGGAGGCCGGAGGGCGAGGAGGACGCGGCCGTGGCCTTCGCCGACGGTTCCGGGCGCTCCGGTGGAGCGCCCCGGTAGTCGCCCGCCGAAGCGACAGCTGGGTCCGCTTCGGCGGGGCCCCGAGAACGATGCGTGGCCCCGGCAGACCGGGGCCACGCACCCGACGAGAGAAAGCCGACGATGCCCCCTTCTTGTCTTTCCTCGCTGCTGGACGGCCTTCTGCGTCCCCGCGCGCCGGAGGGCCGGACTCTGCTGACCGGATGGTTCAGCTTTCTGGACGGCGAGGTCACGGCGGGCGACGCCCTGGCCCAGCGAGCCGCCTCTGCCGCCCTCGACGAGCTCGGCATCGCGCACGACACCGCGTGGAGCCCCGCCTTCGCCCCCGGTGCCACGACCCTCGAAGAGGCGCTGCCCGAACGCTACGAGCAGCTCCTCTTCGTCTGCGGGCCCGCGCACGGGGAGCAGATCAGAACCCTGCACCGCCGTTACGCCTCCTGTCGGCGGGTCGCCGTCGGGGTGAGCGTGGTGACCCCCGACGATCCGGCGGTCCGCGGCTTCGACCGTGTCCTGGCGCGCGACGACCCGGGCGGCGGCCTCCTGCCGGATCTGGCCGGCGCCGCGCGGACCGGGCCCGCCACCCCGGTCGTCGGGGTGGCTCTGACGTACGGGCAGGGCGAGTACGGCGACCGGCGCGCGCACGACGGCGTCGCCGGGGTCCTGCTGCCCTGGCTGGCCTCGAAAGACTGCGCCCGCGTCGAGGCCGACACCCGGCTGGCCCACGCCGACTGGCGGCACTGCCGGACCCCTGACCAGTACCTCTCCCTGGTGGGCAGGCTCGACCTCATGGTCACCGACCGGCTGCACGGTCTGGTCCTCGCCCTGCGCTCCGGCGTCCCGGCGCTGGCGGTGGACCCCGTCAGGGGCGGGGCCAAGGTCTCCGGGCAGGCGCGGCTCCTGCGCTGGCCGGCCCTGCTGCCGGCGGAGAGTCTGACCGCCGGGCTCCTGGACCCGTGGTGGGACTGGTGCCTCTCCCCCGCCGGGAAGGCCGCGGCGCGTCGGCGCGCCGCACGGCTGCTCGGCCCGCCCGCGACCGGCGACGCCGACCTCCCCTGAGGGGCGGCGGGGACGTTTGGCGACGCGCGGGGGTGGTACCCGGCCGCCGCGGCGAGCCCCCGTGCGCCCGGGAGCCGCGCCGTCGGCACGGCCGTGGCGCCGGGCGCACGGGGCCCCTCGCCGGCCCGGACACGAGGAGGAGAGATGACCGAAGACACCCGGCCCGTCGCGCCGGTCGCGCTCGTCACCGGCGGGGACTCGGGGATCGGCAGGGCCACTGCCGTGAAGCTCGCCGAGCACGGCATGGACGTCGGCGTCACCTGGCACGAGGACGACAGCGGGGCCAGGGCGACGGCGCGCGAGGTGCATGCCCACGGCCGAAGGGCCGCCGTCGCCCGTCTGGACCTGACCCGGCTCCCCGAGGCCGCGGACGTCGTGGACGACCTCGCGGACGAACTGGGCCGGGTGGACGTGCTGGTCAACTGCGCGGGCACCGGCACGGCGACCCCCTTCCTCGATCTGGACCTCACGACGGTCCGGCGGGTGATCGACGTGGACCTCGTCGGCCCTCTGCTCTGTTCACAGCGCGCGGCCCGCCGAATGATCGCCCAGGGCGACGGCGGCCGCATCGTGAACGTCACGTCGGTGCACGAGCACCAGCCGAGGGTCGGAGCCGCCCCCTACTGCGCCGCGAAGGGCGGACTGGGGCTGCTGACACAGGTGATGGCGCTGGAACTCGCCGAGCACGGCATCACCGTGAACGCGGTCGCCCCGGGCGAGATCGCCACCCCGATGACGGGCCAGGAGGACGTCGAGGTGGAGCGCGCCGACCGGCCCGGCATCCCTCTGGGACGGCCCGGCGACGCCCGCGAGGTGGCGGCCGTCATCGCCTTCCTGGCCGGCCCGGAGTCGTCGTACACGACCGGGGCCTCCTGGGCGGTGGACGGCGGGATGCTGCGCATGGGCCCGCAGGCGGGTTCCCACCTCACGTCCGGCGACTGGCGCCGCCCGTAGGCTCTCGCGCCGCCCGTGCCCCCTCGACAGAAGCTCTCGAAGCCCTGCGGGCGGCCGGGGCCGGCCCCGGCCGCCCGCACGAGGCCCCTTCCCCACCGCATGGAGGAACCCATGGTCGACTCCACCCTGCCGCTCCTGCTGCGCGGATACGCCTGGCTGCCCGACCGCAGGCGCCGCAGCGGCGGAGCGCCCGTGCGCACCCGCCTCCTCGGCAGACGCGTCATCGCCCTGCATGGCCCCGCCGCCGTGCGGTACTTCTACGACGAGCGCCACATCCACCGCCACGACGCCCTCCCCCAGCCGGTGATCGACACGCTGTTCGGCCGCGGCGCGGTGCACACGCTGGACGGCGAACGGCACCGGCAGCGCAAGGCGCTGTTCAACACCCTCCTCAAGGAGCCCGCTCGCGTGCGTGACCTCGCCGAACGCGTCGAGCGGGAGGCCGAGCGGGCACGGCAGGAGTGGGCGCGCAGTGATCGGGTGGTCCTGTTCGACGCGATGGCCGCGGTGCTCACGCGTGCCGTGCACGCCTGGGCGGGCGTGCCTCTGCCGGAGGGGGCCGTGCCCCGCACGGCGCGCGACCTGGTCGCCATGGTGGACGGTTTCGCCGCCGTCGGCCCCCGGCACCTCGCGGCCCGCCGTGCGCGTGGGCGGCAGGAGAAGCGGTTGGCGGCCCTGGTGGAGAAGGCCCGCGAGCACTCCGGCGACGGCGTGGAGGAGACCGGGCGGACGGTGTTCCGGACGATCGCGGCCCACCGCGAGGCGGACGGCGCCCTGCTGGCGCCGCACACCGCGGCGGTGGAGGTGCTCAACGTTCTGCGACCGACAGTGGCCATCACATGGTTCGCCGTGTTCGCCGCCCACGCGCTGCACCGCCACCCCGGGCACCGCGCGGCGCTGACGGGTGAGGACGCCACGGCCTACGCGGTGGCCTTCGCCCAGGAGGTGCGGCGCTTCTATCCGTTCGCCCCGTTCGTGGGCGGTCTGGCGGCGGAACGGCTGCGGTGGGCGGGGCACACCATCCGCCCCGGCACGCTCGTGCTGCTGGACCTCTACGGGCTCGACCACGACCCCGACGTGTGGCCCGATCCCTACCGCTTCGACCCGTCCCGCTTTCTGAACGGCCCGCCCGTAGCCGACGCCCTGGTGCCGCAGGGCGGCGGCCCGGCGGACGGCCACCGGTGCCCCGGTGAGGACGTGACCGTCACGGTCGTGGCCACGGTGGCCCGGTTCCTGGCGCGGTTGCCCTACGACGTGGTGGAGCAGGACCTGCGCATCCCGTTGCGCCGCGTTCCCACGTCGCCCCGGAGCGGATTCGTGATCAGCGGCGTCGGGGCCGAGGCCGCGCCCCCCGCCGCAGCGGCCCGGAGCTGAGCTCCGGGGAGCCGGCCGGGGCGCGGGTCAGCCGACGCTCCGGCCGGCCAGCGGTGCGGTGTCCTCGCCCCTGCCCCGCCGCACTCCGCGCAGGAAGGCGCTCAGCGCCTCCTGGGACGACCGGGACGGCTGCCACCCCAGGACGTCGCGGGCGCGGCCGCAGTCCAAAACCGGCAGGCGCAGCACCGCGTCGAACAGATGGGGGGAGGCCGGCACGGCGTGGGTCCGCCACGCGGCGGCCAGCGCGGTGCGCACGAGAGCCCTGGGGACCCGGACCACGCGGGAGCCGAGCAGTTCCGCCAGCGTCCCGGCGTCGACCACCGGGTCGGCCGCGAGGTTGAACGGCCCGCGTACGTCGTTGAGCGCGGCCAAGCGGTAGGCCTCCGCGGCGTCCGCGGTGTGGAGCGCCTGGAAGCGCAGTCCCGGCAGGTCCGGCACGAAGGGGAGCAGGTCGGGCCGCAGGAGGGAACCCGGCACGTACCGGCCTGCGAAGATGCGGCGTTGTTCGGAAGCCGCCGTCTCCTTGAAGAGGAAGCCGGGCCGCATGCGCACGATGCGGATCTGGGGGTGCCGCAGTTCGAAGGTGTCCAGCACCCGTTCCAGATACGCCTTCTCCCGGCAGTAGGCCGCGTCGGGCCAGCCGTGGGTGGGCCACTCCTCGTCGACCCCGGGTTCGTCCTTGGGGCCCGGGGAGTAGGCGCCGACGGACGAGGCGTGCACGAGCGCGGGGACCCCGCTGTGCGCCACGGCGCGGAAGACCCTCACGGACCCCAGGACGTTGCTCCGCCAGGTGACGACCGGATCGTGGGTGGGCTGGAAGCGCCAGGCCAGGTGGACGACGGCGTCCGCGCCGCGCAGCAGGCCGCTGAGCCGGTCCTCGCTGTCGGGCCGTGAGAGGTCGACCGTGTCCCACCGCACCCCGGCGATCTCCAGGGCGGGCCGTCTGCGGGCGAGTGCCAGCACCGAGGCCACCCGGGGGTCCCCCGCCAGGGCGCGTACCACGCTCGTCCCCACGTTTCCGGTGGCCCCCGTGACCACGATCCGCTTCCCGGCCGGCCGACCGTCGCTCTCCATGGCGTGCTCCCTTCCTGCGGTGTCCGGTGCCCCGCTCCGGGGCGGTCAGGGGACGAGCAGCGTCTTGATCATGCCGTCCGCCTTCTTCTGGAACGTCTCGTAGGCGCGGGGACCTTCTTCGAGCGGCATGCGGTGCGTGGCGAAGGTGTCCACGCCGAGGGGGTCGTCGTCGCCGAGCAGTGGGAGGAGGTCGTCGACCCAGCGTTTGACGTTGGCCTGGCCCATGCGGAGCTGGATCTGCTTGTCGAACATGGTGAGCATCGGCATCGGGTCGGCCGAGCCGCCGTACACGCCGACGACGGAGATCGTGCCGCCCCGCCGCACCACGTCGATCGCGGTGTGGAGGGCCGCGAGGCGGTCGATGCCCGCCGTCTCCATCAGTCGGCGTCCGACCGCGTCGGGCAGCAGCCCGACCGCGGTGTGGGCCGCCTTGGCGACGGGCGCGCCGTGGGCCTCCATGCCGACCGCGTCGATCACCGCGTCGGTGCCCCGCCCGTCCGTGAGGTCCCTGACGGCGTCGCCGAGGTCCTTGCCGTGCCGGCGCTGGTCGAGGCAGGTCGCCCCGTAGGAACTGACCCGGTCCAGCCGTTCGGGCACCCGGTCGACGCCCACGACCAGCCCCGCCCCCCGGTGCAGGGCGATCCGGGCGGCCATGGCCCCGATGGGCCCGAGACCCAGCACGGTGACGCTCCCGCCGGGCGGGATGTCCGCGTACTCCACGGCCTGCCACGCGGTGGGCAGCACGTCCGACAGGTAGACGAAACGGTCGTCCGGCGGGCCGTGCGGGACCTTGACCGGCAGGGTGTTCCCGAAAGGGACGCGAAGGTACTCGGCCTGGCCGCCGGGGACCTGTCCGTACAGCTTGGTGTAGCCGAAAAGGGCGGCTCCGGTGCCGTACGCGTGCACCTGCGTGGTCTCGCACTGGGAGTGCAGCCCCTGGTCGCACATGAAGCAGTGGCCGCACGACACGTTGAACGGGATCACCACCCGGTCCCCCGGGGCGAGCGCGGTCACCTCAGCTCCCACCTCCTCGACCACCCCCATCGGTTCGTGCCCGAGGATGTCGCCCGGATCGAGGTAGGGCCCCAGCACCTCGTACAGGTGGAGGTCGGAGCCGCAGACGCCGGTGGAGGTGATCTTGACGATGACGTCTGTCGGATCTTGGATGCGCGGGTCGGGGACGGTCTCCACCCGGACGTCCCGCTTTCCCTGATAGGTCAAAGCGCGCACGGCTGCTCCCATTCTCGCATCGGTTTTCCACGCCGACGCCGGCGTGGCCGGGCCCCGGAGGGAAGGACGCCTGCCGAGTTCCCGTGAGGGGTCCCGCGAAACCCGGCGAACGGGATGCCCACGGAGAAAGGGGGCGGGCATGCGGACAAAGGGAGAGCCCACCGCGTACCTGTGGCGCCTGGGCAATCTGGACGGCCGGCCGTGCCGACGGCGACCGGGCGGGGGTGAGACGATGAGGGCATGGGAAAAAGCGCCCTCATCGTCATCGATATGATCAACACGTACGACCACCCCGACGCCGAGCTGCTCGTCCCGTCCGTCCGCGCCGCGCTTCCGCACCTCTCCCGCCTCGTCGAGCGCGCCCGGTCGGAAGACGTGCCGGTCATCTACGCGAACGACAACTTCGGTGAATGGCGGTCCCATCACGGGGAGATCGTGGGAACGGCTCTCCAGGGAAAGAACGCCGAACTCGTGGAACCCCTCCTGCCGGACGACGACTCGCTGTTCGTCGTCAAGGCCCGGCATTCCATCTTCTACGAAACGCCCCTCAGCTTTCTCCTCTCCCAACTGGGCGCGGACCACGTCGTACTCTGCGGTCAGGTGACCGAGCAGTGCGTCCTGTATTCGGCACTCGACGCCCATATCCGGAAACTGCGGGTCACCGTCCCCGAGGACGCGGTGGCCGCCATCCATCCGGATCTGGCCGAGGCCGCCCTGCGCATGATGGAGCGCAACATGGGCGCGGCGATCCGCAGGGCGGAGAAGGTCGAGTTCTGAGGGCGCGGGCGGCCCGTCGCGGCGGGCCGCCCGCGCCGGGTGTCAGACCGCCGGCGGGAAGCGGTCCCAGACGCGGTGCTCGCCGAGCAGGTCGACGACCTGGTCCAGCACCGTGGTGGAGTCGGCGCCGGTCACCACTCCGGGCCCGCCCGGCGAGGCACCCGCCGCCTGCAGGACCGCGGCGACCTCGCCCCAGCCGCCGACCGCCTTCCCGTGGCGGTAGGCCTCCGACAGCAGCAGCAGGACCCGGGGGTCGGTCACCGCGCCGTCGCCCGCCGACGACCCGCCGGCCTTGGCGTCCCGTGCCCCGTACGCGTCGTCGCCGCGGCCGGGCGCTCCGGCCAGCAGCAGCGCGTCGAACTCCACGGACCGCGCGTTGGCGAAGGTGCGCTGGACGGTGACCGGGTCGCCGTCCGCGTCGAGCACCCCGCCCGTGGGTGCGACGACCAGGGGCACCATGCCGGCGTCCAGCACCGCTTCACGGACCGCGCGAACGCCGGCCAGGTCCCCGTCGGCGTCGGTCACGATGCCGACGATCCGGCCGTCCACGGGCCAGGAGTGGCCCAGCTGCGACAGGGCCGGGCTCGGCTGCGGGGACGCGAGTTCCACGGTGGGCCGGGGGGCGGGCAGTCCGAGGCCGACGGCGACCTCCGAGCAGAGCGTGGCGTCGATATTGGCGAGCACCTTCAGGGCCCGCTCCTTCACGGCCTGCTCGTAGCACTTGCTCAGTTCGAAGGTGTACGCGGCGATGATGTGCTCACGCTCCACCGGGGTCATGCTCAGCCAGAACAGCCGCGGCTGGGAGAAGTGGTCGGCGAACGAGGCCGGGGCCTCCCGCACCTTGCTCGCCTCGGGGACCGTCACCGGCGTCTCGACGAACGCGCCCGTGTCCGCTCCGGCCAGGAACGGGCAGCCCCCGTCGAGCGAGTTGGGGCGGTAGGGCGCGACGCCCCGGTGGACGGCCGTCTGGTGCATGCCGTCGCGGAGCATGTCGTTGACCGGGGCGTGCGGCCGGTTGATCGGCAGCTGCGCGAAGTTCGGTCCGCCGAGCCGGGAGATCTGGGTGTCCAGATACGAGAACAGCCGGCCCGCGAGCAGCGGGTCGTCGGTGATGTCGATGCCGGGCACGAGGTGGCCGACGTGGAAGGCGACCTGTTCGGTCTCGGCGAAGTAGTTCGACGGGTTCGCGTTCAGGGTGAGCAGCCCGACCGGCTGCACCGGGGCGAGCTCCTCCGGAACGATCTTCGTCGGGTCCAGCAGATCGATCCCCTCGAACGTCTGGTCGGCGGTGTCGGGAAACGTCTGGATGCCCAGTTCCCACTGCGGGAAGGCGCCGGCCTCGATGGCGTCGGCGAGGTCGCGGCGGTGGAAGTCGGGGTCCGTCCCGTTGATGATCTGCGCTTCCTCCCACATCAGGGAGTGCACGCCGAGCCGGGGCTTCCAGTGGAACTTGACCAGGGTCGTCGAGCCTTCGGCGTTGACCAGGCGGAAGGTGTGGACGCCGAACCCCTCCATGGTCCGGTACGAGCGGGGGATGCCGCGGTCGGACATGTTCCACAGGGTGTGGTGGGCGGCCTCCGTGTGCAGGGTGACGAAGTCCCAGAAGGTGTCGTGGGCGCTCTGCGCCTGCGGGATCTCCCGGTCGGGGTGGGGTTTCCCGGCGTGGATGACGTCGGGGAACTTGATCGCGTCCTGGATGAAGAAGACCGGGATGTTGTTGCCGACGAGGTCGAACACCCCCTCCTCGGTGTAGAACTTCGTGGCGAATCCCCGGGTGTCGCGCACGGTGTCGGACGAGCCGCGCGAGCCGAGCACGGTGGAGAAGCGCGTGAAGACCGGCGTCTCGACGTCCTTGGCGAGAAAGGCGGCCTTGGTGACCCCGGACGCCGTGCCGTAGCCCCGGAACACTCCGTGAGCGGCCGCGCCGCGGGCGTGGACGACACGCTCCGGGATGCGTTCGTGGTCGAAGTGGGTGATCTTCTCCCGCAGGTGGTGGTCCTGAAGCAGCACCGGCCCGCGGGCCCCGGCCTTGAGCGAGTGGTCGCTGTCGTGGAGCCGGGCGCCCTGCGCCGTGGTCAGGTACGCGCCCGACTGGGCACGGTCGGCCGGGTCGGCGCCGGTATCCGCGCCGGTCGGGCTCATCGGTGCCGGGCCGCGCTGGTCCGGCTTGGGCGGGAGGGGCGGCTGCGGCCGGGTGGGCTCGTCGACCGGGGGCGTCCGGGAGCCGGGCTTGCCGGGGATTCCCTCCTCGGGGGAGTCCGAGGCGCCCAGCGCGTCGGCGGCCTTCTCCGCGGCGGCCTTCAGGGGGTTCTTGTCGCTCATGACAGCTCCGTACGTGAGGCGGGCGATGCCGTTGACGGCGGTGAGACCGCTCGTGGCCCCGGCGGGGCGGGCCGCCCCACTGCCGGCGGCGCACCGTCCCGGTGCGCGAGGCCGGAGGGCACGGGCCACCGAGTACCCGGGCCGCCGCGCCTCACACCGGCAGGGCCGCCCGGCCACGCGCACAGCGGTCGGCCGGGCGGGTGAGGGCGGGCGCGTTCATCCCGGGCGGGCCTGGCTGGAGGGTCTTCGTACGGCGGCCTCGCGCGCCGCGCTCTCCCGGATGCGGCGGCAGGACTCGCTGATGAGGCGGGACACGTGCATCTGGGAGACGCCCAGTTCGGCGGCGATGGCGCTCTGCGTCATCCCGGCGAAGAACCTCAGATAGAGCACCCGCTTCTCGCGGTCCGCCAGCCGGTGGATGCCCGGTCTCGCCGCTTCCCGGTCCAGCACCAGGTCGAACGCCTCGTCCACCGCCCCCAGGCTGTCGGCGAGGAGCAGCTCTCCACCGCCCGCCGCGGCCTCTGCGTCGATGGACAGGGCGCTGAAGCCGTGCAGCGCCTCGCTCCCCTGGCGCACCTCCTCCTCCGTCAGCCCGGTGTGCTCGGCGATCCGGGCCGGGGTGGGCACAGTGCCCGCGGCGGTCAGTTCCGCCCCGGCCAGGCGCACCACGTTGCGCAGGTTCTGAATCCGCCGGGGCACGTGCACCGACCACATGCGGTCCCGGAAGTGCCGCTTGATCTCCCCGGTGATGGTCGGAACGGCGAAGGGGGCGAAAGCGCGGCCCAGGGCCGGGTCGTAGCGGTCCACCGCGTTGACGAGGCCGATCGCCGCGACCTGCCGCAGGTCCTCCAGCGTCTCCCCGCGGTTGCGGTACCGGCCGGCCAGCCGGTGGGCCATGGGGAGCCAGGCGCAGATGATCTCGCTCCGCAGCCGGTCTCGCGCGGGCCCGTCGGGCATCTCGACGAGACGGCGGAAGTCCGCGGTCGAGTCGGGGTCGTCGGCATACCGGCTCTCGACGGCCATGGGGGTGCTCAACTCCTCACCGGACGGGCTGGCTGGCACCGGGAGGATGGTGCGCGGGAGGGCGCCGAGCAGCGGCGCACACGGCCCGTGCGGCATCCGTCGCCGGGACGTGCCTCACCTCCGAAGCACCCAGTGGCCTTGCCACGTGCGGCGATCGAGAAAACCGGCGGGCGCGACGTTCACCCGACCGGCACGGAACCGGAGGGCGCCGCGCCGACCCGGCCGCGCTGCCGGTTCGGCGCGGCCGGGAGCGGTGATCGGCTCCCCGGACCCGTCTCGGCGAGCGGCTACGCTCCCGCCGCCGCGGTCCGTTCGCCGTCGGCGGCCGTCAGCGGCGCCCGCAGAGCGGTGCGCCCTTCGTCCCACGCGGCCAGCAGGTGCGCGGAGAGGCGCCCTTCCAGGTGTTCGGTGGCCTCGATGCCCAGGACGACGTCCGCCGCGAGGTGGGGTTCGTCCTCCAGGAGGCCGTCGATCACCTCGCGGCGGACGACCTGCTCGTGAACGGCGTCGGCCTCCACGTGCTCGTCGTAGAACCGCTGGGCCGCAGGGCCCGCGCCGGCTCGGCGCAGGGCTTCGGCCAGTCGCCTGGACCCGGGCGACGAGGTGATCTCGACGGCGGCGAAGTGGCCGACCAGGGCACCGCGCAGCCTGCGGTGGAGCCCGAACAGGGACATCATGTTGACCGTGGCCAGCGCCTGGGCCGGCGCGGCGTCGAGATAGCGGCCGTAGCGCGGATCGAGGCCGAGGTCGCTCATCAGGTCGGCGAACAGCTGTGCGTGGATGTCCTCGGCCCTGCCCGCCCCGAACTCGTCGAACTCCACGGCGATCATTCCCGCCTTGGCCCGGCCCTGGAGCCTGGGCACCACCCACAGGTGCGGGTCGGCCTCCTTGAGGTGGTAGAGCGAGCGCAGCGCGGCGTACTCCCGCAGGCGCCACAGCTCGCCCTCCTTGCGCAGGCGGTGGCTGACGCTGTGCCCGTCGTCCGTCGCGGGCTCCAGGAGCAGGGCGTCCACCGCCGCTGCCACGTCCTGCCCGCCAGGGCCGCTGTCCCGGCGCAGGGCCGAGAGGAACACGTCCTCCGCGGCAGCGCGCACCCGGAGCAGGGCGGGGTCCCACTCCAGGCGCTCGTCCACGCCGGCGAAACCGCGGTAGTGGAGTTCGTAGAGCACGTAGAGCAGGAGCTGGAGGTCGTCTCCGTACGGGTCGGCCGCATGGACCTCCGCGTCGTCGGGCAGTCGGGTCTCCCGGCCGGCCAGCCGGTCGAGGACGCTTCGGGACAGGGCGCCGCGCGCGGTGGGGCGCGGGGGCGGCGCGGCGGGGCTCGGTCGGGACGTGGTGACGGAGCTGGTCACGGTCGGGGCTCCTCCTCCCGCTCGGCGTCGCGCCGTTCGCCGGTGGCGGCGTTCGGCGGTCCTGGGGGCCTGCGGCGGCGGTGACTGGTGTCGCACCAGGGATAGGAGCGGCTGCGGCGACAGGTGCAGATCGCCGTGACGAAGCGGTCGGAGCGCACGGTGGTCCCGTCGGCGCCGACGACCTCGACGGGGCCCTCCACGAGGACGGGGCCCTCGCGGTCCACCGTCACCCGGCGTGGTTTCTCATTCCTTGCGGGCACGGATCACCACCAGTTCCTCCAGGTCGAGATGGTCCTGCAGGAACCCTCTGGCCCGCAGCCAGTGTTTGCGTCCGCGTGTGACGGGGCCGAACGGGATCTTCACGCGGTCGGTGACGACGGGGGTCAGCCCCGACGCCGCCAACCGGCTCAGGGTCTTCTCCGGGCAGCTCAGCGCCGACTGCACCAGGAGCAGCATGCCCCCCGGCCGCAGGGCGGTGAAGGCGCCGTCGCAGATCCGGTCGAGGAGCACCCGGCCGTCGAGCCCCGCGTCCCAGGCCCGCTGGGCTCCGCGACGCGGAACGGAGGCGCTGGGGGCCGGCACGTAGGGCGGGTTGCTGATCAGCGCGTCGAAGGACCGGCCGGGCAGCGCGGAGAACAGGTCGCCGCGGCGTACCTCGACGGGCAGCCGGGCGAGCGCGGCGTTCAGGCGGGCGGACGCCACCGCACGGCGGCCGATGTCCACCGCGGTGACCCGCGCCCCGAGGCGGGCGGCGTGCAGGGCCAGCGCCCCGCTTCCGGTGCAGAGGTCCAGCACCTCCGTACCGGCGCGGACGCCCTCGCGGCGCAGGGCGGAGGCCAGCAGCAGGGTGTCGGTCTGGGGGCGGTACACGCCGGGCAGCCGCAGCACCCTGGCCGACCACGGGGCTCCGACCTGCCGGTCGGCCAGGGCCTGCGGGGTCATCGGTGTGTCCCCGCCCTCACGGATTCCGCCCGTGGGGTCGTCAACGGCCGGCACCGGGACGCCCGTCCGCGCGTTCCTGGCCCCGGGCGTCCGCCTGCCTGCGACGGCCCTCCCGCACTCGTCCCCCGTCATCGAGCGCCTTTCCGTCCGATTCCTTGATCAGCCCCCTGGCCTTGAGGACCTTGGCTCGCAGGAGCCTGCCCACGTCACGCATGGTGTCCTCCTGTGCGGTCAGCATGAGTTCCACGGTTGAGCGGTTCATGTCTCCTCGTCACGCCCCGGGGCCCGGCACGGCCGGACCCCGGACTTCTCGCGCGCCCGGTCGGCCCGGGTGCTGTACGTCTGGGTGACCCGGAACGGCACGGGTAAACATCCCTGCCCGCGCGACCCGGCCGGTGGCGATCGGCGCCGACGGATCACCGGGCCCGGACGTGCCTCATGGCGGTGTGCAGGGCGCGGCGGGTGACGGGCGGCATGGGCGTCCCGTGGAAGCTCTCCACGAGCTGGTGGGCGATGTCGCGCAGTTTGACGTTGCTGTCCTGCGACGCGGTGACGAGCACCTGCCACGCCTGTCGGCTGGTGCAGGGTGTGGAGGCGATGAGGATGCCCCGGGCGATGTCGATGATCGGCCGGGTGCTGAGCGCCGCGCGCAGCCCCTCCAGCTCGCTGCGCAGGACCTCGATGTCCGTGACCACCGGCTTCGCGGCCTTCACCGGCCCGGTGGGGGCGCAGGGCGCGGTGGGCCCGTCGGGACTCCGCTCCAGTCCTTCTCGCATCTTCGCCTTCCCTTGCTCCTGTCGCCCACCCGGGTGGGGGGGCTCGCCCCGTGCGCCCACGGAGCCGGGCACGGCCGTCTCCGCGGTCCGCGTCCGTCCGCGCACCGGGGCCGGGCGGCGTCGGGAGGGGCGGGCCCCCTGCGGGGGGCGGCGCAGGGGCCCCGGGACGGGTGCGGCTCCTGGGGCGAGGACCCCCGTCGGCGAGCCCCGGGCGCGGCACGGCCGCTGAGGGGCTCCCCCCGCGGCCGGCCGCTGTCTTCGCCCGGCCTGCTCTCCGGCGGGAGGGCGCATCCGGGGTACGGGTGCGCCCCTCCACCGCTCGGAGCATAGGCAATCCGGACAGGTCGGACGAACGCAACACGCGCCCCCCTCCGACGGGTCCCCGCCGAGGAATCGTTCCCGCTCTCCCGGGTCGCGGCGCCGGTGCGAGCCTCCGCCGGGGGACGTGGCCCGGCGGTGCGGCGTTCAGCCCACGTAGCGGCGGGCGTTCGACGTCCGGCGGGCCCGTTCCAGCTGGGTCAGCCGCGCTTCCAGACCACGCGGCACCGGGCGCCGTTGCCGCAGGACCCACGGGAGGCCCGCGGCCGCCTGCCCGAAGGCCCGGACCGACGCCTTGTCCCGGGGGACCGTACGCATCAGGTGGGCGGTCCGGCGCAGGGCCGGGGCCCAGGGGCGGCGCAGCCAGGTGAACCAGAGCGTGTTGCGCAGGCCCAGTGTCCGGCGCGCGGTGCTGTCACGGACCGTGGAGGCCGCGTGGTGGATGAGCAGCTCTTGGGCGTAACACAGCCACCATCCCTGCCGCAGCAGATCGGTGGCCAGCAGCTCCTCCTCACCGCCCAGCCACAGACCGGGGTGGAATCCCCCTGCGCTCCGGAAGGCCTCGGTGCGCATCACGGTCGCCGCGGCCAGGAACGAGCCGAGGGCGGGTCCGGGCAGCCAGTCGGGGCCGTCGAGCGGCGAGTCCCGCAGTTCCGCGACGACCGGGTCCTCCTCCCCCGCCGGTTCGACCACGATGCGCGCGGTCACCGCGGCGAGCCGGGGCCGGGGGTCGAGGAGGTCCGCGGCTCGGCGCAGGGACCCCGCCTCCCACCAGGTGTCGTCGTCGCAGAAGGCGACGTAGGGGGTACGCACGTGCTGGACGGCCAGGTTGCGGCCGACCGCGCCCAGGTTGCGGCCGGGCGTGAGCAGCGTCATCTCCGGGAAGAGCCGGGCGACGGCCTCTGCCGTGCCGTCCGCGGAGCCGTTGTCGGTGACGATGACCGGGGGGCTCTCGGGCAGGGCGCGCAGCAGTCGCAGGGTGCGCAGCAGCTCGGGGCGGCGGTTGTGGGTGATCACCACGACGGTGGTGCGGGGGTCGGTCATGCGCTCTCCTTCCGGGCCAGGGCCGCGCCGGCGTCCGGTCCGCTCGTATGCCCCTCCAGCAGGCGCACCGAGCGTTCGACGCGCGGGGGCAGAGGCCGGCGTTGCCGAACGGCGGCGGGCAGCCTGGCCAGGGCTCCGCGCAGCGCCGCCGCGGCTCCGGGTTCGCCGCGTGCCGCCGCCGCGGTCAGCCTGGCGGTGTGCGCGAGCGCCACACTCACCGGCCGGCGCAGCCAGTCGGTGAGCAGGGCGTTGCGGCGCAGCAGTTCCGGGCGGCCCGGACGGGCGGCGGGGTCGGGGTGGTGGTGGGCGGTCACGGTGGGCTCGTAGGCGACGCCCCAGCCGGCGGCCGCGAGGTCGTAGGCGAGCAGCGTCTCCTCTGCCCCGAAGAAGAGCAGCGGGTGGTAGCCGCCGGCGTCGAGGTGGGCCCGTCTGCGGACGACGCACGCGCAGCCGAGGAAGCCGAGGACGGGGCGGCCCGGGAGGCCGGGCTGCGGGGGCAGCGGTGAGCGGGCCAGCAGGGCGTTGACGGGGTCGTCCCGCTCCTCGGGGCCGACCAGGCTGCGGGCAGCCAGGAGTCCGAGGCGCGGGTGGGAGTCGAGGAGGTCGGCGGCTCGGCGCAGGGCCCCCGCCTCCCACCACGAGTCGTCGTCGCTGAAGGCGACGTACGGGGTCGTCGCCCGGCGCACCGCGAGGTTGCGGCCCAGCGCCCCGGTGTTCCGCCCGGGGGCCAGGACGCTGGCGCGGACCGGGTGGGCGCGCAGGGCGGCCGTCACCGACCTGTCCGTGCCGTTGTCGACGACGACGACCGCAGGCCGCTCGGGCAGTTCGGCCAACCGGTCCAGGGTGTGCAGCGCGCTGTCCGGCCGGTCCTTGGTGATCATGGCGACGGTGGTGCGGGGGTCGGCCTGCGCGCTCGCCTCCGCCGGGCGCTCAGCCATGTCCGGTCCTCTCCGCCGGCCTGCGGGCTGCCGGACGGGCGTGCGCGAGGACGCAGGCGAGGACCTCTACGGTGCCGATGCGCAGCAGCGACGGGTCGGGGACCGGGCCGTGCGGGTCGCCGGGCGGGCCGGGGTGCCACAGGGCGGTGTGCCGCGTGCCCGGCGGGGGTCCCCACAGCCGCGGCGCGACGGGGCCGAAGAGGGTGACCGAGGGCGTTTCGTGGGCGACGGCCAGGTGGGCGGGGCCGGTGTCCCCGCTGAGGAGGCAGGAGGCCCCTGCGACCAGGGCGGACAGCTCCGCGAAGGGCAGTCCGCCGGACAGGACGTTCTCGGCCTCCAGGCCGGCCTCTTCGGCCACGGAGGCGGTCAGCTCCTCCTCGCCCGGTCCGCCGGTCACCACGACGCGGCACCCCGCGGCCAGCAGTCGGCGCACGACGACGGCGTAGTGGCGGGCGGGCCAGCGGCGGGCGGGCGCTTCCGCGCCGGGGTGCACCACCACCGCACCGGGGGCCGGCGAGGGTGCGGAGGGCGGGGGCAGCGCGACGTCCGCGGGGTCCGCGTCGATGCCGAACGCCGTCAGGAGCCGGCACCAGCGGGTGCGCTCGTGGTCCTCCGCCCGCCAGACGGGGGGTTGCACCACGCCGGGGGGCGGGTCCGCGTACGAGATGATCCGGCGCGGCCGGAGGGCGGCGAGCGCGGCGTGGCTCTCGGGTCCGTTGCCGTGCAGGTCGACGGCGATGTCGGGCGGCGGTCCGTGCCAGCCGGTGAGCGCGGGGACTCCCCGGCCCGGGGCCTGTGCGGGCAGGACGGTGTCGACGGCTCCCGTCGCCATGGCGGCGTCCCGCAGTGACGGGGGGAGGGCGAGGACGATCTCGTGGCGGGGGAAGGCGCGGCGCACTCCGCGCAGGGCCGGCACCCCCGCGAGCAGGTCGCCCAGGCCCAGGGCCCGCAGGACCAGGACGCGGGGCCGCGGCTCGGTGTCCGGGCCTGGCATGGTGGTCACCTCCGTGCGGTGGGGGCGCGGCCGACGGGGCGCTCCGCCGGGTCGAGAGCCGCCCGTGCGGCGAGCTCGGTGGTGGAGCGGCCGTCGAGGTAGGGCAGCAGCACGACCTCCCCGTCCCAGCTCCGCACCAGCGACGCCTCGGGCAGCCGGGTCAGCGCGTAGTCGCCGCCCTTGGCCCAGATGTGCGGGCGCACCTGCTCCAGCAGGCGCTCGGGGGTGTCCTCCTCGAAGACGGCGACCGCGTCGACGCAGCCGAGGGCCATCAGCACCCTGACCCGGTCGGCGGCCGGCACCAGGGGCCGGGTCCCGCCCTTGCGGCGGCGTACGGACGCGTCGGAGTTGACGCAGACGATGAGGCAGTCGCCGATGCGCCGGGCGGCCTGGAGCAGCGCCACGTGACCGGCGTGCAGCAGGTCGAAGCAGCCGCCCGCCGCCACGACGGTGCCGCCCTCCTCACGCACCCGGGCGGCCAGGCGGACGGGGTCCGGGTGGGCCCGGCCCTCCGCGGTCTCCCCGGGGGCGGGGCGTTTCGCGTCGGGACGCAGACCTGCGGCGCCGCCCTCGGCGACGTACCGGGTGGCGGCGCGCACCGCCCCCTGCACGGCCGTCTCGGGGAGCGCGCCGTCGGCCAGCAGGGCGGCGGCGGTCGCGGCGAAGCGGTCGCCCGCGCCGCAGGCGTCGCCGGCCACGGAGTCGGGGGCGGGGACCAGCAGGGGCTCGTCCCCGTGGGAGAGCAGCGCGCCGGATTCCCCCAGGGTCACCGCCACGGAGGTGACGCCCCAGGCCCGGATCAGCTCCCGGGCGTCGGCGGCCGAGCGGCGCAGCCCGGTCCGCGCGTCGGGCGGCGCCGGCTCCGCGTCCGCTACGGGGCGCGGCGGGCAGCCGCCGCCCCCGGCAGGGGCCGTGCCGGCGGAGGGGCGGGCGCGGTCGGCGAAGACCCGGGCTTCGGCGGCCGAGGGGGTGGCCAGCCTGGCCCCCCGGACCGGCGGTCCGCCGCGGGGGTGCGGGTCCCATACGACGGGGATGCGCGCGGCGGCCCGGCCGAGGGCGTCCCGCAGGACGTCGGCCGTTCCCCGGCCGTAGTCGGCGACCAGGACCGCCTGTGCCGCGTCGAGCTCCGCCCGTGCCTCCTCGGTGGCTCCGGCGGCCCGCCCGTCGCCGTCGTCGAGCCTGAGCACGGGCACGCCCCGGGCCAGAATGCGTGTCTTGCGGGGAAGCCGGCCGGTGGTGGGCAGTTCGACGAGGCGGACCCGGTCCTTCAGAAGGCGGCGAAGCGTCCGCGCGGCCTCGTCGTCGCCGAGCGCTGTGACGAGGGTGACCTCACGTCCGTCGGCGGCCGCGAGGTAGGCGGCGAGGGCCGCGCCGCCCGGACGGGTGGCGCGGCGGGCTCCGTGCACGACGGGCACGGGGGCGTCGGGGGCCAGCCGGTCGGCCTGACCGGAGAGATCGTGGTCGAGCAGGGCGTCCCCGACGACCAGCAGCGGAACGGGGCCGGTCACAGGGCGCCCTCCTCGACGGCCTCCTGGGCGCCGGGGCGGTGCCCGGAGCGTGTCGCGCCCTCCTCGCAGGCCTGGTCGAACGCCTCGCACAGCATGTGGACCGCCACCAGGTGGAGTTCCTGGACGGTGGCGGAGACGGGCGCGTCCACGCAGACCGCTTCGTCACAGGCCGCTTCGAGGGGGTTGGGGGCCGGGCCGGTCAGCGCCCAGACGCTCATGCCGATCCGGCGCGCCTCGGCCGCGGCCGACAGCAGGTTGGCGCTCGCGCCGCTGGTCGACAGGAGCATCAGGACGTCGCCGGGGCGGCCGTGGGCGCAGGTCTGCCGGGCGAAGACCTCCTGGACCCCGTAGTCGTTGGCGATCGCGGTGGTGGAGGAGGTGTCGGCGTGGAGGGCGAGCGCGGAGAACGGGGGCCGGTCGTCGCGGTAGCGGCCGACCAGTTCGGCCGTCAGGTGCTGGGCCTGGGCGGCGCTGCCGCCGTTGCCCGCGACGAGGAGCCTGGCCCCGCCGCCGAGACGGCCGGCGAGTTCGGCGCCCCAGCGGTGGACGCGGGGGCAGGACCGCCGGAAGGCGGTGAGCGCCGCCACCAGATCGTCGCAGTGACGGCCGTGCTGGGTGAGGGTCATCGGACTGCTCCCGAAAGTGTGGGGGTGGAGCGAACGGCGCTGTAGACGTGGGCGACCTGGTCGGCGACGCGGTCCCAGCTGTAGTGCGCCAGGACGCGGTCGCGGCCCGCTCTGCCGTAGCGGGCCAGCCGTCGCGGATCGTCCAGCAGGGTGCGGATCACGTCGCCGAGCCGGTGGTCGGCCGCGGGGCCGGACGGGACGAGGGCGCCGGTCACCCCGTCGACGACGGTGTCGAGGTGTCCGCCGACGGCGGTGGCGACCACCGGGGTGCGGCAGGCCATCGCCTCGATCGGCACAATGCCGAACGGTTCGTAGTCGGGCAGCGAGAGGACCAGGTCGGCCCCCGACATCAGCCGGGGCATGCGGTCGTGGGCCACCGCGCCGAGCAGGGTGACCCGGTCGCCGACGCCGTGGTCCTCGGCCACCTTCCTGAGCCGTTCCGCCTCCGGGTCGGCGAACAGCAGGTCCGCCTCCGGGCCTCCCGCGATGAGCAGTTCGGCGTCGGGCACCGCGGCCAGGGCGCGGATCGCCCGGTCGTACCCCTTGCGCCGTACGAGGCGGCCGACGGCCAGCAGCCGGCGCGGGGCGCCGGCCGGGCGGGGCGGGACGGGGACCGGCGTGAAGTGGCGCGGGTCCACTCCGCAGGGGACGACGGAGACCCGGTCACGGTCCACCCCCATCGCGACGAGTTCCTCGACCTCGTCCGCACAGGTGGCGAGGACACGCCGGCAGGACCGGCCGATGGCCGCCTCGATCGCCAGTCGCTGGGAGGGGCTGGTGTCGTCCTCGCCCTGGTGGCGCTTCTTCACGGTGCCGAGGGCGTGGTACGTCTGCACCACGGGCACCGGCAGTCCGCGGACGCCGGCCAGCGCCGCCGTCCCGGACATCCAGAAGTGGGCGTGCACCACGTCCGGCGGGGCGGCCCGCCAGCGCCGGGCCAGATAGGCGCCGAACTCCGGCATGAAGGCGAGGAGTTCGTCCTTGGGGACCCGGGCCGCCGGCCCTGCGGGAACATGGACGACCTTCACTCCGCCGGGTGTGGTGACCTCGGTCGGCAGATCGGGCCCGTCCCTGCGGGTGAAGACGGTGACGTCGTGGCCGCGCAGGGACAGGCGGCGGGCGAGCTGGGCGACGTAGACGTTCTGGCCTCCCGCGTCCGGGCCGCCGAGCTCAGCCAGCGGGCTGGCGTGTTCGGAGACCAGGGCGACCCGCAGGGGGGCCGGTCGGTTGGAACTCATCGCGTGACCTCTTTCATCAGGTGCTCCCAGTCGTCCAGGAAGCGCTGCACCCCGAAGCGGGCCTGCGCGGCGGCCCTGGCCCGCTGCCCCGCGTACCGGGCCTGTTCCGCATCGGCGAGGAAGGCGCGGACCGCCTCGTCGAGGACGTCCTGGCGGTTGGAGACGACCCCCGCGTCGTCGGGCACCGCCTCGCGCACTTCCGTGGTGTCCAGGGCGACGACGGGCATGCCCAGGAACATCGCCTCCAGCAGGGAGAGGCCGAGCGACGTCCAGCGCACCGGGTGCAGGTAGAGCCGGCAGCGGGCCATGGCGGGGTGGAGTTCACCCTGCGGCAGGTCGCGCGTGCGGCAGCGGTCCGGGGACAGGCCGAGGCGCCCGGCCAGGCCCTCGGTGCGCATGCCGAAGACGTCCAGGGGCGCGGAGCGGGCGAAGTGCGGCAGCAGGTCGGTCCCGGTCGTGCGGCCCCGGCGCACCGGGTCGTTGACCACCACGGCGGCCCGGGGCTCCGCTCCGGTCCACAGGGCGCCCGGGTCGATGATGCCGTGCTCGATGACGGTGGCCGGGGCGCGCCCGTTGTCCCACATCAGCCGGTTGAAGTGGGTGACGTGGACGAGGGGGATGTCGTCCCGGTCGGCCAGCGGGTGCCGGGTGTCGACGGGGGCGCCGTCGGGGCTGTTGTGCTCGACGTACACCGCGGGGACGTCCGCTCCGGGGCGGCGGCCGGTCCACTCCTGCGCCAGCGCGATCTCGTGCGGGCGCTGGAGCACCATGAGGTCGATGGGCCGGTGGCGCAGTTCCTGGGGGCTCACCTCCCGTACGTTGGGCGGCCACTGCCAGGTCGCGGCCCGGCCGAGGCCGTCGGGTCCGCGGTCCGGGGTGACCGGCACGAGGTAGGTGTGCGGGCCCTGGACGAACGCGGTGGCCCAGGAGCCGTGCACGTGCCAGATGAGGATGTTCATGCCTGCTCCTCGATGAGCTTGCGGACGGCTCGCACCACGTCCTGGGGGGTGACGTCGTTCAGACAGGGGTGTCCGGGGACGGGGCAGCGCCGGGCCCGGGTGTCGGCGCACTTGGCGAACTGGTCGCCCAGGACGACTGCGGGCACCCCGAAGGGGGCCCAGCGTTCCGCCGGGACCACCGGGGAGAAGAGGGAGACGACGGGGGTGCCGACGGCGGCGGCCAGGTGGGCCGGCCCGGTGTTGCCGCTGACCAGGACGTCCGCGTTGCGCAGGACGCCGGCCAGAGTGCGCGGTTCGGTCCGCCCTCCGAGGTCCAGGGCCGTGTCGCCGCTGACGCGGCGGGTGAGGCCGCTCTCGTCGGGGCCCCCGGTGACCACCACGCGGTGGCCTGCGTCCGCGAGGCCCCGGACGGCGGCGGCGCACCGCTCGGGGCTCCAGGCGCGGGCCGGTGCGCTCGCCCCGGGGTGGACGACGACGTAGGGGCCGTTGCCGGTCAGCGGGACGGTGTCGGGCGCGGGCAGGACGCGCAGCCGTCCGTCGTCCCCGGGCGGGGGCGCGAACCCCATCGCCACGGCGGTGTCGAGCGCGGCCTCCGCCTCGTGACGGCCGGGCAGGCGGCGGTGCCGGACGTCGAGGAGCGTGCCGGGGTGGTCGGCGCTGTCGGCGCCGATCCGGGCGACGCCCGCCAGCCGGAGGAGCAGGGCGGTGGGCAGCGGGCTCTGGTGGAAGGAGGTGAGGATCAGGGCGCTGTCGTACGCGCCCTCGCGCAGACGTCGTACGACGGCGTCGACGCCGGCCGCCTCCACCGACGGCGGGTCCACCCCTTCCCAGGGCGCCTCCCAGGTGAGGACGGAGTCGACGCCGGGGAGCAGCCGGGCCGCCGCTTCGCCGCGCGGCCCGCACAGCAGGGTCACGTGGGAGGCGTGCGCGGCGACGGCGCGGACGGCCGGGCCCGCGAGGAGGACGTCGCCGAAGCTGTCCAGACGTGCCACCAGAGCCTTCATGAGACCTCCCCCGGTGCTTGGAGAACGGTTCGTACGGCGGTCAGGACGTCCGGCGCGGTCCAGCGCTCCGCGTCGACCTCGGACCGCAGGGTCGCCGCGTTGGGGACGAGGACGCCGCGGGCCCCGGCCGCCCGTGCGGCGAGGACGTCGGCCCGGATGTCTCCGATGACCACGCACTCCTCGGGCCGGACGCCGAGCCTGCGGGCGGCCTCGACGACCAGTCCCGGGCGCGGTTTGCGGCAGGGGCAGCGGTCCTGCGGGGTGTGGGGGCAGAACACCCAGGCGCCGAGGGCGCCGAGCAGCTCGTCGGCCCGCCGGTTGACCCGGATCACGTCGTGTTCGCGGAGCAGACCCCTGCCGATGCCCGACTGGTTGCTGACCACTCCGGTGGCTATGCCCTGGGCGCGCAGCAGGTCGGCCGCCTCGCGCGCTCCGGGCAGCAGCCTGACCTTCTCGGGGTCGCCGTTGTAGGGGACGTCCACGACCAGGGTGCCGTCGCGGTCGAAGAGGACCGCCGACACGGGGCGGGAGGCCGGTGCGCCGGAAGTCACGAGGCGCCTCCCCACGGGGCGGGGGCCCGGTGCCTGACCCCACCGGCGACCCGGTGCCACACGGCGAGGGGCGGGATGACCGCACTGGTGGCGATCATCGTGGTCACCTCGTCACGGGTCCGGGGGCCGGGAGCGATGCGCTTCCAGGCGAACTCGGCCGTGGCGCAGGCCCACAGCGCCCCGGCGGCGGCGGCGGCCCGGGGGCGCCCCGCCGCCACCCCCAGGACCGCGGCGCAGGCCAGCGCGGTGACGGCCAGGTGCCCTGGCAGCCGGCCCCGTGGGGCCTGGGCCCGCGCCCACCAGTGGGCTCCGTGGAGGCGGCCCATCAGGGCGTCGTCGGCGTTGCCGCGCTGGGCCCGGACGGAGACCCAGCGGTCGGCCGGGCGGACCGGGTGGCGGGTCACGCGCTCGCCCCGGCGCAGCGACCAGCCGGCGTCCATCGCCCGCAGCGCGAGGTCGGCGTCCTCGCGGAAGGCGCGGGGGAACCTCTCGTCGAAACCGCCGGTCTCCTTGAGCACGGTCGCCCGGTAGGCCATGTCCGCGGTGGCCCAGGCGGCGCGTTCCAGGCCGGCGGTGCCCCGCTCCCAGTCGGTGGGCCTGCGGTCCTCGGGCAGCGGGACGGTGAGCCGCCCCTGCACTCCCCCGGTCGAGTCGCCGGCCTTCGCGAGGTCGGCGGCGAGCCGGTCGGCCCAGTCGGGCAGCACCTGGACGTCGTCGTCGAGGAAGACGACCCAGGGGGCGCCGACCGCCCGCCAGCCGGCGTTGCGGGCGGCGGCGGGCCCACGGCCGCCGGTGGCCAGGACCCGGGTTCCGGGGACGCCGTCGGGCGGGAGCCGCAGTGCGCCGTCGGGCTCCGGCCGGTCGTCGACCACGACGACCTCCACGGGGGGCGGCCCGGAGCAGGCGGCCAGCGCCCGTAGGCACGCGTCGAGGCAGGGACGCCCGATGGTGGGGACGACCACCGCGTACTCCACGGCCCCCGACACGGGCCCGGGGAGGGCCCCGGACACCGCGCCGGGCGCCGGGGGCGGCTCCGGCGCGCCCCCGTTCGCGTGCGTGCTCATGCGAACGCCCTCCCCCGCCGTACCGCGAAGGGCCCCAGTGCGAGCAGGTCCACGGGCGCGGAGCCGAAGCACTCCAGGGCGTCGCGGGGATCGTCGACCATGGGCCGCCCCGCCGTGTTGAGACTGGTGTTCACGACGACGGGCAGGCCGGTCCGCCGTTCGAACGCGTCGAGCATGCGGGCCACCAGCGGTTCGGCGCCGGCGTCCACGGTCTGGATGCGCGCGGTGCCGTCGACGTGGACGACCGCCGGGATGCGCTCGCGCCACGGCTCGGCGACCTCGTGGACGAACAGCATGTACGGGCTGGGGAGCGGGCCGTCGAAGATCTCCGCCGCCCGCTCCTGGAGCACCATGGGCGCGACCGGCCGGAACTCCTCTCGGCCCTTGACCGCATTCAGGCGCTCCAGGTTCTCCGCGCGCCCCGGATGCGCCAGCAGGGAACGGTGGCCCAGCGCCCTGGGGCCGAACTCGGAGCGCCCCTGGAACCAGGCGACGACGCCGTCCCTGCTCAGTTCCTCAGCGACCGTCTCTGCGATGTCGTCGGGCTCCTCGTACGGTACGGCGGCCCGCTCCAGCCAGCCGCGCAACTCCTCGTCGCTCCAGCCCCGGCCGAGCGCGGCGGTCGGCATCTCCTCCACGGGCTCCTTCTCAGCGGCCACGTGCAGGGCCGCCCCCAGCGCCGTCCCGGCGTCGCCCGCCGCGGGCTGCACCCAGATCTGCCGGAAGGGAGTCTCCCGGTACAGGCGGGTGTTGGCCACGCAGTTGAGCGCCACGCCGCCCGCGAGGGCGAGCACCTCCTGGCCCGTCCGGCCGTGCAGCCACCGGGCGAGGTCGAGCATGACGTCCTCCAGGCACGCCTGGGCGCTCGCCGCGACGTCGGCGTGCTCCTGGGTCCAGGGGCTGCCCGGCTCCCGGCCGGGCACCAGGGAGTCCCACGGCACCGGCCGGGCCGTGAAGCCGCCCGCGCCGTCCGCGTGGACGAACTCCCGCAGCCGTTCGGCGAAGCGCGGCCTGCCGTAGGAGGCGAGAGCCATCACCTTGAACTCGTCGCTGCTGCGCAGGAAGCCCAGGTGCTGGGTGAGGTCCTCGTAGAACAGGCCCACCGAGTCCGGCAGCTTCTGGGAGGCGAGCACGGTCAACTGGCGGTCGGTGTAGCGGCCGGCGAGGTGGGAACCGCATTCGCCGCGTCCGTCGAGGACCAGGACCGCGCAGTCGGGGTGGGGCGACGCCTGTCCGGCGGAGGCGGCGTGCGCCACGTGGTGGGGGACGAACCGCACCTTGCCGGGGTCGAGGCCCGGCAGCGCCTCTGCGAGGAACTCCGGTGCACGGCGGGCGTACTCCTGGCGCAGGTGGTCCCACGGGTCCCACAGTCCGAGCGACTCGGCGGGGGCCGAGAGAGCGGGGTCGTAGGAGTACGCCACGGCGTCGAGGTCCGCGGGCCGCAGACCGGCCTGCTCCAGGCACCACCGGGCGCTCAGCTCCGGCAGTTCCCAGGCGGAGAAGGGGATCGGGCGCTTCCCGTGCTTGCGGCGGCTGAAGCGTTCCTCCTCCGCGGCCGCGACGGTCCTGCCGTCGACGACCAGTGCGGCGGCGGGGTCGTGGAAGAGGGCGTTGATACCGAGGACGCGCATGGAACCTCCGTCAGAGCTGCGGGGCCGGGGCGACGGTTTCCGGCAGGCCGGCGAAGTGGGCGATGGTCCGCTTGATGCCTTCCTCCCAGCTCACCCTGGGCTCCCAGCCGAGGAGTTCACGGGCGAGCGTGGTGTCGGGCCTGCGCCGTTCGGGGTCGTCGACGGGGCGCTCGATGAAGCTGAGCGGTGAGGTGGAGCCGGTCAGGGCGATGACCCGGCGGGCGATGTCCAGGACGGTGACCTCGTCGCCGCCGCCGATGTTCACGGGGCGGACCGCCTGGCTGGCCGCCACGAGCAGGACGCCGTCGACCGTGTCGTCCACGTAGCACAGGGACCGCGTCTGGCTGCCGTCGCCGGCCACGGTGACCGGGTCTCCGGCGAGCGCCTGGCAGACGAAGGTGGGCACGGCGCGTCCGTCGTGGGCCCGCATGCGGGGGCCGTACGTGTTGAACATCCGAACGATGCCCGCGTCCAAGTTCCTCTTCCCGACGTGCGCGGTGACCAGGGCCTCGGCGAACCGCTTCGACTCGTCGTACACGCTGCGCGGGCCCACCGGGTTGACGTTGCCCCAGTAGTCCTCGCGCTGCGGGTGGACCAGGGGGTCGCCGTAGACCTCCGAGGTGGAGGCGAGGAGGAAGCGCGCGCCGTCGCGGTGGGCGACGGCCACGGCGTTGCGGGTGCCCAGGCTGCCGACGTCCATGGTCTCCAGCGGATGGCGCAGGTAGTCGGCGGGCGAGGCGGGGCAGGCGAAGTGCAGCACGAGGTCGTAGGGGCCGCTCAGCTGGTCCCGCGACCGTTCGCTGGAGAGGTCGCACCGGACGAACCGGAAGCCGGGCCTGCCCTCCAGGTGGGCGATGTTGTCCTGGGAGCCGGACAGCAGGTTGTCGGCGCAGTCGACTTCGACTCCCGAATCCAACAGCCGTTCGCACAGGTGGGAGCCGAGGAATCCCGCGCCCCCGGTGACAACGGCGCGGCGCCAGGGAGCTGGTGTCGTCGGCAAAGACATAGGACGGCCTTTCGTCCGCAGGGGAGGTGCCACTGGGAGCCCGCTACGCCGGGCGGCGGGCGTGCCGCGATCAGAAGGCCGGGAGAGGAACTCTTCCCGGCACGAGCGGCAGGAAGGGGCTCGGGCGGCTCGCCGTGGTCCCGACGAGCACAGCGGGCCGAGTTCCCAGCCGAGTACGTTTCACACATCGAACTCTGCTGGCTTTCTCGCACAGTGCGTCAGGCCTGGTCAGCGCTGGGTGAGCAGTGTGGGGCGGGCGGGCCAAACGGACGAAGCCCGTCTGCCGTCCCGTCCGGCGGAGGCCGGGCGGGGAAGCAGACGGGCTGGGGCGGGGACGGGCTCAGACGCACACGCGGGCGGCGCTGGTCCGGTCCCGGCCGGGCGGACGCGCTCTCAGGCGGAGATCGCTTCCAGCAGATCGCCCACCTGGGGGTCGGGCAGGGAACGGGCCACATCCGCGGTGGCGACCATGCCGACCAGGGTGTGGCCGTCGATGACGGGGAGCCGGCGGACCTTGTGCGCGGTCATCGTGCGGAGGATCTCCTCCGCCGGGTCGTCGGCGCCGATCGTGACGGCCTCTCCCTGGGCCAGCTCCCCCGCCGGACAGTCGGCCGGGTCCTTGCCCGTGCCGAGCACCTTGGTCACGATGTCGCGGTCGGTCAGCATGCCCTTGAGCCTGTTGTCCGCCCCGCAGATCGGCAGAGCGCCGACCCCGAGGTCGGTCATCTTCCTCGCGGCGTCCAGAACGCTTTCCTTCTCGCCGACGCACTCGGTGCCACTGGTCATGATCTCGCGCGCGGTTGCCATGGGATGTCCTTTCCTCTCATTCGGTGATCGGGGCCTGTGAAGCGGCGGGTTCCCCTGCCGATGGGTTCCTAACACCGTCGGCGCGACCCGTCGGAGATCGTCCCGCGCGCACTCGGCGGCCCGCGCCCGACGGAGTTTGGGCCACGGGGAGGGTGGTACTCGCACCGGCGAAGGCGCCTTCCGTACGTCGGTGCGCGGGCCGGGACCCGCTTGCCCGTATACGGCGCGCGTCCCCGGCAGCGGTGAACCGGCTGACGACCCGAGGAGAAGCATGGCCGTCCGGCACCACCTCATCGACCGACCGCCGTCCGCGGTGTGGTCGGTCCTGGAAGACACGAGTCTGTACGGCGTGTGGGTGGTGGGAACCTCCGCCTCCCGCCCGGAGAGGGGCCGCTGGCCCGAAACCGGCTCGTCGATCACCTACGCCCTGCGCCTGGGGCACAAGGAGTTCACCGGCCGTACGGTCGTGCGGCGCATCGACAGGCCCGGGGCCCTGGAGCTGGAGGCCGAGAGCGGCCCTCTGGGGTCGGCGCGCATCGCCTTCGACATCCGGCCGTGGGGCGACAAGACCTTCGTGATCGTCGACGAGCACCCCTTGCGGGGCGTGGGCGGCTTCCTCCACAACGCCCTGCTGGACTCGGTGTTGCAAATCCGGCACCGCACGATGCTGGCGCGGCTGGCCCGACTGGTCGAGGAGGGCGCCGCGGAGACGGACGGCGGCGCTCGTTCCGCCGCACCGGGCGGGCCGCCGGGCGCTCCGGCCGCCGGGGCGGACTTTTCCTGACGGTCGACGCGGAGAGGGGACGCCATGGCTGACGCGGTGGTGATCGGGAGCGGACCGAACGGGCTGGTCGCGGCCAACCTGCTCGCCGACGCGGGCTGGTCGGTGGAGGTGCTGGAGGCGCAGGACGAGCCGGGCGGCGCGGTCCGCAGCGACCGCGAGGTCCATCCCGACTACGTCAGCGACGTGTTCAGTTCGTTCTACCCCCTGGCTGCGGCCTCCCCGGTGCTGGCCCGCCTCGACCTGCACCGGGAAGGGCTCCGGTGGAGCCACGCCCCCCGGGTGCTCGCCCACCCGTTGCTGGACGGCAGATGCGCCGTGCTGGACCGCGACCGGGCGACGACCGCCGAGGGCCTCGACGGGTTCGCCGCCGGCGACGGGCCGAGCTGGCTGAACCTCTGCCGCATCTGGGACCGGCTGGGCGACGACATCGTCAGCGCCCTGTTCTCGCCCTTCCCGCCGCTCCGTGCCGGAGGCGCGCTGGCGGCGCGGCTGCGGGGAGCGGGCGGACTGCGGTTGGCGCGCAGCCTTGTCCTGCCGGTCCGCAGACTCGGCGAGGAGGAGTTCGCCGGGGAGGGCGGACGGCTGCTGCTGGCCGGAAACGCCCTCCACGCGGACCTGGCTCCCGAGGCGGCGGGCAGCGGCGGGTTCGGCTGGCTGATGTCGATGCTGGGCCAGTTCCACGGCTTTCCCGTCCCGGTCGGGGGCTCCAGTGCCCTCACCTCTGCGCTGGTACAGCGGCTGCGGGCCCGCGGAGGGCATCTGCGGTGCGGGCAGCGGGTGACCGAGGTCGTCGTGCGCCGGGGCCGCGCCGTGGGGGTCCGTACACAGTCGGGGGAAGCCGTCCCCGCCCGCAGGGCCGTGCTGGCCGACGTCTCCGCCCCCTGCCTCTACGGAACGCTGGTCGCCCCCGAGCACCTGCCCTCCCGGCTCTTCGACGACCTGCGGCGGTTCCAGTGGGACTTCGCCACGTTCAAGGTCGACTGGGCCCTGAGCGGGCCCGTGCCCTGGAGCAGCCCGGCCGCGGCCTCGGCCGGGACGGTCCACCTGGCGGAGGACGTCGACGCGCTCACCCGGTGGGCGGCCCAGATCGCGCGCGGCCTGGTCCCGGACCGCCCGTTCCTCCTGCTGGGCCAGATGACCACCGCGGACGCGACGCGTTCGCCGCGGGGCACCGAATCGGCGTGGGCCTACACCCATGTGCCGCACACGGTGAAGGCGGACGCGGGGGCGGACGGCCTGTCCGGCGCCTGGAGCCTCGCAGAGCGAGAACGCATGGCCGACCGGATGGAAGCGCAGGTGGAGCGGTACGCCCCGGGTTTCCGGAGCCTGGTGCGGCACCGGCGGATTCTCGCCCCGCCCACGCTCCAGGCCGCGGACGGCAATCTCCACAACGGGGCCATCAACGGGGGCACGGCCTCACTGCACCAGCAGCTGGTGTTCCGGCCGGTGCCCGGCGCCGGCCGTTCCGAGACCCCGGTGAAGGGCCTGTACCTGGCCTCTGCCTCCGCCCATCCGGGCGGCGGGGTGCACGGCGCCCCGGGCTCCAACGCCGCCCGCGCCGCCCTCCGTTCCGCACGGGGGGCCGGCGCGGCCATGTCCGCCGCCCAGCGGTTGCTGACGCGCCGCGGCCGGGCCGGCGACCGGTCCGCCGGCACAGGCTGACGGACACCGCGGGGCGAGGTGTGCCCCAGGCCGGGCGGGGAACTCGCCCGTCCGCCACCCCGCCCGAACCGATCTGGGAGACCACGCCATGACGACACCGCGCCCGCTTCCCGGCAGGGACGAGTCCTACTGGATGGAGAGCACCGACGCGCCGGAGCATCCGCCCCTGACCGAGGACGTCGAGGTGGACGTCGCCGTGGTGGGCGGGGGCGTCGCGGGTCTCAGCACGGCGTGGGAGCTGGCCCGGGCGGGCCGGAGCGTGGCGGTGCTGGAGGCCGACCGCGTCGCCGCCGGCGTCACCGGCTACACCACCGCCAAGGTGTCCGCCCTGCACTCCCTGGTGTACGGGAAGCTGCGGCGGACGCGGGGCGCAGAGGCCGCCCGGCTGTACGCGACGTCCCAGCAGGACGCGGTGGAGCGGCTGGCGGCCATCGTGGAGGAGCAGGCGATCCCCTGTGATCTGGAGCGGGTGAGCGCCTTCTCCTACGCGACCGATCCCGCGTCGCGCGACGCGATCGAGACGGAGGCCCACGCCGCGGCCGAGGCCGGTCTGGCGGCCTCCTACGTCACCCGGACGGACCTGCCCTTCCCGATCGCCGGCGCGGTCCGCCTCGACGGGCAGGCGCAGTTCCACCCGCGGAAGTACCTCCTGGCCCTGACGGCGGACCTGGTGGCCCGGGGCGGCCGCGTCTACGAGCGCAGCCGGGTCACCGGGCTGACGGAAGGGTCGCCGTGCCGGCTGACCACGGAGGCACAGCGGTCGGTGACGGCGCGCGACGTGGTCGTCGCCACGCACTATCCGGTCTTCGACCGGGCGATGCTGTTCGCCCGGCTCTCCCCGCGGCGGGAACTGGTGGTCGCCGCGCCGATCGACGCCGACCGGGCGCCGAAGGGCATGTACATCACCCAGGACGAGGGAAAGCGTTCGGTGCGCTCCGCGCCGCTCGACGACGGCCGGCGCCTCCTGATCGTCACCGGGGAGGAGTTCACCCCCGGCACGGGCGACCCCCGGGAGGCGTTTAGCCGACTGGACTCCTGGATGCACGAGCGGTTCCCGGTGGGGCCCACCGCGTACCGGTGGGCCGCGCAGGACAACGATCCCAGCGACACCGTGCCCCTCGTCGGCCCCTTCCACCCGGGCGCGCGTCATACGTATGTGGCGACCGGCTTCGGCGGCTGGGGGATGACGGGCGGCGTCCTCGCGGGCCGGCTGCTGACCTCGCTCATCACCGGCTCCGAAGCTCCGCCGCCCTGGGCGGACCTGTACGACCCGCGCCGCCTGGCCAGCACGCTGCGCCAGGCGCCCGCCCTGCTGGGACAGCAGGCCGAGGTGGCGAAGCACTTCGTCGCCGACCGGCTCCGGGTGACCCATGTGGACTCGGTCGCCGACATCCCCCCGGGTGCGGGCGCGGTGGTACGGGTGAAGGGCCGACGCTGTGCCGTCCACCGGGACGAGGACGGCACCGTGCGGGCGGTGTCCGCCCGTTGCACCCATCTCGGCTGCCTGGTGGCGTTCAACGAGGCGGAGACGGCCTGGGAGTGCCCGTGCCACGGGTCCCGCTTCGGCGTCGACGGCTCGGTGCTCCAGGGGCCGGCGGTCCGGCCGCTGGAGGAGATGGACGTGGCCGACGACGAGGAGGGGTGAGGAGCCCCGGGTCCCACCAGCCGCCGAACTTCCGGGCGGTGGGCCGGTGGTACGACGACTTCGAGCAGGTGAGCGACGACGCCGTCCTCGTGGACCTGCGGGGTCTCGGTCGGCGTCCGCCGCTCTCGGCCCGAGACCACCGAGACCCCGGCCCGTCGCCTCACCGGCCCGGGAGTCCGGTTCGACCACGCGCGGCGGGGAACCCGGCACGGTGACAGGGATCGCCCGAGCGCGCAGGCAGCATGCGGGCGCGGGCCCGGAGACGATGCGCTGGAGAGGATTCCCATGAGACGAGGCACGGAGCCGGCCAACGCCCTGAGCGCACTTCAGCTCAGGAGGATTCTGGCGTGGGTGGCCCTGGGCGTGTTCGTCGTCGCGGCGGTGCTGTTCGCCGTGTCCGCGGCGGCCGCCGAACCGGGCGACTCCCCGAGCGCCACGCTGAGGGCCGTTCTGGCAGGGGTGTGCGCCCTCGTGGCCGTCACCGCGGGCGTGGACCTGGTGGTCCTGCGACGGCGCGTCCGCGACTCCGCCGGCCGCGGCGGGAGGCGCGGGTGAGCGGCGGTGCACGCGTCGCCTCCGGCGCGGGCCCGCCGCCGCGGCTCACTTCAGCGGGTCGTGCCCCCAGTTCATGAGGGAGTGCCGCCATCGGCTCTCGGTGACGTCGCCGTCGGGGCGCTGGGCGAGGTGCCGGTGCACATAGCCGACGACCTTGCGCATGTGCGCGACGTCGTCGTCGGTGAGGGCGGACTCCTTCTTCTCCAGCAGCGAGACGATGCGCCGCCCCGACGCGTGCCCGACGCTCTCGCCGTCGCCGCCCGGCTGCCCGGCGCTCTGCGACGCGTCCGTGGCAAGCCAGTCCTTCAGGTCACGGGAGGTCATGTTGACGGCCGAGCCGAACTCCTCGATCGTCTCCTTCCGGCCCCCGTCCTCGGTCCGGCTCATCAGCGGTCCTTCTTCCGCAGGGACTGCGGCTTGTGGACGGCCCTGCGGCCCGACGTGTCGCTCTCGACCTCGTACTGCGGTGCGTCGTCGGAGGCGTCGACGGTGCGGCCTGCGGCTTCGGTGCGTTCGGTGATCTTCTTCTTGACCTCTCCCGGGACGGTCTTTCCGTGGCTGTTCCAGGAGACCTGGTCGCCCTTGCCCAGCTTCTTGTCCTTCGCCATGGTGCGTACACTCCCTCGGCCTGTGGCCGTCGACGACGGGGTGCTCCCCACTGTCCCGTCTGCCGCCGTGCGGCGCACATCGGGCGAGGGCGGCCCGGACGTTTACGGCGGCGGCTTCGAGCTACTCGGAGTGCGCCCCCCTTCCCTCCGTCCGCGGCGGCCGCTGCGGCCGGCTCAGGGCCGCCGTCCCCTGGACCCGAGGAGTCACGTGACCGACCGACAGCGCGTTCTGAGAGGCCGTACGGCTGTGGTGACGGGCGCCGCACGCGGTCTCGGTGCGGCGCTCGCCCGCGAGCTGGCCGCACGCGGTGCCACGGTGGCCCTGCTCGGGCTGGAGCCGGAGGCGCTCGCGCGGGTCTCCGCGAGCCTGCCGACGCCGTCACGGCACTGGCACGTGGACGTCACCGACGACGCGTGGACGGCGCGCGTCGCCGAGGAGGTCCGCCGCACCCTGGGCCCCGCTTCGGTCGTCGTCGCCAACGCCGGGGTGGCGGAAGGGGGCCCCTTCGTCGACTCCGACCCGTACAGCTGGCGGCGCGTGATCGAGGTCAACCTCGTCGGCAGCGCGATCACCGCGCGGACGTTCCTGCCGCATCTGCTCGACACACGGGGGCACTATCTGCAGATCGCCTCCCTGGCCTCCATGGGCGCGGCACCGATGATGAGCGCCTACTGCGCCTCCAAGGCGGGCGTGGAGTCCTTCTCCCACTCACTGCGCGCGGAACTCGGCCCCCGCGGGGTCGGGGTGGGCATCGCGTACCTCAACTGGATCGACACGGACATGATCCGGGAGTCCGACCGGTTTCCCGTGATGCGCGAGCTGCGGGCCCATATGCCGCTGCCCGCGCGGAAGACCTACTCGGCGGAGCACATGGCCCGTCGCCTGGTGACCGCGGCCGAGCGGCGGGCGCCCTCGGTGTACGTGCCCGCGTGGCTGCGGGGCGTCCAGGCGGTGCGCGCCGTGCTGCCCGGCCCGGTCGCCCTGATGACCCGCCGCGAGCTGACGCGGTCGCAGTTCACGGCGACGGGACTGCTCGGGGCCGGCGGCAGCGCGGCCGCCGCGTCGCCCGGGGGACGCGGCCGACCCCCCGGCCGGGCGGGTGGGGAGGGGGCCCGTAACCGCCGCGCGTAGCCCCAGGCAAGCGGCTCGCTCCGCCTCCGCCGGCGCCGCGGGGCCGCGCCGGCGACGGACGAGCGAACGGAGCCACCCGCCGGACCGGAAGAGGCCATCGACATTGGCGACGGCAGCGGTCCAGGGCTTTAGCGGTCCAGGGCTTTCTGACGGCTCGGGCCGGAGCCCCGACGGCGCCCGGGCCCGGCCTGCGCGTCGGCCGGCCCGCGCGCGGTCGACACCGCCCGGTCCTTCCGGACCGGCGGGCGGCCGTGACCGGTGGCGGCGGTGTGGGGAACCGTGCACCCGGTGGAGCCGGCCTACTCTGGGACGGCGCGCGCGGTCCCGTCGTCCGCCGTGTCGCGGACCCCCAGCCGCAGGTGCTCGACGTGGTGGAGGGCCTGGTCGAGGAGTTCCGCCACGTGGTTGTCGTGGAGCGCGTAGATGATCGAGCGGCCCTGCCGCTCGCCGGCGACCAGCCCCAGATTACGCAGAAGGCGCAGCTGGTGCGAGCAGGCCGAGGGCTCCATGTCGACGGCGGTCGCGAGGTCGCTCACGGAGCACGGGCCTTCTTGGAGTCGGGCCAGGATGTACAGCCGTGAGGGCGTCGCCAGGGCCTGGAGGGTGGCGGCCACGTCCGCGGTGCCGACGGCGTCGAGACGCTCACGGGTGGTGGCGATGCTGCTGGTGTCGATTCCGTGGCCCATGGCTCCATCATACGCGGAATACATGAAGACCTATTCACTTATTCCTGTATGGTGAGCCACCTCGCCCCCTCCCTCCGTGAAGGGTTCCTTCGCCATGCCCTCAGCTCTCGACCAGTGGACCGCGCCTCCCGCCGCCGGGCCGCGCCCCGCACCTCCCCAGCGCCGCAGGCACGTCCTCGCGCTGCCCGAAGCCCGGTGGGCGCTGGCGTCGCTGCTGCTGTTCCTGTCGGCCTTCCCCCTGGACCTGGCGGGCGCCCCGTGGTGGACCTGGGGGCCGCTGTATGCCGCCGTCTACGTCACGGGGGGATGGGAGCCGGGCTGGGAAGGCCTCAAGGCACTCAGGAACAAGACCCTGGACGTGGATCTGCTCATGGTGGTGGCCGCGCTCGGCGCGGCCACCATCGGCCAGGCACTCGACGGCGCCCTGTTGATCGTCATCTTCGCGACCTCCGGCGCACTGGAGGCGGTGGCCACCGCCCGCACCGCCGACTCCGTGCGCGGCCTGCTCGATCTGGCCCCCACGACCGCGACGCGCCTGCTGCCCGGCGGCGGCGAGGAGAACGTACCGGCGGACTCCCTCGCGGTCGGCGACGTCATCCTGGTCCGACCCGGCGAGCGGGTCGGAGCCGACGGCCTGGTCCTCGCCGGGACGAGCGACGTCGACCAGGCCACCATCACCGGGGAGCCCCTGCCGGCCGCCAAGCAGACCGGGGACGAGGTGTTCGCCGGGACCGTGAACGGCACCGGCGCCCTGCGGGTCCGGGTCGACCGCGACCCCTCGGACTCGGTGATCGCCCGGATCGTGCGCATGGTCGAGGAGGCCTCCGAGACCAAGGCGCCGACCCAGCTGTTCATCGAGAAGATCGAGCAGCGCTACTCCGTCGGCATGGTTCTCGCCACGCTGGCCGTCTTCGCCGTGCCCCTGGCCTTCGGGTCCGAGGTGCAGCCGGCCCTGCTGAGGGCGATGACCTTCATGATCGTCGCCTCCCCGTGCGCCGTCGTGCTGTCCACGATGCCACCGCTGCTCTCGGCCATCGCCAACGCAGGCCGCCACGGCGTCCTGGCCAAGTCGGCCGTCGCGATGGAACGGCTCGGGCAGGTCGACATCGTGGCCCTGGACAAGACCGGCACCCTCACCGAGGGCACGCCCCGCGTGAGAGACGTACGCCCGCTGCCCGGGGCCGGACTCGACGAGCGGGCGCTGCTGGCCCTGGCGGCGGCGGCCGAGCACCCCAGCGAGCACCCGCTGGCCCGCGCCGTGGTCGACGCCGCCCGGGAGCGCGGGCTCGCCCTGCCCGAGGCGACCGGTTTCGCCTCCGCTCCCGGCCGGGGGGTCGCGGCCACCGTGGACGGGCGCTCGGTCCAGGTGGGCTCCCCCGCCCGGCTTCTCGACGCGTGCGACGCCGACGGCTCCGCCCTGAGGACGGTGACCGCACTGGAGGCGGAGGGCCGCACCGCCGTCCTCGTCCTGCTCGACGGCGAACCGGCCGGAGTGCTGGGCATCGCCGACCGGCTGCGCCCGGACGCCGCGGCCACGGTGGCGGCCTTGGCCGAACTCACCGGACGCTCACCCGTCCTGCTGACCGGCGACAACGACCGCGCCGCCCGGCGCCTCGCGTCCGAGGTCGAGATCACCGACGTACGGTCGGGGCTGCTGCCACAGGACAAGGTGGCGGCGGTCCGGTCGTGGGAAGCCGAGGGCCACCGGGTCCTGGTCGTGGGCGACGGCGTCAACGACGCCCCCGCCCTGGCCGCCGCCCACATCGGCATCGCCCTGGGCAGGGCCGGGTCCGACCTGGCACTGGACACCGCGGACGCGGTCGTCGTGCGCGACGAACTCGCCGCCATCCCCGCCGTGGTGAACCTCTCCCGCACCGCCCGCCGGCTCGTCGTGCAGAACCTCTTCATCGCCGGCGCCTTCATCACCGTCCTGGTCGCCTGGGACCTCATCGGCACCCTGCCGCTGCCGCTCGGCGTCGCCGGGCACGAGGGCTCCACCGTGATCGTCGGCCTCAACGGCCTGCGCCTGCTCCGCGAGGCCGCCTGGGACAGGCCGCCGGGCGGGCCCCTCCGCCAGTAGCCGACCCGCCACCGCGAGACGTACGGAGACGGCGCCCGGAGCAAGGAGCTGTCGGCATCCCGGCCGAGCAGGATGGCGCACCCTGTTTGGTAGTGACTATCATTTTCATATAGCGTGCGAGCTGCCCACAACCCAGGAGGCTTTCATGGCAGTTCCGAAGCGGAAGATGTCGCGCAGCAACACCCGGCACCGTCGCGCACAGTGGAAGGCGACGCCGCCCCGGCTCGTCCCGGTCACCGTCGACGGCTCCGTCCGCCTGGTTCCGCAGCACCTGGTGCGGGCCTTCGAACGGGGCCTGCTACGCCCCGAGGGCTGATCCTCCACGACGCCGGGACCCCTGCCCGTCACCCCCCTCCGGCCCCCGAGAACCCTCCAGACCAGCCCGCCGAACGCCAGGGCCGGCCCTGCACCCCGAGGAGTTCCTCCGGCCGTCCAGCCGGCCGCACACCTCGGGGCTGTGAACCCGAGCAGGGCCCCAGGCCCTCCACGCCCCGGGCCGGGCGGCGGTCGCAGCCACGGTGCCGCCCGGCCCGGCCACCCGCAGAGCCCGCCCCGTCGGGCCGTGCGGGGGCGCCGCTCCCCCGCACGGCCCGGGGCGCCCGCCCCCCTTCCGGCATCACACGCGGCCGGGCAGTCGCCACACGCGTTCGACGGCACGGTCGGTCAGCACCTCGACCGGAGCTCCCTCCGCCCACAGGCGCCCCTCCTGGAGCACCACCACATGCTCGGCCGCCCCGGCCGCCTCAAGGTCGTGCGTCACCTGCACGATCGTCACCCCTTGCGCCGCCATCTCGGCCAGGACGTCGGCGATCAGACGCCGTGCCGTCGCGTCGAGGCCCGTGGAAGGCTCGTCGAGCAGCAGCAGGTCCGCCTCCTGGGCCAGCCCCTGCGCGACGAGAGCGCGCTGACGCTGACCGCCGGACAGCTCACCCAACTGCCGGTGCGCGAGGGAGGTGATGCCGAGCCGGTCCATGCTCGCGTCGACCACGTCACGGTCGCGCCGCGACAGCCCCCGCCACAGCCCCCGCCGACCCCACCTCCCCATCGCGACGGCGTCCCGAACCGTCAGCGGCAGCGCGTCGGCCGCCTTGCTGCGCTGCACCACGAGAGACGGACGCCCGGGGGTCCGGTGCTCCAGCGACCCCCCTGTCACCGGGATCACACCGGCGATCACCCCCAGCAGCGTGGACTTCCCCGACCCGTTCGGACCCACCACCGCGGTGATGGCGAACGACGGTACGCACAAGGTGAGTTGCTTCAGCACCGAACGGTTCGCATAGCCCGCCGACACTCGGTCGAGCACTACCTGCGGCTGCATCAGACGAACCTCTTCCCATCACTACTTTGTATTGATAATCATTTTCATTGTAGTGTCCCGGCGCATGGAATGGTTGACAGGCCCCTTCGAGGTGTCCTTCGTGCAACGGGCGCTGTGGGGCGGCGTTCTCGTGTCGCTGATCTGCGCTCTGGCCGGTACGTGGGTCGTGCTGCGCGGGATGGCGTTCCTCGGGGACGCCATGTCCCACGGCATGCTCCCCGGCATCGCGCTGGCTTCGCTCCTGGGCGGCAACCCGCTTCTGGGCGCGGCTCTGAGCGCGACGGTCATGGCCCTCGGCGTCAGCGTCGTCGGCCGGTCGCCGCGGCTGTCCCAGGACACCGGCATCGGGCTGCTCTTCGTCGGGATGCTGGCGCTGGGCGTGATCATCGTCTCGCGTTCGCAGTCCTTCGCCGTCGACCTGACCGGTTTCCTCTTCGGTGACGTCCTGGCCGTGCGCCCGGCCGAACTCGTCCACCTCGCAGGCGCGCTGGCCATCGCGCTGGTGATCTCGGTCCTCGGCTACCGCCCGTTCGCAGCGCTGGCCTTCGACGAGCGCAAGGCGCACACACTGGGGCTACGGCCGCGCGTCGCACACGCCGCCCTGCTGGCCCTGCTCACCCTGGCGATCGTCGCGTCGTTCCACGTGGTGGGCACCCTGCTGGTCTTCGGCCTGCTGATCGCCCCGCCGGCCGCCGTACTGCCCTGGGCGCGGCGCATCCCGGTGATCATGATCGGCGCCGCGTGCCTCGGCGTGAGCGCGACGTTCATCGGACTGCTGCTGTCGTGGCATCTGGGCACGGCCGCCGGGGCGACCATCGCCGCGACGGCGGTCGCCCAGTTCCTGTTCTCCGTCCCGGCCTCCTCCCTCCGCAACCGGTGGGCGCGGCCCGCCGCCGCCCCCGTACGACCCACCGACCGACTGCTCAGCGAATACGGATCTGCGTCATGAACCTCGGAAAGACCCGCATCACCACCGCCCTCTCCTGCGCCGCCCTGGCCGGTTCCGGACTGCTCGTCGGCTGCCAGAACGAGGGCGAGGCGCGACCGGCCACGGCGTCCTCGTCGGAGGCGCGGCCCCACGGCCATGTCGAAGGAGCCGAGGAAGCCGCTGAGCAGCAGTTGCGGCTCGTGCTGGCCGGCGCCGGGGCGGCCGGGGTCCTGGACCTGACCACCGGGGAGATCACGTCCGTCAAGGGGAGCGACGGGGTCACAGGCCTGCGCACCGACGGCAGGTTCGCCTACGTGAGCGGCTCCGAGGGCACCCGGGTCATCGACACCGGCTCCTGGACGGTCGACCACGGCGACCACACCCACTACTACCGTGCCGCCGTGCGTGACGCCGGGTCCGTCGCGGGACACGACGCCGCCCGGGTGCACGGCGATCCGGCGGTCACCGCGGTCACCTCCTCCCAGGGGAGCACCCGGCTCTTCGACCGCCAGGAACTGGAGGGCGGCGCGGCTCCCCGGGGCCGGGCCCTGACCGGCGCGGGCGGCGGGCCGGTGGTCCCCTACGCGGGACATCTGCTGGCAGCCGGAGCGGAGGCCGGCGAGGGCGCCGTGGAGGTCCTCGACCGGAGCGGGTCCCCGGTGGCCTCGCTCGAAGAACCGTGCGCCCAGGCCCGGGGCGAGGCCGTCACCCGCCGGGGCGTGGTGTTCGGCTGTGCCGACGGAGCGCTGCTGGTCAGTGAGGAGTCGGGCGAGTTCCGTGCCGAGAAGATCCCCTACGGCACGGCCGTGGACGCCTCGGAGCGGGCAGCCGACTTCCGCCACCGGGCGGGCAGCACCACGCTCGTGGCCCCGGCCGGCGAGGAGGCCGTCTGGGTCCTCGACGTCGCCGACCGCTCCTGGACACGCGTCGAGACCGGCCCGGTGACGGCCGCCAACACCGCCGGGGAGGGGGCCCCACTGCTCACGCTGGGCGAGGACGGGGCGCTCAGCGCTTTCGACATCACCACCGGAAAGCGCACCGCCCACAAGGAACTCCTGGCCGAGGGCGGCGCGCCCGCCGTCATCGAGGTCGACACGACGCGCGCGTACGTCAACGACGCCGCGGCCCGGAAGGTGTACGAGATCGACTACAACGACCGCCTCCGTCTCGCCCGGACCTTCCCCCTGGACTTCGCGCCGACGCACATGGTGGAGACCGGCCGATGAGCGCCGGTTCCACGGCCGGGCGCGGACGCCCGAAGGCCGCCCTCGTCCTCTGCGCCTCTCTGGTCTGCGCCGTGCTCCTGGGCGTCGGAGGCTGCGCGGGAAGCGGCCGGGACCAGCGCCCCACGGTGGTCGTCACCACCAACATCCTCGGTGACCTCACCCGCGCCGTCGTCGGCGACGAGGCCGAGGTGGCCGTGCTGATGCGGGCGGGGGCCGATCCGCACTCCTTCGGCGTCTCGGCTCCGCAGGCGGCGTCGATCGAGCAGGCCGACCTGGTGGTCTACAACGGCCTCGGTCTGGAGGAGAACGTCCTGCGCCACGTGGAGGCCGCAGAGGAGGCCGGCGTGCCGACGGTGGCCGTCGGCGAGGCCGTCGACCCCCTCGCCTATGCCTCGGGGGAGACGGCCGATACGCCCGACCCGCATTTCTGGACCGACCCCGTGCGGGTGCGCGAGGCGGTCGGCGTCATCGCGGCCCGGGTCACCGAGCACGTGCGGGGCGTCGACCGGTCCGCCGTCGAGGACAACGCGTCGGCCTACCGGGCCGAGATCACCGAACTCACCGCGTGGATGCACCGGCGGTTCGCCACGATCCCCCCGGCGCAGCGCCAGTTGGTGACCAACCACCACGTCTTCGGGTATCTGGCCCAGCGCTTCGGGTTCCGCGTCGTCGGCGCGGTGGTCCCCAGCGGGACCACTCTGGCCTCGCCGAGCGCTTCGGACCTCACCTCCCTCGCCACCGCGATCGAGAAGGCGGGCGTGAAGGCGATCTTCGCGGACTCCTCACAGCCCGACCGGCTGGCCCAGGTGCTGAAGCGCGAGAGCGGCGTCGAGGTCGCCGTCGTGCCGCTGTTCTCCGAATCCCTCACCGAAGAAGGCCGGGGCGCGGCCACCTACCTGGAAATGATGCGCGCCAACACCCTCTCCATCTCCACAGGCCTGACCGCCGGGTGACCCACGAGCCCACCGTCCCACCCCTTTGCCCGCCCCCTGTCACTCACCAGAGGAAGACCACGCACATGAAGCACACAGCACGTCCCCGGGCGGCCGCCGCCGTCGCCGCACTCCTCACGGCGTCCGTCGCGCTCACCGCCTGCGGCGGCGACGGGCCCGCCGCCCGGAAGGCGGACCGAGCTGCCGACTCCCCGGCCTCCCGGGTCGAGAACCCGGTCGTCACCACGTACGACGGCGGACTGTACGTCCTGGACGGCGCGACGCTGGAACTGGCGGAGGACATACCGCTGGAGGGGTTCAACCGGGTCAACCCCGCGGGCGACGACCGCCACGTCATGGTCTCCACCTCGACGGGCTTCCGGGTCATGGACGCCGTGGGCGCGAAGCTCACGGACGTCGAGTTCGAGGGGAGCAAGCCGGGCCACGTCGTCCGGCACGCCGGCCGGACCGTCCTGTTCACCGACGGCACCGGCGAGGTCAACGTCTTCGACCCAGAGGACCTCGGCGGCGCCAGGCCGAAGAGCGAGACGTACCGGTCCGCCGCCCCGCATCACGGGGTGGCGGTCCAGCTCGCCAACGGTGAACTGGTCACCACGCTGGGCACAGAGGAGAAGCGCGTCGGGATCACCGTTCTGGACGAGGACCGCAAGGAGATCGCCCGCAGCGAAGAGTGCCCCGGCGTCCATGGTGAGGCCACCGCACAGGACGAAGCGGTCGTCATCGGCTGCGAGGACGGCGTGCTGGTCTACCGGGGCGGCGCCCTCAAGAAGGTGCAGAGCCCGACGGCCTACGGCCGGGTCGGCAACCAGGCCGGTTCGCAGGAGTCCGCCATCGTTCTCGGCGACTACAAGAAGGACCGGGACGCCGAGCTGGAACGCCCGGAGCAGGTGTCGCTGATCGACACCCGTACGGGAAGGATGCGGCTGGTCGACCTCGGCACGAGCTACACGTTCCGTTCGCTGGCCCGCGGCCCGCACGGCGAGGCGCTCGTCCTGGGCACCGACGGGCACGTCCACGTCATCGACCCGGAGAAGGGCGAGGTCACCAGGAAGATCGCCGCTCTGGACCCCTGGCAGGAACCGCTGGACTGGCAGCAGCCGCGGCCCGCGCTGTTCGTTCGCGACCACACCGCCTACGTGTCGGACCCGTCGGGCAGGAAACTGCTGGCCATCGACATCGAGTCGGGCGAGCGGCTGGCCACGGCGAAGCTGCCGAAGGCCCCCAACGAGCTGAGCGGTGTCGAGCGGCACTGAACCCGTGGAGAGGGGCGAGAAGCGCGTTCCGGCGCCGAGCGGGACGCGCTCCTCGTCGCCCACCGGTCGTGGAGCACACGGCAGGCCGATCGCCTCGCCGTCCTGGGCCGCCCCGCGTCGCCGCCTCCGGCACACGCGCCGAACCCGTCACCGCGGGCGGGGTGTACGCGGGGCTGTGGCGGTCGTGGAGCGGTGCGCGCCGAGTGCGCCCGCGACCACCGGTGCTCCCCCGCGTCCACGGCTGCTCAGAAGACGACGAAGTCCGGCCTCAGGGCGCGTACGGGGGGCGTGGGGCCGGTGCCGTCCTCGGCGACGACGAGGTAGCGGTCGCCGTGGACGGCGAGGCGGACGGGCCGGGTGTGGTCGAGGTCGTAGGTCGTGAGGGTGCGGATGTGCCGCCCGTCCGCGGGGTCGAGGCGGAGGAGTTCCCGCCCGAGGAGGACCCATAGTGATCCCTCGCTCACGGTGATGCCCCGGGTCCGGCCGTCCACGTCGGAGATCCACCGTCGTGCGCCGTCCTCGAGGGAGATCGCCACGAGTCTCCCCGCATAGCTGACGGAGACCCCGTTCCTGTCGGAGGCGACGCGCCGGTCGTCCGGTTTGACGCCGGGCGCGATGAGCAGGCCCCCGACGACGACCGCGGCCGGCTCCGGGCGCGCCTCGAAAGTCGCCGGCCCGTAGTCGCCGAGGCTCTCGACGAGCAGTTCGTAGTCGTCCGTCTCGGCAGGGATGGTCGTGCGCACCGCGCCGCTGCCGTCGATGACCAGGACGGCTCGGGTGCCGCGTGCCGCCGACTCCCCCACCCAGAGGGCGAGCGGGTCGGCGGACACGACGGCGTAGCGGGTGAGGTTCTCCTCCACGGGCAGGGCGGTCCGTGTCACGACGTCGCCCGTGTCCGGGTCGAGCCGCCAAGCCTCCGTCCTGGCGGCTTGCGGACCGGACGGGCAGTGGGTCACCGCCACCGCGGACCCGGGGACGGCGTCGACGAAGTCGGGGCTGCATTCCTCGCCGCCGTCGACGTGCCACAGCTTCCTGCCGTCGGCGGCGGACAGGCCGCGCCAGCCCTGCGCGTGACGCACGATCGCGATGTCACCGGCGAGCGCGAGGGAGCGGGCGAACGGCTCGAACGAGAAGAGGTCCGGGTCCTCGTCGACGTGGGCCCACCGGGTCGTGCCTTCCCGCAGATCGAGTGCCGCGGTGGCGGCGCACGGCTTCGTCCCGGAGGCGTGGCCGATCAGCCCCAGCCCGTCGTGGGTCGTGGAGCTCATGGCGCAGACCGTGTCCCGGCCCGGGGGCGCCCACGTCCACGCGACGGCGCCGTCGCCGCTGCGGTACGCCGTCACCAGGTCCGGTCGCGCGCGCACCACCAGGTCCGGGGTGTCCCACGCCCCGACCGCCTGCGGAGCTCCCGGCCGGTCCTGGGGGGCCGCCCAGACCTCCGCGACCCTGTTCGAGCGGTACAGGACGAACATCGACGCCGCGACCACGACGCCCACGAGCAGACCGCATCCGGCCGCCCACACGTGCCGCCGCAGAACCGTCCGGAACAGGGCGGTGTGACCGGCCCCGAGCATCCCGGCCACCACGATCATGGTGACGGCCGGCACCGACGGGCCGTCCAGCACCAGCAGCACCACCGCGCCCGCCACCAGCCCGCTCGCGGTCCCGATCAGCACCCCCGACCCGAGGGCGGCCGCCCGGGGCGCCTTCACCGGACTGCTGGGCCAGGGGCCGTCCATGCGGGGCTCCTTCGTCTGCGCGGACGCCGACGCGCGCACGGCCCGATGGCCGGCGCGGGGGCTTCCTCCCTTGCGGTGGCGTGAACCTATCGGCCGCGCGCCGCGCCGGTCATTGCCCGAACCCGGCAACATACGGCCCGGTTCGCTGCCCTGCCCTCCCGTTCCGGGCGCCCGGTGGCGCGGCGCCGGACGGCTCACCCCGGCGGTCGGGTCCGTCACGGCAGCAGCGGCCCCTCGGCCGGCGTGAGGAAGGCTTGCCCGGCGAGGCCGAGCGCCAGGGACAGGGCGGCCGCCGCACCGGCCGTGGCAGCGGCCCAGCGCCTCGGGCCGGTGTGCGCGGCGGCCGGCGCGACGCCGGCGGTGGCGAACAGGGGGGCGAGCCAGCGCAGGTAGTAGAAGAGCGAGGCGACCGTGTTGGCGACGGCGAGCGCCGCCAGCCAGGGGTAGCCGCCGTCGACGGTCGCGCTGAAGATCTCCAGCTTGCCGAGGAAGACGCCGGTGGGCGGGGTGCCGACCAGGCCGAGGAGGCAGACGACGAGGACGGCGGCGAGGGCGGGGCGGCGGCCGGCGAGGCCCCGGTAGTCGTCGAGGGTGCGGGCGCGGGGCAGCGCGGTCACGGCGGCGAAGGCCGCGAGGTTGGTGACGGCGTAGGCGGCCAGGTAGAAGAGCAGGCTGCGCTGGGCCAGCTCGGTGCGGGTGGCGACGGCGAGGGCCATGAGGAGATAGCCGACCTGGCTGATGGCGGAGTAGCCGAGGAGGCGCTTGACGGAGGTCTGGAAGAACGCCGCCAGGTTGCCCAGGGTCATGGTGACCGCGGCGATGACCGCGAGCAGCAGGGGCCAGTTGACGTCACTGCCGGGCAGGGCCTGGTGGAGCAGGCGGTAGCCGGCGATCAGCCCGCCGACCTTGGGCAGGGTGGTGAGGCAGGCGGCGACCGGCGCGGGAGCCCCCTCGGAGAGGTCGGGCACCCAGAAGTGGGCGGGCGCCCCGCCGGCCTTGAAGAGCAGTCCGGCCAGGACGCCGACGAGGCCGACGGCGACGAGGCCGTAGGAGGCGGCCGGCAGGGAGTCGTGCAGCTCCCGGTAGAGCGTGGCGTGCCCGGCCCCGTAGAGGACGGCGGTTCCGGCGAGCATGGTGGTGCCGCACAACGCGCCCATCAGGTAGTACTTCAGCGCGGCCTCCGTGCCGGGGGCGTCCTTGGCGAAGCCGGCGAGCGCGTAGGCGGGGACGCTGGCCAGCAGATAGGCGGCGAAGAGCGTCAGCAGGTCGTTCGCGCCGGTCAGGGCGAGCGTGCCGGCGCCGGTCAGCAGCAGGAGCACCCAGTACTCGGTCTCGCGCTTGTGGCCGCGCACGGTCTCCACGGACATGCCGATGACGAGCAGCAGGGCCACGAGGACGACGAGCCGGCCGGCGCCGGTCGCCGTGTCGACGGCGAACGCGTGGGCGAACACGGTCTGTTCTCCGTCGACGGCCAGGGCGACGGCGGTGGCCGCCAGACCGGCCGCGCAGGCGGCGGCGGCCAGGACCGCGACGATCCACTGGCGGCTGCGGGGCAGCCAGGAACCCGCGAGCAGGCCGGTGACGGCCGCCCCGAGCAGGGCGATTTCGGGGACGAGGGCGGCGATGTCGTCGTTCACCGTGCCACCAGTCGGGCCAGCGCGCGGCCGGCCGGTTCGATGACGTCCAGGAGCCAGCGGGGCAGGACACCGATGACCAGCGCGAGGGCGAGCAGCGCGACGGTGGGCAGCGCCTCGTGTCGGCGCAGATCCGCGACCCCGCCGGAGGCGAGGGCCCCGGGCAGCCGCGGGGCGCCGAGGAACATCCGCCGCAGCGCGGTCAGGAAGAGGGCCGCCGTGATGACGATGCCGGTCAGGGCGATGGCGGTGGCGGTCGTCCGGGAGGCGAGGGAGCCGGTGAAGATCTGGAACTCGGCGATGAAGCCGGAGAACCCGGGAAGGCCGAGGCCGGCGAAGGCGGCGACGGCGGTGACGGCCGCGAAGCGGGGGGTGTGTGCGGCGAGGCCGGAGTAGGCGTCCATCGCGTACGTGTGCCCTCGGTCGTACAGCACCCCGCTGAGCAGGAACAGCGCGCCGGTGATCAGCCCGTGGCTCACCATCTGGGTCACCGCGCCGGTCACCGCGAGGGAGCGGGCCTGGAGGTCGGTGCCGGCCAGGGTTCCGGCGGCCCCGACGGCCAGGATCACGTAGCCCATGTGGGTGACGGAGGTGTAGGCGATCATGCGTTTGAAGTCGGTCTGCGCGAGGGCGACCAAAGCGCCGTAGACCACGGAGACGACTCCGACGACCACGATGACCAGGGCGTACTCCCGCCAGCTCCCGGGGAGCAGGGGCATGGCGATGCGGACGAAGCCGTAGGCGCCCATCTTCAGCAGGATTCCGGCCAGGATCGCCGAGCCGGCGGCGGGGGCGTCGGTGTGTGCGGGCGGCAGCCAGGTGTGGAACGGCACGGTCGGGGTCTTGATCGCCAGTCCGACGCCGATGGCGAGCAGGACCAGACCGGCGTAGGGGCCGCTGCCGGCCAGGGGGTCGGCACGGGCCAGGTCGGCGATGTCGAAGGTGTGCGGCTCTGCGGCCAGGTACAGACCGATGAAGCCGAGCAGCAGCGCGAGCGATCCCACGAAGGTGTAGAGGAAGAACTGCAACGCGGCCGCGCGGGCCCGTTCGCCGTGGCCCCACCCGGCGATGACGAAGAACATCCCGACGATGGACAGGTCGAAGAAGACGAAGAACAGGATCAGGTCGAGCGCGACGAACAGGCCCGTGCTGACGGTCTGGAGGAACAGGAACAGGCAGACGTAGGAGCGCACGCGCCGGTACTCGCGCAGCGAGTACACGGCGACGGCCAGGAACAGCAGACACGTCAGCGCCACCAGGGGCAACGACAGGCCGTCGACCCCCACGTGGTAACCGACCCCGGCGCTGGGAATCCAGCGCGCCCGTTGTTCGTACTGCATCCCGCCGCCGGCGTCGAAGCCCGACCACAGGACGACGACCAGGGCCAGTTCCAGGGCGGCGGTGGAGATCCAGATCCAGGCGCACGCCCGGTCGCCGAGGCCGCGCGGCAGGAGCGCCAGGGCCGCGCACACCAGGAGCGGGAGGAAGACGAGGACACTCAGCACGGGGTTACCTCACCAACAGGATGATCAGGACCAGCACGACGAAGCCGACGGCGGCCTGGGCGTAGTACTGGTGGAGCAGTCCGGTCTGCGGGCGACGCGCCCAGCGGCCCAGGTTCCGGGCCCCAGAGGCGATCGCGCGTACGGCGGAGTCGACGCCGTCGTCCTCCACCCGGCGGGCGAGCCGGGCGGCGGCGGTCGTGCCGCGGGCGGTCTGCCGCACGGCGCGGTCAGCGCCCCGGTCGTCCAGGCGACGGGCGAACCGGGACGCCGTCAGTCCCCCGCGGCCGGCCGCCCGTACGGCACCGGCGACGACCCGGTCGTCGATGTGGGCGAGCGCCCGCGCCAGGCCGAGCACGGGGCGGACCACGAGAAAGTGTGCGGCCCGCTCCAAGTGCAGCCAGCCGTGGGCCCAGCCCACGGCGGCGCGCGGCGCGAGCCCCGGGCGGGAAGCCCCCCACCAGGCCAGCGCGGCGGCTCCGACGGCGACGCCCGCGGACAGGCCGTACTCCCACGGCTGGGGGGACACGGCCCCCTGGTCGCCGGTCAGCCGCTCCCACCAGGAGGCGGGGCCGGGCAGGGCCAGCACTCCGAGGACGGCGGCGGCCAGCGTGAGCGCGAGCAGCGGCGGGGGCGTCGCGGCGCAGATCCGCCGGGTGCCCCGGCGCTCGGTGTCGTATCCCGACTCCGCCTCCTCGGGGAGGGGGCGGGTGACGTAGTGGACGGCCTTGACGCTGTACGCGGCGGCGACGGCCGCCGCGGCCAGTCCCACGGCGTACGGTCCGGTCCCCTCGGCACGGGCGGCGGCGAGGACCTCGTCCTTGGCCGCCCACAGCGACAGCGGTGGCAGTCCCGCCAGGGTGAGCGCGCCGACGGTGAAGGCGGCCCCGACGAGCGGGTAGGAGCGGGCGGCTCCGCGCAGGGCGGACAACCGCTTGGTTCCCAGCGCCGTCAGCCAGGCCCCCGCGGCGAGGAACAGGCCCGACTTGGTGGCGGCGTGCGCGACGAGCTGGGCGGTGCCGGCGGCGGTGCCGCCGCTGCCGGCGGCCAGCACCATGAAGCCGATCTGGGCGGATGTGGAGGCGGCGAGCAGTTGCTTGAGGTCGGTCTGCGCCACGGCGACCACGCCCAGGACCAGCGCGGTTACGGCGCCGGTCCAGGCGACCAGCGGGCCGGCCCAGCCGGTGGCCGCCAACAGCGGGTGGAGACGCAGCAGCAGGTACGCGCCTGCGGCGACCATCGTCGCGGAGTGCAGCAGCGCCGAGACGGCGCTCGGGCCCCGCATGGCCCCGGACAGCCAGAAGGAGAAGGGCAGTTGGGCGCTCTTGCCGAGAGCCGCCGCGATGACGCCCGCGGTGACGGCGTGCAGCCACGGGGAGCCGGTCAGCGGCAGGGCGGCCAGGTCCAGTGAGCCGGCCTGCCCGGCGAGAGCGGCGCCCGCGGCCAGGTAGAGGCCGAGGTCAGCGGTGCGGGTGGTGAGGAACGCGACGCCGGCGGCCCGTGTCCGTGCGGGGTCCTGCCACTGGTGGCCGATCAACGCCCAGCTGGTGGCGCCCATCACCTCCCAGCCCATCAGCAGCAGCGGCAGCGTGGTCGCCGTGACGGCGACCAGCATCGCGCCGGCGAAGACGAGCATCAGCCCGAAGAACCGGCCGCGGTTCCCTGCGGGGGCGCCCTCCCCCAGCGCGGAGAGGAGCACGGCCGTGGTGACGGCGGCGACGGTGACCGCCATCACCGCGGACAGGCCGTCCACCGCGAGCCCCGCCCGCGCCCCGGTGAACAGCGGTGCGCCGGCCGCCGGGCGGGCCACCGCCGCGGCGACGGCCACGCCCAGCGTCACCACCGCCACCGCCACGCCCAGGGCTGGGACCGCCCGCGGGCAGCGGCGCCCGGTGAGAACGAGCACCGATCCGCCGCCCAGGGGGAGGGCGACCAGCAGCCAGACCAAGCCGTTCACCCCTTCAGGTCTTTGGCCATGTCGGTCATGTCGATGCCTCGGGCGCGGTAGAGGGCGGTGGTGACGGCGAAGCCCATGGCCATCTCCACGGCCATCGCCACCACCGCGGCCACGACGACGACCTGGCCGCTGGCCGAGCCCGGTGCCAGGAAGTGCCAGAAGTCGGCGGCGGCGACGATGACGCCGCCGATCATCAGCTCGATGCCCATCATGATCATGACGATGGACTGCTGGGAGAGGGCGCCGAACAGGCCGGTGCAGAACAGCCCCGCGGCGAGGACCAGGAGGAGTTCGAACGTCATCGGCCCACTCCACCGCCGGCCGGGTCCCTGGCCGGCCGCTGGTCGAGGTCGTCGCCGAAGCGGTCGTAACGGCCTCTCCGGGTGGCGAGCACGGTCGCGCCGACCATGGTGGCCAGCAGCACGAACCCGAGGATGACCATGGTCAGCATCTGCTCGCCCATCAGCGCCATGCCGACCTGGAACGTCGTGTCCCCTGGCCGGGCCCCTGCGCGGTCCGGCCAGGGGACCAGGAAGACCCCGGCGACCAGCGCGGCGAACACGGCACCGCTGACGGCCGCCGCGCCGCGCTTGTTGTGCAGCATCGACATGGGCATCAGACCGGCCGGGTTCATCATGTAAGCGATCATGAACACGGCCATGATCACCATCTCCATGACCATCATCAGCACGATGACGACACCCAGATAGGGCAGACCCAGCACGGTCACCACTCCCCCGGTGCAGACCAGTGCGGCCAGCAGGGCGAAGGTGGCGCGGGCCATCGAGTCCAGCGTGAACACCAGAACGCCGAAGGCCAGGGCGCACAGCCCCAGCACCCACAGCAGCACCGTGCTCATGACGCCCATGACGCCGTCCTTTCCTAGAGGTTGACCAACGCCGGCACCAGGACCTGGGCGACGGCCAGAGGCAGGAGCACCACCCAGGCCGCCTCCACGTACCGGTCGGCGCGCAGCGTCGGCAGTCTTCTCACCGCTCCCACCAGCAGGGCCAGCACCGCCAGCGACTTGACCAGCGACCAGGCCCAGGCCGGCAGCCACGGCCCGGCGCCGCCGCCCAGGAACAACGGCACGGCCATCGCCGCGCCGGCCGCCAGCCACAGCCACCGTCCGGCCTGGAGCAACAGCCGGTCGACGCCGGTGGTCTCCCCCAGGACTCCGCCGGCGATGTCCCGGCCCGCCGGGTAGGCGAACGGCCCCAGAAAGCTGAAGGCGAGCACGCCCGCCAGATAGGTGACGAAGGCGAACGGCATCCACACCGCGTACCAGAGGCCGTGCTGGGCGTCCGCGATGTCCGTGACGCTCAGCGACCGGGCGCCCGTGGCGGCCGAGATCAGGGCGAACATCAGCGGCAGTTCGTACGCCAGCCCCTGGGCGAGGTAGCGGTAGCCGCCGACCAGCGAGAACGCGGCGTTCGGGCCCCACCCGGCGAGCCACAGCCCCGCCCAGGTGAGCACCTCCATGGCGTTGAACCACACCACCCCGATGGACAGGTCGGCGATCACGTGGTCGCCGAAGGGGATCACCAGCGTCGAGAGGACCGCGGCCACCGGCACGGTGACCACGCCCGCCCGCCACAGCAGCCGGTCCGCGGCGGGCAGCCGCCGTGGCTGCGCCACCAGCGCCCGCGCCACGGCGAGCAGGGGCCGGGCAGCGGCGGCGAGGGTCACCGGCCGACCGGCGGCACGGGCCTCCAGGGCCGCGTGTCCGGTCACGGCCAGCAGCGCCAGCCCCAGCAGCACCGCCGGGGCGGCCGGCACCACCCACCACGCGCCCGCCTCACCCATGGGCCGTCCACGCCGGGCAGGCGGCCCACTCGTCCGGGTCCGGGTCGAGGCCGGCGACGATCAGCCGGGCCGCCCCCAGCTCGGCCCCCACCAGCAGACCCGGCAGCAGTGCGGCCAGGGCGGCAGAGGGCGGACGGGCGGCGTCCCAGCGGCCCCGCGGGCTCTGGAGGGCCACCGGATCGAGAGGGTCGGCGCAGTCAAGCCGGCCCACGTCGAGCAGCACGTCGGCAAGCCACTGCCGATAGCGGGCCGGCACGTCCCCGTCCGCCCGGGCGGCGGGACCGCTCACGCCCGCGGCCTCCGCGGCAGCGGCGCTCACCGGACCGATGCCGCGCGTCAGCCAGTACAGGGTCCGCGACCGTCCGACCCGCCGGGCGAATCGCCGCGTGCGCGGCAGGAGCGCAGCAGCGGACGCCTGCCCCAGAAGGTCGTCCCGCAGTCGCTGGGCCGTCACCGCGCCGGCCGGCCATCCGGCGACCGCCAGCAGCCGCCCCAGGCTGTCCAGGTGCGCTGCCGCCCGTCGGCGGGCGGCCTCCCCGACGCTCACCGGCTCGCCCGCGGCCGCCCGGACCCACGGCCGGGCCCAGAAGGGACGCGCCGTCCCGTCAGCGGGCGGCTCGTCGAGTTCCGCCCGCTGGACGACGTCGCCCTGCATCACCACGCGCACGCCCAGCCCCGCGGGCCAGTCGGCCAGGAAGGGGCCCAGGGGCACGTGCAGGCGGTCCAGCGCCAGTCCGTCGCGGTCCGGGCCCTGTTCCGCCATCGGCAGCCCTCCGGGCATCTCCGTGTCCCCGTGCCCATGGCCGCCGTGCCCCTCCCCGTCGCCGCCGCCGGGCGGGCCGCCGTCGTGCCCGTGCCCATGGCCGCTGCCGTGTCCGCTCCCGGCTCCGCCGTCGTCTGCTCCGCCGGGGCTCGCCGCCCGTGCCCCGTGCTCCGCCCCCGGGCCGCCGGGAGACAGGCCCTCCGGGGCATGCCGGACGGCGTCGCTCCGCTGCCGGTGCGGCGAGGCCAGCCGGGCGCGGCCGACGTCGAGCCGTGACGGCACGTCGTCGGCCTCGGCCGCGTGGGCCCGCGCGCGAGGCTGCGGCATGTCCTGCCAGAGCCGCTCCAGGGCCGGGCGCAGGGGCGGGTGCTCGGGGCCCGCCACAAACAGCAGATCGGCCCCGGCGGGCGTCGAGGCCGACGGCCAGTCGCGCAGACGCAGTTCCCTCTCCGCGGCCAGCCGCGCGGGCGTTCCGCCCGGTGTGGTGACGAGCAGGACGCGCGGCCGGGCGGCGGCCGCGCGCAGCAGGGCGGCCCTCACGTCCACCGCAGCGCCCCCTCCCGCCACGCGTAGACGACGCCGGTGAGCAGGACGGCGAGGAAGACGAACATCTCGACCACCGCGCCGGTCCCCATCGCCGAGACGACCAGCGTCCACGGGTACATGAAGACCATCTCCATGTCGAAGGCGAGGAAGATCATCGTCACCGTGTACCAGCGCACGTGGAACCGGCTGACCGCGTGCTCGACCGGTTCCCTCCCCGAACCGAAGGGCTGTGCGGGCACCGGGTCGGGCGAGACCCGCAGCGCCCGGGCGGCCCCGTACACGCCGGCCACGGCGAGGAGGGCCACGCCCGTCAGGGTCAGGGCGGACGTGAACCCGCTCATCGCGGGTCACCGCCCGCCGGGACGCCGGGCCCGCGGGAAGCGGCATGGGCCGGTGGGCCGGCCGCCCACGGACCCGTCGGCGCGTCGTCCGCTGCTGCCATCTGCGGCCACTCCTTCGTCCTCGCTCTGCGTACGGTTTCGTCCTCGCTGTGCGTACGGTGGCACCGCGTACCCACGCGCGGCCGGGTGAAAAGCCGCGAGCGGACCGATCCCGCACTCCCTCGGCCGCCCGGCCGACGCCCGTCCGAGCATCACGGCGACGCGTCCCGCGACGCGTCCACCACGCTGGGCGGCCCGTGAATCAGCACCGCACGGATCAACCGCGCCGGCGGCGGCCGTTCGGGGCCCGGGGCCGCACCCGTACGTGTCCCGGGGCCGTTCCGGCACGGACAGGGCCGCCTCGAGGGAAGCCCGACGTTTCCCCCGGGCGCACACGGATACCCAGAGGAGGCCCTGCCGCCCCGGGCCTTTGCGACCACATGGAGGAGGGCCCAGTTGAGACCGCACGGCAGCCAGACCAGAAACGGAGCTCTCATGGCCAGCACGAAGGTGTCCGACTACGTCCTCCAGCGGTTGCGCGAATGGGACGTGGACCATGTCTTCTCCTACGCGGGCGACGGCATCAACGGCCTGCTGGCGGCTTGGGGGCGGGCGAAGAACAAGCCGAAGTTCGTCCAGGCGCGCCATGAGGAGATGGCCGCCTTCCAGGCCGTCGGATACGCCAAGTTCTCCGGCAAGGTGGGCGTGTGCGCCGCCACGTCGGGCCCCGGCGCGATCCACCTGCTGAACGGCCTCTACGACGCCAAGCTGGACCACGTCCCCGTGGTGGCGCTCGTGGGGCAGACGAACCGCAGCGCCATGGGCGGCTCCTACCAGCAGGAAGTGGATCTGCAGAGCCTCTACAAGGATGTCGCGTCGGAGTTCTGCGAGACGGCGATGGTGCCGGAGCAGCTGCCGAACCTGATCGACCGGGCGATGCGCACCGCGTACGCCAAACGCACCGTCACGGCGGTCATCCTGCCCGCGGACGTCCAGGAGCTGGAGTACAGCCCGCCGACGCACGCGTTCAAGATGGTGCCCTCCAGCATGGGCCTGAGCCGCTATGCCCCGGTGCCGGCCGACGAGGACATCCGGCGCGCCGCAGAGGTGCTGAACGCCGGAGAGAAGGTCGCCGTCCTGATCGGGCAGGGAGCGCGGGGCGCGCGGGCGGAGGTGGAGCGGCTGGCGGACGTGCTCGGCGCCGGGGTGGCCAAGGCGCTGCTGGGCAAGGACGCCCTCCCCGACGACCTGCCCTATGTGACCGGCTCCATCGGGCTGCTGGGCACCCGTCCCTCCTACGAGTTGATGCAGGAGTGCGACACCCTGCTGATGATCGGTTCCAGCTTCCCCTACAGCCAGTTCCTGCCCGAGCTGGACCAGGCGCGGGCGGTCCAGATCGACATCGATCCACACATGATCGGTCTGCGCTACCCCTTCGAGGTGAACCTCGTCGGTGACGCGCAGGAGACCCTGCAGCGGCTGCTTCCGCGCCTGCACCGCAAGGAGAGCCGCGCCTGGCGGGACAAGGTCGAGGAGAACGTGGCCCGCTGGTGGGAGGTCATGCAACGCCGCGCCGCCGTGGACGCCGACCCGCTCAATCCCGAGTACGTCGTCCACGCCCTCGACGGCAAGCTGCCCGACGACGTCATCCTCACCGCCGACTCCGGCTCCGCCGCCAACTGGTACGCCAGGCATCTGCGGCTGCGCGGGCACATGCGCGGCTCCCTGTCCGGGACGCTGGCGACGATGGGGCCCGGTGTGCCGTACGCCATCGGCGCCAAGTTCGCCCATCCCGACCGGCCGGCCATCGCGCTGGTCGGAGACGGAGCCATGCAGATGAACGGGATGATGGAGATGGTCACCGCGGCGAAGTACCACCACGAGTGGTCGGACCCGCGACTGATCGTGGCCGTGCTGAACAACCGCGACCTCAACCAGGTCACCTGGGAGATGCGGGCCATGTCCGGCGCCCCGCAGTTCGAGGAGTCCCAGCACATCCCGGATCTGCCCTACGCGGAGATCGCCCGGCACATGGGCCTGGACGGGGTGCGGGTGGAGAAGCCCAAGCACGTGGAAGCCGCGTGGGACCGGGCGCTCGCCGCCGACCGCCCGTTCGTCATCGACTTCCGGACCGACCCGGCCGTACCGCCCATCCCGCCGCACGCCTCCCTGGACCAGATCACGTCCGCCGCCTCGGCCGTCCTCCAGGGCGACAGCGACCGCGGTTCGATGGTCCGGCAGGGCATCAAGGCGAAGGTGCAGGAGATGCTGCCGGGCACCCGGCACCGCGACGACCGGCCCGGGGCCGGGAAGCACGACAGCACCGAGAAGGAGAAGTGACGTGCCCGGTGGGCGCCCCGCCTCGCCCGGCCGGGGAGGCCGTCTTCTCCGACTGTGCCCCGGACCTGCGGCAGATGGGCGCCGCCGACGTCGCGGCCGGTGAGTACGGCTACGACTTGCCTGTCTGGCCCGCCAGGCGGCCTCGGGGACCGTGGGCTGCCCATCTGGGTCACGGTCGGCGTGCGGCCTTACGGGGCGGCCGCTACGCCCGCCGGGGGCGTGCTCCCGGCGGGGAAGGACGCTCGGGACCGGCCTTACGACCTTGGGAACGATTGAGTTCAAGGCATGCTGGTATCCGGCCGCAAGGCGTGTCATAAACTTCGCTCCATGATCGTGACCAGTGCAATCACCAAGGACCTGGCGCCGAGTGACGTGTTGCGGGCCTCGATCAACCTGGGAAATCCGGTACTGGCCCAGGGCACGCCAACGGCGCCGACCGGCGTCACGGTCGACATCGCGCGTGAGGTTGGCGTGCGGCTGGATGTGCCGGTAGAACTCGTCTGCTTCGACGCGGCACGAAAGTCGTACGAGGCGATGACAGCGGGCCAGGCCGACATGTGCTTCATGGCCATCGAGCCCGCGCGTGAGGCTGAAGTCGCCTTCACTGCACCGTACGTCGTCATCGAGGGCGTGTTCGCCGTGCCGCACGACTCAGCACTCACCACGGCTGCTGACGTCGACCGCGCAGGCGTGCGTATCGGCGTGAAGCGTGGGTCTGCCTACGACCTCTTCCTCTCCCGCACCCTTCAGCACGCGAGCATCGTGCGCGGAGAGGAAGGAGTCGACGAGTTCCGCACTCAGGGCCTGGAGGTCGCGGCCGGCATCAGGCAACCGATGAACGAGTTTGTCGCGACGCATCCCGAAGTCCGACTGCTCGAGGGTCGGTTCATGCAGATCCAGCAGGCGGTGGGCACGACCACGACCCGACGGCCCGAGACCGTCCAGTTCCTCCGGGACCTCGTCGAGGAGCTGAAAGCCAGCGGATTCGTCGCCGACGCGCTTCGGCGCGCGAATCAATCCGAGGCCATAGTCGCCCCACCTGTGTAGGCACAGCCCTCAAGCCTGGGGGCTTGACCCGCGTGACCTATGAGTGAACTTCTTCGAGTTGGCCACCGATCGAGTGATGGGCCGTGAAGCGCAACGGACGAGGCCCCCGGGCTGTTGATCGAGATGTCTGACGTCTCCATCACGTTGCTCGGGGGCCTCGTTCGGCGCTGCAAGCTCCGTCCGTCCCAGCGTGCGATGGTGGCACTGGTGTACCTGCGCGAACACACCACACTCGCGAAGATCGCCGCCGGGTTCGGAATCAGCGAGTCCGCCGCCCACGCCTACACCAGCTCGGTCATCGACCTGCTCGCCGCACGCGCACCGGGCCTGCTGAAGACGCTGCGCGAGCACGAACCCGACTTCATCCTGCTCGACGGCACCCTCGCCGAGTGCGACCGGTCGGCGACAGGCGAGCCGACTACTCCCACAAACACCGGCCCACGGCGTGAACGTGGAGGTCGTCACCGACCCCGGCGGCCGACTGCTGTGGCTCTCGCCCTCCCTGCCGGGCCATACCCACGACCTGACCGCCGCCCGCACCCACCGAATCATCCGGATCTACGAACGCCAAGGCGATCCCATCCTGGCCGACCTCGCCTACCAGAGTGTCGGCCCATGGCCGGCCACCGGCGTCGAACGCAGACCTCTGCAGGAACTCACCCTCACCGAAAGGTCCCGCAATCAGGCACTGGCCGCAGCACGAGCACCCGTCGAACACGGCGTCGCGAGGCTGAAGTCCTGGCGAATCTTCCGCAGATCCCGATGCAGCTCGAGTGCTGCCGGAACTGCTCGGCAATGCCCTCGGTGCGCACGGCCGTCTGGTCATGCATCCGGCCCGGCCGGTCCGCCCCGCTGAACAGCGTACGGCCCTGGGCATCGCTGAACGTAGTGGTCTTGATGGTGTTCTGCTTCCTCTTGCCAGAGTTCGAACGCCCTGCGGCTGGGGCGACCCGGGCGCGGGCGGCAGACCTGAACTTCGGTGCCGTCGATGCGCAGGTCGACGCCTTCAGTGTCGGCGTACGCGAACACGTCCTCCAGTGTGCGCAGCCGCAGCCCGGGGGGCCCGGAACCGCGAAGCCCCGGGCCGCCAGCAGTGGGCGGACCTCGCGGATCGCACCGGAGACCGTGGAGCGATCCACGCCGTACAGCTCGGCGATCGCAGCGTGAGCCAGCCCCAGCCGCACGTTCACCAGCGTGGCCACGAGCCGATCGGTGAAGAGCTGGCGCTGCTTGGGCCCGGTGCCGGCTGCCCGCCTGTGGTCCCCGCCCCGCCGCTCACGCAGCGCCGAATCACGGGTGGCCTGCCCCACTTCGGCGAGCTCTTCGAGTGACTCGCCGAAGCGTGCACGGGAGACCCCGGAGAGGGCAGGCTGGGAGCAGGCCGCACGGGCCCAGGCAAGCTTCACGACTCTTCCAACCCGTGCGGCCCTTCTCGCGGCACGGGCCGACCGCGACCACCGGTATCGCTCCCAAGGCCGTTGGAGCCGTGGAGGGTGCCGCCGGCGCCTCCGCGAGGTGCGGCGGGGTGCGGCCGGTTCCTGCCCGGGCGGCCCGGGTCCGGCAGCTGAAGCCGTCCGTGAGGAGGAGCGTCGAGTCCTCCGCGTCCCGTACGGCGGGCAGCGGACCGGCCTCTGCCCAGGTCATGGGCACCTCGTGGCGGCCCTTCTCGAAGCCGAAACCACCCGCCAGTGCGCAGCAGCCGGCGTCTGGTGAGCCGCTGTCGTCAGGCGCGCTCGGAGACGTCCGGGCACACCGCGGGGCGACGGGAGCCGGGCCCACGGAGCCGGGGCGGTGTCAGTCCTTGCCGCGTCCCGACAGGGCGTCCCTGACACGGTCGACCATGCCGACGCCGGGAGCGAGCAGCTTGTTGGCCGGCGGGGTGTCCGGCGCGGAGGGATGCGGGCGGGTCGGCGCGGTCTTCTTGGCCGTGCGCACCTGATCGCCCAGCTTCATCAGCTCGTCCTGTGAGGCGACGGCCCGCAGCTGCGGGAACAGGGTGTCCTCCTCGTCCTGCACATGGGAGCGGATCTCGGTCATCAGCTTGCTGATGAGCCGGTCGAACTCCTGCTGACCGGCGTCCGCGCCTTCGAGCTCCTTCATGGTCCGCTCGGCCTCCGCGTGCTCTTCGATCTCCTTGTCGGCGATCGTGTCCCCGTCCGGCAGGAGCCGGCGGACGGCCGGGTACAGGTACGCCTCCTCCGCGACCGAGTGCCGCACCAGTTCGATCACGGCCTGGTCGGCATAGGTCTTGCGCTGTTCGTCCCCCGGAGGCAGCGCCTCGATCTTCCCGAACAGCTGGTCGACCTCGCGGTGGTCGGTGGTGAGTTCCGCGATGACATCTCCTTGGTGGCCCATGAGGAAGTTCCCCTTCTTCTCCTGCGTGACTGACTGATGCCACGGCCGTGTATCCCCGGCCGGACAGACCAAACAAGGCGGGCACGAGGCACCACCGGGGCCGTGCTTCCGTGCGACCGGGGCCGCTCGGAGGCCGGCCCCTTCCTGGGCCCGGCTCCGCCCTCCCCCCTTCTCCCCGGCCGACTCGGTCCCGCTCGCGGCGCGGGGAGCGGAGTCGCCCAGGGGCCAGCCGGTGGAAGCGGCCGCCGCTGCCGGGGTGAACAGACGCCTCCGGTGCCCCTGCCAGGTGCTGGGATTGACCCGACTGCACGAGCCGGGTCGCCGCCGGCGGGACAGTGGCCTCAGATAGGAGGCGAAAGCCTTCTCCTCCAAGAAAGCGAGCCCCTGATGATCGTCAAGAGACTGCACGAGTCCGGTATCCGGGCCGAGCACGCCTACGCCGCCGGCTTCGCCTCCATCGGCCTGTCCGTCCTCTCCTGGTGCGCTTCGCTCGGAGTGGAGAAGAAGGGCGAGGAGAGGGCCGACCGCTGGGGCATCTTCGTCGGGGAGTGGGCGCCCACGTTCTTCGGCCTCGGGTTGGCCCTGTCCACATACGAGAAGTAATCCGGGTCTCGTCGGCACGCAGCCGGGCGGCCGCCGGCCCGGGCGGGGCTCTCCCCTGACGCGCGTGAGCACCTGCCCGGCCCGGCGGCGTCCGACGTGCGACCGCCACCGGTCGACGCCTGCCGCGAGCGCCCGCCAACGTTCCTGTGCGCCGGAGGCCCCCGGCGCACAGGGGTCCAGAAAGGATGTCCGTGTCGTGCAGCATGACGAGATGATCGGGAAGGTACAGGCCTTGGCCCAGCTCCCGGGCCGGGGGCCCGCCGAGCGGGTGACGCGGGCAGTGCTGACCACGCTCGCCGAGCGGCTTCCGCACGGGCTCGCGGAGCATATGACCGCCCAACTGCCCAGCGAGCTGGCCGCATCCGTACGAGAGACGACGGACGCCCGCGACCCCGGCCTGCCGGGGTCGGCCGAGCGGTTCGACCTGACCGCCTTCGCCGGGCGGATCGCCGGTCGTGCCGGGACGGACGAGATGGCGGCCGTCCGTGAGGCCGCCGCAGTGCTGGAGGTGCTCGACGCCGCGCTCGCTCCGGAGCTGATGGAGCACGTGGCCGGAGCGCTGCCGGCGGACATCCGCGCACTGCTGCCCGACAGCCGCGCCACCGAGCACGAGAGCTGAGCACGCTCAGGCCCACACGAGAGCGCTTCGGCGGCCCCTCCAGTGCACTTCCGAAGGGGCCGCACGGGCCCCTTCCCCCACGCCGCCCTCAGGCGCCCGGTGCCGGCCCCGTCACGGGCCCGGCGGGGGCGGCTTCACGAAGGTCGATGGCCCGCAGGGCTGGCGGAAGCTCCGCCCGGTACGGGATCAGGCCGAAACGGCGCTGCCTGACCGTGGCGGCCACCGTGATGTGGGCCTGCGCCGGTGCGCCGGCGGGGGTGCGGACGACCAGGGCGAGTGCCTCGTCCCCGACCAGCGGGGTGTCCGGGGTGGCGGTGAATCTCCACTCGGGGTCGCAGTCGCGTTCGCCCATGCCGACCACGAAAAGCTCCTCGCGTCCGCCCTCGTGCGGCGTGAACTCCACACCCGCGTCGATGAACATGAGGTTGGCGGTCAGCGCCAGCGATCCGGAGGGTGCGACGGGCACGGTCCGCTTCTTCGGTGAGATCGACCAGGCGATGGGCTGCCGCTCGACCGGCTGGCCCGGCGCCTCCAGGCGGATGCCGATGCCCGCGTCCGTGAACGGGGCTCCCTCGGGCGAAGGGCGGAAGGAGCAGACGAGGCTGAGGAGCAGGTAGTCGTAGTGGGCGGACTGCGACTCCAGGAAACCTCCCCAGTCACCGTCGCCCTCGGCGGCCTGTACACCGCTCAGCGGGCGCACGACCGGGGCCCCCAACGAGATCCTGCCTGTCAGCGCGGGTTGGAGGGCGGGCCCTTGGAGGAGAAGAGCCGGGACGAGCGTGAGGTCGTGAGAGGTCGCTGCTCGGGCCTCGGCCGGCCGGTCGGCGTGGATCATTCGGTGACTCCGTCTGAGTGGTCGGTAGCGGGACGCCAGTCCCCGATGAAGCAGAACGCGCCCCAGTCCCGATAGGCGGGGTAGCGGGCGCGGGTCGTGGTCTGGGCCGCACGGAACGCGGCCCGCCGCCCCGCGGAGCGGGCGAGGTGTTCGTACAGGGCGCCGAAGAAGGCCGTGGCCACATCCGGGGGAACGGGCCAGAGGCAGCCCACGATGGCGGCGGCCCCCGCCTGGAGGAAGGCGGCGGGGAGGCCGTGCAGGTTGTCGTTGACGTCGAACCGGCCGAGGGCCGACTCGCACGCGCTCATCGTGACGAGTTCGACGCCACGCAGATCGACGCCGAGGACGTCGTGGGCGAAGACCCGGCCGTCCTCGCCCCGTTCCGCATCCGGCGCCAGGAACAGACAGTGGTGCCAGGGCGCCCACTCGTTGTGCGCCCCGTGGGCCGCCACATGGACGTAGCGGGCCTCGGACAGCGCTGCCAGGAAACGGCGGGGGGTGGCGTCGGCGCCCAGGACCGGCGCTGTGCCGCCCATCGAGGCGGCGACCCGTGCGGTGTGGGCCTCCAGGGTGTGCGTGCCCGCGCTGTCGTACGCGAAGGCCGCCAGTCCGCGGTGAGGGGGCGGGAGGGGCGCGGGCCGGCCCAGGAACGAGAGGCTGGGCACCTGGGTGACGATCCAGTCGTCGGCCAGCAGCCGGTCGTCAGCGGACAGCAGGTGGAAGGGGAGGTAGTGCAGGGGCCCGTGGGGCCAGACGCACAGGTGGGTCTTGCCCCGGGCGAACCAGGAGGGCAGCGACTCGGTGAACCCGGCCAGGTAGGAGCGGGAGTCATCGGCGAGTGTCCGGGCCGCCACGCGCGAGACCTCCCGGTGCAGGGGGTCAGCGGTGACTTCCCGGCGCAACTGGGCGACCTGGATCGCGGCGGGCGACACGTGCAGTGTGTGACCGGCCTTGGACACCCTGAACAGCGCGCCCTCGTACGCCGGGAACACCATGGTGCGGTGGGCCGTCTCCTCCCGCGTCATCGCCATCCCCTGCAGCGCCATGACAGGGCGGGCGGAGGCCGGATGGCCGGCCTGCCCCAGGAACAGCGAGAGCAGCACCGTGTCCGGAGGAAGCAACTCCTGGATCTCGTCGACCCGCAAGAGGGGCAGCGACCGCGGGTTCCGTGCCGAGCGCAGCTCCCCGCTGACCCAGCGGTCGGCGGCGCGCTGGAGGTTGCGCACTTCGGCCTCGGCGTCGACGTCCGGTTCGGCCTCGCCCGATCCCAGGTAGTACAGCATGGCCGTCTCGGCTCCGCCGGGCAGCTCGAAATCGGGCAGGGGCCCGGGCAGCCGCGTCTCGGCGAGCCGTGCACGGTCCAGGATGCCGTGCAGGCGCGGGGAGAACTCCAGGGCGCCCGGGCTTCCCGACGCGATGGTGAAGTCCATGCCCTTGGCGGCCTGGTGGACACCGGACATCACCGACAGGTTGACGGTGGGGCCGCTCATCCTCAGGGCCAGTGACTGGTAGAGGCCGTGCAGCTTCCAGCCCACGGTCTCGTCCGCGGTCCGGCGCAGGAACACGGAGGCCGGGATCAGCGCGATGGCGGCCCGCTCGGCCGCCGGCCCCTCGGCCTCCTCCACGCATCCCAGCCCGGCGTCGAGGGCCGCAAGAGCGAGATCGGTCTGCCGGCACCCGGCGAACGCGAAGGCCGCGGCGGCGAAACGAGCCGCGGCGGTGTCCGGCTGCCCTTCCGCTCGGGCATGCGCACCCGAGTCGTGGGCCAACAGTGCGTCGAGGTAGACGAGCGCGTCGGCGTGGCGCCGGAAGAGAGCGGGCGCCGACCGCCGTGCCTCGTCGATGAGTTCGCGGCCGGCATCGCCCTCCTGCCGGGGGTCCGCGTGCGCCGCGAGATGGAGGAGTGTCGCCGCCCGTTGCTCGGCGGACCACGCGTCGGCTTCCGCGACGGAGCGCACCCGGTCGGCGAGCCGGCCTGCTTCCGCCGCCCCCGGTGCGCAGGCCAGCTGGTTCCCGACGAGGCAGTGCACCTGACTCGACCAGCGCAGCCGGCGGTGGGAGTCCATGGTGAGGTACGGCAGTTCTTCGTCGGCCGCGGCCAGCAGACGGGCCTGGAGGCCGAGGTGACGGGCCTCCATGGCCAGGGTGAGCGCCTCCGCGAAGACGCAGGACGCCTCATGGAGGCCCTGCCGCTCCCTGATCACCGCGAGGGGCACGGGGAGTACGGCGGTGAGGTCGCCGGGCAGGGCCAGTTCGCCGCAGCGCTGGAGAATCCGCAGGACGTAGAGGCGCGCCAGCGGGTCGCGACGCGGGTCGAGAACGTCGAACGCCTTGCGGGAGGCGCTCAGGACCTCCTGGTCGTACGACTCGTCCCGCATGCCGGCCAGGAAGGACAACGCCTCCGCCAAGGCCTTGAGGACCCGCCCCAGCAGGTGTCCCGACGCGAGGCCTGCGGATTCCCGGAGATAGGTGACGGCGGCCGCCGCCGCGTCCGGGGGCGGCGGCATGTCCGGAGCCGAGGTGTGTGCGGGGTCGCCCGGATGGAGGGACTCCTGCCGCCTGCGGCGTTCTTCCCAGAGGCCCAGTCCGCTGGTGAAGTCCAGTCCCGGCAGTTCACCGAAGTAGGGGCTGAGGTGCAGCAGTCCGGCGGCGAAGAGGGTCTCGGCGAGTTCTTCCGCGGCGTCCTCCCCGGGAGCAGCGCGCAGCGCGGCGATCTGCGTGCGCACGACGTCGTGGGCGCGCTGGAACAGCCGCCCGTCGGGGCGTTCGACCAGACTCAGCCGCGCGGCCTCGACATAGGCGTCGGCCGCCCACCACCAGGGGCCTCCCCGTGGCGTCCCCCAGCGGACGGACGCTGCCTCCAGCGTGAGGGTGAGGACGGGCACGACCTCCCGCGGCGTCCCCGATGCGATGATCCGCAGGGCGCCGGCCACCACGGAGACGACGGCCTCCTGCGAGAGCACGAAGGCCGGGTCCACGACCTGCCGGACGGCTTCGGCCTCCGGGACGATCCGAGCAATGATCTTCGAGCCCAGTCCTGCGAGGTCACGTGCCTGGCGTACCGCCTCCGACGGCTCGGAAGGCGCCGTTTCCTCCCGCTTCTCCTCCCGCTTCTCCTCCGTCCGCTCCTCCGTCCGCTCCTCCTCGGGCGACGCCGTGAGCTCGAGGAGCAACCCCATCGCCTTGCGGAGGTTCGCCCGCTGGGGGTCCCGTCCCGAGGCCGTCCTGAGGTCCACCGCCAGCCGCAGCCACGAAACCGCCTCACGAAGGCGGGCGGCGTCCTTCTCGGGCAGGGCCGCCTCGGCCCAGCGACCGAGACACAGACCGAGGCCCTCCGCCGCGTCGGCCCGATCGGCAGAGCCCTCCGGGGCCTCCGCGAACGCCGATCGCGCGGCGGCCTCGGCCGCGGCCAGGTCGGCGTGTTCTGCGGTCAGAGCGAAGCGCTGGATGTGCGCCCGGGAGAGAGTGAGCCGACGACGCGCCCGACGCCTCTGCGACTCATCGGCCAGCGCGGCCACGCCGGTGAGCAGCACGACGCCGTGGTCCGCGTCGTGCAGGCGGAGGGCCGCCGGACGGCCGGCCACCTGAGCCCGCCGTCCGAGAGCCAGGCCGAGTGCGGTGTCACGGTAGGCGCTTGAGGCGACACCCCGCAGCAGGTCCACCGCCTCGTCGAGCACGGCCGGGTCCCCGCCCTCGTCGACGTCCAGCACGAGATCGCTCGCGTGGTCCACGGGGTCCCGCCACGGGTCGTGGCCGGTCTCCTCTGTGAGCTGCGCCCACAGCTCCCGGGGCACACGACGGTGATCGACCAGGTACAGCAGACCGAAGGCCTGCATCGCCGTCGCGAGTTCGGCAGCCGAGAGCGAGGGTTCGCTCTGAGCGAGGGATCGTGCCCAGTAGTACGCGGCGACGGTGTGCAGGAGTTCGGCGTCCTCGTCCCGAACCTCCTCCAGCGTCCCGCCCATCCTGGCCATGAGCTCAGAGGCGCACGCGACCCCGGCCTCGTCGAGCACGGCCTCGGGCGCCTCCCCGTTACGGAAGTCCCGGACTCTGTCGCCCAGTTGTCTGATCAGTGCACGCTTCGAGCCCATGGCCTCCCCCAGGGCCCAGGGTAGGTCAGGAAGCGCTGCTCAGCGGGTACTTCGCCTCACGGCCCCGGGTTTCGAGACCTACGGTGGACGCTGACGGCATAGCCCCCGCCGTCGTACGGGTCGGCATCCCAGGTGGCGAACCGGTCGACGAGGCTGAGGCCGACCGCGGCGCAGCAGTCGTCGTAGTCCGCCAGCGTGAGGCTGGGCGGGACCGGCAGGTGGGCTTCGTCCAAGCCGAATCCGGCGACCAGCAGACCGCCCGGACGCAGCGCCGCGGACAGGCGCTCCACCACCGCGGCCTCGGTACCGGGAGCCAGCAGCGGGAAGATGTTACCGGCGGCGACGACCAGGTCGAAGCCTTCCGCGATGCCGAGCAGGGACGGCTCGAACTCGGCCAGATCGACCTGGAACCAGGGCAGCCGGGGCGCCTGCTTCCGTGCCACCGCCAGCATCGAGGCGTCGAGATCCACGCCGACGCAGTCGTAGCCGAGCTCCGCGAGCCGGATCATGACGCGTCCGGTGCCGCACCCGGCGTCCAGCACCCGCGCTCCGGCGGGCACGAGAGCTGCGCAGAAGCGCGCCTCGCCGTGCACGTCCTTGCCACTGCGGGCGAGGGTCGCGAATCGTGCGGCGTAGTCCTCCCCGGTCGCTCTGCCGGTCATCTCCGTCCATCTGCTCATGACGCCAACCTTAGGGTGCTCGTGCTGTAGCGGAAGAAGGCGGCTGGACTCACAGAACGGAACGCCCTCTCCCCCGAGCCCCCTCAGCCGGAGCCGGGCGGCTGAGGAGCGACGGGACCGCCGAGTTCGGCGAGTACCGCGCCGAGCGGCCGGCCTCGGCCACCGGCGACCGCACGGCTGCTGTGCGGACCGCGCGCCCTGCGAAAGCCTCCCCACATCCCTCGAACGCGAGGCCCTCCACCACAGATGCTCGACAAAAGGGCCGCGCGTGCTGTTCGGCGTGACCGGGTGACGGTCGTACGCCCCCGGCGGGCGCTTCCGTCCGCGGCGGGTACAGGCAGGAGCCGGACGACCGCCCCGATGGTAATTTCGCCGGACCATCGACCAGGAGGAGACCAGGGTGGGGAATCTCGGCGGCTACCAGTGGATGACGACGACCGCGAAGCAGGTCGGTGGCCCGGGCGTGCTGTTCGCCGGCGTGGCCGTGCTCGGCTACCTCTCCTTTCGGGGTGCCGAGGCCGGTGTAGCCGCGACGCACAAGAAGCTGCGGAGGATGCAGAAGAAGCGGGCCGGGGCCACGCCCGACGAGGTCTTCACCGTCACCGCCGACGGCGACGACGGCAACGGTCTGACGGTTTGGACCGGCAACGAGATCCGGGTGCTCGAAGACGTCGGCGAGGCGGTCCTCGTCGAGGTGATCGGCGGGCAGGACAACCCCTATATGGTCGCGCCCGCCTTCCTGGCCTCGGTCTGCGACTTCCCGGCAGGGGGGAGCCACGGGGCTTGACGCCTGGGCAGCACACGCTTCGGTTCTTCCGGACTCGCAGCACGTTTCCGTGAGGGCGGACCGCGTACGAGGCCGCACGGCCTCCGAGCGCTGCCGTTCCCGCGGACCGCGAGGACACAGGCCCCGCCGGCCCGGCAGGGGCGGTCAGCTCCCGTCCGTGAACAGGCCGAGGCCGTGACGCCGCGGGATGAGACAGGCCTCCGCGGCCGGCGCGAGATCGACAACCGGGCGCCCCCACACCGGAGGCCGTGGTGGCGTCCGGAGTGAGGCAGCCGAGACCGCGCAGCTCACCGACCGCTTCACGGAAGGCGTCACGGCCCTCGGCGCCCACGCTCGTCGCGGGTGAGAGAGGCCAGTTCGCTGATCGTGGGTTCCAGCCCGGGGGTGCAGCGGACGGTTAGTTCGGGCCCGGCGGAGGTCGGTGACGCGGCCTTGCGGCGAGCGTCCACACCTGGACGGTCGCCTCGGGCAGTCCACCCTCGTCTCCCCCGGTCCCCCCACCCCGGTCCCCCCACCACGGCCCATGGCCGACGTCCGACGAGAGCGGACGACCCCCGTCTCCCGGACGATCCACGGGCAAGGGCTCCGGCCGCCTACCGGTCGAGGTCGGCGGTCTCCTCCGCCGCTTCCGCCAGCACGTCCGCGAGCCCTTCCGTGGCCAGCACCATGCTGACCGGGGCCGAGCTGTTGAGGCACAGGCTGTGCCCGGGGGGAATGCGGGTGAGCAGATCCGTGACCGGCAGCCGTACGTACCCCAGTCTCCCGATGCCCTGGAGGTAGCGCGGAGAGGTGTAGACGGGGACCACCGCCGTGCCGTCGGGCGCCGACGCGCTCACCGGCTCGCCGGCCGCGGTGACCGGCACCGCGACCTCGGCCCGGGCCAGCGCCGCGGTGACGTCCTGCGCGGGACCGTATCCGGTCGTGGCGAGTTGGACGGCGCGGTCCACCTCGTCGGCGGGCTCGGGCCACCCCATCGCCTCCGGCGACGGCCGGTAGTCCTCGTTGTCCTCCCACGCGACGATCACGCCCGCGGAGTCCGAACGCCACTGGCCGACCACGGCCCATTCCGGCGGCGGGCCCTCCCCCCGCCAGGCGGGGTCCGGCAGATAGAACCAGTGGTCGGGGGCCAGTCTGGCGGCCTGGACGAACTCCTCGGGAGGCGGGGGGTCCAGAGGGGAGGCGGAGGGCTCGGCGCCGGACTCACTCATCGCGTCCTCATTCACTTCGGGTGCCTGATTCCGTGCTCGGGCCGCCAGTGGGCCGCGTCGGGTCCCCCGGCGACCGCTCGCCCGTCGCCTCCTCCCACCGTGCCCGGATCTCGTCCGCACGGACGAGCAGGGCGGCCGGGGCGGACGGGCTGAGGAACAGCACGTCCCGGCCGGGCGGCAGCCGGTGGAGGAGTTCGGGAAGCCTCATCATCACATGGGCGGGCAGGCGGTCCGCCCGCGCCTGCGGCGACGCCGGGAAGACCGGCACCGCCTGGGTTCCGCCGGGGGCCCGTGTCCACGCGGGCTGCCCGTCCTCGGCCACGCACACGGCGACGGTCCCCGCCTCCGCGAGGGCCTCGGCGACGTCGGCGTCCGGGCCGTACCCGGTGGCGGCGAGGTGGACGGCGGCGTCGGCGTCGCTGACGGGCGGGGCCCATCCGAGCGCGGCGGGCGACGGCCGGTAGTCCGCGTTGGCCTCCCACGCGACGATCCCGCCCCGCTCGTCGCTGCGCCAGCGGCCGAGTACGGCCCACGGGGGCGCGGGTTCGTCGTCGCTCTCGCCGAGCCAGTGCCGGTCGGTCACCGACAGCCAGTGGCCGGGCGCGCGGCGGGCCGCCGCGACGATGTCCGCCGGCGGCGCCGGGAAGTCCGGTTCTCCTGCCGCGACGGTCACGGGCGTGCGGGCCAGGGGCCCGGCGGAGGCGCGCGGGAAGCGGGCGGGAGCGCCGGGCACGGGCGCTCCAGCCGTCTCCGCGAGGAGAGCGGCGTACAGCTCCCGGACGCCACCGGGGGGTCCGTCAGAAGCCGGCATGCAGGTCACTCCAGACTGTGGTGCCGTACGGATGTGCGGTGCCGGTCCGGGCCGTCGTCATGCCCCGCCCCCGTCCGGCCGGTCGGCTGCCCGGTCGCCGGGCCGATCGGCTGTTTCGCCGGCGTCGCGCGCGTGGAGGAACGACAGCAGCGCCCGGGCGTGTTCGTCGGGGAACAGGCCCTCTCGGGCGACGGAGGCGCGCAGCTCCTCCTCCGTCAGCGGGTGGACGTCCCAGTACCGGCCCCAGTTGTTCACGTAGACCGAGGCCGCCGTGGGGTCGATGTCGTCCAGGGCGTGCTGCGCCCCGGTCATCACCTCGTGGAAGCTGTGATGGCCCACCCCCACCAGCACGCTCACCAGTCCGGCCCGGATCAGACCGAGGTCCACGGGCACACCGGCAAGCCGCTTCAGCCTGGCCACGTGGGTGACGATGCGGTAGGCACTGCCCGAGGTGCCGGTCAGCACCAGGCCACCGGAGTCCTCGGAGCGGCCCTGGAAGTCGGCGGACATCGGCAGGGTGTGCAACTGACCGGCGGGCGACCACAACAGGGTTCCCTCCCGGACCGCGAGGCGTCGCTCGGCCGGGCTCAGCGCGGGCCGGACCTCGTGGGGCCGCAAGGGGGTCCGCAGCATCGCCTCCAGCTCCTCACTCTCCTGGGCCTCGTCCTCCGGGTCCAGCTCCGCCGCGTGGAGTTCGGCCATCTCGCGCTCGTAACGCCTCAGCTGCTCACTGGGGTGGCGGTCGCGGCGCTCCACGCCGATCACCGGATGCTGGGGCTCCACGCCTCCCATGAGGTACGGGACGAGGTTGCTGGCGACACCGTTGAACAGGAACGTCACGCGCTCGCGCAGGTTGCCCGACTCCACCACCCGCGCGAGGTTCTCGTACGAGGTTCCGACGGCGCCGCCGTCCTCCCCGCTGTCGCTGCCGAACAGCCGGTAGTCCGTGCGGTTGTGGAGGGCGATGTGCCAGAACGCCCGCGCGACCTTGCCGAACTCCGCGTTGACGAGCGCGTGCTCGCCCAGGTGGTCGGCCAGCCGTCGTTCGAAGTGCAGGGCTTCCCGCGCGTAGCGGACGCGTGCCAGGACCCAGGCGGGGGCGGCGTCGCCGGCCGGGGCGGGACCGGTGGCGGTGGGCGAGGCCGGCGGTGGCCCAGGGGCGTCGTCCGGGTCGTCGCCCAGGCCGTCGTCCGAGTCGTCGTCCGAGTCGTCCCGCGACAGGAGCGGCCTCGGGTCGTCGTCCGCCTCCGTATGCCCTTCCCCGCCCGAGCCCTCCTCTTCGCCCGTGTCCAGCGACAGGGCCGGGAAGGATTCGAGGACCGGTGGGCCGGCAGGCTCCCCCGGGCCCGCGAAGTCCGTGTCCTCGACGGCCGGCGCGGACGGCGGGCCGGCGACGTAGTGCGGGTTGGCGATGTACGGTCCGACCGGGACACCGTGTGTCATCGGCTGCGCGCCGCGGATGTACCGGCGCCCGACGCCGCCCGGAAAGAGTACTTCCTCCTGGTCGGGGAAGGGCGAGGCCAGGCCCAGGGTCGCGTTCACATCGATCCCGCCGGGCGCGTCGATGTCGTAGCGCCAGCGGTACCGACGGAAGAGGGCGGGGGCGCCCAGCGGGTTGGCGCGGGCGCTGTCGCGCACGTAGTTCCGGTTCGCGGTCGTGCTCGCGAAGACCGTGTCCGGCACGAGCGCGCTGCCGCCGTAGACATGGTCGATGACCGACACCATCTCGGGGCCGTACGGCTTGAGTCCCTCGGCGAAGACCCGCTCTGGCCCGTCCGGGCTGAAGCGGTACAACGGGCCGTCGTGGTCGCGCCACAGGGCCTCGGGCAGGGGGCTGCCCGCCAGCGCGGCGGGGTCCGCCGCGACCGTGGCCGGATCGACGGGAGGGGTCGGGGCGACCGGGCCGGTGGCGGGCCAGCCGACCGGCACGGGCGAGGGGTCCGGTCGGTCCGCCGGGCCCTCCTCCGTCAGCAGGCGGGAGGAGGCGACGAGTCCACGCCCGGGCAGGTACCAGTCCCAGGCCGGGCCCCGGGTGTGGATGCGTCCGGCCAGGTCGGTGACGCCTCCGGCGGACGGACCGTCGGGGTTGTACTCCCCGCGCAGGCCGAGCGACGGGATCTCGGCCACGAACACGTGGAGGTCCGGATCGTCCTGGCCGTAGCCCCATATGGTGTGCCGCTCGGTGGAGACGACCCTCGGGAAGGCGTCGAGCGTCTCGGCGAACCGCTCGTCGAACGGCCCGTCCGCCGAGTAGGGCAGGGGTGTTTCCGGCGGAGTCGCGGCGCGGCCGCCGGGGGCCGGAAGCGCGCTCCACTCGGCGGGGGCGGTCGCGGCGTGGGCGGTCGAGGTGGGGACGGACGGGTCGGTGACGGACGGAATGCGGGGCCGGGTCCGGCGCCAGGTGGCGGGCGCGGCAGGGTCCGCTCCGGCCGCCGGGCGCGGCAGGGTGGCCAGCCGGCCGGGTCCTGTCCCGTCCCCTTGGGAGAGCAGGAGCGGTCCGTCGTAGCTCCAGACGGTCCGGTCGGTCCGCAGCGCGAGCTCCCGCAGGAGGTCCTCCTGAGCGATGCCCGGGCCTGACGCCAGGAGCACCAGCGGACGGTGATGAGCGGTCAGGGGCAGTTCCGGGTCGGACTCCAGGAGGGCGACGAATTCCCTCGGCGGGATGTGGACGGCGCCCCCGGGGAGCCGCAGGACCACGGAGTCGGCGCCCTCCGTCTCCGCGTACACGAACCACGGGGCCGAGGCCCCCTCCCCGGCCCACGGGGCGAACCGCGAAGGGGCGAGGCCCTCATCCGGCCTGGCCCCGCCCTCGGAGAGCCGGACCGGGTCAAGCCCCCGGGGGGTGGGTACGGCCCCCCAGTTACGGCCCTGGAGGGTGCCGTCGGGCCTACGGACGCGGCCCGCTTCGGCGAAAGCGCCCAGGGTCTCCAGGTGGAAGACGGCCAGATCACCTGAGTGAGCCAGGTCGCGTCCGGCGGCGAGGGCCTGTTCGGTCAGGGTCCGCAGCAGGGTTTCTGCCGCCGCGTCCCACGGCGCGGTCGCGGGCAGGTGCAGCGCCGTACGCCCCAGCGCCTCGCGCTCCGCGGCGGGCCGGGCGTCCAGCAGCCGGACGGCGCCGGTCATCGCCCACAGCGCGCGGGCGTGGTCACGGGGGCCGAGCGGGCCGGCGGGCTGCCGCAGCACCGACCGTACGGCGGCGTCGCCGTCGGCGGCGAGCCGGTCCAGCGCGGTCCGCAGGGCGGGCGGGTCCCACACCCGGGTGAGGGGGGCGTCCGACGGTGCGGACAGGGCCCGCCCGAGCACGGCCTCGTACGCGGCCGGTGTCGGCCGGGACCCGTCGGCGGGCGCCGCGAGCAGCTCCCACAGTTCCCGGCGCAACGGCGTGCGTGCGGCCAGTTCCGGGTCGTTCGCCCGCAGGGTCTCCAGCGCGCCGATGCCGCGCAGCAGCCGCTCGTACCGGCCGCCGGGAACCCCTCTGTCGGCCTCGACGTCGTCGCCGAAGACCTGCCGCAGCGCCCGGACGAGCCGCAGCGCGCGCGGCCCCTCGTCGTCCCAGGCGGCGACGCCCGAGGAGTGGGCCGGCGGGCGCAGCCCGGCGGACGCGGCCACCTGCGCCGTCGCGTCCACCGGTTCGGGCCTGAAGGTCTCCATCCGCGCCAGGGTGCCGTCGGGCGTCGCGGCCAGCAGCCGGACGGTGTCGTTGTAGCCGGTGCGCCCGGTGGCGGCGGTGGTGGTGCGGCGGCTGTGGTTGGCGGCGTGCTGGGCGAGCGCCACCTCCTCCAGCGGGTCCTCGACGGGCGGCGCGGGCCGGGTCAGGGGCTGGGCACGCAGAGGGTCGCCCGCGACGCCGCCGTAGCAACTGGCGACGTGCAGTTCGTCCCCGGCCGCCCGGGCGACCACCTCGGGCAGCCCTCCGACGTAGCGGCCGCCGTCCTCGGCCCCCAGCAGCAGCACCCGGCCGTCCCGGTGGACGAGCTTCAGGCCGCCGGGCACGCCGTGGGCGTGGAAGGTGTAGACGGCCGCCTCGGGGTCGGGGGCGGTCTCCTCGGCGGCGACCGGGTGGTAGGTGTCGCCGACGCGGAGGACGTGGGTGCGCTCGCGCATCTCCCACCACCGGCGCAGCCTCCGCTCCCGCAGCCGCCTGCGGCCGTCGTCCGGCATCGACTCGCGGCCCTCGAAGCGGCGGTCGGCGCCGACCAGCGGGCGGCTGTCCACGTCACTGTCGCGGAAGCGGATGCCGTCGACCGTGACCCACTCGCGGTCCACGGAGGGCGGGGCCCCTTCGGCGGGCGGGTCGAACGGCACCCAGTCGCCGTAGGCCTCGTCGGGGTCGGCGTCGACGAGGGAGAGCACCTGGGGCTGAACGCCGGTGGGGGCGGCCCCCAAGGTGCTGGTTCCGGTGGGCGTGGTCCCGGCCGGGGCGGTCTCGGCGAGTGCGGTCCCGTCCGCTGCGCTCAGCAGGCGTCCGTCGCCGCTGGGCGCCCAGACCCTGCGGCCCAGTCGCTCCGCCACGGTCCGGGCCAGTCGTCCGTCCTGCGCGCCCGCGTAGGGGCTCGCCAGCACCACCGGGGTGTCCGACGGCAGCAGGGACAGCACCGGATCTGCGGCCAGCAGCTCCGCCACCTCCTGCGCGTCCAGCTCACGGCCGTCGGCGAACAGGGCGTCGTGGCCTCCCTCCGCCGCGACCACGTAGGCGTCGTCGCCCCACGGCGCAGGCTCCTGTGACACCTGGCGCAGCGCGCCGTCGCGCTGCTCGTGCAGGTGAATCCGGGAGATGTCGACGGGGGCGGCGCCGAAGCCGGTCCAGTCGCGGCCGCGGGTGGCGCCGGTCATATCGGTCAGGCGTGTGGCGGCGGAGAGCAGCGGCTCCCTGCCGGCGTCGGCAGCGTCCGTGGCGGCCGCGTGGTTCGTCGGGTTCCCGAAGGCCGTGGAAGCCGTGGAGGCCGTCGGGTTCCTGGAGGCCGTGGACCGTGCCGAGCCGGCGGGCTCCGCATCGGGCGTGGCCGGCCGGCCCGGAGGGGCGACGGGCGGCAGAGGCGTGGTCGCCGGGTCGCCTGCCGGGGTGAACGCCCAGTCGGGGCCGGTCGCCCCGGTCCCGCCGTCCGGCCCGGCGGACCGGGGCAGCGGCGCCGGGACGGGGCGCGGCGCGTCCTGCGCGGAGGCGGCGTGCGCCGGGCGCACACGCTGCCAGGCGTCGGCCCCCGGGACGGTCCCGTCGGCCGTCGCGTGCAGGGTCAGCACCTGGTCTCCGGCGGCGCCGGCGGCGGAGAGGGTGACCGGGAAGCCGGTCCACCACACGCTCCGGCCCAGCCGCCCTGCGACCCGGTCCGCTAGGCCGGCGGCGTCGGCGGCCGGGCCGGGGAACGCGAGGACGACCGGCGTACTCAGCTCCGTACCCATCAGATCCGGGTCGGTGGCCAGGAGTTCGGCGAACTCGCCGACGGTCGTCCCGTATGTCTCGCCCTCCCACTCCACCTCCATCCGGTCCGGGTCGTCCTCGTCGGGCCGGACCAGCACCAGATGGGGAGCAGGGCGTCCCTGCCCGGCGCCACCGCCCGCCCAGGGCGCGTCCACCAGCGCGGACGGGGTGCGGAACCGGGCCAGGCCGACGTCCGGCCCCGGCCCGCCGGTGTAGTCGCGGCCGGTGCCGTCCGACGTGCCCTGGACCGTGCTCAGGAAGGTGCTGGAGTAAGCCCCCGCCTCCACCAGGGCGTACGCCGCCGCGACATCGGGGGCGGACGCCTCCCGGCCCACCGCGAAGGCCCGCGTGAGCACGTCCAGGGCCTCCTCGCGGCGGGCGTGGGCGGCCAGCGGGTCCGGCGGCAGGTGGAGCAGCCGCGCGATGAACTTCTCCGTGTCCGGCCCGGACCCGGGCAACGTCTCCTGGGCCTTGACCCGCGCCCAGAACATCCGCGACATCTCGGCCTCGCCCACGTCCCCCTCGGGGATGCGCAGGACGGCGGCGGCCTCGTCCTCGATGCCGCCTTCCCACAGCCACTCGGCGGCGGACTCGACCGCGGGCAGGTGGACGAAACCGATGAGCCGGTCGCCGGGATACCGGGCCCAGTGCTGTGCGGCGGCGGCCAGCACCCGTCGGGCCGCCTGCTGGTCCGCCCCGGACGCGGCCGCCGGGTGCGCCGCGATCACGCGTTGGAGGAGGTCGAGGGTGAACGGGCCGGCCTCCTCGAAGTCGGAGTCGCCGCGCCACATGTGGTCCAGAGCCGCCACGCCGCGCAACAGGTCGCCGAAGTCGGGCGCGTCGTCGGCGTCGTGGCCGAAGGTCAGCCGCAGTGCCCGCACCAGGCGCAGCGTCCCCGTACGCATCTCGTCCGTCACCTCGCCGTCGCCGGGGCTCACCCCGGCGACCTCGGCCAGCCGGCCCAGCTCGGCGCCCTCTGGCTCGGGCCGGGACAGGGCCCAGGCCCGCCGACGCCCCTGGGCGTCGGCGAACAGGGTCCGCCGGTAGCGGCCGTTGCTCTCCTCCGTGCTCTGCGGTCCGTAGGCCAGACGCACCGCGCGTCCCGTGGCGTTGGCCACGTGCTGCCCCATGGAGAGGGTGCGGAGCGGATCGGGTACGAACGGGCCGGGGAAGGCGTCGGTGGCGGTGCGCGGTGCGGGGACGGCGCTGTCCCCGGGCGCTCCGGACCAGCAGACGACGAGGTCGACCCAGTGGTGCTTCGGCAGGGTCGTCAGACTCTTGCGGCGGCGCAGCCAGGGTCCCGCCTCCCGCTCGTCGACGCTGCGCGTGGCGCCGTCGCGCAGGGCGAACACCAGGGCCCCGGGGAAACCGTGCAGGTCCAGTCGGTACGCCTCGTCCTCGGGGCCCGGACGCGGCAGGTCCCACTCGCCGGAGACCTGGCCCGTGGCCGGGTGGTCGTGCACGAACGTCGACATCCGGTCCAGGTGGCGGTCGTGGTCCTCGAAGTCCCGCGCGAACTCGGCCGGGTGGTGGGAGGCGCGGCCGATCTGCCGGCCGCTCAGCGCGCTGACGATGGCCCGGCTCACCACTTCGTGGTGCCAGTCCGGCACGTCCTCGTCCGGGTCGGGCCCCCATCCGGGTCCGCTGGCGATCCAGTCGCCCCGGGGGGCCCGGGGGCTGCGGACGACGTCGATGGTGCTCGCTTCGCCGGGAGCGGACTCGACCGTGACCCTGCCGGTGTGCGCCCACACCGGCAGGCCGGTGCGGTCGGCGAGCTTGCGGGGCAGGTCGAGGTAGCCGTCCGCGGCGAACGGGACGGCGAGCACGATCGGCGTGCCCGGCGGGAGCGCCTCGCGGGCCGCGTCCGCCGCGACCAGCTCCACGAACTCGTCGACGTCCAGCTCCCGCGTCGTGCCGTCGGGCAGCCGGGCGTCCACCCGGTCGTGCCGCCCCTCGGCGGCCACCACGTAGGGGGTCACGCCGGGCGGCCAGGGGGTCGGTGCGGTGCTGAGGACGTCATAGCCGCCGGAGGGGTCCTCCTCCAGCAGGTCGCCCTCGGTGGTGTCGAGCTCGACGACGTCGTTCGTGCTCCAGTTCAGACCGGCCGCCCGGCGGCCCCCCACGGTGAAGTGGGACGCGCGGCCCGGCGCGGTCACCCCCAGCTCCGACAGGTGGAACGCGGCCAGCGCCGCCAGGCCGGTCGCCCGTCCGGCCGCCGTGGCCCGGCCCACCAGCGCGAACAGCGTCTCCCTGGCGCCCTGGGGGACGGCGGTCCCGGCGTCCAGGTGCAGGACGCGGCGAGCGATGGCGTCCACGTCGAACGGGCTCCCGCGCAGCGCGCGGTCGCGGCGGCGCAGGGTGTCGAGCTTCTGCACCGCCAGCGCGTCCGGCGCCTGGAACAGGCCGATCGTCGCCTGACGGCCCAGCTCGGCGCGGCTCACACCCCCGAGGGCGCCGGTGCCCGACCAGTCGGCCGGCACCCGGCTCATGGCCCGCACCCCGATGGTGTAGTCCTGCGCGGTCAGGCGCGGGACGTCGGCGGGCAGACCCCGCTGGAGCCGCTCCAGTTCGCTCGCCAGCTGTCTGGAGAACCCGGCGCGCGCGGTGGCCGCGCGCCGCATCGCGGGCGATCCGGAGGCAGCCCCTCCGGATCGGGCGTCGGCGCCGTAGCCGGTGATCTCGACGCGCGGCAGCGCGGCGCCCGCCCGCCGGTTGCGCAGCCCGGCGGCGGCCACCTGGGCCGCGAGCCGCCCCACGGCCTGCGCACCGGAGACGGACGGGCTCGTCGCGTCCCGCTCGTACGCCACCAGAATCCGGGAGGGCAGCGGCGGCAGCGCCCGGACGGCGAGGGGTGCGGCCGGGGTGGCGGCCACCGGGACCGGGGCGAATTCCAGGCCTTCCATGGGGTCGCCGACGGAGGACCGGGGCGGGGCCGCCTTGGCGTCCGGTGTGTCCGGTGTGTCCGGTGCGGTAGAGCCGAGGGCCGGGGCGACCGGGACGCCGTGGGCGGCCGGGACGCCGTTGGTCGCCGGGGCGTCGTTGATCACCGGTGTCGGCGCGCCGGGCTCGGGCACGGCCGGCGCTGCGAGCCCGCCCAGGTCGGGGACGGCAGGAAGGGTCAACTGCCAGTCGTCCGAGGTGGGTTCGAGCAGGCTGAACAGGTTGGGCGCCAGGACGGGCAGTTCGCCGCCGACCGCGTCCGGGGCGGTCAGCTCGACCGGGGACGTGCTCCACCACACGGGCCGGCCCAGCCTGCGGGAGATCTTCCGGGCCACCGACGCGTCCGGGCCGCTCAACCCGTCGAGCAGCAACAGGACCGGCGTCGACGGGTCGCTGTGGCGCAGTGCGGTGTCGGCGGCCAGCAGCTCGGCGAACTCCGCGGCCGGCATCCGGTACGAGACCGCGCCCACCGTCATATGGACGCGGCCGCTGTCCTCCAGGTCCACCGACGCCCGTACGGCGTAGGGAGCCGGCCGGTCCTTCCCGTCCGCGTCCTGCCCGGCCCACGGCGCGGCCACCGTCGTGTCCGCCACCCGGAAGCTGTCCAGCCCGGGCAGGAGGGCCGAGCCGTCATGCCAGTGCCTGCCGAGCCCGATCGCCGCTCCCGAGGACGTGAGCAGCGCGGGCGAGGCGAAGGCGCCCTGCGCCTCGGCGGCGTACGCGCCGGCCACCTTTGGGTCGGCCATGTTCCGGCCTGCCGCGAACCCCTGGGTGAGCAGGGCACGCGCCCCCTCGCGCAGCACGCCGTCCACAGCGACGGCCGGATCGAGGTGGAGGGCGCGTGCGGTGAGCGCGTCCGCACCGGGGCCGGACAGCGCCTCCTCGGCCCGGACCCGCGCCCAGAACATCCGTGTACGGTGCGTCGGCGCGGCAGCGGGGTCGGACAGTCCCAGCGCGGCGACGGCCGCCCGGTCCACCTCCGACGTGTCCCGCAGCCACGCCGCCGCCGCGTGCAGCTCCGGCACGGGGACGAACCGGCTCACCGGCAGGGCGGCGCCGGAGTCGCGCCACTCCCGGACGGCCTCCGCCAGTACCCGGCGGATGACGTCCCCGTCCACTCCGCCGACGGCCAGGGGGTGCGCCGCGATCACCCGGCTCAGGAGCTGCGGCCAGAACGGCCCCGTCTGCCGGAGGTCCGGGTCGGCGAACCACATGTTGACGATCGCCCCCGCCCCGGCGACCAGGGCCGGGAAGTCGTCGGCCACCACGACGTCCGGGCCGGCCACCAGCTTCAGAGCACGCACCACCCGCAGCAGCTCGGAGCGGACGCGCGGTGACGGTTCGTCCCCGAATCCGGCCTGCTCCGCCAACCGGTCGAGGTCCGCCCCGTCCGGTTCCGGCCGACTGGTCTCCCACCACCAGGGGCGCCCCTGGGCGTCGGTGGCCAGCACCCGGACCGGGCCGTCGACCAACCGGGCCACGCCCTGGGAGGAGTAGGACAGCCGCGTCGTGCGCCCCAGCCGGTTCGCCAGGTGTTGTCCGAGCGAGAGGGCGTCGTCGCCGAGCGGATCGGCGGCGAACGGCACCGGGGAGGCGCCGTCGAACTGCGAGACGTCCTGCGCGGCTCCCTCCTCCGGGGCCCCGGAGTGGCAGATCACCATGTCCAGCCAGTGGTCCTTCGGCAGCTCCACCAGGCTCTTGCGCCGCCGCAGCCACCCGGTCGCCTCGTCCCGGCCCACCGGACGGCTCCCCCCGCCCTCCAACGGCAGCGACAGCGCGCCCGGCATCCCGTGGCCGGCCAGGCGGTAGGCCTTCTCCGGCGCCCCCGGGTCCGGCATCGGCGACTTGTCGGAGAAGGTGTTCGTAGCGGCGTCCCAGTGCACGTAGGAGGACATTTGGTCGAGGTCGCCATAGCTCTCCCGCTCCCCGACGAGTTCGGCGGGCTGATGGAAGCTGCGTCCGATCTGCCGGCCGGTCCGCGAGCTGACGATGGGCTGGGTCAGCACGTCGCGGTGCCAGGCCGGGGCGTCGTCGTCCGGATCGGGCGCCAGGCCGGGCCGGACCGGGAGCCAGGAGCCGTCGGGCAGCCCGTCCCGGTGGAGTACGGCGATCGTGTTCGCAGAGGCCGGGTCGGGGTTGCGCCGCGCCAGGCCGCTGTGCACCCACACGGTGCGGCCGGTGCGGTCGGCGAGCTTGCGCGGCAGCTCCAGGTAGCGGTCGCCGGCGGACGGCACGGCCAGCACGATCGGGGCGGTCGCGGGCAGTGGGTGGCGCGCCAGGTCGGCCGCGACCAACTCGGCGAACTCGTCGGCGTCCAGTTCCTGTGCGGTGCCGTCCGGCAACTGCGCCACCACCCTGTCATGGCCTCCCTCCGCCAGCACCGCGTACGGGGTCACCTCCCACGGCCACGGCGCGACGTCCGGGAACCCGGTGGTGAGGGCGCCCGCCGGGTCGGCCGAGAGCCGGTCCACGAGCAGGCTGTCGATGTCGGCGGCGCCGCTACCGGTCCAGTTCAGACCCGGTACCCGGTTGCCGCCCGCAAAGACGTAGCGGGCACGGTCGGCCGCGAGCAGGCCCCGCTCCTCCAGGTGGAAGGCGGTGAGCGCGGCCAGGCTCGTGGCCCGCCCGGCGGCGAGGGCGCGGCCGGTCAGGGTGTACAGGTCACGGCGCATGTCCGGGTCGACGAGCACGGACGCGGGCAGATGCCAGATCCGGCGGGCGACGGCGTCCACGTCCAGAAGCCCGGAGCGCAGGGCCCGGTCGGTGCGGCGCAGCGCGTCCAGGGCGTCCACTGCGGCGGCGTGGCGCGGGGACGTGACGGCGATGGTGGCCTGGCGGCCCAGGTCGGCCCGGTCGATCCGCTCGGCCGGGCCCACGGTGACGCCCTGGCCCGGCACCCGGCTCCTGCCGCGTGCGGTGATCGTGAAGTCCCGCACGCCCAGCGGCGTCGGCCCGGGCGGAAGATGGGCCTGAAGGGTGCGCAGCGCGTGGTCGAGGTCGCGGACGAACAGGTCGCGCACGGACTGCGCCCGCAGGTCGCCCTGTGCCTGGGCGGCCTGGTCCCGGTCGCGTGCGCTGCCCGCACCGCGCGCGTCCGCGCCGTATCCGGCGATGTCGATCCTCGGCAGCGGCACCCGGTTGTGCCGGTTGCGCAGAGCGGCCTCCGCCACCCGGTGCGCCAGCCGTTCGACACCGGTTCCGGCGTCGTCGGCCGGGTGGTCGCCCCGCGGGGCGAACGGTACGAGGCTGAGCGGCGGCAGCGTGGTGAGGGGCCGGGCGGGCGGGCCGACGGGCGCGGCGTACACCGGCTGCCCACTGCCCGCGCCCAGGTTGACGGGGTCCGCCATGACGGCGTCCACGTCCAGCATGTCCAGGTCTTCCGGGGCGAGTTGCAGGAGGTCCGCCCCGGACGGGCCGAAAGCGAGGTCGAAGTCGGCGAGGGCCCCCAAGGTGTCCGGGTCGAGGCTGTCCGGGGCCCACGGGAGGGCGTCGGGGAGGTCCAGATCCGGCAGGTCGAAGTCGGGCAGGTTCCCGCCGGGCTGTGACTGCAGCGCCGGCAGCCCGGGGGCCGGCTCCCCGGCCGTCGGGCCGGTGGCGGGTGCTGCGGAGTTGGTCGCCGGGCGGCCCGGGGCAGGGGCGTCGAGCAGGGCCTGGGCGTGCTCGTCGGGGAAGAGCCCGCCCCGGGCGACGTGCTCGCGCAGTTCCTGCTCGGTGAGCGGGTGGACGTTCCAGTACCGGCCCCAGTTGTCCTGGTAGTCCAGTGCCGGGTCGTGCCCGGGAATGCCGTCGAGCGCCAACTGGGCGCCGCGCATCACCTCGTGGAACGAGTGGTGGCCCGCCGACAGCGAGACGGCGATCATGCCGGCCCGGATCAGTCCGAGGTCCAGGTCGATCCCCCACTGGTCCCGCATCCGGGCGGCGTGCACCAGGAAGCGGTAGGTCGATCCCGCGGTACCGGTCGCGACGAGGCCGCCCGAGTCCTCGGACAGTCCCTGGAAGCCGGAGCCCATCGCGAGGTCGTACACCGAGGTCGCCGGCATCCAGGTGAGGCCCTGGCCGTCGACCGCCAGCAGGCGCTCCGCCCGGCTCAACGGGGGACGTACGTCGTCCGGGCGGGTCTGGACCAGGTGGGCCCTCGTGGCGCGGGCGAGCGCCGTCTGCCTCTCCTGCGGGGAGAGGCTGTCGTCCAGCCTGAGCTGCTCGACGAGCCGCTCCAGTTCGGCGCGGGCCTCCGCCTGCCGGCGGCTGGGCCGCTCCGCCTCGATCTCCGGGTGCGGGTCCTCGCGGCCGCCGAGCATCTCCGGCACCAGGTCGCTGGAGATTCCCTGGAAGAGGAAGGTCACGAGTTCCCGCAGATTCCCGCTCCGCAGCACCTGCTGGAGTGCCGGCCTGCTGGTTCCGACGGAGCCCGCGAGGCTCGGGTTCTCACTGCCGAACGTGGCCAGGTGCCCGGGGAACCGCTGCCGTGCCCGCTCCCACGCGGCACGCGCCATCTTCCGGAACTCCTCGGTCACCGCCTCGTTCTCGGCGAGGCGCCCGGCCAGGCGCCGCTCGAAGGCGATGGACTCCTCGGCGTAGCGGATGCGCGCCCGGACCCACGCGGGCGCCTCGGCGCCGCGGTCGGGGCGCGTCGCCGCGGACCGGCGAGGCGCCCGGGGCCCGTCCTGGACGGGAGAGGCGGCGGGCTCGGCACTTTCGGGACGCTCGCGCCGGGGCTCGGCGGCCGGGGCCGGGGCGAAGGCGGGCCGGGGCGGCTCCCCCGAGGGCGCGGGGCGGCCCGGGTGCGGCGCCGGGGTGTGGCGGCGGTCGTCGATGTCGACCGTCACCACCCGTCCCCGGTCCGGGTCGGTGGCGCCGCGGACGCGCTTCGCGTCCTGGACGAGCTGGAAGTCGGAGAGCGTGACGTGCGGTCCTGGCGTGCCTTCCTGGAACGTCCTGAGCAGTCGGACGAGCCGGTCGCCGAGCGCGTCGGCGACCGCCTCCGCCCGCTTGCGGCCCCTGGCCCGCGAACGGTTGCCGTGCCCGGTGACGGTGACCGACGGCAGGGGCAGCCCGTTGGCCCTGTTCCACAGGCCCGCGCGGGCCAGCGACAGCGCCAGGGCGTTCAGGTTCTCGTCCTCGTCGGACAGGGTGTGCTGCCGCTCCGCGAACCGCAGGGTCCGCTGGTGCGGGCGGGGCGTGTGCCCGTGCAGGGTCACCGTGGTCAGCGGGTTGGAGACGGCGGGCGGGTCCTGGGACAGCAGCGCCGCGTTGACGGCGTGCGCCGACTCGCCGGGGCGCTTGCTGTAGGCCCGGAAGAACCACAGGTCCTTGTCGTCCGTGACCGGCGCCGCGGCCCGGACCGCGTCCCGGGCGCGGGCGCGGGCCTGGTCCACCTCGCGTTGAGCCAGTGCGTGCTCGGGGCTTCCCTCGGCGAAGTACCAGCGGACCTGCTCCGCCTCGTGGACGCCGGCCAGTGCCCGGGCGGCGCGTGCGAAGTCCTCCAGCCGGGCGATGTCCGGCGCGTCCGCGCCGTCGCGCCGTGCCGCCTCCGTACGCCGGTCGGTCTCCTGGGCCAGTCGGCCGAGTTCGTCCGCGTCGTAGCGGTCGAGGTTGTCGTCGACGATGTCGTCGAGCCGGTCCGTCGGTGTCCCGGCGCGGGAGTGGGTCTCGTTCTCCAGGGTGATCTGGTGAGTGCCGTCCTCGCTGGCCAGCACCACCTGGGCGAAGTGGTACGGGGCGTGCGGGCCGACTCGGTCGCCGGGCTTGGCGTGGTTGTGGGTGAACAGCTGGGCGCCGCCGCTGTTCGTGGTGCTGACCGACTGGATCAGATAGCCCTCCCCCACCTCCGCCCAGGCGAACTGGTTGACCCCGGTGTGGGCCGCGGCCCTGTCCAGCGGCACGCGCAGCGGGTTGTCCGGCGTGTGGCTCAGGGCCCGGCCGTATGCCTCGCCAGGGGTGGGCGCGCCCACCACGCCTCCGGTGAAGCGCGGGTCCGAGCCCGCCTGGCGGGCCGCCCACTCGGGGGTGGCGCCGGCGGCGGGACGGGCGCCGCGGGCGACCTCTGCCAGGGCCTGGGCCAGGTGGTGGGTGCCCGTGACCTCCCGGCCGTGCAGTCCGTTGACCGGGGCTGTGGCGACGGCGCCGTCCGGGCCGCGGAAGGCGATGTGGGAGAGCGGCGCGGCCTCCGCTCCGGCGACCATCCGGGCGAAGTCACGGGTGAAGGCGTGCTCCGAGGCGCCGGACGCGGTCAGGAACCGCGGCTCCACCCGGAGCAGCGGCTCGCCCGTCGAGCCGTCCTCCCGGGTCAGGAGCACGCTCACCGAGGTGTCGGCCATCAGCCGCACCCCGGCTCCGGCGGCGGCCAGCCGCGCGGAGGAACGCTCGATCGCCGCCCGGGTCGCGTACACCTGACGGCTCCGGCCGGTGGTGTCGTCGCCGGCCGCGTGCAGGGCGAGCGTCCGGTCCGCCGAGATGTGCAGCGGCGGCCGGTCGGCGGCGTGGACGGCGCGCTGGTCCTGGTGCGGCAGGACGAGGGCGGGCGCGTCGGACCCGCCCTCGGCCCGGACCTCGCCGACCGCCCGGGGCCTCGGCTCGGTGAACAGCACCCCGGCGCCGCTCACGTCCACGACCCGGTAGTCGCGGGTGATCAGGGGGCGGGGGCGCAGGGCCTCGACCCGGCGTTCCCACTGGGCCTGGTCGGCGAGCCGGTCGAACTCCGCGTCCCCGTCGCTGGTGGAGCCGCTGTCGCTCTCGGCGTCGCTGTCCGGGTCGCTGTCGCTGCTGAGGTCGCGGGCGCCGGGGAGGCCGCGGTCCTGCGGTGGCGGCGGCGTGGCCCAGCCGGACCCGCTGTCCCCGGCGCTCCGGCGCACCACCAGGCGGCGGTCTCCGGTGGCGGGGTGGGCGGCTGCCACGGCCGGGCCCAGCGGGTACCAGACGGGGCGGGCCGTCGTGCCGGAGACCAGGTCGGCCACCTGGGCGGCGAACGCCGCGGGAAGCGCCAGGACGAGATCCGCACCGCGCGGTCGCCGGGAGTCGTAGGAGATGATCCGGGCCATCTCCATGGCGTCGCGGACCACGAAGGTCCGCCACGGGGTGACGATCTCGACCCCTCCGCCGTCGGCCTCCTCGGCCACGACCACGTACGGGCTGCGCCACGGCGCGGGCTGCCGGACGACTTGGCCGGAGCCTTCTGCGAGGTAGGAGTCCAGCTCCGGAAGGCGCTTGCCCGTGCCGGTGAAGTCCCGGCCGGCCGGGCTCCGGTCCACGGTGCGCAGCAGGGTCTCCTCGGCCAGTGCGTCCCGCCGGGTCTCGATCTGGCGGTCGATGAAGTACGCGGCGAGGTCCTCTGCGCTCTCCAGGTCGTCCGAGGACGCCTCCATCGCCAAGGCCCCGAGTTCCAGCACGTCCGAGGAGCTCACCCGGGACCGGCGCGGCAGGTGCAGGACCTCGTGGGCGAGGTCGGCCAGCCCGGCTCGCGGGGGGCGGCCGTCCGCCGCCTCCTCGACCAGCGCGTACAGGGCCTCTGAGGTCTCCTGGAGCCGGGCGCGCGGGGCCCTGGCCCACTGCGGGCCGAACACCGCGTTCAGCCACCGCGGGTCGGCCCAGGGGGCAGGGGCGTCCTCGTCCTCCGAGTCCGTGCCCTCGTCCTCCGAGTCCGTGCCCTCGTCCTCCGAGTCCGTACCCGCGTCCTCCGAGTCCGTACCCGCGTCCTCGGAGTCCGTTCCGCCCTCCGGCCGGGGCTCCGCGCCGGAGAGCGTGCTCAGTTCGTACGCCTCTTCCGCCCCTGGCAGCCCGAGGTGGTCGCCGCCGGTGGGGGTCGGAGGCAGCGGGACGGTGGCCGGGTCCGGCTGCTGGGCCGGCGGGGCCGGTACGGAGATGTCGGTGGGGACGGGCGGGTCGGTGGCCTCTGGCGCGGCGACCGGCGGGCCGATGGCTTCGGCGCCGGTGGCCGCCGGGGCCGGGGTGTCCGGACCGGTGGGTGTCTGCTGCACCGGGCCCCCGGTCTTCGGCGGGAGGGCAGGGGTGCGCGGGAGCAGAGGGACGACATCGCCGCCACGGCGGCGGAGCCGCAGGGCGGGTGCGCCGGTGGAGGGGCCGGCGTAGGTGTGGGCGGTGCCGTTCTCCTCGACCAGCGTGACGGTGGCGCCGGTGGCGGCGGCGGCCCACGCGGCCACCGCCCGGTCGGCGTCCGGGCCCCAGGGAGCCTCGACCAGGTGGCGGCGCAGACGGCCCTCGTGGGCCTCCTGGTTCGGCGGGGGCGCGTCCGGGAGGGAGGCGGGGGGCGGCGGGGGCGTGAAGAGCGCGTCGCGCTCCGCCGGGTCGCCGGGCAGGCCGTTCAGTCTCATCAGCTGGTCGGGCGTCGCTCCGGCGCGGTTGCGCAGCCGCGCGGCCTCCTGGGGGTCTGCCCCGGGCTGCCCGGCGGCCTGGCGCAGGGCCGTGGAGAGCGCGCCGAAGAAGCCGTTGCCCCGGCCGGCGGGGGCGCCTTGGGCGTAGGTCGCGCCGTCGGGGGCGGTGAGTACGCCGTCCCGGTCCAGGCGGTAGCGCGGGCCGGTGGCGTCGGCCGGCGGGAGCCAGGGGGCCGTGGCGTGGCTGCGGTGCGCGGGGGGCTTCGTGGGCGTCGTCGCCGTGGGCGCAGCCGTCGTGGGCGTCGGCAGCGGCGTCGCGACCGGGGGGGCGGTACCGACCGGGAGCGTGGCGTGGAAGAAGCCCCCCTCGGCGAAGAGCACCGGATCGGCAGCCGCGTCGACCGCCGCAGGGTCCGCGCCGTGCGGGAGGAAGAGCTGCTCCCGGCCCTCCCCCGTCACCACCGTCAGCGGGGTGCCCAGGACCCGGGCGGCGAGCGCGGGCAGCAGGTCGGCGCCGCCGTGGTCACCCGCGCGGCGCTCGGGCCGAGCAGGCTCTCCCGCGTCCCGGCCCGTCGTGTCCGCTGCCGGCGGCTCGGCCGCGAACGGGCGGGACAGGGCCGCGGTGGCGAGCGCGACCCGCTGTTCGGTCGTCGGCCAGAACGTCTGCGGGAGGCGGCCGAGCGCGCCGAACTCCGCCTGCTGCTCGGCGGTCAGCTCTGCTCCCGCGCGGTCGAGTTCCTCCTGTGTGAAGGTGTCCGCGGCGTCCAGCGCCAGGGCGTTCAGCAGATCCTCGTTGCCGTTGTCGGCCAGCGCCCAGGCGAGTCGGTCGCGCGCGGCGGCGACGGCCTCGGCCGTGACCGCCGCGTCCCCGGGGCCGGCCGCGAACCGCTCGGCGAGGTCGCTGCCGAGGAGGTGGGGAAGGCGTCCGCGGTCGTGGGCCGCGGCGAGCAGCGCGTGGAAGAACGAGGCGCCGTCGTGCGGCACGGCGTGCACCGCGCGCACCGTGGTGCCGTCCGGCGAGGTGAGGGTGCGGGGGACGGAGCCGGCGGCATCGGTGATCGTGTACGGCTCCGGCGCCTCCGAGCGCCAGCCGGGGGCGGTGTACTCCTGCGGCAGGTCCTTCACCGCGACCGAGGCCGAACCCTGGTGGTGGGCGGTGAGGCGGGTCGCTGCGAGGTGCAGGCGGTGGTGGTCCGCGGCGGCGGCGTCGGTGTGCCGCTCCCACCGGCGTACCTCTTCGCGGGCCGACTGCCAGACGGCGACGGCCGGGGACTGGGCCACGGACCGGGGCAGGACGGTCGCCCGGTCGGGGTGGCCGTCGCCGAGCGCGGCCCGCTCGTCCGCGCTCAGGTCGAGCCAGGCCCCCCGGGCCTTCGCGCGGGCGTCGTAGTAGTTCTTCTCGGCGGCGGCCAGGTCGGCCGCCGCCTTGGCCTGGTCGTCCCAGGCCGTGCGGGCCTCGTCGGGGAACGTGGCGTCGTCCAGGAGTCCGTAGTCGCGGGCGATGTCCTCGCGCAGCCAGACCAGGGCAGTGGTCTCGGCCTCGGCGGCGCGCGGTCCGCGCCTCGGGCGGCCGAGCGCCCGCATCGGGCGGCTGTCGGTGAACCGGTGGTCGACCTCTGCGACCGCGAGCCAGCTCACCGGGAGCGCGAAGAGCATGCTGCGGTCGGTGACGACCTTGAGGTGGGCGCCGAGGGTGGTGTCCGTGGCGCCCTTGAGCGCGGTGCCGTCGTCCGCCCCGCCGATCGGGACCGTGGCGCCGGGGTTGGTCACGCCCGCGTTGCTGTTGCCCGCCATCGGCGACGAACTCACCGCGCCCTCGACGTTGTCGACGATGCCCGCCTCCAGCGCGTCGGAGGTCTTGCGTCGCTGCATCGCCTCCATCCGCGGCTTGTTCTCCACCGCGAGCAGGCGGGCGCCACGGCGGTGCATCTTCGCGTAGAGGCGGGAGTCGGCGGTGTGGGACTGGCCGATCAGGTGGGCGGAGGACTGGGTGGGCAGCGGCGAACCGTTCGCGCCGAGCGCCTCGCGGAATCCGGCGGTCAGCCCGACCTGGGTGGTGGCCTCCTGCTGGGCCTGGGCGGGGGCGGTGCCGAGGCCGGTGAGCGGGGTGTGACGGGCCATCCGTACGCGCTCGGCGAGCACCGTGCCGGTGTGCCGTCGGCCGAGGTCGCTGTCGCCGGGGAAGCCGTCGGCGCGCGCGGTGGCGAGGGTCAGAGCGTCCCGCACGTGGGGAGCGCCGAGCATGTCCACGGCGAGGATGCCGGAACCGATGCGGTCGTCGAAGGGGAGGATGTCCGGGTCGGGGGCGTCGGTGTCCCCGTCCGTGGTGCGACGCCACTTCGCGATGGCCTCCGGCTGCGCCTGCTTGGCCGTCAGCACCCCGACGGCGCCGTCCGGTTCGGGGATGTCCTGCTCGGTGAGCGCGCCGTCGGCGCCGTCGCCGACCGGGGTGAGCAGGCTCGTCGGAAGGATCTCGTTGAGGCTGCCGACCGGGGCGGTTGCGGTGGGGCTGAGCGGTTCGCCGGAAACGTCCGCCATGGTGACGGTCAGGGTGTACGAGGTGACGGTCTCGGCGTGCGTCTGGGTGGTGGCGATGTTCGGCATCGCGGTGCTGCCGGTGGTCTCGGTCCGGGCGCTCGACCGCTGCTTGGCCCCGGTGCCCTGGAGCCCCGGGTTGGCGACCAGCGCCCCACTGCCCGCCGCGCGTTGGCTCGCGCTGAGCGTCACGTCGGCCCCGCGGTCCTGGGACGCGCCCGTGGCGGCGTCCCGGGCCGTGGTGCGGTAGTCCTCCAGTTCGTAGCCGGTGCGCAGCCGTTCCACGGTGGTGGTGACCGGCGTCAGCGTGAACCGGAGCTGCCCCGGGCTGCCCCCGACCGGCAGGTGGTGCGGGCGGCTCCACGCGCGGTAGCGGACCGGCAGGGTCATGCCGTCGGTCGTCAGCTCGTGCAGATGGGAACGGAGGAAGTCCGGCGAGAGGCGCTGGAGGACCTGTTCGCGGTCGTGCGAGGGCACGCCGATGCTCTCCAGCTGCCCCATCAACTGCTGGGCCACCCGGCTCGCGTCGAGCTGGCCGCTGGGGTGGGAGGGGAAGCGGCGGCGGCTCAGGAAGGGCGGCAGCCGGTAGCCGCCGCCGAGGTTGCCCGGTGTGGTGGCGCCGAGGCCGTCCGGGGCGAGCCCGGCCTCGATGGCGTCCTGCAACGGCAGGTGGAACATCACCGCGTCACGGATGCGCTGGAGTGCGGCGGCGGCCCGGCGCGGCGCGAGCCCCCGCCCGAGCCGTTCGGAGACCCGCCCGGCGGCGGCGCTGATCCCGGCCCCGGCGCGGGTGCCGACCGCCCCCATCGCGGCCGTCCAGTGGTCCCGTACCGCGACGGTCTCGGCGGCGTCGGCGATCACCAGGTACATCCGCCCGGCGTAGGTGAGGGTGGTGTTGCGTCCCCGGGTGAGGGTCTGCGAGGCGCTGCGGCCCTTGCCCCAGGCGTACTGGAGAGCCGCCGCGTACGAGCCGACCACGGCCTGTTCGCCGGGCGCCTGCTGCAGCGGCATGGTGGCGCCCTGGAGACCGAGGGTGGTGCGGGACACGGCGCCGGCGCTGCCGGCGACGCGGTGCTCGTTGCCGATCGTGGCTTCGAGGCTGCCGGGCTTCGGGTCGCTCGTGACCCGTAGGTTGCCGAGTTCGCCGCGGACCGCCGCCTTCAGGTAGTGGGTGGAGAAGGGGCCCGCACCGTTGAGCCCGGGGACACGGGAGCCGAACGGGCCCACGTACTGACCGAGTTGTCCGGCGATACTGAGGTTCGCCATCGCCCGGCGCAGCGCCGTGCGGATCGGGGCGCCGGGGGCGCTGACATGCCAGGAGGCGCCGGAAGCGCGGTCGGCGGTGTCCTGGACGAGCTGCTGGCGCTGTCGGCCCCCCTCGGTGCTGAGGACCACGTGGGGGGAGCGCAGGAGTCTGTGGACGAGGTGCCGGTCGGACGACTCGTCGCGGGGCAAGGGGCGCGTTCCGTCGAGGAGTTGGTCCGCTTCGGTGGAGGAGAGGGCGCGCGGGGCGGGCTCGGGCGCCGCCGTCGCCCCTGCCCCTGTCCCGGGGCCTGCGGCCGGAGGGTCGGCGGGGGCGTAGCGTTCGGAGCCGTGCGCCGCGGGCACGGCCAGCTCCACCCGCCCCACGGTCTCCCTGCCCCGGCTGAACAGCGGGCGCTCCTCGACCTTGCTGACGAAGACGCCCGCGCCCAGCAGACCGACCGAGACGAGCCGGGTCCAGCCGCGTGGGCGGCGGTGGCCCTCGAAGGTGGCGCCCAGCTCCACCTGGTAGCTGTAGAGGTCGGCTCCGTTCTGGAACGCCAGCTGGTCGTGGGCGACCGCGACGGTGTTCCGGGTGGCCTTCGTGTCGGTCTTCGCGTAACGGCCGCCGAGGGAGACGTTGCCCATCTGACGCGGCCTCCCGGCTTCGGGCGCCTTGTCGTGGTCGCGCGGCGAGATGCCCAGTTCGACGCCGGCGGAGAGCGTGGTGGAGGTCTGCTGCCCCTGGCCCGAGACCTCGGTGCCGATCACCGCGTTGCGCAGCGAGCGTTCGCTCATGGTGGTCTCGAACCGCCGGTCGGTGAGGCGCGCCCGCAGGATCAGGGTGTGGTGGCCGCGCCGCACCTTGCCGTCCTCCGTGAGGGTGACCGGCACTCCGGTGGTCGTCAGGTCGTCCAGACTCTGCGCCAGGCTGGGCCGGTTCAAAGCCTCGCGCACCTGGCGGTCGTTGTGCAGCGCGGTCCGGATGCGCCCGTCCCCGTACCAGAGCTTGGCCAGTCGCGGGTGCCGCAGCATCAGCGGCGGGACGAAGAGGGTCGGGTAGGAGCGGTGGAGCGTGTCCAACACCGTGTCGGCGAAGGCCCGCAGGGGGTCCTGGGCAACGGGGTCGGGGGCGGGGGCCGGGAGCGGTCGGCCGTTCGGGCTCGGCCGACTCTGCTGGGCGGGCGGCTGCCCGTCCCGGACCGGCCGGGCGGAAGGCCGCTGGTCGGGCCGGAAGCCCTCCGCGCGGACCTGACCGCCCAGGTGCACCGGTTCGTCGCGGGTGAGGTACCACGGCACCGGCGGCTCTGCGTCCGGGTTCGGGCCTGTCGCGCCGGGCGTACGGCTGTCCCAGCCCGCGAGCCGGCGTGCGTCCTGGGTGGATATCCAGTCCAGGCTGACCACCCTGACCGGGCGGGCCGCGGACGCCGGTTCGCCGGCCCCCCGCACCATCAGGGTGCGCTCCACCCGGTAGAGCGCGAGCGGGTGGTTGCGGACACGGCCGGTGACCTTGCGGGCCGCGTCGTTGCCGAGGTAGTGGCCCCGGCCGGTGCCGAGGTCCGCGCGGACCAGCGGACCACCCTGGATGCGTACGTCGGTCTCCGGGCCGATGAGGGTGAAGCTGGGACCGGCGGTGACCTGGACGCCGAAACGGGTGGCACGGACATGGGCGCGCTGGTTCTGGTAGGTGGTCTGGGCGAGGTCGCGCACCTCCGCCTTGACCGACTCGGTGACCAGGGTGGCCCGGTGCGGGACCGACCGCTCGACCACCAGGTGCCCGAGCGGGTGCTGACCGCTGCCACGGGTCAGCTCGGGCCCGCTGACCGGTCCGGAGAACCGCCCGAACAGACCGTGCAGCCGCCCGGGCCGAAGGTAGGAGACCAGCGTGCGGTGCGCTGAACTCCCGGGCCGTGCACCGGAGATGGCGAGGGCCACTTCCTCCGGCGGGTCCGTCAGGTGCAGTGCGGCGGTGTCGCTGATCCGCGGCTCGATGCCGTCCGGGAAGGTGAGCGTTTCCGGCGCCCGCTTCGGCCCGGTGAACGGCACGGTGAGATCGTCCGGCAGCCGCCAGCTCAGCCCGTCCCGCACGGCGAACGTCGCGGTGTGCACAGGGGTGCGCCGCCAACGGGGAGCAGGAGCGGGCGGGGCGGCGTCCGGCCCTGTGGTCTCCGGCGCCTCGGTGACGCGCTCCACCCGCACCTGGTAGTGGACGTCGTCCAGGTGCAGATGCGAGCCGTCCACGGCCCGGTACTCGGACTGGTGGTACGCCTGTGTGCCCAGGGTGTAGTCGGTCCGGCGGCTCCAGCCCAGCGAAACACCGATCTTCAGCATCCAGTTGAGCGGCGGCCCCATGCCCACCGCGGCGGCCACCCGGCGTCCGACGCCCACACTGCGCCCGCCGCCCGTGCCGGCCTGGCCGCGCCGCATCGTGTCCACCCGGACGGTGGAGCCGTTGACGTCGGAGAAACGCTCCCAGCGGTGGTACGGGACGGCCTCGACGGTCATCTCGTGGCCGACGCCGGACTTCTCCCGGCCCACGAAGCGGGCGCCGCGCGGGGCGGTGAAGGCGCCGGGCTGATCGGTCAGCAGGCGCAGCAGCTCCGCCTCGTCGAACTGGGCGCGCAGCTTCTCGGGCAGCTTGCCGAGGATCTCCTGAGCCACCTGCTCGGGCGAGCGGAGGGTCAGGACGCCGACGCCGTTCAGGAGCCCTGTCCGGGGCGCGGCGGGGCGGGGACCCGGCCCCTCGCCGCCCGGCTCTGCGTCCGGGCTGATCAGGACGGTGGGCAGCCGGCCGCCGTCCTCGAAGGCGACGGTACGCGGCGCGGGACCCGGCGGGCGGGCGTCCTCGCCCGTCAGCACACGTGCGGGGCGGTGTCTTTCGAGCTGTGTCTCCAGTGGTACGGGATCGCCCCGGTCCGGGGGCCGGGCGCCGGGGGCGTCCAGCTCGGTGATCCCGCCCATGCTGCGCAGCCACTCCCCGAAGACGTCGGTGCCGGCCGGGTCCTGGGTGGCCGGAGCGGGGGTGAGGGCGGGCACGGAGGCGGGGGCGAAGGACACCGAGGCCGGGATGAGGGCGTCGAAGTGGTCGGCGCCGTTGTAGGACAGGTGCAGGGCCTCACCCCGGCCGCCCGGGTTGAGGGGCGTGACGAAAGTGCTCCCCGGCGCCTGCGGGTCCGGTTGGACGAGCCGCAGGTCGAGGTCGAGGGTGTGCGCCAAAGCCTGCGGGAGTACGTCGGCGAAGGGCGACGCCCACAGCGCGGGGAGCTCCGCCGCCGCGAGGATCAGCCCGTCGGCGCCGAGCCGCCGCGCGTCTGCCGGGGTCGGCGCCACCTCGGCGAGGTGCGGGTAGCCGCTGTCCCGGAGCATCCGCCGCCACCGTCGGCCGTCTCCGTCGGTGACGACCGCCTGCGCGATCCGGTCCCAGCGCTGGGCGATCCGGTTCTGCGCGCCCGCGTCCCGTGTCCCGGCGAGGGCGGTCATCCGCAGGTCGTCGACGACGGCGAGCACCGGATCGGGGGTGGCCTCGGCCGCCGTGGCGAGCAGTTCGGACCCGGTGAGCCGGTCGCGCAGCAGCTCACGGAGCCGGGTGACGTCCCGCGCGGCCCACGCTGGGGGGACGGGCCGGCTGCGCGCGCTGTCGAGCAGCGATCGGAAGAGGCAGTTGCCGCCGCCCGGAGTGCGCAGCCGGCGGAAGGCCAGTCCCTCCGCGCGCACGGTGTCCGCGGGGCCGGGGGTCAGCGGGGCCTTGCTGAACAGAGTCAGGTCTTCGGCGAGGCTCTCCGGCCGGCTCTGTGTGGGCGCCGGATCAGCTCGGCGACGGGCGAGTTCGGCGGTGTCCTCAGGGCTCAGGGCCAGGTCGGAGAGGGGAAGCGGCGCGGTGGAGAGCGACCAGGTGATCCGCGCGGCGGGCGCGTAGGTGAGCCCGGCCACGTCGTCGGGCGAGATCAGGGTGGTCGGCGGGAGCTCGGGGGGCGGCGGGGGCAGCAGGGCGTCGAGCGTGGCGCCGGGGGCGGCAGTGGCCCGCGCCTCGGCTGCGGCACGCAGGAACGCGCGGTACTCCTGGGGGCCGGGGTCGGCAGAGGAGTCACCGGTGCCGGGGGCCGCGGCGTCCGTCCCAGGGCCGCCGGTCGTCGCACCCGTCGCGCGGCGCCGGTCGATGACCATCCGGCGCAGGAGGTCCGGGGTCATCCGGCCGTCGCCGTACCGGGCGGCCGTGTCCGGATCGAGCCAGCGCAGGCCGTCCACGTACGCGAGTCCGGCGAGCGACTCCCGGCCGCCGGGCTGCTGTTCGGCGTCCGTACCGAGGGCCTCGCGCAGTGTGCGGATCTGCTGGAGGGTACGGGCCAGGGCGAAGGCGTCGGCCGGGTCCGGGCCCGCGTGCAGGCCCGCGTCGCGTGCCAGCTCTTCCAGCTCCGCGCCGCCGGGCTCCGGGGTGAAGAGCCGCCACTGGCCCGGCCCGTCCGGGCCCTCGGTGAGCACCGCGCGGACGTTGCCGTCCCGGTCCTTGGCCGTGCCCGCCTCTGTGGTCGGGGCGTACACCGGGCGCCTGGTCCGGTTCGCCACGTGCTGGGCCACCGGCAGTCCCGCGATCCGCGGCTGCCGCCCGGTCTCGCAGGAGAAGAGCACCAGCGGCCGATCCTGATCGCCGTCCCCGGCCCAGGCCTTGAGCACCTCGCCGAGCTGCACTCCGGTGACCTTCACACTGGGGTGCGCGGCGTCGTCGGTGCCGAGCGTGACGGTACGGGGGGTCCCGTGGCTCGCGAAGTAGTCGGCGCCCCCCTCCGCTCCGGCGCCGGGGAGCGCGGTCGGCGGTCCGGTGAACACCGTACGAGGGGCGGGCGGGACCTCCCCGGCCCCCGGGGCCGGGGCCTCGGCGGAGGTGGTGCGCACACTCCGGAAGGTGTCCTGGCCGAGGAGCGCCCGGCGTCCCGCGCTCTGCCCCGAACGGTCCTCCGCGGGGCTCTGCGAGATGGTCAGCGTCTGCACCGCGCGGCCGGGCCGGGGCTGGTCCGTTCCCTGCGGCACCCAGCGCCGCAGCTGCGCGAAGGGCACCGCGTGGCCGCTCAGGGTGGTGACGACCGGCTGCCCCTCGGGGGGCGTGGGCCTTTTCCCCCCGGTGGTGTCGATGTCGCCGCGCCCCGGCTCCGGATCGGGGTCCGTGGCGGTCTGTTCCGGGGACGGGCGTGCCGCGCCGGTGTCCAGGGCGCCGTTGCGGACCAGGGACTCGACCATCTGCGGTACCGAACGGCCGCCTTGGAACAGGCTGTACATGTCGTCGGGCACGACGGGCCGGAAGCCTTGTTCCAGAAGGAGTTTGGGCAGCAGGACCTGGACGTTGGAGCGCAGGTTGCCGTCCTGGAAGGGGTGGACCACGTGCAGCGCCCGGACTGTGCGGGCGATGGAGGCGAGCTTGGCTCCGTCGTCGGCGTCGGGCCGGCCGACCCGCGCGTAGTGCTGCTGGAACACCGTGTCGACGAGGCCGGCGGCGGCGCCCTTCTTGTAGGTGGTCGCCAGCGCCGGGTTGCTGTGCAGGAAGCGGGTGAGGATCGTGACCGGCCGGGGCGAGGGCAGCGGGTTGGCCCAGTTGTGCGTGGTCATGTCGTAGACCAGAGGCTGGTCCCCGATGCGCTCGTCGAAGATGTCGGGGGCGAGCGCGTCGCCGCGCAGCGGGAACTGGGTGGTCCCGCCGCCTGACCAGCCGATCGTACGCCCGAGATGGCCGGTCGCCAGACCGTGCATGGCCTGGTAGGCGGACGAGTCCATGGGGGCCGCGACCGTGTCGGGGTCGCCCAGGAACCGGGCGTACGCGGCGACCATGCCCGCCTGGAAGCCCGGGGACCGGTCGTGGTCGTAGTAGGAGCCTGGGTCGTCGGGGAAGGCGGCCAGCGCGGCGTCGTGGTTCTTGGGGTCGATGTAGAACTGCCACCACTCGTTCTCCGGCAGGAAGTCCCGGAGCGTCTCGGGCCGGCCCGGCGGCTCCCGGTCCGTGAGGGGGGGCGCGCCGGCCCCGGGGCCGGTGGCGGGGCCGGCGCCCGGGTCGGCGCCGGTGTCACGGTCGGAGGTGGCGCGGGCACCGGTCGCAGGGGCGGTTCCGTCACCGCGCCCTGACTCCAGGAACAGATCGGTGGCCGTCTCGCTCCAGGGGGTGGACAGGGTGGCCGGCTTGTACGCCGCGGGGACGTCGGTGGCGGTGCGGGAGCCGTCGGTGGCCGTGGCGAGCGTCGGCTTGAGGTCCCGGGCGGGCGCGGTGTCGCTCGTGGTGACGACCGGCGGCTTGGCCTCCGTGCCGCCCTCCGTGCCGCCCTCCGTGCCGCCCTCTGCGCCGGCCTCGGGAGTCGGTTCGCCTGAAAGCACCTGCACGGGGCGCGGGTCCGGGTCGTCCGGTGCGAGCTCGCCACCGACCGGCTTGCCGACGGTCTTCACCCCGGGCGGCGGTGTGGCCGGCGCGGGGGTCGCCGACGTCCCGGGCGCGGGAGCGGTCGGCGTGCCGGGCGTGGCAGGCGCAGGAGCGGCGGACGCGACGGGTGACGGGGTCGCCGACGCGACGGGGGACGCGCCGAGGGCGGCCGAAAGCGGCAGCAGCACATCGGCTCCGGGGAACGCCGTCCCCGCGGTGCCGTCCGGCATCCCCGTGGCTTCCGGACCGGTGAGCGGACGGACCTGGACCGGATCGCCGGGGCCGTGGCGGGTCAGCTCGACGGCGCTGCGTACCGGCTCCCCTGCCTCCCCCGTCACGTCCGACGGGACCGGCGCGGCCGGCGGGCCGAGCACCACGGCCCGATCGACCCCGGCGCCGTCCAGCAACTCGGCTGCCTCCGGGGACCCCGCGGCCGGTGGCTGCGCCTCCGAGACGACGATCGTCAGCGGAGGCGCGGCGGCGCCGGCGGCGGGGCCTGCGACGGCGGACGGGGCCTCGGCCGACACCTCGCGCACCTCCGAGCCGTCGCCGGTCTGTCCCGGACCACGCACATCCGAGCCACCGTCCGACCCGCCCGGATCACGCACATCCGAACCACCGCCGACCTGCCCCGGATCACGCACATCCGAAGCACCACCCACCGCGCCCGGACCAGGCGCCCCCGAGTCGGCGGCCGACGGCGCCGGGGTTCCCCCAGCCATGGAGCCGCCCCCACCGATCGGCGGGGCCACCGTCACCGGCGTGCCGAACCCGCCGAGGGCCCTGCGGACCTCCTCGGCGCCCACCTGGGCCTCGGGGCCGCCCCCGGCGGGCACCACCCGAACCCCGGGCAGCTGCGACAGGTTGGCGTGCAGGCCGTCGCGTACGCCGCTCTCCGTGCTGCTGGGCGGCTGGCCGCCCCGTACAGCGGCAAGGTCGCGCAGCGCCTGCTCGCGCATCTCGGCGGGGCCTTGGTGGACCTGCTGCCACAGGGTGTTCTCCGCGGCGGTCACGGGCATCGGGCCCGGGGAGTACGGGGGCGGGTCTACCGGGACGTACGGCGGCGGCTCCGGCGCGAGGTAGGGCGGCGGCCGGCTGCCGGTGAAGTCATTGTGGCCGGTGGTCTGCTGGACGACCGGTGCAGGCCCGCCGAGTGCGGGCCCGTCGCCGCCCGTGGTGTCCGTGCGCGAGGGGCCGTCGGTGCGGTCAGGGCCGTCCGCGGTGCGGGAGGAGTCCACGGAGTCGCGCGCGCCGGAGTCACCGCCGTCGGAGACGGTGGGCGGTGGCTGGTTGCGCAACTTGTCGATGGCGTGCCGCAGTTCGGCACCGCTGTTCAGGGCCGTGCTGGTGAGCGACGACTCGACCTGGCTGCTGATGCCCGCACCGACGAAGGTGGACCAGCTGGTGGACCAGTCGCCGTCGAAGGCCCCCTTGACCAGGATCTCCGCGAGCGCCTCGCCGGACCCGGCGGCGAGGAAGTCGGCGGTCCCCTTGAGCCCATAGTGCCCCGCCAGCGCGCCCGGCCGGTCGGCGTTGTAGCGCAGGATCTGGTTGTTCCGCCACAGATCGGGGTTGTTCCGGAAGGCGAACGGGCTGTCCCGGAAGGTGACCGGCGGGCTGAGCGGGGGGATCGGCCCGTTCCCGTGCGGGCCGGGGTCGGGGCGGTCGTTCGTGAGGTGGTCGCGGTCGGGGTTCGGCTTGGGGTCGGGGTCGGGGGTCGGGCCGTTGTTCTTCAGGTCATGGTTCGGGGTGTCCCGCAGGCCGGGGTTGTTCTTGTAGTCCGGTCCGCTCTTCAGGAAGTTGCCGTCGTAGCTCCTGACGATGTCCTTCGCGAACTTGTCGAAGACGCTCGTGAAGAAGCCCGCCGCCGCACCGAACGCGGCGGCCTTGCCGATGTCGCTCCAGTCGATGCCGTCGGGGCGGCGGCCGTCCGGGGCGAAGTTCATCATCGCCAGCCGCACGGCGAAAGTGGTGAACGCCTCGGCGAACGCCTCGGTCAGGGAGGGCGTCAGGTGCAGCCGCTGGAGCAGGTGGCTGAGGGTGGTGAGGATGAAGAAGCGACTGCGGAGCTTGGCCATCATGATCTGGCTGGCCGAGGCTCCGCCGGTGAAGAAGGACATCGCCAGGTAGATGGCGATCTCGATGAGCAGCCGGATGATCTCTGCGATGACCTGCCACTTGGACTCCATGATGTCCATGGAGGTCTTGCGCCGGCCTTCGGCGATCTTGTCGAGCTGCTCGGCGAAGTCGCGCAGGTAGTTCTTGCCGCCGTCGTCGACGAGCATGCCCATCGCCCGGCTGTACGACGTGGCGAGGTCGTCCGGCATGGACTCGCCGATGTCGTGGACCGACTTGTCGATCAGCGTGGACAGCCGCTCCAGTTTGCGCCCGAGGCCGGAGTAGGGCCGGCGGCTCTCGAAGGCGAGATCCTCGTCGGCGTCCATGAGCTTCTCCCCGGTGAGGATGAAGATCATGGCGTTGACCTCGGGCGATACCTGGATGCTCATCGGTGGCCGCCTCGCGGGGCGTCCGGGCAGGTGGGAGCCGCCGCTCCCGATCGCGTACGGGAGCGGCCTGCGCTTCGCGGATCAGCGGCGGCCATGTCCGCCCGGGCCGTCGAATCCGTCGGCGTCGAGGCGGTTGTTGCCGTGCTCGATCTCGTCGATGTTGCGGTCACGGGTGTCCTTCATCATCCGGACGTTGCTGACCGTGGCGTCGGTGATGCCGACCAGTGCGTCGCGGATGGACAGCATGGTGTCCTTGGTGGTCTGCCGCTCCTTCTGCTCCTGCGGTCTGGCCTTCTCCGAGAACTCGCTGTTGGTGCCGGGCCACGAGACCGTGGGCGCCAGCTCGTCGAGGAACTCCTCGGTCATGCTCCTGGTGAGCGTGCCGATCTCCTCCAACTGCTGTGCCAGGGCCTCGATGCGATGCGGGTCGACGTAGTACCGCTGCCCCATCCGTCAGTCCTCTCCCTCGTCGCCGAGCGCGTCCCGCCAGGCGGGGGTGGCCGGGCCGGTCCGTGCCGCGTCCTCGTCGTCCTCGCGCAGCACCTCGGGTCCGAAGATGCGCTCCCAGTCCAGCTCGAAGCCCTTCAGCTCCGGCACGTTGCTGCTGGGCTCGGCGAAGGGGGCCATCGCCCGCATCACATGCCGGTTCATCTTCAGGCGGGCCGCGCTCGCCGCCTCCAGGACGCTGGCGGCCAGCTCCTGGGGGGACATGTCACGGTATTTGTTGTCCAGGAACTCGATCCCGGTCAGCTCACCCTGCGGGCCCGAAGTGGCACGGACCGCGCGGTCGGAGGAGAGCACGGCGAACGACGCCGTCCGCAGCTCGCGCTCGGTGCGCGCGACCGCCTCCTGGGCCGCGTGCAGTTCGGCCATGGCCTTCTCCAGGCGCTTCTCCAGCGGTTCCGTCACGCCCGTTCCCCTCCCGCCTCGTTCTTCCCGTCTCCACGCATGACCGTACGGGCGCCGGGTCCGGCCTGCGCCTCCGGCCCCCACGACGGGGCCTGATGGGTCGTCACCTGCCGATGACGGCCGGGGTGCCGCCCTCCTCCGTGCCCCATACGTCCGCGTCCTCCTCCAGGTAGTCGGCGGAGGTGACGGGGCGGCGTTCCTGCTCCGCCTCTTCCTCGGGGGAGTTGCCGCCGGTGGTCGTCACCCGGGAGGCGGGGGCCAGGAAGGTGTCGTTGTCCTCCTGCCTGTTCCACGGGCTGCGCCTGCGGCGGTTGCGGCGTTCGCTCTCCTCCGCCGCGTCGACCAGGACGGCGCGCACGCGCTCGCCGTTGCCCTTCTCGCCGCCCGCGCCCATGCCCCCCATGCCGCCGCCCATCGGCATGCCGGGGGTGCCCGGCGTACCCGGGGCGCCCGGGGCCCCCGGCCCGCTGCCACCGACGCCAGGGGCCGTCGCGCTGCTCGTGGCGCTGTCGGAGAGCGGGGACACCTGGCCGAGGGTCTCCGCGGAGGAGAGACCCGTACCGGGGAGGCCACTGCCGGAGGGCCCGGCGCCGGCCTGGGCTGCGCCGACCCCCAGGTCGGAGAAGGAGACGTCCCGGGTGGTGATCCCGTCGCCGCTTCCGCCTCCGCCTGCGCTGCCGCCGCTACCGCCGCCGAGCCCCTGGAGGGCATCGAGACCGAGGCCCTGCCCGGCGCCGGGGCTGTCGGCGTCCCGGTCTCCGTTGAGCTCGCCGAGGTTGCCGAGGTCGCGGTTCTGGCCGAGGTCCCGCAGGTCGTCGAGGAAGTCGGGCCGCTCACTGTTCCCGCTGCCCCCGCGCGCGTTGAGGTCGTCGAGGTCGATCGTCTCCGTCCTGCCCTGCGGGTCGGTGACGGTGGCGATGCCGGTGTCCGGGTCGATGGACTGACGGGAGCCGTCAGGGAAGGAGTGGGTCAGCCGGCCGTTGTCCAGGCTGGTGGTGGAACCGTCCGGGTTTGTCACCTGGGCCCCGTGGGTGAGGTCGGTGATGACGCTGGAGCCGTCTGCCCCGATGCTGGTGAGCAGCCCGCTGTTCGGGTCGAAGACGGCTTTGCCGCCGTCCGGGAACGTGGTGGCGAAGTCGCCGTTCTCCAGCTCGGTCAGACCGCCCGTCGGGGTCTCCAGGCCGGGCCCGTCGGTGTTGAGGTTGCCGAGGTCGCCCAGGTCGTTGACGGTCTCCCGGTCACCGAAGTCGCCGGGGGACTCCGTGGGCAGGTCGGCGTTGATGTCGCCGAGGTTCCCCAGATCCCGGATGTCGCCCAGGTCCCGGATGCTGCCCAGGTCGCCCAGGCCCCCCGCCCCGCCCCGGTCGTTCAGACCCCCTAGGCTGCCGAGGTTCTGGGTGGTGGTCGTGCCGTCGGGGGCGGTGGAGACCGCCTGACCCGTCGCGGGATCGACCACCTGCGTCGTACCGTCGGGGAACGTCGTGGTCAACTTGCCGTCGTCGCCCAGCGAGGTGACCGAACCATCCGGATTGGTCACCCGGACCCCGTCCCCCAAACCCTCCGTGCTCACACTGCCATCCGGATGCGTAGTCGTCAGCAACCCGCTGTCCGGATCGAACGACGTGCTACTGCCATCCGGGAAGTCGGTGGTCAGACCCGAACCACCGAGCTGCACACTGCCACCGGTCGGAGTATCCAGAACACCACCCCCACCGTTCAGCCCCCCGAGGTCACCCAGGTTCTGGGTGATCGCTTCGTTGGCCGCGTCGGCGGGGTTCCTGGTGTTGCCCGGGCCGTTGACGTTGCCGAAGTTGCCGAAGCCCTGGCCGACGGGGAGAGGTCCGCCGGCCGGCGCCGGATGGTTCTCACCGCCCGGGTCGTTCACGCCCCCGAGGCCGCCGAGGTTCTCGGAGATCACATGGCTCACGTCGTCGAGGCCCGGACTGTTCCCGCCGCCGGGGCCGGGGGTGTTGAGGCCGCCGACACCAGGGGTGTTGAGGTCGCCGAGGTCACCGAGGCTCTCGGTCACCGGCACCTCCTGCTTGAGGTTCAGCAGGTCGTCGAGGTCGCCGAGGCCCTCGCCCCCGCCGCCCGGCCCGTTGATGTCGCCGAGGCTCTCCTTCATCTGCTGGGCCTGCTCCTCGGCCTCCCGCTTGGCCTCCTCCTGTTCGCGCCGCTGCTCCTCGCGCAACTCGTCCGCGTACCGGCGGTCCTCGTCACGCTGCTTGTTCTGTTCCTCACGCAACTCGTCCTGGAGCTTCTTGTCCTCTTCCCGCTGGAGCCGCTGCTCCTCACGCAACTCGTCCTGGAGCTTCTTGTCCTCTTCCCGCTGGAGCCGCTGCTCCTCACGCAGCTCCTCCTGAAGCTTCTTGTCCTCTTCCCGCTGGAGCCTCTGCTCCTCACGCAGCTCGTCCTGGTACCGGCGGTTCTCCTCGTTCTCCTCGTTGATCTTCTCCTTCTCCTCCTCCAGCTTCTTCCTCTCGTACTCCTCGCCCGCCGTGCTGGTCGACTTGGGCTCGGGCATGTTGCTGGTGAAGTCCTCGGAGAGCGAGACGAACTGGTTGTTGAGCTTCGACTGGACTTCGCGGGCGGGGACGACGAGAAGCTCGTCGACGGCGCGGCTCCAGATGTCGACCGCCGCGTCACCGACCTTCGCCCAGTTCGCGATGTCGTTGAGGTCTCCGTAGTCGGGGTGCACCTGGGTGAAACCGGCCTGTGGACTGTGGGTGACCGTCGTGACGTACTGGGTCGTGTACGACGTGATGTCCGTCTTCGCCACGTTCTCCCTGTCGACCCACTGAGCCAGATCGTCGAGGACGTAGCGCAGCACCCGGTGCGGGTCGTAGTAGTCGGACTGGGCCCAGATCAGCCACTTGTCCAGCAGTGTCGAGGCCGCTTCCTCCAGGTAGGCGCGGCCCAGGGAGAGCGCGCGGGAGTACACGGTGCTGCCGACGCCGTTCTGGTCGCCGGTGCCCGCCGTGTTGTTGAAGGTCTCCACGTAGTTGTCGTAGTTCTCGCGGACTTTCCTGATGAGGCTGATGAAGACCTCTGCCGCCTCGCCCTTCCAGCTGGAGTCGTCCCGGCCGAAGCGGTCCTCCCACTCCTTGAGCAGCGGCGCCTGGTCCTTGAAGAACTTGGCCGCGTAGTCGAAGGAGTCGCCGGTGAAGTTGAAGGTGTCCAGGTCGACGATGCCCTTCTCGTCGACCCCCTCCCCGCTGAAATGAGCGTCCCCGCTGTTGCCCCGCAGCAGGGCGAGGAGCGCCGCCCGCGGCCCGTTCATGTACCGGGCCAGCGGGATCGTGCTCATCTTGTCCTTGTTGTAGTCCGTGAACTCGTTGCCTTCACGAACGCTCACGTCCTCGACGTCGTCGGAGTCGGCGCCGGCGAAGATGATCTCGTCGCCCGGCTTCACGCGCCCTTCGAAGACGATCCGGGCCTGCTTGATGGAGCTCTTCTTGCCGCTGTCGAAGAACCAGATGTCATAGTCCTGGCCCTTGTTCTGCAGGAAGCCGGAGTCCTTGACGAGGAGACCGAGGCTGCGCTCCTTGATGTCCATCCGGAACAACCTGCCGCCGTGGTCGGAGCGGAGCGTGTCGAAGATGGTGGAGCGGTCGGGCACCGGGTAGCCGGTGAGGTGGATGACGAGTTTCGCCCAGTCGTCGGCGGACGCCGGTTTGGTCTCCCTGTACTTGTCGACGTTGTCCTTGGATTCATCGTCGTACCGGTCGGCCACCGGGCACCCCTCTGGTCATGTGTCGTCCTCGCCACCGCTGCGCGCGGGTCGTGCTACTTCTCTTCCGTGACCGTGGACCCGCTGGTGAGCGCGTCGACCTCTTCGAAGGTCTGGAGCAGAGTCTGCGCGTCGATCGCGTCCAGGTTCTCGTTCTTGGTCTTCTCGGCCTCGTCGATGGTGTCGGTGAGAGCCTCCTTGAGCTCCCTGAAGAGGTCGATCTGGTCACCGAGCAACTTGTCCAGGGCCGTCGCCGCGGCCTTGACGCTCTCGATCAGCTTCGGCCCCGAGACCAGCTCTTCGGTGTGCATCAGCCCAAGACGCAGGATCTGCTGGTCCTGGTCGAGGTTGTCCGGCGTCGTGTAGCCGTTGATGAGGTCGCCGAGGGGCCGGATGTAACTCTCCCCCTCCTCGCCGCTGCCGTCCTCCCGGTGCTGCTTGGCCTTGGTGTACACCGGGTGCACCTCGTTGTCCCGGAAGCTCTCCATCTGCTTGAGGTCAAAGTGCTTGACGTCGGCCTTCTCACCGGCCATGAGGCGTCCTCCTGTGCTCGGAGCGGGGCGGGGTTACGGGGAACGGGGGCGAGGCGGGGAGCACACGCGAACGCCGGGGCCCGCCCTCCGCACCGTACGGACGGCCAAGGACCCCGGCGGGGACTATCGGGCGCGCACGCCGCTCCAGTTGTCGGCGCTCCTGCGCTCGTCGCGGGAGTGGTTGTCGTGGATGCTCTGGACCAGCTCACCGCTGTCGCCGAGGAGCAGGGCCATGTTCTTGGTCGCCTGGTCCCACTCGGCCTGGACACCGCGGTACATCTGCTGGTCGTCACCCTCCCATGAGGTCACGAGCGGCTTGAGCTCGTCCTCCAGGTTGTTGAGGGTGGTGATGATCTGCTGGGTCTGCTGCTTCAGCTCCTCGATCGCGTTGCGGACCGTGGAGTACTGCACATCGATGATGCCGTCGGCCATGACATCTCCTCTCGGGTGGCCGGGCCCTCGGGCCCGGGGACGCTCACAGGTTCCGGCCTCCGCGAGAGGGGCCGGTGACGCCGGGGACGGGTCAGCGCAGCGCCTCGAAGACGCCCTGGCTGGTCTTGCTGTTGAGCACCTCGGTCAGGTCCTGGTTCTCCTTCGCCAGCCGGTCGGCGGACGTCACGTTCTCCTGGAGCGCGTCGACCATCTTGCTGATCTGCACGACGACCTTCTGAGCCTCGCCGTTCCAGCTGCGGAACAGCTTCAGCAGGGCCTGGCCCTCGTCACCGCCGACACCCGAACGCGCGGCGATCTCGGCGACGTTGTTCTGGATCTTCTCGACCGCGGCCCGGGCCGACTCCAGAGAGGAGACACCTCCCAAGCCCTTGGCATAGTCCGCCCGCCTCTGGCCACTGTCCGCCATGTCGCAGCTCCCTTCGTTGAGTGACTTCTCGTCGCACCGTTGCCCGCTGAGGCTAAAGAGAACTCGGCGTCCGGCGCAACGCATGCGGGGAAGATTTGATCATAGTTCTGCGAGTCAGAATCCTTACACCCCAACGGAGTTGTGCGCAGGTTTCCGGGAAATGAACGCGCCCACCCGTCAGCTCCCGAGACCGGGCGATGCGGACGGAAAACGGGCAGCCGGGGAATCCGAACGGTCATCATCGCGGTCCGTTCGGTGGTGCGGTGCGCCCCCTTCACACGATCCTCCAGAGAGGCGACCGGTCAATTATCTGAGCTTTTTCTGAGGTTTCTCCGCGCGCCGTTCACGCCGAATAACTGCGGGACGACGCCGAGTCATGTGCGACCTCCCACGCCTCGGCCTTTTCTCTTTCTTCGGCACCGTATGGGGTTTTTGCCTGGATCATGGCTGAGAGTCGCCTGTCCCGGTCGCGCCGGGTGCGCCGCACTTCGGCGCGGTGGCCCTGGGCTCCGCGGCGCCGGAGGCGGCGGCCGGATCGAGGTCCGCGCCGGTCGGCAGGGCGGCGAGCAGCGGTGCGGGGACCGAGCCGATGTCCCCCTCCCCGTATCCGAGCGCCTTCAGGGAGTCCTTGGCCGGGACGCGGTACTTCACACCGTTGTCCGCGACCAGGTAGGTGGTCCCGGCGTGTGCGGCGCCGCTCGCGTGCAGGGCCCGGACCAGGGCGCCGCGACCGGGACGCACCACCGTGGCGTCCGTCCGGGCGCAGGCCTCGATCAGCGGCTGGGCGGTCCCCTGCGACACCGCGACGGGGGCGAGCCCGGTCAGCGGGACCAGCACCGATCCGATCCGGGCGCCGCCGTCGCCGCCGTCCACCTGGGCGCAGAGCGCGGTGCCGCGCGGCGCGGACTGCGGGACGGGCGGCGTGCGGGGCAGCTCCCCGGACGCGGAGCCGGCGGCAGCCTTCCCCTTCGCCCGGTGCGCACGCAGCGCGTCCGCGCCGACCGCTCGGGCCTCGGGGGAGCGTCCCTGGTAGACGTCCTTCTGCGTGGCCGGGTCGCCCAGCACCAGGGCGGCCTCCAGCCGGGACAGCGGCGCCAGACCGTCCTTCCGCAGCAGGTGGTAGGTGCTGCCGCCACCGGGCACGCTGACCTCGAAGAGCTGCCCGATCCTGGTCGGTACGCCGCCGAGCTCCGGCCCCTCGCCTCCGCGCCCCGGCGCCTCCGGCGGCTTCAGGGCCGGGCCGGGGGCGAGCGCGTCGAGGAAGGCCGCCGAGACCGGCATCGCCCGCTCGGAGCCGTAACCGAGGGCGTTGCGAGCGTCGGAGTCGGGGTCCAGCGGGAGCCGGCTGCCCCGCCACACCAGGTACTCGGTGCGGTCCGGGCCCCGCACGAGCACCCCGCGGTCGGCGCCGACGCCCTGGGAGTCCAGCGGCGCCCCGGCGACCAGGGTGGTGGCCCCCGGCCGGTCCACACCGGCGTCCGCGACGGCGCCGGAGGTGCTGGGCAGGGCGCCGTCCGGTCCGGTGACGCACATGTGCCAGGCGCCGGCGTCGAGGCCGCCCGGGCCGGGCAGGGTGTCCGGGGCGCCGGGGATGCCGGCCGGGGGCCCCACGGGGACGTCCCGCAGCGAGGCGGTGGAGACGTCCACGGCCTTGAGGTCGGACCCGCCGATCAACCGCGCCGAGGCATAGTTGCGCACCGGGTGCAGGAGGCCGTCGGTGCCGGTCCACAGGTAGCGGGCACCGGTGTCGCGGTTGACGACCAGGTGCTCACCCTTGCGCCAGGTGTCGTTCCCGCCGGGGCGCAGCAGCCCGTAGACGGTGGCGCCCGCGCCGATCAGGACGGTCACCAACAGGCCGAAGACGACGCCCCGGGTGGTGCGGCCCAGCGGGCTCTCCGGGGCGTCCGGGTCGGCCGTCAGCAGGCCGGAGCTGAGCCTGCCCATCATGAAACCGTGGGCCTGGACCTGGTCGCGCTTGGACTGCACAGCCTCTCCTCAACTTGTTTCTGGTGGACCGGCGTACGGGAGCACTCAGCCGAACAGGCCGCGCAACCAGCCGAAGAGGCCCGCTGTCCACAGCGTGAGCGGGAGCAGCGCGACGGCCAGGCCGGTGTGCGCCAGCTCCGCCGCCCGGCCCCAGTAGGGCAGGACCCGTCGGCCGGGCACCGTCCAGGAGGCGGTCACGAGGAGCGCTGCCGCGGCGAGCAGCACCCCGAAGACCACCACGCGTCCGTCCGCGTCGCTGTCCACCGCCCAGGCCCGGGCGAGCAGCAGCAGCCCCCAGACACCGGGCACCGCCAGCGTGAGGCGTTGGCCGATGTGGACCAGGCCCCGGGAGTGCAGGAGCAGCAGCAGGGTCAGCGCGAGCGCGGTGAGCGTCTCGGGGAGGTCCGGGTGCTGGGCGAGGACCGTCAGGGCCGCCGCGGCGATGGCGCCGGTGGCGGCGAAGAGCGCGGTGACCCAGCGCCCGGCGAGTTCGGTGCGCTCGGCGACCTCGTCGCCGGCGTACGGGTCGATGCCTTCCTGGAGCTGCCCGGCGGAGGACGGCAGCGCGGGCATCCGCATGCCGGCCAGCTTGAAGGCGAAGGGCGCAACGGCCCCGGCGGCGAGCGCGACGATCGTCGCGACCAGCGCCACCGCGGCCGCCGCGTCCAGACCCGTGTAGCCCATCAGGGCCCCGGAGACCGCGGTGGCCACGGCGACCAGGGCGGTGGCCAGCAGGGCGGGGGCGCCGACCGCGGTGGCGGCGAGCGCGAGGACCGCGCCGCCCGCCGCCGCGGCGCCCGCTGCCAGCAGCCGCGCGCCCGCGACCTGTGCCGCGTCGGGGCCGGAAAGGTCGCCGCCGGGCAGCACCCAGCCGACCAGCGCGAAGCACGGGGCGACCAGCAGGGCGAGCGCGGCGGCGGAGAGCCGGTCGCCGACCGCCCGGCTGGCGGAGCCGGCGCCCGCGAGCAGCAGCAGTCCGGCCACGGCCGCGAGGGCCGCCCGGGTGGCGGCGGACTCGGTCGCCCCCGGCCAGAACACCAGCAGAAGGGCGGCCGCCACGGTCGCCACGGCGGTGCCGACCAGCAGGCCGCGGGCCGCGCCGGCGTGCCAGGTGTGCAGCCGGCGGCCCACCGTCTCGGCTATCCCGTCGACCAGGTCGTCGAGCCGCGCCTCTGGGAGTGCCTCGGTGTGCGGGCGCAGATGGAGCACGGTTCCGTCGGCGAGCCCGGCGCGGGCCAGGGTGGTCTCCTCGTCGAGCGGGGCGTCACCGAGCCGCTGGAGCACCCAGCCGGCGTGGTCGAGCCCGGCCTCCTCCGCCTCCTCCCCGACGTACCGCAGCAGGGTGGGGAGCAGATCGGCGACCGGTACGTCGGCGGGCACGGCCAGATCGATGGTGACGCTCGGCGCACGTACGGTCAGGCGGCACGATTCGGCCACCGCACTGTCGGTCATCAGCAGAACTCTCGTCTTCCGTGCAGGCTTTGACAGAGGACTTCCCCGGGAGAGGGAATGTGCGAACAGTACGGAAAGTCCGCGCTGCCGTGAACCGGGGGGTCGGGCAGGGAAATCGTGCCCGTGCACCGGGCGGCAACCCCTCCCGCGTGGACAGGTCGCGTTCCGTGAATGCAGACTACTGCCTGCGGCCACCGGTCGCGCTGCGGGCCGGGCTTCGAACCCGGTATGCGGTCGGTCATCGGGAAGTTGGCCGCTCCGCACTCTGCCGCTCGAAATATTCACCCGGCGTTCATCGGGGCGCGTGCCGCCCCGGAGAATCAGCCTGGTGCGGTCTTTCCCCCTGCCGGGTACGCCGGTATTCGGCGGGCCGGAAAGTCAGTGAACCGGAGGTTCTGTTCCTTGAGTGTCGTGCTGTTTCGCCGCCCGGCCCGCAGGCGCGGGCCGGAGATGCCCGATGGGCAATTGACCCTCCAGGAGCCGCCCGTTCTCGCGGAGACGGTGCCCGACACCTCGGCGGTGTGGACCTACCTGCCGATGGCGCTGATGTCGGTCTCGATGATGCTGATGTTCCTGCGCCCCGGCGGCGGGAACGGCGTCTTCATGTATCTGGCGATGGGCGTCATGGCGCTCTCCGCCGGCGCCATGCTGCTGGGGCAGCTGATGCGCCGCTCCAGCGAGCGCAAGCAGCGGCTGAAGGGCGAACGCCGCGACTACCTGCGCTACCTGGCGCAGACCCGCAAGCGGGTGCGGAGCACCATCGCGGAACAGCAGCGGGCGCTCGCCTGGCGCCACCCGGAGCCGGCCTCGCTCCGCTCGCTGGCCCGCACCTCACGGCTGTGGGAGCGCCGCCCGACGGACGAGGACTTCGGCGAGGTCCGCCTCGCGGTCGGTGAGCAGCAGTTGGCCCTCACCCTGAACCCCGTCTCCACCCGACCGGTGGAGGACCTCGAACCCCTCTGCGCACACGCCCTGCGCCGCTTCATCCGCGCCTACTCCACCATCCCGGAGCAGCCGCTGGGGCTCTACCTGCGCTCCTCGGCCCGGATTCTGCTGCGCCCGGAGGACGCGCCGGGCGAGGGGGAGCGGGCTCACGGGGAGAGCGGTGCGGACGCGGAGGGGCCCGAGGCCGTACGCGCCCTGGTGCGGGCCTTGTTGGGACAGCTCGCGGTGTTCCACGCGCCCGAGGAGCTGTGGATCGCCCTCTGCGTCAGCGACGAGCGGCGGCCCGACTGGGAGTGGGGCAAGTGGCTGCCGCACGTGCTGGACCCGCACGAGGAGGACGGCGCGGGCCAGGCCCGCCGGATCACCGCCGACCTCACCGAGCTGGACGACCTGCTCGGCGCCGAGTTCGCCGAGCGCCCCGGCTTCGACCCGGACGCCCGCCCCGGCCGTGACGAGCCGTACACGGTCGTCGTGCTGGACGGCGTCGGCGTCCCGGAGGGCCACCGCTGGGAGGGGCACGGCTACCGCAACGCCCTGATCCTCGACGTGTCCGGCGCGCTGCGCTGGCGGCCCGGCCGCAACACGCTGCGGCTGACCGTCGGTCCGGACCGGGTGAGCCTGGTGCGCACCGACCGCAGCCGCAAGGAGCGCTCGGTGCCGCTGGGCGTTCCCGACCGGCTGGGCCTGCTCGGCGCGGAGTCGCTGGCCAGGCTCCTCGCCCCGCGTCGGATGAGCCTCGGCACCGACATCGCACAGCCGCTGGACACCGACGTCGAGCTGACCACCCTGCTCGGCATCCCCGACCTGCACCGGCACGACCCGCAGACCCTGTTCGACCGGCACTCCGGCTCCGGCCGGCTGCGGGTGCCGGTCGCGGTCGGCGTGGACGGCCGCCCGGTCGAGCTCGACATCAAGGAGTCCGCGCAGGGGGGCATGGGCCCGCACGGCATGCTCATCGGCGCCACCGGTTCCGGCAAGAGCGAGCTCCTGCGCACCCTCGTCCTCGGCCTCGCCCTGACCAACTCCTCCGAGACGCTCAACTTCGTGCTGGTCGACTTCAAGGGCGGCGCCACCTTCCTCGGTCTGGAGGAACTCCCGCACACCTCCGCCGTCATCACCAACCTCGCCGACGAGGTCGCCCTGGTGGAGCGCATGCAGGACGCCCTGCACGGTGAACTGATCCGCCGCCAGGAGCTCCTGCGTGCGGCGGGCAACTACACCTCGGCCCTGGAGTACGAGCGGGCCCGGGCCGCCGGGGCGGACCTCGCTCCGCTGCCCAGCCTGTTCGTGGTGGTCGACGAGTTCAGCGAACTGCTCTCCACTCACCGGGAGTTCATGGAGCTGTTCGTGATGATCGGCCGCCTCGGCCGCTCGCTGGGCGTGCATCTGCTGCTCGCCTCGCAGCGGCTGGACGAGGGGCGCATGCACCAGCTGGAGAGCCATCTCTCGTACCGCATCGGGCTGCGCACCTTCTCCGCGATGGAGAGCCGCGGTGTGCTCGGCGTCCCGGACGCCTACGAGCTCCCCGCCGCGCCCGGAAGCGGCTATCTGAAGTCGGGGGTGGAGGCCCTGACCCGGTTCCGCGCCGCGTACTCCTCGGGGACGTACCGGCGTCGGACGGGCGCCGTGGTGCAGGCCCGGGTGGCCAGTCAGGTGGTGCCGTGGACCAGCGGCTGGGTGGTGCCCCGCACCTTGGAGACCCCGCCCGAGCCGGAGCCGGAGACCGAAGGGGCCGAGGACGAGGAGGCCCTGCTGGACGTGGCGCTCGACCGGCTGCGCGGCTCCGGGCCGGCCGCCCACCAGGTGTGGCTGCCGCCGCTGGACGAGCCGTCCCCGCTGGACGCGCTGCTGCCCGGCATCGTGCCGGACGAGGGGCGCGGTCTGATCGCCGCGGGCTGGCCCGGCGCCGGACGGCTGCGGGTCCCGGTCGGCCTGGTCGACAAGCCCTTCGAGCAGCGCCGCGACCCGTTGATCGTGGATCTCTCCGGGGCGGGCGGTCATGTCGCGGTGGCGGGCGGTTCGCAGAGCGGCAAGTCCACGCTCGCCCGCACGCTCATCGCCGCCCTGGCGCTGACCCACACCCCCGCCGACGTGCAGTTCTACTGTCTGGACTTCGGCGGCGGCGGACTGTCCCAGCTCGCCGCGCTCCCGCACGTCGGCGGGGTCGCGGCGCGGCTCAACCCGGAGCGGGTGCACCGGACGGTGGCCGAGGTGATGACGCTCCTGGCCCGTCGCGAGCAGTTCTTCGTGGACCACACCCTGGACTCCATGCAGTCCTACCGTCGTCGCCGGGCCGCCGGGGAGTTCCCCGACGAGCCGTTCGGCGATGTGTTCATGGTGGTCGACGGCTGGTCCACCGTCCGCCAGGACTACGACGACCTGATCCCGAAGTTCAACGAACTCGCCGCCCGCGGCCTCAACTACGGCATCCACCTGATCGTCACCACCACCCGCTGGGTGGAGTTGTCCGCCCAGGTCCGCGACCAGGCCGGCACCCGGCTGGAGTTGCGGATGGGCGACCCGATGGACTCGGAGATCGACACCCGCAAGGCCCGTTCCGTGCCGCGCACCGGTGGCCGGGGCATCACCGCCGACAGCAAGATGCACTTCCTCGCGGGCCTGCCCCGCCTGGACGGCAGGGGCTCCCTGGAGGACCTGGGCGACGGCGTCGCCCACCTGGTCACGGAGATCTCCCGGCACTGGCAGGGCGCTCCGGCGCCCCAGGTCCGCATGCTGCCGCACCGCCTCCCGCTCACCGAACTGCCCGCCCCCGAGGCCACGGAGGGCGGCGGCATGCGCCTCGCGCTCGGCCTCGACCAGGATGCCCTGGAACCGGTCTGGCACGACTTCAGCCGCACCCCGCACCTGATCGCGGTCGGCGACACCGAGAGCGGCAAGACGAACCTGCTGCGTCTGATCACCCGGGGCATCACCGCCCGCTACTCCCCCGCGGAGGCGAAGATCATCGCGGTGGACTACCGCCGCACCCTGGTGGACGCCGTCCCCGAGGAATACCGCATCGGGCACGTGATCTCCCTCGACAACCTCAACGAGACCATCGAGGGCGCGGCCCGTGCGATGAAGACCCGCGTCCCGGGCGCGGACATCGCGCCGGCCCGGATGCGCCAGTGCGACTGGTGGACCGGCCCGCGCCTGTTCATCCTGGTCGACGACTACGACATGGTCTCCGGGAACTCCTTCCAGAGCCCCTTCGAGCCGCTCTTCGAGAGCCTGACGCTCGGCTACGAGATGGGCCTGCACCTGGTCGTCGCCCGCAGCGCCATGGGCGCGGGACGTGGTCTCAGCGACGGTCTCGTCCGCCGCCTCGACGAGGCCAACAACCCAGCCGTCCTGCTCTCCTGCCCGCCCACGGAGGGCCGCCTCTTCGGCAACGCCAAACCGCTCAACCTTCCGCCGGGCCGGGCCCTGCACATCGCCCGCCGCAAGCCGCGGCTGATGCAGACGGCGCTGGTGGAGGAGGGCTGAGAGCACGCGAAGGGCGCCCTCCCACGGACGTTCCGCGGGAGGGCGCCCTTCGCCGTTCATCCCCGGCCCGGCGCGCCCGTCTCCGCCGGACGCCAGCCCCGGGCTCGGGCCCGCGAGAGGGCGAACCCGGCCCAGAGGACGGAGAGGACACCGGCCGCGCCGAGGAGGACGAAGAGCTTGGCGCGGCCCGTGGCGCGGTCGGCGCCGGAGGTGTCACGCACGGCCACGGTTTCCGCGGCACGCTCCGCGCCGGCGGCCGGCGCGGTCGCTGCGCCGAGGACCGTGGTGGCGGCCGCGTAGGCGTCCAGCTGGGGGATGTCGGCCGGGTAGGCAGTCGCCGTGAGCCGACGGGCCACCTCGTCGGCCGAGTCCCCGGGGTGGGTGGCGCGGGCCACCGCGGCGGCCCCGGCCGTGTACGCGGTGGCCACCGCGACGCCGCCGCCGAGGTAGTGGCCCTCGCCGCGCGGCCCCCCGGAGACCACCCCGGCGCCGGGAGCGAGCAGGTCGACGGCGCCGGTCGCAAGGGCGTTGCGCGGGCGGGCGCCGGCGGGCAGCATGTCGGCGACCGAGAGGACGCCGGGCTCGCCTGCGGGCCAGTAGGTGCGGGGTGGGGTCTCGTCGGCGGAGCCGCTCGACGGCGGTTCCGGGGTGGCCGCGGCGACGACCACCGCGCCCGCCCGGCGGGCCTCCGCGACCGCCCGGGTCAGCGCCTTGTCCCGGCGCGGCAGGGCGACCGCGACCGCGATCACACCGGCCCGGGCCTCGGCCGCCTCGCGCACCGCCGCCGCGACGAGGTCGGGGCTCGGCCGTCCCCGCCGGTCGGTGCCGCGCAGGGCCAGGATCTTCGCGCCCGGGGCGACTCCGGCCAGCCTCGGGTTGTTCCCGCCGGTCCCGGCGATGAGCCCGGCCAGGAACGTACCGTGTCCGACGCAGTCGTCGGCGGCGGCCCCCTCTGCGGTGACCCGGCCGTCGAGCCCGGTGGCGTCGGGGGCGACCCCGGTGCCGATCAGCGCGACGGTGACGCCCGCCCCGGTGGAGTGCTGGTGCAGCCGGTCCAGGTCGAGGCGCTGACGCGACCAGTCCCGCTTCTTCGCCTTCTCCTCCGAGGCGGGGGTGCAGACCGCCTCCTCGGCCCGGGGGTCGAGCGCGGAGGGCATGCCGGGCAGCTCCTGGCCCTTCTTCCCGTCGGCCGAGGGCCGGTACGAGGGGGGCGCGGCCTGGGCGGGCACGGCCACGGGCAGCATCAGGGCGGCCGCGAGCCCGGCGCCGTACACCAGACGGGCGGGCGGCCTCATCGGGGGGCCGCCTTGGGCGCCGCGGCCGTGACGTCCGCCGGGAGGAGGATGCGCAGGTCGTCCAGGGTGGGCGCGGCCAGCGAACTGAGCCTGCCCGCCTGGCGGGTGACCATCGACTCGACGACCTGGCGGGCCAGGCGGGCGTTGCCGAAGGAGCGGTCGCGGGGCACCGCGTCGAAGTACTCCTTGAGCAGGGGCCCGGTGCCGGGACCGCACTCGTACCCCATGTTCGCGGCCTGGGCGCGCACGATGGTGACCAGTTCCTCGGAGGAGTAGTCGGCGAAGGAGATCCGGCGCGGGAAGCGGGAGGAGAGGCCCGGGTTGGAGGCGAGGAAGCGCTCCATCTCGTCGGTGTAGCCGGCGACGATGACGACGACCTCGTCGCGGTGGTCCTCCATCAGTTTCAGCAGCGTGTCCACCGCTTCCTGGCCGAAGTCGGCGCCGCCGCCGCGCGGGGTGAGGGTGTACGCCTCGTCGATGAACAGCACGCCGCCACGGGCCCGTTCGAAGACCTCGCGGGTCAACTGGGCGGTGTGGCCTATGTAGCGGCCCACGAGGTCGGCACGGGCCGCCTCGACCAATTGGCCGCGCTCCAGGACGCCGAGCTGGGTCAGCACCTCCCCGTAGAGACGGGCGACGGTCGTCTTGCCGGTGCCGGGCGGGCCGGTGAAGACCAGGTGGTTGCTGAGCGAGGGGACGGGCAGCCCTGCGGCGGCACGGTGCCGGGCGGTGGTGATGAGGTTGACCAGGTCGGCGACCTCGCGCTTCACCTCGGCCAGGCCGATCATGTCACCGAGCCGGGTGAGCGGGTCGTCGGCCGGTCCGGCGGTCTGGGCGGCGGACGCGGCGGCGGTGGCGGAGACGTCTTCGGGGAGCAGCAGCCGCAGATCACGCTCACCGACCTGGGCCTGGGCGGAGAGCCGGACCGCCTGGCGGTCCACCATCTCCTCGAACACGCCGCGTGCGGCACGGCCGTTGCCGAATCCGGCGTCCCGGGGCATCGCGCCGAAGTGCGCGGCCAGCGCCTCGGCGGTGCCCTCGCCCAGCTCGTACTGGTGCTGGGCGCACATGCTCTCCATGATCGCGACCAGGTCGGGCACCGAGTAGTTCTCGAACTCGACGGTCCGTGAGAAGCGGGACGCCAGACCCGGGTTGGAGCCGAGAAAGGAGTCCATCTCGCGGGAGTAGCCGGCCGCGACCACCACCACGTCGTCGCGGTGGTCCTCCATGAGCTTCAACAGGGTGTCCACGGCCTCACGGCCGAAGTCCGCGCCGCCGTTGCCGCTGTCCGAGGTGAGGGTGTACGCCTCGTCAATGAAGAGCACGCCCCCGAGGGCCCGTTGGAAGGTCTCGGAGGTCTTGATCGCGGTGCCGCCGACGACCTGGGCCACCAGGTCGGCGCGCGAGACCTCCACCAGGTGCCCGCTGCGCAGCGACCCCAGCTCGGCCAGGATCGCCCCGTAGAGGCGGGCCACCGTGGTCTTGCCGGTGCCGGGCGGACCGGCGAAGACCAGGTGCCTGCTCATCGGCGGTGCGGGCATGCCGAGTTGCTCGCGGCGCTGCGCGAGCTGGGTGAGGTTGACCAGGGTGCCCACCTGCTGCTTGACGTTCTCCAGGCCGATCAGCGCGTTGAGGGCGCCGAGCGGGCCGTCCGCGCGGTCCGGCGGGGGTGCGTCGGCGGCGCCGGAGCCCGCCGGGTCGGTGTTCTCGGCGCTGCCGCTGCCCCAGGCGTCCCGCTTGCCGTTGCCGACGCTGTTCAGGCCCTCCACCGCGAGCCGCTCCCCGGGGGCGGTCTGCACCAGGCCCCCGCCCTCGTTCTCCCGGGCGGTGCAGTTGACCAGCGAGACGGGGGCGGTGGACTCCACCCGGAAGCCGTCCTGGGCGCCGCCGTTGGCCTCGCAGCCGCTGAGCGAGGCGAACGCGCCCTCGCGGAGCAGGAAGCCGTGCCCCTTGGGGGCGTGCACCGAGGTGCGGTTGGCCGTCAGCTCGCCGCCGGCGGCGACCACCACGCCCTCCTCGCCGCTCGTCTCGACGCGGAAGTCGCGGACGGTGACGTTGCCGCCGTCCTCCACGACCAGGCCGCTGGTGGCCGTGTCGGAGACCCCGCCGCCGGCCAGGTAGAGGGTGGAGCCGGAGGCCACCCGTACACCGGCGCCCTGCGGCCGGACGATCTCGCAGTCCTCGACGCGGCCCCGAGCGTCCCGGGTGGCCGCGATGCCGTCACCGGCGGGCTCGACCAGGCGGGCCCGGCGCAGCAGCGGGTTGGCTCCGCTCAGCACGGCGACGGCGGGCGAGGAGCCGATCACCTCCAGGCGGTCCAGCTCGGGCGCCGAGTCCTCCTCCAGGAGCAGTCCGGCCGCCTCGCAGTCGCGGACGGTCAGCCCGGTCAGTGCCGGGGAGGAGGCCCCGGCGACGCGCAGCGCCGCGCCCTGCGCGCCGTCCACCCAGCAGTCCTCGAAGGTGCCGCGCGCCCGGTCGGTGACGACCACGCCATGGCCGCGCACGCGCGAGACGCGGCAGCGGCGCAGTACGGGGTCGGCGCCTCCGGCCAGGGCGATCCCGTTGCCGGAGGCGCCGGTGACGCGGACGTCCTCCAGGGTGGTGCGGCCCGCGCTGCTCAGGTGCACGCCGGTGCTGGTGTCGTGCACCACGGTCCGGACGACCGAAACGGCGGAGTCCCCCTCCAGGGCGATGGAGGGCTTGTCGGTGGAGGAGATGTCGCAGTCCTCGACGGTGCCGCGGGTCTCGCCGTTGGCGAGCAGACCGTTGCCCCGGGCGCCCCGTACCGTGCAGTCGCGGATGCGTGCGTCGCCCTGCTCTGCGAGGACGATGCCGCTGGTGCCGAGGTGTTCGAGCGTGCAGGACTCGACGGTGGTGGGTGTGGTGGAGGTGACCACGATGCCCGCGCCCTGCGGATTGCTCACCCGGCAGTCGCGCAGAGCCAGGGAGCCGGTCCCGCCGGCCAGCATCGCGGTCCAGGCGGCGCCGACGATCTCGCACCCGTCGAACGCGGCCTGCCCGCGCCGCACGTCCACGGCGGGCAGTTCGGCGTCGCCGCCGCGCAGGGTGAGTTCGGAGAGCATGACGGCGTCGGCGCGCAGCGCGATGACGCTGCCCGAACGCGGCCTGATCTCCACCGTGCCCCGTCCCTCGGCTGCGGTGAGGGTGACCCGGGTGTGGATCACCAGGTTCTCCGCGTACGTTCCGGGCCGGACGCTGATGAGCGCGCCGGTGCGGGCGGCGGCGAGCGCCTCACCGATCGTGGAAAAGCGGTCCTCTGGGCCGACCGACAGTACCTGGCGCGACACGCACCAACCTCCTTGCTACGGCGGCGTCCGCGATGGACGCCCCACTTCGCCGGGACGCGGGTCGGCGATCCGGCGGTGCCATCATGCCTGCCCGGGCGCACGAGGTGCGCGGGAGCGGGGTGCCCGGCGCCCGGGCGTTCAGGTCAGACGCTCCACTTCTGGTTGTCGAGGCCCGTGCAGGTCCACAGGATCAAGTAGGTCTGCGGGCCTCTGCTCCGGCTGTGGTTCGGGATGTCGACGCACTTGCCGACGGCGGTGTTGACCAGGTCGTGGGCGCCGTTCAGGGCGAACTTCTGGGCGTCGGCCCCATTGCACCAGGCGATCTGGATCGGCGTGCCGTCGTTGAAGTTCGCGTTGGCGACGTCCAGGCACTTGTCCTTGACCCGGATCGTGCCGTCGGAGGCGAAGCGCCACTTCTGGGCGTCGGCGCCGTTGCAGTCCCACATGAACAGCGCCTGGCCGTCGTTGAAGTTGTGGCCGGGGACGTCGATGCAGCGACCGGAGAGGTGGCTGCGGAAGGAGACGGGCCCGCTGAGGGTGACGCCGGGGGCGGCCTTGGCAGGCTGGTTCTTCGTGCCGACGGCCTTCTTCGGCTGTGCCTGTGGGCGGTCGGTGCTCTGCGGCTGCGCCTTGGGGCTGCCGGTCCTCTCGGGCGGGGGCTCGGGGGTGTCGTCCGCCTTCGGCGCGTTCTTGGCCGTGTCCGCGGGGGCGGGCCGGGGGGCCTGCAGCACGGGCCCTGCGGGCTTCTCCGGCTTCCCCTCGTCGCCCTTCTCGTCGCCCGGGGGGCCGGCCTTCGGCGTGGTGACGGCGAACTCGCCCGGCGCCTCCTGCCCGCTGCCGTCGAGCACGGTCCCGGCGGCGGTCGTCGACGGCTGCTCGGGCCCCTTGTCGTCCTTCCCGGCCAGGACCAGGAAGGGCACGGACACGAGCAGCGCGCCCGCGACCGCCGCCCCGGCGAGCACGGCCCTGCCCGGCCGCCCGACGGGCCCGGCCTGCTCCTGCGGCCGGTCGATGGCGGTGGCGGTCATGGTCCGTACGAGGGCGGGGAGCCGGCTCTGCGCGGTGGCGGAGGCGCTGGGGCCGGGGGCGGATGCGGCATCCGAGGCCCGGAACCGGTCCTCAGTGGTTCCGGGCCGGGTCCCAGGGACCGCGGACTCCGGCCGGGTGGCTGCGGGGCCGGTGGTCGCGGCCTCGGCCTCGGGGTCCTTCCGCTCTCCGGACTTCTCCCTCTCGGGGGCCTCCGGTGCCGGCACGACGGCCGTGCCGGGCGCGGCGGCAGCCGCAGGCGCCGGGGGTCCGGCGGCGGCGCTCTCGGCCGCCCCCTCGCTCTCGGCGCCGGAGCCCGAGCGAGCCTCCGGGGAGGCGGGGGTCTGCTGGGACGAACGCGTCACGGGGTCCTCCCGGTGGTGTGGGGCCAGGGTTCGGTCGAGCTGTGGCCGCCCGTCCCGCTCCCGGGTCCGAGAAGGCTGTCGGCCGGGACGAGCAGCGGGGCCGCGGCCCCGGCGTTGACCAGCAACAGGATGTCGGCGGCTCTCAAGGACCTGGCCAACTCCCTGGCGGGAAGGCTGTCATGGTGAAGTGCCGAGGACATGAATTCATGGGTGGGCGAGGTGAACAACAGCACCACCGGCGCCCCGTCCCGCCCGGCGGCCGTGAGCGGCCCGCCGTCCGGTCCGCGCACGACGGTGATCTCCGCCTCCGCGAGAGCCTCCAGCGCCGCTTCCACCGAGCCGTACCCGGTGGCGGCCCGCTGGGCCGCCGCGTCCACCGGATCGGTGGGCTCCGGCCACCCGAGGACCCGCGCCGAGGGCCGGTACGCCGGGTTGGCGCGGTACTCCCCGACGCCCCCGTCCTGGTCCGACCGCCACTCCCCCAGCACTGCCCATTCCGGCGGCGTCCCCTCCTCGGCCCACTCCGGGTCGACGACCCCGACCCAGTGCCCAGGGGCCCGTCGGGCGGCGGCCTTCACGGCATCGGGCACCAGTGAGGCGTCGACCACCTCGGTGCTCCCCGGGCCGGACTCCTCGGATGGGCCGGGCACTCTGGAGGCGCCGGAAACGCCGAACGGAACGTCCTGCGCACCCATGTGCCGCTCTCCGGGCCGTATCTCCACCTGAACTCTTGGCTCCGTACGCATTCTCGAAGCGCCGAACGGCATACGCTCGCCGCCGAACATGATCAGATCGGGGAGCCATCAGGATGTCACAGGAGCCCGGCCCACGGGAGCCGGCCCCGGGTCCGTTTCGGCCTCCCACGTGCCCGTTCACCGCCCGATCGGAGAACTTTCCGGGACCAGTGAGGCGTGGGAGGACAAAGCGCCGGGGAAGTTTCGGGGCGGGGCGCCGCCGTCACCCCCGAGACGGGCTACGTTGGGCGCGCCACCGAGGAGGAACCACCGCATGCCCCCCGAGCACCCCGCCCCCGGCACCGACACCGCGGCAGTCGCCGCCCGCGTGGAGGAGGCCGGCGCCCCGCCCTCGCCGTCCACGGCGCCGACGGCACCGACCCAGCCCTCTGCCCCCGCCACCGGGGCTCAGTCCGCCACGGCACCGGCCGGAGAGGCGGCTGTCGCCCCGTCCGAGTCCTCAGCCACGGCGAAGCCGGCCGAGGCGCCCGAGGCCCGCGCCGAGGACCACGGCGTGGCGGCGGCCGTCGGCACGACGCCGGAGACCCGTACCGCCACCGCTGTCGACAAGGGACGCCCCCGCACACCGATCCTGGCGGGCGCCGCCTTCGTCGGGGCCGCCCTGGTCGCGATACCCGTGCTGCTGATGGGCAGTGCGAACGACGAGGGACCCCGCACCCCCGCCACGACCCCGGTGGCGGGGAGCGCCGACACGGTCCTCAACCCGGAATCGGCCCCGGCGGCCCTGGACGACTATGTGGCGGTGAAGCCCACGCCGTCCCCGACGAAAGGGAAGAAGACCGCCCCGGCGAAGGCCGTCCCGGCGCCCGCGGCGCCCGCACCCGTGGCACCGACGTCCGCGGCCCCCACGCCCACGCCCGAGCCCAGGCCGAGCGCCCCCGCCGCGAAGCCGAAGGCCTCACCGGAGCCGAAACCGAAACCGAAGCCCAAGGCGGCCCCGAAGCCGAACTGGGGCACCCAGGCGGTCTCCGCGACCAGCTCCATCGGAGTCGGCCAGTCCTGGGCCACCAACCGCATCCGCATGACGATGCAGCAGGACGGCAACCTCGTCGTCTACAACGAGCGGAACAAGCCGATCTGGGCCGCCATGACCTTCGGCAAGAACCACCGGGCCATCTTCCAGCCCGACGGCAACCTGGTCATCCACAACGGCGACGACCGGGCCATCTGGGCCTCCAAGACCCACGACTTCGGCGGTGCCCGGATGGTCCTGCGACCCGACGCCAAGGTGGTCATCGTGCACAACGGCAGGGTGGTCTGGTCGACCTGACCGGTGCGGCGTGCGCCTGGACTTGACGGACGCCGGTGACGGGGCGGGGTGCGGGCAGGAGGCGAGGCGCGGAAGACCCGCCAGCCACCCCGGCCCCGTCAGTCCCGTTGTGCCGTGATGACGGCCTCTGCCCCGGCCGCGTACGCCGGGTCCGCCGAGCACGGCACTGACTACCCGATGAACGACAACCGCACCCGGCGCTCCGGATTATCGACGTTGGTGTCCACCAGGCAGACCGACTGCCACGTGCCCAGTTCCAGCCTGCCGCCGATCACCGGCAGGGTGGCGTGCGGCGGAGCCAGGGCGGGGACCACGTGGTCGCGGCCGTGGCCCGGGCTGCCGTGGCGGTGCTGCCAGCGGTCGTCGGCGGGGAGCAGATGGTGGAGGGCGGCCAGGAGGTCGTCGTCGCTGCCCGCACCGGTCTCCAGGACGGCGATGCCCGCCGTGGCGTGGGGCACGAAGACGTTGAGCAGGCCGTCGCGGCCGGCGGCGTTGTCGTGGAGGAACTGCTCGCAGTCCTGCGTCAGATCCGTGACGCTCTCGACCGTACCCGTGGTGATGTTCAGGACCGTGGTGGTGAAGGAAGAAGCGGACATGCTTCCATCTTCCCTCTCCCCGGCGGGGATGACGCGTCCAGGCGCCAGGACGTCGCGAGCCGGGCTTCGGCCGCGCGGCTCCCTCCGGCGCGGGGGCCGGTGGGCCCGAGCCGGTCGCGCGGGAAGACCCGGGGCCCCTCGACAGTTAGTAGAAGCGTGAACGTTACTGGGGCGCGCGAACTGGACGTGGTCGTGGTCGGCGCCGGCCAGGCGGGGCTGTCCGCGGCCTACCACCTGCGCCGCGCCGGACTGGAGCCGGACCGCGGGTTCGTCGTGCTGGACCATGCTCCCCGGCCCGGCGGCGCATGGCAGTTCCGCTGGCCGTCACTCACGTACGGCAAGGTCCACGGGATGCACGCGCTGCCGGGCATGGAGCTGACCGGGGCCGACCCCGATCGGGCCTCCTCGGAGGTGATCGGCGCCTACTTCGCCGCGTACGAGGAGCGCTTCGGCCTGCGGGTGCACCGTCCCGTCGACGTGAGCGCCGTACGGGAGGGGAGCGGCGGGCGTCTGCTCGTGGAGACGTCCGAGGGGGCCTACGCCCCGCGTGCGCTGATCAACGCCACCGGTACGTGGGACCGGCCGTTTTGGCCCCACTACCCAGGACAGGAGACCTTCAGAGGCCGGCAGCTGCACACGGCTGACTACCCGGGGCCCGAGGAGTTCGCGGGGCAGCGTGTCCTCGTGGTGGGTGGCGGCGCCTCCGGTACGCAGCATCTGATGGAGCTCGCCGAGCATGCGGCCGCGACCTTCTGGGTGACCCGCAGCGAGCCGGTCTTCCGTGAGGGGCCCTTCGACGAGGCGTGGGGGCGGTCGGCTGTGGCGATGGTGGAGGAACGGGTGCGCAACGGGTTGCCGCCGCGGAGTGTGGTGAGCGTGACCGGGCTGCCGGTCACCGACGCGGTGCGGCGGGCCCGGGCGCGGGGCGTACTGGACCGGATGCCGATGTTCGCACGGATCACGCCGACCGGGGCCGAGTGGGACGACGGCCGGACGGTCGAGGCGGACGTGATCCTCTGGGCGACCGGGTTCCGCCCCGCCGTGGGCCATCTGGCGCCGCTCCGGCTGCGGGAGGCGGGCGGCGGGCTCAGGGCAGAGGGCACCCGTGCCGCCCGGGACGGACGCGTCCATCTCGTCGGGTACGGGCCGTCCGCCAGCACCATCGGGGCCAACCGCGCGGGGCGCGCCGCCGTCCGGTCGGTCATGCGGTCGCTGGAGAGAACGGACGGTGGGCGGGGGTCGGAGCGGGCATCCGGGGCGGCCTTCGCCGTCTGACGACCAGGCTCCGGCCCTGGGGCCCCGTCGAGGCAGGTGGCGGGCCGACGGCGACGGGCCGGATCAACTCTCCTTGGCCGTTCGGCGATTGCGGTTGAACTCCTCGACGTTCCTGCGTTGTTCGTCGTAGTCGTCGGTGAACCGGGTGTCCCCCGGGCCCACCGTGACGAAGTACAGCCAGGGGCCCGGCGTGGGGCTGGTGGCCGCCCGCAGGGCCTCCTCCCCCGGGTTGCCGATGGGCGTCGGCGGCAGCCCCTTGCGTTCGTAGCTGTTGTACGGGCTGTCGATCCGGGTGTCCGCCGAGCTGGTGTCCAGGGTGGACCGCTTCAGGGCGTAGTTCAGGGTGGAGTCCATCTGCAACGGCATGTCCTTGAGCAGCCGGTTGTAGACGACCCGGGCGACTTTGCCCATGTCGGCGGCCGTATCGGCCTCGGCCTGGACGATGCTGGCGATCGTGACCGTGTCGTAGACGGTGACGTTGTTGCGCTGGGAGCCGGCGGTGATGTGGTCCGCCCCGAACCGCTTGCGCGCGGTGTCCGTCATGTAGCGCAACAGGCTGCTGGGAGTGGTCGCGGAGTCGAGCGGATAGGTGGCCGGGAACAGGTAGCCCTCGGGGTTGCCCTCGGCTTGGGCGGGCAGGGCGAGATCGGCGGTCGACGCGGCCTTCCGTGTGCTGCCGGGTTTCAGACCGAGCTCCCGGTCGACGGCCGCGTACACCTGGGAGGCCCGGTGGCCCTCCGGAATCACCAGGGTGCTCCGCGGGCTTTCCCTCTTCTCCTCGTCCGGTCCGAGCAGGGTCAGCGGGACGAGAACAGCGGCCGACACGAGGAGGAGGGCTCCGACGATCAGAACCACCTTCCCCCGGCGCGTCGGGCGGAGTCTGCGACGGGGGCGGGCGTCCGGGGGCTCGTTCACCATGCGCGCACGTTAACCCGGGGCCCGGTCTCGGAACGGTAGCTCGTCCACAGCGTCGGGACCGGCGACCCGAACGCCGTACCGCACGACCAGAACAAACGAACAAGGGATCGGATGTTCGCTGGAACGCGTGATCGTACCGACTTTTGTTGCTCTTCACCCGTTCGGCGCGTGAAGATTGCAGAGCGCAGTCAACGGGCTGCAGACCGCAACTGCGCAGTCCCACCGATGCACCACGCACAAGGAGAAAGACCAGATGAACATCCTCACCAACCTGCTTGCCGGCGTCGTCCACTTCGTGGGTTGGCTCGTCTGACCATTGCTCCTCCCGGCGCCGTCGCTCCCCGTCCCACGGGAGCGGCGGCGCCGCTGCGTTGGCGGGGAGGCGCGTTGGCGGGGAGAAACGCCCTGACGAGCGCTGGTTGCCTCGACTGCTCGACGCGGCCGATCCGCGCAGGAGGGCAGCGCAGTGCAAAAGGCCCGGTGAACGGAGCAGCGCGGCGCGAAGGCACGGTAGGTGAGGGCAGCGCGGCGCGGAGGGTCGACGTAGGGCCGTCGTCCGGAGCGGTCGACAAGCCCGGTGGCGCGTCGGGGAGCAGGGGCCGGCACATGCGCTGTGGTCATGCAGCCATGGGCCGGTGTCCACCGCGACAGACAAAAGCTCCGCCCCGAGGACGCCCCCGCGCACCGCGGCCGTCCCGCCCCGCGTGTCGCACGCCACCCGTACTCCCGATCCGCAGGCTCCAGCGGTGGAGTCGGCGCTCAGGAGGCCGGAACCGGGGCTGACGGCAGGGGAGGCGGGGGCGCGGTCGGGCCAACGGCCGGTTCCGCGGGGGCGCGTGGGGAGGGGTGGACGTCGCGGCGGATCAGCTCGGCGTAGCGGCCGCCCCGCGCGAGGAGCTCCTGGTGCGTACCGCGTTCGGTGGCCCGCCCGCCGTCCAGCACCAGGATCTGGTCGGCGTCGCGGACGGTGGAGAGACGGTGCGCGATGGTAAGCGTGGTGCGGCCGACGGAGAGCGCGTCGATCGCCTGCTGCACCGCGTGTTCCGTGCGGGTGTCGAGCGCACTGGTCGCTTCGTCGAGGATCAGCACCGGCGGGTCGCGCAGGATGGTGCGGGCGATGGCGAGGCGTTGCTTCTCTCCGCCGGAGAAGCGATATCCGCGCTCCCCCACCAGGGTGGCGTAACCGTCGGGCAGCGAGGCTATGTGGTCGTGGATCTGCGCGGCGCGGGCCGCGGCCTCCAGCTCCTCGTCGGTGGCGTCCGGCTTGGCGAAGCGCAGGTTGTCGGCGACGGACGCGTGGAAGAGACAGGTCTCCTGGGAGACCACGCCGACCGCTCGGGCGAGGGTGTCGAAGTCCAGGTCGCGGACGTCGACGCCGTCGAGCGTGACCCGGCCGCCCGTGACGTCGTACAGGCGGGGGACGAGGTAGCTCAGCGTGGACTTGCCGGACCCGGTGGGCCCCACGATCGCGAGGCTGTCGCCGGCGGGCACGGTCACGTCGATGCCGGCGAGGGTCGGGCCGTTCGTGTCGTCGTAGCTGAAGTCGACGTTCTCGAAGGCGATCTCACCGCGGATCTCCTCCAGGCGCACCGGGTTCTCCGGCTCGGTGATGTCCACGGTGAGGTCGAGGTACTCGAAGATCCGCTGGAAGAGGGCGAGAGAGGTCTGCATCTGCACACCGGTGGAGAGCAGGCTCACCGCCGGGCGGAACAACCCCTGCTGGAGCGTGACGAAGGCGACCAGCGTGCCGATGGAGACGGCGGCGGCCCCGGACTGGAAGGTGAGGCCGGCCACCCAGTAGATGACGGCGGGCATGGCGGCCATCACGATGCCGATCGTGGACATCCGCCAGCGACCGGCCATGCTGGAGCGCACCTCGAGGTCGACCAGCCGCTCGGATTCCTGGGCGAAGCCCTGGGTGAGCGAGGCGGAGCGGCCCATGGTGCGGCCGAGGAGGACGCCGCTGACCGAGAGGGACTCGGTGACCGTGGCGGCCATCGCGGCCATCTGCTTCTGGCGCTGCGTGGTGATCTTCTTGCGCTCCCGGCCCACGCGGCGGCTGATCGCCACGAAGACGGGCAGCAGGAGCAGCGAGACGACGGTGAGCCGCCAGTCGAGCGCGAGCATGGCGACGATCGTCGCGATGACGGCGGTGAGGTTGGAGACGAGTGACGTGGCCGTGGAGGTGACCGTCGCCTGCATGCCGCCGATGTCGTTGGCGATGCGGGACTGCACCTCGCCCGTGCGGGTCCGGGTGAAGAAGGCGAGCGGCATGCGCTGGAGCTGGGTGTAGACGGCCGTGCGCAGATCGTGCATGACCCGTTGGCCGACGGTGGTGGAGATCAGTGTCTGAAGGACGCCGAAGACGCTGTTCATCACGGCGGTGAGGATCATGCCGAGTGCCAGCAGGGTCAGCAGCCCCGTCCGCCCCTGCGGGATGGCGGTGTCCAGGATCTCGCGGAGCAGGAACGGAGAGGCGACCGACACCAGGGAGGAGGCGCCGACCAGCAGTCCGACCAGGGAGAGGCGGCCGCGGTAGGGGCGGAAGAGTCTCAGGATGCGGCGCACCTCGGCAGGCGGCTGTGCCGCGCCCCCGGGCGGGGGCGTCCACGTGGGTTCGTCGGGTTTCATGGGCTCCTTCGTCGGGCGTGAGACGCAGCGGGCGGACCGGACCCTCACACCTTGAGAGCCTAGCTCATTGTTACCTCTACTCACAATGAACGGCGTCCTGATATTGTTCCCGTATGGACGCCCCAGATTCTCCCGACGCCGAAGCCGGGCCCCCCTCCACCGGAGCCGACGTCGAAGCCGGAGACCCCGCACCGTCCGTCGCTCGCGGCGCCCCCCGCTCCCTCGACGCCGACGGCATACTCGCCGAGCAGTTGCTGCGGCTGACCCGTCGGCTGCACCGCATCCAGCGCCGCCAGCTGGAGCCGATCGGCATCACGCCGGCCCAGTTCCGGCTGCTGCGGACCGTGGCGGGTTACGACTCGGCACCTCGGATGGCGGATCTCGCCCAGCGTCTGGACGTCGTCCCCCGCGCAGTGACCACCTTGGTCGACGCCTTGGAGGCGAGCGGACGGGTACGGCGCGCCCCGGACCCGGACAGCCGGAGGGTGGTCCGTATCGAGATCACCGACGAGGGGCTCGCCACCCTGCGTTCCCTGCGCAGCGCACGACGCGCCGCAGCGGAGGAGATCCTGGCCCCCCTGACCGCCGACCAGCGCGAGGTGCTCGGCGGACTGCTGGCCGCTCTGGTCGACGGCATGCCCGAGCGCCACTGCTGAGCGGACCGCCGGGCGTCCCGCTCGCGCGGGCCGCCCCCGCGCACGGCCGCCGGCCCGCCTGACGGCCGCCGGCTTCGCGCCCTCCGCCGTCGCGGCCGCCCCACCGGGTTCAAGGAGACGGAAGGGACGACCGAAGAATCAGGCATGTCGCACGCACACACACGCCGCACCATCCTGTCCGCCGGAGCCCTGCTGAGCGCGGGCGCCCTGCTCGGCACAGCCGCCCCCGCCAAGGCCGACGCAGGCGGCAAGGTCCTCGCCGAACGGCACCTGGACGACCGACTGGTCGAACTGACCCTGGACTCCCCCGCCCTGGGCGGCCCGAGCACCGTGGCCCTGCTGACACCCCGCGGCTGGGGCCGACGCCGCCCCGACGACCGCTGGCCCACTCTCTATCTGCTCGCGGGCGGAGACGGCGACCACACGACCTGGACGAGCCTGTTCGCGGTGCAGGAACTGGCCGAACTGCGCGATGTCCTGGTGGTCATGCCGGCCATGCCGCTGTTCGGCTTCTGGACCGACTGGTGGAACCACGGCGCGGGAGGCCCGCCCCGGGTGCGCACGTACTTCCTCCGCGAAGTGGTCCCCCTGATGGAACGTGCTTACGGCGCCGGGCCGGTCAGGGCGGCCGCCGGCGAGTCCCAAGGCGGATTCGGCGCCCTGGGGATGGCCTCCCGCGTCGCGGGGCTGTTCGGCGCGGTAGCCGCGTTCGGGGCCCCCGTGCATCCGGTCCGGCACGCCGAGATGTGGCTCTCCGGAGCGAAGTACGTCGGCGTGGACGGTTACGCGATCTTCGGCGACCCGTGGAAGCAGTGGCGGACCTGGCTCGACTGGGACCCGTACCGTCACGCCGGAGGGCTGCGCCACACACCCGTCTACCTGGCCTCCGGCGACGGCAGGCCCGGCCCGCTCGACGGCGACGAGCCCGACCCCCACATCCCGGGCACCGAGAAATGGGTCGCGCTCGCCGACGAGGGCGTCGTGTCCATCACCGAAGCCGTGTGCGGAGAGGAGACGCGCATGCTCAGCGACCGCCTCGCCTCCCTGGGCGCGCCCGTCTCCACACACCTGTACCCGGGCGGACACAGCGGCACCTACGGTTACCGGGAACTGCGCCACGCCCTGCCGATGCTGACGGCGGCGCTGCGCCGATGACCGCTCACCCGGCCGGGTACGGGCGCCCGGCCGGGTGACCGCACCACGACCGGGCCTCCGGCCCCGCTGCCGGACGCGGAAGGCCGGAGGCCGAACATCTCCGCAGGCGCCCCGGGCCCGTGGGCCGAGCACCCCGCCGACCTGCCGACCCGCCGAGAAGGCCTGGCGGCCGGGCGCCGGGCGGCAGCCGACGCCCCGGCGCCGGAGCCGGCGGTGTTCCGCGAGGCCGCTCCTGCGGTCGCGCCTCCGACCCGATCGACGGAACGCCCGGTCGGGCCGGTCCATGAGGAGTCCCGGCTGCCGCCCACACCGACGCGGCGGTCCGCCACGGCGGCGCGGGACCCCGAGCGTCCACCGCAGGCGGGGCCCGCCGTCCGGGGAGCCGGCCGAAGCGGCCGCGGCAGAGGGGGCCCAGACCCCGGCGGCGCGTACGCCGTCCATCCGCCGGCCGGTCGGATGTGCGAGGCCTCGGGGCAGGGGCCGCCGGCCCGCTCGTGTCGCCCGGCGCTGACCGGGCCGGAACACGCCCGTCCGACCGTCCGACGAGGCCGTGAGACGGTACGCGCCTGAGCAGCGAAGGCCCTGGCCGGCCGGAGCGGACCGGCCCTTCGCCCGTCGTGCGGAAGGTCCATGGTTCGAGCACGAGAGTCCAAAAACCCTCCCTTGCGCACCCTCCTCGTCACCGTCCAGGGTCCTTCCTGAGACCCGGTTCCCGCACGCCCGTCCCCTCGGGCACCGGACGCGCTCGCGCACCGTCAGAACCCCCGATCCACCTGGAGGCTCGATGAACGACGAGGCCCGGCCCATCCCACGACCGCAGGACGTTCCCCCGCACGGTGGCGCAGCCGACGAGGCCGACCGGCAGGCCCCCAGCCGCCGTTCGGTGCTGCGGACCACGGCCGGGGCAGCCGGCGCGGGACTCGGTCTCGGCGCTCTCTCCGCAGGACCCGCCGCGGCTGCCGAGGCGTCCGCCCCGGAAGCGGTCGCCGCCGCCCCCGCCCGGCAGGGCCGCACGATGGCGGACGTGCCGTTCGAGGGGCGGTCGACGGTCAGGGTCGGCATCGTGGGCCTCGGCAACCGGGGCGGAAGCATGATCGACCTCTTCCTCGCCCTTCCCGGTGTCCAGGTGGTGGCGGTCTGCGACCCGGTCCGGGACAAGGCGGAGCGGGCCGCCGCGAAGGTGACGGCCGCCGGTCAGCACGCGCCCGCCGTCTACGCCAAGGACGAGGACGACTACGAGAACCTCTGCCGCCGCGGGGACGTCGACTTCGTCTATGTGGCGACACCGTGGGAGCTGCACTTCCCGATGGCGAAGACGGCGATGCTCAACGGGAAGCACGTCGGCGTGGAGTGCCCGATCGCCATGCGCCTGCACGAGCTGTGGCAGCTCGTGGACCTCTCGGAACGCACCCGGCGGCACTGCGTCCAGTTGGAGAACTGCTGCTACGGCAAGAACGAGATGCGGGTTCTGCGCATGGCGCACGCCGGTCTCTTCGGTGATCTGCTGCACGGTGCGGGGGCCTACAACCACGATCTGCGCGGCCTGATGTTCGACCCCGACTACTACGAGGGCCCCTGGCGGCGGCTGTGGCACACCCGGCTGCGCGGGGACCTCTACCCCAACCACGGGTTCGGGCCGGTCGCCAACTACATGGACCTCAACCGGGGCGACCGGGCGGTGAGCATCACGAGCCTCGGCACCCCCGCCCTGGGCCTCGCCGAGTACCGCGAGGAGCACATACCGGCGGGCGATCCGAGCTGGAAGGAGTCGTACATCAGCGCGGACCGGACGATCAGCCTCGTCCAGACCGCCAAGGGCCGGGTGATCCGGCTGGAGCACGACGTGTCGACGCCGCACCCGTACTCCCGGATCAACAGCCTCGGCGGCACACGGGGCGTGTTCGAGGACTACCCGGCGCGCATCTACATCGAGCCGGACCACACGGACCACCGGTGGGCGGACTTCTCCCGTTACGCGGAGTGGGACCACTGGCTGTGGAAGGAGCACGCGAACCCGCCGGGCGGCCACGGAGGCATGGACTACCTCATGCTCTTCCGGCTGACGCAGTGCATGCGGCTCGGCCTGGTCCCCGACTTCGACGTGTACGACGCGGCGACCTGGACGGCCCCCGTGCCGCTGAGCCATCTGTCCATCAAGGCCAAGGGCGCGCCGCTGCCGGTCCCCGACTTCACCCGGGGCGAGTGGAAGAGGGCCAGGTCCGGCATGGATTCCGAGAAGCCCGCCGGATGAGGGCGGCGGGGCCCCGTGCCGGACGCGCGCGGGGCCCCGCGGGACAGCGGGCCAGGACCGTAAAACCGGTTGCCCCCGACCGGGACGGACAGGGAGCCTTGCACGTCACCCCGTTCTCCGAGGTCCGTGTGGGCCTCCGCTTCACAAGCCCTGGGACGTCATGCAGATTCGCGATCTTCCGTTTTCGCATCCCGGTGACCCCGATGTCCGTTCAGGCCCCCGCTTCCTGCTCTGGCTGGGGCGCAACCAGCTCGCGGGGCAGCTCAAGTCGCTCTGCTGGGGGCTGCTCCACCAACTGGGCATCGCCGGCCTCCCGGTCGGCGTCGGGCTCGCCGTCCAGGCGGTCATCGACCGCTCGGGGGAACGGCTCGCTCTGGCCGGCGGTCTGATCGCGGCCCTCGGCGTCCTGATCGCCCTCGGCGACACCATGCTCCATCGGGCCGCCGTGACCAACTGGATCACCGCGGCCGCCCGGGTCCAGCAGCTGCTGGCCCGCAAGACCGCGGAGCTGGGCGCGGCGCTGACGCGGCGGGTCGCGGCCGGCGAGGTCGTCGCGGTCTCGACCGCCGATGTGGAGAAGATCGGCTGGTTCGTCGAGGCCCTCTCCCGCTTCCTCGCCGCCGCCGTCGCACTGGTGCTGATCTGTGTGGGCCTGGCCCTCTACCTCCCGTCCCTCGGTGTGCTCGTGGCCGTCGCCATGCCGGTGCTCGCCCTGGCCGTCCTCCCGTTGCTGCCCCGCGCCACCCGTCGCGCCGACGAGCAGCGCGAGAAGGCCGGGAAGGCAACCGAGCTGGCCGCGGACACCGTCGCCGGCCTGCGGGTGCTGCGGGGCATCGGCGGCGAGGAGCTGTTCCTCGGCCGCTACCGCCGCGCTTCCCAGGAGGTCCGGGGGGCCGCCGTGCGCAGCGCCAGGATGTGGGCGCTGATCTCGTCCGTGCAGGTGCTGCTGCCGGGCATCCTGCTGATCTCCCTGGTCTGGTACGGGGCGACGCTGGCCCAGGAGGGCCGGATCGACGTCGGTCAGCTGGTCACGGTCTACAGCGCGGCCACCCTCATGCTGTTCCCTTTGCGGCACGTCGAGGAGATCGCGATGGCGTACTCCTTCTCGCGGCCGTCCGCCCAGCGCGCTGTACGGGTGCTGTCGCTGCACCGCAGCTCGCGGGAGGCCACCGCCGGGGGTGTGGTGCCCACCGGCGATCTGTACGACCCGGTGACCGGCCTGCTGGCCCCGCAGGGCCTGTTCACCGCCGTCGTCTGCGGCGACCCGGACGCGGCGGGCCGCCTGGCCGAACGGCTCGGCGGCCACGCTCAGGCCGAGGGCGAGGAGGCGGACGGGGAGGGAGCTTCCGGAAGGACCCCGTCCGTGCTGCTCGGCCCGGTCGCCCTGGACGAGCTGCCGCTGGAGGCCGCGCGTACCGCGGTCCTGGTCCAGGACAAGGACCCGGTGCTGCTGTCCGGGACGCTACGGGAGCTGCTGGACGTCCCGTGCTCGGGCCTGGTCACCACCGAGGAGGCGCTGGGGGCGGCCCAGTGCGGGGACGTGCTGAGCGCACTGGCGCAGGCGTCCGGCGACGACGACGGGGACCCGATGCGGACCCGGATCACCGAGCGGGGGCGGTCCTTGTCCGGCGGTCAGCGCCAACGCCTCGCACTGGCCCGGTCACTGGTCACCGACCCGCAGGCCCTGGTGCTGGACGAGCCGACCTCCGCGGTCGACTCGCACACCGAGGCGCGGGTCGCCGCCGGTCTGGCGCGTCTGCGCCGGGGCCGTACCACGGTCGCGTTCGCCTCCTCCCCGCTTCTGCTCGACACCGCCGACCGGGTGGTCCTCGTCCACGAGGGCGCCGTGGTCGCCATGGGATCGCACCGCGAGCTCCTGCACACCGAACCGCGCTACCGGGCGGTCGTCACCAGGGAGACCGACGAGGAGGCGGCGCTCTCTGCCGCACCGGGCGCCGCGGCGCCCGCCATGAAGGACGTCCAGGAAATCGAGGAGAGGGCATGATCGGCGTCGCACCCCCGACGTACGACCCCGCGGCCCCGGAGTCGGCGACGACGCTGCCCGTGGGCACGCCGACGACCGTTCGGGGCTACGTGCGGAGCCTGCTGCGACGGCATCGCACGGCGTTCGCCGTCCTGATCGCGGTCAACGCGGTGGCGGTGGTGGCGTCGATCACCGGGCCGTATCTGCTGGGCGGGCTGGTGGAGGACCTCTCCAGTGGCGCCACCGACCTGCGTCTGGAGCGCACGGCCGCGATCTTCGCGTTCGCGCTGGTCGTCCAGACCGTGTTCACCCGCAGCATGCGGCTGCGCGGGGCGATGCTGGGCGAGGAGATGCTGGCCGATCTGCGCGAGGACTTCCTCGTACGCTCCGTCGGCCTGCCGCCCGGCGTCCTGGAACGGGCCGGGACCGGTGACCTGCTGTCGCGGATCACGACGGACATCGACCGGCTGGCCAACGCGATGCGGGAGGCCGTGCCGCAGTTGGCGATCGGCGTCGTGTGGGCGGGGCTGCTGCTCGGCGCGATGACGGTGACCGCTCCCCCGCTGGCGCTGGCCGTGCTGGTCGCGCTGCCGGTGCTGGTCGTGGGCTGCCGGTGGTACTTCCGGCGGGCCCCTTCTGCGTACCGCTCGGAGGCGGCCGGCTACGCGGCGGTGGCCGCGATGCTCGCGGAGACGGTGGACGCCGGGCGGACCGTGGAGGCGCACCGGCTGGGCGCCGCCCGGATCGCGCTGTCGGACCTCCGGGTCTCTCAGTGGACGGCGTGGGAACGGTACACGCTCTTCCTGCGCTCGGTCCTCTTCCCCGTCATCAACGCGACGTACGTGACGATCCTCGGCGCGGTCCTGCTGCTCGGCGGCTGGTTCGTGCTGGAGGGGTGGCTGACGGTCGGCCAGCTGACGACGGGTGCGCTGCTGGCCCAGATGATGGTCGACCCGATCGGTCTGATCCTGCGGTGGTACGACGAACTCCAGGTGGCTCAGGTGTCGCTGGCCCGGCTGGTCGGCGTCCGGGAGATCGAGCCGGACGCGGGCGACGCCGCGGTCGGTCCGGACGGCCGTACGGTGCGGGCGGACGAGGTCCGCTTCGGGTACCGGGAGGGCGTCGACGTCCTGCACAAGGTGTCGCTCGACGTCGCTCCCGGCACCCGGCTCGCCCTGGTCGGCCCCTCCGGCGCGGGCAAGTCGACGCTGGGCCGCCTGCTGGCCGGGGTCTACGCCCCGCGCACCGGTGAGGTGACGCTCGGCGGGGCGGAGCTGGCGCGGATGCCGGCGGAGCGGGTCCGGGAGCACGTGGCCCTGGTCAACCAGGAGCACCACGTCTTCGTCGGCTCGCTTCGGGACAATCTGCGGCTGGCCCGCGACGGGGCGAAGGACGCGGAGCTGTGGGCCTCACTCGCCGCGGTCGACGCGGACGGCTGGGCGAGGGCCCTGGAGGACGGACTGGACACCGAGGTCGGTTCTGGCGGGTTCGCGTTGACTCCGGCGCAGGCGCAGCAGATCGCGCTGGCCCGGCTCGTCCTCGCCGATCCGCACACGCTGGTGCTGGACGAGGCGACCTCGCTGCTGGACCCGCGGGCGGCCCGCCATCTGGAGCGTTCACTGGCCCGTGTCCTGGAAGGCCGCACGGTGATCGCGATCGCGCACCGGCTGCACACCGCGCACGACGCGGACGTGATCGCGGTCGTGGAGGACGGCCGGATCAGCGAGCTGGGCAGTCACGACGAGCTGGTGGCGACGGACGGCGCCTATGCGTCCTTGTGGCGGTCCTGGCACGGGTGACGGGCTCGCCCGCGCGCTCCCGCACCGGGGGCTGCGGTCACCGGGCCGTGCGGGAAGGGCTGGGCTGGAGGAGCTGGTCGACGGGGGCGTAGTCGTCGGTGAGCACCCGCGCGTCGCCGGTCCAGGCGGCGAGGGCGTCGCCGGTGGCGATCTTCCAGCCGGTCCGGCGGCCGTCCAGGGCTTCCTGGACGGCGTGGGCGTCGAGCGGCCGGTCGGCCGCCACGACCACCAGGTTGCCGCCGTCGGGGGCGGCTTCCGGGTCGAGTCCGGTGTCCGCGGGGTCGCCGAGGAGGGCGACGTAGGGGAAGACCTCGGCGAGAGTGGCGACTTCGGCGCGGGCGAAGGCCAGCTCCCCGTGGTCGATGAGGTTGGCGACGTACAGGCCGCCGGGCCCGAGAACCCGGCGTACGTCGGTCAGCGACTCCACCGTCGTGAGGTGCCACGGCACGCTGACGCCCCCGAAGGCGTCGCCGACGACGAGGTCACGGCTGTCGGCGTCCAGCCGCCCGAGGCCGAGCCTGCCGTCCTCGACGCGTACCTCGATGCCGGTGGACCGCCCCAGGCCCAGCTGCTCGCGGTCGATGCGTACGACCCCGCCGTCGATCTCGGAGACGAGACTCCGGGTCCCGGGCCGCGCGGCCGCGAGGTAGCGGGGGAAGGTGAGGCCGCCGCCTCCGAGGTGGTGGGCGGCGAGCGGCTCGCCCTCGGGAAAGGCGGTGTCGACGACCGACGCGAGGGCGCGCACGTAGACGAACTCCAGGTGGGCGGGGTCGTCGATGTCGACGTAGGAGTGCCGCACGCCGTCCAGAAGCAGGGTGCGGCCGCTGTCCCGGCCGGGGTCAGCGACGATCCGGGCGCAGTGGTAGCGGGTCTCCGCGTCGCAGCCGCCGGGGGCGATCCCGGTGGCGAGGCCGCCGGCGGCAACGGTGGCGAGCGCCAGGCTCACGGCGCGCCTTCGGCGGCGTGCCCGCCGTCCGACCAGTGCGGAGCCGATCACCAGCAGGGCTCCGAGTCCGATCAGGATGGAGCTGACCGGCAGCCGTGAGACCAGGACGAACCCGGTGAGGACCGTGCCGACGATGGCGCCGAAGGTGCCCACACCGGACAGCCGTCCGACGACCGTGCCGGTCTCGGCGAGGCTGGTGAGCCGCACCTTGGTCACCAGCGGGGTCACCGCGGAGAGCAGCGCGCCGGGTACGAGGAGGGTCGCCGCCGCGACCAGCAGGAGCAGCACCGGGGCCCATTCGGCCGCGGTGCGGAGCAGCAGGGGGGTGAGGGCGACCACCACGCCGGAGACTCCGAGCGCCGGGCCGATGAGCCGGTGGGGGTCGACCCGGTCGGCGATGCGCCCGCCCAGCCAGGAGCCCAGGGCGATCGCGGTGAGGGCGATGCCGATCACCATGGTGCTGGTCTCCAGGGTGAGACCGAGATACGGGGCCAGCAGCCGCAGGGCGACGATCTCGACGACCAGGACCGCGGCCGAGGACCCGAACACCAGGACGGCCGCGGCGCGGGGGCCCAGTCGGGGGTCGCGGGGCGGGCCGTCGGCCGCGGGTAAGGAGGGCACTGAGGTCGTCACCGCAGCATCCTCGCACGCGAGCGGCCGGACTTCGGGCCCGAGGGACGACGGTTCCGGAGCCGGGCCGGCCCGCGGGGCCGCGACGCGTGCCGCGCGCCCCGTCCGCCGGTCCACCGTGCGGCGGCCCGTTCACCCCTGCCGGGAGGCGGACCGCGGCGCATCCGGTGAGGATGAGAGGTGAATCACCCGGCATACGGGGCAGGCGAGCGCAGAACCACGCAAGCCCGAGAAGGGACGCAGACCGTGGCACCACCCAGGATTCTCGTCGTCGGCGCCGGCTTCGCAGGCGTCGAATGCGTACGCCGCCTGGAGCGCAGGCTATCTCCCGGCGAAGCTCGCATCACGCTCGTCACACCGTTCTCCTACCAGCTGTATCTGCCCTTGCTCCCCCAAGTGGCCTCCGGGGTGCTCACACCCCAGTCGGTGGCGCTGTCGCTGCGCCGCAGCCGCCGTCACCGCACCCGGATCGTTCCGGGCGGGGCGATCGGCGTGGACACGAAGGCCAAGGTCTGCGTGGTCCGGAAAATCACGGACGAGATCGTCAACGAGCCGTACGACTACATCGTGCTGGCCGCGGGCAGCGTCACGCGGACCTTCGACATCCCCGGGCTGCTGGACAACGCCCGCGGGATGAAGACGCTGGCCGAGGCCGCGTACATCCGCGACCACGTCATCTCCCAGCTGGATCTGGCCGACGCCAGCCAGGACGAGGAAGAGCGGGCGTCCCGGCTCCAGTTCGTCGTGGTCGGCGGCGGTTACGCGGGCACGGAGACGGCGGCCTGCCTCCAACGCCTCACCACAAACGCCCTCAAACACTATCCGCGGCTGGACCCGAAGCTGATCAAGTGGCACCTGATCGACATCGCGCCCAAGCTCATGCCGGAGCTGGGCGACAAGCTGGGTCTGGCCGCCCTGGAAGTGCTCCGCAAGCGGAACATCGAGGTGTCGCTCGGAGTGTCCATCGACCGGGCCGGGCCCCAGGAGGTGACGTTCACCGACGGCCGGGTGCTGCCCTGCCGGACCCTGATCTGGACCGCCGGAGTGGCGGCGAGCCCGCTGATCGCCACCCTCGACGCGGAGACGGTACGCGGCAGGCTCGCCGTGACCCCCCAGCTGAAGCTGCCCGGCGCGGACGGGGTGTTCTCGCTCGGCGACGCGGCAGCGGTGCCCGACCTCGCGAAGGGCGACGGGGCGGTCTGCCCGCCGACCGCGCAGCACGCGATGCGCCAGGGCCGGGTGATGGCGGACAACCTGATCGCGTCGCTGCGCGGGGAGCCGCTGAAGGACTACGTCCACAAGGACCTGGGGCTGGTGGTGGACCTGGGCGGCCGGGACGCGGTGTCCAAGCCGCTGGGCGTCGAACTGCACGGGCTGCCCGCGCAGGCCGTGGCGCGCGGCTACCACTGGTCGGCGCTGCGGACGAACGTCGCCAAGACCCGGGTCATGACGAACTGGCTGCTGAACGCGGTCGCCGGCGACGACTTCGTACGGACCGGATTCCAGGCCCGCAAGCCGGCGACGCTCCAGGACTTCGAGTTCACCGACGCCTATCTGACGCCCGAGCAGATCAGGGCGCACACCGGGTCGGAGGTCATCAGGCACTGACCGCCGCGCACGGCGGGTGGCCGCGTCCGGCGCACGCCTGGCGCGGTCACGGCTGCCGGGAGAGGACCGTCTCCACGGTGTCCGCCTCCTGCGCGGTCTTGTCCTCCCGGTAGCGCAGCACCCGGGCGAACCGGAGGGTGACCCCGGCGGGGTAGCGCGTGGAGCGTTGCAGTCCGTCGTAGGCGATCTCCACGACCAGTTCCGGGCGTACGGTGACGACGTGTCCGTCATCGGCGGTCGCCAGCTCCCGCAGCCGTTCGGTCTGCCACTCCAGCAGGGCGTCGGTCAGTCCTTTGAAGGTCTTGCCGAGCATGGTGAAGGCGCCGTCGGGCCTCCGTGCGCCCAGGTGCAGGTTGGAGAGTTTCCCGGTGCGCCGGCCGTGCCCCCGTTCGGCCGCCAGCACCACCAGGTCCAGGGTGTGCACCGGCTTCACCTTCAACCACGCCGCGCCCCGGCGCCCCGCGCTGTAGGCGGCGGAGAGGTCCTTGACGACGACGCCCTCGTGGCCGCGCTCCAGCGTGTCGGCGAGGAACGCCTCCGCGGCCTCGCGGGCCCGCGGGTCCTGCGGGTCGGCGAGACGGACGCCGCGGACCCGCATCGCCTCGGGGAGCAGGCGTTCCAGGGCCGCGTGACGGTCGGTGAAGGGCAGGTCCAGCAGGTCCTCGTCATCGACCGACAGGGCATCGAAGAAGACCGGGACGACGGGTGCCTGCGCCGCCGCCCGGGCCACGTCCCGCCGGGAGCCCACCCGCGCGGCGGTCTCCTGGAACGCGCGCGGCCTGCCGTCCTCCCCCAGCGCGATCACCTCCCCGTCCAGGACGAAGCGGCCGGCCGGCAGCCCCGAGACGGCGGAGACGAGCTCGGGCAGCCGGTCGGTGATGTCGTCGAGAGTCCGGGTGTAGGCGCGGACCCGGTCGCCGTCGCGGTGCACCTGCACCCGGATTCCGTCCAGCTTCTCCTCGACGGCGCACGGGCCGCCCAGCCGGTCGACGGCCTCGGCCACCGAGCCGGCCGTGTGCGCGAGCATCGGGTGCACGGGCCGCCCGACGGTGAGGCGGAAGGCCGCGAGCGCTCCTGGACCGTCTGCCAGGAGCACCCGGGCGACCTCCTGGAGCGACCCGGCGAGCATCACGGCACGCCGGACGTCGGCGGGCGGCGCTTCCGCGGCGCGGGCCAGCGCGTCGACGGCGACGGCGTCCAGCGCCCCCTGGCGTAGCTCGCCGGTGAGCAGCGCCCGCAGGAAGCGCTGCTCGTCCGCGGTGGCGGCGCCCAGCAGGGCGTGCAGCCGCTCCCGCCGCAGGGCCTGGGAGCCGGGGCCGGTGACCGCGGTGAGCGCGGTCAGCTCGGCGTCGGTGCGCCTCACGGTGAGAGTGGCGTCCGCGGCGGGCGGGACGCTCTCGCCCAGGGCGCGCGGGCCGACGCCGATCCGGCCCTGGGGCAGCCGTCCGGCGAGGTAGGGGATGACGACGGGCGCCTCCTGGGGCGCGGCGTCCCGGAACAGGGCGGCGAGGAGCTCCACCTTCCGGGACCGGGCGGAGGAGGCGGCGACCTCCAGGGAGACGTGGGCGAGCTCGGCGAGCAGCATGCTGCCATGGTGCTACGGGCCGGGGCTCGCCGCCCGCCCGCGGGGCTCTGGGCAAGGCGAGGTGCGGTCCCGCCCGTCAGATGACGTTGAGGGCCGCTGCCGCGCCCACCGACCCGAGGACCATGAAGGCGGGCATCAGGACCTTGATCTCCACCCAGCTGCCGGCCCTGAAGCGCATGGCCTTGGGGGGGCCGATCGGGTACCAGCGCTTGCGGCCCAGCGGTATCGGCCACAGGATCGGGCAGCCCGAGACGGTGAGCGCGTCGCCGATGTCGTGGACGAGGGCGCCCAGCACGATGGGCAGGCCAAGCCAGAGGTACTCCTGGCCCGGCGCGTCGAACAGCCACCCGGCCCCGTGGCCGGGCTGGTCCAGGACGCCCGCGAGTATCCACGCGCTGGTGGCGCCGAGCAACCAGACCAGGACGTCGCTGGAGACCCGGGCGGCCCGCCACAGCAGGCCCTCGACCGCGAGCACCAGGTGGACGAAGAGGATCGCCAGGACCGCCCAGCGCCCGCCGGTGACCGCCGCCGCCGAGCAGCCGCCGCCGACGAGGACGGCCCACAGCCAGGTGTGGGTCAGGGTGCGGTGGCCGCCGGTGCGGCGGGGGTCGCCGGGGCCCCTGGTCGCCTTGTAGACGGCGTACGAGAGTTTGTCGACGACCTCGCAGAGGGTCTTGGAGACCGGCCCGAAGGCACGCGAGATGGTCGCGGACTTGTGGTCCAGGTCGGGGGCCAGCGCCGCGCCCGCGCAGATCAGCGCTCCGACGACCAGGACGGGCCACGGCATCGCATGGCCCGCGGCGGCTGCCGCCGCGCCCACCCCCAGCCAGGCCGCCGCCCCTGACAGCGAGTGTGCCGGTCCCATCATGGTCTGTTCCGTCCCCCGCGTGCGGCGCGCCCATCACCGCTACGGCGTGGACTGGTTGAGACCGCAGCGTATCGTCCGTGATCTTCGTGCGGTCCTCCGGTTCCCTGATCGGGGCGGACGGCATGCAAGATGGGGGCGTGACCCTCATCGACCAGCTGCCCCAGACCGCCGACCCGGACGCCCTCTTCGAGGCCTTCTCGTCATGGACCGAAACCCAGGGCATCACCCTCTATCCCGCCCAGGAAGAGGCGCTGATCGAGGTGGTCTCGGGGGCGAACGTGATTCTCTCCACCCCGACCGGTTCCGGGAAGAGCCTGGTGGCGGCGGCCGCGCACTTCACCGCGCTGGCCCAGGACAAGGTCACCTTCTACACCGCGCCGATCAAGGCGCTGGTCTCGGAGAAGTTCTTCGACCTGTGCAAGCTCTTCGGCACCGAGAACGTCGGCATGCTCACCGGCGACGCCTCCGTCAACGCGGACGCGCCGGTGATCTGCTGTACGGCCGAGGTGCTGGCCTCCATCGCCCTGCGCGACGGCAAGTACGCCGACATCGGCCAGGTCGTGATGGACGAGTTCCACTTCTACGCCGAGCCGGACCGCGGCTGGGCCTGGCAGATCCCGCTGCTGGAGCTGCCGCAGGCGCAGTTCGTGCTGATGTCGGCGACGCTCGGCGACGTCTCGATGTTCGAGAAGGACCTGACCCGGCGGACCGGCCGCCCCACCTCCGTGGTGCGCTCCGCGACCCGTCCGGTGCCGCTCAGCTACGAGTACCGCTTCACGCCGATCACCGAGACGCTGACCGAGCTTCTGGACACCCGGCAGTCGCCGGTCTACATCGTGCACTTCACGCAGGCCGCGGCCGTCGAGCGGGCTCAGTCGCTGATGAGCATCAACATGTGCACCAAGGCGGAGAAGGAGAAGATCGCCGAGCTGATCGGCAGCTTCCGCTTCACCACCAAGTTCGGCCAGAACCTCTCCCGGTACGTGCGCCACGGGATCGGCGTGCACCACGCGGGCATGCTGCCCAAGTACCGTCGACTGGTGGAGAAGCTGGCCCAGGCGGGTCTGCTGAAGGTGATCTGCGGCACCGACACGCTCGGCGTCGGCGTCAACGTGCCCATTCGCACGGTGCTGTTCACCGCGTTGACCAAGTACGACGGCACCCGGGTGCGGACCCTGCGCGCGCGGGAGTTCCACCAGATCGCCGGGCGGGCCGGGCGGGCCGGTTTCGACACGGCCGGATTCGTCGTGGCGCAGGCCCCCGAGCACGTCATCGAGAACGAGAAGGCCGTCAAGAAGGCGGGCGACGATCCGAAGAAGAAGCGCAAGGTGGTGCGCAAGAAGGCCCCCGAAGGGTTCGTCGCCTGGTCGGAGACGACGTTCGACAAGCTCATCCAGTCGGAGCCCGAACCGCTGAACTCCCGCTTCCGGGTCACGCACACGATGCTTCTCGCGGTCATCGCCCGCCCCGGCAACGCCTTCGAGGCGATGCGGCACCTGCTGGAGGACAACCACGAGCCCCGCAAGGCCCAGCTGCGGCACATCCGGCGGGCCATCGCCATCTACCGTTCCCTGCTGTCCGGCGGGGTGGTGGAGCAGTTGGAGACGCCGGACGCCGAGGGCCGCATCGTACGTCTGACGGTCGACCTCCAGCAGGACTTCGCACTGAACCAGCCGCTGTCGACGTTCGCGCTGGCCGCGTTCGATCTGCTGGACGCCGACTCCCCCTCGTACGCGCTGGACATGGTCTCGGTCGTCGAGTCGACGCTGGACGACCCCCGGCAGATTCTGGCGGCCCAGCAGAACAAGGCGCGCGGCGAGGCCGTGGGGCAGATGAAGGCGGACGGGGTCGAGTACGAGGAGCGGATGGAGCGGCTCCAGGAGGTCACGTACCCCAAGCCGTTGAGCGAGCTGCTGTGGCACGCCTACGACGTCTACCGCACGAGCCACCCGTGGGTGAACGACCACCCGGTGTCGCCGAAGTCGGTGATCCGGGACATGTACGAACGGGCCATGACCTTCACGGAGTTCACCTCGCACTACGAGCTGGCCCGGACCGAGGGCATCGTGCTGCGCTATCTGGCGAGCGCGTACAAGGCGCTGGAGCACACGGTCCCGGACGACCTGAAGTCGGAGGACCTCCAGGACCTGATCTCCTGGCTCGGCGAGATGGTGCGCCAGGTGGACTCCAGCCTGCTGGACGAGTGGGAGCAGCTCGCCAACCCCGAGGTCGAGACCGCCGAGCAGGCTCAGGAGCGGGCCGACGAGGGCAAGCCGGTGACCGCGAACCCCCGCGCCTTCCGGGTGCTCGTGCGCAACGCGATGTTCCGCCGGGTGGAGCTGGCCGCACTCGACCGGGTCCGTGACCTGGGCGAGCTGGACGGCGACGGCGGCTGGGACGAGGAGGCGTGGGGCGAGGCGATGGACGCGTACTGGGACGCGCACGAGGACCTCGGCACCGGCCCGGACGCGCGCGGCCCGAAGCTGCTGAAGATCGAGGAGGACCCGGAGCACGGGCTGTGGCGGGTCTGGCAGGCGTTCGCCGACCCGGCGGGCGACCACGACTGGGGCATCAAGGCCGAGGTGGACCTGGCCGCGTCCGACGAGGAGGGCCGGGCGGTCGTCCGGGTCACCGAGGTCGGCCAGCTGTGAACGAATCCCCGACGGGCGCAGCGGCGCACGGGGCGCGGAAGTGGAGAGTGAGCACATGACGAATCCGGCGGAACAGTTGGTCGGCCTTCTCGACCTGGAGCGGATCGAGGTGGACATCTTCCGCGGCCGCAGCCCCGAGGAGTCGCTGCAACGGGTCTTCGGCGGCCAGGTCGCGGGCCAGGCGCTGGTGGCGGCCGGCCGGACCACGGACGGGGAGCGGCCGGTGCACTCGCTGCACGCCTACTTCCTGCGGCCGGGCCGCCCGGGGGTGCCGATCGTCTACCAGGTGGAGCGGGTGCGGGACGGCCGCTCCTTCACCACCCGCCGGGTGACGGCCGTCCAGAACGGCCGGACGATCTTCAATCTGACGGCCTCCTTCCACCGCCCGGAGGAGGCCGGCTTCGAGCACCAGCTGCCGCCGGCCCGCATCGTCCCCGACCCGCAGGAGCTGCCGACGGTCGCCGACGAGGTGCGCGAGCACCTGGGCGGGCTGCCGGAGGCCCTGGAGCGGATGGCCCGGCGCCAGCCGTTCGACATCCGCTACGTCGACCGGCTGCGCTGGACGAGCGAGGAGATCAGGGACGCGGACCCGCGCAGCGCGGTGTGGATGCGCGCGGTGGGCCCGCTGGGCGACGACCCGTTGGTCCACACCTGCGCGCTGACGTACGCGAGCGACATGACCTTGCTGGACGCGGTGCGCATCCCGGTGGAGCCGTTGTGGGGCCCGCGCGGCTTCGACATGGCGTCGCTGGACCACGCGATGTGGTTCCACCGCCCGTTCCGGGCGGACGAGTGGTTCCTGTACGACCAGGAGTCGCCGGTGGCCACGGGCGGCCGGGGGCTGGCGCGGGGACGCATCTACGACCGGTCGGGGCAGCTGCTGGTCTCGGTGGTGCAGGAGGGCCTGTTCCGGCGGCTGAAGGCTTAGGGCCGGGACGCCCGAGGCTCAGGCGCCCGGCAGCGGGTCCTGTTCGACCTCGTGGCGGCGGGTGCGGATGGCCGGCGGCGCGGGGTGCAGCTTGGCGTCGCAGGAGGGCCCGAGGCCGGCCCGGCGGGAGCCCGCGCCGGTGAGGGGGCGGCCGCAGAGGCGGCAGCGGACCACGCGGCGGCCCACCGCGTCACCGGTATGCTCCTGCGGGTCGACTGCGGGCAGCGGCGCGGGGAAGAGTTCGGGAGACTGCACAGGGGGAATCCTCCCTCATCGCACGGCACAGGGCGAAGGGCCCCGAGCGGTGCGCCCGACCGTCCCCCTGTGAACGTTCCGCTGGAAAGGACCCCTGCCCCATGACCGAGATCGTGCACGTGACCGGCCCCGAACTGGTCACGTACGCCGACGAGATGGCCGAGCTGCTGGTGGAGACCGTCGAGGAGGGGTCCTCCGTCGGTTTCCTGGCCCCGCTGGAGCGGGAGGCGGCCGCCGTCTGGTGGCGGGAGCGCGCGGCGGCCGTCGAGGCCGGGCAGCTCGCGCTGTGGATCGCCCGGGAGGGCGGACGGGTGTCGGGGACGATCGCCCTGGTCCGGGCGCCGCTGCCCAACGCCCGCCACCGCGCCGAGGTCGCCAAGCTGATGGTCCGGCCCTCCGCCCGCGGCCAGGGGCTCGGCCGGGCCCTGCTGGACGCGGTGGAGGCCTACGCGGCGTCCGAAGGGATCACCCTGCTGATCCTGGACACCGAGACCGGCAGCCCGGCCGAACAGGTCTACCGCAAGGCGGGCTGGACGGCGGTCGGCAGCGTGCCGGGATACGCGGCCGATCCGGCGGGCAGCCTGAAGCCGACGACCTTCTACTACAAGGAGCTCGCCGCCGTGCGGGCGGGCGGCACCACGAGCACCACGCGATGACCAGGGAGAACTTCATGACGCTGCACGACATTCCGCTGCGCACCCTCGCGGGCGAGCCGACCACGCTGGGCGCGTACGACGGCCGGGCGGTCCTGCTGGTGAACGTGGCCTCCCGGTGCGGGCTCACCCCGCAGTACGAGGGCCTGGAGCGGTTGCAGCAGACGTACGGGGACCGGGGGCTGACGGTGCTCGGCGTTCCCTGCAACCAGTTCGCCGGGCAGGAGCCGGGCAGTGCGCAGGAGATCCAGGCCTTCTGCTCGACGACGTACGGGGTCAGCTTCCCGCTGCTGGAGAAGACCGACGTCAACGGCGCGGGACGGCACCCGCTGTACGCGGAGCTGACGAAGCTGGCCGACGGGGACGGCGAGGCCGGGGACGTCCAGTGGAACTTCGAGAAGTTCGTGATCTCGCCGGCCGGTGAGCCGGTGGCACGGATTCGCCCGCGCAGCGAGCCCGAGTCCGCGGAGGTCGTCGCGGCGATCGAGGCCCAGCTGCCCGCGTGAGCCGGGGCGGGGGCCGTCCGGGANGTCCCGGACGGCCCCCGCCGGCGTTCGGCTATCGGATCGGCACGCCCGCCAGGGTCCGGGCGATCACCAGGCGCTGGATCTCGCTGGTGCCCTCGAAGATGGTGTAGATCGCCGCGTCGCGGTGCATCCGCTCGACCGGGTACTCGCGGGTGTAGCCGTTGCCGCCGAGGATCTGGATCGCCTGCGCGGTGACGTCCCTGGCGGTCTCGCTCGCGTAGAGCTTGGACATGGAGCCCTCGGCCGAGGTGAAGGGCTTGCCCGTGGTGGCCATCCAGGAGGCGCGCCAGACCAGCAGCCGAGCGGCGTCGATCCGGGTGCGCATGTCGGCGAGCTGGAAGGCGATGCCCTGGTTGTCGATGATGGGGCGGCCGAACTGGCTGCGCGTCTTCGCGTAGTCGAGGGCGACCTCGTAGGCGGCGCGGGCGGTGCCCACGGCCATCGCGCCGACGGCCGGCCGGGAGGCCTCGAAGGTGGCCATGGCCGCGTTCTTCACCCGCTCGCCGTCCGTCTTGGCGCGCTCCCGGGCACGGGCGATGCGCTCGTCGAGCTTCTCCTTGCCGCCGAGCAGGCAGTGGCCGGGGACGCGGACGTCCTCCAGGACCACCTCTGCGGTGTGGGAGGCCCGGATTCCGTGCTTCTTGAACTTCTGCCCCTGGGAGAGCCCGGGGGTGTTCGGCGGCACGATGAACGAGGCGTGGCCCTTGGACCCGAGGTCGGGGTCGACGACGGCGACGACGACGTGGACCGCGGCTATGCCGCCGTTGGTCGCCCAGGTCTTGGTCCCGTTGAGGACCCACTCGTCCTTGGCCTCGTCGTAGACGGCCCGGGTGCGCATCGAGGCGACGTCGGAGCCGGCGTCGGGCTCCGAGGAGCAGAACGCGGCGAGCTTGACGTCGTCGACGTCGCCGTACATCTGCGGAATCCAGGTGCCGATCTGCTCCTCGGTGCCGTTGGCGAGGACGCCGACGGCCGCCAGGCCCGTGCCGACGATCGACAGGGCGATGCCCGCGTCACCCCAGAACAGCTCTTCCATAGCCATGGGGATGCCGAGCCCCGTAGGGTCGAAGAACTGCTGGGCGTAGAAGTCGAGGGAGTAGATGCCGACCTTGGCCGCTTCCTGGATGACGGGCCAGGGCGTTTCCTCACGCTCGTCCCACTCCGAGGCCGCAGGGCGGATGACATCCGCCGCGAAGCCGTGGAGCCAGTCGCGAACCTGCTTCTGGTCGTCATTGAGCTCAAGCGTGAACTCGGCCATGTTTCCCCTCCAGCGGTGCGGCGGACAGGCAAGGGTTACTTGCGGTAACAACAGTGTGTTACCGGCAAGTAGCAACTGTCAACCGCTCCGGAGCTGGTCACTCGCCCCGCCAGGCGGGGTGTTACGTTGCGCAGGCGTGCAGGAGTGATGCGACGACATCGCGTGGCCAGGGGTGGGAGAGACGACATGGAGACCGCACGAGGCGCCGAGCGGCAGCCGAGCGCGGCCAGGAGCCGCCGCCGCGAGCTGCTCGAAGCAGCCGACCGGGTGGTGCTCAGGGACGGCCCGAAGGCCTCGATGAACGCGATCGCAGCCGAGGCCGGGATCACCAAGCCCATCCTCTACCGCCACTTCGGCGACAAGGGCGGGCTCTACCGCGCGCTCGCCAAACGCCACACCGACGCGCTCCTCAGCGCTTTGCGCGCGGCCCTGGACGCCCCCGCCGACCGCCGGAAGCGGGTGGAGTCGACGCTCGACACGTACCTCGCCGCGATCGAGGCGCGCCCCCAGGTCTACCGCTTCCTGATGCACCCCTCCGACTCCCCCGCCGGCACGGCGACCCCCGCCGAGCAGGGCTTCGACGTCGGCCGGCACTCCGCCCCCCTGCTGCGGCGGCTCGGCGAGGAGCTGGGCCAGGTGATCGCGGAGCGGGTGGACCTCGGGCCGGACAGCGAGCAGACGGCCCGGATCTGGGGGCACGGGATCGTGGGCATGATGCACGCGGCGGGCGACTGGTGGCTCGGCGACCGGCCCTGCTCCCGGGAACGTCTGGTGAGCAGCCTCGCCGATCTGCTGTGGGGCCGGCTCGCGGCGGCGGGCGACCTCCAGGGCGGCCCGGGGTTCTGACCTGGTCGCCGGGACGCCGGCCGCGCTCAGCCCCCGCGGCTCCAGGGCGCCCGCCGGGCCGCACGGAGTGCTCTGGCCCTGCGCAGGCCGGTCAGCCGGTCGGTGTAGACGGTGCCCTCCAGATGGTCGCACTCGTGCTGGAGGCAGCGGGCGAACCAGCCGGTGCCCGCGATCCGCACCGGCTCGCCCGCCATGGTCAGCCCCTCGACGACCGCGTGGTCGAAGCGTTCCGTGCCCGCCTCCAGGCCGGGAAGTGACAGACAGCCCTCCGGTCCGCGTACGGTGAGTCCGTCCGCCTCGACCAGTGCGGCATTGACCACGTGTCCCAGATGGCGGACATCGTCGTCGTCCGGGCAGTCGTAGACGAACACCTTGAGCGGGACGCCGATCTGGTTGGCGGCGAGCCCGACACCGTGCGCGGCGTACATCGTGGCGAACATGTCCTCGACCAGCCTCGCGAGCGACGGCCCGAAATCCGTGACGTCCTCGCAGGCGCGGTGGAGCAGCGGGTCACCGAGCAGACTCATCTCGCGGACCAGTCCGGAGCTGCCGGGGATCGGGCGGTTGCGCATGGCGGTAAGCGTACGTTCCGCCGCCGCCGGGGAGTTCCCGTGGTGCCGCGGTGCGGTCGCCGCGCCGGACATCGATAGGCTGGGCGTGGACCGATGCAAGGAGGATCTAGGACGATGGCAGGCAACACGGAGCCGTTGTCGCCGCGGGCCAAACTGGCCGTGACGGCGGGCAAGGCCGCGGCGGCGGTGTCACGCGCCGCGGGGCGGGGCAGCGGATCGGTGATCGGCGGCCGGGTGGCGCTCAAGCTCGACCCCGACCTGCTGGGGCGGCTGGCGCAGCACCTGGACGTGATCCTCGTGTCGGCGACGAACGGCAAGACGACCACCACCCGGCTGATCGCCGAGGCACTGCGGGCCGCGGGCCCCGTCGTCTCGAACGCGCTCGGCGCGAACATGCCCGCGGGCATCACCTCCGCGCTCGCCGGCGGCTCGGACGCGAAGTTCGGCGTCATCGAGGTCGACGAGAAGTATCTGGCGGGTGTCGCGCGCGACACCACGCCGAAGGCGATCGCGCTCCTCAACCTCTCGCGCGACCAGCTGGACCGCGCGGCGGAGACCCGGATGCTGGCCGAGCACTGGCGCGAAGGCCTGTCCGGCTCCAAGGCCGTGATCATCGCGAACGCCGACGACCCGTTGGTCGTCTGGGCGGCCTCCTCCTCGGCCAATGTGGTGTGGGTCGCGGCCGGGCAGGCGTGGAAGGACGACGCCTGGTCCTGCCCGTCGTGCGGCGGCGTGATGCAGCGTCCGGGCGACGACTGGTTCTGCGGGCAGTGCGGCTTCCGCCGCCCCGCCCCGAGCTGGGCGCTCAACGGGGACTACGTCCTGGACCCGCACGGTTCGGCGTGGCCGATCCACCTCCAGCTGCCGGGCCGGGCGAACAAGGCCAACGCCACCAGCTCGGCGGCTGTGGCAGCCGTCTTCGGAGTGCCGCCCCAGGTCGCGCTGGAGCGGATGTACCAGGTGCAGGCAGTGGCCGGCCGGTACGACGTGGTGACCTTCCAGGAGCGCGAGCTGCGACTGCTGCTGGCCAAGAACCCGGCGGGCTGGCTGGAGACGTTCTCGCTGATCGACCCGCCGCCGACGCCGGTGATCCTGTCGGTGAACGCCCGCGGCGCGGACGGCACGGACACCTCCTGGCTGTGGGACGTGGACTACACCCAGCTGGCCGGCCACCCGATCTTCGTGCTCGGCGACCGCAAGCTGGACCTCGCGGTCCGCCTGGAGGTGGCCGGTCTCGACTTCCGGGTCTGCGAGAACCTCGACGAGGCCGTGCGGTACGCCCCGCCCGGCCGCATCGAGGTCATCGCCAACTACACCGCCTTCCAGGATCTGCGCCGTCGTGTCGGCAACTGACCCCGGCCCCGGCCACCTCCGGAGAGGACGAAGCATGAGCAACAACGGTCTGCGTCTGGTCTGGGTCTACCCCGACCTGCTCAGCACCTACGGCGACCAGGGCAACGCGCTGGTCGTGGAACGACGCGCCCGGCAGCGCGGGCTGGACGTCCAGCGCGTCGACGTGCGCAGTGACCAGCCGGTGCCCACGTCCGGTGACATCTACCTGATCGGCGGCGGTGAGGACCGGCCGCAGCGGCTGGCGGCCGAGCGGCTGCGCCGCGACGGCGGACTGAGCCGCGCCGCGTCCAACGGCGCGATCATCTTCTCGGTCTGCGCCGGCTACCAGATCCTCGGGCACGAGTTCGTCAACGACCTCGGTGAGCGCGAGGCCGGTCTCGGCCTGCTCGACGTGGTCTCCACCCGCGGCGAGGGCGAGCGATGCGTCGGCGATGTGCTCGGGGAGATCGACCCGCAGCTCGCCCTGCCGCCGCTGACCGGGTTCGAGAACCACCAGGGCGTCACCCACCTCGGCCCCACGGCGCGGCCGTTGGCGCGCGTGCAGTTCGGGCGCGGCAACGGCACGGGGGACGGCACGGAGGGTGCGTACAACGACACGGTCTTCGGGACGTACATGCACGGTCCGGTGCTGGCCCGCAATCCGCAGATCGCCGATCTGCTGCTGAAACTGGCCCTCGACGTGAACGCCCTGCCGCCCACGGACGACCGCTGGTACGAAGCGCTGCGCGCCGAGCGGATCGCCTCGGCGACCCAGCCCGCCTGAGTCGATTTCCGCTCAACCGAGCGGAGTCCAGCAGGCGGACGGCCGGTTCGGCCCCGCCACCCTGCGCCGGTAGGGTGGCGGGGATCTCCCACCGGACGACGTGGTCCGGTCGTCGACCCACGTTGCAAAGGTTCTCGGGCCATGCGCATTGGCGTACTCACTTCCGGTGGCGACTGCCCCGGCCTCAACGCCGTCATCCGTTCCGTCGTGCACCGTGCGGTGGTGGACCACGGCGACGAGGTCATCGGTTTCCACGACGGCTGGAAGGGCCTGCTGGAGTGCGACTACCGCAAGCTCGACCTCGACGCGGTGGGGGGCATCCTCGCCCGCGGCGGCACGATCCTCGGCTCCTCCCGCGTCCAGCCCGCGCATCTGCGTGACGGTGTGGAGCGCGCCCGCGGGCATGTCGCCGACCTCGGACTGGACGCGATCATCCCGATCGGCGGCGAGGGCACCCTCAAGGCGGCGCACCTCCTCTCGCAGGCCGGGCTTCCCATCGTCGGAGTTCCCAAGACCATCGACAACGACATCGCCTCCACCGACGTCACGTTCGGTTTCGACACCGCCGTCGGGGTGGCCACCGAGGCGCTGGACCGGCTGAAGACCACCGCCGAGTCCCACCAGCGGGTGCTGATCGTCGAGGTCATGGGGCGTCACACCGGCTGGATCGCCCTGCACTCCGGCATGGCCGCCGGCGCCCACGCCATCGTGGTGCCGGAGCGCCCCTTCGACATCGACGAGCTGACCGAGCTGGTCGGCAAGCGCTTCTCCGCGGGCAAGAAGTTCGCCATCGTGGTGGTCGCGGAGGGGGCGAAGCCGCGTGCGGGCTCCATGCAGTTCGAGCAGGGCGCCAAGGACGTCTACGGCCACGAGCGGTTCGCCGGAGTGGCCACGCGGCTCTCGGGGGAGCTGGAGCAGCGGCTCGGCAAGGAGGCCCGCCCCGTGATCCTGGGTCACGTGCAGCGCGGCGGCACTCCGACGGCGTACGACCGGGTCCTGGCGACCCGGTTCGGCTGGCACGCGGTGGAGGCGGCGCACCGGGGCGAGTTCGGCATGCTGACCGCGTTGCGCGGCACCGACATCACCATGGTCCCGCTGGCGGCCGCGGTGGAGACGCTCAAGACGGTCCCCGCCGAGCGGTATGCCGAGGCGGAGTGCGTGCTCTGACGTCGGGCGCCACCCGGTCCCTCAAACCGCCCCCGGCCGCAGTAGCGGCCGGGGGCGGTTCTACTCTGGTCCGGACAACCGGCACGAAACAGGGACGTCTCCGGACGCCTCCATCGGGAGTGAAGAGATGGATCACAGCGGGCACGGCATGACCATGGATCTGCCGCCGTTCACGCTGGGGCGGGGGCTGGAGATCTCCGCCGACCCGTTCTTCCTGACCGGCTGCGTCCTCGCGCTCGTCCTGTACGGGTACGGCGTGGTGCGGCTGCGTCGGCGCGGGGACGGCTGGCCGGTGGGCCGGATCGTGTTCTTCGGCGCGGGGGTGCTCAGCATCGCCCTGGTGATGTGCACCAAGCTCAACGACTACGGCATGGTCATGTTCAGCGTGCACATGGTGCAGCACATGGTGATCAGCATGCTGTCGCCGATCCTGCTGCTGCTCGGGGCCCCGGTGACGCTGGCGCTGCGCGCGCTGCCGCCGGCCGGCCGGGGGCGGACCGGGCCGCGCGAGGTGCTCCTGAAGCTGCTGCACAGCCGCTACATGAGGATCATCACGCATCCGGTGTTCACGATCCCGCTGTTCATCGCGAGTCTGTACGCGCTGTACTTCACTCCGATCTTCGACTTCCTGATGAGTTCCAAGCCGGGCCACCTCGGGATGATGGTGCACTTCCTCGCCGTCGGCCTGATCTTCTTCTGGCCGATCATGGGCGTCGACCCGGGCCCGCACCGGCCCGGCTACGTGATGCGGATGCTGGAGCTGTTCGCCGGAATGCCGTTCCACGCGTTCTTCGGGATCGCGCTGATGATGGCGTCGACGCCGATGGTGGAGACGTACAGCGATCCGCCGGCCTCCCTGGGCATCGACGCGCTGAGCGACCAGAACTGGGCCGGGGGGATCGCCTGGGCGTTCAGTGAGATCCCCTCCGTGCTGGTGCTGATCGCGCTGGTCTTCCAGTGGTACCGCTCCGAGCAGCGCACCGCCCGGCGCTCGGACCGGGCCGCCGACCGCGACGGCGACAAGGAGCTGGCGGCGTACAACGCCTATCTGGCCTCCCTGCAGGCGCGCGGGCAGTAGCGCCGGGGGCGCGTCCGGGGTGACCATGGGGACAACGGCCGCGCGGCCGACGAGGAGCGTGCGCGCATGTCCGGATCGACGAAGACCATGGGATACCTGACCGTCGGGGCGCTGGTCGCGGTGACCGCGTACACGGTGGCGCTGGGAAGCAGCGGCTGGCTGTGGTTCGGCTGGGTGGTGCTCGGCCTGTGCACCCTCGGCTTGCTGACGACGCAGGACACCTCCTGAGAGCCCGGCACGCCTGCCGGGCCCGATGGCGGGTACGAGCCGGGTGACCGGATCGCCACGGTCGCCCGGTGGCGCCGGGCGCTTGCCCGGACGGCGCCAGCACCACCGTGAACCGGCCCCACGCAGTCCTGACATCCACCCGGCAGAGCGAGGTGCACCCCCAGGTGTTCTATTACGTCCTGAAGTACGTGCTGCTAGGCCCGGTGCTGAGGCTGCTGTTCCGCCCCCGTATCGAGGGGCTGGAGAACATTCCGGACGAGGGCGCGGCGATCGTCGCGGGCAACCATCTCTCCTTCTCCGACCACTTCCTCATGCCGGCCATCATCAAGCGCCGCATCACCTTCCTGGCGAAGGCGGAGTACTTCACCGGCCCGGGGCTCAAGGGCCGGCTGACCGCGGCGTTCTTCCACAGCGCGGGGCAGATCCCGGTCGACCGGTCGGGCAAGGACGCCGGGCGGGCGGCGATCCGGGAGGGGCTCGGGGTGCTGGGCAAGGGGGAGCTGCTGGGGATCTACCCGGAGGGCACCCGGTCGCACGACGGGCGGCTGTACAAAGGCAAGGTCGGGGTCGCGGTGATGGCGATCACCGCGCAGGTCCCGGTGGTCCCGTGCGCCATGGTGGGCACGTTCGAGATCCAGCCGCCCGGCCAGGTCGTGCCGAAGATCAAGCGGGTCGCGATCCGGTTCGGCGAGCCGTTGGACTTCTCGCGCTACGCGGGCATGGAGGACCAGAAGGCCGCGATCCGTGCGGTGACGGACGAGATCATGTACGCGATCCTGGGCCTGTCCGGGCAGGAGTACGTGGACGAGTACGCCGCGAAGGTGAAGGCGGCGGAAGAGGGAACCGCGCAGCCCAGGAAGTTCCCCGGGCTGCGACGCTGACGGCGGATACGCCGCGGGCGTAGGAAGGCGGCCTGCCGGGGCCGCGGCTCGTAGCGTCGTGTTCATGAGCAACGGACACGTATGGGTGCTGGGAGCGACGGGCCAGATCGGGCGGGCCGCGGTGGACGCGCTGGTCGCGGACGGCTGGGAGGTGACGGCCGCTTCACGGGGCGGCGGCCGGGACGAGCGGTGGGGGGACGGGGTCCGGGCGGTGGCGCTCGACCGCGACGAGGACGGCGCGCTCGGCAGGGCGCTGGGCGACGGTTGTGACGTGCTGGTCGACCTGGTCGCGTTCGACGGGGGGCACGCCGGGCAGCTGGCCGGGCTGGCCGGGCGGATCGGGTCCGCCGTCGTGATCTCCAGCGGGGCGGTGTACGAGGACGACAGGGGCCGCAGCTTCGACACACAGGACCGCCGCGACGGCTTCCCCCGCTATCCGGTGCCGGTGCCCGAGACCCAGCGCACGGTGGAGCCGGGGGACGGCTCGTACGGGACCCGCAAGGTCGCTCTGGAGGGGCAGCTGCTGGCGGCGGGCGGGGCCCTGCCCACGACGCTTCTGCGGGCGGGAGCCGTCCACGGCCCGTACTGCCGAACGCCCCGCGAACTGTATGTCGTGAAGCGGCTGCTCGACGGGCGCGGTCGCCGGGTGCTCGCGTACGGCGGCAAGAGCCGCTTCCACCCGGTCCATGTGTCCAACGTGGCGGAGCTGATCCGGCTGGCCGCCCGGCGTCCCGGGTCCCGGGTGCTGAACGCGGCCGATCCCGAGGCCCCCGCCGTGGCCGACATCGCCTCGGCGATCGACGGGGTGCTCGGGCGGGAGACGGAGACGGTGCTGATCGACGGCGCGCCGGAGGGGCACGTCGGGGAGACGCCCTGGAGCGGAGCTCACCCCGTGGTGTACGACATGACCGCCGCGGCGGAAGAGCTCGGGTACCGGCCGGTGACGGGATACGCCGCGTCGCTGCCCAGGACGGTCGAGTGGCTCGCCGGGGAGCTGGCCGGGCGCGACTGGCGGGAGGCGTTCCCGAAGATGCTCGCCCACTACGGCGAGGGGCTCTTCGACTACGCGGCGGAGGACGCCTGGCTGGAGGCGCACGCCCGCCGACGCCGCTGAACCGACGACCCCCGCAGTGGCCGTCGGCCCGTCCGCTTCACGCATCCGGGAGAGAGGCATCGCCATGATCCGCCCCGCCGCCCGTCACGTCCTTCCGGAGTTCACCGAGCACACCTCGACCGGGGCCCGGACCTGGGACCGGCACACGGGCCGGAGCACGGAGCGGATCACCGCCGACATCGAGCGCGCCACTCTTCTCGACGCACCGGCCTCGCGCGCGTTCGGGCTGGTGGACCACGTCCTGGAGAGCCGCTCCCCCTCTCGACCACCGCACGGCGCGGGGTGATCCGCCGGCGCCGGCGCCGCGTTTCCCGCATCCTCCCGCGCCGACGCGCCGAGGGCGAGTTCGTCGACTGCCACCTGGCCGCGCTGGTCCGCGCCGGGCCGCCGTGCCGCCGCCCGCCAACTGACCGGCCCCGCACGCCGGAAGCGGACCGCTCATCGGGCCCCGCGACACGCCCGGCCCCCTCGACGGATTTCCTCGCTCGTTCGGCGCAGCAGATCACTCGCACGAATGACAGCCCAACTTGCGTTTAGCACGCGGACCGTACTCGAATCGCATCCTTTCTCCGCAGGTACGAGGCCGGCCGCCCGGCACCTTGGAGGGCGCGCATCCCACGTGTCCACCCGATTGGTTCATTGGTGATGAGACTCACAAAGCGCCGTTTCAGCTCGGAAATCCGACACTGAGTGAGTCAAGATCCCTGAGACGACAAGCCCCCGCCACCGCGGCGGGGCGGTCCGGGCGGACGCCGAGTCCTGCCGCCGCCCGGATGACTGGTCGACAGAAGTGGATCGGCAGGAGTGGAGGACCCGAGCACTACGGGCCGACCGGGAGACCGGCAGGCCCTCGGGGTGAAGCCGCCGAGCGCGGCCGGGCAACTTCGCCAGCCCGAACCCGACAGGTCATCCTTCACAGGCGGCTGACGAAGGGTTGCGCATGACTGCGCAGGTTCATGTCCCGTCTCTGTTCGCCCGGGCCGGCACGGCCTCGCTCCTCACCCTGGCCGTGACCTCCTCGATGCTGGCGCCCGGCCTGGTGGACGAAGCCGAGGCTGCCACCCACTCGACGAAGGCGCTGAAGGTCGCCGCGTCGAAGAAAGGGGCTCCCTACCAGTACGGAGCCGCCGGCCCCCGTCGCTTCGACTGTTCGGGGCTGACGATGTACTCGTTCAAGAAGGCCGGCAAGAAGCTGCCCCGCACGGCACAGCAGCAGTACAACAAGACCCGCCATATCCCGAAGTCCCAACGCAAACGCGGTGACCTCGTCTTCTTCCATTCCGGGCGCAGCGTGTACCACGTGGGCATCTACGCCGGGGCCGGCAAGATCTGGCACTCCCCCAAATCGGGAGACGTCGTGCGGCTGGCGAAGATCTGGTCCAAGAGCGTCTGGTACGGACGGGTCCGCTGACCCACCGACCGGACGCTCTTCCCGTGCGGGAGGCACGGGCTGTCCGCACCGGCCGGAGGTCTTCTCCTCGGGAAGGCGCGGGCGACCCCCGTCCGCGCGGCGGCGGGCCGCGACGCCACCGTCGGCACTCGGCAGCGCGGCGCGGCTCAGCCCGGGATCGGCAGGACCCAGGGCAGAACGATCCAGACCGTCTTGCCCCCCTCCGCGGTGGGGGTGATCTGGAGGCGTCCACCGCGTTCCTTGGCCAGCGCCCGGATGATGACCATGCCGCGCCCGTTGTCCTGCCGTACGGCGGCGGGCAACCGCTGGGGCCAACGGGGGTGACTGTCCGTCACTCCCAGGCGCAGTTCCTCGTCGCGATCGAGACGCAGATCCACCGTGAAGGTCGGTGACTGGCCGAACGTGTGCTGCACGGCGTTGGTGGCCAGCTCCGAGACGATCAGCCGGACGACGTCGGCGAACTCGGTGCCGTCCGGCAGGCCCCATGCGGCCAGGGTCGTGGCGACATGTCTGCGGGCCGAGGAGACCGAGGCCGGATCGCTCGGCAGCGTGACGGTTGCTTCCTGATGGTCTGCCATGGCGACGCCGTCCCTTCCCCACCCCGATCGACCGGTGGTCGTCCGGGCTTGTGCTTCGCGCCAGACTGCCACTGATGAAGCTCCCTGTAACGGTGTTCAGCCAAGATATGCATATATCTGTCGCTCGAAGCGGTGAATCCGGGGACCGCACGGCATGGACGGACGGCACACTGGCCTCCCTGCGGGGCCGATTCCGGCAGGGGGTCGGTCTCCCGCACAGCGGAAGGAGACCGCGATGCTGCACGGCCCCGTCGTCCGGAGGCGCAAACTCGGTGAGGAGCTGCGCAGTCTGCGCCACGCCTCCGGGCTGACCAGCCGGGAGACGGCACGGCTGCTCGGCTGGCACCAGTCGAAGGTGAGCCGCATCGAGACGGGTGCGAGCGGGGTGACGCCTGCCGACGTCTCCCGGCTGCTGGACGTCTACGCCGTGCGCGACGCCCAGTTGCGGGCCCTGCTCGAAGTCCTCGCGGGTTCGGCGGGCGGCGGCGGTTCGGGGTGGTGGCACGCCTATCGAGGGGTGATCCCCCCGCAGTACCGCGACTTCATCAGCCTGGAGTCACAGGCCGACACGGTCCGGACGCTGGAGACCTCGGTCGTGCCGGGGCTGCTCCAGACCGCGGGCTACGCCCGGTCCGTGACCCGGGCGTCGCTGGACGGGTTACCCGACGCCCGGCTGGACTCCCTGGTCGAGATCCGGCTGACCCGGCAGCGGGTGCTGCGCGCGAGTCCGCCGCTCCGGTTCACCGCCGTACTGGATGAGGCGGTGCTCCACCGCCAGGTGGGCGGTCCGGAGGTGATGGGGGACCAACTGGCACATCTCTGCCAGGTGGCCCAACTGCCCCATGTGCACATCCATGTACTTCCGTTCTCGGTCGGCGGGTACATCGGACTCACCAGCCCTTTCGTAGTTTTCTCTTTTCCGAACATTTCTGATCTGGATGTGGTCGTCCTTGACCACTTGACGAGTAGCCTTTACCTGGAGCGGAAAGAAGACCTTGAGGCGTACAGCTCGGCCTTCCGCACCTTGCAGGCGCACGCGCTGTCGCCCGAACACTCGCTGGACCTCATCACCGCGATCAGCCGCCGCCAGGCGGGCCCGGGCCGCCCGGCCGGGTTCCATCGGACCGTTTGACTGCCCGAGGGGGGCGCCATGTCCGACCGTCTCGCACCGCCCGACGCACCACAGCCGTCATCCGGGACACCATCCGGTGTTCCATGGCGGCGCAGCAGCCGCTCGACCGGGATGAACAACTGCGTGGAGACGGCCCGCTTCGGCGACGCCCTCCTCGCCGTACGCGATTCGAAGGCGGTGGGCCGGGGCGCGCTGCGCTTCTCAGCCACCGCCTGGGCCGCCTTCGTGACCGGTCTGCACGGGGAGAGAACCGGCTGATCCGTGAGCGGCGCGGCGCACCGGCACGCTGGTACCGGTCGGCCTCAGCCGCTGAGGTCCGTGCCGGCCTGCCGGGGAGCGGTGGCCACGACCGTGGCCACCGCGGTGGTGATCTGCTCCTCGGTCAGGTCGGCCCGTGCCGTCAGCCGCAACCGGGAGACCCCGTCCGGGACGGACGGCGGGCGGAAGCAGCCCACCGCCGTCCCCGCCGCGCGGCAGTCGGCCGCCCATCGCACCGCCGCGTCCGCCGACGGAGCACGGACGGAGACCACGGCCGCGTCGGGGCGGACCGCGGTCAGTCCGGCGGCGGTCAGCCGCGTGTGGAGGGCCGCGGCGACCTGGCGTGCCCTGGCGGCCCGTTCGGGCTCCCGACGCAGGACCCCGAGGGCGCCGAGCGCGCCGCCTGCCGCCGCCGGTGCGAGGCCGGTGTCGAAGATGAACGTGCGGGCGGTGTTCACCAGATGCTCGATGACCCGTGCCGGTCCCAGCACCGCGCCTCCCTGGCTGCCCAGGGACTTGGAGAGGGTGAGGGTGGCCACGACGCCGTCGCGGCCCGCCAGTCCGGCGGCGGCGAGCGCACCGCGTCCCCCCTCCCCCAGGACGCCGAGGCCGTGGGCGTCGTCCACGAGAAGGGCCGCGTTCGCGGGGCGGCACGCTTCGGCGAGGTCGGGCAGCGCGGCGGCGTCCCCGTCGACGGAGAAGACCGAGTCCGTGACGACGAGCGCCCGCCCTCCGTGGGCCCGCAGCGCCTTGGCGACGGCCTCCGGGTCGGCGTGCGCGACGACGGCGGTCTCGGCACGGGAGAGCCGGCAACCGTCCACGATCGAGGCGTGGTTGCCCGCGTCCGAGACGATGAGCGAGCCGCGCCCGGACAACGCGGTCAACGCCGCGAGGTTGGCGGCGTAACCGGAGGAGAACACGAGGGCGGCCTCGAAGCCGCAGAAGTCGGCGAGGTCCCGTTCGAGGTCGGCGTGCAGGGCGGTGGAGCCGGTGACCAACCGGGAGCCCGTGGAGCCCGCCCCCCAGCGGTGGGCGGCGGCCGCCGCCGCGGCGGTGACCTCCGGATGCCGGGTGAGACCCAGGTAGTCGTTGCTCGCGAGGTCCAGCGACTCCGGTCGGGCGCCCCGCGGACGCACGGTGCGCACGAGTCCGGCGGCGGCCCGGCGGCGGGCCTCGTCGTCGATCCAGTCGAACGGGGTGAAGGGCATGGGGCGCTCCTCGGAGTAGGCGGTCCCGGCGCGGGCGGACGCTCGGCAAGCGGTCCCTGGGCGAGCGGACCTGGGAAGGCCTTGTGCACACGGCCCGTTCTCAGGCGGTTCCTTTGTAGGCAGCCAACAGACCCTAACCGGGGGCGCAGCGGGTCAGGGTGTGGCAATACACACACGCTCGCCGGGGTCTCCTGTCTGGTTCCTCCTTGGCTGGAGGCGGTGCCGTAAGCCAGGATCATCTTCCATGGACCTGCTGAACACGCTGGTGGACAAGGGGCTGCGGCGCGAACTGCCGACCCGCGAAGAAGCGCTCGCCGTACTGGCGACCTCCGACGACGCACTGCTCGACGTGGTGGCCGCCGCCGGGAAGGTGCGCCGTCAGTGGTTCGGGCGACGCGTCAAACTCAACTACCTGGTCAATCTGAAGTCGGGGCTCTGCCCCGAGGACTGCTCCTACTGCTCGCAGCGGCTCGGTTCGAAGGCCGGAATCCTCAAGTACACGTGGTTGAAGCCGCACGAGGCGTCCAAGGCCGCGGCGGCGGGCGTGGCGGGTGGCGCCAAGCGGGTCTGCCTGGTGGCGAGCGGGCGGGGCCCGACGGACCGGGACGTCGACCGGGTCTCGAAGACCATCGAGGCGATCAAGGACGAGAACGAGGGGGTCGAGGTCTGCGCCTGCCTCGGCCTGCTCTCCGAGGGGCAGGCCGACCGGCTGCGTTCGGCGGGGGCCGACGCCTACAACCACAACCTCAACACGTCCGAGGGGACGTACGAGGCGATCACCACCACGCACACCTATGCGGACCGGGTGGAAACCGTTCAGCAGGCCCAGGCGGCCGGGCTCTCCGCGTGCTCGGGACTGATCGCCGGGATGGGCGAGAGCGACACGGACCTGGTCGACGTCGTGTTCGCCCTGCGGGAGCTGGACCCGGACTCGGTGCCGGTGAACTTCCTGATCCCGTTCGAGGGGACCCCGCTCGCTGCGGAGTGGAACCTCACTCCGCAGCGATGCCTGCGCATTCTGGCGATGGTCCGCTTCGTCTGCCCCGATGTCGAGGTGCGGCTCGCGGGGGGCCGTGAGGTGCACCTGCGTTCGATGCAGCCGCTGGCGCTGCATCTGGTGAACTCGATCTTCCTGGGCGACTACCTGACCAGCGAGGGCCAGGCGGGGCAGGCCGACCTGGACATGATCGCGGACGCCGGGTTCGAGGTGGAGGGCGCGGGCACGACGACGCTGCCCCGCCACCGTGCGGACGTCCCGGGCGGCTGCGGTACGTCCCCCGAGCCGGCCGGATGCGGTGCACACGAGGGCGAAGGCGGTTGCGGGCCGTGCGGCGGCCACTCGGCCGTGGCCGGGGAGGCGGAGCAGACCGGAGAGGCGGAGCAGGCCGCGGCGGCGACCGGCGAGAGCGTGCCCGGCCCGCAGCCGGAGGGCGCCGCGGGCGCTCGGGCCCAGGGTGCGCCGGGGGCGCGTACGGATCTGGTGGCGGTGCGCCGGCGCGGTGCGGGAACGGATCTCGCACCCAATGCCTGAAGAGCGCGCCATGCCTGACGAGCACGCCCCCGCGCGCGTCGTCCCTCCGCTCTCCGCGCTCCCTGCCCCGAAGCCGTACGCCCCCGATGAGCTGCGGGCGCTGGACCGTGCCCACGTGTGGCACCCTTACGGGCCGATGCCGGGCCGCCAGGAGCCGCTGATCGTGGAGTCGGCCGCCGGTGTACGGCTCCGGCTCGCCGAACCCGTCGAGGGCCGGAGCGAGTTGGTGGACGGCATGTCGTCCTGGTGGTCGGCGGTGCACGGCTACAACCATCCGGTCCTCAACGAGGCGGCACGCGGCCAGCTGGACCGGATGAGCCATGTGATGTTCGGCGGGCTCACCCACGAGCCCGCCGTCCGGCTGGCCACCCGGCTGGTGGAGATCACACCCGAACCGCTGCGGCACGTCTTCCTGGCCGATTCGGGGTCCGTCTCCGTCGAGGTCGCGGTCAAGATGTGCCTCCAGTTCTGGCGTTCGGCCGGACGCCCGGCCAAGCGGCGGCTGCTGACCTGGCGCGGGGGTTACCACGGGGACACCTGGCAGCCGATGTCGGTGTGCGACCCGCAGGGCGGCATGCACGAGCTGTGGTCGGGCTCCCTGCCCCGTCAGGTGTTCGCCGACGCCCCGCCGGACGGCTTCGACGCGGAATTGGACCCCGCCTACGTACGTCATCTGCGGGAGCTGATCGCGCGTCACGCCGACGAACTCGCGGCGGTCATCGTGGAGCCGGTGGTGCAGGGGGCCGGCGGGATGCGGTTCCACTCCCCCGCCTATCTGCGGGTGCTGCGCGAGTTGTGCGACGCGTGGGACGTGCTGCTGGTCTTCGACGAGATCGCTACCGGTTTCGGGCGTACGGGCAAGCTGTTCGCCGCCGGGCACGCCGGCGTCTCCCCGGACGTGATGTGCGTCGGCAAGGCGCTGACCGGCGGCTATCTCACGCTGGCGGCGACCCTGTGCAGCTCCCGGGTGGCCGAGGGCATCTCCCGCGGCGAGGTGCCGGTGCTGGCACACGGCCCGACGTTCATGGGCAATCCGCTGGCCGCCTCCGTGGCCTCGGCCTCGGTGGACCTGCTGCTCGGACAGGACTGGGAGGGCGAGGTGGCGCGAATCGGTGCGGGCCTGCGCTCCGGTCTGGCGCCGGCGTGGGGCGTCGCGGGGGTCACGGATGTGCGCGTCCTGGGCGCGATCGGGGTCGTCCAGCTCGACCACGAGGTGGACATGGCGGCGGCGACGCGGGCCGCCGTGCGCGAGGGGGTGTGGCTGCGGCCCTTCCGCGACCTCGTCTACACGATGCCGCCGTACGTCACCGGCGACGACGACGTGGCACGGATCTGCCGTGCCGTGTGCGCTGCGGCGCGGGAGGGCTGACCGCGATGGACTCGATCGTGGTGGTGTCCGGTACGGGCACCGAGATCGGCAAGACCGTGGTGACCGCCGCCGTGGCAGCGGCCGCGCGGGGCCTTCGGGTGGCGGTGCTGAAACCCGCGCAGACCGGCCTCGCCCCCGGCGAGCCGGGGGACGCGGCCGAGGTGGCACGCCTGGCGGGCGAGCACGTGACCCCGGTCGAACTGGCGCGGTTCCCAGAGCCGTTGGCCCCGGCCACGGCCGCCCGGCGGTCCGGGCTCGCCCCCGTACGGCCGCACGAGGTCGCGGAGGCGGCTCAGAAACTGGCGACCGAGCACGATCTGGTCCTGGTGGAGGGGGCGGGCGGGCTCCTCGTCCGGTTCGACGACGAGGGAGGCACTCTCGCGGACGCGGCCCGGCTGCTGGGTGCCGCGGTGCTGGTGGTGGCGCCCGCGGGGCTGGGCACGCTCAATGCCACCGCGCTGACGGCCGAAGCGCTGCGGAGCAGGGGGCTGCGGTGCCGGGGCGTCGTGGTGGGCAGCATGCCCGCGCGACCGGACCTGGCCGCCCGGTGCAACATCGAGGACCTGCCCGTCGCGGCCGGCGCGCCCCTGCTGGGTGCCGTGCCGGCCGGCGCGGGGTCCCTGCCGGGTGACGTCTTCGCCGCCAGGGCCCCGGGGTGGCTGGCACCCGAGCTCGGGGGGACCTGGTCCCCCCACCGCACGGGGTGAAGCCACGGACGTATGCCCCGACGCACTCGTCCGCGCAGGGCGACGGCGCGGTACGTGTACGGGGAAAGCGTCGGGCCGCCCGGCAGCGGCGGAGAACGGCGGGCCCACGGGGGAGAATGGCAAAGGAGCCGTACGCCCACTCCTCACGGAGGCCCCTCATGCAGCCGAGCAGCGGGAAGACCATAGGGGAGGCCGTGCACCACCCGGTCTTCGCCCGGTTCTACGCCCGGATGAGCGTGACCGCCGACCTCAAGGGCGGCATCGCCGCATACCGAGAGGAGCTGCTGTCGGGGCTCTTCGGCCGCGTCATCGAGATCGGTGCGGGGAACGGGCTGAACTTCGCCTACTACCCGGGCGCCGTCTCGGAGGTCGTGGCGCTGGAACCGGAGCGCTCGTTGCGGCAGCTCGCCGTCCGCTCCGCCCTGCACGCCGATGTGCCGGTGGACGTGGCGCCGGGTGTGGCGGAGGCGCTGCCGGCGAAGAGCGAGAGCTTCGACGCCGCCGTGGCGTCCCTGGTCCTGTGCACGGTCCGGGATCTGCCGCACGCGCTGGCGGAGATCAGACGGGTCCTGCGCCCCGGTGGCCAACTGCGCTTCTTCGAACACGGGTTGGCGCCGGGCAGAGTGTTGGCTGCGACGCAGCGAGCCGCGGACCGGACGCTGTGGCCCCTCCTCTTCGGGGGCTGCCACACCGCCAGGGACCCGTTGGCCGCCATCGAGGCGGCGGGCTTCGAGCTGGGCGCGTACCGCAGACTGCGGATTCCCGAGAAGGGCCTCCAGTTCCCCACCTCCCCCTGCGTCCTGGGCGTCGCCCGCAAGCCGTTCACGGCCGACCGGAGTCCAGGGCTCCGAGGCCCGCGCCCGGGGTGAGGAGGAGATGCGCCGCGGCCACCGTCACCGCCCTGCCGCCGGTCACCGCCCGCCTCGGCCGGTCGGATTCACGCACGCGGCTGGGCTCATACGCTCCACTGCCGCAGCTCGTCCGCGATGGCTCGCACGTCCGCCTTCCCCTGCTTCACCAGCAGCGCCAGGTCGCGGACCTGCTCGGGAGAGGTGATGACCTTGAGGCCGGAGGCGACGAGGTAGCCGTACGCGACGGCCGAGGCGAACATCGCGTTGGAGCGTTCGAGAGCGGGCACATGCAGGAGCAATTGCAGCAGAGCGGCCGCCCGCAGGTGCGGGTCGCTGTAGACGGGGCTGCCGAAGATCTCCGCCTCGTGCCGTGCGACGGCGGCGACGAGCGCGCCCCAGTCGACGACCTGAGGGTCTCCGGGCGTCTTGTGCTCAGCGACCATGAGGAGCCAGGAAAGGTCGATCCGAAGGTTCAACGGGTGCCTTCGCGCTCCGGGCCGAACTCCTCGGCGAACACCGACTCGTACTGTTTCATGAAGTCGGCGGCGGCCTCGACGAAGGTGTGCCCCACTTCGCCCGCGTCCTGCTTGACGAGTTCCTCTATATAGCGGTTCACGCTCATCCCCCTCTGCAGCGCGCGCTGCCGCGCGGCCTCGGCGGTGGCCTCTTCCACTCGAACGTTCAGCTGAGTCTTGGGCACGCCTCCCACGCTAGCGCGGTCCCGCTAGCACCGGCAAGGGGAGGACACCGGCGCGAGGAGCGACAGGAGGGGGGCAGGGGTACGCCGGTAACAGAAAGGCGCGTTGGATAATGCGTTCGACGCCCGAACGCGGCGAGTGGTGGGATGACCGGCATGCACGATCTTTCGATACGGTCCGCGTCCCCCGCCGACCTGGATGACGTCCTCGCGTTCTGGAAGACGTCCGCCGAGGGCGCCAGCATCAGCGACGACGCCGACGGGATCGCGCGCCTGGTGGAGCGGGACCCGGGTGCTCTGATCCTCGCGGAACGGCGGGGAGCGCTGGTGGGCACCGTGATCGCGGGCTTCGACGGCTGGCGCTGCCATCTCTACCGGCTCGCCGTCCACCCCGGGCAGCGCCGCCGGGGCGTGGGCAGTGCCCTGCTCGCGGCGGCGGAGGGACGGTTCGCCGCCCTGGGCGGGCGGCGCGCCGACGCCATGGTGCTCGACCGCAACGAGCGGGCGCAGCACGCCTGGCGCGCCGCGGGCTACGGGCCCCAGCCGCAGTGGAGCCGCTGGGTGAAGCGCCTGACGGGCTGACGCCACCCGGGGGCCCTGGCCACGACAGCCGTCGGGTCCGGGGCGAGGGCGCGGCGCGGGCGACCACCCGGTCGGCGAACGGGAGCCGCGCTCGCGAGCGACGGAGCCGTCCGAACGGGCCGGACCGGCCGCGCGGAGCCTCGCCGTCCGTACCCGCCTCCGGACGCCCTAGGATGGCATGTCCCCGTCCCCCAGACGAAAGGTGTGAGCGTCCGTTCATGGGCGAGCCTCCCCCCAGCCGATCCCCCGCTTGCGCCGACGTCGCGCGGTCCTCCCCCGCCTGCCCGATCATGGGACGGAGGTGAACCGATGACCGAAGTGCTTCTGCTGCTCGTCGCCCTGCTGCTCTGCTTCACCTGCGGCGCCTTCGTCGCGGCGGAGTTCTCCCTGACCACGGTGGAGCGCAGCGAACTGGAACGCGCCGCGGAGCGGGGCGAGCGGGGCTCGGCGAGCGCGCTGAAGGCCGTCCGCAGCCTCACCTTCCAGCTCTCGGGCGCCCAGCTCGGCATCACCGTCACCAACCTGGTGATCGGCATGCTCGCCGAACCGTCGATCGCCAAGCTCCTCCGCAGTCCGGCCGAGGCGACGGGAATGCCGCCCGCCGCCGCCTCCTCCCTGGCGCTCGCCCTCGGTACGGCCCTGTCCACGGTGGTCCTCATGGTCGTCGGCGAACTCGTCCCGAAGAACTGGGCGATCTCCTCTCCGCTGGCCGTGGCCAAGGCGGTGGCCACGCCGCAGCGGTGGTTCACCGCGGTGTTCCGGCCCTTCATCAGCCACCTGAACAACACGGCGAACCGGATCGTGCGCCGCTTCGGCCTGGAGCCGACGGAGGAGCTGGCTTCCGTCCGCAGCCCGCAGGAGCTGGTCGCGCTGGCCCGGCACTCCGCGAAGGCGGGCGCGTTGGAGGCGGACACCGCCGAGCTTTTCGTACGCACCCTGAACCTGTCGGAGCTGACCGCGCAGAACGTGATGACCCCACGCGTCCAGGTGACGGCGCTGGAGGTGCACGCGACGGCCGAGGACGTCGCCAACGCCACCCGCGCGACCGGCCTGTCCCGCTTCCCCGTCTACCGGGGCACGCTGGACACCGTGGTCGGCGTCGCCCACATCAAGGACGTCCTGGCGGTCCCCGCCGACCTGCGGCCCCGCACGCGCGTCTCGGAGCTGCTGCGTGAACCGCTGCTCGTACCGGAGACGCTCACCGTGGACCGGCTGCTGGACCGGCTGTCCGGGATGCCGGCCATGGCCGTGGTGATCGACGAGTACGGCGGGACGGCCGGCGTCGCGACGCTGGAGGACATCGTGGAGGAAGTCGTCGGCGAGGTCCGCGACGAACACGACCCGCACGAGACCCCCGACCTCGCCGCCGCCGGTGAGGACGCCGACGGCCGCACCCTGTGGTCCGCCGACGGGGCCGCCCGCACCGATCAGCTGCGAACGATCGGGTTGCGGGCGCCCGACGGGCCCTACGAAACCCTCGCGGGGCTGATCGCCGCCGAGATCGGGCGTATCCCCACGGTGGACGACACCGTCGAGCTGGAGGGGTGGCGCATCGACGTGGTGGACGCCTCCGGCCACCGGGCCGCGCGGGCTCTGCTGCACGCCCCTCTGCCGGGGGCCGAGAACCGGACGGAGGACGAGCGGTGATCGCCCTCCAGCTTTTCATCGGTGTGCTGATGGTGGTCGTCAACGCCTTCTTCGTGGGCGCCGAGTTCGCCCTGATCTCCGTTCGCCGCAGCCAGGTCGAGCCGGAGGCCGAAGCCGGCAGCCGCAGGGCCCGCAGTGTCATCTGGGGGCTGGAGCACGTCTCCGCGCTGCTGGCCGCCGCCCAGCTCGGCATCACTCTCAGTACCTTGGTGCTGGGCGTCGTGGCCGAACCGGCCATCGCCCATCTCCTGGAACCGGCCTTCGACGGGGTGGGGGTGCCGCACGGGCTCGTCCACCCCCTCTCGTTCGTCATCGCGCTGGGTGTGGCGACCTATCTGCACATGCTGCTCGGCGAGATGGTGCCGAAGAACATCGCGCTGGCCGAGCCGACCCGCAGCGCCCTGCTCCTCGGCCCGCCGCTGGTCGCGATGGCCCGTGCCCTGCGTCCGGTGATCTTCGCGGTCAACGCCTTCGCCAACGCTCTCCTCAAGCTTCTGCGCGTCGAGACGAGAGACGAGGTGTCCGCGACGTTCTCGGACGACGAGCTGGCGCGCATGGTGCAGGACGCCGGGGACGCGGGCCTGGTCGACGACCGCTCCGCGCAACGGCTCCACCACGCTCTGGAGCTGGGTCGCAGGCCCGTACGGGATGTGGTCATGCCCGTCGACCGGGTGCTGTACGCCAGGGTCGGCACCACTCCGGAGGAGCTGGAGCGGCTCTCGTCCGAGTACGGGTTCTCCCGCTTCCCGGTGATGGACAGCGAACAGCGCATCCTCGGCTACCTCCACGTGAAGGACGCCCTGGACGCCGCCCCCCGCGATGTGCCGTTCCCGGTGTCGGCGTTGCGCCCGATCGCCCGGGTGCGGGCCGCGACCCCGCTGGACGACGTGCTCACGGCTCTGCGTCGCAGCCGGACCCACCTGGCGGCCGTCCTGGACGACGAGGGGCGACTGGCCGGCATGGTCACGATGGAGGATGTGTTGCGCGAACTCGTCGGCAGACCGCAGGAGCGCTGACCGGCGCACGCGGCAGGCTGGGTCGCTCCGCGACGCGGTGGCGGGCGGCGGCCATCGGAGGGCGCGCAGCGCGCTCGCCAGACAGGGCCGCCGACGAGCCGTAGCGGTAGGCTTGTCGGGCCATGAAACCAAATGCCCCCTACACCAGTCTCGTCGCGGTCGGCGACTCGTTCACCGAAGGCATGTCGGACCTGCTCCCCGACGGAACGTACCGGGGCTGGGCGGACGTGCTCGCATCCCGGCTCGCGGCCAGGACCAAGGACTTCAGGTACGCCAATCTGGCCGTACGCGGAAAGCTCATCGGCCAGATCGTGGACGAGCAGGTGGGTGCGGCGGCAGCGCTCCGGGCCGATGTGGTCACGCTCGTGGGCGGCCTCAACGACGCGTTGCGGCCGAAGTGCGACATGGGCAGGGTGAGGGCACGGTTGCAGGAAGCCGTGGAACGCCTGGCGCCCTCCTGCGAGCACCTCGTGCTGATGCGCAGCCCCGGGCGCGACGGACCGGTGATGGAGCGGTTCCGCCCCCGTATGGAGGAGCTGTTCGCCCTGGTCGGAGAGCTGGCCGACCGGCACGGGGCCTCGGTGGTCGACCTCTACGGCGCGCCGTCCCTCCGCGACCCCCGGATGTGGGACGTCGACCGGCTGCACCTCACCGCGGAGGGCCATCGGCGTGTGGCCGAAGCGGTCTGGCAGACGCTGGGGCTGCCGGCCGAACAGGACTGGCGCGCCCCGCTTCCCGCGACCGTGCCGCCGCACTGGGCGGCCAGGCGGACCGAGGACCTCCGCTTCGCCCGTCGGCATCTGGCCCCGTGGATCGGGCGACGGCTCACCGGTCGGTCCTCGGGCGACGGACGCACGGGCGCACAGTTCGACGACGCGACGGGCACTGCCTTCTGGGTCACGCCCGCGGACGCCGAAGACCCCGGCCCGGTGACGGGCTGGCGCCGAGCGGCCCGCCCTTCCGTCGCGGCCGACGCCCCCGCCACCGCCGACGGCTCCGCCCCCGTTGGTGCCTCTGCCCCCACCGACGGCTCCGTGGCCCGGACGGCGCAGGCCGGCCATGCCGGCGCCCCCAGCTGACGCCGTGGCGCAGGGCCGGCTGGCGGCTGGCGGCCTCGCGATAGCCCCCCCGAGCGCGATGCGCCGCCGAGGAACCCGTGTCGTCGACGGCGCCGGGGCCGCCGGGTACGCGGCGCACACCACGCGGGCAGTCCGCCGCGGCGGCGGCGCCGGCAGACGCAGAGGCGGGGCGGTCGCCGCCGCCCCCGCGTGACACGCTCACTGCGACGGAGAGTCCTTCTGAGAAGGGGCCAAGAGGCGTCGGCGGACGAGCCGCTCCGAACCGCCAGTAGAATCTGTCCCCGTGACTGCTGTGTCTGCGAAGCCTCGCATCCCCAATGTCCTGGCCGGCCGCTACGCCTCCACGGAGCTGGCTGTCCTTTGGTCCCCCGAGCAGAAGGTGAAGCTGGAGCGTCAGCTGTGGCTGGCGGTGCTGCGCGCTCAGAAGGACCTCGGGATCGAGGTGCCCGATGCGGCGCTGGCCGACTACGAGCGCGTGCTCGACGAGGTGGATCTCGCCTCGATCGCCGAGCGCGAGAAGATCACCCGGCATGACGTGAAGGCCCGGATCGAAGAGTTCAACGCTCTCGCGGGCCACGAGCAGGTCCACAAGGGCATGACGTCCCGGGACCTGACCGAGAACGTCGAACAGCTTCAGGTCCGCCTGTCACTGGAGCTGATGCGCGACCGTACGGTGGCCGTCCTGGCGCGGTTGGGCAAGCTCTCGGCGGAGTACCGCGAACTCGTCGTAGCCGGCCGTTCGCACAATGTCGCCGCGCAGGCGACGACGCTCGGCAAGCGCTTCGCGACCGCGGCGGATGAGCTGCTGGTCGCCTACGGCCGTCTGGAGGACCTCCTCTCCCGTTACCCGCTGCGCGGGATCAAGGGGCCGGTCGGCACGGCCCAGGACATGCTGGACCTGCTCGGCGGCGACGCGGACAAGCTCGCCGACCTCGAACAGCGCATCGCCGGCCACCTCGGTTTCGCCCAGGCCTTCACCTCGGTCGGGCAGGTCTACCCCCGGTCGCTCGACTACGACGTGGTGACCGCTCTCGTACAGCTCGCCGCGGCACCGTCCTCGGTGGCCAAGACCATCCGGCTGATGGCCGGCAACGAGCTGGTGACCGAGGGCTTCAAGCCCGGCCAGGTCGGTTCGTCCGCGATGCCGCACAAGATGAACACTCGCTCGTGCGAGCGGGTGAACGGTCTGATGGTGATCCTGCGGGGCTACGCCTCCATGACGGGCGAACTGGCGGGCGACCAGTGGAACGAAGGCGACGTCTCCTGTTCCGTGGTCCGCCGGGTGGCGCTTCCTGACGCGTTCTTCGCGTTCGACGGCCTGCTGGAGACCTTCCTGACGGTGCTGGACGAGTTCGGTGCGTTCCCCGCGGTCGTGGCGCGCGAGCTGGACCGCTACCTCCCGTTCCTGGCCACCACCAAGGTCCTCATGGGCGCCGTGCGCGCCGGAGTGGGCCGCGAGGTCGCCCACGAGGCGATCAAGGAGAACGCGGTCGCCGCCGCCCTGGCGATGCGGGAGCAGGGCACCGAGCGCAACGAGCTGCTCGACAAGCTCGCCGCGGACGAGCGCATCCCGCTGGACCGTGCGGAGTTGGACGCACTGATGGCCGACAAGCTGTCCTTCACCGGCGCTGCCGGCGACCAGGTGGCCTCTGTGCTCGCCCGGATCGAGGAGATCACCAAGCAGCACCCCCAGGCCGCGGGCTACGCACCCGGTTCGATTCTCTGAGCGGCGCCGTCCTCACGCCATGACCCCCGAAGAGCTCCGCGCCGCCCGCGACCGCATCGTCCCCGATGTGGTCGCGGGCGGTCTGCGTGTGCTTTTCTGCGGCATCAATCCGAGCTTGACGACCGCGGTTACGGGCCACCACTTCGCCCACCCGGGCAACAGGTTCTGGCCGGTTCTCCACCGCTCGGGTTTCACGCCCCGGCGGCTCCTGCCGTCGGAGCAGTCCGAACTCCTCGGACTCGGACTCGGTATCACCAATGTGGTGGCGCGGGCGACGGCTCGGGCCGACGAGCTCGGCAGGGAGGAGTTCCGGGACGGCGGAGCAGCATTGGCGGTGAAGGTCGAGCGGCTCGCACCGGCGTGGCTGGCGGTGGTCGGCATCACCGCCTACCGCACCGCTTTCGGGGAGCCCCGGGCCCGTATCGGCCGCCAGGAGCGGACCGTCGGTGGCGCCCAGGTCTGGGCCCTCCCCAACCCCAGCGGTCTCAACGCCCACTGGACCGTGGAGAGCATGGCCGCGGAGTACGCCCGCCTCCGTGAGGCTGTGCTGACCGGGAACACGCGCGACTGACCTCACCCGCCCTCCGCCCCCTTCCCGGCCGCGATGAGGAACCGAAGGAAAAGCGAGCCGTGGAAAGCCCCAGGCACGTGCTCCCGCCTCTTCCCCCACCCCCGCGGGCGGCCCCCGCGGGTCGGTGGCTCGCCACCACGACTCCCAGCGCCCTCACACCGCCCGGGCAGGACCACGGCGCATCGCTGCTGACAAGCCCCGTCGTACAGGCACCACGTCCAGCTGACCGTAGACCGGAGTGCGGAGGCCGAGGAGACAGAAGGCGGGCAACGGTACGGTGCCCGTGGGCGGCCGGGCCGGCGGGGCGGGCCCTGGGGCGGAGAGGCGCGGAGCACCTGACGGTCGGCGCGGGGTCCGTGGGCGCCTGTCCGCCGGCCAGGGGCCGTGGGGCGGCGTCCTTGCCGGGAGCCTCGTGGCACGTGCCCGCGGTCCTGACCGCGGGTCGCCGCCTCAGGGCGGGTCGATCACCGTGACCACAACCGCCAGCTCGCACCCCGGTCCGTCTTCTTCCAGGAACAACCCCAGCGCCACCCAGCGGCTGCCCCTGCGCCAGAGCCTCAGATAGTCGCAGGCGGACACCAGCTCCGCCCAGGGTTCCTCGATGGCCTCACCCTCCATCATCCGCTCCTGGGCACTCCACACGCTCATCAACTGCGGTTCACCCCAACGCGAAGCCAGCAGCGTGAGCAGTGCGTCGTGCTCGGCCAAGCACTGCGCACGGTGCTGAGCGCGCAGGGGCTCGTCGTCGCCCCACAGTGGTTCGTCGACATGGAGCGATGCCGTGTGGTAGCCGGGTCCGCTGACTTCCGAGCCCGACGGGGAGCGCTCCGCGGGAAACTTCCGGGTGCACATCCCGTCAATGAGGCGGAGATGGTGTGCGGTCGTCATGGCGTCAGTAAACCGCTTTGCACGGACAATCGCTGCTCCGCCCCCATCGGCTGCCTGGGAGCGGAGTCGGCCGGTAGGTCTCAGGCGTCCCTTCTGCGCACGCTCCACCAGCCGCCCAGCAGCGCCGCCGCCGACCAAAGGGGTGTCACCGCGAGACCCGTCCACGGCCCGAGGCTGCCGTCCGGGCTCTGGTGCAGCACTATTTGTCCCGATCGGTCGGGCAGATACCGCGCAACTCCGCTGGAGACGCCCGCCAGCACGAAGGGAACGGTCAGTTGAACGGTATGAGGAGGCTGAGGACCGCGACCGGGCTGCGCGTCAGCGCCGTCACCCCTGCGGCGAACAGAGCCGTCAGCGCGAGGTAGATGCCTCCGCCGAAGGCCGCACGCAGCGCGCCCGGGTGCCCCAGGCCTATCGCGTGCTCCCCCAGAAAGAGCTGGCTGACCAGGAAGGCGGTGGAAACCGCTCAGCAGTCCCACGCCGAGTGCCAGAGCGCCCATCATGGACATCTTGGCCGCGTAGAAGAGGTTCCGGCGGGGCACAGCCGCGAGCGATATGGGCAGCGCCCCGCCGGTGAACTCCGAAGAGAGCGCTGTAGCGCCGAAACTGATGGCGGCGAGCTGTCCGAAGTGCGGAGCGTAGAACGCGTCGAATACCGGCTCAGCGTCGGCGCCGCCCGCCTCGGTTCTGCCGAAGGTCGTGGAAACGAGCACGGCCACGGCCAGCGTGGCGGCGAGGATCGCTGTCAGCGATCCAGCGGTGGAGCGCACCGACCTGATCTTGATCCACTCGGAGTTCAGTACCGATGTCGGGTTCATGGTCACATCTCTTGATGGTGGCCGACCTTGGGCATGGCAGCCGTGTGGGCGACACGATGAGCGCGTGCACCACTTCCTCGCGCCGCTGACGCGAGCGGTCACGTACAGCATCCATTGATTGCCGCACCCTCGACGATGTGGGCACAGAGATGGCGGACGGTGCTCTGGCTGGAGGTGCGGCTGCTCTTCGCGGGCGTGGCGCTCGCCGTGGTGTGGCTGCCCGTGGCCTCGTTCGACCTTGCCCTGTCGGCAGCGGGCAAGATCCTGGTGGTGACGACGTTCGAGAACGATGAGTATGTGTACGAAGCGCTGCGTGCGGGGGCGGACGGGTTTCTGCACAAGCGGGCCAGGCCGGCGGAGATCGTCCACGCCGTACGTCTGGTGGCCGAGGGAGAGTCGTTGCTGTTTCCCGCAGCGGTACGACAGCTGGCCGCCGAGTACGGCACGGACGACCATGGGGCGCCCTGGAGCGTACGGCGCTCACCGAACGGGAGGGGGCCCGTGCTCCGGCTGATGGCTCGGGGACTGTCCAACGCGGAGATCGCGGCCGATCTGATCGTCGGTACGGAGACGGTGAAGTCCCACGTCAGCGCTGCCCTGGCCAAGTTGGGCACCCGGGACCGCACTCAGGCGGTGATCGCCGCCTACGAGTCCGGGTTCGTCTCGCCGGGGCGCCCCGGGCCGCCGCTCGATCCCGGCTCCTCGCTGGTCGCCGGGCAACGGGCCAGCGAGTACGATCCGGCAGACATGCGCACGAGCAGGGAGGACACACCGTGGGCCGGCTGACCGGTGGGGACCCGTCATTGCTGCGGCGGATCAATTCCGCAGTGGTGCTGCACGCCCTGAGAGGGGCCGGCACCCCGACGCTGACGGACCTGACCCGGATCACCGGGCTGTCCCGGCCGACGGTGGAAGGTGTGGTCGAGGGGCTGTTCGAGGCGGGGCTCGTGGTAGAGGCCCTGCCCGACGAGAGCGAGGCGCGGCGCCAGGGGCGGCCCGCACGAAGGTTCCGTTTCCGAGCGGAGGCGGGTCACCTCCTCGGCATCGAGATCGGCCCGCACCGGGTATCGGCGCTGCTCTCGGGGCTGGACGGCCGCGTCGTGGGGGCGAGTTCCCGCACGGTGTCCGAGACCGCCGGGGCGGACGACCGACTCGAACAGGTCAGGGCCGTCGTCGCGGAGGTGCTTCGGCGGACCGGAGTGGCCCGGAGCAGTCTGCGCGCGGTCGGCGTCGGCAGCCCGGGGATTCTGGAGGCCGACGGAACGGTCCGGCTGGGAACGGCGTTGCCGGACTGGACCGGCCTGGCGCTCGGGGAGCGGCTGCGTCGTTCCTTCCGCTGCCCCGTGCTCGTGGAGAACGACGCCAACGCCGCAGCGGTCGCCGAGCACTGGAAGGGCGCGGCCACCGAGTCCGACGACATCGTCTTCGTGCTGGCCGGGTTGAGCCCTGGAGCGGGGTCCTTGATCGGCGGACGCCTGCACCGTGGGTTCGGCGGAGCGGCCGGCGAGATCGGCGCCCTGCACCTGCTGGGCCGGGATGTGACCCCGGAGCATCTGCTGTCGACCACGGACACACCGCTGGACCCGTTGGACGAGCACGCGGTGGCCGCGGTGTTCGCCAAGGCCCGGGAGGGCGATGCGGGAGCCCGGGCGGCGGTCGAACGGTTCCTCCAGCGGCTGGTGCACGATGTGGCGGCCCTGGCCCTGGCACTCGATCCGGAGCTGGTCGTGGTCGGCGGCTGGGCGGCCGGGCTGGACGGCGTGCTGGCCCCGCTGCGCACGGAGCTGGCCCGCTACTGTCTGCGCCCGCCGCGGGTGACCCTGTCGATGCTCGGTGAGGCCGCCGTCGCCACAGGAGCGCTGCGGCTCGCGCTGGACCATGTCGAGGAGCAGATGTTCGCGGTCGAGGGGACGGTCACTGCCCGCCGCCGCTGACCCGGCCTTGGTGGGCGGACGGGGCGCACCCGGCCACGGGCGGCTCCTGCGCGACGCCGCGCGCCGCGCGGGAAGGCGCGCCGCGGTGACGCGGCCGGACCGTCCACGAGGGGCGCGAGGAAGAGAACACCACGCGGCGAGCGCCCGGTCGCGCTCCCGGGGACCGAAGGGCCAGAGCCCGGTGTCGCCGAGGGGGGTGGGTCCTCGGCGACACCGGGCGACAGCCGGGCAGCCGAAGGCGTCAGGAAGCCCGGCGTTCCCGCCGCTCGTCGTGGCTGATCTCCAGCGCGCCGGAGTCCCCGAAGGTGAGCCGACAGGTGTCCGCTCGGTAAGTGGCCACGGACACGGCCGCCGTTCCCCCCGCGGCGAAGTAGCGGGTGGTGACGACCAGGACGGGCGCGCCGGGGAGCCGGTCCAGTTCCTTGGCGTCGTCCGCGCGCGCGGAACCGAGCTCGACGGAGCGGTCCTGGCCCTCCAGGCCGAGCCGGTGGAGCTCGCGCAGCACGTTCCGGGCGCGGAAGGCCCCGGACGGGGCGTCGAGGGCCGCAAGGTCGGGCACCGAGGACGCCGGGACGTAGAGCAGTTCGGCCGCTACCGCCTGGCCGTGAGTGTCACGGATTCGGCGCATCACGTGCACGGGCTCGGCGGGGGCCGTTCCCAGCATGGCGGCCACCGCGGCGGGAGCCTGGCCCATGGTGCAGTCGACCGGCTGCCAGGCCTCTCCGCTGACGCCGCCCGTCCATTCGTGCTGGGCCGTGGAGACGGCGACGCCCACGCGTGGCGGGGCGACGGTGGTCCCCACGCCCCGGCGGCGCTGCAGTCTGCCTTCGAGTTCGAGCTGCTCCAGGGCCTGCCGGAGCGTGGCGCGTGCGACACCGAACCGGGCGGCGAGTTCCCGCTCGTTGGGCAGGATCTCCCCCACCGCGAAGTCGGAGTCGAGTGCCTCACTGAGCACGGTCTTGAGGTGCCAGTACTTCGGCTCCTGAACCGATTCCAGCTGCGTGGTCCCCACCCTGTCCTCCGCATTCGCCCAGCGACTTTTCCGCGACATTATTTATTAAAGGTCCCTGCCTTAAGTGCAGACCCTAGGCCGGTGCACACCCTTGGTCAAGACCAATCCTTATTCCGTGACAGAGCGAAACGGGCCCCGGGCGCTGAGCGTTCACATGACGTTCGCGACAGCGTGCGACGGACGCAGCGTGGAGCCCCGCCATCGAAGTCGATGACGGGGCCCTGACCTTGCCCTGAGCGGCCCTCCGGCGCGGCGGGGGCCGTGGCGGCCGCGCCCCCGCCGCCGCCTACTCCTACGCCTACGCCTACGCCTACGCGACAGTCGATCCGATGAGCTTGTCCGGGTTACGAATAATATAGACGGATTGAATGAGGCCTTCCCTGACATCGAGCTGGAAGACGGTGTCGGGTTCCCCGCCGAGGAAGTAGACGGCGGCGGGCTGGCCGTTGAGCTCCACGTGGCGGATCTCTCCGCTCTCGTCCAACTCCCGCGAGACCGCGAAGAGGAACCGGCCGACCTTGTCCGCCGTCTCGATGATCCGCCGCGGCGCCTTCGCCTTGCCGCCGCTGTCGCTGACCAGGCGAACGTCGGGGGCGAGCAGGACGAGCAGCCGCTCGATGCCGCCTCCGGACGCGGCGGCCAGGAACCGTTCGGTCAGGTCACGCCGTTCGACCGGATCGACCTCGTAGCGGGGTCTGCGCGAGCTTCCACGTGCCGCCTGGCGCGGCCGGCGAGCTGCCGTACGGCGGCCTCGGTGCGGTCCAGGGCTGCGGCGATCTCGGCGTACGGAAAGCCGAAGGCCTCCCGGAGCACGAACACGGCACGCTCCAGCGGCGAGGGCGATTCGAGGACGACCAGCACGGCGAGCGAGACGGAGTCGGCGAGGACGACGCGTTCCACCGTGTCGGGCGCGGCGGGGCCGAAGTCGGCGATCACCGGTTCCGGCAGCCAGGGGCCCACGTAGGCCTCTCGGCGCGACTGCGCGTGCCATAGCCGGTCGATGGCCGGCCGGGCGGCGATCCGCACCAGGGACGCCCGCGGCTCGCGGACGTCCTCGCGCGCCGCGATGGACCATCAGCCAGGCTTCCCGCACCACGTCCTCGGCGTCGGCGACGCGGCCGAGCATCCGGTACGCCACGCCGGCGAGGACGGGCCGGTGTTCTTCGAGGAGCGCGGTCGCGGTATCGGCTGCCACCGCCCATCCCGCCGAGGCGCCGGGGGGTGTCCATCGGGAACCGCCGGGCCTCTTGAACTCCATGCTACCCAACGGTAATTGTTGTTGACGAGATGTCTAACCACTCCGAGACGCCCAGCCACCGCAGGGAGCAGCATGACCACCACGGCCTCCTTCACCGCCGCCACGGCCGACGGCCCCCGCCCCGTTTCCGTCGCCTACGAACGGACCGGCTCCGGTGAGCCGCTGCTGCTGCTCCACGGGATCGGCCACCACCTCCGGGCCTGGGACCCGGTGTCACGCATCCTGGCCGCCGAACGCGAGGTGATCGCCGTGGACCTTCCCGGCTTCGGCGTCTCGCCGCCGCTGCCGGACGGCGTCCCGTATGATCTCGCGACCTTCGCCCCGTTGCTCGGGGACTTCTGCGCGGAACTCGGTCTGGACCGGCCGCATGTGGCCGGGAACTCGCTGGGCGGTCTGCTCGCACTGGAGCTGGGGCGCATGGGCCTCGTCCGCTCGGTGACCGCGCTGTCACCGGGCGGGTTCTGGACCGAGGCGGAGCGCCGTTACGCCTTCGGCGTATTGCGCGCGATGCGCCGCGGCGCGCTGACGATGCCGGGCGCGATGATCGAGCGGCTCTCCCGGAGCGCAGCCGGCCGCACCGCTCTGACCAGCACCATCTACGCCCGGCCCGCCAGGCGTTCACCGGACGCCGTCGTCGCCGAAACGTTTGCCCTGCGCGAGGCGACCGGCTTTGTGCCCACTCTGGAGGCCGGGCGGACCACCCGTTTCGACCGTGACGTGGAGGGCGTCCCCGTCGCCGTGGCCTGGGGGGACCGCGACCGCATCCTGCCGCGCAGGCAGGGCGTCCGCGCCAAGCGGGCGATCACCGGCGCCCGGCTGGTGCGGCTGCCCGGCTGCGGCCACGTCCCGATGAACGACGACCCGGCGCTGGTGGCCCGCGTCATCGCGGACACCAGCCGCTGAACGGGCGCCCCGGGGCCGACGCCCGCCCGGAACGGAACGCTCCGACGCTCGCGCGGTGCTCGACGCCGGACCGCAGTCGCTCCCGTCTCGACCGGAAGGCCCCCGTCGGAGCTCCGGCCAGACCGGGCACGTTCGACGGGCGGTGTTCACCCGGGGTTGGGGCTGGGGCCGCCGCCGGGCACTAGGCATGGGGGAGACCGTCGCCGGTCCGGAACAGGGCCGTGGCCTCTCCGCCGCGACGGCCCGCCCGCCCACGCCCCCCGGAGGCCCCCGATGCCGTACCGTCCGCGTATTTCCTCACCCGGCCGCCGGGCCGTTCTGCGTGGCTCGTTGGCCGCCCCGGCCGCGGTGGTCCTGGCCCCCGCTGCCGCCGCCGCGGCGCCCGCGCTGACCCTGGCGGGCCGTCCCGAAGCGTCCTGGGGGGTGCAGGTGGGGAGCGTCACGGCCTCGTCGGCGCTGGTCTGGGTGCGCTCGGACCGGCCGGCCCGGATGCTGGTCGAGACCTCGGCGACCGAGTCGTTCCGGCGGGTGCGCAGGTGGTGGGGGCCCCTGGTCGGTCCCGGGACGGACTTCACCGGAACGACTCCTCTGTACGGCCTGCCCGCGGGTGAGCACGTGCATTACCGCGTCACGCTCGCCGACCCGGGCGACCCGCGGCGCACCGGCCGGCCGGTGTACGGGACGTTCCGCACCGCTCCGGCCCGCCGCCGTGCGGGCGTGCGGTTCCTGTGGTCCGGCGACGTGGCGGGGCAGGGCTGGGGCATCAACCCGGACATCGGCGGATACCGTGTGTACGAGGAGATGCGCCGCCTGGACCCGGACTTCTTCCTGTGCAGCGGTGACAGCGTCTACGCGGACGGGCCGCTTTGGCCGAGCGTCACGCTGCCGGACGGCCGGATCTGGCGCAACGTCATGACCGAGGAGAAGGCCAAGGTCGCCGAGACGCTGGACGAGTACCGGGGGAACTTCCGCTACAACCTGCTCGACGAGAACGTCCGCCGCTTCAACGCGCAGGTGCCCTCCATCGTGCAGTGGGACGACCACGAGGTGCGCAACAACTGGTATCCCGGGCAGATCCTCGACGACGACCGCTACACCGAGAAGAACGTCGACATCCTCGCGGCGCGCTCGGCGCGGGCCTTCCACGAGTACGTCCCGCTCTCACCCTCGTACGGCTCCGCGCGGCGGTCCCGGATGTACCGCGTCGTCCACCACGGGCCGCTGCTGGACGTGTTCGTCCTGGACATGCGCTCCTACCGCAACGCCAATTCCCCCGGCCGGCAGGCCGACGACACGACCGGCATCCTCGGGGCCGAGCAGGCGCGCTGGCTCAAGCGCTCGCTCGCCGCGTCCCGGGCGGTGTGGAAGGTGATCGCCGCCGACATGCCGCTCGGTCTGGTCGTCCCGGACGGCGCGACGGACTTCGAAGCGGTGGCGCAGGGCGATCCGGGGGCTCCGCTGGGGCGGGAGCTCCAGATCGCCGAGCTGCTCCGGTTCATCAAGCACCGCCGGGTGACCGGCACCGTGTGGCTGACGGCGGACGTGCACCACACCTCGGCCCAGCACTACGCACCGGAGCGGGCGGCGTTCAAGGACTTCGCCCCGTTCTGGGAGTTCGTGTCGGGTCCGTTGGCGGCGGGCGGCTTCCCGGCGAGCGCGTTGGACGGCACGTTCGGACCCGAGCGGGTCTTCGTCCGGGCGCCCGACCGCGCCAATGTGTCGCCGATGGAGTCTCCGCAGTACTTCGGAGAGGTCGAGATCGACGGCGACAGTGCCGACCTGACGGTCCGGCTGCGCGCGGAGGGCGGATCGGTCCTGTTCAGCAAGGTGCTCCGGCCGGGTCTCACCGGGCAGTGAGGGGCGTGACCGGCCGGACTCGGCGGACACGGCCAGCAGGCCCGAAATCTGGCCGAAAACCGACGATAGGTCATCAGATCTGCACTTAACCCATCAGTCACAAGGCGTTCGCGATCAGGCAACACCGTTCGTTCACAGTGACGCCATGACTGATGTGACATCCGCCAAGAGCGCCCGCCGTCCGCACCACTGGCGGCGGGACCTGATCGAGCTGGCCGCCCTGTTCACCGCGGTGGCCGTGGCCGACGCGATCGCCAACCTCATCGGGCACCAGCCGGACGGGCCCTACCTGCTCATGGCGTCGGCCGCGGTGCTGGTGGCCACGGCGGCGTTCCACACCTGGTGGGCCCGGCGGCACAGTCACGCTCCACCGTCCGCCGGGAGGGAGGCGGACGTGGGCGAGGCCGGGCCCGGGGGGACCCGAGCGCGCCGGGCGACGGCCGGCGAGGGAGCGCGTCACGCGAGCGAGGGGAGCGGCGCCGAGAGCGCCGGCGCGACGGAGACCGTGCTGTGGCGGGTTCGGACGACGGTCTGTGACGCCCCGGGGAGCCTGGCCGCTCTGTGCCTGGTCCTCGCCCGGCTGCGGATCGACATTCTCACGCTGCAGACCCATCCGCTCGCCCGGGGGACCGTCGACGAGTTCCTGCTCCGTGCGCCGGCCGGCCTCCAGGCTCAGGAGCTGAGCGGCGAGATCGCGGCCGCCGGCGGCTCCTCCACCTGGATCGAGCGGGCGGACGCCCATGACCTGGTCGACCCGCCGACCCGGGTGCTCTCGCTGGCCACCCGGACGGCGCTCGACGCGGCCGAGCTCCCCCTGGCCCTGCGCCAGCTGCTCGGCCGGTGCGCCATCCACTCGCTGCCCGCCGTCTCCGTCACCGGCCGCCCCGTCGGGGAGAGCGCCCCGGTCGAGGGCGTGCTGGAGGAGACGTTGATGAGACTGCGGGACCCCTCCGGCGGCGTCATCACCGTCGAGCGGCCTCACCTGCCGTTCACCCCGACGGAGTTCGCCCGCGCCCGCGCCCTGGTCGAGCTCGACGCCCGGCTGGGCCCCCGGGTGCCGCGCGGGAAGGACGTCCTCACGCTGCCCGAGGGCAACGAGATCACCGTGCGCCGGGCCGACCACGCCGATCTCACCGCCGCCAAGGCCCTCCACGACCGCTGCTCGCAGCGCACCCTGGGCCTGCGCTACCACGGCCCCGTCGGCGACGCGGACCGCTACCTGCGCCATCTGCTGAGTCCCCGCTTCGGCCGCACCCTGGCCGTGCAGACCGCCTCCGGCAAAGTGGTGGCGCTGGGCCACCTCCTGTGGGACGGCGACGAGACCGAGGTCGCCCTCCTCGTCGAGGACGACTGGCAGCGCCGGGGCATCGGCTCCGAGTTGCTCCGTCGCCTGGTGGCCCTCGCCGGTGAAGCGGGCTGCGACAGCGTGTACGCCGTGACGCAGTCCCGCAACACCGGCATGGTGGCGGCGATGCGCGCGCTGAAGCTGCCGCTGGACTACCAGATCGAGGAGGGCACGCTCGTCATCACCGCCCGGCTGCCGCGGGAGCGGGCCACGGGCGAGCGGCTCAGGAGTGGACCTGCGACGCCCGAGCAGTCTGCCCCGCCGACCGCGCCGACGGGACGGGCCGGTCGCTGAGCGCCTGGCACAGGTCCGCCCACAGGTCCTCCACGTCCTCCAGTCCGACCGACATCCGCAGCAGCCGGTCGCCCACGCCGGCCGCCCGCCGGTCCCCCTCTTCCACGATGCGGTGGCTGATGGAAGCCGGGTGCTGGATCAGCGAGTCGACACTGCCGAGGCTGACGGCGGGGGTGATGAGCCGTACGCCCGAGATCACCCGGTGCGGGTCCCCGTACACCTCGAAGGAGACCATCGCTCCGCCGATCGCCGGGTAGTGGACCCGGGCGACCCGCGGGTCGGCGGAGAGCCTGCGGACGAGTTCGACGGCGCTCGCAGAGGCGGCCCGTACGCGCACCGGGAGGGTGGACAGGCCGCGCAGCAGCAGGTAGCCGGCCAGCGGGTGGAGCACGCCGCCGGTGGCGAACCGCACCTGGCGCAGTCGGGCGGCGAACTCCTCGTCGCAGGCCACGACCCCGCCCATGACGTCCCCGTGGCCGCCGAGGTACTTGGTGGCGCTGTGCAGGACGATCCGGGCCCCGTGTTCGAGGGGGCGTTGGAGGACGGGGGTGGCGAAGGTGTTGTCGACCAGCAGCGGCACGGAACCGCAGGCGTGGGCGACGGCCCGGATGTCGACTTCGGCGAGCGTGGGGTTGGCCGGCGTCTCGACCATGACGAGCCCGGTGTCCGGGCGGATCGCGTCGGCGATCCCCGCCGGGTCGGTCCAGGTCACCTCGGTGCCCAGCATCCCGGCGCCGAGCAGGTGGTCGCTGCATCCGTAGAGCGGGCGGACCGCGACGACGTGGCGCAGCCCCATGCCGGAGCGGGCCAGCAGCACCGCGGTGAGGGCTGCCATGCCGCTGGCGAAGGCGACCGCGCTCTCGGCGCCCTCCAGCCGGGCGAGCGCCGTCTCGAAGCGGCCGGTGGTCGGGTTGTCCAGCCGGGCGTAGACGGGCGGCCCTTCGGGGCGGGCGCCGGTGGTGGCGAAGGCGTCGATGCGTTCGGCCTCACCGCGCGAGTCGTAGGACGGGTAGGTGGTGGACAGGTCGAGCGGCGGGGCGTGCAGGCCGAGGGAGGCGAGGTCGTCGCGGCCGGCGTGCACGGCTTCGGTGGCGAGTGCCCTGGTCGGGTCGGCGGCAGGGGGCGTCATCGAGACTTCGTTGTCCATGCGGGCCACTCTGAACAGTTACCGGCTCGTAGCGGAAAATACCCGTGCTACGTTCGCCGTATGGCCGATTTCGTCGCTCTGGACCCGGTTGATCTGCAAATTCTGCGGCTGTTGCAGAACGATGCGCGGACCACCTACCGCGAGCTCGCCGCCGAGGTGGGCGTGGCGGCCTCCACCTGCCTGGACCGGGTGGCCCGGCTCCGGCGCTCCGGAGTGATCCTCGGCGACCAGCTGCGGCTGGACCCGGCGAAACTCGGCCGGGGGCTTCAGGCGCTGCTCCTGGTGCAGGTCCGACCGCACCGCCGGGAGCTGATCCGGCCGTTCGTCGACCGGGTCCGGGCCCTGCCGGAGTCCCGGGCGCTGTTCCACCTCACGGGCCCCGACGACTACCTCGTCCAGGTGGCGGTCGCGGACACGGCGGACCTCCAGCGGCTCGTTCTGGACGAGTTCACCTCGCACAGGGAGGTGGCCCGGGTGGAGACGCGGCTGATCTTCCAGCAGTGGGACTGCGGGCCGCTGCTGCCGCCGTCCGACAGCTGAGGGGCCCTCGCCGGACCCCCGGTGATCGTCTTTCGGACGTCCGGAGCTCTCCGGTGATGACGCGACGTGTGCCGCCGTACGAGGATGTCCGCATGTCAGACACATCGAGCAGTGCGCTGCCCCGTCAGGTCGCCGACGCCCACGTCGACGCAATCATCGAACTCGACCCCATCACGGGCACGTATCTGGGTGTCCGCGAAAGCTCGCGGCGTCTGCCCGACTTCTCCCCCGCCGGCCAGGCAGCGATCGCCGGTCTCATCCGGTCGACGCTGCTGGAGCTGGACGCCGCGGAGCAGCGGCCCGGCGCCGACACCGACGCCGAACGGCGCTGCGGCCGGCTCCTGCGGGAGCGGCTGACGGCGGAACTCGCCGTCCACGAGGCCGAGGAGGGCCTGCGGGCCGTCTCCAACCTGCACTCGCCCGCGCACAGCATCACCGAGGTCTTCACGATCACGCCGACCGGGACGGAGGAGGACTGGGCGGCGGTCGCGGAGCGGCTGCGCGCCGTGCCCGCCGCATACGAGGGCTACCGCGCCTCGCTCGCGCTCGGCCTGGAGCGCAAGCTGTACGGCGGGCCCCGGGCGACCGCCACCTTCGTCGGACAGCTGGCGGAGTGGGGCGGCGAGAGCGGCAGCCCCGCGTTCTTCGAGGCGTTGGTCGCCGACGCGCCCGGCTCGCTGCGGGCCGAGCTCGACGAGGCCGCGCGACTCGCGACGGCCTCTGTGCTCTCGCTGCGGGACTGGATGCGCGATGTGTACGCCCCGGCGATCGAGGGGGCGCCCGACACGGTGGGCCGGGAGCGTTATGCCCGCTGGTCGCGGCTGTACAACGGCACCGACCTCGATCTCGACGAGGCGTACGCGTACGGCTGGTCGGAGTACCACCGGCTGCTGGCCGAGATGCGCGTCGAGGCCGAGAAGATCCTTCCCGGCGCGGGGCCCTGGGAGGCGCTCGCCCATCTCGACGTGCACGGCGAGCACATCGAGGGCGTGGACGAGGTCAGGGACTGGCTCCAGAACCTGATGGACGAGGCGATCGAGGCCCTGGACGGCACCCACTTCGACCTCGCGGAGCGGGTGCGGAAGGTGGAGTCCCACATCGCCCCGCCCGGCGGGGCCGCCGCGCCCTACTACACCGGTCCGTCCGAGGACTTCTCCCGGCCCGGACGCACCTGGCTGCCCACCATGGGCGAGACCCGCTTCCCGGTCTACGACCTCGTCTCCACCTGGTATCACGAGGGCGTCCCCGGCCACCACCTCCAGATCGCCCAGTGGACCCACGTCGCCGACAGCCTCTCGCGCTACCAGGCGTCGGTCGGCCAGGTCAGCGCCAACGCCGAGGGCTGGGCGCTGTACGCGGAGCGGCTGATGGACGAGCTGGGCTTCCTGCCGGACGCGGAACGGCGGCTGGGCTATCTGGACGCCCAGATGATGCGCGCCTGCCGGGTGATCGTCGACATCGGCATGCACCTGGAGCTGGAGATCCCGGCGGACTCCCCGTTCCACCCGGGCAAGCGCTGGACGCCGGAGCTGGCGCAGGAGTTCTTCGGCAACCACAGCGGCCGCCCGGCCGACTTCGTCGAGAGCGAGATGACCCGTTACCTCTCCATGCCGGGCCAGGCCATCGGCTACAAGCTCGGTGAGCGCGCCTGGCTGCTGGGACGGGAGAACGCGCGCGCCGCGCACGGGGACGCCTTCGACCTGAAGGCATGGCACATGGCGGCGCTCTCCCAGGGGTCGTTGGGCCTGGACGACCTGGTGGACGAGCTGTCCCGGCTCTGACCCGCGGCGCCGTCCCCGCGCGAGGGGCGTCGCGGGCAGCTGGGGAGGCGCCCGCCGCACGGGGCCGCACCATGGCGGCGGGCACTCTCCGGTGCGCCCCTCCGGCGTCGCGGCGAGGTGTCTCCTCAGCACCCGCATTCGGCGTCGTCGGGCGGGGCGGCACGGGTCGCGCCACCTGGAGGAGACGATCGGCCGGAGCGGCGCCCTCGGCGCCGTCACGACCGATGTCGTCCGCTCCCCCCGGTCCCCCACCGCGCGAGCGGCCGCTGAGCCGCGGCTCCGGGCGGAGGCCTCCTCACAGGCGGTGGCGCACCGACGAACCGTGCCGGTCCTTGACCACTTCGAGCCGGACCGGGATGCGGCGGCGCAGATCGGCCACGTGGCTGACGATGCCCACGCTGCGGTCCCGCTCCCGCAGGGAGTCCAGCACGTCGAGCACCTCGTCCAGAGTCTGGTCGTCGAGGCTGCCGAACCCCTCGTCGATGAAGAGGGTGTCCAGGCGCACACCGCCGGCCTCCTCCGTGACGACGTCGGCGAGGCCGAGTGCCAGCGCCAGCGAGACGAAGAACGTCTCGCCGCCCGACAGGGTCGCGGTATCCCGTTCGCTGCCGGTCCAGGCGTCCACCACATGCAGTCCCAGCCCCGCTCTGCGCCCGCCGGTGCGGGCGTCGGAGTGGACCAGCGTGTAACGGCCGGAGGACATCCGCCGCAGCCGGGCGGTGGCGGCGGCCGCCACCTGTTCGAGACGGGCGGCCAGGACGTACGCCTCCAGGCGCATCTTGCGTTCGTTGTCGGCGGAGGTGCCCGCCGCCAGGCCCGCGAGCCGGGCGACCTGCTCGTGCTCCCGGCGTACCGGGCCCAGCCGCCGGACCTCGTCAGCGGCCTGCCGCGACAGACGGGACAGCTCCGCGCAGCGTTCCTGGGCGGCGGCGAGCGAGGAGGCCGCTTCGCGCAGCCGCCGGTCCGCCTCCTCGTAGGCCCTCTGCGCGGCGGCCGGCTGCGCGGGCGCGGCCTCGGCGGCCTCGCGGGCGTCCTGTTCGGCGCGGCGGTCGGCCACGGCGGCGGCCTCGGCCTGCCAGGCGTCGATCCGGTGCTGGAGGCCGCGGTGGGCGGCGGCGTCGAGGAGGGCCGCAGCCGCGGCCTGCGGGGTGTCGAAGCCCGCCCGGAACGCCGCGTCGGACAGCCGGTCGTCGGCCTCCTTGCGTCGCCGGGCCGCTTCCTGTTCGGCGCGCACGGCGTCGGCGGCGGCCGCGAGCAACGCGACCCGGTCGGTCAGCCGATTGGCGTACGCGGCGACGGAGCCCGCGCCGGACTCGCCCCGGACTCCGGCCAGCTCGCGTTCCAGGCCGGCCTGTTCCGCGTCGAGTGCCTCCCGCAGGGAGAGGCGGGCGGCGGTGCGGCGCTCGGCCTCCTGCCGGAGTCGGAGGCGTTCGAGGTGCTCCCGCTCGGCCGCGTCGAGGGCTTCGCGGGCGGCGTGCGTCCCTGCGGCGAGGCGGTGGGCCTCGGCGTGCTCTTCGGCCAACCGCTCGACGAGGTCGTGCAGTTCGCCGACTCCTGGCCCGGGGTCCTCGTCACCGCGCCGCCCCTCCTCCTCTCCCGCCACCGCGTCACACGCTTCCCGCCGGGCCGCCGCGTGGCGTTCACGGAGGACGCCGAGGGCCTGTTCCGCGCGGGTGCGGGCCTCCTCCGCGCGCCGGTGGGCGGTCAGGGCCGCCTCCTCCGTGGCCCGGTCGACATGGCCGTCGCCCGCGGTGGCGGGGGCAGGGTGTTCCGCGGAGCCGCAGACGGTGCAGGGCGCGCCGTCCACCAGCCCCGCGGCCAGCTCCGCCGCGATGTCCCGCAATCGCCGCTCCCGCAGCCCGAGCCAGCTCTCCTGGGCGTCGAGGGCGCGCTCGCGGGCCTCGGCGAGGGTGTGCAGGGCCGCCTCGGCCTCTACGACGAGGGCGTCGCGGCGACGGGCCGCGTCCAGCCTGCGGCGGGCCGGTCCGAGGCGTCCGGCGAGCTGTTCGGCGCGGGTGGCGGCCTCCTGCGCCGTCGCGATGCGGTCCCGCAGCCCGGTGCGGAGCGCGTCCCAGCCGGACAGCCAGGCCTCCGCGTCCCGTACGGTCGCCTCGTCGGCCCGCGACTCCCGCTCCAGGCGGTCGCGCTCCCCCTTGATCTGCGCGCTGCGCCGCTCGGCGCGCTGCGCCGACTCCAGGCCCCCCAGCTCCTGACGGAGCCGCCGCTCCTGTTCGGTGAGCTGTTCGGCGCTCGCGTCGACGAGGTCGGGCGGCAGCTGCTTCCGGGCCCGGCCGAGGGCGTCGCCCGCCGTGCGATGGGCCCGCTCGGCCTCCTCCCGCAGCTCCAGGGCGGGCGCGACACGCTCCGCCCTGCGGGCCCGCTCCAGCCTCTCCCGGCAGCGGTCCCGTTCGGGCCGGAGCTGCTCCAGGGCGGCGGCACGCGCCCGGGTCTCCTCGTACCGCTGCTGGAGGCGGGCCCGTTCCCGTTCTTCGTCCAGTGCCCGCCGGGCGGCGCCCTGCCGCTCCTGAGCCCCGGCGAGGAAGCGGTCGGCGATGGCGCGGTGTTCACCGGCCGTGCTGCGGGCCACGGCCGCCCACTGGAGGGCGGCCCCGGCCAGTCCGGGCTCACCGGGGCGGGCGTCGGGCGCCGGGGCGCCGGCCGCGGCGGGCCCGGCCGCCTGCGCGATGCGCTGGGTGAGGGCGAGGATCTTCTCGTCGCCCGCCCTCACCTGGGCCTCTGCGGCCCGGCGCAGCTCGGCGAGCCGTTCCTCGACGGCGGCGAAGCGGCGGGTGTCGAAGAGGCGGCCCAGGAGCTTGCCGCGGGCTTCCGCGTCGGCGCGCAGGAAGCGGGCGAAGTCGCCCTGCGGCAACAGTACGACCTGGCAGAACTGGTCCCGGCTCATGCCGATGAGCTGGGTCAGCTCCTCACCGATCTCCTGGTGGGACTTGCTGAGGGCCTGCCAGCCGTGCTCGGGGTCGTGGACCCGCAGCCGGCTCTGGGCCTTCTCCAGGGTGAAGCCGTCACCACGCTTCTTCGGGCGGGGCTGGGCGGGGCTGCGGGTGACCTCCAGGCGGCGACCGCCGACGGTGAGCTCCAGGCACACCTCGGTCGGCAGACCGGCCGGGGCGTGGTCGCTGCGCAAGGAGGCCCCGGGGCTCTGACGGGCGCCGGGGACAGCCCCGTACAGGGCGTAGCAGACGGCGTCCAGGACGGACGTCTTCCCCGCGCCGGTGGGCCCGTGCAGAAGGAACAGTCCACCGGTGGAGAGCGCGTCGAAGTCGACTTCCTGGGTGGCGCCGAACGGGCCGAAGGCGGTGACGGCGAGGCGGTGCAGTCTCACCGGGACACCTCCCGGACGCTCTCGTCCACCCGTACGTCGTCGAACGCGCCGCGCAGGACGGTGCGTTCGAGATCGCTGGGGCCGCTGCCGCCGCGGACGTGGGCGACGAAGTCCTCGGCGATCTGGTGGTCGTCGCGGCCCCTCAGACGCTGGGCGTAGGAGGCCAGGGGGTCTTCGGGTGGCCGCTCGGGGTCGAAGACGAGGCTGAGGATGTGCGGGAAGCGTTCGGCGAGGCGGGCCATCGGTTCTGCTGGGCGGTCCGGGTCGGTGAGGGTGGCCTCCACCCAGGCGTTCTCGTGGCGGCCCAGGGCCGGGTCCTCCAGGAGGGTGTCGAGGCGCCCGCGGAGCCGGGCGAGGGGGCGCTCGGCGGGGCAGTCGATCCGTTCCGCCGCGGCGAGGTTCCCGTCGCCGTCCAGGTCGATCAGCCACATGGTCTTGCGGTGGTCGGCCTCGGAGAAGGAGTAGGCGAGCGGGGAGCCGGAGTAGCGGACGCGTTCGGTGACGCGCTGGCAGCCGTGGAGGTGGCCGAGGGCCACGTAGTCGACGCCGTCGAACACTCCGGCCGGAACGGCGGCGACTCCGCCGACGGTGATGTCGCGTTCGCTGTCGCTCGGTTCCCCGCCCGCCACGAAGGCGTGGGCCAGGACGACGGAGCGGGTGCCGGGGGGCCGGGCGGCGAGGTCGGCGCGGACCCGGCCCATGGCGGCGGTGAGGACGGCCTCATGACCGGCCTTGTCGGCCCGGAGGGCGTCCTTGACCAGGGCCGGCTCCAGGTAGGGCAGCCCGTAGAAGGCGACGTCGCCGTGGTCGTCGGCGAGGACGACGGGGGTGGCACAGCCCTCGGGGTCGGTCCGCAGGTGGACTCCGGCACGCTCGAAGAGTCCCGCGCCGACGCCGAGCCGGCGGGCCGAGTCGTGGTTGCCCGAGATCATGACCGTGGGGACCCCGACGGCGGCGAGCCGGTGGAGCACACGGTCGAACAGCTCGACCGCGCTGAGCGGTGGCACGGCCCGGTCGTACACGTCGCCGGCGACGAGGACCACGTCGGCCTCCCGTTCCAGGACGGTCGCCACCAGGTGGTCCAGGTAGGCGGCCTGGGCGTCGAGCAGCGGGACGCGGTGGAAGGACCGCCCCAGGTGCCAGTCCGAGGTGTGCAGGATTCTCACGCCATCACTCCGCCGGTCTCTGCCTGCATCGTCTTCGTCCTCCACCCGTGGGCCACGCCTCCGCGGCTGTGATCCGCCGTCGGCACCGAACACGCTAACGGCACCGGGCCGCCGATCCCGCATCGACCATGAAGGGAGGCCCGCGAGCGGGGCGCGCGTGCCCCGGCGCTCACACGTCGCCGTACGCCTCGCCGCCCAGCTCCAGCGTGGCGGAACCGGCCGTCGCGTCCGCCAGCCAGGCGGTGAACGCCTCGACGTCGGCGTCCGGCAGGCCGATCTCCAGGGTGACGGCCTCGGCGTACCGCACCTCGCGGACGTCGCGGCCGGTGGCCCGCAGATCGTTCTCCAGCTTTCCCGCCCGCTGGTGGTCGACGCGGACCGTGGCCAGCCGGAAGCGCTGCCGGGTGAGGGTGCCGAGCTCGTCGAGGGCTTCGCCGACCACTCCCCCGTACGCGCGGATCAGTCCGCCCGCACCGAGTTTGACGCCGCCGAAGTAGCGGGTGACGACCGCCGCGACGTAGCGCATCTCCCGCCGCATGAGCATCTGGAGCATGGGGGCGCCCGCGGTGCCGCCGGGTTCGCCGTCGTCGCTCGCCTTCTGCACGGCGGCGTCGGCGCCGATCACGTACGCGAAGCAGTTGTGGTTGGCGCTCGGGTGCTCCCTGCGGACGCGGGCGACGAAGTCCTGCGCCTCCTGTTCGGTGGCGGCGGGGGCGAGGGAGCACAAAAAACGCGATCGGTTGATCTCGCTCTCGTGCACGCCCGCGCGGGCGACGGTCCGGTACTGCTCCTGCATCCGTCCACCCTATGCGTCCGCTCGGCGGCGGATTCCGGCGGGAATGACGGGCGGGGGCCGCCGGTTGTCCGGGCATGTACCCAGACGCGGAGACAGAGACGATCCGGCGCGTTCTTCAGGACACGGGCGACACCTGGGCGGTGGTGGGCCTGTCCGACAACCGGTCCCGGGCGGCCTTCGGGGTGGCGGCCGTCCTGAAGCGGTTCGGCAAGCGGGTGGTGCCGGTGCATCCGAAGGCGCAGACCGTGCACGGTGAGCGGGGGTACGCCTCGCTGGCAGAGGTCCCCTTCCCGGTCGACGTGGTGGACGTGTTCGTCAACAGCGAGCTGGCGGGCGGGATCGCGGACGAGGCGGTGGCGGTGGGCGCGAAGGCGGTGTGGTTCCAGCTGGGGGTGGTGGACCCGGCCGCCTACGAGCGGACGCGGGCGGCGGGGCTGGACATGGTGATGGACCGGTGCCCGGCGATCGAGATCCCGCGGCTGGCCCCCGGCTCCTGACCGTCCCCGGAGCACCGTGCGGCGTCCTGGGGAAGGCCCCGCGGGGCGCCGGGAGCCGGTGGCCGCTACGGGACAGCCCTTACGGGGGGTCGGGCGCCTCTTCGAGTGCGGTGAGCGCCAGGAGCTGCTCGGGCGTGACGCCTTCGGGGATGGGCACGGGCGCGGGCGTGCGCAGGGGCGGCTGCCAGCCTTTCTCCGGGTCCCAGCTGCGGACGACGCGGGCAGGGGCCCCCGCGACCACCACGCGGTCGGGGACCTCGCCCCGCACGACCGCGCCCGCGGCGACCACCACGTTCCGGCCGATCCTCGCGCCGGGCAGGATCACCGCGCCGGTCCCGATCCAGCAGCCGGGGCCGATGGCCACGGGCTCCGTGCGGGGCCACTGTTTTCCCACGGGTTCGTGCGGGTCGTCGTAGCTGTGGTTGGTGGAGGTGATGTAGACGTAGGGGCCGCAGTAGGTGTCCGGGCCGATCGACACGGTCGTGTCCGCGATGACGTGGCTGCCGCGTCCCAGCACCACTCCGTCGCCCAGGGTGAGGATGGGGTCGGGCCCGAGGTCCAGGTCCGGCATCATCCCCGCCGTGAGCGTGACCTGCTCGCCGATGACGCAGTGCGCGCCGAGCTCGATCCACGGCTCCCCGAACACGGTGCCCTGCGGGAAGGCGAGCCGGGTTCCCGAGCCGATGGCGGCGAACCGCAGCCGCCCGGGGTGCTCCGCGGTGACCGCGCCCGTCTCCCGCACCCACGCCCAGCAGCGGTGGACCGCGCGGGAGGCGGCGCGACGCGGGAGGCGGGCGAGGGAGGAGAACATGTTTCGGTTCTTCGGCACGCACTCACGGTAGTCGGGGACGCGGCGGCCATCCGCGCGGTGACCTGTGATGTTCGCCCCACCGCCCGGTGCGTGCGGGGAGCCGTCGCCTACCGTGTGGAACGGCCCGGCCCGGCGACGAGGGCCCGGAGCACCACACCGGCGCGAAGGAGCAGACGATGGCGGAGCAGGCGCTGATCACGGGCATGGGCGGCAAGGAGCCGGTGGTCGACGTGGACGCGTTCGTGGCGCCCACCTCCGTGGTGATCGGAGAGGTGACACTCGCGCCGGGCTCCAGTGTCTGGTATCAGGCCGTGCTGCGCGCCGACTGCGGCCCCATCACGATCGGGCCCGACAGCAACGTCCAGGACAACTGCAGTGTGCACACCGACCCCGGCTTTCCGCTCACCGTGGGCGCACGGGTGTCGGTCGGCCACAACGCGGTGCTGCACGGCTGTGTGATCGAGGACGACGTGTTGATCGGGATGGGCGCGACGGTGCTCAACGGCGCGCACATCGGCGCTGGCTCGCTGGTCGCGGCACAGGCCCTCGTCCCGCAGGGCATGCGGGTGCCGCCGGGTTCTCTCGTCGCGGGGGTCCCCGCCAAGGTCAAGCGGCCGCTGACGAAGGAGGAGCTGGAGGGCGTCCGCTTCAACGCGACCGGCTACGTGGAACTGGCCAAGGCCCACCGGCGGGCGCACGCGGTGTGAGGCCGTGCCCGGACCTCCGCGCCACGGAACCGGGGCCGCCGTCCTCCCCTCGCGGGGCCGGGGAGGGCGGCGGCCCGGGGCCGAACGCCGCCGGTCAGCTGTTGGGGCGCAGAGTCCACACCACGGTCATCTCGCCGGTGACCGCGCCGTCGGCGCGCTTGATCTCGACGGCGACGGGGAATTCGGGGCGTCCGCCCGCGTCGAGTTCGGCGACGACGTCGGCGACGGGCCGGCCGAGGGTGGCGGTGGCGGTGACCTCCCCCATGGCGAGCTTCTTGTAGCCGATCTCGGCCTTCACCGCGAGCGGCACGGCACGTCGCAGCTGGTCGCCGAAGGCGGCGATGACGACGGCGCCGCTGGCCGACTCGGCGAGCGTGAACATCGCTCCGGCGTGCGGGCCGCCGACGTGGTTGTGGTAGTCCACCTGGTCGGGCAGCCGGACGACCGCGCGTTCCGCGGTCGTCTCCAGGAAGTCGAGGTCGAGGGTCCGGGCCATCGGAACCGTCGCGAGGAGCATCTCGCCCACGGTCGTCTCTTCAGCGCTCATGGTCCGAAGGTTACTCACGGGTAGCCCTGTTTGGCCATCCCCGTACAGCACCGGAACAGGGGCGGCCGTAGCAGCGGACGCGCCGCCCCTCTATGGTTACTGGCCATGTGGCCAGGACAGCAGCCGCCCGGGGGCGAGCAGAACCCGCAGGACCAGAATTCCAACCCGTACCAGCAGCCGGGGTACCAGCAGCCGAACCCCTACCAGCAGCCGGGATACCCGCCGCAGGGCCAGTCGGCGCAGCCGGGGTACGGGTACCCGCAGGGTCAGCCCGGCGGGCAGCCCGGCTACCCGCAGCCCCATCCGTACCAGCAGCCGACCGTGCCCCAGTACGCCGTGCCGGGGTCGCCCGGGGGGCCGAAGCCGGGCGACGACAAGAAGAAGACGGCCCTCGTCGCGGTCGTCGCGGCGACAGCGGTCCTCGTGGCCGCCGTCGTCACCGGTGCCATCGTGCTGAACAGGGACGACGAGGGCGGCGAGAGCGTCGCCGACGGCAAGAAGTCCGCGTCGCCCAGCGCGCAGCCCAGCGAGTCGGCCACCGGCACCGCACCGGTGGAGAACCCGCGGGGCGCCGACGGAGACCCCAAGCCGCTCATCGCGGGCTGGAAGGTCGTCACCAACCCCAAGTGGGGCACGCAGTTCGACGTCCCCGGCGACTGGGAGGTCTCGGGGACCGGCGTCATCTCCGGCTTCGAGGACGCCAAGGACCCCACGGGCCCGCCGGTCGCCGGCTTCTCCGCCCCCGCCCACTACAAGACCAAGTGGTGCGTCGACGACTCCGACGGGGACGGCCGCGAGGAGACCACCGGGCTGGCCGGCGCCGGGACGAAGGGCGCCCAGGGCGCCAAGACCGCCGACGAGGCCGCGCGGAACGAGGCCGCGAACTGGGTGTGGGCCGCCTACGCGCAGACCGACCCCAAGAGCAAGGTCAAGATCGGCGAGCCCAAGGCCTACACGACGAAGTCGGGGCTCTCCGGCAGCGTCGTGCAGGCCACCGCGCTGGAGCTGAGCAAGAAGGAGAAGTGCGACACGGACGGCAAGTCCATCGCCTTCACCTTCAAGAACGCCAAGGACGAGTTCGCGACCTGGGTGCTCTACGCCAACGCGGGCGTCGACGACGAGCTTCCGGACTCGACCGTCCAGCAGATCCTCAGCACGGTCCGGCTCGCCGGCCGGCCCGCCGGCTGACGCGCTCCGCGGCCGCCGCGCTGTCCCGGCCGCCGCCCACGCGGAGAACGTCGGCGCTCTCCGAGATCCGCGCCCCGCGCGCCCTGCCGGTCCACGCTCGTTCCACGCGTCAGCCGACGCTGAAGGCGCCCCCGGGCGGCTCGGGCGAGGCGACCGCGTCCGCGTCCCGCACCGGGCGGGCTCCGCCGAGGAACCGGGCCAGCGCCGGTCCGTACGTGACCCGGGCCGGAAAGGCGTCGGCGGCGCAACGCCGGGTGAGCGCGGCGATGTCGACCGGGGCGTGCGAGGCCAGCAGCACGACGTTGCCGAAGCGACGGCCGCGGAGCACCGCCGGCTCCGCGATCAGCGCCAGGTGCGGGAAGACGGCGGCGAAGTTGGCCAGTTGGGAGCGGACGAAGGCGAACGGCGTGCTGTCCGCCAGATTGGCCGCGTAGATCCCGTCGACGCGCAGCGCCCGGCACGCCGCGCGCGCGTACTCGGCGGAGGCGAGATGGGCCGGCACCCGGGAGCCACCGAAGACGTCCCCGATCAGCAGGTCGGCGCAGGCGGGCGCAGCGGCCTCCAACCGGCTCCGGGCGTCGCCCGCGTGGAGGCTGATCCCGCTGCCCCCGGGCAGCGGGAGATGCTCCTCGACCAACCGCAGCAGGCCCCGGTCCGCCTCCACGACGTCCTGCCGCGATCCGGGGCGGGTCACGGCCACGTAGCGCGGCAGGGTCAGCGCGCCGCCGCCCAGATGCAGGACGTCCAGCGGCGCTCCCGCCGGCGTCGCGCCGTCCACGACGTGGGCGAGCCGCCGGACGTACTCGAACTCCAGGTGCGACGGGTCGTCGAGGTCGACGTAGGACTGGGGCGCGTCGTCGACCGTGAGCAGCCAGGCCCGGTCGCGGTCGACGTCGGGCAGCAGCCGGGCGGTGCCGCAGTCGACCTCACGGTTGACGGGTATCGGCTCGTTCACCCCTCCATTGTCACCGCAGCGGCCCACCTCCGGCGCGCCCGCCGCCCGCCGCCCCGGGAGGCGGGCGGCGGGCGCGCGGGCCGTCAGAGCAGGGCGGTGACGGCGCCCGCGCCGACGGTGCGGCCGCCCTCGCGGACCGCGAAGCCGAGGCCGGGCTCCAGCGGCACGTCACGGCCCAGTTCCACGGTCATCGTGACCGTGTCCCCCGGGCGCGCGACGGCCGCCTCGCCGAGGTCGACGTCCCCGACGACGTCCGCCGTGCGGATGTAGAACTGCGGCCGGTAGCCGGTGGCGACCGGGGTCGTCCGGCCGCCCTCCTTCGCCGACAGCACGTACACCTGCGCGGTGAACCGGCGGCTGGGCGTCACACTGCCGGGCGCGGCGACGACGTGGCCGCGGCGGACGCGGTCACGCTCCACCCCGCGCAGCAGCAGGGCCACGTTGTCCCCGGCCTCGGCGGAGTCCATCGGCCTGCCGAAGGTCTCCAGGCCGGTGACGACGGTTTCCGCATCCGCGCCGAGCACCGCGACCCGGTCGCCGACGCGGACCGTGCCGCGCTCGATCGCGCCGGTGACCACGGTGCCCCTGCCGGTGATGGTCAGGACGTTCTCGACGGACAGCAGGAACGGCGCGTCCGTGTAGCGCACCGGCATCGGCACATACGTGTCGACGGCGTCCAGCAGTCCCTCGATCGCCGCCGTCCAGCGGGGGTCGCCCTCCAGCGCCTTCAGCCCGGAGACCCGGACGACGGGCACGGCGTCGCCGCCGTAGCCGTGCGCGGACAGCAGCTCGCGCACCTCCAGCTCGACCAGGTCGGTCAGTTCGGGGTCGCCCGCGTCGGCTTTGTTGAGGGCGACGACGATGTGGTCGACGCCGACCTGACGGGCCAGCAGCACGTGCTCGGCGGTCTGGGGCATGATCCCGTCGAGCGCGGAGACGACGAGGATCGCCCCGTCGAGCTGCGCCGCTCCGGTGACCATGTTCTTCACGTAGTCGGCGTGACCGGGCATGTCGACGTGCGCGTAGTGGCGGGTGTCGGTCTCGTACTCGACGTGGGCGATGTTGATGGTGATGCCGCGCCGGGCCTCCTCCGGGGCCCGGTCGATCCGGTCGAACGACACGTAGGAGGTGCCGCTGCCGCCGCGCTCGCTGAGCACCTTGGTGATGGCGGCGGTGAGGGTGGTCTTGCCGTGGTCGACGTGGCCCATGGTGCCGATGTTGAGGTGCGGCTTGGTGCGCACGTACGCCGTCTTGGACATGGCTCGTTCCTTACGAGGACTCGAAGCTGAGCGGAGAAGACCCCAGGGACCTGCCGACCCTCCCCTTGCGGGGTCCGCCGGACTGTCGGGGGAGGGTCAGCTTCGGGCGCCGCCGAAGGGCGCTGCGGCGGCGAGGACCGCTGCCGGGAGGGCTGCTGCTGCGGCGACGGCCGCCACCGGGACCGCGACGTTCACGGCAGCCTTCGGCGCGTCCGCGACCGCGGACCGCGCTGCGAGGAAGACGTACCGGAACATGCCTCAGATCATGGCCGGGGCCGGCCCCCGCGTCGACCGGTTTTCCGTGGGACCGGGGCGTCGCGGGGCAGCGGGCCGTTCGAGGGCGCTTGGGTTCCCGTGCCGGCGCAGCGGGTCGGCGCCGACGTGCTGGGACCGGCCCCCCGGCAACCGCCGGCCGCGAGCGGTGCGATCGCCGCGCCGGGCGGGCGGCGGGGGTACGCGACGCACGTTACGGCGATCACCCGCCCGTTTCGGTTACTCTCCCCGCATGCTCGACCCCGCCCCCCTCTCCGGACCCGCCACCGCCGGTCCTTCGCTGCGCTGGTCCAGGGCGCTCCTGTCACCGTGGTCCCGGCTCTCGCTGCTCCTCGTGGTCCTGCTGGGGGCCGCCACCACGATGCTGCTGTTCGAACCCCAGCGACTGCTGGCATCGGGGTGGCCTCCTCAGTTGACCGGCGGCACGGCCGCGATGGTCTTCGCGCTCGCGTACGGGGCGCTGACGGTGGCGTTCGTGCCCCGCCCGCTGCTCAACCTCGCCGCAGGGGCGCTGTTCGGCGCGCAGGCGGGGCTGGCGGCGGCGCTGGCGGGCACGGTGCTGGGCGCGGGCGTCGCGTTCACGCTGGGCCGGGTTCTGGGTCAGGACGCGCTGCGCACTCTGCTGCGCGGCCGGCTGCTCACCGCGGCGGACGGGGTGCTGAGCCGGCACGGTTTCCGGTCGGTCCTGGCGCTGCGGCTCTTCCCCGGGGTCCCGTTCGCCGCCGCCAACTACTGTGCGGCGACCTCCCGCATGGCCTGCCCGCCGTTCCTGCTGGCCACCGGGCTCGGCTCGATACCGAACACGGCGGCGTACGTGATCGCGGGCAGCGAGGCCGCGTCGCCGACCTCGCCCGTGTTCCTGGCCGCGGCGGGCTTCATCGTGGTCTCCGCTCTCGCCGGGGCTCTGGTCGCCTGGCGCAAGCGTCACCGGCTGGGCCCGGAGGCCGCTGGCGGCTGACCGGGCCGCGGCGGGGACCGGTCGGTCTGGTGTTCACTTTCAGGCGATACTGTGCCCGCGACCGACCAAGGATCTCGGGGCCCGGGGCCCCTTCTTTCTGATGTCCTCGACCGCACACCGCACGCCGCCGGCGGGCCCGTGGCCCGTGGCCGATGCACGATCACCTTCGGGATGGCCAAAGCCCCATGAGCTGGTTCGAATCATTCGTCCTGGGCCTCGTTCAGGGACTGACCGAGTTCCTGCCGATCTCCTCCAGCGCCCACCTGCGGCTGACGGCCGCGTTCGCCGGCTGGCACGACCCGGGTGCGGCGTTCACCGCGATCTCCCAGATCGGCACGGAGGCGGCGGTGCTCATCTACTTCCGCAAGGACATCTCACGCATCCTGTCGGCCTGGTTCCGTTCACTGACGGACCGCTCGATGCGCAGTGACCACGACGCCAAGATGGGCTGGCTGGTCATCGTGGGATCGATTCCGATCGGCGTGCTGGGCATCACGCTCAAGGACCAGATCGAAGGCCCCTTCCGCGACCTGCGGCTGATCGCGACGACGCTGATCGTCCTGGGCATCGTGCTGGGCATCGCCGACCGGCTGGCCGCGCGCGACGAGTCCGGCGGCAGGCACCGCGTCGTGAAGGAGCGCAAGACGCTCCAGGACCTCAACGTCCGGGACGGTCTGATCTTCGGGTTCTGCCAGGCGATGGCCCTGGTCCCGGGCGTCTCCCGGTCGGGCGCGACGATCAGCGGCGGACTGCTGATGGGCTACACCCGGGAGGCGGCCGCGCGCTACTCCTTCCTGCTGGCGATCCCCGCCGTGCTCGCGTCGGGGGCGTACGAGCTGAAGGACGCGAACGAGGGGCATGTGTCCTGGGGGCCGACGATCTTCGCGACCCTGGTGGCGTTCGTCGTCGGGTACGCCGTGATCGCGTGGTTCATGCGCTTCATCACCACCAAGAGCTTCATGCCGTTCGTCATCTACCGCATCATCCTCGGCGCCGTGCTGTTCCTTCTCATCTGGGCCGGTGTGCTGAGCCCGCACGCGGGCGAGTCGGCGGGCTAGCGGCCGCCCGGCCCTGGTCCTCCGGGCGCCCTCTGAGGGCCGACCGGCCGGGCGGCGGGTTTCAGGCCGGTCGCGGCCAGGATCGCGTCGACCGTCCGGTCCACGGTCAGTTCCGCGTTGTCGATCCAGATCCCCTCGTCGGCGAGTTCGGCGCGCATCACCGTCTCGAGCGGGGTCCAGTCCGTCGTCAGAGTCTTGTCCCGGGCGAGGTTGCGCTCCCGGGCCTTCGCCGCGCCCGGGGCGAGGAGGACGCGGTGCAGCGGCCGGCCGGTGAGTCTTTCGCGGTAGAAGCCGAGGTGGGCGCGGCGCACGACCACGTCGTCGATGACCGGGAGGAAGCCGGCGGCGGCGAAGCTGTCCGCCAGCAGACAGGCGTTGCGGGCCCGGAGGAGGATCTGCCGGTCCGCCTCCTCGTCCCGCTCCGGCGAGGGCCACCGGCCGCCCGAGACGATGAGCCCCTGGAGGGCGTCCACCTCGATGTGCGCGGAGGCGGTGAAGCGGGCGGCGAGCGCCGCGGCCACGGTGCTCTTGCCGCTGCCGGGGATGCCGCTCAACAGGACCGTCGCGGCGGCCGGCTCTGTGTCCACCGGCGCCTGCGCCCACTCCATGGCCATGCCCCCCTCGGTCAGTACACGTCACGCACGTATCTGCGGTCAGAGGCTAGCTGCTTCACCTGGGCGGCCGCCGCCTCCGGGTCCAGCCCGCCGTGAGCGACGGCGATGTCCCGCAGGGCCCGGTCGACGTCCTTGGCCATGCGGGAGGCGTCACCGCAGACGTAGACGCAGGCGCCCTCGCGGACCCACGACCAGAGCTGGGCCCCGTGCTCGCGCATCCGGTCCTGGACGTAGACCTTGGCCCGCTGGTCGCGGGAGAACGCGGTGTCCAGCCGGGTGAGGGTGCCCGCGCGGCGCAGCGCGTCCAGCTCGTCGCGGTAGTAGAAGTCGGTGGCGCGGTGCTGCTCGCCGAAGAACAGCCAGTTGGCGCCGGGGTGGCCCAGGGCCCGGCGCTCCTCCAGGAAGCCGAGGAACGGGGCGACGCCGGTGCCCGGCCCGATCATGATCACCGGGGTGGCCGGGTCGGCGGGGAGCCGGAAGCGGTCGTTGCGCTGGACGAAGACCGGCACGGGGCTGTCCGGCGCGGCGTCGGCGAGGAAGGTGGAGGCGACACCCTTGCGGGTCCGGCCGCGGTGGCTCTCGTAGCGGACCACGGAGACGGTCAGACGTATGCGGTGAGGGTCCACCACGGGGCTGGAGGCTATGGAGTACAGCCGCGGCCGCAGGGGCGCGAGGACGTCGGCCCACGCGGCGGCGGGGGCGCGCACGGAGTGTTCGGCGAGGACGTCGACGGCCTGGCGGCCCCACGCCCACTGGGCCAGTTCGCCCTTGTTGTCCGGGCGCAGCAGCTTCTTCAGCGTCCGGTCCCCCGTGTCGTCGGCGACCAGGCGCAACAGGTCGGGGGTGATGCGGGCGATGTCCAGGTGGCGGTGCAGGGCCTCGCCCAGTTCGACCGTGCCGCGACCGGGCAGCTCCACCTCCGCGTCCGGGGCGAGGCCGGTGACGGCGAGCCATTCGGCCACCAGGTCCGGACAGTTGAGCGGCCGTACGCCCAGGGCGTCGCCGGCCACGTAGGTGAGGGGGGTCTCCGTGTGCAGGGTGTCGAGCGTGAAGGCACGGACCTCCTTTCCCGCGCCGGGCAGGCTCAGCAGCCGGTTCCCGGTGAGGAGGGCGGTCCCGGGGGCCTCCCGCGAGGGGCGGGGGGCGGGAGCGGCGAGCGGGGGGCGTGTCTCCGCAACGGCGGCGAAGGCGCTCATCTCGACGGCGGGCTCCGGGGCCGCGGATATCTCCAGGGCGACGCGGACCTCCTTGAGCCACTGGCCGACGGGCTGTTCGTAGTCGGGTTCGCAGTCGGCGCGCGGGACCAGCCGCTCCGCGCCGAGGGCGTGGAACCGTTCGTCCAGCCGCCGGCCGTGGCCGCAGAAGTCGTCGTACGAGGAGTCGCCGAGCGCGAGGACGGCGTAGCGCACGCCGTCCAGGCGCGGCGCGCCGGGGGCGTTGAGCGACTCCCAGAATCCGGCGCCGTTGTCGGGGGCCTCGCCGTCGCCGAAGGTGCTGGTGACGAGGAGGACGTCGGCCGGGCGCGGGAGGACGTCGGGCGTCCCCTCGTCCATGCACAGGAGCGTGGTGCGGTGGCCTTCAGCGGCGAGGGTGCGGGCCGCCGTGGCGGCGACCTCCTCGGCGTTTCCGGTCTGCGAGGCCCACAGCACGACGACCGGGCGGCCCTGGCCGTACGGATCTTGGGGGGCCTGCGCGGCGGCCGGGGAGGGGGCGTCGGCGGCCGGGAGGCGCGAGTAGGTGCCGGCCAGTACCCCGTTGACCCACAGGGCGTGGTCCGGGGCGATGGGGGCGTGCTCCGGGAGCACCGGGGTGCCCGAGGGCCGGGCGCCCAGGCCCGCCAGGAACCCGGCCAGATAGCGGCGTTCCGCTTCGGTGAGGAGGGGGGCCGCGGTGTCCGCGAGGCCGAGGACCCCGCAGAGCGCGCGCCGTTCGTCCTCCTGGTGCGGATACGGCGGGGGGGCGGCGTCGGAGAGGGCGGCAGCGGCAAGGGCCGCGAAGGCCGGAGCGGCGACCGGAGCGGGCCCGGAAGCCCGGGCCGGGACGGAGGCGGAAGCAGGGGCGGAGGCGGAGGCGGGGGCCGGTATGACGGCCGACGCGGGGACGGCGGACTTCGCCAGTCGCACCGCGCACACCTTGAGCTCGGGCTGGAAGGATATGGGGTCGACCGCGTCGTTGGTGACGGCGTTCACACCGAGGTGCTCGCCGAACAGGTCGTTCCAGTGGAACGGGGCGAAGCACTCGCCCGGCCGGACCAGGTCGGTGATCCGGGCCGGGAGCACGGCGCGGCCGCGCCGTGAGGCGATCTCGACGCCGTCGCCCTCGGCGAGGTCGAGGGCGGCGGCGTCGTCGGGGTGGACCTCCACGAAGGGCCCGGGGTCCAGACGGTTCAGCTTGCCGATCTTCGCGGTCTTGGTCAGGGTGTGCCACTGGTGCTGGAGCCGCCCGGTGTTCAGGACGAACGGGAAGTCGTCGTCGGGCATTTCGGCGGGCGGCAGATGCGGTCGGGCGTGGAAGACGGCGCGGCCGCCGGGGGTGGGGAAGGCGAGCCGCGGCACGGTGCCGTCGGGCCGTACGATCAGCTCCTGGCTGACGCCGTCGTTGAGGTAGCGCACGGGGTTGCGGGCGGGGCCGTCGACGGCGGCGCTGGGCCACTGCACGGGGGTCTCGCGCAGCCGCTCGTACGTCACTCCGCGCAGGTCGTATCCGGTCTGCGGGTTCCAGGCCCGGGTGATCTCCGCGAAGATCTCCTCGGCGCTCGTGTAGCTGAAGGCCTCCTCGTACCCCATGGCGCAGGCGACGGCCGCGATGATGCGCCAGTCGGGCCACGCCTCTCCCGGCGGGTCGGTGGCACGGCGGGAGAGGGTCAGGTTGCGCTCGGAGTTGACCATCACGCCCTCCGACTCGGCCCAGAGCGCGGCGGGCAGCACGATGTCGGCGTGGGCGTTGGTCTCGGTGTCGGCGAACACGTCCTGGGTGACGACGAATTCGGCCGCCCGTAGGCCCTCCACGACGGTGGTGCGGTTGGCGACCGACGCCACGGGGTTGGTGCAGATGATCCAGCACGCCTTGATGTCGCCCTGCGCCATCCGGCGGAACATGTCGACGGTGCCGCTGCCCGATCCGTCCGCGCGCAGGGTCCCCGGCTCCAGGCCCCACAGCCCCTCGACGAAGGCGCGTTCCTCCTCGACGAGCACCGAGCGCTGGCCGGGCAGCCCCGGCCCCATGTAGCCCATCTCCCGGCCGCCCATGGCATTGGGCTGACCGGTGAGCGAGAACGGTCCGCTGCCGGGGCGGCAGAGGGCGCCGGTCGCCAGATGCAGGTTGATGAGCGCGTTGGTGTTCCAGGTGCCGTGGGTGCTCTGGTTGAGCCCCATCGTCCAGCAGCTCATCCACTCGCCCGCCTCCCCGATCCAGCGGGCCGCCTGCCGGATGTCGGCTTCGGGGATGCCGGTGATCCGCGCGACGGCGGCGGGCGGGTAGTCGTTCAGGAAGGCGGGCATCGCCTCCCAGCCCTGTGTGTGCTCGGCGATGAACTCGGGGTCGGTGTGCCCGTTCTCCACGAGGAGGTGCAGCAGTCCGTTGAGGAGGGCGAGGTCGGTGCCGGGCCGGATGCGCAGGTGGAGGTCGGCCTTGGCGGCGGTGGCGTTGCGCCGAGGGTCGACGACGATGAGCTTCGCGCCCGTCTTCACGCGCTCCATCATCCGCAGGAACAGGATCGGATGGCAGTCGGCCATGTTGGCGCCGGTGACGAGGAAGACATCGGCGTGGGCGAAGTCCTCGTAGGAGCCCGGCGGGCCGTCCGACCCCAGGGAGAGTTTGTAGCCACTGCCCGCACTCGCCATGCAGAGACGGGAGTTGGACTCGATGGTGTTGGTCCTGATGAAGCCCTTGGCCAGCTTGTTGGCCAGGTACTGCGCCTCCAGCGTCATCTGACCGGAGACGTAGAAGGCCACCGCGTCCGGTCCGTGGGACTCCAGCACCGACCGCAGCCTGCGCGCGGTCTCCGCGATGGCGGCGTCCCGGCCGAGCGGGGCGGGCTGCTCGCCGCGTTCGGCCCGCGCCAGGGCGGTGGTCAGGCGTCCCGGAGCGGCGAGCAGCTCCGCGCCGGTGGCGCCCTTGGTGCACAGGCGGCCGGCGTTCGCCGGGTGCTGTCTGTCGCCCGAGGCCTTCACGACGCTGCGGCGGCCGTCGGGGCCGGTGGCGATGTCCAGGACGACCCCGCAGCCGACCCCGCAGTAGGAGCAGACCGTACGCACCCGGTCGGTGGCGGGGACGTCCGGCGGCAGGGTCGACTCGGTCATGGGCCAGGCCTTTCGGGGGGCGGGCGTTCCCGGGGGGACACGGAGGGCGGGCATGGGCACCCCCGAGTGTATGGAGGGCCCGTTACCCGTGGATGACACTCGGCGATCAAAGCCGGTTACGTCGACTGCACAACGTCCGTCGGACGTCGGTGAGGGATGCCGCTCCGGGCGGTGCAAGGGCCGCGAACCGCCCCGGAAGCGCGGGAACTACCCGCCCGGGCCGGCCGACTACTCAGGAGACGCCGGACGCGCGAGAAGCGCCCGGCGCCGTCCGGACGTCAGGTCCCAGGGCCCTCGGGGCCGGGAGGAGGCCGCGAGGCATGCACTGGTACGAGGACGACGCGCTCTGGTCCGATTTCGCCCCCACGATGTTCCCGCCGGCGCGGGCCGAGTCCGCAGCCGCCTTGGTCGCCTCGTCCCCCCTGCTGGACTTCCCACCGGGCTCCCGGGTGCTGGACCTGTGCTGCGGGCCGGGGCTCTTCGTGGTGCCGCTGGCCGGCCGGGGGTACGACGTGACGGGCGTCGACCTGTCGCCCACGATGCTCGACGCGGCCCGCGCCGCCTGCAAGGCGGCGGGCGCCCCTGCGCGGCTGGAGCGGGCCGACATGCTCACGTACACGGAGCCGGGGGCCTTCGACGTGGTGCTGAACGTGTTCACGTCGTTCGGCTACTTCGAGGCCGCGAAGGACAACCTCCAGGTGCTCCGCAACGCCCACGACAGTCTCGCCCCGGGCGGGCTGCTCCTGGTGGACGTGATGGGCAAGGAGGTTCTGGCGGGTTGGATCGGGCGGCCGAAGGCCGTCGACCTGCCGGACGGTTCGTACGTCGTCCAGCGCGACACCGTCCTGGACAGCTGGCGGCGACTGCGCACGGACTGGACGCTGGTGAGCGGGGCCTCTGCCCGTACGGCGTCCATCACCTCCTGGCTCTACTCGGCGGCCGAGCTGCACGCCCTCTTCGAGAGCGCCGGCTTCACCGGGGTGGAGTGCTTCGGCGGATTCGACGGGTCCGGCTACGACCAGCGGTCAAACCGGCTCATCGTCCGCGGGCGGCGCTCGTGAGGGCCGGGGCGGACGCCGGTCCGCGCTCCGCCGCCGCGCCGGTCCACGAGCACATCACCGATGCCGTGAAGGCCCCGGACCTGATCCGGCTGAACGGTGACGTCGTCCTCGCCCGCTTCGAGACGATGAAGGTGTACGCGGCGCTCGGCGCGGTCCGCTCGCTGCTGCGCCGGGGCCGGGTGGCCCCGGGGCAGACCCTCGTCGACAGCTCCAGCGGGATCTACGCGCTGGCGCTCGCGATGGCCTGCCACCGTTACGGACTGCGCTGCCACATCGTCGCGTCCACCACCGTCGACGCCACTCTGCGGGCGCAGTTGGAGATCCTCGGCGCGACGGTGGACGCGATGCCCCCGTCGTCGAGTCTGCAGTTGGACCAGGAGCTGCGGGTGCGTCACGTGCGGCGGCTGCTGGCCGAGCGGCCCGACGTCCACTGGATGCGGCAGTACCACGACGCGATCCACCACGAGGGCTACCGGGAGTTCGCGGAGCTGCTCACCGACGCGCTGCCCGAGGGCCCGCTGACCGTGGTGGGGGCGGTGGGCACGGGGGCCTCCACCGGTGGACTGGCCCGCGCCCTGCGGGAGTCGGGGCGGCCGGTGCGGCTGGTGGGCGTCCAGCCGTTCGGCAGCGTCACCTTCGGCAGCGAGCAGTTCACCGACCCGGAGGCGATCATCGCGGGCATCGGCAGCTCCATTCCCTTCGGCAACGTCCACCACGCGTTGTACGACACCGTCCACTGGATGGACTTCCGCCATGCGATGGCCGGCGCGGTGGGGCTGCTGCGGGAGCACGCGGTGTTCGCCGGCCTGTCCACCGGGGCGGCCCATCTGGCGGCTGCCTGGGAGGCGGCCCGCGACCCCGGGCGCCTGCACCTGGTGCTGGGCGCGGACACCGGACACCGGTACGCGGAGCGGGTGTTCGCCCGGCACTCCGAGGCCCTGGACCCCGCCGGACTGCGGCCGCGGACCATCGCCGCGCTCGACGCCCTGCGCCCTCCGTGGTCGGTCATGGAGTGGGCCGGGCGCTCCGCTCCCGAGGCCGCCCGACCCGCCGCCGAGGACGCCCCCTTCGCCGTACCGACCGTGGAGCTGCTGCCATGACGATCGCCGCACTGGAGTCCCTGTCCTTCGGTCTGGGCCGGATGGCCCGGGCCGCGGAGGGGGCGGGCCACCGGCTGTGCCTGCTGACCGGCGACCGCTCGGTGTACCGGCACGAGCTGGCGACCCTGCCACCGGACGCGCTGACCGTCGTCGAGGTCGACACCCATGACCGGGAGGCCGCACGGCGGGCGCTGGCCGCCGTGCCCGGTCTGGCCGGGCTGATCAACACGACGGACACCTGGAGTCTGCCTGCCGCGTCGCTGGCCGCAGAGCTCGGGCTCCCGGGGCCGTCCCCGCAGGCCGTGGAGCTGCTGCGGGACAAGCTCCGGGTGCGTCAGGCGCTGCACGCGCACGGGCTGAGCCGGTCCGGAGCTGTGGCCGTGCCAGAGGGCCCCGAGGCCGCCGGGGAGGTACTGCGGGCCGTCGGGCTGCCGGCGGTCCTCAAGGACTCGGCGGGCACCTCGTCGCGCCATGTGTGGATCGTGCGCGACGAGGAGGCGTTGCACCGCGCGCTGGCGGAGGCCGGGCGGCAGCGTCTGACGGGCACACTGTTCGCCGAGGCGTTCCTGGCCGGCCCGCTGTACAGCGCGGAGACCCTGAGCTGGGACGGGACCACCCGGCTGCTCGGGGTGATGAGCCGCCAGACCTCCCGGGCGGCGGTGGCGCGCGAGGAGGCGGCGGCGTTCCCGGTGGCTCTGCCGGACGGGGACCGGGCCGGGGTCGCGGCCTGGGCGGGGCGGGTCCTGGAGACCGCCGGGCACCGCAGGGGCTTTGCGCACGTGGAGTTCGTCTGGACGTCGGACGGCCCGGAACTGGTGGAGATCAACCGCCGGATCGGCGGCGCGCTGGTCGGCGAGGTGCTGTGCCGCACTCTGGGGACCAATGTCTACACGGCGATGATGGACGAGGCGCTCGGCCGCCGCCCGGCGCTGCTGGACGCCCCGCTCGACGCGGAGGGACCCGCGTACGGTTTCGTCCTGGTGTACGCGGACGGGCCCGGGGTGCTGAAGGGCTGGACGGGTCTCGACGAGCTCGCCGCCTTCCCCGGTCCGGTGGAGTGGTACCCCACCCGCGAGCCCGGGGAGACCGTGGCCCATGTGGGCGACCAGCGGGGCTGCACGGGCCTGGTGCTGGCCGAGGGCCGGACGGCGGAGCTCGCCCAGCACCGGGCGTGGAGCGCGGCCGTGCGGGTCCGCCCGGTGCTCGCCGCGACGCCGTGAGCCCGGGCAGGTGAGGCCGCTCCGGGCGGGCGGCCGCCCCGGCGCCCGGCAGCGCCCCCTTCCGCTCGCCGGAGGGCCTCCGGCCGGCGGGAAGGGGCGTGAACGGGCCGTGCGCCGACCGATGAGCGGACCTCAGCGGTTCCTGCTGGCGGGCTCGTTCCTGATCACGCTGGGCAGTTTCGCGGTGCTGCCCTACATGTCGGTGCTGCTGCACCAGCGGCTGGGCCTCGGGATCGGCACGGTCGGTCTCGTGCTGGCCGTGGCCTCGCTGATCCAGTTCGCCGGGGGCGCGGTCGCGGGCCCGGTGACCGGGCGGATCGGACTGCGGCGCTCGATGCTGCTGGCGCTGGCGCTGCGCACGGCGGGGTTCGCCGCGTTCGTCCCCGGCCTGAGGAGTCCCGTACTCGCTGTGGGGGCGCTGCTGTTGGTGTCGGCCGGGGCCGCGCTGTACCTGCCGGCGAACAAGGCGTACCTGGTGGACGGGGCGGCCGAGGCACAGCGCCCGCGACTGCTGTCGGCGAGCGGTTCCGCGTTCAACGCCGGCATGGCGCTGGGCCCGGCGGCCGCCGCGCCGCTCGTGATGGGCTCCCCCGGCGTGCTGTTCTCCTGCGTCACCGTGCTCTTCGCCCTCGTCGGGGCCGCTCACGCGCTCCTGCCCCGCAGCGCGGCGGGCCAGCCGCCCGCTCCGCCGCCCCCCGTCGCCCCGGTCCGGGACGCCGCGGCGCCTCCCCCGGGCCCCTCACCCTTCCTGGCGACCGCGGTGAGCGTGTACGCGTTCATGTTCTTCCAGCACTACCTGGCGCTGTACGCCGTCCCCCGGACGTCGGCGGGCTTCTACGGGGCGGTCCTGACGGGGTACGCGGCCCTCCTGGTCGTCGCCCAGCCACTGCTGGCGGAGCGGGTCTCCGCGCTGAGCCATCCGCGCGCGCTGCGGTGGGGCTTCGGCGCGATGGCGGCGGGCATGGCGGCGATCGCCGGCGGCGGTCACGTGGGGATCGCGGCGGGCGCGGTGCTGCTGTGCCTGGGGGAGATCGTGCTCTTCCTGAAGAACGATCTGGAGGCGCTGGCCCGTGCGGGCTCCTCCTTGCCGGCCGCCGTGTTCGGGCGTCAGCGACTGGCGGCGGGCCTCGGCGCGTTCGTCAGCGGGGTGGCCGGGGGCCAGTTGTACGGGGCGGCGGAGGCGGCGGGCTCTGCGCGGGCGTTCTGGGCGGCTCTCTGCCTCCAGTGCCTGCTTCTGCCGGTGCTGCTGCTCCGCCGCCGCGCCGCCCGGAGCCGTCCGGGGCCCCGGAGGGGCGCCCCCTAGAGTCGGGTGCTCGGCCGGGACGACGCGGTGCGGCCCGGCCCGGACGTGCCGTCTCAGCGGTCCGCGGCGGGCCCCGCCGCCCGGCCGCCGCCGACGGGGTGGTCCGTGCGCCACTGCCCGGCCAGTTCGCGCCGGGCGCGGGCCACCCGGGAGCGCACCGTGCCGATGGGGCATCCGGCCGCCGCCGCGGCCTCCTCGTACGAGGCCCCCAGCAGCTGGGTGAGGACGAAGGCCTGGCGGCGCGCCGGTTCCAGCCGCCGCAGGGCGTCCAGCACCGCGACGGACTCCTCGAAGCCGGGCAGATGGCGGGGCTGCGTCCGTTCCACCGCGCTCTGCCAGTCCGCCGTGTCGGCGGTCCGGGGGCGTGCGGCGGCTGTGCGGTGCCGGTCGATGACCACGCGCCGGGCGATGGACAGCAGCCAGGTCCGCGCGCAGGAGCGCCCGGCGAACCGGGCCAGCCCGCCGAGCGCCCGCAGATAGGTCTCCTGGGCCAGGTCGTCGGCGCCCGGGACGTCGGCGCTGAGGTAGGCGACGAACCGGCGGACGTCGTCGTAGGTCGCCCGGACGAAGCGCTCGGCGGCCTCTCGGTCCCCGCCGCCCGCGGCCAGGGCCCAGTCGGTGATCTGCCCGTCGTTCTGCCGCGCAGAGGAGCCCCGGGGGCGAGGCGGCCGGGCGGTGGCCGGGCGGGAGGCGGGAGGCCGGTGGGCGGGGGCGCAGTCGCGGGGCGCGGGGGCCGCCGGCGACGGGGGCGGCGGCGCGGGAGCGGGTAACGCGACCACCGGCCGCGCGGGAGCGGGCGGGAGAGGGGTGGGCCATGCGGGGGCAGAGAGAGTCACAGCAGTCCTTCGCGTCCTCGCGGAGCCGGGGCGACGGCCGCGCGGCTCCGGTGACCGGCCCCCGGTGGGCCCGTGCGGCGTTCCGGGGGGACCGGCATGCCTGTCCGGGGTGTACGCGGGCGCGCACACCCGTACCGCCGACCGGCGTGCGACAGCCTGGAGGGCGGGCGGGGTTCAGGGGAGACGGAGGACGACGGGCGGCCCGCGCCGGGAGATGGCGTGCAGCGCGAGGAGGTCCTGGGGGCGTCGACCGGGGCGGCGTCGGGTGCGCCGTCGGGCGGACGGCGGCACAGCGGGCGGCCGCGCGGACCACAGGCCCAGGGCCGTGTGCAGCGGGGCCCGCACGGTCAGGGCCAGACCGCGGCCCAGCCGGACGGCGGCGACTTCGCCGCGCCACAGCCACCAGCCGCAGACCAGCCCGGCCAGCGCGTGCGCCGCGGCCATACCCGTCGTGGACGCCGTGCCGTCGAAGGCGGCCGACAGGTCCGGCGAGCCGCCTGCCGCCGCCTCGCGGACGGCGTGGTGCGCCGCGCCGGGGGGCGCATGGCCCCCGCCCGCGTGGTGCGCGCCCGAGTCGGGCGGCAGGCAGGCGCCGACGACGGTGAAGAGGACGTGCAGCCCCGACTGGCCCATCCCGTGGGCCGCGACGGTCACCGGAGCACTCCGCTCCCGCGCCGCGAGCCACCATCCCGCTCCGCCCGCCGGCACCAGGGCGGCGGCCTGGGCGAGGAACGGCAGGGGCGCGCCGGACATCACCGCGTGGCCGAGCCCGGACACGGCGACGCACACGACCGCGAACAGCGCGGCGCGCCCGAGTCGGAGTGCGGTTCCGGCCCCCATGGCGGTCATCGTGCCAGCCGTACCCACCCCGGCGAGAAGACCGCCCGTCGCCGAAACGACCGGGTTGCTCCTGGTCTGAACCAATGCGTCAGGCAGTGATTCACCTCACACGAAGACGTCGGGAACTTCCCTCGCTCCCCGCCCGACTGCTCCAACAACGCGTCTGTGCGCGCTGCGTGGCCCCAGCCGCCGCGTCCGCACGCACCGGGCCCGTCACCCCGTCCGCCCCCTCGGCACCGGCCTGGCGCCCTGCCGCCGACCCGATGCCCCTTCCCCCGCCAGCCGACGCCCCCCGAAGAGGCCGCATGACGAATCCGTCCCCCGCCCCCGAACCGGAAGCGGCCGCCGAGACGCCAGGAGCACCTGCCCCGTCCCCGCACTCCCCCGCAGCCGCACAGCCGGCGGACGGCCGGCCCCCCGGGCACCGGTCCGCACGGCAGCCGCGGCCGACGCTCCGCTCCGATCTCCGCGCCTCCTGGCCCGACGGCCTGGTGGCGCTCGTCGTCACCGCGGCGATCTTCGTCCTGCTCTACGTCCGTATCCGGAACAAGACCTCCTCCACGGTCACCGTGATGCCCTTCATGGCGGATGCGGGCGGCTTCTGGATGTACTTCCTCAGCCAGGCGTTCGGCTGGTCCGCACTGGCGTGGGCCTGGGGGACGGTCGTTTTGGGGCTGCTGCTCTCCGGGCCCCGGCCGAGCCGCCTCCCGCTGTCGCACCCCCGGCTGGAGCGCCTGCACCGCACCACGAGCCTCAACACCATCGCGCTGACCGCGGCGCACGGCCTGTTCTTCGCCGCCGAGCTGGTCCGGCACGACACTGCCGCCTGGAACTCGGCCGTGGCCACCGCCTTCGTCGAGGCCTTCGTCCCCGGCGGTTACGACTCGGGGACCGGGCGGATCGCCATCCCCATCGGCCAGGCGGCCCTCTACCTCGCGATCCCCCTCGGTCTGCTCTTCTACGCACGCCACCGTATCGGCCCCCGCACCTGGCGCACGCTGCACCGGTCAGTGATCGTCGTCTACGTCCTCAGCGTCTGGCACACCCTGCTGTACGGGACGAACGTCTGGTACGACGGTTGGTTCCGCACCAGCGTCTGGCTGCTCCAGCTCCCGATCGCCGCCCTGCTGCTCGTACGACTGCTGCGGCCCGCCCGGCGCTCCGAGAAGATGCCCGGGCGACCGGAGGCCACCGTCCGGTCGCGGACGGGGTGGGCTCTGCGGCTGGGCGGCCGGCTCGCCGTGGCGGGGACGCTCGTCGCCCTCGTCGCGGTGCTGGTCAGCGGCAGCGACGGCGGACGCCACGCTCCTCCGAAGGACACTTCCTCCACCCACAACCACGACTGACAGGCCACCCGTACAACGACGTACGCTCGCAGCCATGACCCCTACTGATCTTCCCGTGATCGCCGCCGTCGACGGCTCCACGCACAGCCGCCAGGCCCTTGACTGGGCCACCCATGAAGCTGCGCGGCGGGAGCTGCCGCTGCTGATCGTCCATGTCCTGCCGCTCACCCGGCAGGGCGACGAGGAGGCCCGGCGGCGCGAGGCGGACGAACTGCTGGCCACATCCGTACGCCGCAGTGCTTCGATCGCTCCGGGGGTGCGGGCCTCGACGCTGGCGCCGCTGGACTTCCCGTCGGCGGCGCTGGTCTCGCTGGGGCGGGACGCGTCGATGATCGTGGTGGGCTCGCGGGGACTCGGCGGCTTCCGTTCCCTGATGGTCGGTTCCAACAGCCTCGCCACCGCGTCGATGGCGAGCTGTCCGGTCGTCGTCGTGCAGGACGGCCGGCCGGAGGAGGACGACCAGCCCGGGGGCGCGGAGGTGTTCACCGACATCGTCGCGGGAGTGGCCGCCGACGAGAGCAGTGAGGCGGTCCTGGAGTTCGCCTTCGCCACCGCCGCCTCCCGGCCGGGCGCGCGGCTGCGGATCGTGCACGGCTGGACCATGTTCTCCTCGATGCTCGCAGGCGGCCCGGTCCTGGACCGGGAGGAGGCGGCGGACTCGGCCGCCCGGACCCTGGCGGAGCTGACATCGGGCTGGCACGAGAGATATCCGCGGGTGGAGATCGTGCGCGAGCCGGTCAACGGCTCCGCCTCGCGGACCCTGGTCACCGCGTCGGCCACGGCGGGCCTCACGGTGATCGGCCGCCGGAGGGGCGGCGAGTCGCTCGGGCTGGGGCTGTCCCCGGTGGCGCAGACGACGGTCACACACGCGCTGGGGCCGGTCGCCGTCGTTCCCTGCTGACCGGGCCGCGGTCGCCGCTTCCGCCGTCTCCTCGCCCCACCCGCGGCGCGGGCCCCTTGGCCGGGCGGGCGCCGTGACCGAGACTTGCCCGATGACACAGCGTGTGGCACTCGCGACCGTACTGGACCGGCTTGCCATCGATGCGGTGATCACCGGGTACGCGGTGGCCGTGGACGACGGGGCCTGGTCGGACTACGGAGCCCTGTTCGCCCCCGGCGGCCGCGCGGACTACCGGGAGGCGGGCGGGGCCGAGGGGCCTGCGGAGGAGATCGCGCGGTGGCTCGCGGAGAGTCGGCGACGCTTCCCCGTCCGCCAGCATCTGATCGTCAACCGCCGCATCGACCTGGAGGATCTGGGCGGCTACCCGGGCGACCGGGCGGAGGTGCGGGCCGACTACCTCAGTCCGATGTGCCCGGCCCCGGCCGAGGGCGTGGGCACGCGGGCGGCCGGACCGCGGGACTCCGGCCCCGGGGTGAGGGAACGGGGGCCGGCGGACGCTGCACCTTCGAACTGCGGCGCGTGGACCCGGGCTGGCTCATCTCGAAGGTCACCGTCCACGAGAAGTGGCGCCGGGCGCACGGCGCACCGGCCGGCCCCCCGTCGATCACACCCCCCTGAGCGGCCGCGTCCTGTGTCCGACTCGCGCCCCGCCCCCCACACTGAACAGACAGGGGCGCACCGGCGACGGCACCCGCCCGCCCGCTCGGGACCAAGGAGGGCACGGCATGCGGATCTGGGGCGGACGCTCCCCCACCGGTCCGCGCGACCGGAAGCCGACCGGGCGCTCCGGCTCCGCACGGGCCGCGGCCGGCGGACCCCGCCGCGCCTTCAGCGGGCTGCTCGGCTCCCGCTGGGGGCGGGCCGCCCTGGCGCTGCTCGCCGGGGCGCTGCCGGCGCTCGCCTTCCCCGCCCCCGGGCTCTGGTGGTTCGCCTACGTCGCGCTGGTCCCCTGGCTGCTGCTGATCCGCAGCGCGGACACGGCCCGTCGGGCGGCCCTCGACGGCTGGATCGGCGGGGCGGGCTTCGTGATCGCCGTGCACCACTGGCTGATGCCGAACCTCCACGTCTTCATCCTCCTGCTGGCCGCGCTGTTCGGGCTGCTCTGGGCTCCTTGGGGGCTGCTCGTCTTCCGGCTGCTCGGCGGCCGCCCCGGTGCGCTGCGGGCTGTCGCCGCTGTGGTCGTCGTGCCCTCCGGATGGCTGGTGATCGAGCTGATCCGGTCCTGGGAGGGGCTCGGCGGGCCCTGGGGGCTCCTCGGCGCGAGCCAGTGGGAGGTCGCTCCCGCGCTGCGGGTGGCCTCGGTCGGCGGGGTGTGGCTGGTGAGCCTGCTGGTGCTGGCGGTGAACACCGGCGTCGTGCTGCTGACCGCGTCCGCCGCCCGGGCGACCGCCGCGGCCGCACTGGCGGTGTGCGCGCTCGCGGTCACGGCGGTCTGGGCCTGGGCCCCGCGGCCGCAGACCACGGACACGGTCAGGATCGCCGTGGTCCAGCCTGGCGTCGTCGAGGGGCCGGGCAGCGTCGCGCGACGTTTCGAGCGGGGGGCGGAGCTGACGCGCTCGCTGGAGGGCCGGGGCGTGGACCTCGTGGTGTGGGGCGAGAGCGGCATCGGCGCCGGCGTGTGGGAGGACCCGAGGACCGTTCGGCGGCTGGCGGAGCTGTCCCGGCAGACCGGGGCGCACCTGCTGGTCAATGTGGACGCCCGGCAGACGGACGGCTCCGGGCGCTCGGGGATCTTCAAGTCGGCGGTGCTCGTCGGGCCGGGCGGGCCCACCGGCGACCGTTACGACAAGATGCGGCTGGTCCCGTTCGGCGAGTACGTCCCGGCCCGCGGCCTGCTGGGGTGGGCTGCCTCCGTGGGCCGGGCGGCGGACGAGGACCGGCTGCGCGGCGACCGCCCGGTGGTGATGGCGCTGCCGGACGGCGGGCAGGGCCTGCGGATCGGCCCGCTGGTCTGCTTCGAGTCGGCGTTTCCCGACATGAGCAGGCGGCTGGTGCGCGACGGTGCGCAGGTGATCGTCGCCCAGTCCGCCACGTCCACGTTCCAGGACAGCTGGGCCCCGGCCCAGCACGCCTCGCTGGCGGCGCTGCGGGCCGCGGAGAACGGCCGTTCCACGGTCCACGCGACGCTCACCGGCGTCAGCGCGGCCTACGGGCCCCGGGGAGAACCGCTGGGCCGGCCGCTCGGTACGGACACCCGAGCGGCCGGCGTGTTCGACGTACCGCTGGCGCGCGGCTCCACGGTCTACGGGCGCTTCGGCGCCTGGCCGGTGTACGGCGCGCTGGCCGCGCTGGCCGCGCTGTGCGCCGCCGAGGGGGCGCGGGCGCTCAGGAAGCCTGCTCCAGCGCCTCCCGGACCACCCGCTCGCACAGCTCATGGGTCGCCAGGGCGTCCCGGGCGCTGAGCTGCTCGCCCCGGCGCACGGCGTCGAGGAAGGCGTGGACGCAGCCCTCGATGCCGCGCTGGCGGGCCACCGGCACCCAGTCCCCGCGTCGTCGCACCGAAGGCCGGCCCGCGTGGTCGACGACGTCCGCGAGGTTGAGGACCTGGCGTTTGGCGTCCTGCCCGGAGACCTCCAGGATCTCCTCGGTCGATCCGTTCAGCCGGTTCATCATGCCGATCGCGGTGAAGCCGTCGCCGGACAGCTGGAGCACCACGTGGTGCGTCAGACCGTCCACGGTCCGGGCGCGCACGGTGGTGTGGTCGACCGGCCCAGGGAGCAGGAAGCGCAGGGTGTCGACGACGTGGACGAAGTCGTCCAGGATCATGGAGCGCGGGTCCTCCGGCAGCCCCACCCGGTTCTTCTGCATCAGGATCAGCTCGCGCGGGTGGTCCGCGCACTGCGCGTAGTCGGGGGCGAACCGGCGGTTGAAGCCGACGGCGAGGCTGGTCCCGCGCTCCTCAGCGAGGGCCACCAGCCGCTCGGACTCGGCGAACTCGTAGGCGATCGGCTTGTCGACATAGGTGGCGACGCCCGCGTCGAGCAGGCGTTCGACGATCTGCGGGTGGACGGCGGTCGGGGCGTGCACGAGGGCCGCGTCCAGCCCTTGGGCGAGCAGTGAGTCGAGGGTCGTGTGCCGTGCGCCGACCGGAACGCGGTGGGCGTCGCCGACCGCGTGGAGCGTGGCGGGGGTCCGGGTCTGGAGATGCAGTTCGGCCCCCGGGACGGCGCTGAGAACCGGCAGATACGCCTTCTGCGCGATGTCGCCGAGCCCGATGCAACCGATCTTCACGAGGGTCTCCCTGTCGCCATGACGCTCCGCTCTTCCCGCCACGGCAGCATACGTCTTCGCTGCCGCCCTTCCTCAGCCCGCCGGGACCGACGCTGCCCGCTCTTCTGCGGCGCGTCCGACGGGCGTCCGTGACGGCGGGCGGCGTCGGCCATGACCCTCGTTCGGGTGCACCGTCGCCGTCCGGCGGAGGCGCGCGGCCCGGGCGCAGAGCTGACCGGGTCACTCGTGCGGGCCATTCCTCGTCCACCGCCTCCGCCAGGGGTCCGCCGCGCCGCAGAGTTGTCCGGGTGCAGCACATGAGAATCACCATGGGACTTCTGGTCGGGGCGGCGGTCGCGACCCTCTCCGGCTGCGTGTCGGTGGAGCCTTCGGCCGGCCCTTCTCCGCGTCCGGGGCCCGGGCCCGTCCACGACGTCTCCCCGCAGATCGTGCAGCCGCCGGCGCGCGAGGCGCTCGACGTGGTGGCGGACCCTAGTCCGTCCGCCGCCCGGCCCGCCTCCCCCGCCCCTGAGCGGTCCCGCTCCGCCGCCCCTTCGGCCGCACGGCGGGCAGCGTCGTCGCCTGAGCCCCGGCCTCGCCCGCGCCCGCCGCGGCGGGCGGCGCCCCGGGCCCCTGGCCTCCCGTCCGCCGCCGACGCGGTTTCCGCCGTGCCGCGCGTGCCGGGCGGCGGCGTGGACGTCTGCGCGCTCGGCCGGGGGTACGGCCGCTGGCCCGCCGGGAGCAGGGAGGCCCGCATCTGCGAGGAGGCGTACGGGCGCTGACGCGCGGAGGGCTCCCCCAGGGGCGCGACGCGGCCCCGGGTCACCCCTGCCGCATACGGAGCTCCAGTCGGTCGATGGCGGCGCGGACCCCGCCGCCGTACCCGTCGTCCGCGAGCGCTTCGGCGGCGGCGCGGGCCCGCTGAAGGTGGGTGCGGGCCGCTTCGGGGCGCTGGAGCTTGAGGTAGTCGGCAGCGAGGTTGAGATGGAGGGAGGGGTAGAACGCCCGGACCGCCGAGGCGTCCCGGTGCTCCTGCGCCCGCTCCCCGCAGGCACCGTCGGTCTGGGGGGCGTCCGGCCCGCAGGCCCCGGCCCGCTCGCCCTCCGGCCCGCCGGGCCCGCAGCCCGCCGTCGAGGCGCCGGCCGGCCCGTCGGCCGCCCGCTCGTCGTCCAGTCCCTCGGCGGCTGTCAGGGCGCGCAGATCCCAGGCCAGCTCGTCACCCGGGTCGTCCTGGGTGTCGGCCATGTAGTGCGCGAGGGTGCAGCGGTGCAGCGCGCCGCCCTCCGCTCCGAGCTCCGACCAGAGGAGGCCCAGGCGGTTGCGGGCCTCCTCGCGGTCGCCCCCGTGGAGCAGCATGATCGCCTGGCCGATCCTGGTCATGACTGCGTCCTGCGACGCCTCCCGCTGCTCCACCACTGTGGTCTCCTCACGCCCGTGCTGCGGTTGCGGTCGCTTCGACGCTAGCGCCGGGCGGGCGCTTTGCCGCTCAGACACGGGCGGACCACCGCACGGGCGTGGGCTTCGGGGCCCGTCAGCCGAGGTCGGGGATGCGCCAGTCGATCGGCTCGTGGCCCTGGGCGGCCACGGCCTCGTTGATCTGGGTGAAGGGACGGGAGCCGAAGAACCTCTTCGCGGAGAGCGGCGAGGGGTGGGCGCCCTTGACGACGACGTGACGCTCCTCGTCGATCAGGGGCAGCTTCTTCTGGGCGTAGTTCCCCCAGAGCACGAAGACCGCGGGGTCGGGCCGTGATGAGACGGCGCGGATCACCGCGTCGGTGATCTTCTCCCAGCCCTTGCCCTTGTGGGAGTTGGCCTCGCCGCCCCGGACGGTGAGCACCGCGTTGAGCAGGAGGACGCCCTGCTCGGCCCACGGCATCAGATAGCCGTTGTCCGGGACCGGCAGGCCGAGCTCCTGGTTCATCTCCTTGTAGATGTTGCGCAGGGAGGGGGGCGTCTTCACGCCGGGCCGCACGGAGAAGCACAGCCCGTGCCCCTGGCCCGGGCCGTGATAGGGGTCCTGGCCGAGGACGAGGACCTTCACCCGGTCGTAGGGCGTGGCGTCCAGCGCGGCGAAGACCTGCTCACGCGGGGGGTACACCGGCCCCTTGGCCCGCTCCTCCTCCACGAAGTCCGCCAGCTCCTTCACATAGGGCTTTCGCAGTTCTTCGCCGAGGACGCCGCGCCAGGACTCGGGCAGCAGGTCGATATCGGTCACGTCCACAACCTCCGGTGAGCAACAGGATCTTGGTCCCGAACCTACCGGGCGCCACTGACAACGGGCCCCGGGATGCCTACCAGCTGGCCTTGCGGTAGAGCTCCCACATCTGCATGACGGTCTGCGGGTCGAGTGCGCGCTCGCCGCCGCCGATGTCCTCGCCCGCGGCGATGTACAGCTTGCCCTGCCACAGCGGCAGCAGGCGCACGTCCTCGACGAGGATCTCCTGGGCCCGCTCGAAGTGCTGGTTCACCGCTCCCCGGTCGCTCTCCTGCCGCGAGGACGGGATGAGCTGCTGGGTGATCTCCTTGTTGACGTACGGGGTGCCGGTGACGCTCTCCTTGCCGACGAACGGGGCGACGAAGTTGTCCGGGTCCGGGAAGTCCGGGAACCAGCCGCGGCCGAACACGGGGTACTCGCCGTCGTTGAAGCCTTCCTGGAACACCGTCCAGGGCTCGCCCTTCAGCGTGATGTCGAACAGCTCGGAGGCCTCCAGCTGTCGCTCGATCTCCTCGAACTCGGGCTGCGTGGAGGAGCCGTACCGGTCGGTGGTGTACCAGAAGGTCATCTTCACGGGCTCGGTGATGCCGGCCTCGGTGAGGATGTTCTTCGCCTTCTTCACGTCCGGGTCGCCGAAGGTGTCGAAGAAGCTCGTGGTGTGTCCCGCGATGCCCTTGGGGATCATGGAGTAGAGGGGCTCGGCCGTGCCCCGGTAGACCTTGGCGACCAGGGCGTCGCGGTCCACGACGTGCGCGACGGCCTTGCGGACGGCCGGGTTCGCGGCAGCCGGGTCCTTCGGGTTGAAGACGAGGAAGCGGATGTCGGCTCCGACGGACTCGACGACCTGGAGACCGGAGTTCCCGTCCTTCCCGTCCTCCAGGCTGACGACCTCCTCTGCGGTCAGACCCCGGTAGGTGGCGTCGATCTTCTTGGCCCTGAGGGCTTCCACCATCTCCGCGGACTTCCCGAAGTAACGGATGGTGACCGCGTTGTTCTTCCGGTTGGCGAAGCCCTTGTAGCCGGGGTTCTTCTTCAGCTCAGCGACGTCCCCGGCCTTGTAGGCCTCCAGGAGGTAGGGGCCGGAGCCGGTCACCTGGACGCCCTCGCGGATCTTGTCCTTGGGGTAGTCGCCGGGGGCGACGATCGACATGGCGGGCGTGGCCAGGATGAACGGGAACGTGGCGTCGGACTTGTTCAGGTGGAAGACGACCGTGTCGTCGCCCTTGGCCTCGACCCGGTCCAGCGATCCGAGCATCCCGGCCGGTCCGCCCTTGAAGTCGATGTCCACGATGCGGTCGATCGAGTACTTCACCGCCTCGGCGTCGAGCTTCTCACCGTTGGAGAACTTCAGGCCCCGCTTCAGCTCGCACCGGTAGGCCATGCTCGTGGCATCGGTGAACTCGCAGGACTCGGCGGCGTCCGGCTCGGGGCTCGTGCTCCCCGTGGGGTAGCTCACCAGGGTCTGGTAGACGTTCCGCATCAGCTCCCAGGAGTTGTCCCAGGCCGCCGCCGGATCGAGGGTGGACGGGGAGCTGGTCGTCCCGACGGTTATCTTCTGGTCCGCCTCCGATCCACTGTCGGAGAGGAGACCGCAGCCGGCCAGCAGAGAAAGGGAAGCTAGGGCTGCAGCAGCCTGCAGACTGGCCCGGTAGAACACGCGCACGCTCCTCGATCAGCCATGGGTCGGCAGACCATACCGCAGCGCCCCGCCGGGTCAATCCGTGGGCCCGGCAGGGCACTTGAGTCAATCAGGGCCAAACCGGCGCAGGCCGCTCAGCCCACACCGGCTTTCAGGAAGATTCCTCCGTCGACCACCAGGGTCTGCCCGGTGATCCAGTCCGACTGCGCGGAGGTGAGGAAGGCCGCCGCACCTCCGATGTCCTGCGGCACGCCGAGCCTGCCCAGGGGGTAGGACGCGGCCGCCTCCGCTTCCCGGCCCTCGTAAATGGCCACGGCGAACTTGGTCTTGACCACGGCGGGGGCGATCGCGTTGACCCGGACGGCCGGGGCGAACTCGTGCGCCAGCTGAAGAGTCAGGTTGATCATCGCCGCCTTGCTCATGCCGTACGCGCCGATGAACGGCGAGGCGGAGACGCCGGCGACCGAGGCGATGTTCACGATCGCCCCGCCGTTCTCCTTCTGCCAGGCCTTCCAGGTCTGCTGCGCGAAGCCGAGCGCCGAGACCACGTTGGTCTCGTACACCTTGCGGGCGACGGCGAGGTCGAGCTCCGCGATGGGGCCGAAGACCGGGTTCGTCCCGGCGTTGTTCACCAGGTAGTCGATCCGGCCGTACTCCTCCATCGCGCACGCGACGGCCGCCGCCTGGTGCGCCTCGTCGTGCGCCTTGCCCGCGATGCCGGTCGCCCGGTCGGGGCCGAGCTTCTCCACAGCTTCCCGCAGGGCCTCCTCGCCCCGCCCCGTGATGACCACCCGGTCGCCGCGGGCGACGAGAGCCTCGGCGATGCCGTAGCCGATGCCCCGGCTCGCACCCGTGATCAGGGCGACCTTTCCGCTGTCCTGCACCGTCATGTCGTCCGCCGTCCTTCGCGTCAGTTGAGGGGGCCGCCGGCCACGTACATGACCTGGCCGGAGACGAAGCCCGCGTCGTCGCCCGCGAAGAAGGCGATGGCGTTCGCGACGTCCTCGGGGCGGCCCACACGCTGGACCGGGATCTGGGTGGCGGCCGCCGCCTGGAACTCCTCGAAGCCCATGCCGACGCGCTCGGCGGTCTGCGCGGTCATCTCGGTGACGATGAAGCCGGGGGCAACGGCGTTGGCCGTGACGCCGAACTTGCCGAGCTCCTTGGCCAACGTCTTGGTGAGGCCCTGGAGCCCCGCCTTGACCGCGGAGTAGTTGGCCTGACCGCGGTTGCCGAGGGCGGAGGAGGAGGAGAGCGAGACGATACGTCCGAACTTGGCCTCGACCATGTGCGCCTGCACGGCCTTCGCCATGAGGAACGCGCCCTTGAGGTGCACGTTCATCACGAGGTCCCAGTCGGACTCGCTCATCTTGAACAGCAGGTTGTCGCGGAGCACGCCCGCGTTGTTGACGAGGATCGTCGGCGCGCCCAGCTCGGTGGCGACCCGCGCCACGGCGGCCTCCACCTGACCGGCGTCCGAGACGTCGCAGCCGACGGCGAGCGCGGTGCCCCCGCCGGCGGTGATCTTCTCGACGGTGTCCTTGCAGGCCGACTCGTCGAGGTCGAGCACGGCGACGGCGCGGCCCTCGGCCGCGAGACGTACCGCGGTGGCGGCGCCGATGCCCCGCGCCGCTCCTGTCACGATGGCCACACGCTGCTCGGTGATGGACATGCTTGGTTCTCCTCGCCCTTGGATCGCGGCTCAGCGGACGTCGGGGCGTTTCCTCCCGGAACCAGGCCCCCGATGACTGAGCAACCGCTTAGTACCTTCAGCAGACGAGACGCTAGAAGCCCTGGCACCCGGTGTCAACGGCCCACGGCCTCACGGGCCGCACGTCACACCCGGCGCGGCCGCCCGCCGGGCGCCCGCCCGGCCTCTCCGCACACCGCGGGCCGGACCGCGGTGTGCGGAGGGGCGGGCGGTCGTCCGCGCCGGTCAGCGCACCAGCAGGTCGAGCAGCCGCTCGACCTCGTCGGCCGGGTCGGCGGTGAGGCCGCTGTGCACGGCGCCGGGCTGGACGACGGTGGAGCGCGGGGCGATCAGCCAGCGGAACCGCCGCCCGGCCTCGTCGCCCGCCGCCTGACCGGCGCCTTCGCCGCCGCCGCAGACCCCTTCGACGGCGCGCAGGGCGGCCCGCACGCCGACGACGTCGGCGTGCGGGTCCAGCGCCCTGAGCTTCTGCTCGTCGAGATGCGTACGGGCGGCGACGAACGACCGGGCCCGGCAGTACACCAGCACCCCGGCGTTGAAGCACTCCCCGCGCTCGACCCGGGGGACGACGCGCAGGAGGGCGTACTCGAAGACGTCACGCGAGCTCATCGCCGGTCCTCCCCGCCGCCGCCGGCGCCGGTGGCCGCCCGGTCCTTCTTCGTGGGGTGCGGCCAGGGCGCGGCGTGGTCGGTGAGCCAGCCCGGCGCCTGCGAGGGCCTGGTCGCCGTCGGCGCGTCCAGGGTGATCCGCTCGTGGATGCCGGCGGCCCGCGCGAGCAGCGGGGCGACGTAGGCCCGGCGCAGTTCGTCGGTGGACCCGAAACCGGGCTCGTCGGCCAGCCAGGCGTCCGGCACGTCGGCGGCCACCTCGGTGAGCAGCTCCTCGGTGACCAGGGGGGCGAGTTCGGCGGCCGCGGCCGCGATGTCCGGTGCGAAGGGGGCCAGCACGTGGTCGGAGGCGTTGTACGGCTTGGCGGCGGAGGCTGCGGCGCCCGGCCAGTTGTGGTGCCAGATCATGGTGGCGCCGTGGTCGATGAGCCAGAGGTCCCCGTGCCAGACGAGCATGTTGGGGTTGCGCCAGGACCGGTCGACGTTGTTGATCAGCGCGTCGAACCAGACGATCCGCCCGGCCTCGGCCGCTCCGACCTCGTAGGCGAGCGGATCGAACCCGAGCGAGCCGGGCAGGTAGTCCATCCCGAGGTTCAGCCCGCCGCTCGCCCGGAGCAGCTCCTGCACCTCCTCGTCGGGCTCGGCGAGTCCGATGACCGGGTCGAGCTCCATGGCCGCCAGCTCCGGCACCCGCAGCCCCAGCCGACGGCCGAGCTCCCCGCAGATGACCTCGGCGACGAGCGTCTTGCGCCCCTGCCCCGCACCGGTGAACTTCATGACGTACGTACCGAGATCGTCGGCCTCGACGATCCCGGGGAGCGAGCCGCCTTCACGCAGGGGCGTGACATAGCGGGTCGCTACGACCTCTTGCAACACTTTCCCAGGCCACCAATCTCTTCAGCCTTGCGATCCATGGAGAGCCTCTTCGGGGCGGAGAAGCGGGACCCACCGGCCGAGGGCGCTGGGGAGCGCTTCGTGGAGATTCGGCCGGCGCGCCGGCCCCCGCGCTCCCCCAGCAGACTGTCGACGGCGCGCGCCCCTTACTGCCGGCCTCCGGCATGAAGGAGCTATTGTAACCGAGAGTGATCGCGGGCGACCAGTGCCGCTTTCCGATGCAGGGGCCCCAGGGCCTCGGCCCCCGCCCGATCCGCGACTGTCCCGCGCCAGGAGCACAAGCATGAGCGGGCCACGCCGAACAGGCCGCGCAGCCGCTTCGCACCCGAGGGCGACGCACGGGAAGCGGCATGCCAGCACGTCGCCCCGGCGAAACACGTCGTCGCCCTCCGGCCGCAGGCCAGGCGGCCGAGGCCGGAGCACCCCACGAGCCTCACGCGCCGGGTTGGCGGCGCGTGAGGCCGCGTCCTCGGCAGGAAGACCACGATCACATCGCCTCGACCGCGGAGCCGGCGAACACCGCCCGGCGTCCTCGCGGCGATGGGGCGTCACCGAGCTCCGTTTCGCCGCCGCCCGGTCGAACACGTCGCACGACTGACCATCACCCTCCCGGCCTCAGGGGGTGAAGCGCCCGGGGGCGAAGAGTGACAGGTCCTGCTGGGCCCTGCCGTCCGTGACGAGCTCGGCGAGGGCCTCTCCGATGGCCGGCAGGAACTTGAACGCATGTCCCGACGTGCCGGCCGCGAGCAGGATGCGGCTCTCGTCGGACGCCGGGCCGATCAGGAAGGCCTGGTCGGGGGTGTTGTCGTAGAGGCACACGGCGCTCTGGCGGTAGCGGCCCCTGCCGAGTCCGGGGATGCGGTCGCGCAGGAAGGACTGAATCTCCTGGACCTCCTGCTGGTCGACGAACCGCTCGACGGAGTCGGGATCGGCCGGGGTGCCGCCGCTGTGCACTCCCGCCTTCACCCCGCCGTGCGTTCCGTTGGCAGCCGGGTGCCCGTATCCGATCATCCCGTCCCCCTCCCAGATCCAGTACGGGAAGCGGCCGGGCAGGAAGTCCGCCATCTCTCCCTCGGGTTGGAACCAGAGCATCACCTTGCGCAACACGCTGATGGGGAGTGCCATCCCGGGGAGCAGACCGGGAGCCCAGCAGCCTGCCGACACCACTACGCGCTCGGCGTGGTACGTCGTCCGGTCGGTCCGTACCCTGACCCCTCCGGAGGTCTCGGCGATCTCCAGGACCTGCTCGTCGAAGTGCAGCTCGGCGCCGTGCTTCCCGGCGAGGGACTGCTGGACCCGTACGGTCTGCTCCGGCTGGACGTATCCGGACTCCGGGTCGTAGACGGCCACGCAGTCGTCGGCGGGGGTGAACTGCGGGTAGTGGGCGTGGACCTGGTCCGCCGTCCAGTACTCGTGGGGCAGTCCGCACTGCTCGGCGCTGGCCCGCGCGGCCGGGATCAGTTCGCCTTCGGCGGGCCCCAGGCACATGCCGCCCGTCTGGTGGAACAGCCGTTCGCCGCTCTCCTCCTCCAGCTCGCTCCACAGCGTGCGCGCACGGCGCAGCAGGGGCACGTACCCGGGCCCCATGAAGTACGCCTGCCACACCCCGCGGGACTCCCCGTGGCTGGCACCGAGGTTGTGCGCGGGACCGAAGCGTTCGAGTCCCAGAACCCGCTGGCCCGAGACGGCGAGCGACCGAGCGGCAGCGCTGCCGACGCCCCCCAGGCCGACCACCACGACGTCGTAGGACTCGTTCCTCATCGCTCTCCTTTGTGGGTGCGTATGTCTCCTGCTGCGGCTCGTGCCATCCAGCAGGACAGTTCCGGGTGGGCGCCCCTCGAACCGGGGGCGAAGTGCCGGACCGCTCTGCCCCGCACCTCTTCGGGCTGTTCCTGGCTGAGTTTGAACATGCCGTCCACCTGCTCCACATGCAGCTCGAAGGCCCCCACAGCGGGCACGATCCGCCGGAAGTAGTCGAGCGAGTCCGTCATGTCCCACCCGAGGCCGAACCGTCCTTCGAGCTCCTCGACGGTCCGCCGCACCACGTCAAGAGTCTCCTGCCCCTGCGGCAGCACGCGCAGGGTGCCTCGTAGGTGCACGGACACGAAGTTCCAGGTGGGCGCGGCCGGGACGCGCTGGTAGACCGTCGGGGACAGGTAGCTGCCGGGCCCGCTGAAGATCGCCAGCGCGGGAGTCCCGTCCGTGCCTCCGGCGAGGGCCGCCCAGTGGGGATTCGCTCGGTTCAGGTGCCCGATCAGCCGGCGTCCTCGCAGGTCCCGGGGCCCGTCCGAGAGGAGGAGGTCGGTGTCGGCCGGTATCACGATGGGCAGGTGCGTGGCGTGCGGCGCCGGGTCCGCGTTCGTGGTCAGCGTGGCGAGCGGATGGGCCCGCACCACCGCCAGAGCCGACTCCGGGTCCCCTTGGTACTGCGGTGGAACGTACACGGTGAGTACTCCCTGCCTGGCACAGAATCGATTCGGCCCGCGAGGTCAGGAGGCGCGACGCAGGCGGTCGCGCAGCGCGTCGGCGATCTCGCCCGCCCGGACGGCGGTCATGGACAGCAGGGTCGAGGTGAGCCCGTGCGTGTCCTCGGTGGAGCCCTGCACGTAGATGCCCCACTCGACGCCGTCGACCATCTCCAGCCGGTAGTCGCGCCCTGCCCGCGGCTGCCCGAGGGAGTCCTTGCGGCACAGTCGACGCAGATCCGGTCGCAGCAGTTCGTCCGGGGCCGCCGGGTGGTATCCCGTGGCGCAGACGAGGTAGTCGCACTCCACCTCTGTCTTCTCACTGGTGATCAGGGATTCCAGTGTGAGGCGCACGGTGTCCTGCGACTCGTCGCATTCCAGGAGCCGAGTGGCGTTCTCGATCAGCAGTCGCTGCTCGCCCCGGACCTTCTCCTGGTACCAGGTGGCGTACAGGTCCTCGATCAACTCCTGGTCGACGACCGCGTAGTTGGTGTTCCTGTGGCGTTCGAGGAGCATCCTGCGGGCTGCGGGCGGGGCTTCGAAGAAGTAGTCGACGGCGGCCGGGTCGAAGATGCGGTTGGCGAAGGGCGAGTCGTCCGCCGGAGCGTATCCGTAGGGCGTGAAGACCGCGCGCACCCGGGCGCCGTCGAAGCGGTCGTGCAGGTGGGCGGTCACCTCGGCGGCGCTCTGGCCCGCTCCGACCACGGCGAACCGCAGACCTCCGCCCCCCGGCGGCAGGCCGTCGAGGCGCTGAAGCAGTCCGCTGCTGTGCCACACCCGGTCGGATTCGGTCACACCGTCCGGCAGCCGCCTGCGCAGCCCGGGGGCGATCACCACGTTCCGGGTGCGACGCCGCAGGGTACGGGAGCCCAGTTCGTCGGTCTGGCGGAGGTGCACGTCCAGGAGCCGGCCGTCCCCCGCCCCGCCGACCGGTTCGACCGACAGCACTTCGCACCCGTAGGTGACCTTGTCCGCGCACGCGCTCGCGCACCACCGGAAATAGTCGTGGAACTCCACCCTGCTGGGGAAGATCATCTTGTGATTGACGAAGTCGACGAGACGGCCCTGTTCGCGCAGGTAATTGAGGAACGAGAACCTGCTGGACGGATCACGCAAAGTGACCAGGTCTTTGAGGAAATGGACCTGCATGGTCGCCTCCGGCAGGAGCATCCCGGGGTGCCATGAGAATCGCGGCTGCTTCTCGAAGAAATGCGCGGTGGGCGCAGGTCCGGGACTCTCTCCGAGCGCTAGCGCCAGGGCGATGTTGGAGGGGCCGAAACCCACACCTATGACGTCGAATACGGTGTCGTCGCAGGCTGGACCCGCGGCCGCTCTTGAGGTCGGGCGGGGATCATCAATCCCTGTGGTCAACGGGGGCTCCAGTGGTCGGCCTCGTGAACTGCGGTGCCAGGCATTGTTTTCGGGCAGGGCCGGCGGCCCGAACCGTGCACGTGTGCGCCACGGCCGAGAAGACCCGCCGGCGCTCAGCCCTGAGAAGGTCTGAACGGCGCCCTTCCGGAACAAGGGGCCGTTCGGCCGATGGCGCGGTGCGGCCCCAGCGGGGGGAGCCACCGGTCATGGGATCATCGACCGCCGTCCGAAAGCGCTGTTCCCGTGGCTCCCTCGCACCTCGCGCCGCGCCGGCGCCGGCCGGTCGGCGTACGAGCAGCCGGCCGATGCCCCGGCGCTGCGAGCCGTCCTCCACCGCCATGCCCAGCTCCGCCGCACCGGGCGAGACGAGGGCCGTGCCGACCGGCACGATGGCCCGCCGGCCTGAAGGGCCGTCTAGCCCCAGGGTGCTGGTGGCGCCTGCGCAGTCGCTCCACGCGGTGTCCAGACGACCCTCGGCCAGGCCGGGGCCTCCGGTCCGGAAACGGTGGCGCCGGGTCGCCTCTCCGCATGTGCGGTGCAGGCGGTCCCGTGCTGTCCTGTCGCCCGGCACCACGGCCCGGAAGGCCGATCGGCTTTCCGCCATGCCACGGACTCCGTTTCTCTCGGTCGAGCGGATCACGTGCGAAGCGCCTCTGCGCGACGGCGCCTGTGCGGGTGCCGCACCGAGCCCCGCGCCGGCGCCGAGCCCTGTGCCTGCGTCGAGCGATTTTCCTCTGCAAGTACAACCCAGAATCTCCTGAACAACACCTCTCGACGCATGGGACGTTGGTCCTATTGATCGGCAACCGGGAATCCTGCGAGGCTGACCCGCCATGGACGCAGTACAGCAGGAGATTCTCTACAATCCCCGTGATCCTGGGATGCGCAGTGACCCCTATCCCTTCTATGCCCGACTGAGGGAAACCGAGCCGGTGCACCTGACGCCGTACGGCTTCTGGGCGGTTTCCGGCTACAAGGAGACCGCGGCTCTTCTCCGGGACAACCGCCTGACCAGCGAGTTCCATCGTGACCCGAAATGGGCCGAGCACCGCGGTGGCTGGGAAAGTCCGGTGGTCAGCGACACCCGGATGTGGATGCTCATGCTGGACGGCGCCGCCCATCGCCGTATTCGCGGAATCGTCAACCCGGTATTCAGTGCCCGGTCGATTCAGCAGATGGTCCCGAAGATCGAGGAGATCCTCGAACGCATCCTGGCCGACCTCGGTTCGGGCGAAGGAATCGACCTCATCGACTCGCTCGCACTCCCCCTCCCGGTGACCGTCATCTGCGGCCTCGTGGGACTGCCGGTCGAGGACCGCGACCAGTGCCGTCAGTGGACCGAGGCGATAGGCCACGTGGTCGACCCCGCGCTGAGCGAGCAGACCCAGCAGCGCATGAACACCGCTCTGGTGGAGTTCCGCGCGTACATCACCGAGCACCTGGCCAAGCGGCGCAGCGACCCCCAGGACGACATCCTGTCCCGGTTGGCCTTCGCCGAGGTCGACGGGGAGCGCCTGTCCGACGACGAGATCGTCGCCAACGTCCTGCTCCTGTTCAACGCGGGGCACGAGACCACGGTCAACCTGATCGGCAACGGCATGCTGGCGCTGCTCAGGAACCCCGACCAGCTCCAGATCCTGCGGGACCACCCCGAACTGATCGACAACGCCATCGAGGAGTTCGTCCGGTACGACGCGCCCGTGCAGCTGGTCGCGCGCATCGCCACCGCCGACCTGGAGGTGGGCGGCAGGACCATTCCCGCGGGTTCCAAGCTCATGCTCCTGCTCGGTGCCGCCAACCGCGATCCGAGGCGGTACGCCCACGCCGACCGGCTGGACGTGCGCCGGGACGACATCAAGCCGCTGTCGTTCGGCGGCGGCCCGCACTTCTGCATCGGCACCATGCTCGGCAAGGTCGAAGGGCGCCTGGTCTTCCACGAGTTGCTCGACCGGTACAGCCGGATCTCGCTCACCACCGAGGAGGTCCTCTGGCGGCCCCACGTCAACTTCCGCGGTCTGAGCGAGCTGCGGGTGGATCTCGTCCACAGCAGCTGAGCCCAGGCCGACGGGTGAACCAGGAAAGGAGATCTCCCGTGCGCAGTCCTCTGTTGTCCGGTGACACGCTCACCGAGAACTTCCTGCACCACACACAGGCGTCACCGGCTGCGGCAGCGGTCTTCCCCGGCAGCGACGAGCGGATCACCGCCGGCGAGCTGGCCGAGGCCACCCTGAGCTGCGCGCTGGGGCTCCAGGACCACGGCGTGGGCCCCGGCTCGATCGTCGGTCTCCTGGTGCCCACCGACGCGAGGTTCCTGACCCTCTTCTTCGGCGTGCAGCGCACCGGAGCCGCGTGCAGCGTCCTCCCGCTGCCCGCAGGGTTCGGCGACGAGCGGGCCACCGCGCGGAGGCTGAGCAGGATTCTCCAGGTCGCGGGCATCCGCCACCTGGTGCTCGGCCCGGCCTACGCCGACCTGGGCTCCCTCCTCAAGGAGCAGAACCCGGGGCTGGTGCTGATCGACCCGGCCACCTCCCGCTCCGGCAGCGCCCGCGCGCTGCCCCCGGTGGACCCGGACGCCCTGTCCGTCGTGCAGTTCACCTCGGGCAGCACCAGCGCGCCCAAGGGCGTACAGCTCAGCCAGCGGTCCATGGCCGCCGGGCTGCGGGCCTGTGTGGTGTCCGGCGCCTTCAGCCCCGACGACGTCTTCATGCAGTGGGTGCCCACCTTCCACGACATGGGGCTCGTGGGCCTCTTCTCTCACCTGCTCAACGGCGCCGACGTCCACGTCTTCACTCCCACGGCCTTCCTGCGCCGGCCCGCCGTGCTGCTCAAGTACTTCGCCGAGCACCGGGGCACGGTCATCACGGGGCCGAACTTCTCGTACGACCAGATCCTCGACGCGGCTCCACCCGAGCTCATCAGGGAGCTCGACCTCTCCGCCTGGCGGCTGGCCTTCAACGGCGCGGAACCGGTGAGCGCCGCGAGCACGGAGCGGTTCACCACCGCGCTGGCGCCCGCCGGACTCCGCGACACCGTGATGTACCCGGTCTACGGCATGGCGGAAGCCACTTTGGGGATCACCTTCCCCGAGCCGGGCAGCCCCGTCCGCGTCCTGTCGGTCGACCGGGCCGAACTGGCCTCGGGACGCAAGGCGGTGGTCGTGCCGCGCGGCACCCGAGGCGCCAAGGACGTGGTGGGCCTCGGCCGCGCCGTGCACGGCATCGAGATCCGGCTCGTCGGCGAGGACGGCCGGGTCTGCGTGCCGGGCGAGCTGGGCGAGATCCAGATCGCCGGGCCCCCGGTGACCTCCGGGTACTACAACGACCCGCAGGCCACCGCGGCCGCCTTCGACGGCCGCTGGCTGCGCACCGGGGACGTCGGGTTCCAGTACGAGGAGAATCTGTTCGTCACCGGACGGCGCAAGGAGATGGTCATCGTCCGGGGCCAGAACTTCTTCCCCGACGACATCGAGGCCATCGCCCGCGAGATGCCGGGTGTCTACCGAAAGCGCTGCGTGGCGTTCTCCGACACGGAGCCGAACGGCGGTGAAGTGGTGCGCGTGGTGGTCGAGGCCGACCCCAAGAGCGCCGCCGCCGACCTGGCCGGGGACATCGCCGCCCGCGTCGAACAGGAGATGGACTTCTCCGACGTACGCGTGCATCTCGTCAAGCCGCGCTGGATCACCCGTACCACCAGTGGAAAGTGGCAGCGCTCCCTGACCCGCGAGCGACTCTCCGAGCTGGCCTCCGCCGGATCGTCCCCGTCCGCTGACTGAAGCCGACCGAACAGGAACAGAGGGCACCCTGATGACCACTCCGCACAAGCTCCAAGCGGCCCGAGACCTCACGACGGAACCGCTGCACAGCTACGACGTGTTCCCCGTCTACCAGAACGCCTCCTGGGAGTTGAGCGACATCCCCTGGGACGAGTTCAGGCCCGACCTCGTACGCCCCGAGTACATCGCCTTCGCGATGGGCGCCGTCATGGGCGAGTCCAATTCCATCGCGGCCCAGCACGGCTTCTTCAACGAGTTCGAGGACGACTACGACTTCTCGGCCTTCGTATGCCTGTGGGGCTACCAGGAGCTCCAGCACCACCTGGCCTTCAAGAAGTGGCTGCGGCTGGCCGGCGAGGACGTCGGATACGAACAGATCAACGCGATGCGGGCGCCCTACCCGCCGGGCATCACGCCCTCGGCGACCCTCGCCACGAACATCATCTCCGAGATAGCCACCAACCACATGTACAAATGCGTGAGCCGGGTGGCCGAAGAACCGGTGATCGCCAAGCTGATGAAGCGGGCGAGCGGCGACGAAGCCCGCCACGCACGGGAGTTCATCCACTACACGGCCCGGCGACTGGTCACCCACCCGCACGAACTGGCCTCGGTACTGGAGACGTTCTACGTCTACATGGCCGACCCCGACGGGCGCTACCAGCACCCGGTGAGCAAGTTCAAGGGCAACCTCCCCGAGCTCGACGGCCACGTCACCATCGACGAGGTGTTCCGCTACTTCGGCGAGGTCGACGACGGCACCGAGTGGGACCGCATCCACCGCCAGCTCTTCAGCACGCTCACCGAACTCACCGGCGAGTCCATCACCAAGCTGCGTGACATCCGCAGGATGCTGGCGTCGCTGCCGCCCGCCCCGGCCGGCGCCTGATGACGGCCGAGGCCACCCCGGTCGAGCTTCCCTGGATCGACGAGCCCCGCTTCCGGTGCTTCGGCTGCTCGCCGCGGAACAAGATCGGTCTCGCCCTGAAGATGTACCGGACCGACGACGGCGGCCTCGCCACCGACGTCACCTTCGCCGACGACTACGCGTCCTATCCCGGTGTGGTGCACGGCGGGATAGTCAGCGTGCTGGTCGACGAGCTGATGGGCGACCTGATCGCCCTGGACCGCGGTCTGCTGGCGTTCTCCGTGACCCTGCGCACCAAATTCCTGCGACCCCTGCGCACGGGCACGCCCTACCGGGCCGTCGCCCGAGTCGTGCGCGAGGGGGCCGGGGTCGTCCACGCGGAGGCCGACGTCCTCTCGTCGGACGGCGAACACCACGTCATGGCGAGCTCCGCCTACCAGCCGATCAGCTCGGAACAGGCGACGGGGCACATGGGCCTGGTCGGCGCCGACCGGGACCGGCTCGCCCACTACTTCGACCACTCGATTGGATGACCATGACTCAGTCCGCCGACCACCAGCTCTCCGCTCTCGACGCCGCCGCGGTACTCGACGAGGTGCGAGGACAGACCAGTAAGGAACTCGGCATCGCCGTGGGCGAGATCGAGCCGGACACCGTCCTCAAGCAACTGCCCGGCTCCGACTCCGTACGGCTGCTGCGGGTCGTCGCCCAGATCGAGCGCCTCTACGACGTCGAGCTGGAGGACGAGGACATCTTCGCGGTGCGCACCGCCCAGGACCTCACCGACCTCATCCTCGCCCAGCACCGGGACGTGGCCTGAGATGACGACCGAGGTCCCCACGGAGACCGCCCTGCTGCACACCGGCCGGGACGGCGACTTCGCCCTCCCGCCGGACGAGGCCAGGCGCGCGACCAATCAGCACTACGAACTGCCCCCCGAGGTCTTCACGGCCTTCCTCGACGCACGCGTCAAGTACAGCTCCGCGCTGTACCGCGACCCGCAGCAGACCCTGGAAGAGGCGCAGACCGCCAAGCTGCACTTCGTCGCCGAACGGCTCGGCCTGCGCGGCGGCGAGTGCCTCCTCGACATCGGCTGCGGCTGGGGCAGCCTGACCCTGTTCATGGCCCAGGAGTACGGGTGCGAGGTGACGGCCGTCACCCCCTCCGCCCCCCAGGCGGAGTACGTCCGGGAGCAAGCGGCCCGTGCCGGGCTGACCGGCCGCGTCTCCATCCGGATCGGTTCCTATTCGGACATGGAGGTGGAGGGCCGGTACGACGCGGCGACCATGCTGGGCTCCATCATCCACATGCCCGACCGTGTCGACGCGCTGCGCAAGACCTACCGGGCGCTGCGCCGGGAGGGGCGGCTCTACGTCTCCGAGAGCTGCTTCAGGAACGAGGAGGTCTATCAGGAGTTCGCCAACCGGCCCGGCACCAAGCACGTCACCGAGCGCATCTTCGGGTTCGCTGACATGGTGCCCTTCTCCCAGCTGATCGGCGCCACCGAGTCCGCGGGCTTCAGTCTGGAGACGCTGGACGACCTCACCGCCCACTACCACCGCACCATCGAGGAGTGGGAGCGGCGGGCCCTGGCCAACAGCGACCGCATCGAGGCCGCGGCTCCGGGCATGACGGCTCCCCTGGTGGAGTACCTGCGCACGGCGAACGCCGGCTGGGGGTACACCTCGAAGCACTACGCCCTCACCGCGGTCAAGTCCCGGCTCGGACCCAGGACCGTCCGGTGAGCGCCCCCACACGCACCGGGGCGGCGGACACGTCGACGCCCGCGGACCTCCTGCCCGTCCCCCAGATGTTCGAGCTGGTGGACCACGCGGTGACGCGGGCGGGCGAGCGAGCCTGGACCCTCAACGATCTGGACTGGTCCGCGCTGCGGCCCGAGCGGCTCACCGAGGTCGACCGGTCCGCCGTACGCTTCATCACCTTCGTCGAGGACCATATTCCGGGCTATCTCTCGCACTTCCTCGAAGCCTTCCCGGTGGCCGCAGCCGAGATGGAGCTGGAGCGGTTCGGCTTCAACCGCGAGTACTTCCGCTTCCTGGTCGCCTGGGCCGGCGACGAGGAACGGCACGCCTCGGCGCTCGCGCGCTATCAGGTCGACACGGGCATGGCCACGCGCGAGGAACTGCTGGCCGACCTGGCCGAGGAGGGGCGCAAGACGTTCACCCTGCCCTATCAGCACCCGGTGCAGTCCTTCACGTACACGCTGATCCAGGAGAAGGCGACACAGCTCTTCTACCAGCGGTTCAGGGAAACGGTCAGCGAGCCGTTCCTGAAGGACCTGCTGGGCAGGCTGGCGCGGGACGAGGCACGCCACTTCGCCTTCTACAGCAACCTCGTCGGCGCCTATGTGGCGCGCGACGGAGCTGCGTCGGTGCCCGGTCTCAAGGACGTCATCGCCACGTTCCGGATGCCGCTCGCGGACACCATGAAGGGGTACTGGCGGTGGTCCCTGCGGGTCGCGGACTCCACCGCCTACGACCACACGGAGGCGTACGACTCCGTGGTCCGGCTGGTCAATGGCTTCGTCGACACACCGGGCGAGCCCACTGTGGGCGAGCTCGGCGACTTCGTGCAGGCCATCCGGCGCGTGCGATGACCTCAGGGGTCCCGCCGGCGTCCCTGGTGGTGAGCTGCGACTGGGGGGCGCTGCCCGGGCCAGAGGAGCTGCTCGGCGGCCGGGAGCGGGCGTACGCCGCCTCGCTGGAGGGGCCACGACGCACGGAGTGGGTCCGCACCCGGCTCACCGCCAAGCTGGCGGTGCGGCGCATGTCAGGAGAGTCCGAGTCCGGGGTCGAGATCCTGCCGGACCGGCGCGGAGCCCCGTGTCTGGTGGCGGGGCCCGCCGCCGTGACGGTCTCCCTCGCGCACACCGGGGCGCTCACCGTGTGCGCGGTCACCCGGGGGGGCCGCGACGGAGCGCTCGGCGTCGACGTCGAACCCCTCGACCCGCGCAACGAGATCTTGCTGCCCCGGCTGCTGGGCCACGGCGAACAGCCGCACGTGGTCGGCGGTCTGTCCCCGGGCGTCCGGGCCACCGCGCTGGTGAGCTGCAAGGAAGCCGCGTTGAAGGCCTGCCGGGGAGCCTCCCGTTCGCTGCGTGACCATCGGTTGTGGCGCTGTCGGGAAGGACGGCTCTGGGTGCGCTCGGCCGTCCCGGGCGCACCCGACCTGCGCGTGTTCCTGTCGTACGGGGAGGGCCTGGTGACGGCGCTGTGCCAGGTGGGCCCCCGGCCTCCGGCGTATCTGCGTACCACTCCGGAGGAGGTGCTCGCGGAGCTGCGTCCGGGCGTCCCGGTTCGGTGAGAGAGGCCGTGCGGGACGAGCGGTCCGCCGGGCCTGGGACTGCCTGGTCGCGGTCGCGTTCCACGCCTGCCGGCCAGGCTCGCCGCGGGGGCCACGGGCCCGGACGCCGAGCCGACCGGGCCACCGCGTGCGTGAGGGGTCTGCCCCTGGCCTCGGCGTGAGGGTCACGTCCCTGGCTGTTCGCGGTGCCGGGTTCAGCGGCGCGTGCCCGGGCGCCGCGCTGGGCGCGATGGCGCTGTCGGGCCGTTCGGAGTTCGTTCCGGGCCGTGCTCACGCACGGCACAGAGGCGCCGCGCCGCTCGCACGCTCGCGGGACGGTCTCACGTGGCACGGCCGGGTGGTCGCGGAGCCGGCCTCGGGCGCGTTGTGGTGGGGCATCGCCCGGGTTCTCGTACAGCTCCGGGCGACCCGCGCCATGGGCCACCGGCCGGCCCGTCCGACGCAACGGAAAGGAAGTCATGACGATGCTCGATCCGGCCGCGGTGAGGCGGGCGGTCGAGACCGCGCTCGCCGGGGACACCGCGGTCGACGACATCGCCGCCCGCTGGAGTGTGCCCGAGGAGGGGCTGTGCGGAGGCCGCCGTCTTCACCACGCAGCCGGGAGTCGTCGCGGGGCTGCCCGTCGCCATGGAGGTCTTCACCGCGATCGACCCCGCGGTGGAGACGGCGTCACAGGCTGGCGACGGGACGCGCGTCGGCACGGGGGATGTGCTGTTCACTGCGGAAGGGCCTGCCAGAAGCCTCGTCACCGGGGAGCGCACCGCGCTGGACTTCCTTCAGCGGATGTCCGGGATCGCCACGCTCACGGCGCGGCACGCGCGGGCCGCCGCGGAGTTCCCGGTGCGGTCGGCGGCTCCGGTCGGGGCGCTGACACACAGCACCCCGGCGCTGGACCTCAGCCTGCTGCTGGAGGCGGGGGGAGACCGGTCCCGGGATCAGGCGCGGATCACACCGGAGCTGTCGCCGCGCAGTACGACCGTGCCGGTCTGGTTGGCGATCTCGATGTCGAACTCCACTCCCGTGCCGGAGCGGACCTCGCTCAGTGCCGTGATGGTCACGGTGGCGGAGATGGTGTCTCCCGCCCACACCGGTTTGAGGAACTCCCAACCCATGCGCCGGGCGATGAAGTGGAGTTCACCACCGATCCTGGTGGCCAGCGAGGCGGTCAGCAGCCCGTGGGCCATCACCGCGCCCTCCGCCGGCAGATGGTGCCGGCCCCGGTCTCCGGCGAGTTCGGCGAAGGCGGCGATGTCTTCCTTCGTGATGGCGCGTTCGGCATGGAAGGTCTGGCCGACCGTGAGGCCGGCCGCCGCGGTGACCGGGCGGTCGCCGGACTGTTCCGGGCTCACCGGGAGGCCTCCGCCGCGGGCGCGTGGCCGTTGGCCGACGCGTTCGGCTTGTCCCGCACCATGCAGCTGCTCTTGCCGACGGCACACAGTTTGCCGGCCGAGTCCACGGCACGGCAGGCGGCCAGACCGCGGGAGCGCCCCAGGTGGACGACCTCGGCGTCCACGGTGATCAGGCCGGAGGCCTCGGAGACCGGCCTGAGGAAGTCGACGCTCAGGTCGAGCGTGACGATGTCCTTGTCGTCCGGAATCGCGGAGAGAATCGCGCAGCCCAGGGCGGAGTCGATGACAGTGGACAGGATACCGCCGGCGAGAAACCCCAGATGGTTGGTGAAGAAGTTCTTGACCGGCATGGTGAACTGCACCGTACCTGGGTCCACTTTGGCGACGGAGATACCGAGCACCTGGGCGACGGGAGGCGCCACGACTTCGCCCGTGATCAACCCACGAAGATAATCGAGCCCCGACGCACCGGACTGTGCGGCAAATAATGCGCCTTGATCCTTCCACTGGAGCTCAACTGTGTGAATTCCAGGGGTAACGGCCTCTGTCACCTTGACTCCTCGGTCGGGACGGCGATGCAGATCTATTCCTACCGCACCCTCGCTCGGGACGCAATGGCCCTTCGTACACGGGCAGTTCGGCACACGAAGAACTCCCCGAACGGCTCCCGTGGCGCTTCCGTTTGCGGAGAATCAGCACCAGCACATGGGCCAAACGTCCCAGTGGTCGAATGCAATGCAGTCGGTATCCTCAACATGTCTCATGAGAGGCGCTGAGGGTGCAACTATCCAGCGATGGGGATGATGTGACCGATGGCAGCAAGGCTACAACCCGCACACCGATTTTTCGCCAGCCCTCTCGGATTGGGCTCCTACCGGCCCAGTCGCGTCGTGGACAACGCGGAAATCTGTCGACTCATTGATTCGGACGCCGAGTGGATCGAGTCGCGGTCGGGAATTACTGCTCGCCGTTTCGCGACTCCCGAGGAATCGATTCCCTTCATGGGAGCCAGGGCCGCGGAGAAGGCACTCAGCGCGGCGGGCCTGCCCCCCGCCGACGTGGACTGCGTGATCCTCGCGACGATGTCCTACCTCCATCAGGCTCCCCCCGCAGCCGCGGCCTGTGTCGCCGAGCTGGGCGCGGACGGTGCGGCGGCCTTCGACCTCGGCGCGGCGTGCGCCGGCTTCTCCCATGGGCTGGCGCTGGCCGGCAGCCTCGTGGTGGCGGGCCAGGCGGAGCACGTGATGGTCATCGGCGCCGAGCGCATGAGTGACATCGTCGATCCACGGGACCGGTCCACCGCTTTCATCTTCGGCGACGGCGCGGGCGCCGTACTCGTGGGGCGCTCCGCCGAACCGGGCATCGGCCAGGTCGTGTGGGGCACCGCGACAGGCCATATACGAGCCATTCAGCAACCCGCCTCGTTCGCGGACCTCCAGGGCGGAGCATCCACGCCGTGGCCCTACCTGGAGATGGCGGGCCCCGAAGTCTTCCGGTGGGCGATAGGGGCCGTCGGTGAGGTGTGCTCCCGTGCCATGGAAGCGGCAGGAGTGACCGGCGGAGACATCGAGGCGTTCGTGCCCCACCAGGCCAATGGCCGCATCATCGACGCCGTGGTCAAGAACATGAAGCTGCCCGCCTCTGTGGCGGTGGCGCGCACGGTCCGGGAGGACGGCAACACCTCGGCCGCGTCCGTGCCGCTCGCGATGGATCATCTGGTGTCAACGGGTCAGGTCCGGCGCGGCGGCCTCGCCCTGACCGTGGGGTTCGGCTCGGGGCTCGGCTACTCGGCCCAGGTGATCACGGTTCCCTGAGACGCCCGGAGCTCCGCCGGACGGCCCGGCCGCCGCCCGGCAGGCCGAGTGCGTCAGACCGAGTGCGTCAGACCGAGGAACGAACGTCGCGCGTCCCGCCCGTGCCCGGCGCAGGCCGCGCCGCACGTCCGCGTCCGGCCGTGCCGGGCGGAACGGGCGGAGGTCGCGGACCCCGTCATGTGCGTCCCCATCACGCCTCGTCGTCCGAGGCGTTCTCCTGCGAACGCAGCCCTTCCAATTCCCGCAGCTGGTCCAGCATGGCCTCCGCGAATTCCAGCCCCTTCGGAGACAGCCCCACCGCACGCATGGCCACTCGGGTGATGCCCGCCTTCTCAAGCTTGCGCAGATCCTCACCGGTGAGTCCGGTGTCCCGCCAGACCGCGAGCTCTGCGAGCTTCTCTTTGGTGCGTTCCGCGGATTCACTGTCGAGGAAGTAGGAGACCTGGACACCGAAGAATCGGGCAAGTGCCTCCAAATGGTGCACTCGCGGGTTCTCCCTCTCACCCTTCCGGAGATAGGCGATGTACTGCTTCGAGATGTCGCCGCCCTGCTCCCGGATCGCGCGCGCCACCTCCTCATTGCTGTAAGGGCCACGACCACGAGGATGGACCGTCTCAAACAGGTGGTTCAATCTCTCCGCCAGCGCGTTGGGCCTGCTTGCCCCCATATGCCCCACCTTTCAAGGCTTCCCGTGTGACAACCCGGAGAAAGATCAACTTAGCACTCGACCATGGGAGTTGACGGCTTCAATGACTCGCCGTACGCTCGATAAGAGGTCGACCAAACACTTTCTAAGCTGTTCGGTAGAGGCTACCGCATATCAGTGGATGCCTCTACACCCGCCTCCCACTTTCTCCGGGGCGGCGACTTCTGTCGATCTCCAGTAACTCGCACTGCATTTGCCAGACGCGCGTGCACCGAAGCGGGTGGCCCTTTGAAACCCCTTCTCCCCGCTGCACGTTCCACTTCACGGGCACTCAGAGGAGACGAGGAAAGCAGATGGGCGAGTCGAGCGCTGCGGAGATATCCGGACACAAAGTTCGATTTACCGGCCTGACCGAACGCGAAGCGATCGTCTTACGCCTGCTGTCGCGCGGCCTGACCAACAGGCGTATTGCTCGAACTCTGGAGATATCAGAGAAGACGGTGAAGAACCATCTCAGCGGCATCTACGCCAAGATCCACGTGACCGACCGCACCCAAGCTACCCTCTACGCCCTCCAGGCAGGCGTGGCCGATCCACGCTCGGTGCCCGGCGCCCCGCTCCAGGCCGGCCGCGGGGACGCGGCGGTCCGCTCGACGCCGCTGACGCCCCGGGAGAAGGGGGTGCTGGCGTTACTGTCGCGCGGCCTGAGCAACAGGCTCATAGCCCGAACTCTGGAAATATCAGAGAAGACGGTGAAGAACCACCTCAGCGGCATCTACGCCAAGATCCACGTGACCGACCGCACCCAAGCCCTGCTCTACGCACGGAGAACCGGACTTTCCTGAGTCGATAACTGGCTGAATCACAACCCTCCGGCTCTCCGCTTGGATCTTTCGCTGCGTGACTTCGTGTCACATGATGGGAGGGCCGGTGTGCGGCAGAGGCGAAGGGATGGGCCATGATGCGGCGCTCAATGCGAAAGCGGTGTGCAGAACTGATTAGAAGCCTCGACCTGAGAGCGCCACTGCGGGCCGAAGAGTTGTGCCGACAAGTAGCGGAACGCCGCAACCGCCCTATTTGCCTGGCTCCCCTGGCTTTTCCGCACGGTGGCCCCGTGGGCCTCCTGGTCTCCACAGCGCCGGTCGACTACATCTTCTACGAGACACACACTTCGGTTCCTCACCAAACTCACATAATTGCCCATGAGCTGGGACATCTATTGTGGGGGCACTCGTCCGCCGCCAGCACCGACGCAGTGACCCCGAATGTTCCGGAAAGCATTGATCCGACCCTGGTCAAGCACATGCTCGGGCGCACGCTCTACAGCCAGCCCGAAGAGTTCGCGGCCGAATACTTCGCCACTCAGCTTCTGCGCCGGACCAGTGAGTGGACCATCGAGGCATCCTCTGTGCCGGAAGACGAACGAGAGCTGGTGGAACGCCTGGAACGCTCACTGCGCCCGGGGCCCGAGGAACATGCATGACCGAAGTCCTTCTCCGCGTGTTCAGCGTGACGCACTTGCTGTCCGCAGCCATCTGTTTCACTGCCTTCGGGTACAAATGGCGCGACCTGAGAAGAGACCGAAGAAACCTGTCGCTCTTCGCGCTGTGCGCAGGCCGCCTACTCAACGGCATGGCCTACTTGATGCTTGCGCCGGTCAGCTACATCGCCATCGGGAACCTTTCCGGCATCCCCAATCTGGCTACCTTGATCGCCTATGTGTGCATCATCCTGGGAGCGCTGTTCACGCACGTCATGGTCTACGGCTGGTTCAAGCACCCGCGGGCCGTGAGGTCCAGCGCGTCGCTCGTCGCCTGCTTCTACCTGCTCGCCGTTCTCGCGATGATCGCCTTGTTCTTCGCCTCCCCGCTGCCCGAGCCGCACCCCCTCGATTTCGAGATCCACTTCGCGTCTGTCGCCTCCGCGAGCGCGTACTCCCTGGTGTTCCTGACCACGTACGCCTTCAGCCTCGTCAACACCGCCCGGCACACCTGGCCTTCGTCGAAAGTCATCAGCCGGCCCTGGCTCTCCGAAGTGCTCCGCATCACGGCAGTCGGCAGCTGGTTCGTCCTGGGATTCATCATCGGCAAACTGCTCGGCCTCGTGGGCCGATGGTCCGGCACGACCGCGTTCGACCAGGCCGCCGTCCTCTGGAGCCCCCTCATGGCCAGTGTCGGCTCCCTGGCCCTCGGGGTGGGCTACACCCTGCCGCGCTGGGGCAAGGGGGTCGACAGCAGAATGCGCCTGTTCCGCTCCTGCCGCCGACTGCACCCCTTGTGGTTCGCGCTCTGCCAGGCCAACCCCGGCATCGCGCTCTTCGAGGCCAGGCCGACCAGACCTCGGGTGTGGACCCGGGATCTCCAGACCCGGCTCTACCGAATCGTCATCGAGATCCGGGACGGGCAGCGGGCCTTGCAGCCCTACGCACGCGCGCCCTGCGTCGACGCCTTGGAGAAGATACTGTGCGCGGGCCCGGCGCGAGATGCGCGGCCCGAGGTCCTGCGCGAGGCCTCGGCCCTCGCGCTGGCCATACGCGGCAAGAGGCGCGGCGCGGACACCACCGGCAGCGGCAAACTCAGCACGGCGCAGACAGGAGAGAACTTCTGGGACGAGTTGACGTGGTTGGAAGACGTGGCGGAGGAGTTCCAGCGCCTTCACAGCGATGCGCATCCTCATGCCGGGCCGAAGACGACGGTCGCTCCCACGTCTCCACCGGTCAAGCGTCCTTTGTGACCGGTTCCTGAATCGCCGCGCACTCGACGTGCGAAGTCAGCGGAAACCCGCGCGATCCCCGCCCCATCCGGGTGACTGCTCCTTCGTGACAGAGCCGGGCAAGGGTGGGACGTGCTGGACGCTGCCGACTCCTTTGCGGCATCGCGCCTCCCGCCACCGGTGCGGGCCGTCTGCGCCCTGGGAACAATCCGGGAGTAATCGAAGGCTCGGGGAACGCGGGGAGAGAAGTGGGCCGACGAGCAGGTCGCCCGCGCGCCCCGGCAGACCATCCGTGGTGCCGCGCCCCTTGCTGCCGGCCTCCGGCACGAAGTGAGCACCGAGGGATCGTCGGCGGGGCGTCGTGCTCCAGGGCCTCGGACTGGCTCTCCATGGCGCGCTCGGGCGCGCCAACGCCGTGCCCCCCCCATGTCGTCCGCTGCACCGGCGTCAGCCCGACAAAGCTGACCGGCACAGGCCCCGGAACGAGGACTACCGCCGCCGTCCCCTGACAGCCGCAGGGGACGACTGCCCTGGGCACGAGCACCATCCGGCGTGCTTCACGATCCGGGTGGGGAGCGGGCGGATGAACACAGCCCGCCCGTACCGCCGGACGCGGTGCGGGCGGGTTCGGGTCACAGCGGCCCGAGGCGCGGGGCCCGGCGCGTCTCAGCCGGTGGTGGGGCCGGTCCAGTCCGTGGGGACGTGGCCGAGACGGACCCGTTGCGGGTGGTCGCCGACGGGGATGGAGACCACCTTCCGGCCGGTGGCGAAGTCGATCGCCGTCACCTGGTCCGTGCCGCTCTCGGACACCACACAGTGCTTGCCGTCTCCGCTGACGGTGGCCCAGTACGGCTTGGAGGCGGTGACGAGGGGGCCCTCCTGCAGCGTCTCGCGGTTCACGACGGTGACGTAGTCGTCCATGGTCCCGGCGATGCAGAGCTTGTCGCCCTGGGGGCTCATGGACATGCCGTGATGGCGGGAGTCGTTGACGTAGGTGGTGCGCTCGTCGCTGGTGTCCGGGTTCTTCGGCAGCGTCTTCACTCGGGTGATCGTGTCCGTGTGCACGTCGTACTCGACGAAGCCGTTGAAGAAGGAGACCTGGAAGTACATCTTCGACTCGTCGGGCGTGAAGGCGACGGGGCGCAGGGCGTCGGACAGGTCCTCGCGGCCGAAGGCGTCGAGCCGCTCGCGCATGTCGATGATCCTCTTGACCTGGAAGGTCTTCGCGTCGGCGACGGTGATGCGGCGGTCGCCCTTGGTGAAGTCCTGCCAGGGCGCGTCCAGATCGGTGTTGACCTCGCCGATGGCCATGTTCCAGAGGTACTTGCCGCCGTCGGTGTAGACGTTCTCGTGCGGCTTGTCGCCCGTCCTGAACGCACCCGCCTCCTCGCCCGTCGCCATGTCCAGCACGTGCACGGTGTTGGAGGTCGAGGAGGACACGGCGACCTGGGCGCCGTCGGGGGAGACCGCCATGTGGTCGGAGCGGAAACCGGACACCGGGAAACGCCAGTTGATCCTGCCGCTCTCCACATCGATGGAGACCACGTCGGCGAAGCTCGGCCGGGAGGCGACCACGGACTTGCCGTCCTTCGTGGTGTACATGTCGTCGACGTACTGGTCGTGACCCTCACCCGGGCCGAGCCGGATGCCGAGGAAGAAGGCGAGCTTGACGGGGTTCAGGTAGATCTCCCACAGGCGCTCCTTCTTGTCGGGGATCATGTCGATGCGGCCGATCTTGGCGTAGTCGCCCCGGGAGCCGATGACGTCGGCGGTGCCCTCCCAGTTGTTGCCGACGAAGAACACCTCCTTGAGCTCCTCCGGAGCGGTTTCCCGCGCCTGTTTCTGGATCTCGCTCGCGCCGGCCGGGCCGGGGGCGACGGCCAGCGCGCCCGCGGTCAGCCCCGCGGCGACAAGGGCGGCCGCGCCGAAGGGGCGCCGGCGGCGAGGACGACGAGCTGGGGAACGCGTCATGGTGAACCTCCAGAGGCAGGGGTGGGCGGCGCGCCGTCGAACACAGGCCCGCATCTGTTACTGGAGGTAACGTAGCCAGGAGAAAGAAAGGTGAACAGGGCCCTATCAAGACTCCTGGCGGCCCAGGCGGGCCGGCGGACGGTACGGAGCCGCCAGCGGTGTTCCCCGGGCCCCGCATGACGCCGACTCCGGCACCGGGGAAAGCGCCAGCGGAAGCGCCGGGCCGCCGACTGATGAGGTGAAGTCGCCGGTTGGCCGGATATGACACACAAACCCCCCGCGGGCCGCCTGCCGTGCGGCGGCATTTCCGGCGGAGGCCGCGCAGATGAGCTGTACGAACCCGAACAGCAGGACTTGGCGGCCGCGTCCTGGCCGGGCCATCCGGACCTCCTTTCGGAAACCGGCTGAGCGGCCGGGTCGCCCGCCCAGCCCCCTCGCAGACCGGTCCCGGCCATCAAGTCCCCTCCCCGCTCGGCCGTGAACCGTCAGCACCCTCGGCAGACGCACGGTGGCCCGCCCCAGGCCCTCGTCAGGGCATACCCCTCCCCCGTCGTCCGGGCTGAGGCCGCCGCCGGGGCCGGGTGCCGGCGCGCATCACCCTCCAGGTGCGGCGCCGCCGCCGAGCGCCGGATTCCTCGTACATCTCCTGGGGCGCCGCGGAGTCGGCCGTGCCGGTGTGCGGCGGCGATGGGGCCTCAGGGAGGTGGCGGCCTGCCCCCGGCATACGTGCCGGGGCACTTCCGCCCGGTGTCGGCGTACCGGTCGTACGGTGGAGTCATGAGTACCCGGACCGCGGCGGGAGGCCGTCCCATGCGGCTGTTGCTCGTCTCGGACACCCATGTGCCCCGGCGTGCCAGGCGGCTCCCCGAGGAACTGCTGCGCGCGGCGGACCGTGCGGACGTCGTCCTCCACGCCGGGGACTGGGTCGACCTCGCCACCCTGGAGACGTTGGAGGGACGTGCGCGACGCCTGGTGGCGGTGTACGGAAACAACGACGGCCCGGAGCTGCGCGCCCGGCTGCCGGAGGTCGCCCGTGTCCGCCTGGGAGGCTTGCGGTTCGGCGTCGTCCACGAGACGGGGGCGTCACGCGGGCGGGAGGCACGGTGTGCGGCGCTCTACCCGGACCTGGACGTCCTGGTCTTCGGCCACAGTCACATCCCCTGGGACACCGAGGCGCCGGGCGGCCTGCGTCTGCTGAACCCGGGCTCTCCCACGGACCGCAGACGGCAGCCGTACTGCACGTACATGACGTGCACGGTTGCGAACGGGGTGCTCGGCGAGATCGTCGTGCACCGCCTGCCTAGGCGCTGACGGCCCCCATCCGGGGCAGACCGCGTCGGACTGCGGGCCGTCGGGCCATGAGCGTCGCACCCCGGCCGCGGCAGCAGACCGTGCGGGCGGCCGAGGGCGCCGCGGCCGGACGGAATGGGCGGCCGCTGTTGGCGAGGGCGACCGCACGCCGGCGCCCCGGCTGCGCGTCGGCCGCGAGGGAGCCGGCGTGGAGCCGGGGTCAGAACCAGCTCTGGTAGGGCAGGTCGTTGCACGGAAAGGTGCGGAAGCCCAGGGAGCTGTCGTCGATGCACCGAAGCGTCACCTGGTTCTGGAAGCGGACGGTGCCATCGCCCCAGACCTTGACCCACCAGCTCTGTTCAGCGGCGGAGCTGCACGAGCCGACCGTACGGAAACCGTTGGTGTGGCTGTCCTCGATGCAGCGCCCCGTGTTGACGTTGCGCAGCTGGCGCGTTCCGTCGCCCCAGACCTTCACGTCCCACAGCTGCGGACGGCTGCCGTTGCAACTCCACGTGCGGAAGCCGCTGTCGGTGTCGTCCATGCACCGGTTCGTGGCCTGATTACGGAAGCTCTGGGTGGCGGCGGCCGTCCGGGCGTCGGCCTGGGAGGTGTTCTCTGCGGCCGGAGCGCCGGGCGGTGCGGCCAGGGACGCGAGGGTGAGAACTCCGCCGAGCAGGAGTGCGTGCATGCCGCGCATGGGCTGTCTCTCTCTTTCTTGGGGCAGCTTTCGGGCGCGTGGGGGACGGCCGCGCGGTGAGCGGGCGAGGTGCGGGCGGCCCGTCGTCCAACGGTCGGCACCGTAGCCCGCCGGGCCGCCCGGGGGCGCCCGGAACGATCGGGAGTGACAGGCCGAGGCGGCGGCTCCGGGCCGGCCGCCCGGCCGGGAGTCTCACCGCGCCGCGGCGGGCCTCCGGCCGGCGGGCGCCCGTGCGCTGCGGTGCGTTCGGAGGCCACTGCTAGCGTTGGCGGGCGTGGATGACAGCGTGTACGTGGGCAACGCGGGCAAGGACGCGCCTTCGGACCGGGGGTGGCTCCTCGGACACTTCAAGGACCGGGAGGACCCGCGCCACAGCGAGGCTGTCGAGATCAAATGGGGCGTTCACCCTCGCGGCGACCAGCGAGCCCGGTGGGTCGAGGGCGAGGAACGGACGGCCCTGCTGGTCCTCGTCAGCGGCCGCTTCCGGGTCGATTTCCCAGGCCGCAGCGTGGTGCTGGCGGAACAGGGCGACTACGTCGTGTGGGGACGCGAGGTCGCGCACTCGTGGTACGCGGAGGAGGAGTCGGTGCTGCTGACCGTTCGCTGGCCCTCCGTGCCCGGCTACGCGGTGCCCGAGAAGGAGCGGACCCGGTCGCAGACCTGAGCGCGACACCGCCCCCGGCTTTGGGCGCGCCCCGGCGCACGGCTCACCCCGCGGCGGCGGCCACGCCCGCCCCCGCGGCCCGCAGCGCCGCCACCGCCGCCCGGAGCGAGGGCCGGCGGTCGGCGTCCGTGCGCCAGACGGCATGCACGTGCCGCCGCATCGTCTGCCGCACAGGCACCAGCCGCACTCCGTCGGGAATCGGCCCGCGCCCCAGCCTCGGGGCTACGCAGACACCGAAACCGGCGGCGATCAGGGCGAGTTGCGTGTGGTGTTCGCCGGCCAGATGCGCGATGCGCGGCTCGATGCCCCGGGAACGCAGCGTGAACATCAGCCACTCGTAACAGAATTCGCCCTCGGGCCAGGACACCCACGCGTCGTGGGCGAAGTCCTCCAGCTCCACCTCGCTGCGGTCGGCCAGCGGGTGCCCGGCCGGCATGGCGATGTCCGGCGCGTCGTCGAGGAGTTCGGCTTTGGTCAGGCCGCCGGGGACGGGCAGCCGCTTGTTGCTCCAGTCGAGCACGACGGCCAGGTCGACATCGCCCCGCAGCACCGCGAGGAGCCCCTGCTCGGGCTCCAGCTCGCGGGTGCGGACGAGGAGGTCCGGGTGGTCGCTGCGCAGGGCGGTGAGGGTCGCGGGGAACAGCCCGCGGGCCGCGGTGGGAAAGGCGCTGATCCTGACCTCGCCGACGACCTCGCCCCGCTGCGCCTCGATGTCGGACTGGGCCAGCTCCACCTGCGACAGAATGCGCGCGGCATGATCCGCGAGCAGTCGGCCCGCGTCGGTGAGGCGGACCCCCCGGCCGTTCCTGGCCAGCAGCCGCTGGCCGACCTCACGCTCCAGCTTGGCCATCTGCTGTGAGACCGCCGACGTCGTGACGTGCAGCCCGTAAGCGGCCCCGCTCACCGAGCCGTGCCGGGCGAGGGCGTCCAGCGTCCGAAGTCGCTCAAGATTCAACATATTAGCGATGCTACGTGTTCAGATGCAGAAACTCTCGCTTGTTCTAAGACGTCAGGTTCGCCACAGTGAGCCCATGAGCGCTCCCTGTGAGCCGACGGTCACCGCCGCGGCGTCAGCCACCTCTCCACCCGCGCCACCCGGCCGCCGTCCGGCCGTCGACTGGCGGATTCGGTTCGCGGCGCTCTCCCTCATCTGGGGGTTCAGCTTCCTGCTGATCAAGGTGGGGACCGAGGGCTACGCCCCCTTCCAGGTGACGTTCGGCCGGCTGCTGGCCGGCACGGCGGTACTGGTCGCCGCCATGGGGATGCGCCGCGAGCGCCTGCCGCGCTCGGCCCGGACCTGGGGGCACCTCACCGTCGCCGCGTTCTTCCTCAACGCGTTGCCGTTCTCGCTCTTCTCGTACGCCGAGCTGACCATCCCGTCCACTCTGGCCGGCGTCTGCAACGCGACCTCGCCCCTGTGGGGGATGGCCCTCTCCGTGGTCGCCCTGTCCGAGGACCGTCCGACCCGTCGCCGCGTCGCCGGTCTCGGCGTCGGCTTCCTCGGTGTCCTGACGGTGCTGGGCGCCTGGCAGGGCTTCTCGGGCCTGGACCTGCCAGGCACGGGCATGGCTCTGCTGGCCTCGCTCAGCTACCCGGTCGGCTGGATCTACGTCCGCCGCACCCTGGCGGGGACCGGCTCCTCCACGCTGTCCCTGACGGGCAGCCAGCTCTTCCTGGGAACGCTGCAACTGGCCGTTGTGACACCGTTGTTCACTTCGGCACCCGTCGGCTTCCCGCTGCTCCCGACGCTCAGCGTCCTCGCCCTCGGCGCCCTGGGCACGGGGCTCGCGGTGCTGCTCCAGTACGGCCTCGTCCAGGAGGTCGGGCCGACGACCGCCCAGATGGTCACCTACTTCATCCCGGTGATCGCCACGGCGGCCGGCGTCGCCCTGCTGGGTGAGCGGTTGAGCTGGAACACCCCGGTCGGGGCTCTGGTCGTCCTCGTCGGCGCTGCCCTGACCCAGAGCCGCACCGGTGTGCCCACAGCGCGGAGGCCACCGCTGGGACCCCGGCGGACCACGCCGCTCTCCACGACGTCCATGTCCACCCGGATCAGTCGGCTGGACGGAGTGATCTGGC
>NZ_JBBBEN010000085.1:0-24506 GCF_037137275.1 Streptomyces pratensis | reverse complement strand
GGGCACGACCGGCCCCCTCGGCCCACGGCGAACCGTCCGGCCCGACGCCCGCGCACCACGCCGAGGCGGGCTTGGGCCGCCTCAGCCGTAGGTGACCGGCCGCGCGGGGCCCGCCGCGGCCGCCAGAGCGTCCGCCAGGGGGCCGATGTCCGCCGCGGTCAACCCGGAGACGGTGAGCCGCACGCCTTGGGGCGCGGCCACCCGGAAACGGGCGCCCGGGGCTACAGCCCAGCCCGAGTGGAGGAGCCGGGCGACCGCCCCGGTCTCGTCGCTGACGGGGACCCACACGTTCATTCCGCTGCGCCCGTGCGCGATCACACCACGTTCCTCCAGCGCGTGGATGAGCGCGTTCCTCCGGTCGCCGTAGGAGCGGGCGACCGCGCGGACGTCGACCGCCCCCGAAGTCCACAGGTGGAGCACTGCACGCTGCAGCAGCCGGCTGACCCAGCCCGGCCCCAGCCGCTGCCGCCCCGTGACCCGGTCGACCGTGACGGCGTCCCCCGTGAGCACGGCCACCCGCAGGTCGGGGCCGTATGCCTTGGCCGTCGACCGGACGAACGCCCAGTGGGTCGTGACGCCCCCGAGCGCGTGCAGCGGCAGGTCGACAATGGCGTGCCCGTGGTCGTCCTCGATGAGCAGCACCTCCGGGTGGCGGGCCAGGACCGTCCGCAGCTCGCGGGCCCGCCGCTCGTCCAGCGACGCACCGATGGGGTTCTGCGCCCGGTCCGTGACGACGAGCGCCCTCGCTCCGGCCCGCAGCGCCCGCTCGACATCCGCGGTCAGCGGGCCGGCGTCGTCCACGCCGACCGGCACGGCGCGCAGCCCGAGCGCCGGAACGAGGTCGAGCACACTGCCCCAGCCCGGGTCCTCCACGGCCACCGCGTCGCCCGGCTTGAGGTGCGCCGCGAGCACCCGTTCGATCGCGTCGAGGGCGCCGGAGGTAACGGCCACCGGCCCGGCGGGCACCCCGTCGGCGTCCAGCCCGGCGCGGGCCTGCGCGGCGAACTCCGCGACGACCGGGTCCTGTCCGTACAGCCCGTGATCCCGCGCGTCGACGGCGGTCGCCGCGGCGAAGGCCGGCCCGAGGTCGGGGAGCAGCGCCGGGTCGGGGTTGCCCTCTCCGAGGTCCCGCACGCCCGGCGGAGCCTCGATCCGCAGGGAGCCGCGCGAGGTACTGGCCGGTGCAGGCCGCACCCGGCTGCCCCGGCGACCCGCCGTCTCGATCACCCCGCGCTCGCGCAACGTCCGGTAGGCGGCGGCCACGGTGTTGGGGTTGACCTCCAACCGGGCCGCCAACTCCCGCATGGGGGGCAGCACATGACCCGGTGGGAGGTCCCCGGAGCCGACGCCGCGCTCCACACTCGCGGCGATCTCCGACGCCCGCCGCCCGCTGATCCGATACTCTTCTAGCACAAACAGTATTATGCACTAGTGCAATGGAGTAGGCAAATGCAGCACACCGCACCGTCCGGCCGGGTGGGTTCCGCATCCGCCCCCTACCTCCCCACCGCCCGCACGGTTCCCACCCGGGCCAGGGAGCGGGCCTCCTACGACCGGGAACTGGTCCACTCGATCCTGGACGACGCCTGCCTCTGCCATCTGGGCTTCGTCCGCGACGGCGCACCGGTCGTCCTGCCGACCCTGTTCGGCCGGGTCGGCGAGCGGCTGTACGTCCACGGCTCGACGGGCTCGCGCCCGCTGCGGTCGGCGAACGCCGGCGACCCCGGCCTCGCGGTCTGCCTGACCGTCACCCACGTCGACGCCCTCGTGCTGGCCAGGGCCGCCTTCCACCACTCGATGAACTACCGCTCCGTGGTGGTGCACGGGACCGCGGTGACCGTGACCGACCCGGAGGAGAGGCGGATCGCCCTGGACGCGATCGTGGACCAGGCGGTCCCGGGACGCTCCCGGGACTCCCGGCCGGCCGATGCCAAGGAGCTCGCCGCGACCGCGGTGGTCCGGCTGGACCTGAACGAGGTGTCCGCGAAGGTCCGTACCGGCGGGCCCAACGACGACCCCGAGGATCTCGGCCTCCCCCACTGGGCCGGCATCGTGCCGCTCACCCGCGGCCACGCGACACCGGTCCCGGCCAAAGACCTGGACCCGGCCGTCGGCGTACCGGACTATCTGTCCACGCTCTGACGGCCCGCGCGCGGGCCGAGGTCAGGGCCCGGGCGGGCGGGCCGGGGCCGGGGAGCCCCGCGAGCCCGCCCGCCGCCGTGGCCGTTACACGGCCACGGCCTCGCCGCGGCGCGCGGCCGCGGCCTCCCGGGTCTCGGCCAGGGCCAGTCCGGCCACAGCTGCCAGCAGGAGCAGCGTGCCGACGACCGTGGCCGCCGTCAGCCGCTCGCCCAGGAGGGTCACCGCGATGACCGCCGCGCTCACCGGCTCGAGGAGCATGATCACGGAGACGGTGGCCGAGCGGACAACGGCCGCGCCCGCGAAGTACAGCGCGTACGCGAGCGCGGTGGGAACAGCGGCCACGTAGAGCAGCAGCCACAGGACCCGCGCGGTCTCTGCGGTGTGCGGCACGAGGCCCTCGGCCAGCGCCATGGGCAGGAGCCCCACCGCGCCGACACCGAACGCCCAGGCGCTGGTGGCCAGCGCGTCACCACCGCCGCCGTCCCGCCCGAGCCATCGGGTGAGCAGGGTGATCGCCGCGTACCCGGAGGCGGACAGCAGCGCGAGCAGCACCCCGGCGGGCACCACGTCACCGCCCTCGCCTCCCAGAACCAGCACGGCGAGCCCCGCCGGCGCCCCGGCCACGGCCGCCAGACCGCGCCTTCCGAGGCGTTCGCCCAGCAGCAGCCGCGCGCCGACGGCGATGAGGACGGGCCCCGCGCCCAGCGTGACCACAGTGCCGACCGCGAGACCGGTGACCTCCACCGCCGCGAAGTAGGAGCTCTGGAACAGGGTGAGACCGACCCCCGTGCCCACCACCCTCAGCAGGCGCCGCCTCCGGGGCTCGGGCTGCCGGAGCGCTCGCCGGGGACGGAGCACGAGCGCCCCGGCGAGCAGCAGGAGGCCGCCTGCGCAGCGCCAGAAGGAAAGGGCGAGGGGGCCGAGATCGCTGACCCGGAAGACCAGGGAGGCGGCCGCGCCCGCGGTGCCCCATGCGATTCCGGCAACGGCGAGATACAGCAGGCTCCGCCCGACGGGCAGAGCGGATGCGGAGAGGGACATAGGAGTGCTCCAGAAGAAGACAGGATGGTGGTCGCTCGGCCGCGCACGCGGGCAGCGACGAGCCGCTCGGGGACTGCCCGAGCCCGGTCTTCGTCAGGAGTCGCCGCCCGCGCTAGTCGGCGGGCGGCGGCAGCACAGTCAGATGCATGACCGGCACACTAATGCGGGGCCCGGTCGGCGGACAACTCCTCCTCTGCGGTCGCGGCCGACGCGGCCGCCCCGGCCGCGACCGGCCCGGACGGCGGCTTGGGCGCGGTGGACTGGGCGATGAACGCGCCGGTCAGGACCACGAGGCCGCCGATGAGCTGAGGCGGGGAGAGGTGCTCGCCCAGCAGCACCCAGGCCAGGCCCGTCGCGATGACCGCTTCGAGGCAGGCCACGACCCCGGCCACCTGGGGCGAGAGCAGACGGACCGAGACGACCCCGGTGACGTACGCGAGCACGGTGGCGAGGAGCACGATCCAGCCGAGCAGCAGCCAGGCGGGGATCGCGTCGCCGTTCATGTCGGCGCTGCCGCCGAGCAGCGACCAGTCCATGCCCCACGGGCGCGCCACGGCGGTGAGAACCGCCGCGCCGACGAGCAGGCCGTAGGCGATGACGCCGACGGGGTCCGGGGGCACGGTGTCCTCACACCCGTCGCCTCGGCCGCTCGGCCCGCGGTGGTCGGAGAGGACGAAATAGCCGACCTGGCAGAAGGCGGCGCCCAGGGCGAGCAGCAGCCCGAGGAGATCGAAGCCGAGCCCGGCCCAGACCTCGACGACACACGCGAGGCCGCCGACGGCCAGGACCACGCCGAGCGCGGCGGCCCGGGTGACGGGCCGCCGCTGGACGAAGCGGACCCAGCAGAGGACCAGCGCGGGCGCCAGGTACTCGACGAGGAGCGCCACTCCGACGGGAATCCGGGAGATCGCGGCGAAGTAGCAGGCTTGCACCCCGGCCACGGCGAACAGTCCGAACCCCGCCAGCAGGGCGGGGCGTTCGCGTACGAGGTTCCGGTGCCGCCAGGCGACGGGCAGCATGATCAGAGCGGCCCCGGCGACCCGTAGCCAGACCACGTGGAGCGGGTCGAGCCCCGCTTCGATCAGCGGCTTGGCCGCCACTCCGGAACCGCCGAACGCAAAGGCCGAGGCAAGGGCGAGCCCCAGGCCGGCGCTTCTGCCCTGCAACCCCGAAGACGCGTGCATCGGCACATCATGACAGCAGTCGACAGGACCGTCACCCTGGTGACGCCTGTCGAGACGGCCCGCCCGGACGCCTCCCCCGCCCCACCGGACGCGACGCCTGCGCCGGGCCCCGCCGACGCACCCGGCCCCTCACGCCGACCGGGACGCCTCGCCCGCACACCGTGCCGCGCGGCCCGCCAGCCACCCGGCGTCCACCCCCGCGCCTGCCAGCACGTCCACCGCTCGGCATTCGGCGTCGGTGACCAGCGCGGCCAGCAGGTCGAGACCGCCGGCACGCGCCGCGCCGCGCAGCCGCGCACGGCGCAGCGCGTCCTCCATGGCGGCGAGGGCCGAGGGCGACCAGCCGTCGGCGGCCGGTTCCCGCGCGACCGCGACGGCCCCGGAGTCCTCGACCGAGCCCTGCCAGCGGAGCCCGTAACCGATACTGCGCAGCACGAGGTATCCGAGGACCCTGGCCAGTTGCGGGCTTCCGTCGAAGGTTTCGCGGACGGCGGGGTCCGTCTCGATCAGCGAGTGCAGGAGGTGGGCGGTGTCGACCTGCCGGTCGCGGTCGCGCAGCGCACGTCTGCGGGCAGCCGTCACCACCGACGCCAGCTCCGCGGTGAGGCGGGCATCGTGTCGGGGGCGGTTCGGTGCGGGCTGTTCGGGCATCCACGGCGTCCGGTTCTGCACACCTGCCACCCCATCAGTCCCGGGGCGCGGACACATCGCCGAGGGGCCCATGCACACGTCCCACAGAAGTTGGGCGCGCCTCAGCGCCCCCTCATCCTTGGGGATGAGATCGCGCCGGGGCGCAGAACGGTGGCACCGTGGGGGCGCGCCGCCTTGCGCCGCACCCAGGGGCGACCACGAGGCCTGCGGAGTCGTCCTCATGCCGAGCACGCAGGAAAGGGACCGGAGGGCAGGAACGGGTGTTCTGGTTGGTCGCACTGCTCGCCCAGGACGGCCCGGAGTACGTCTACCGGGTGTACGCACCGGACGACGCCCTGCCCGCCGACCTGTTCCGGGCCGCTTTCCACTGGCACGGCGAGGCCCGCCCCGGCGCGTCGGACCGCTTCGACACCGCGGTGCTCAAGCCACGGGCGCGTGAGCGGGTCACGGTCCCCACCGGCCAAGGCAGCTCGGGTGCACGGGGCCTCGGCGCCCCTGGAGCCGGTCCGCCCGGCCGCACCGTACGCGGGGAGGCCGCGGCATACGGGCCCGGGCCACGCCGTGCACGCGCGGGCCGCGGACGGGGGAAGGGGCCAGACGCCTCGTATTGGCCTTGGTCCGCCGCCACACCGGCGCTCTACGGTCGGCGCATGAGAATTCGTATCGTCGACGCGTTCACCGACCGCCCCTTCTCCGGCAACCCCGCGGGCGTCCTGCTGCTGGAGGCCGACGCCTTCCCTGACGCCGAGCGCCTCCAGGAGATCGCCGCCGAACTCAACCTCTCCGAGACGGCGTTCGCCCACCCGCTGCCGAGCGGCGGCGCGGCCGACTGGGCGCTGCGCTGGTTCACCCCCACCGCCGAGGTCGGCATGTGCGGGCACGCGACGCTCGCCACCGCCCACGTCCTTCACCCCACAGGGCGGGCCGCCGGACCGGTGCGCTTCGCCGCGCGCTGCGGGGTGCTGACCGCCACCGCCCGCCCGGACGGCGCCTTGACCCTGGAGTTCCCCACCTCCCCGCTCGTCGACGAGCCGGTGCCGGACGGGCTCGCCGCGGCGCTCGGCACCGAGCCCGTGTCGGCGCACGGCACCGGGGAGCACATCGGCGACCTGCTCGTCGAGGTGCGGGACGAAGCGACCGTACGGGCGCTCGTGCCGGACCTGGCGGCCCTGGCGGCCCACTCCCGCCGCGGTGTCATCGCCACCGCCGCGGCCGAGGACCCCGCCCGCGGCTACGACTACGTCTCGCGCTGCTTCTTCCCCGCCCTCGGCATCGACGAGGACCCGGTGACCGGCAGCGCCCACACCGCGCTGGCCCCGTTCTGGTCGGCCCGGTTGGGCCGCGACGACCTCACCGGGCTCCAGGCCTCGTCCCGGTCCGGCCTGGTGCGCACCGCGCTGCGCGGCGAACGCACCCTGCTCACCGGCGCCGCCGTCACCGTCATCGACGGCGAGCTGCTCACCTCGCTCTGACCCCGCCCGTGCCCGCTCCGCGTACGCGGTCGGCGCCCTGCGAGGGGCGCCGGCCCAGGTCAGGGCGTCGGCAGCCAGTCCACCCGGCCGGCGAGCAGGGCGTATCCGACGAAAGCACCGATGTCCAGGAGGGTGTGCGCGACGACGAGCGGCCCCACCCGCCCCCAGCGCCGGTAGAGGAGCACGAAGACGACGCCCATCACCACGTTGCCGATGAAACCGCCGATGCCCTGGTACAGATGGTAGGAACCGCGCAGCACGGAGCTGGCCGCCAGCGCGGCCATCGGCGTCCACCCGAGCCCGCCGAGCCTGCGCAGCAGGTACCCGACGACGATGACCTCCTCCACCACGGAGTTCTGCACCGCGGAGAGGATCAGCACGGGGAACTTCCACCAGACGTCGGGCAGGGACTCCGGGACGACCGTCAGGTTGAATCCGGTGGCCCTGGCGACGAGGTAGAAGGCGAGCCCGGCGCTGCCGATTCCCGCCGCGATCAGGGTGCCGCGGCCGAGGTCGGACCAGGGTCTCGTGCGGTCGAACCCGATGGCGCGAAGACCGGCCCCCTCCCTGATGAGCAGATGCGCCACGAGTGCCACCGGCACCAGAGCTGTCGCGATTCCGAACATCTGCCAGGCCAGATCGAGCCATGGGCGGCCCGGAGCGTACGAGCCGTTGAGCGTCGCCGCCTGGTCCTGGAGCCCCCCCGGTCTCGTCAGCGATCCTACGAAACTGATGAGGGCCGACACCCCGCTGGCCCCCAGGGAGAGCGCCAGGACCAGCAGCGTCTCGTGCCGCAACGTCCGCCGCGACACGGCCTCCTGAGGAAATGCATCAGCCATGCGGCCCGCTTCCACCTGTCCACCCGCCTTCGGTTCTGCCATCGCGTCTCGTCCCGCCCGCCGTCCGGCCGGGGCCTAGGACACGGGTAAGAAGATCATGCGTGACAGGGCGGGGGCGACCGCCGTGGCTCGGCGGAGCTCAGGGCGCGGGGAAGCCCACCGGCCAGGTGTGCACCGGCTCTCCGGCGTTCATCAGCTCGGCGTAGCGACGGGTGGTGGCCGCGAGCGCAGCCTCCCGCCCGAGGCCCGCCTCCCGGGCCCGGTAGTACGTGGCGACCTGCCAGGAGGCCCCATTGACGCGCCGCTTGCAGCGCTCCTCGATCACGCCGAGGTAGCGGTCCCGGTCCACGGGTTCGATGTGCCAGGCGTCCAGCCCCGCTGCGGCGAGCGGCAAGAGCTCCTCCCGCACGAGCTGTACGGCCGGGACCCTGGCCAGCCCGCCGGAGCGGCCGGGCCGCGGCCACAGCAGCTCGGCGTCGATCCCGTGGCGGCAGGCCTCGGTGAAGTTCTCGGCGGCGGCCTCGAACGGCAGTCGGCTCCACACCGGCCGGGACTCCTCGGCCAGCGCCCGTACCAGCCCGTAGTAGAACGCGGCGTTGGCGATCACGTCGGTGACCGTCGGCCCGGCGGGCAGCACCCGGTTCTCCACACGCAGGTGGGGGACCCCGCCGGCGACCCCGTACACCGGGCGGTTCCAGCGGTAGACCGTGCCGTTGTGCAGGACCAGTTCGGCCAGTTCGGGCACCCCGCCCTCGTCGAGGACCTTCAGGGGGTCCTCCTCGTCGCAGATGGGCAGCAGCGGGGGGAAGAACCGCAGGTTCTCCTCGAACAGCTCGTGGGCGGAGCTGATCCAGCGCTCCCCGAACCAGGTCCTCGGCCGCACCCCCTGGTTGACCAGCTCCGGCGGCCGTACGTCGGTGGCCTGCTGGAACAGCGGCGGCCGGGACTCCCGCCACAACTCCTTGCCGAACAGGAAGGGGGCGTTGGCGCCCAGCGCGATCTGGACGGCGGCGACCGCCTGCGCCGCGTTCCACACGTCGGCGAACCGGGCGGGCGTCACCTGCAGGTGCAGCTGCACCGAGGTGCAGGCCGATTCCGGGGCGATCGAGGGGGAGGTGCAGACGAGGCGCTCCACGCCTTCGATGTCCAGGGCGAAATCCTCCCCCCGGGCCGCGGCCATTTGGTCGTTGAGCAGGGTGTAGCGGTCCACGTCCGAAAGGTTCGCCGACACCACGTCCTGTTGGCCCAGGGTGGGGAGGATTCCGATCATCACGATCCCGGCATCCACCTCGCCGGCCTTCCGGTGTGCATAGGCGAGGCCCGTCCGCAACTCCTCCGCGAGCTGATCGAAAACCCGGCCACCGAGGCGGTGCGGAACAATATTCACTTCGAGGTTGAACATCCCCAGTTCGGTCTGGAAATCCCGGCTCGCAATGCGCTGGAGCACTTGCTTGTTCAACATGCGGGGCATGCCGTCGGAGCCCGCGAGATTCAATTCGATCTCCAGACCCATCAGGTTGCGCGGACGGTCGAACCTCCGCTCCGCCAGGAGTCTGCCCAGCCCTTCCAGGCACTGGCCGAGCTTGGCGCGGTACTCCTGCCGATCGGCCAGGTCAACGGCTCCTGCGGCGACCTTCTCCCCCATCGAGGGGTCCCTCCTCCAGTGGCGGCCCGCGACCCAGGCCGCTCGCATCACGATCGATAATGCCCAGCGGGAGTGATCCGTAACGCCCCCGCGGGCCCGCGACACCCGGTAGTCTGGGTGACGGAGACCACAGGCACATTCCCATGGCACGAGTCAGTGGAATTTTCGACCGAACGGTGCGCGACGAAATCAGTGACGATTTTCGGCCTACCGTGCCATCGACAGGACGCCAGGCCAGCCACGAAAAGGGCGGAGCACTTCACCCGAAAAGCCGTGATGTGAAGTCCGGATGGCTCCTTGTGCGAAATACCCCCGACTGCTACCGGAAACGCCGCGTGAACAAGCGTCATATAAACTCCGCTGGACGAGGTAGCGAGTCGACGCGATTCGCCCGTCACCGGCCGGCTCCGGCCCCGCATGCCGACAGCGTTGTCTGCACCCGCCCAAGCGTCACCGTGTCTCCCGAGTGAGAGGCGACCCACTATGCCGCTGCATGTCCCCCCGGCTCCCGCGCCGGCCCTGCGCAGTGTTCTCACGGCCCTCGGTTCACCCACCGCAGTCCGCGAGGCCAGAACATCCGCTCTCCGATCCGTCCAGGGACCGCTGAGCCCCGAACTACCGCTTCCCGTGCACGTGCTGAGCCGGACCGCTCCGGGCCGTTCGGCGCCGCTGACACGCCTCGCGGCCTGGCGTTTCCTGATCCGGAGCGAGGGACGCTCCGTGGCCGCGGCGGACACCGTGCTCACCCCCGACGGCTGGGCGTTCTCACACTTCTTCGAGGGCCCCTACCTCGCCTCGACCGAGCTGGCCGTCCGGCAGGCGGAGTCCTCGACCGCCGACTGCCAGGCCCGGTTGCTGTCCATCCCGGAGCTGTACATGCTCACGCTCTGGCTGCACGGCGACAGCGGGGCCGACGCCGCCGACGGTGTCCTCGCACCGACGGACATCCTGGTGCCACTGGCACCGGCTCCGCCGGGCATCATCGCCCACCGCCCGCACCGGGTCGCCGATCTGCTTCCCGTCATCTCGCTCCGCGTGGACCCCGGGCCGCTGCTCAGCTCGGCCTGAACCACCACGGCCACGGCCCGCCGGCCCCCACGGCGACCCGCTCCGCCCGCGCACGGGCCCAGGGAACGGGACACCGCGGGGGCCGTGCGCTGCCCACTCGGACTAGCCCGGTCCGGTCACCCCGAACCCCCCAAAGGGACAGTGCAGTTGCGGTGGACCGCCCGCGCGGGTGACGCATCACGGAAGGGGGACGGGAGCTGCGGCGAAATCCCTGCGGAATCGTCCCCGGGGGGCAAGACTGGGACACGACCGACTGATACGGGGGCGGCCATGAACAGCTCATCCAGCCGCAGGACTCACGACTCGACACAGCGAAAGAACCCCTCCATGTGCCAGCACCAGCCACCCTGCCCCACCGCCGACTCCCCCGACCGGGAGGCCGCCCGTCTGACGGCCCACCATCCCGAACAGGGCTGGAGCCTGCTGTGCAACGGCGTCCTGCTCTTCGAGGACACGGGCGAACTGCTGCCGGACGGGCAGATCATCGCGCCGCACCGGACGCCCCTGGCGGTCGGGCGCGTGGTGGAGGCCGCCTGACCGCGACCGCACGAGCAGGGGCCGGCCCGGAGAGGTCCCCGTACCGGCCCCGGCGCCTGCCCGGCGCGCGCCGACCGCGGCGCACGCCCTGCGACAGGCGGTTCAGCTGTCGTACGCGTCCAGCGGCGGGCAGGAGCACACCAGGTTGCGGTCGCCGAAGGCCCCGTCGATCCGGCGCACCGGCGGCCAGTACTTGTCCGCCGCGGCCACACCGGTCGGGAAGACGGCCTCCTCACGGCTGTAGCCGTGCTCCCAGTCGCCGCCGAGCGCCGCCGCCGTGTGCGGGGCGTTGCGCAGCGGGTTGTCGTCCGCGTCCCACTCGCCGGTGGCGACCTTCTCGATCTCCGCACGGATCGCGATCATGGTGTCGCAGAAACGGTCGAGCTCCGCGAGGTCCTCGCTCTCGGTCGGCTCGATCATCAGCGTGCCCGCCACCGGGAACGACATCGTCGGCGAGTGGAAGCCGTAGTCGATCAGACGCTTGGCCACGTCGTCGATGGAGACTCCGGTCGCCTTGGCGAGCGGCCGCAGGTCCACGATGCACTCGTGCGCGACCAGCCCGGCCGGGCCGTTGTACAGGATCGGGAAGTGCGGCTCAAGACGCTTGGCGATGTAGTTCGCGGCCAGCACGGCCACCTGCGTGGCGCGCTTGAGCCCCTCGCCGCCCATCAGACGGACGTACGCCCATGAGATCGGCAGGATGCCCGCCGAGCCCCAGGGAGCGGCCGAGATAGGCCCCACCCCGGTCTCCGGGCCCGCACCGGGCTGGAGGGGGTGGTTGGGCAGGTAGGGGGCGAGGTGTGAGCGGACGCCGACGGGGCCGACGCCGGGGCCGCCGCCGCCGTGCGGGATGCAGAAGGTCTTGTGCAGGTTCAGGTGCGAGACGTCGCCGCCGAACTTGCCGGGCTTGGCGAGCCCGACCAGCGCGTTGAGGTTGGCGCCGTCGACGTAGACCTGACCGCCCGCGTCGTGCACCTCACCGCAGATGTCGGCGACGTGCTCCTCGAAGACCCCGTGGGTGGAGGGGTAGGTGATCATGAGCACGGCCAGCTCGTCGCGGTACTGCTCGATCTTGGCCCGCAGGTCCGCGATGTCGACCTCGCCGTCGTCGGCGGTCTTCACCACCACGACCTTCATGCCCGCCATGACGGCGCTGGCGGCGTTGGTGCCGTGCGCGGACGAGGGGATCAGGCAGACGGTGCGCTGGTCGTCACCGTTGGCCCGGTGGTAGGCCCGGACGGCCAGCAGTCCGGCGAACTCGCCCTGCGATCCCGCGTTGGGCTGGATGGACACGGCGTCGTAGCCGGTGACCTCCGCCAGGCGCTCCTCCAGCTCGCGGATGAGCGTGAGGAAGCCCTGTGCCTGCTCGGCGGGGGCGAAGGGGTGCAGCGCGCCGAACTCGGGCCAGGTGATCGACTCCATCTCGGCGGTCGCGTTCAGCTTCATCGTGCAGGAGCCGAGCGGGATCATGCCGCGGTCCAGCGCGTAGTCCCGGTCCGCGAGCTTGCGCAGGTAGCGCAGCATCGCGGTCTCGGAGCGGTACTGGTGGAAGACCGGGTGCGTCAGGATGTCGTCGCCGCGCAACAGCCCCACGGGCAGCGCGTCGGCCACCGCGGCGTCCAGCGCCTCGATGTCGCCATCGGCCCCGAAGGCGGCCCAGACGGCGGCTACCTGCGTGCGGGCGGTGGTCTCGTCGCAGGCGACGGAGACGTGGTCGGCGTCGACGAGGCGCAGGTTGACGCCCCGCTCCCGGGCGTCCGCGACGACGGCCGCCGCCTTGCCCGGCACCCGCACGGTCAGCGTGTCGAAGAACGCCCCGTGCACGACGTCGACCCCGGACGCGCGCAGCCCCTCGGCCAGGATCGCGGCGAAGCGGTGGGTGCGCCGGGCGATCGTCCGCAGCCCCTCGGGGCCGTGGTAGACGGCGTACATCCCGGCCATGACGGCGAGGAGCACCTGCGCGGTGCAGATGTTGCTGGTGGCCTTCTCCCGGCGGATGTGCTGCTCGCGGGTCTGGAGGGCCAGGCGGTACGCCTTGTTGCCGTCGGCGTCGACGGATACGCCGACGAGACGGCCCGGGAGGCTGCGGGCGAACGTGTCGCGGACCGCCATGAAGCCGGCGTGCGGGCCGCCGAAGCCCATCGGGACGCCGAAGCGCTGGGTGGTGCCGACCGCGATGTCGGCGCCGAGCGCTCCGGGCGAGGCGAGCAGCGTCAGGGCCAGCAGGTCCGCGGCGACGGTGACGATCGCGCCGAGCTCGTGGGCCTGCTCGATGACGGGCTCGATGGCGCGCACGGCGCCGGAGGCGCCCGGGTACTGGAGCAGCACGCCGAAGACGCCGCGCTCGGCGACCTCGGCGGGGATGCCCTCGCTCAGGTCGGCGACGACGACCTCGACGCCGGTGGGCTCGGCGCGGGTCTCGATCACCGCGACGGTCTGCGGCAGGGTGTCGGCGTCGACCAGGAAGACGCCCTTCTTCACCTTGCCGACCCGCCGGGACAGAGCCATGGCCTCGGCGGCCGCGGTGCCCTCGTCGAGCAGCGAGGCGCCTGAGGTGGGCAGCCCGGTCAGCTCGGCGACCATCGTCTGGAAGTTCAGCAGGGCCTCCAGGCGACCCTGGGAGATCTCCGGCTGGTACGGCGTGTAGGCCGTGTACCAAGCGGGGTTCTCCATGACGTTGCGCAGGATCACGGGCGGCGTGAACGTGCCGTAGTAGCCGAGGCCGATCATCGGGGCGAGCACCTGGTTGCGGTCGGCCAGTGACCGCAGCTCGGCCAGGACGTCCGCCTCGCTGCGCGCCGAGGGAAGGTTCAGGGCCTCCGCGCTCTTGATCACGTCGGGCACCGCGGCGGCGGTGAGCTCGTCGAGGGAGCCGTAACCGACCTGGGCGAGCATCTTCGCCTGGGCCTCGGCGTCGGGCCCTATGTGGCGCTGCTCGAACAAAATGCCCTGCTCCAGCTGGGCGAGCGGAGTGCGACGGGGGGTCATGGTGGAGGCCTCCTGGTCTGTCACGACCTGCGAGGGGCACCGCGGCGTGGGTGCCCGGACGGCCTCCCCCTCTGTCATCTCAACCTGAGAGCTTCACCGGCCCGCCCGGAGGCGTGCCGACTTTCACCGTCGGTGAGGGTCGAGTCCGTCCGGGCCTGCGCCCGCACGGAACCGCCCTGCTTTCCAGAGTGACCTCATCCGTGCGGTACGGGGGCCTGAGAGATTCCGGGGAGGAGTTGCTCCTTCGGCGCCTCCGGACCCGCCGGAGGACTCTCCCGCACGGGGTCAGCAGCCATACGCCAGCCTACCAGCGGCCACTGGGCCGGAGCTCTCGAGTGGCCGACACCCCGCATCTGCACTTGTGTGGGGCTGGTGGGCGTCAGGGACCGCGCCCCGGAGACGTGGCGACCAGTGGGAGGCACCGTGCAGAGCGACATCGATCCGCGCCGCCTGATCGGCCGCAAGGCATTCGATCGCAAGGGCGCCAAGATCGGAACGGTGGATGAGGTCTATCTCGACGACGCGACGGGCGTCCCCGAGTGGGCGGCCGTGCGCACCGGACTGTTCAGCAGGGACGCCTTCGTGCCCCTGGAGCCCAGCGAGTTCACCGAGGACGCGCTCCGCGTCCCCTTCGACCGCTCGCTGATCAGGGGCGCGCCGGACTTCGGCGTCGGACGGCACCTCTCGCCCGAACAGGAGCTCCAGCTCTACCGGCATTACGGGCTGGACTCGCCGCCCTCACAGGAACCGGGGCCCGACCGCGACTTCGGGCGTCTTGCGGGCCAGGAGGAGTAGTCGTCCGGCTCCCGGACGAGCGGCAGCGGGTCGGCGGGGCGCAGTCGCGGATCGTCGGTGCGGAAGGTGGCGACCCGGCCGGGCGCGCCCCACGGCTCCTCGAACCGGACGGTGACCCGGCCGACGCCGCTGCCCTGCACCCAGCCGTGCCCGTGCTCCTCGTGGCGCACGTCGTGGCCGGCGGGCCAGCGCCGGGCCGCGAGCAGCTCCTCGCCCTCCCGGCCGCCCTCCTCCGTGGCGGGCTCCTCGCCCCCGGCAGTCTCTCCGCCCGACCGGGGCGGCTGCGGTTCACGCGAGCGCCGCGCCAGCTCCCGGGCATCGGCGGCCTGGGCGAACAGGTCCTCCTGGGTGTAGTCGGCGAGCCCCGTGACACCGACGCCCAGGAGCCGTACGCCCCCGGTGGTGTCGACGGACTCCAGAAGCCGCCCGGCGGCCTCACGGACCACGGTGGGGTCGTCCGTGGGGCCTCTGAGGGTCTCGGAACGCGTCAGCGTGGAGAAGTCGTAGCGGCGGACCTTCAGCACCACGGTGCGGCCCGACCGGTCGGCGGCGCGCAGCCGCTCCACGCACCGCACCGCCAGACGCTCCACCTCGGCCCGCACCCGCACGCGGTCGTGCAGGTCCATGTCGAAGGTGTCCTCCACCGACACGGACTTGGCATCCCGCTCGGCGACGACCGGCCGGTCGTCGAGTCCCAGGGCCATCCGGAAGAGCCCGTGGCCGTGGGCCTTGCCGACCAGCCGTACGAGCTCCGCCTCGCCCGCCTCGGCCAGATCGTGGACGGTGCTCATGCCCGCGCGCCGGAGGTGGTCGCCGGTGGCCGGGCCGACCCCGGGCAGGACGCGGACGGACATGGGGGCCAGCAGCTCTCGCTCCGTGCCCGGTTCGATGAGCAGCAGTCCGTCCGGTTTGGCCTGCTCGGACGCGATCTTGGCCAGCATCTTGGAACCGGCGAGGCCGACGGACCCGCTCAGGCCCGTCACCGCCCGGATGGCCTTGCGCAGCCCCTCCCCCGCGGCACGGGCCGACTCCGCGTCGTCGGCCGTCCCCCCGGCCTCCAGATCGACGAACGCCTCGTCCAGACTCAGCGGCTCCACCAGAGGCGAGAGACGCCCCAGGAGCTCCATCACCTGGTCGCTCACGGCCCGGTACAGCGAGAAGCGGGGCACCAGGTAGGCGGCGTTCGGCGCGAGACGTCGGGCCTGGGCCGTGGGCATCGCCGAGTGCACCCCGAAGCGGCGCGCCTCGTAGGAGGCCGTGGCGACCACGCCCCGGGGTCCGAGACCGCCCACCACGACCGCCTTGCCGCGCAGGCTCGGCTTGGCCGCCTGCTCCGCGGAGGCGTAGAAGGCGTCCATGTCCAGATGGAGAATGGTCGGCACGGGTCTCACACCGTCGATGCTGCCCTACGGCACTGACAACGGGGCTGCCCGACGCCCCGGAGGGCGCCGGGCGGTCCCGGTCCGCTGGTCCGTCTCAGGACCCGCTCAGCCGGCCCTGTTGCGCCGCCGCGCCAGTTCGTCGGCGGGATTGTGGCCGATCAGCGTCTCGCCGGTGTCGACCCGCTCGCCGTGGAGCTGGGAGAGCGCCACGTCGACATCCCGCCAGACGACGCCGACAGCGATACCGAACACGCCCTGACCGCCCTGGAGCAGGCTGACGACCTCGTCGGGCGAGGAGCACTCGTAGACCGTGGCCCCGTCGCTCATCAACGTCATGCGCTCCAGGTCCTGGAAGCCCCGGGCTCTCAGGTGCTGAACCGTCGTGCGGATGTTCTGCAGAGCGACACCGGTGTCCAGGAACCGTTTGACGATCTTGAGGAGGACCACGTCCCGGAAACTGTAGAGACGCTGGGTCCCCGACCCGTAGGCCGGCCGCACGCTCGGCTCGACCAGGCCCGTGCGCGCCCAGTAGTCGAGCTGGCGGTAGGTGATCCCCGCCGCCGCGCACGCCGTCGGCCCGCGATAGCCGATGTCGCCGGCCGCTGCCACGCCGTCCGCCGCCACCGCGGCCGGCGGAACCGGCTGCCTGATGGCGTGGTCGGCCCCACTGCCGTGCTGCGGATACGGCCCACCCGCCGCCATACCGTCGCCGCTGATTCTCACGCCGACCTCCGTCCTTGACCTGCCCACTCGAAGGTAGGCAGTCACTCGGGGTGCGTCAACGATCGCCACACTCGGCACGCCGAGTGATAATCACCCTGAGGGTGGTTTCCCGTGTCTCATTTCCGGGAAGGGCTTTTCGGATGCGCTGACGACACCCTGCGGGACGGGTCACTGGCTGCTGGAACCGAAGTCCTCCGGTGAGATCTGATCGAGGAATTCGCGGAACTTCTCCACCTCGTCCTCCTGCTCGTCGGGGATCGCGATACCCGCGTCGTCCAGCACTCCGTCACTGCCGTAGATCGGCGTGCCGGTCCGCAGGGCGAGCGCTATGGCGTCGGACGGCCGGGCGCTCACCTCCACTCCGCTGGCGAAGACGAGTTCCGCGTAGAAGACCCCTTCGCGAAGGTCCGTGATGCGCACTTCCGTGAGCTCCTGGCCCACGGCCTCGAGCACATCCTTGAACAGGTCATGGGTCAGCGGTCTGGCCGGAGCCATGCCCTGCTGGGCGAAGGCGATCGCGGTCGCCTCCCCGGGACCGATCCAAATGGGGAGGTACCGGTCGCCTCCCACTTCACGCAGGAGAACGATCGGTTGGTTGGAGGGCATTTCCACCCGGACACCGACAACGTCGAGCTCGTTCACACAGCAACCCTAGGACGTGCTCGCCATGTTTGGGTAGTCGGGGCTCTTCGGGATCAGTGCGGACGGCTCCGCAGAGACGTCTGGACGAGTGCCGCGTGCAGCCGGACGGAGAGCTCGGCAAGCTCGTTGGCCATGGTCTCCGCATGGGCTCTGGTCTGCGGATTACGGTGCCGTCGCAGGGGCGCGACCACCTGTTCGACCAGTCCCGCCTCACGGTCGGCGGAGGCGCGCATGGCTCGAAGGTGCCGCGGTTCGAGACCGAATCGCCCCAGATCCGCGACCAGCTTCGCCACGGTCACCGTCTCGGCGTCGTAGCCGCCGTCCGGGGCAGGGGTGACCAGCCCGTAGGACTCCCATTCCGCCAGCCGGTCCTCGTCCACCTCGGCCGCCGCCAGCAGCTCGGAGCGTCCGATCCGCGCGGCGGTCGTGGCGCCCGGTCCGTTCTCCCAGGCCCCCTCGCCCAGGTCTCGCTGGCCTCCCGGCGAGGGAAGAGCCGGCTGCTCCCCCCGCGCCAGGGCGTCCAGATGCTCCCGGATGACCTTGAGCGGCAGGTAGTGGTCCCGCTGCATGCGCAGCACCTGAGCCAACCGCTCCACATCGCGGGCGGAGAACTTCCGGTAGCCGGAAGGAGTGCGCTGCGGCTCGACCAGCCCTTCGGCCTCCAGGAACCGGATCTTGGAGATGGTCACTTCGGGAAACTCGTCGCGCAGCTGGATGAGCACGGTACCGATGCTCATCGAGCGCGCTTCCGCGGAGGCGGTGCCGTGACCGGCACCGCCTGTCGGTGTTCGCAGCATGGGCCTTCCTGGGGGTCCCCCCGGACATCGTCCGGGGGCGGGTCACACGCCCCGCGGGCTCGCATAGAAGACCAGGCGGTACTTTCCGATCTGGACTTCGTCGCCGTTGGACAGCTGGACCGCATCGATGCGCTCACGGTTGACGTAGGTGCCGTTGAGGCTGCCGACGTCACCCACGGTGAAGCTACCTTCCGGACTCCTGCGGAACTCCACATGACGGCGCGACACGGTCACGTCGTCGAGAAAGATGTCGCTCTGCGGGTGGCGCCCGGCGGTCGTCAGGTCGCTGTCGAGCAGGAAGCGGCTCCCGGAGTTCGGGCCGCGGCGCACGACGAGCAGCGCGGAACCTCCGGGCAGCGCGTCGACGGCCGCCTGGGCCTCCGGGGAGAGCGACGGCAGAGCCGTCTGCCCCGTCGCCTCCGCCTCGTACGCCTCAAGGCCGGAGATGGAGATCGTCGACGTCGTCTCCGAGGCGCGCTCGGGAACGCCGCCCCGCAGCGGCGTACCGCAGTTGGAGCAGAACCGGCTGGCCTCCGCGTTGCGATGGCCGCACCTCGCACAGACCGGCATCGACGCGCCCTCCGGGGTGGTCCCACCACCCTCACCCGCGGCTGATGGTGCGCCGAAACCTATGCGCCCGGCACCGGCAGGGTCAACAGACGACACGCCGGGGGCACCCGGGGCTCCGGGCACCTCATCGCGGAAGAGCGGGCGCTCCGCCTCCTGCGCCTCGCCTTGACCATGGCGCGGAGCACGGTGGCGGGCAGCACTGTTGCTGTCCTCGCGTGCGCTCTTCCCGAACAACTTCGCAAACAACTTCACGGGCGATTCCCCTTGACCGACATAGACCCGCCCGTGGGGCAGGACGAACCTCTCATGAACACACCTGCCGACCCGGACATCTTCACAACGTCCGTATCCACTCGACAGTTTCCACCACGCACCACCAATCCGGTGCGCCGACCCCCCGCAACCGTCCGACCCGGTCCACCGGTCCGAACACTCCCCCGGTTCACGGGGATGACGACCGAGCGTAGTCAGGCCGCTGCGCTCGTCGCAAGGCGTCCACGACGATGTCGTCGGACCGTTCCACCACCACCGTGGCCTGCTCCTTCTCCAGTGTCTGGACCACCCCGCCGGGGATGTTGAGGGCGGGCTCCAGGTCCTGCGGCTTCCCGATCACCGTGAAGGTGTACGGCGCTTCGATCTTCTGCCCGTCCACCTGCACGTCACCGCCGTCGCCGGAGAAATACGTGTTGGCCACCACCCGCACACCGTTGACCTGGATCGCCTCGGCGCCCGCCGCCCGCAGCTCCTGGAGGGCGTCGAGCAGCATGTCGGGCGCGACGGCCCCAGCGGGGTCGGTGATGGTCAGGGTGATCCCGGGGCCGTGGGCCGCCACCGTGCCCGCGAGGATGCCGAGCTGACGCTCTTTCTCCAACGTCTGCTTCCGGGCCTCCTCTGCCTGGTCGGAGCTGTTCTCCAGCTCGGTGCGCTGGTCGTCCAGGCGCTGCTTCTCGTCCTCCAGACGCTCGGTCCGGTCGTCGACCTCGTCGAGGATACGGACCAGGTCCTCCTGGCGGGCTCCCCGCAACGCGCTGTCGTCGTTGGTCGACCGCACCTGGATGGCGAGCCCCAGGCCGAGCCCGAACAGCAGCAGGGCGACGACGAGTTGAGCCCGGCTCAGCCGGGGCGGCCACAGGCCTGCCAACAGCCTCTGGCGTCCCGAGACCTCCTCGGCCGCGGGCGGGGGGACAGCGCGCTCGGGAGCGGCGGACGCGCCGGGGTCGGGCTGTTCGCTGCGAGGTGCGTCGTCGTGGTTCATCGGCCTCACGCCCGGAAGACGTGCCGGCGGATGGCCGCGGCGTTGGAGAAGATCCGGATGCCGAGCACCACGACGACACCGGTGGAGAGCTGCGCGCCCACGCCCAGTTTGTCGCCGAGGAAGACGATCAGCGCGGCCACCACCACGTTGGACAGGAAGGAGACCACGAAGACCTTGTCGACGAAGATGCCGTCGAGCATCGCCCGCAGCCCGCCGAAGACGGCGTCGAGGGCGGCCACCACCGCGATCGGGAGATAGGGCTCGACCACCGCCGGCACTTCGGGGCGAACCAGCAGTCCGGCCACGACTCCCACGACGAGGCCCAGTACGGCGATCACGATGTGCCCTTCCCTGTGTCTGCCGCACCTCTGCCGGCGGCCTTCGGCTCTGCTGTACGGACGATCAGACTCGGCGCGGCCGGGAGCCGCAGCTTCTCCTGGTCGGACATGCTGGTGCGGATGTCGAAGCTCTCCTTCAGCGCGTTCAGATACTGCCCGTCCGCGCTGTCGCGGAACACGTTGGCGAGCCTCTTCCCGTTCCCCACCGCCAGCACCGTGTACGGCGGCACGAGCGGTCTGTTGTCGACCAGTATGGCGTCACCGGCCGCCCGGATGGCCGACAGCTGCGTCAGCCGCTGCCCGTTGATGGCGATGGCCTCAGCACCGGATTCCCACAGCCCGTTGACGACACGCTGCATGTCCCGGTCCCGCACCCGACCGGTGTCGGAGAAGCTGGTGGACTCTCTCGGGCCTCCGCCGCCCTGGTCGGTGCTCTTGGCGTCGTCGACGACGAGCTTGACGCCCGGCCCCTCGACGGGCGTCGCTCCGGCCAGCAGCGCCACCAGCTCGCCCTGGTCACCACCGTGCCGTTCCAGGGCCTTGCGCTGGCGCTCGCTCACATCGGCACGGAGTTCGTCGACCTCCGACTCCAGCGTGTCCGCCGTCTTCGTCTCCGCGTCGATGCGGTCGATCAGCTCCTCGCGCTCCTTGGCGACGACCGGTGCCGAGATACGTGCCTCTGCGGCGCCGAGGGTGACCACGAGTGCGGCCACGACCAGGCCGGCCGCCAGCCAGAGCTTCGACCTGAGCGTGCGGGGCAGGCCCTCGCGGCCCTCCTCCCGGCGGCGCGCCGCGGCCTCCGCGTACCCGTCGTCGAGGCTGTGGTCCATCACGTTGTTCAGCAGCGACATGGACGCGTCGGGGCGCGCGGGCCGGGTGGCGGTGCTCCGATCGGGGGACTGCTGCGACATGCCGCACATCGTCGCACGTCACCACGGCTGCCGCCGAATGGCCCCACCGGTGTGCCGGAACGCCCCGGGGAGGGGGTTCCGGCACACCCTGCCGGGCTCGTCAGTCGCCCGCGCTGTCCACGACCGCGGACCACTCGTCGAGCAGCGCCTGCGCCGACGCGTCGTCCGGGCCCTCCGCCCACAGATGGGTGACGGCTTCGGCCCGGTCGGGCAGCACCATGACCCACCGGCCGTCCGCCTCGACCACGCGGACCCCGTCGGTGGTGTCCACGCTTCGGTCGCCGGCCGCTTCGACGACCCGGCGCATCACGAGCCCCTTGACGGCCCAGGGCGTCGCCAGATCACGCCGCAGGACGTGGGCCCGGGGGATGCGGGCGTCGATCTGGCTCAGCGTGAGCTGGGTGCGTGCGACGAGTCCGATGAGCCGGACGAAGGCTGCGGTCCCGTCGAAGACGCTGCTGAATTCGGGAACGATGAACCCTCCGCGCCCGTCTCCCCCGAAGATGGTGGTCTCCTCGCGGCCCACCCGGGTGAGGTCGTCGGGCGAGGTGGTCGTCCATTCCACCTGGGTGCCGTGGTAGGCGGCGACCTGCTCGGCGACCCGCGTCGTGGTGACGGGCAGCGCGACACGGCCGCTGCGCCGCTCGGCGGCGACGAGATCGAGGAGGACCAGCAGGGCGCGGTCGTCCTCGATGATGCGGCCCAGTTCATCGACGAGCGAGAGCCGCTCGCCCACCGGGTCGAACCGCACACCGAAGGCGGCGCGCGCCGAGGACACGATCTCCCCCAGCCGCACGAGTCCCGCCCGTCGGCTCTCGGCTGACTCGGTGGGCCGCGACTCGTCGAGCCCGGGGTTGATCGTCAGGGCGTCCACCCCGAGGCGGCCGAGGAGGCTGGGCAGCACGAGCCCGGCACTGCCGTTGGAGGCATCGACGACGACCTTGAGGCCGGAGTCCGCGATGCCCTCGACGTCGACGTTCCGCAGCAGTGAGCCGGTGTACGAGTCGAAGACGCTGGACGGGAAGTGCAGGTCCCCGATCTCGCCGGGAAACGCCCTGCGGTACTCCTGCCGCGCGTAGACCCGGTCGAGCTTGCGCTGCTGTGCCTGCGAGAGGTCCGCTCCGCGCTCGTCGATGAACATGATGTCGACCGAGTCCGGCACACCGGGTGACGTACGGATCATGATGCCGCCCGCGCTGCCCCGGGCTGTCTGCTGCCGGGCCACCGGCAACGGGACGTTCTCCAGGTCACGGACGTCGATGGCGCTGGCCTGGAGGGCCGAGATGACGGCGCGCTTGAGTGCGCGAGCCCCACGGGAGTGGTCGCGGGCAGTCGTGACCGTGGACCCCTTCTTCAGGGTCGTGGCGTAGGCCCCCGCCAGGCGGACCGCCAGTTCCGGGGTGATCTCGACGTTGAGAATTCCGGAGACCCCGCGCGCTCCGAAGAGGTGCGCCTGCCCCCGCGACTCCCAGATCACCGAGGTGTTGACGAACGCACCGGCCTCGATCGTCTTGAACGGGTACACCCGTACGTTGCCCTGGACGATCGACTCCTCGCCGACCAGGCACTCGTCGCCGATGACGGCGCCGTCCTCGATCCGGGCCGCACGCATGATGTCGGTGTTCTTGCCGACCACGCAGCCGCGGAGGTTGCTGTGCTGCCCGATGTAGACGTTGTCGTGCACCACGGCCTTGTGGAGGAAGGCCCCGGTCTTGACGACGACGTTCGATCCGACCACCGTGTGCTCGCGGATCTCAGCATCCGCCTCGACCTTGGCGTAGTCACCGATGTACAGCGGACCGCGCAGGACGGCGTCGGGGTGGACTTCCGCGCCCTCGGCCACCCAGACGCCGGGCGAGATCTCGAAGCCGTCCAGCTCCACGTCCACCTTGCGCTCCAGGACGTCCGCCTGGGCCTTGACGTAGCTCTCGTGCGTGCCGACGTCTTCCCAGTAGCCCTCGGCGATGTAGCCGTAGATCGGCTTCCCCTCCTTCATCAGCTGGGGGAAGACGTCGCCCGACCAGTCGACGGAGGTGTCCGCCTGCACGTAGTCGAAGACCTCGGGCTCCATCACGTAAATGCCCGTGTTCACGGTGTCCGAGAAGACCTGGCCCCAGGTCGGCTTCTCCAGGAAGCGCTCGACCTGACCGTTCTCGTCCACGATGGTGATCCCGAATTCCAGTGGATTGGGAACCCTGGTGAGGCAGACCGTGACGAGGCCGCCCTTTTCCTTGTGGAAGGCGATGAGGTCAGTGAGATCGAAGTCGGTGAGCGCGTCGCCGGAGATGACGAGGAAGGTGTCGTCCTTCAGCGCCTCCTCGGCGTTCTTCACGCTGCCAGCGGTGCCGAGTGGCTTCTCCTCGTTGGCATAGGTGAGCTCCATCCCGAGCTCCTCCCCGTCCCCGAAGTAGTTCTTGACCAGGGAGGCGAGGAATTGGACGGTCACCACTGTTTCATTGAGCCCATGCCGCTTGAGCAACCGCAGGACATGCTCCATGATCGGCCGATTGGCCACGGGCAGGAGCGGCTTGGGCATGCTCGAGGTCATGGGGCGAAGGCGTGTGCCTTCACCACCAGCCATCACGACGGCCTTCATGTCGGAAACGTCCTCCTAGAGACGACGGTTAGCCGAGATCACCCGTCAGAGCGTCATTCAAGACATCGTCCGCGGGCCGGCCACACTGCGCGGCACCGCATCAACGGGCTCAATCGGCTACTGCTTCCGCCTTACGAGTCGGCGGACCTGAACCACATAGAGGATTCCTGCCCACCAATAGAGCGTTGTACCCCATCCTGCGAACGCCCATCCGAAAACGGCGGCCAGTACAGCCAGCCAACCACTCCCGTCGCTGAGCAGCAACAAGGGGAACGCGTACATGAGGTTGAAGGTTGCAGCTTTCCCGAGGAAGTTGACCTGCGGGGGCGGATAGCCGTGGCGGCGCAGGATGGCCACCATCACGAGCAGCATCAGCTCCCGGGCGAGAAGGGCCGCGGTGAGCCAGAGCGGCAGGATCTCCCGCCACGTGAGCCCGAGAAGGGTGGAAAGGATGTAGAGACGGTCAGCCGCCGGGTCCAGGAGCCGGCCGAGGCTGCTGATCTGGTTCCACCGTCGGGCGAGCTTGCCGTCGAGGTAGTCGCTGATGCCGCTGAGCATCAGCACCAGCAGGGCCCAGCCGTCACTGTTGGGCCCACCGAACACGGGGCGGAGGATCAGCCACAGGAAGAGCGGTACGCCGACCAGGCGAGCCATGCTGAGGATGTTGGGGATGGTGAGGACCCGGTCCGTCTGGACCCGAGTCTCCTGGACCTCCACCCGGGGGCCTCCTGTGAAGAACGTGCCAATGATGCCTCCTGACCTTACCCCCAGCTTCTGCCGACAGGAGCACAGGGGTGGGAGGGGCGCCCTTCTGCCTTCCCTCGTATCCGGTCCGGAACGCAGAAAAGCCCCGTGCCAATGGCACGAGGCTTTCCCGGAAAAATTGTTCGGCGGCGTCCTACTCTCCCACAGGGTCCCCCCTGCAGTACC
>NZ_JBBBEN010000084.1:0-104601 GCF_037137275.1 Streptomyces pratensis | reverse complement strand
CGTGATCACGATTACACCGGTGACCTGAAGGACGACCTGCTGGGAGTGGACTCCACCAACACCCTGCAGCTCTACTACGGCAACGGCTCCACCGGCGTGGACTTCACGAAGGAGCTCGGCGGCGGCTGGGACGACATGGACAAGGTCGCCGGCGCCGACTTCAACGGCGACGGCGACGGCGACCTCATCGCCACCAACAAGAACACCGGCAAACTGTTCCTCTACCTCGGCGACGGCGACGGCGGATTCGAGTCCGCCAAGGAAATCGGACACAGCTGGACCGGCATCGAACACCTCGCGGTCGGCGACTTCACCGGCGACGGCAAGGCCGACATCGTCGCCGTCCGCAAAACAGACGCCACCCTGCACCTCTACACCGGCAACGGCAGCGGAGTGACCTACACCAAGCAGATCGGCAGCGGCTGGTCGAAGATGACCAACCTGGCCGCCGGCGACTTCAACGGCGACAACATCGCCGACCTCATCGCCACCCGCGAAGACACCGGAACCCTCCAGCTCTACCCCGGCATCTCCGGCGGCATCAGCAACGCCATCGAAATCGGCACCAGCTTCCACCTCATGAACAAACTCACCCTGGCCGACATCAACAGCGACGGACGCGCAGACGTCATCACCGTCAACCGCAACACCGGCGACCTCTTCCTCTACACCAGCAAGAGCAACAGCCTCAACGCCGCCACCAAGATCGGCCACGGCTGGGGCACCTTCAAACACCTCATCTGAGACCACCGCACGAGGGCCGGTCCCCGCGGGTGGCGGACGTGGGCCCACGCCTCGTCGCAGGCGAGCTGAACGGCCGGTCACCACACATTGGGGCCGCCCTGGGCGGTGGCGCCGAGCCCCGACGGACTCGCGATGAGGACCACTTTCTCCGCGGCGACAGAACCTCGTGCGAGGAGTGGGTTTCTCGAACTGTTGGTCGGCCCTGCGCGCGGGACCGGTCCTCGCCGTCCGCCGAGCTTACGGGTGCATACATCGTAAGGTGGTGCGGCGAAGCGGGATCGGGGGCCTGCCTATCGCAAGGCTCCTCTCCGGGGACCGTAAGCTTTCCGGAAAATCCGCCTTCCGGAAGGTGTCCGTACGTGACTTACAGGGTCCAGCCCACCGCCCAGGTCGACGAGACCGCCGAGATCGGGGCCGGCTCCAGCGTCTGGGAGCTGGCGCAGATCCGCGAGGGAGCCAAGCTCGGCGAGGGCTGCGTCGTCGGCCGCGGCGCCTACGTCGGCACCGGGGTCCGTATCGGCGACAACGTCAAGCTCCAGAACTACGCCCTCGTGTACGAGCCCGCCGAGCTCGGCGACGGCGTCTTCGTCGGCCCCGCCGTGGTACTCACCAATGACCACAACCCCCGCTCGGTCGACCCGGACGGCAAGCAGAAGCGCGGCGGCGACTGGGAGGCCGTCGGCGTCCAGGTCGCCGAGGGCGCCTCGCTCGGCGCGCGCTCGGTCTGTGTCGCGCCGGTGCGGATCGGCCGGTGGGCGATGGTCGCGGCGGGTGCGGTGGTCACCAAGGACGTCCCGGACTTCGCCCTCGTCGTCGGCGTACCGGCCCGCCAGATCGGCTGGGTGGGCCGCAGCGGCGTGCGCCTGGTCGCACGCGAAGACGAGCCGGGGGTATGGGAGTGTCCGGAAAGCGGGTCTCTGTACGAGGAGAGGGACGGGGCGCTGACCGAGCGCTGAAGTCCCGCACGGCACAGCAGGCCCTCCCCGCTCCCGGGGACGGCCATGGCGTTGACAGACGGCCCATGACGTCTGCGTCACCGAACAGCCGGTCGGGCAGGGGCAGTTCGACCTCAACTGTGTGACGAGCTCCACAGAGGCTGTCCGGACAGGTCAGGGCAGTACGCGCACCTGCGTCGCCTACAGCCTCCGACCCCCGCGGACCGGATGATTGCCTAACATGACCCTGACCAAGTCCGCACGCGACCTGACCCAGAAGAAGAGTGCCCAGTGAAAGTCATCAGCATCGTCGGCGCCCGTCCACAATTGGTGAAACTGGCACCCATCTCGGCCGCCTTCGCCGGCACGGACCACGAGCACGTCATCGTGCACACAGGCCAGCACTATGACGCGGATCTCTCGGATGTCTTCTTCGACGGTCTCGGCATCCCCGACCCGGACGTCCACCTCGGTGTCGGTTCCGGGAGCCATGGCGTGCAGACCGGGTCGGTCCTGTCCGCCCTCGATCCAGTGTTGGAACGCGAGAAGCCGGACTGGGTCCTGGTGTACGGAGACACCAACTCCACCATCGCCGGTGCGTTGTCGGCGGTGAAGATGCACCTTCCCGTCGCGCACCTGGAAGCAGGCCTGCGTTCGTTCAACCGGCGCATGCCGGAGGAGCACAACCGGGTACTGACCGACCACTGCGCCGACCTCCTCCTCGCGCCGACCGAGGAGGCCGTACGCCACCTCGCCGCCGAGGGACTGGCCGACCGGGCGGAGCTGGCGGGCGATGTGATGGTCGACATCTGCCTCCGCATTAGGGACGCCGTACTGGCCGGTGAGCATGCCGCCCCTTCGCTGCCCGACGGCATCGACCCCTCCCAGCCGTTCCTGCTCGCCACACTGCACCGCCCGGACAACACGGACGACCCCGCCCGGTTGTCCGCGATCATCGACTCTCTGGCGGGTCTGCCCGTGCCCGTCGCCCTGCTGGCCCACCCTCGCCTCACCGCGCGTGCCGAGGCCCACGGCATCGAACTGAACAAGGGCGCCGTCCACGTCGGCAGGCCGCTTCCGTACGCGGGGCTCATCGCGGCGGTCCTGGCCTCCACCGGCGTCATCACCGACTCGGGCGGACTGCAGAAGGAAGCTTTCCTCCTCCAGCGGATCACCACGACCATCCGGCCGGAGACAGAGTGGGTGGAGACCGTGCAGACGGGCTGGAACACGCTGGTCCCCGACCCGCAGAACATGGACGCGGCCACCTGGGCAGCCACGGTGAACCGTTCCGCGCCGACGGGGGACCCCGGTACCCCGTACGGGGACGGCAACGCCGCGAAGAACGTCGTCCGGATCATGGAAGCGTGGAAAGGAGTCAGCCGGTCCGTGTGACATGCGCGGCGCCACTCGTGGCGCTAATAGGTATATGTCACCGTGCTAGCGTCACTAGTTATGTCAGCGTCTCCCAGGTCCGGGCTGGTCTCGAAGGGCACACGGCCTCATGTGATCTACCTCGCCATCGGTTTCCCGCCCGCCGCCAAGAGCTGTGCCTACCGCATGCGGGAAACCGCGAACCAGTTCATCCGCGCCGGCTGGGACGTCACCGTCGTCACCATCGCCCAGGAGTCGTGGGAACGCGACTCGGGCATCGACCTCACCCTCTTGGAGCAGGTCGACCCGCAGGTGAAGGTGGTGGAGCTGCCGCTAGCGCGTGAGGATCTGGAGACGGACATCCGTCTCTACGACGAGGCCCGCGCCCTGCGCCCCAACCAATGGGCTGCCGAGCTGCGCCAGCGCCAGTCCGAGACCTTCCCGGAGCCCAACTTCGGCGAGTGGCGCGGCGCGCTGGAGCAGGCCGTCCTGGATATCCATGGGGAACACACAGCGGATCTCCTGCTGGCCAGCTGTGTTCCCTATGTGAACCTCGCCGCCGCCTGGAAGCTCTGGGAGGAACACCGGGTCCCCTATGCGGTCGACTTCCGCGACGGTTGGTCCATCGATGTCATCGACGGCACGGAAGCCTTCTCCCGCGACTCCGAACTGGGCCGCTGGGAGCAGAAGATCCTCGACCACGCCGTCTCGCTGTGGGTCGTCAACGACCCCATCGCCGAGCACTACCGGTCGCGGTATCCGGACTTCGCCGACCGTGTCCACGTGGTGCGCAACGGTTACGACGCGGACAGCTCCCCCGGCCGGGTCCACCGCCCCGACGTCGACTCGGGCCTCGTCTTCGGCTATCTGGGAACGGTGAACTTCAGCGCCGCTCACTTGGAGACCGTCCTCGACGCCTGGCGCTCGGCCCGCGAGCAGGAACCTCTGCTGGCCACGGCTCGTTTTGAGGTCCGCGGTCATATCGGCAACGGAGCGGGCCGGGGGGTAACCCGGCACACAGAGATCCTCAAGGAGGCCGAACCGGACGGTGTTCGCTTCGGCGGGCCGGCCTCCAAGGCGGAAGTCGCCGAGATTTACGCCCGCTGGGACGCCATGGTCCTCATCCTCATCGGGGGGCGCTATGTGACCTCCGGCAAGGTGTACGAGTACATGGCCACTGGCCTCCCCATCGTCTCCGCCCACGTCGTGGAACACGACGCGTCGAACGTACTGCGCGGCCATCCCCTGTGGACAGGAGCCGTCGGCCTCGATGTCGAGGCGCTGGCGCAGTCGTTCATCCAGGCCGCTCACCTGGCGGTCAACACCAGCGACGCGCTGCACGCCGAGGCGATGACCCACGCCGACCAGTTCACCCGCGAGTCGCTGATGACCTCGGCGGTGCGGAATCTGATCGAGCGGCTGGACCTGGAAAGCCCCGGATCGGTCGGTGTCGCGGGGGCGGCCGCCCTCTCCAAGAAGTCGATCGTCACCGGAGGGTCCGCAACGTGACCGATGTCCTGTTCATCGCGACCAAGAAACCACCGGTCGGTGTTCTTGCGGACGCTCTGACGCAGTTCCGGGCCAGGGGTGCCAGCACCTACCTGGCTGGTACCTTCCGCACTGCTTCGGTCGCCGAGGAACTCACCCTGGCCGGCCTCGACGAGGTGCACCAGCTGCCGCGCAATCTGAACAAGCGCAGTGCGGCATTGCGCCGCAAGGCGAAGGCATCCCCTGCGGGCATGCGGGTGTGGATGCAAGCGCAGCGTGACCGGTGGCTGCGTCGACAGGCCCGCAGCGCCCACGTGATCGTGGCCTTGGACCCCGGCGCCGTTTACACGGTCTGGCGGCTGGCCCAGTACAACACCGTGGCGGAGGCACACTTCGGCATCACGCCAGCGCTCCGGGCACTGGACAAGGTCATCGGCGGGCCTCAGCGCCCAGCGGCCCTTCCACCGGTCGGCGCGGTCGCCAGGGACCTACGGCGCTCCGTCGTCGGCATCCCCGCCGCAGTGATGCGAACCGCCACGGCCCGACCGGTCATGCGCACTACCGTAGGCGCCCGACTCTGGCGTACGGCCGTCACCGTGCCCGGCGTGCCGGGCACGGTTCGCGCGTCGGCCTCCCGGTATGTTGCCGAAGGCATGGAGGAGGCCGGAAGGATCAGTGGAGCCGCCCTGACGCTGAGCGACGCTGCGTCCAAGGTCCCCGATCCGGCACTGCGAGCAGAACTGCTCAATGAAGGCGTCATGACCGAGATCTCCCAGGGCATCAGCCCGCGTGGGCTCGGTCGGGCCGTGGACGCCCAGCTGAGCCTGGCCGACGAGCGGTACGCCCGGGGCGACTACGAGGCCGCCGCGACAGCACTGCACCGGGCCTTGTTCCTCCACTTCCACAGAGTGCTCCACATCGACCAGCTCAGCTCCCCGCTGGCAGAGGACGCCTCCGGCTACGTCGCCCGGTTGCGGAGCTCCGCCGCGTTCCGGTCGGTCAGCCACCCTCACGGTCGGAAGACACCTCCAAAGGCACCGCCGACGGACCGGCCACTGCGTCTGTTGGTCACCACCAGCGCCAACGCCAACTTCTTGCACCACATCCTCGAGCGGTACCGGAATCACCCCGGTGTCGAGCTCCGCTTCCTTGACCTCGCAACCCAGAAGGCCCTCAAGCGCATCGCCTGGGCGACACGGCCGATACTGGGGGACCGGATGTCGGGCGGTACGACCCAGTACCAGACCGATGTGGAGCGGCTGATGCGTCCGTACCTGGACTGGGCGGACACCGTGTTCCTCGACTGGTCGGTGGGCCCGGCCGCCATGCTGACCACGATCGATCCGGGTGACACCCGGATCGTGGTCCGGCTGCACAGTTACGAAGCCTTCACCTTCTGGCCTCACATGACGGACTTCTCCCGAGTGGACGACCTGGTATTCGTGGCACCGCATGTGCGGGAGCTGGTCACCTCGCTGGTGCCGCAGCTGCGAGGTGAGTCCGCTCCGCGCATGCATGTGGTCGACAACGCCATGGACCTGTCCGGCTTCGCCCGGCCCAAGGCCGCCGACGCCCGCTTCAACCTCGGACTGATAGGGATCAGCCAGGTCGCCAAGGACCCGCGTTGGGCCCTGCAGGTCCTGAAGCGGGTACGCCAGCATGACGAGCGCTATCGTCTGCTTCTGGTCGGCGGAGACATGAACCCCAAGACGAGCAAGGCGACTGCGGACTACCTGACTCTGTTGAAACGCGAGCTGAAGCCGCTCGTGGCATCCGGCGCGGTGGTCCAGCTCGGCCCCACCGACGACGTGCCGACCGCTCTCACCGACATCGGAGTGATCATCAGCTCTTCGGTTCGTGAGGGCTGCCATGTGGGTCTGATGGAAGGTGCCGCCAGTGCGGCGGTCCCGGTCGTCCGGGACTGGCCCTTCTACGCCGGGAAAGCCGAGAGCGCCCGCACCCTTTACCCCGAGGGCTGGGTCGTGGACTCGCCGGAGGAGGCGGCGCAGCGCATTCTCGAGGTCACAGCGACTGAGAGTGCCTGGCGCGAGGCTTCCGCGGCGGCATCCGAGTACGCCATCGGCACTTGGGACTGGCCTGGGGTCCAGGACCGTTTCGACGAGTTGTTCATCGGCTGACAGCTCCTCGCGCTCTCCGGCCCGTCATATGGCTGAGGCGCTCGTACCCTTACGGGGGTACGAGCGCCTCAGCCATATGACGGGCCGCTCTGTCAGGTACGTACGTCGAGGTGCCTCAGCCGCCACCCCGCCCAGGCCGACTCGATCATGGCGCGTACCCCGTGCCGGGCCGACCAGCCCAGCTCACGGCGGATGGCGTCCACTGAGGCGACCACGCGGGCCGGGTCCCCTGCGCGGCGCGCCTCTGCGGCCGGGGCCAGACCGGTGCGGCCGGTGACGTCGAGGATGGCGTCGACCATCTCCGCGACGGAGGACCCCTCGCCCCGGCCGATGTTGAGGACCAGTTCGGCAGCGGGGTCCCGGGTCAGACGGCGTGCCGCGGCTGCGTGTGCGGAGGCGATGTCCTCCACGTGCACGTAGTCGCGAACGCACGTGCCGTCCGGGGTCGGGTAGTCGGTTCCGAAGATCCGGGGCGCCTCGTCGGCTTCGAGGCGTTCGAAGACCATGGGGACCAGGTTGAAGACCCCGTCGTCGCCCAGCTCCGCCGACGCGGCGCCGGCCACGTTGAAGTAGCGCAGCGAGGCCGTGGCCATGCCGTGCGCCCGGCCGGCGGCGGCCACCAGCCACTCGCCGGCGAGTTTCGTCTCGCCGTACGGGCTGAGCGGCAGGCAGGGGGTCTGCTCGGTGACCAGGTCGACATCGGGCATGCCGTAGACGGCCGCCGAGGAGGAGAAGAGGAGGCGCCGGACGCCGGCCGCGGCCGCCGCCTCCAGCAGGGTGCGCAGTCCGTCGACGTTCTCGCGGTAGTAGTACAGCGGTCGTTCGACGGACTCCGCCACCTGCTTCTTGCCGGCGATGTGCACGATGCCGGTCACCGCGTGGTCGGCCAGCACCCGGTCGAGCAGTTCCCGGTCCAGGACCGAGCCCACGACGAGCGGGACACCTTGCGGGAGGCGTCCGGCCCGTCCGGTGCTGAGGTCGTCGAGGACGACGAGGCGCTCCTGGCCCGCCATCTCCGCGACCACGTGGGAACCGATGTAGCCGGCCCCGCCGGTGATCAGCCAGGTCATCGTCAGCCGCCGATGACGACGCGGCGTACGCCCGTCCACTTGGCCGGGTCCGTGGTGCGACGGCCGTCGACCAGGACGCGGACGTCCGGGAGGTCCGCGGCCGCCAGCTCGCGGTACTCGGCGTGGTCGGCCTGGAGGATCGCGGCGGTGACGGCCTGGTGCTCGTGCGGGACGAGCCCGAGGGCGGTCAGTTCCTGCGGGGTGTACATCGGGTCGGAGACGAACGGCATCGCGCCGCGTGCCTTGAGCGCCTCGACGACGCCGAAGACGCCGGAGAACGCGGTCTCCTTGACTCCGCCGCGGTAGGCGGCGCCCAGCACCAGGACCCCGGCGCCGTCCAGGTCGCCGTAGGCGGCGGCCAGCAGGTCTACGGCGTACACGGGCATCGCGGCGTTGGCCTCGCGGGCCGAGCGCACGACGGTCGCCTCCGGGTCGTTCCACAGGTACATCCGCGGGTAGATCGGGATGCAGTGGCCGCCGACGGCGATGCCGGGCTGGTGGATGTGGCTGTAGGGCTGGCTGTTGCAGGCCTCGATGACCTTCTTGACGTCGATGTCGTTCTGGTCGGCGAACCGGGCGAACTGGTTGGCCAGGCCGATGTTGACGTCGCGGTAGGTGGTCTCGGCGAGCTTCGCCAGCTCGGAGGCCTCCGCGGTGCCGAGGTCCCAGACGCCGTTCGGCCGGGGCAGGTCCTCGCGCTCGTCGAAGTCGAGCACGGCCTCGTAGAACGCGACGCCGCGCTCCGCGGACGCCTCGTCGATGCCGCCGACGAGCTTGGGGTAGCGGCGCAGGTCGGCGAAGACCCGGCCGGTGAGCACCCGCTCCGGCGAGAAGACCAGGTGGAAGTCCTCACCGGGGGTCAGGCCCGAGCCCTCGGCCAGCATCGGCGCCCAGCGGGTGCGGGTGGTGCCGACCGGCAGCGTGGTCTCGTAGCTGACCAGGGTGCCGGGCTTCAGGCCTGCCGCGATCGCCTTGGTGGCGGCGTCCATCCAGCCGAAGTCGGGGGTGCCCTCGGCGTCCACGAAGAGCGGGACGACGACCACGACGGCGTCGGACGCGGCGACCGCGGCCGTGGTGTCCGTCGTGGCGGAGAGCAGGCCCGCGCCGACCGTCTCCTTGAGCTTGACGTCCAGGTCGTGCTCGCCGGGGAACGGCTCGGTGGCCGCGTTGACGAGTTCGACGACCTTCTCGTTGACGTCCGCGCCGATGACCTTGTGGCCCTTGGCGGCGAACTGCACGGCGAGCGGAAGTCCGATCTTGCCGAGCGCGACTACACAGATGTTCATCGGGTTACTTCCTCTTCGACCTGGACAGCGTTCGGCGCAGCCGTGCGCCCACGCTGGGCTTCGGTTCCCACAGCGGGGCCGTCGTGATCACGAGCCGGCCCTTGGTGTTCGGGTTCGCCGCGACCCGGTGGGGGTCGGTGCTCCCCCAGCGGCGCGCCAGCGGCATCGGCCGGTCCTCGGCGCGGACGGGGATCTCGTACGTGGAGCCCGCCACGTCCACGTAGACGCGGACGCCCCGCTTGGCGCGCACGGGCGCGAGCGGAATCGTCGCGGTCAGCAGGGTGCCGCCGTCCGCGGACGCCCCGGTCGTGAGCGTGCCGGTGCTCTGCGGGCGCGGGGCGTCCGCGGGGAGCCTGCGCGCTCCGGGCTTGTCCGCGCTCTGCGGCATGGCGCCCTGGGCCAGGGCGACGGCGGCGGAGGACGTCTCGCCGGTGACTCCCAGGCGCAGCGTCACGGTGAACGCGAACGCGTCGCCGTTCTGCTCCCAGTCGGCCGACTCCAGTCGCGTACCGGCGGCGAGGCGGCCCGCGACCGTCTCGCCGAGCACCTCGTAGTACCGGTCCTCGAGGCCGACCTCCGCGTCCCGGAATCCCGCGTAGGGGGCGAAGGCACGGTCGCCCTCCAGCAGGAAGGGCGGCGCCCCGTGCTCGGTCTCCTCCGCGATGGCCCGGGTGAGCTCGTCGACGGCTTTGCGCCGGGCCAGGCCGAAGCGCACGCGCCGCTTGACTCCGGTGCCGTCGCGCAGGTCGTCGGTGAAATAGGCGTCCACCAGCGTGCCGACGCCCTCGCACACCTGGCGTCGGGTGTCGAGGTCGAGGGCGGGGAAGTCCTTCTGCAGGAGCTTGGAGAGTTCCCAGTCGAAGTGCCGCTTGAGCACGGCGTCGCGCTGCGGGCCGGCGGGGATCAGCTTGGCCGTGTGCTCCATGATCCTGCCGGTGCACCGGAGCCGGGCCAGGTGGTTCGCCCGGTAGGTGATGTTGCTGGCGTCGCCGCGCTTGACCGCGTAGTAACAGGTGTAGTCGGAGATCACGGAGATCTTCCGGGCCCGGACGCACGCCTCGATGGTGAACGGCTGGTCGCTGCCGACCGGCAGGTCCTCGGGGAACCGCAGCCCGTGCTTCTCCACCAGCTCGCGACGGAAGAGCTTGGTGTTCGCGAGCGTGAAGGGCAGCGCCGAGTCGTAGAGGCTGACGTCGGCGTGGTTCCCGTCGTACAGCTTCTGGTGGACGTAGCGCCCGTTCGTGCCGACCATCTTTCCGACGACCACGTCGGATTCGTTGGCGTCGGCGCAGTCCACCATCCGCTCCAGCGCCTCTTCGCCGAGGTAGTCGTCCGAGCCGATGAAGTACACGAAGCGGCCGGCCGCCAGGTCCAGGGCGCGGTTGCTGGGTGCGGCCGGGCCGCCCGAGTTGGGCTGGTGGACCACCGTGAAGACGTCGGGGTACTGCTGTGCGAAGCGGTCGAGCTCCTTGCCGCTGTCATCCGTCGAACCGTCGTCGACCGCCACGACCTGTAGCCGCTGATGACCGATGCTCTGTCCCACCAGCGAGTTCAGGCACTCGGTGAGGTAGGGCATCGTGTTGTAGACGGCTACGACCACCGTGACATCGGGTGTGGTCATGTATGCGTCCCCCGGTCCGCACCGCACCGCACCGTGGTGCCCGTGGCGGCGGATTCCAGCACGGAGGCGGCCACCTCGACCGTACGAAGTCCCTGCCGCAGGGTGCAGATGTCGGCCGGTCCGCCCCGCACAGCGTCTCGGAAGAGCTCGTGCTCGACAAGCAGCGGCTCGCGCTTGGGGATGGCGAAGCGAACCATGTCGCCCTCGGAGACCCCGCGGAACGCGCGCAGCGCCTCCCACTCGGTGGCGACGGCGGCGTTGGAGTGGAAGGTGAGGTCGGCGGTGAGGGTGTCGGCGATGAAGCAGCCTCGCTCGCCGGTGACCGAGGTGAACCGCTCCTTGAGCGGGCTCAGCCAGTTGACCAGGTGGTTGACCATCGTGCCGTCGGACAGCTGGCCGACGGCGGAGACCATGTCCTCGTGCGGGCGGCCCGACTTGGAGACGGTGTGGGCGGCGATCGAGGTGTACTCCTGACCGGTGACCCAGGCCGTCAGGTCGATGTCGTGGGTGGCCAGGTCCTTGACCACGCCGACGTCCGCGATGCGGTGCGGGAAGGGGCCCTGGCGGCGGGTGACGACCTGGTAGACGTCGCCCAGTTCGCCAGACTCCAGGCGGGCGCGCAGCGAGAGCAGGGCCGGGTTGCAGCGTTCGATGTGGCCGACGCCGGCCACCAGGCCGCGTGACTCGAAGGCCTCGACGAGGCGGCGGGCGCCCTCGACGGTGTCCGCGAGCGGCTTCTCGACCAGGGCGCTGACACCGGCGTCGGCGAGCTGGAGGCCGACCTCCTCGTGCAGCGCGGTCGGGCAGGCCACGACGGCGTAGTCGATGCCGAGAGCGATGAGCTCCTCGACGGTGGCGAGGACGGGCGCGCCCTGCGCCCATCCGTTCTGGTCGCCCATCGGGTCGACGACGCCCACCAGCTCCACGCCCTCCAGGCCGGCGAGGACCCGGGCGTGGTGGCGGCCCATGGAGCCCAGGCCGACGAGCCCGGCCTTGAGTACGGCGCTCACAGATTCTCCCCCAGGGCGTTCACGGCGGCGACGATCCGCTCCAGGTCGGCCGGGGCGAGCGACGGGTGGACGGGCAGCGAGACGACCTCGGCGGCGGCCCGCTCGGTCTCGGGCAGGTCCCAGGCGCGGCCGGCCTTCTGGTCCGGCTCCCAGTAGGGCTTGAGCCGGTGGATCGGCGTCGGGTAGTAGACCGCGTTGCCGATGCCCGCCTCGGTGAGCTTCGCCATCGCGGCGTCCCGGTCGCCTCGGACGCGCACGGTGTACTGGTGGTAGACGTGCCGGGCGCCCTCGGCCACCGGCGGCGTGGTGACGGCCGGGGCGGTGATGTGCGCGTCCAGGTAGGCGGCGTTGGCGCGGCGCTGCTCGGTCCAGCCCTCGACCTTGGCGAGCTGTACGCGGCCGATGGCGGCGGACACGTCGGTCATCCGCATGTTGGCGCCGACGATCTCGTTGGCGTAGCGCTGCTCCATGCCCTGGTTGCGCAACAGGCGCAGGGTGCGGGCCAGTTCGGCGTCGGCCGTGGTGACCATGCCGCCTTCCAGCGCGTGCATGTTCTTGGTCGGGTAGAAGCTGAAGGCGCCGCCCGCCCCGAAGGCGCCGACCGGGGTGCCGTTCAGCGCCGCGGTGTGCGCCTGGCAGGCGTCCTCGACCACGGCGAGCCGGTGCTTGTCGGCGATGGGCTTGAGCTTGTCCATCGCGGCCGGGTGACCGTAGAGGTGCACCGGCATGATCGCGGCGGTGCGAGGCGTGATCGCGGCTTCGACCGCAGCCGGGTCGAGGCCGAAGCCGTCCGGCTCGATGTCGGCGAACACCGCGTCGGCGCCGACGAGACGCACGGCGTTCGCGGAGGCCGCGAAGGAGAAGGAGGGGACGATCACCTCGTCGCCGGGGCCGATGCCCAGGGCCAGCAGCAGCAGCTGGAGGGCAGAGGTGCCCGAGTTCACGGCGACGCAGTGCCGGTCGTCGACCAGCCGCGAGAAGCCCTCCTCGAAGGCCGCGACCTCCGGCCCCTGCACGACGCGACCGCTGCGCAGGACGCGTACCGCGGCCTCGATCTCGTCTTCCCCGATGACCGGACGGGCAGCAGGAATCGGCTGCTCGTTGATGCTCGTCATGGACGTCCTCCTTGAACACCGCAAGAGCTCGTTACCAGGCAGAGCTCCGAGGTGCGGGACGTCTTACGAGGTCGCGCATAACCTCACCGGCGCGATGCCGACGCCCTGCCGAGGAAAGTGGCCCGGTCCGTTCGCTCCCGGGCCTGTCACCAACCGTAGTTGCGTCAGAAACGCTCACAAGCATGGCAACCATCGTCACATTATCAGGGATTTCTCAGCCCATTTCTGGCCCGTTAACCAGAGGCGGCATCAGTTCGGAAACAGAGCAGGTGTCCCGCCCCCATGGGCTCGGGGCGGGACACCTGAAGATGAACAGCCGCTTACGGGTTCATCAGCCGGCCGACGGCTCGCCGTCCGCGGAGGGCGCGGAGGCGGTCACGGAAGGCGACGACTGCTCGGCGGCGACGGTCTTCTTCGTCGTCTTCTTCGCGGTCGTCTTGGCCGGCGACTTCGCCGTCGTCTTCTTCGCGGCGGCCTTCTTGGCGACGGTCTTCTTCGCCGCCGCCTTCTTCGCCGGGGCCTTCTTGGCGGCGGCCTTGCGGGCCGTCTTCTTCGCCGGAGCCGGCTCCGCGGAGCCCTCGGCGCTCTCGGCCCCCTGGTCGGAGACGGGAGCACCGGATTCCGGTGCGCCGGACTCCGGGGCCTGCGACTCCGGTGCCGACGCGACCACGACGACCGCGGCCTCGTCCGACCCGGTGGGCGAACCCGCCGGAGCGGTGGCCTTGCGGGTCGCCCGGCGCCGGGCACGCGGCGGGGCCGCCGCCTGCGGGGCCTCGGCCGGCTCTGCGGCGGGCTCGGCCACGGGCGGCGCTTCGACGACCGGGTCCTCGGCCGCGACCGGCTCCGTGGTGGGCTCGGTGGGCTGGACCGGCTCCGCCGCCTCCGCCTGCTTCGGCGAACCCGCCGGAGCGGATGCCTTACGGGTGGCCCGACGGCGTGTACGGCCCTGGGGCGCGGCCTCGGCAGCGACCTCGGGCGTTTCGGCCTCGGGAGCCTCTGCCTCCGGCTTACGGGCCGGCTCGGCGGCAGGCGTGTCGGGAACCGGCTCGGTGCGGGCCTCCGCGACGGGAGCGGGGGCCTGGGCGGGAGGAGCCTTTGCGACCGGGGCGTCGGCCTCGGCCTTCGGAGCGCCGGCCGGGGCGGACGCCTTGCGGGAGGCCCGGCGCCGGCCACGACCGCGCGAAGCGGCTGCCTCGGCCTCGGCCGGGCTGCTGTAGAGCTCCTCGTCCGCGACGAACTCCGGTTCCGGGAGCGCCACCGGGGCGGCGACCTCGGCGGCCAGCTCGGCCTCGGACTCGGACTCGGCGGGCTCGGCCGCCGCGTGCTCGTCGTGACCGTGATCCTGCTCGTGGGCGTGCTCGGGCTCCTGGACGCCGCCGCGGCCGCGCTTCTTGGAACGCTTGCCGCCGCCACCGCCGCCGGCCGACGTCGGCTGCTCCATGTGGACGATGACGCCGCGCCCGTTGCAGTGGACGCAGGTCTCGGAGAAGGACTCCAGCAGGCCCTGGCCCACCCGCTTGCGGGTCATCTGCACCAGGCCCAGCGAGGTGACCTCGGCCACCTGGTGCTTGGTGCGGTCCCGGCCCAGGCACTCCAGCAGCCGCCGCAGCACCAGGTCCCGGTTGGACTCCAGCACCATGTCGATGAAGTCGACGACGACGATGCCGCCGAGGTCGCGCAGCCGCAGCTGGCGCACGATCTCCTCGGCCGCCTCCAGGTTGTTCCTGGTGACGGTCTCCTCCAGGTTGCCGCCCTGGCCGGTGAACTTGCCGGTGTTGACGTCGACGACGATCATCGCCTCGGTCTTGTCGATCACCAGCGAACCGCCGCTGGGCAGGTAGACCTTGCGGTCCAGCGCCTTCATCAGCTGCTCGTCGATGCGGTACGTCGCGAAGACGTCGACCTCGGAGGTCCAGCGCGAGAGCCGCTCCGTCAGGTCCGGCGCGACGTGCGAGACGTACCCGTGGATGGTCTGCCACGCGTCGTCACCGCTGACGATGACCTTGGAGAAGTCCTCGTTGAAGATGTCGCGGACGACCCGGACGGTCATGTCCGGCTCGCCGTAGAGCAGCGTCGGCGCGTTGGAGCCGCTGGTGCCCTTCGCCTTCCTCTGGATCTCCTCCCACTGCCCCTGGAGCCGCTCGACGTCACGGCGCAGCTCGTCCTCGCTCGCGCCCTCGGCGGCGGTGCGCACGATGACGCCCGCGTCCTCGGGGACGATCTTCTTGAGGATCGTCTTGAGGCGGGAGCGCTCGGTGTCGGGGAGCTTGCGGCTGATCCCGGTCATCGAGCCCTCGGGCACGTAGACGAGGTAGCGGCCGGGCAGCGAGACCTGGCTGGTCAGGCGGGCGCCCTTGTGGCCGATCGGGTCCTTGGTCACCTGGACGAGGACCGACTGCCCGGACTTGAGCGCCGACTCGATCCGGCGCGGCCCGTGGGCCATGCCGAGCGCCTCGAAGTTGACCTCACCGGCGTACAGGACGGCGTTGCGGCCCTTGCCGATGTCGACGAACGCGGCCTCCATGGACGGCAGGACGTTCTGGACCTTGCCCAGGTAGACGTTGCCGACGTAGCTGGTGGCCTGCTCCTTGTTGACGTAGTGCTCGACGAGCACGTTGTCCTCGAGGACGCCGATCTGGGTGCGCTCGCCGCTCTGGCGGACGACCATCACGCGTTCGACGGCCTCGCGGCGCGCCAGGAACTCGGCCTCGGTGATGATCGGCACCCGGCGGCGGCCCTGCTCGCGGCCTTCGCGGCGGCGCTGCTTCTTGGCCTCCATACGGGTCGAGCCCTTGATGGACTGGACCTCGTCGAAGCCGGTGCCGGGCTCGCGCTCCTCCTTCTTGCGGGGCTCGCGCACCTTGACGACCGTACGCTCCGGGTCGTCCGCGCCCTGCTCGGCCTCGGCCGCGGCGGCGTCCCCGCTGCGACGACGGCGACGACGGCGACGACGGCTGCTGCTCGATCCGGCGGCGGAGGAGTCCTCGTCCTCGTCGCCCTCGTCTGCGTCCTGACCGGCGGCCGGCTCCTCGTCGGAGCGGGCCTCCTCCGAACGGGACGGCGTGCGCACCTCGTCCGCGTGCTGCTCGGCCTCGTCGAAGTCGTTGGCCTCACCGCGGCGGCGGCGACGGCCACCACGACGGCGGCGGCGCGAGGGGCGGTCGCCATACTCGTCGGCGTCCTCGGCCTCGTGCTCGGCCTCCGCCTCTGGCTCGGCCGCGACGGCCGGCTGCTCGGCGGCCGCCTCCACCGGGGCGGCGGGCTCGGCGGCCTGCTCGTTCCCGGCGGCCTCGCCACGGCGGCGGCGACGGCGGCGCGAGCCGCCCTGCGGTGCGGCCTCTGCCGACGCTTCGGGCTGCTCGGCCTCGGCGACCGGCTGCTCCTCGGTCTCCTCCGCCTCGTCGTACGGCGTGGTCGATCCCACCGCGGCAGCGGCGGCGGCCGCCGTCTCGGGGGTCTGGAACATCGGCTCGGCGAACACCGGGGCCTGGAACACCGCGACGGCCGGGCGTGTCGCGCGGCGGCCCTTGCGGGCGGGCTCCTCGGTCTGCGCGGTGAACTCGGGGCGGCCGGAGCTGGTGGCCCGGCGGCGCTGGCGTCCGCGCGGGGCGGCCTCCTCGACCTCCTCGGTCTCGGCGGCCAGCTCCTCGGCCGCGGCGGCGGGCAGGCTCTCGCCGGTCCCGACGGCCTCCTCGACCGGTCCGGCGGCCTCCGCGGGCTGCGGGGCTCCGGCCGGGGCGGTCGCCTTCCGGGACGCGCGACGGCGGCGGGGCGCCGGGGTCTCCTCCACGGCCTCCGCCTCGGCGGCGGGCTCCTCGGTAGCGGGCTCCTCTGCGGCCGGGGCGGGCGCGGCCGCCGTCTCCGCGGCGGGCGCGGCGGCCTGCGGCGCACCGGCCGGGGCCGAGGCCCGGCGGCGGGTACGGCCGCGCGGGGCCTGCGCGGCGGGCTCCGGCTCCGCGGCCGGCTCCGGAGTCGTCACGGCCGGTTCGACCACGACGGCGGCCTCTGCGGCCTGCGGGGCTCCGGCCGGGGCGGTCGCCTTCCGGGACGCGCGACGGCGGCGGGGCGCCGGGGTCTCCTCGATGACGTCCACCTCTGCCTCCTCCTCGGGCTCGGCTTCAGCCGCGGCGGGCTCGACCGGGGCCTGGACGGCCTCTGCGGTCTGCGGCGCCCCGGCCGGAGCGGTCGCCTTGCGGACCGCGCGGCGGCGGGTGCGCGGCGCGGGTGCGGCGGGCTCTTCCTCGGCGACGGGCTGCTCCGGGGGCTGCGCCGCTGGGGCGGCCTCCGGGCTCTCCACCGGTTCGGCCGGCTGAGGCGCGCCCGCGGGCGCGGTCGCCTTGCGCACGGCACGGCGGCGCGTACGGGCGGGCGGGGCGGCCTCTGCGGCCGTCTTGGCGGGTGCGGCGTCCGGGGCGCGGTCACCGGACTCGGCGGCCGGTATGGCCGGCGTGACGTCCTCGGTGGGCCCCGCGACGGCGCCCGGCGGGCCCGCCGGGCGGGAGGCGGCGCGGCGCCTGCGGCGCGGCGGCAGCTTGTCGCCGGGGGTGTTCTCTTCGTTGTTCCCGGTCGTACCGGGTTCGTTCGGCTGAGGCATGCGGGCGTTTCTCCCGTCACGCTCCCGGGCGCCGCGCCTGGTTCCGGTCCGGCACGGTCCGCAGAGGTGCGATACCGCCGTCCGGGGCGCGGGCGCCGCACGGGAGCTGATGTCTGGCTCGCCGGTTCCGTGCGCGGTGTGCGTACGGCCTGGCGAAAGTCTTATGGGTCAGTGCGCGGCCCGACCCAGGTGGCTCCCGAGTCGGAGGGCTGCGCTGCGACGACCGCCCTACGCGGAACCTGTACCTTCCGGCGCCGTCGCGACGGCTGCCCCGGCGACCGCGGGATGTGCGGTCGGGGCGGCCTCGCGGTCGGGCGCGAGCGGGTCGGTCACCGTGCCGGACTCCTCGTCGAAGAGCCCCTGCGCCAGCCTCGTCACCGCGGGGGGGACGGGCGGCGCCAGGTCGGCCACAGCGCGGAGACCGGACAGGACGTCGTCGGGTCGCACGGCAGGTGTCATTTGCCGAACAACCAGGCGCAGTATCGCACAGGGCGCCTCGCCCGGCCTATCAGCCGGTGGGTCGAGGGCCTGCAGGTCGGCGACGGCGGCGCGGGCGTCGAACGTACGGATGCCGTTCTTCGCCTTGCGCTGCACCTCCACGGCCTCGGCCGCGTTGAAGGCGGCCACGGCCGTGCGGGCGTCCTCGGGGTCGACGCCGTCCAGGCGGATCTCCCAGACGGAGGCGGTCAGCCGCTCGGCGAGGCCGGAGGTGCGAGCCTCCACCGCGTCGATGACGTCGAGGCCGTCGGGCATCGACGCGTCCAGCAGCCGACGCAGGACGTCGGGGTCGCGCGCCTCGGTGAGCGCGATCTCCAGGTACTCCGCCTCGCTGCCCGTGCCGGTGGGTGCGGCATTGGCGTAGGAGACCTTGGGGTGGGGCGTGAAGCCCGCCGAGTACGCCATGGGTACCTGGGAGCGGCGCAGTGCCCGCTCGAAGGCCCGCTGGAAGTCTCGGTGGCTGGTGAACCGGAGGCGGCCGCGCTTGGTGTAGCGCAGGCGGATGCGCTGCACTGCCGGTGCGGGCGGCGGGCCTTCGGGCTGTCGCTTGCCCAGTGGTTCTTCTCCTCGGTGCGGGGCGGGCGCGGTGGCGCGCCGCCCACGAAATACGGGTGGCCCCCGGGGTGCCGCTCCGGCTCAGCCCCGCTTGACGAATTTCTCGCCGAACGGGGAGGTCTCGGACGCCTGCGCCGCGCTGGGGACAGTCGTTGTACTACCCAGAGTACGCGCAGGGGCCTCGTGCGGTTCCCCGGACCGCGCGTCGCCCGTGGAGCCGACGAGTACGCGCCGGGCGTCCCGGCGGGCCTGCCGCACGGTTTCCCGGGCGGTGGCGAGGGCGGCCCGGGCGGTGCGGCCCGCCTCTGCGGCGGCGCGCCGAGCCGGGGCCCAGAGGCTGTCGCGCGCGAAGTGGCCGACCGGAGTGCAGACGGCACGGTACGCCCAGGCGGCCGGCGCGCCGATCAGGTACCACGCGAGCCGGGCGACGCCCCGGCCGATGGCGCGGCTGAGGTATCCGGCGATCCGCCAGGCGACCTCGAACGCGGCGGCGACCTCTCGGCCTGCCGGGAGGAGGAGGCGGCGGTACGTCCAGGAGGCGGGGGCCACCAGCAGCGTCCCCACCAGCCGACCGACGACCGCGCCCAGTCCCCGCCCGACGGCCGAGAGGGCCTGCCACAGGACGGCGGAGGCCCGTGCGACGCCCTGCCAGACCCGTTCGAGGACCCACTCGGTGGCCTGCCAGGCCTGGCCCAGCGTCCACGCGGCGCCCCGCCCGAGGGCTCCGAGGAGCAGGGCCGCGCCGTGGCCGGCCGGAGTGAGGACGGCCCCGTACAGCCATGCCAGCGGGGCGGCGACGCCGTGACGCGCCACGGGGACGATCACGTGACGCCACAGGCCCACCGCCGGCCGGACTAGCAGGAGGACGACCAACAGGACCAGACCGACCCCGACACCGCGGGCGGCCGGGGCGAGCAGAGCCGTGCCGGCCCACCGCAGCCCGTGGCCCAGCGGGGTGAGGACCCAGGTGTAGAGGCTGCTCAGCGGTTTCAGCACCAGGACGCCGAGCAGCCACCCCAGCACCCACCCGACGCCGCCGAACACGGCTTCCAGGCCCCGGCCCACCCCGTCGGCCAGCGCGGTGAGCCCGCGGCGCAGCGGGGGCAGCAGGACGCGGCCGGCGGCGTGCCACCCCGCGGTGAGCACGTCCCAGACCATGCGCACGGGCAGGACGAGCACCAGGACCACGATCCGCACCGGAATCCTGATCAGCGTGGTCAGGGCGCTGTCGCCGGGGTCGTGCGCCGGGCGGGCCTCGTGCTTGCCGTCGTCCATACGGAGGATGACGCGTGGGCCCGGTCCGGGGTTGCGGACCGGGCCCGGCGTCAGCGCTCCGTCATCCGGCGGGCTGGTTGTTCACGACGCTGAGCGGCAGGAGCTTCTTGCCGGTCGGGCCGATCTGGATGTCCAGGTCGAGCTGCGGGCAGACGCCGCAGTCGAAGCAGGGGGTCCAGCGGCAGTCCTCGACCTCGGTCTCGTCGAGGGCGTCCTGCCAGTCCTCCCAGAGCCAGTCCTTGTCCAGGCCGGAGTCGAGGTGGTCCCAGGGCAGGACCTCCTCGTAGGTGCGCTCGCGGGTGGTGTACCAGTCGACGTCCACCCCGAAGGCGGGCAGCGTCTTCTCGGCGCAGGTCATCCAGAGGTCGTAGCTGAAGTGCTCGCGCCAGCCGTCGAAGCGGCCGCCCGACTCGTAGACCTCGCGGATGACGGAGCCGACGCGGCGGTCACCGCGCGAGAGGAGTCCCTCGACGATGCCGGGCTTTCCGTCGTGGTAGCGGAAGCCGATGGAGCGGCCGTACTTCTTGTCGCCGCGGATCTTGTCCCTGAGCTTCTTCAGCCGCGCGTCGGTGTCCTCGGCGCTGAGCTGCGGGGCCCACTGGAAGGGGGTGTGCGGCTTGGGCACGAAGCCGCCGATGGAGACGGTGCAGCGGATGTCGTTCTGCCCGGAGACCTCACGGCCCTTGGCGATGACGTTGACCGCCATGTCCCCGATCTGGAGGACGTCCTCGTCCGTCTCCGTGGGCAGGCCGCACATGAAGTACAGCTTCACCTGGCGCCAGCCGTTGCCGTACGCGGTGGCGACCGTGCGGATCAGGTCCTCCTCGGAGACCATCTTGTTGATGACCTTGCGCATGCGCTCGGAGCCGCCCTCGGGGGCGAAGGTGAGACCGGAGCGGCGGCCGTTGCGGGTCAGCTCGTTGGCCAGGTCGACGTTGAACGCGTCGACCCGGGTGGAGGGCAGCGACAGGCCGATCTTGTCGTCGGTGTACCGGTCGGCGAGGCCCTTGGCGATGTCGCCGATCTCACTGTGGTCGGCGGAGGAGAGCGAGAGGAGGCCGACCTCCTCGAAGCCGGTCGCCTTGAGCCCCTTGTCGACCATGTCGCCGATGCCGGTGATGCTTCGCTCCCGCACGGGGCGCGTGATCATGCCGGCCTGGCAGAAACGGCAGCCGCGGGTGCACCCGCGGAAGATCTCGACGGACATCCGCTCGTGCACGGTCTCCGCGAGCGGGACGAGGGGCTGCTTGGGGTAGGGCCACTCGTCGAGGTCCATGACGGTGTGCTTGGAGACCCGCCACGGCACACCGGACCGGTTGGGCACGACGCGGCCGATGCGGCCGTCGGGGAGGTACTCGACGTCGTAGAAGCGCGGGACGTAGACGCCGCCGGTCTTCGAGAGCCGGAACAGCACCTCGTCGCGGCCGCCGGGGCGGCCCTCGGCCTTCCAGGCGCGGATGATCTCGGTGATCTCCAGGACGGCCTGCTCGCCGTCGCCGACGACCGCGCAGTCGATGAAGTCCGCGATCGGCTCGGGGTTGAAGGCCGCGTGGCCGCCCGCGAGGACGATCGGGTGGTCGACGGTGCGGTCCTTGGACTCCAGCGGGATGCCCGCGAGGTCCAGGGCGGTGAGCATGTTGGTGTAGCCCAGCTCGGTGGAGAAGCTGAGCCCGAAGACGTCGAACGCGCCGACGGGCCGGTGGCTGTCCACGGTGAACTGGGGGACCCCGTGTTCACGCATCAGCGCTTCGAGGTCGGGCCAGACGCTGTAGGTGCGCTCGGCGAGGACGCCCTCGCGCTCGTTGAGCACCTCGTAGAGGATCATGACGCCCTGGTTGGGGAGTCCGACCTCGTACGCGTCGGGGTACATGAGGGTCCAGCGGACGTCGCAGCTGTCCCACTCCTTGACGGTGGAGTTCAGCTCACCGCCGACGTACTGGATGGGCTTCTGCACATGCGGGAGCAGAGCTTCGAGCTGTGGGAAGACCGATGCGGCAGACATCTCGCGAACCTTCGTAGCCGGCAGGGGTGACCATCCAGCGTACCCCGGCGCTCAGTGCTTCAGATCCGCGCGCAGTGCGGGGGCGGACGCGCGGGCCCACACGCCGGGCAGTTCGCGCTCCCTCGCCGCTGCGGCCGCCTCCTCCCGCCCGTACAGCAGTCCCCAGGTGAACGTGGTCTCCCCCGCCGCGTGCGCCTGTGCCGCCAGGGTCCGCAGGGCCTCACGGGTGACGACGCTGTCCTGGTGGTCGCCGAGGAGGGACTGCACGGCCTTGATCCGTTTGGCGAAGCGCTTGGCGGGCTTGCCGAGCGCGGGGCGGGCCGCCTCGCCCCCGTACCGGGCGCGCTTGGCGGCCTTGCGGGCCTCGTGCAGCGCCGCGTCCCGCTCGGGTCCGGGCGGCTGTTCGAGGGCGTGGCCGACGCGGGCGGCGAGGCGGCCGTAGTCCTTGAGCAGGGCGCGGGGCAGGACCTTGTCGGGGGCGCGCCCGGCGGCGGGGCGCAGCGGCGGGGCAGCGCTCAGCGCGTCGAGGGCGTCCAGGAGGGCGAGGTAGCGCTCGCCGTCCAGTACGGCGATGATCCCGCGGCGCGATCCGGTGCGGCGGGCGGCCGACCGGATGCGGAGCCGGGCGTGCACCGGGCCGAGCGTCAGGGTGCGGGGCAGCTCTCCGACGCGGGAGTCCAGGCGGGCGTCCAGGACCTCCTGGTCGCGGTCGACGCCCAGCTCGGCCGCCAGCCACTTGAGCTCCGCGCCGATGGGGTCGGTGACCTCGCGGTCGAGGATCTTGCGGTGCGTCTTGAAGGCGCTGCGCAGTCGGCGGGTGGCGACGCGCATCTTGTGCACGGAGTCGGGCAGGTCGCGGCGGACGGCCGGGTCGAGAGCGATGATCGTGCGGATCTGCTCGCGGACGTAGGCCAGGACGTGGTCGCCCGCGGTGTGGGGCCGATCCTTCTTCCGCTCCGCGCGCTTCTGCTTCCGGGGGGCGGGTCCGGTGTCGGCGAGCGCCCTGGCGAGCTTCGACGGGGAGTCGGAGGGGCGTACGCCGGCCTTGCGCAGCCGCTTCTCGACCGCGTCCAGGAAGGCGGGGTCGCCGTCGTCGGCCAGCTCGACCTCGATCTCGGTCCAGGTGGCCGTGGTACCGGTCCCGCTGCCCGTGAGCCGTTCCGCGCACACCGTGTCGACGCTGACCTCGGCGAGCAGGGCGCCGTCGGCGGCCGTCAGGTGCTGGACGTCGCGGGAGGAGAGCAGCCGGACGACGGGGGCGGGCGCGTCGTGGCGGACCCGGGAGCGGAGCAGGGCCGCGAAGGAGGGCGGCAGGGCGTCGCTGAGCGGTTCGCGGATCTCGTCGCGGATGCCGACGGCGACGGGGAACTTGAGGTGCCAGCCATCGTCGTCCCCGCCGGTCCTGCGGCGCAGGGTGAGGGAGTCGGCGGCGAGGCGGAGGTCGGAGGTGTCGTAGTAGACGGCGTCGAGCTCGGTCCGCCCGCGTCGGACCACGCTGTCGACTCCGGCCACCCGGCTCAGGTCGGGCAGCCGGGTGGCGTCGGTGGCTTCGTATTTCCGCTCGATCTCACGCTTGGTGTCCGCCATGTACGGTCTCGTACCCCGACGGGCCGGGTTCAGGCGGACATCGGCCGCTGCATCCTGATCGACTGGAGCAGGCCGATGGCGACCCAGACGGCGAACATGGAGGACCCTCCGTAGGAGACGAAGGGCAGCGGGAGTCCGGCGACCGGCATGATGCCGAGCGTCATGCCGATGTTCTCGAAGGACTGGAAGGCGAACCAGGCGATGATCCCGGCGGCGACGATCGTCCCGTACAGCTCGGTGGTCTCCCGGGCGATCCGGCAGGCGCGCCACAGGACGACGCCCAGGAGCAGGATGATCAGTCCGGCGCCGAGGAAGCCCAGTTCCTCGCCGGCGACGGTGAAGACGAAGTCGGTCTGCTGTTCGGGGACGAACTGGCCGGTGGTCTGGGTGCCCTCGAAGAGCCCGGTGCCGGTGAGCCCGCCCGAGCCGATCGCGATGCGGGCCTGGTTGGTGTTGTAGCCGACGCCCGCCGGGTCCAGCGCGGGGTTGGCGAAGGCCGCGAACCGGGCGATCTGGTAGTCGTCGAGGAGACCGAGCTGCCAGACGGCGACGGCTCCGGCGGCCCCGGTGCCGAGGAGGCCGAAGACCCAGCTGTTGGAGGCCCCGGAGGCCAGCAGGACGCCGAGGACGATGACGGCCATCACCATCACCGAGCCGAGGTCGGGCATCAGCATCACGATGGCCATGGGGATGGCCGCGATGCCCAGGGCCTTGGCGACCGTGCGGTGGTCGGGGTGCGGCTGGTCGCCCGCGTCGACGCGGGCGGCGAGCAGCATCGCCATGCCGAGAATGATGGTGATCTTGGTGAACTCGGAGGGCTGGATCGAGAAGCCGGCTCCGAGCTTGATCCACGCGTGGGCGCCGTTGACGGTGGCGCCGAGCGGGGTGAGGACGGCGATGACCAGGATGACCGAGAGGCCGTAGAGGATCGGGACGGCGCCCCGCAGGGTGCGGTGGCCGAGCCAGATCGTGCCGACCATCAGGACGAGTCCGATGCCGGTGTTGAGGACGTGCCGGAAGAGGAAGAAGTAGGGGTCCCCCTGGGTGAGCGCGTCACGGTTGCGGGTGGCGGACCAGACGAGCAGCGCGCCGAGCGCGGACAGCGCGAGCGCGGAGCCCAGCAGCGGCCAGTCCAGCCGCCGCACGACGGAGTCGCGGGCGGTCAGCTTGGCCCAGGAGCCCTGCTCGGGGGCGTACCGGGAGACGGAGAATCCGTCGGCCATCAGGGCTGCCTCCCCGCCGGTGAGCCGGTGAGCCCCGGCTGGCCCGCGGGCCGGACCGGCAGGCCCTCGATCTCGGGCTCCTCCCCTTCCGGCTGGGCCGGGTCGGGGTTGTACGGCTTGATCTCCGGGGCGGGGATCGAGCCGTCGGGCTGGATCTTCGGCAGCGCCTTCTGCGGCTGGGGCAGCAGGGCCCTCTCCAGGTCCTGGTTGCCCTCGGCGTCGAGACCGTAGATCGCGTCGTAGATCTTGCGGACGGCCGGCCCGGAGGCGCCGGAGCCGGTGCCGCCCTGGGAGATCGTCATGACGATCGTGTAGTCGTCGGTGTAGGTCGCGAACCACGACGTGGTCTGCTTGCCGTACACCTGGGCGGTGCCGGTCTTGGCCCGCATCGGGATCTTGTCCTGCGGCCAGCCGCCGAACCGCCAGGCCGCGGTGCCGCCCGGCTCGACCACGGAGCGCAGGCCCTTGTCGAGGTCGCTGATCGTTTGGGCGTCTATGGGCAGCTTCCCGGTGACCTGGGGCTCGATCCTTTCGACCTTCTTGCCGTCGGGGCTGATCACGGCCTTGCCGACGGTGGGCGCGTGGAGGGTGCCGCCGTTGCTGATGGCGGCGTAGGCGGTGGCCATCTGGATGGGGGTGACGAGGACGTCGCCCTGGCCGATGGCGTAGTTGATGCTGTCGTAGGCCTTGAGCTGGTTGCCTTCGAGGCAGCTCTCGTAGGCGATCTGCTGCACGTAGGTGCCGCCCTTCTTGCCCTGCTTGCACCAGGCGTCCTTGTTGGCCTCCCAGAAGTCCTGCTTCCATTCGCGGTCCGGGATGCGGCCCTTGACCTCGTTCGGCAGGTCGATGCCGGTCTCGTCGCCGAGCCCGAAGTCCCGGGCGGTCCGGTAGAACCAGTCCTTGGCGTCCTTCTTCGGCTTGATGCCCCCGTCGCGCTGCCACTCCTGGTGGCCCAGACGGTAGAAGACGGTGTTGCAGGAGTACTTGAGCGCCTCGCCGAGCGTGATGGGCCCGTGGCCCTGGGACTCGAAGTTGGCGAAGCTCCGGCTGCCGAGGCTGTAGGAGCTGCTGCAGTTGTAGCGGCCGTCGAAGGGGTAGCCGGCCCGCACGGCCGCGCTCGCCGACACCACCTTGAAGATGGAGCCCGCGGGGGCCTGCCCCTGGATGGCCCGGTTCAGGAGCGGGTAGTTGGAGTTCTTGCCGGTGAGTTTGGCGTACTCCTTGCCGGAGATGCCGCCGACCCAGGCGTTGGGGTCGTAGTCGGGCTGGGAGGCCATCGAGACGATGCGGCCCGTCTTCGACTCCATGACCACGACCGCGCCGGAGTCCGCCTCGTACTTCCGGCCGGTGATCTTGTCGGTCTCCTGACGGACGGTCTTCATCGCCTGGTGGAGCTCGTACTCGGCCACTGCCTGGACCCGGGCGTCGATGCTGGTGACGACGTTGGAGCCGGGCACCGCAGGGTCGTTCTCCGCCTCGCCCATGACGCGGCCGAGGTTGTCGACCTCGTAACGGGTGACGCCCGCCTTGCCCCGCAGCTCCTGGTCGTAGGTGCGCTCCAGCCCGGAGCGGCCGACCTGGTCGGAGCGGAGGTAGGGCGAGTCGCTGTCCTGGGCCTTGGTGAGCTCCTCGTCGGTGACCGGAGAGAGGTAACCGAGGACCTGCGCGGTCCGCGCCCGGCCGGGTGCGGCGTAGCGGCGTACGGCGGTGGGCTCCGCGGTGATGCCGGGGAAGTCCTCGGCGCGCTCCCGGATCTGGAGGGCCTGCTGGGTGGTGGCCTCGTCGGTGACCGGGATGGGCTGGTAGGGCGAGCCGTTCCAGCAGGGCTGCGGGGTCTGGGAGTCGCAGAGGCGGACCTTGTCCCGGACCTCCTCGGGCTTCATGTCCAGGACTTCGGCGAGCCGGGTGAGGACCGCGACGCCGTCGTCCTTCATCTTCAACAGCTCGGTGCGGCTCGCGGAGACGACGAGCCGGGTCTCGTTGTCGGCGAGCGGCACGCCCCGGGCGTCGAGGATCGAGCCGCGGACGGCGGGCTGCACGACCTGCTGCACGCCGTTGCCCGCCGCTTCCGCGGTGTACTCGTCGCCGTTGCGGATCTGGAGGTACCAGAGGCGTCCGCCGAGGGTGAGGAGCAGGGAGAAGACGAGGACCTGGATGACGATGAGCCGGATCTGGACGCGCTGGGTCCGGCCGGTCTCGGGGATGTTGCTCACCCGGCGCCCCCGGTGACGGCGCGGGGGCCGGTCGCCGGGGCGTACGGCCTCGCCGGGCGCCCCTCGGCCGCGTTGCGGGGGCCGGCCCCCGTGGAGTGCGGTGTCACAGTCGTTTGACCCCCTTGATCCGTCCCGCGCGGGCGGCGCGGTTGCGGGCGGCCTTGACGCGCAGGCCGCCGCGCTGGTTGCCGATCCGCAGGCCGGTGCCGGAGGCGAGCCAGCCCGCGGCCACGTCGTTGCCGCCGGAGGACGCCTCGGCGACCGGATCGTTCTCGGTGCGTCTGGCCAGCGCCATGATCAGCGGCACGGTGAAGGGCGCCAGCAGCAGGTCGTAGACGGCGGCGGTGAACAGCAGGCCGCCCAGGCCGACATGGCGGGCGGCCGTGTCGCCGACGAGGGCGCCGACCCCCGCGTACAGCAGGGTCGAGCCCACCGCCGCGACGACGACCACGGCCATCGGGGCGAACGCCGACCGGAGCTGGCCGTTCTCCGGCCGGGCCAGGCCGGCGAGGTAGCCGACGACGCAGAGCACCAGGGCATAGCGCCCGACGGCGTGGTCGGCGGGCGGCGCGAGGTCGGCGAGGAGCCCCGCGCCGAAGCCGATGAGCGCGCCGCTGACGTGCCCGTACACGAAGGCGAGGGCCAGGACGGTGAGGAGCAGCAGGTCGGGGACGGCGCCGGGGAGTTGGAGGCGGGCGAGGACGGAGACCTGGACGACCAGGGCGACGACGACCAGGGCGGTGGAGAGCAGAGTCCGGTTGAGGCGCATGGGGGTCAGCTCTACTCCTGGTCGTCGGCCGCGTTGTCGGGTCGGGCGTCGCCGGCGGCGTCGGCCGCCCGGCCTTGGTCCTGCTGGTCGTTGATGTTGCCGACGACCTTTCCGGAACCGTCCACGAGGTCGCCGTCGGGCTGGGCGGTGACAGTGACGGTGGGGGCCGGCTTGGACTTCTTCCTGGCGGGCTTCTCGGGCAGGACCATGTCGCGGGGGTCCTCTCGGGGGGCCTGGACGACGACGCCGACGATGTCGAGCTTGGTGAACCCGACGTACGGCTCGACGTAGACCGTGCGGGTCAGCGCGCCCCCCGAGGGGTCGACGCGGACGACCTCGCCGACCGGGACGCCGGGCACGAACGGCTTGTCCTTGCTGGAGCCGAAGGTGACCAGCCGGTCGCCCTTCTTCACCTGCGCCTTGCCGTTGAGGAACTGGACCGCCAGCGGGCGTGCGCCCTGGCCGGTGGCGAAGCCGAGCTCGTCGGTCTTCTCCATCCGGGTGCCGACGGTGAAGTCGGGGTCGTTGGCGAGCAGGACCGTCGCGGTGTGCGGGCCGACGGTGGTCACCCGGCCGACCAGCCCGTCCCCGTTGAGGACGGTCATGTCCCGGCGGATGCCGTCGTCGGAGCCGGCGTCGATGGTGACCGTCCAGGAGAAGCCCTGAGCCGCTCCTATGGCGATGACCTCGGCGCCCTTGATGCCGTACTGCCCGGCGCCCGCCTTCTTCAGCATGGCGTCGAGCTGGCGGACCCGGCTGTCGGTGCGGTCGTCGCTGCCGAGCCTGGTCTTCAGCGCGGCGTTCTCGCGCTCCAGGACGGAGATCCGGTCGTGCCGCTTGCCGGAGTCCCGTACGGCGCCTATGGCGTTGCCCACCGGGTCGACGGCTGCCGCCACACCGTTCTCGACCGGTCCGAAGACCGTGGCGGCGGCCTGCCGCGCACCATCGACCGGTGACTCCTCACCGCCTCGGATATCCACCGTGATCAGGGCGAATGCGATGGCGATGAGCAGCACTAGGAGCAGCCGGCTCTCTCGTGTGTCCCTCACGTGCGGCGGCCGTGCCTTCCTCGTCGGAATGTTCGTGCCTGTATGTACGCATCTGTACGCGGGTACGTTCGTACGTGTACAGCAACGATCTCTGTCAACGGTCCGGCGCGCGGAGCGACAGCGTCCGTACGCCGGATCGGGTGATGCCGTAGGGCCGAACGCCCGGCCCCTATCGGCGGGGCTGGGCGTCCAGGACCTGCTGGAGCGCCTCGAACTCCTCGACGCACTTGCCGGAGCCGAGCGCCACCGAGTCCAGCGGGTCCTCCGCGATGTGGATCGGCATGCCCGTCTCGCGGCGCAGCCGTTCGTCCAGCCCGCGCAGCAGCGCGCCGCCGCCGGTGAGGACGATGCCGCGGTCCATGACGTCACCGGACAGCTCGGGCGGGCACTTGTCGAGCGTCGTCTTCACGGCGTCGACGATGGCGTTGACGGGCTCCTCGATGGCCTTGCGGACCTCTGCGGCCGAGATGACGACGGTCTTGGGCAGCCCGGAGACCAGGTCGCGGCCGCGGATCTCGGTGTGCTCGTCCTTGTCCATGTCGTACGCCGAACCGATGGTGATCTTGATCTGTTCGGCGCTCCGCTCACCGAGGAGGAGCGAGTACTCCTTCTTGATGTGCTGGATGATCGCGTTGTCCAGCTCGTCGCCCGCGGTGCGGATCGACTGGGCCGTGACGATCCCGCCCAGCGAGATCACGGCGACCTCCGTGGTGCCGCCGCCGATGTCGACGACCATGTTCCCGGTGGCCTCGTGGACCGGCAGGCCGGAGCCGATCGCCGCCGCCATCGGCTCTTCGATGATGTGCACCTGGCGCGCTCCGGCCTGCGTCGACGCCTCGATGACGGCGCGGCGCTCGACCCCGGTGATGCCGGAGGGCACGCAGACCACGACCCGGGGGCGCGCCAGGTAACGACGCTTGTGGATCTTCAGAATGAAGTAGCGGAGCATCCGCTCGGTGATCTCGAAGTCGGCGATCACACCGTCCTTCAGGGGCCGTACGGCGACGATGTTGCCCGGCGTACGGCCGATCATTTTCTTGGCCTCGGAGCCGACCGCCAGAATTCCGCCGGTGTTGGTGTTGATGGCCACGACGGACGGCTCGTTCAGGACGATGCCGCGCCCCCTGACGTACACCAGCGTGTTGGCAGTCCCGAGGTCGATAGCCATGTCACGGCCGATGAACGACATTGAGTTCCCCTTGTTCCCCATGAGGATGCGTCGGGCCTTCCCAGGAAGCGATGATGGCTTGTTCTGGTAGGCGAGAGGTGGCGCTGCGGGCGTGGAAGCTTCCATCGTAGTGCTGTATGTGCGGGTACAGCGCGACGGACCTTCGCCAGGATGGGTGGAACGGGTGCACGTTCCACCCATGGTGACGTTACGTCGGAGCAATGGGTTCCCGCGAGCCCGAACCCTATGCCGAGGGGCGACCGAATTACCTCGGTCGCCCCGTACGGACAGCGCTGTTCGGCCGATCGGGTCAGGAAAGTCCCGGAAAGAAAAGCTTCAGTTCCCGCTCTGCGGACTCCACGGAGTCCGAGGCGTGGATGAGGTTCTCCCGGGTGATCGTGCCGAAGTCCCCCCGGATGGACCCGGGCGCGGCGGCGATCGGGTCGGTGGGGCCGGCCAGGGCGCGGACGCCCTCGATGACCCGCTCGCCTTCGGCCACCAGAGCGACGACCGGGCCGGAGGCCATGAACTCCATGAGCGGCTCGTAGAACGGACGGCCCTTGTGCTCGCCGTAGTGCTGCTCCAGCGTCTCCTGGTCCAGGGTGCGCAGCTCCAACGCGGCGATCCGCCAGTCCGCCTTGCGCTCGATGCGGCCGACGATCTCACCGATGAGGCCGCGGCGGACCGCGTCGGGCTTGAGCAGGACGAGGGTGCGCTGAGTCATGTACGGCTCCTTGCAGGCCAGGCATACGGGTGCGGTGAGGGCGAGATTACAGGGGGGCGTGAACGGGCCGACGCCCGGGTTCACCCAGCGTCACCCTCAGCCCCTGGGACACGGGGTGGGCGGTGGCCGAAGTGGCCGGGGCCCGGGCGTCAGGCCGCAGCCTCCCCGGCTTCCTGCTGGGCGGCCCAGTCGGCCTTCACCGCGTCGATCTTGCGGCCGTAGTGGATCGAGGCCCACCACAGACCGCCGAAGGCCAGCCCCAAAATGAACATCATCGGAACCACGAAGCCGCTGAGCACGAGGGCGACCTGGAGCGCCCAGCCCAGCTGCACGCCACCGGGGCGCGTGATCATTCCGCACAGCAGCACGGACAGCACCATGCCGACGCCGCACACCGTCCAGACCGCGGCCATGGAGACGTCGTCCAGCTTCATCGCGACGAGTCCGGCGAAGCCGATCACGAAGAACTCACCGATCAGCGTCGAGGCGCAGAGTGTCCGCATGCCTGTCTCAGCCCCTTCCCAGCAGCAGCCGGGCTTCGCCGACCGTGATCACGGAACCGGCCACCAGCACCCCGGCGCCCGCGTACTCGTCCTCTTCCTCGGCCAGCGTGATCGCCGCCTCCAGCGCGTCGTCGAGACGTGGTTCGACCTGGACCCGGTCGTCGCCGAAGACCTCGACGGCGATCGCGGCCAGCTCGTCCGCGTCCATCGCGCGGTCGCTGGAGTTCTGCGTGACCACGATCTCGGCGAAGATGGGCTCGAAGGCTTCCAGCAGCCCCCGCACGTCCTTGTCGCCGCTCGTGCCGACCACGCCGATCAGCCGGGAGAAGCTGAACGCCTCGGAGATCCCCTCGGCGGCGGCCTTGGCTCCGGCCGGGTTGTGCGCGGCGTCCAGCACGACCGTGGGGCTGGAACGCACGACCTCCAGCCGACCGGGCGAGAGCACAGAGGCGAACGCGGAGCGGATCGCGTCGATGTCGAGCGAGCGGGCCTGCTCGGCGCCGATGCCGAAGAACGCCTCGACGGCCGCGAGCGCCACCGCGGCGTTGTGCGCCTGGTGGGCCCCGTACAGCGGCAGGAAGACGTCGGTGTACTCGGTGGTCGCGCCGCCCAGGCCGCGCAGCGTCAGCAACTGCCCGCCGACGGCGACCTCTCGGGAGACGACGCCGAACTCCATGCCCTCGCGGGCCACGGTCGCGTCCACCTCGACGGCCTTCTTCAGCATCACCTGCGCCGCGTCCACCGGCTGCTGCGCCAGGATGACCGTGGCGCCCTGCTTGATGACCCCGGCCTTCTCCCCGGCGATCTCGGCCGGCGTGTCACCGAGCCGGTCCGTGTGGTCCAGCGAGATGGGCGTGACGACGGCGACCGAGGAGTCGATGACGTTGGTGGCGTCCCAGGTGCCGCCCATGCCCACCTCGACGACCGCCACGTCCACGGGCGCGTCGGCGAACGCCGCGTACGCCATGCCGGTGAGGACCTCGAAGAAGGAGAGCCGGTAGGGCTGCTGGGCGTCGACCATCTCGACGTACGGCTTGACGTCCTCGTACGTCTCGATGAACCGCTCGGGGCTGATCGGGGACCCGTCCAGGCTGATCCGCTCGGTGATCGACTGGACGTGCGGCGAGGTGTAGCGGCCGGTGCGCAGTTCGAACGCGTTGAGCAGGGCCTCGATCATGCGGGCCGTGCTGGTCTTCCCGTTCGTCCCGGTGATGTGGATGGAGGGGTAGGCGCGCTGCGGCTCGCCGAGGACGTCCATCAGGGCGGCGATGCGCGTCACGGACGGTTCGAGCTTGGTCTCGCCCCAGCGGCCGGCGAGCTCCTGCTCCACCGCGCGCAGCGCCCGGTCGGTCTCGGGGTCGGCCGGGCGGGCCGGGACCGCTTCGCCCCGGGGCTGGCCCGAGTGGGCGCGCAGCGTGCGGCTCCCGGCCTCGATCACCGCCAGGTCGGGGTCGCGCTGGGTCGCCTCGTCGACGATCTCCTCGAAGGTGTCGTCGGGATCGGACGCGTCATGCCGGTCTGAAGGGCGGGGCTCACTCACGGGGCCAGTCTACGGATGGGCGCGGACATCGCGCGCAGCGCCCGGCACACGGACGGGCGAGGGCGCGGCGGGGACCAGGCGCGCGCTGCGCCGTCCGGGGGTACGGCGAGGCCCCCGCGCTCCCGGTCGGTCGGGGGCGCGGGGGCCTCGGGTTCAGCTCATCAGTTCTGCGGGAGAGCCGCCAGCTGGGCGCCGATCCGCTCGATGTCCGCCTCGGCCTTGGAGAGCCGGCCGCGGATCTTGTCGACCACGTTGTCCGGGGCCTTGGCCAGGAACGCCTCGTTGCCGAGCTTCCCGGTGGCCTGGGCCTTCTCCTTCTGCGCGGCCTCCAGGTCCTTCGTGAGGCGCTTGCGCTCCGCCGCCACGTCGATCGTGCCGGACAGGTCCAGGGCGACGGTGGCCCCGGCGACCGGGAGGGAAGCGGTGGCCTGGAAGCCGTCCCCGGCGGGCTGGAGCCGCAGGAGCTGGCGGATGGCCGCCTCGTGCGGGGCGAGCGCCGTGCCGGTCAGGACCAGTTCGGCCGGGACCTTCTGGCCGGGCTGGAGGCCCTGGTCGTTGCGGAAGCGGCGGACTTCGGTGACGACCTGCTGGACGAGCTCGATCTCCTGCTCGGCGGCGTCGTCGCGGAAGCCGGAGTCACCGGGCCACTCGGCGATGACGACGGACTCGCGGCCGGTGAGCGCGGTCCACAGCGCCTCGGTGACGAACGGGACGATCGGGTGCAGCAGCCGCAGCATCACGTCCAGGACCTCGCCCAGGACCCGGCCCGAGACCTCGGCCTGCCGGCCGCCCGCGAAGAAGGTGGTCTTGGACAGCTCGACGTACCAGTCGAAGACCTCGTCCCAGGCGAAATGGCGCAGCGACTCGCTGATCCTCGCGAACTGGAAGTCGTCGTAGAAAGCGTCGACCTCCGCGACCGTCTTGTTGAGACGGGACAGAATCCAGCGGTCGGTGACCGACATCTCCTCGACGGGGGGCAGTTCGCCCTCGATCGTGGCGCCGTTCATCAGGGCGAATCGGGTGGCGTTCCAGATCTTGTTGGAGAACTTCGCCGAGCCCTGGACCCACTCCTCCCCGATCGGCACGTCGGTGCCCGGGTTGGCGCCGCGCGCGAGGGTGAAGCGCAGGGCGTCGGAGCCGTACTTGTCCATCCAGTCCAGCGGGTCGACCACGTTGCCGAAGGACTTCGACATCTTCTTGCCGTGCTCGTCGCGGACCATGCCGTGCAGGACGACGGTGCCGAACGGCGGGACGCCGTCGTTGACGTAGAGGCCGAACATCATCATCCGGGCGACCCAGAAGAAGAGGATGTCGTAGCCGGTGACCAGGACGGAGTTCGGGTAGAACTTCGCGAGGCTGTCGGTCTGCTCGGGCCAGCCGAGGGTGGAGAACGGCCACAGGCCGGAGGAGAACCAGGTGTCCAGGACGTCGCTGTCCTGGGTCCAGCCCTCGCCGGTCGGCGCCTCGTCGTCCGGTCCGACGCAGACGACCTCGCCGTCGGGCCCGTACCAGACGGGGATGCGGTGGCCCCACCAGAGCTGGCGCGAGATCGTCCAGTCGTGGAGGTTGTCGACCCAGTCGAAGTAGCGCTTCTCCATCTCCTGCGGGTGGATCTTGACGCTGCCGTCGCGGACCGCGTCACCGGCGGCCTGGGCGAGCGGGGCGACCTTGACCCACCACTGGAGCGAGAGGCGCGGCTCGATGGTGGTCTTGCAGCGCGAGCAGTGGCCGACGGAGTGGACGTACGGCCGCTTCTCGGCGACGATCCGGCCCTCGGCGCGCAGGGCGGCGACGATGGCCGAGCGGGCCTCAAGGCGGTCCAGCCCCTCGAAGGGGCCGGGGACGGTGATGACCGCGCGCTCGTCCATGACCGTGAGGAACGGCAGGTCGTGGCGCCTGCCGATCTCGAAGTCGTTCGGGTCGTGCGCGGGGGTCACCTTGACCGCGCCGGTGCCGAACTCCGGGTCGACGTGGTGGTCGGCGACGACGGGGATGGTCCGGTCGGTGAGCGGCAGCTTGACCTGCTTGCCGATCAGGTGCCGGTAGCGCTCGTCGTCGGGGTGGACGGCGACGGCGGTGTCACCGAGCATCGTCTCTGCGCGGGTGGTGGCGACGACGATGGTCTCCTCGCCCTCCCCATAGGTCATGGAGACGAGTTCGCCGTCGTCCTCCCGGTACTCCACCTCGATGTCGGAGATCGCGGTGAGGCAGCGGGGGCACCAGTTGATGATGCGCTCGGCGCGGTAGATCAGCCCGTCGTCGTACATCCGCTTGAAGATGGTCTGCACGGCCTTGGACAGGCCCTCGTCCATCGTGAAGCGCTCGCGGTCCCAGGCGACGCCCTCGCCGAGGCGGCGCATCTGACCGGAGATCTGGCCGCCGGACTCGTTCTTCCACTTCCAGACGCGCTCGACGAAGGCCTCACGGCCCAGGTCGTGGCGGGACCTGCCCTCCTTGGCGAGCTCGCGCTCGACGACGTTCTGGGTGGCGATGCCCGCGTGGTCCATGCCCGGCTGGTACAGCGCCTCGAAGCCCTGCATCCGCTTCCGCCGGACCAGCGCGTCGATCAGGGTGTGCTCGAAGGCGTGGCCCAGGTGGAGGGAGCCGGTGACGTTCGGCGGGGGGATGACGATGCTGTAGGGCGGCTTGTCGCTGTGTTCGTCGGCTTCGAAGTAACCGCGTTCTACCCAGCGCTCGTACAGCTTCCCCTCTACCTCGGCCGGCGCGTACTGGGTCGGCAGTTCGGGGGTGCTGGCTGGCTGCTGCTGAGCGTTCTCGGTCACGGGGGACAGTTTAGGGCCGTCACAGTCCTGCACTGAAACGGGTTGGTTCAGTAACGGTGTCCGGCCCGGCCCCCCATGTCGGGTCGGCGTCCGTCAGGATGTCAGCAACGCATAAGGACCGACCGGCACGTGGAGGGCGGGAGCCGGAGCGGGGCCGGGTGCGTGCAGTGGCGGGGCACAGGATTGGGTCGACGCCGCGGACGCACACGCCCGGCCCCGCGACGCCGCCCTTCAGTGCCCGTCGGTCCGAGAAATCTGGAGGGGACACCGCAATGAGCTACAACCAGCCGGGACCGTACGGCGGGCAGCCGCCGCAGGGCCAGCCCGGTCCGTACGGGCAGCAGCCGGGCCCGTACGGCGCCCCGCCGCCGCAGGGCCCGCCGCAGGGCCAGCCCGGCTACGGTTACCCGCAGCAGGCTCCGCAGGGCGTCCCGCCGCAGCAGCCCCCGCAGGGCTACGGCTACCCCCAGGCCCAGCAGCCGGGTCCCTACGGCCAGCAGCCGCCCGCTCCCCCGTACGGCGGTCAGCAGGCGTACGGGGGGCAACCCCCGTATCCGCCCCAGCAGCAGCCGAAGAAGAAGACCGGGTTGATCATCGGCGCCTTGGTGGTGGCTCTGGCGGTCATCGCGGGCGGGGCCTACTTCCTCACGTCGGGCGGCGGCAGTGACGTGGCGGACTCCACCAGGGGGTACAAGCTGACGCCGGCGGCCTCGGTGGACGACTACAAGAAGGACCTGAGGGAGAAGACCCCGTCCGGGCCGCTGACGGGCGAGGAGAAGGCCGAGACGGAGGCCATGGGGATCAAGAACCCCAACCAGGCCGGCGCCCGGTACGTGAGCGGCGACGTGGAGAAGAACCCGCTCACCGCGAAGATGCTCATGCTCATGGGGGTGTGGGGCGAGGTCGACGATCCGGACGCCGCCATCGACCGCTTCTTCAAGAACGCCGAGAAGGAAGTGATGTCGGACGAGAAGTTCGAGGGTTCGCTGGTCGGCAGCGCGAAGAGCGTCACTCCGGACGGCTTCGAGGGCGCGCTGATGAAGTGCCAGGACTTCAAGGTCGTCAACGAGGACGCCGACGGCACCCTGCAGAAGGGGCCCAAGGACATGACCATGCCCATCTGCGTCTGGGCCGACTACAGCACGGTCAGCGCGGTGATCGGCGTCGACATCGGCGGAGCCATGACCAACAAGGCGATGTCGCAGGACGAGGCGGCCGGCCTGGCCGCCAAGCTCTACAACACCTCGCGCACCAAGATCTGACGCATCGGGACCGACGCGCCGTAGGGCCCGTCAACGCCGAAGGGGCGCCTGCCGGTCGACCGGCAGGCGCCCCTTCGGCGTGGTGACGGAGCGGACCGCTACGCGGACTTCTCGTGGCGGCCGCCGTCGTTCTTGCCGATGGTGCGCGGCTCACGCGGGACCAGCGTCGGGTTGACGTTGCTGCGGACGACGTCCGGGGTGATGACGACACGGGCGACGTCCTTGCGGGACGGCACCTCGTACATCACGGACTGGAGGACTTCCTCCATGATCGCGCGCAGGCCGCGGGCTCCCGTCTGGCGCAGGATCGCCTGGTCCGCGATGGCCTCCAGCGCCTCACGCTCGAACTCCAGCTCCACCCCGTCGAGTTCGAACAGCCGCTCGTACTGCTTGACGAGGGCGTTGCGCGGCTCGATGAGGATCTGGAGCAGAGCCTCGCGGTCCAGGTTGTGGACCGAGGTCAGGACCGGAAGGCGGCCGATGAACTCGGGGATCATCCCGAACTTCACCAGGTCCTCCGGCATGACCTCCTGGAACTGGTCGCTCGCCTGGATCTCCAGCTTGGAGCGGATGGTGGCGCCGAAGCCGATGCCCTTGGCGCCGGCCCGGGACTCGATGATCTTCTCCAGGCCGGAGAACGCGCCGCCCACGATGAAGAGCACGTTCGTCGTGTCGATCTGGATGAACTCCTGGTGCGGGTGCTTCCGTCCGCCCTGCGGCGGCACGGAGGCGGTCGTGCCCTCCAGGATCTTCAGCAGGGCCTGCTGCACGCCCTCGCCGGAGACATCGCGGGTGATCGACGGGTTCTCGCTCTTGCGGGCGACCTTGTCGATCTCGTCGATGTAGATGATCCCGGTCTCGGCCTTCTTGACGTCGTAGTCCGCGGCCTGGATCAGCTTCAGCAGGATGTTCTCGACGTCCTCGCCGACATAGCCGGCCTCCGTCAGCGCCGTCGCGTCCGCGATGGCGAACGGGACGTTGAGCATCCGGGCCAGCGTCTGTGCGAGGAGCGTCTTTCCGGAACCCGTGGGGCCCAGCAGGAGGATGTTGGACTTGGCCAGCTCGATCGCGTCCTCACGACCGGCTCCACCGCCGTTCTCCCCGGCCTGGACCCGCTTGTAGTGGTTGTACACAGCGACCGAGAGGGCCTTCTTCGCGGGCTCCTGCCCGACGACGTACCCCTCCAGGAACTCGTAGATCTCGCGGGGCTTGGGAAGCTCCTCCCAGCGCACCTCGCTCGTCTCCGCGAGCTCCTCCTCGATGATCTCGTTGCAGAGATCGATGCACTCATCGCAGATGTACACACCGGGTCCCGCGATGAGCTTCTTCACCTGCTTCTGGCTCTTTCCGCAGAACGAGCACTTGAGCAGGTCGCCGCCATCACCGATGCGTGCCACGAGGTGCTTCCCCTTCGCCTGGGAGACGCCTGGTTCAGCGGCTCCTGGTGCCTCTATCCGACGGTACCTTGCCTGGGCCCCCGATCGGGCCCCCCTTGGCCCGGTTCACACGGCCGTGGTCGTGCGAACCGCACATGCCAAGGGGAAAGACCGACGTCAGAGCGATGAACCCGCGGTGGTCTTGCGGGTGGAAACGATCTGGTCGACCAGACCGTAGGCCAGGGCGTCCTCGGCCGTCAGGATCTTGTCGCGCTCGATGTCCTCGCTGATCTTCTCCAGCGGGGTGGTCGAGTGCCGGGCCAGCATCTCCTCCAGCTGCGTACGCATACGGAGGATCTCGTTGGCCGCGATCTCCAGGTCGGAGAGCTGCTCGCGGCCCGTCTGGGAGGACGGCTGGTGAATGAGCACCCGGGCGTGCGGGAGCGCCATGCGCTTGCCCGGCGTGCCGGCGGCCAGCAGGACCGCCGCGGCGGAGGCGGCCTGGCCCATGCAGACCGTCTGGATGTCCGGCTTCACGAACTGCATCGTGTCGTAGATCGCGGTGAGCGCGGTGAACGAGCCGCCGGGGCTGTTGATGTAGATCGAGATGTCGCGGTCGGGGTCCATCGACTCCAGGCACAGCAGCTGCGCCATGACGTCGTTCGCCGACGCGTCGTCGATCTGGACGCCCAGGAAGATCACGCGCTCCTCGAAGAGCTTCGCGTACGGGTCGTACTCGCGCACGCCCTGCGAGGTGCGCTCCACGAAGCGCGGGACGACGTAGCGGTTGTCCACCTGCGGGCCGGTGTAGAGGCCGCTCGCGGAGGCGCCGGAGAAGTTGTTCATGTGGGTGTTCACCATCCTGGTGGCGTTCTGTGGGCTGGGGGTCTCGGCGTACGAGAGGTGAGCGGAAGGTGGTTCCGCCGGTCCGGTGGGGACCAGGTCAGGCACCGGTGCCGCCGCCGCCCGGGATGCCCGACGCGAACGTGATGATCTCGTCGATGAGGCCGTAGTCCTTGGCCTCCTCCGCCGTGTACCAGCGGTCGCGGTCGCCGTCGCGGATGATCGTCTCGACGGTCTGGCCGGAGTGGTGGGCGGTGATCTCCGCCATCCGCGTCTTGGTGCGGAGCAGGTACTCGGCCTGGATCTTGATGTCCGAGGCCGTGCCGCCGATGCCCGCCGAGCCCTGGTGCATGAGGATGTCGGTGTTCGGGAGCGCGAAGCGCTTGCCCGCGGCGCCGCCGGTGAGCAGGAACTGGCCCATCGAGGCGGCCATGCCCATGCCGATGGTGACGACATCGTTGGGGATGTACTGCATGGTGTCGTAGACCGCCATACCGGCCGTCACCGAACCGCCGGGGCTGTTGATGTAGAGGTAGATGTCCTTGTCCGGGTCGGCGGCAAGGAGCAGGAGCTGTGCGGTGATCTTGTTGGCGATGTCATCGTCGACCTGCTGGCCGAGGAAGATGATGCGCTCGCCGAGCAGTCGGCTGTAGACCTGGTCACCGAGGCCTCCACCGAGGGACGGCTCTCCGGCGGCGTAGGGCATCAGATTCGTCACGTATCCACCTGCTCGTCTCTGACGGCTCCGGCCGTCTCAGCGTCTTCGTACCGGGCGGGTGAGGGACTCCCCCACCCTTCCTCTTCATGGACCCTAACGCGCAGGTGGGACAACGCCATCCCGCTTCCGCAACTGTTCGCTGGGAGCGCAAGGTGCGCAGTGGGCACAAGGGTTCCGGGGCCGCACAGCGATACGACCGCCCCATGACGGCGGGCCCCGGACGCGTGGTGCGTCCGGGGCCCGCCGTACCGGTCAGCGCGAGGCTGCCGAGTGGATCAGCGCGAGGCTCAGGCCTCGTTCTTCTCGTCGGCCTTGCCCTCCGCCTCGTCCTCGGTGGCGGCCTCGGCCGTCTCCGTGGTCTCGGCGGTCTCGTCCTCGTCCTCGTCCTCGAGGTCGACGATCTCACCGTTGGTGTCGACGACCTTGGCCGCCTCGACGACGACGGCGAGCGCCTTGCCGCGGGCGACCTCGCCGACGAGCATCGGCACCTGGCCGCCCTCGACGACGGCCTGGGCGAACTGGTCGGGGCTCATGCCGGAGGAGGCAGCGCGCCGCATGAGGTGCTCGGTGAGCTCCTCCTGGTTGACGTTCAGCTTCTCCTTGTTGACCAGCTCGTCAAGGATGAACTGGGTCTTGATGCCCTTGACGGCCTGCTCGGAGGTCTCGTTCTCGAACTCCTCCAGGGTCTTGCCCTGGATCTCGAGGTACTTCTCGAGGTCGAGACCCATCTGGCCGAGCTGGTGGTGCTCCAGGTTGTGCTTGCGGGTCTGGACCTCGTCCGCGAGCAGCTTCTCCGGGATCGGGACCTCGGCGAGCTTCAGCAGCTCCTCCAGGACGCGCTCCTGGGCCTGGGTGGCCTGGTCGTACTGCTTGGTGGTCTCCAGGCGCTTGCGGCTGTCGGCCTTCAGCTCCTCCAGCGTGTCGAACTCGCTGGCCATCTGGGCGAAGTCGTCGTCCAGCTCGGGGAGCTCACGGGCGGCGACGGCGGTGACCTTGACGGTGACCTCCGCTGCCTTGCCCTCGGCCGAGCCGCCCTTCAGCTCGGAGGTGAAGGTGGCCTCGCCACCGGCCTCCAGGCCGGTCACGGCCTCGTCGATGCCGTCGAGGAGCTCGCCGGAACCGATGGTGTACGAGACACCGGCGGCCACGCCGTCCTCCAGGACCTCGCCGTCGACCTTGGCCTCCAGGTCCAGCGTGACGACGTCGCCGTCGGCGGCGGCGCGCTCGACCGGGTTGGTGGCGGCGAAGCGCTCGCGGAGCTCCTCCACGGCCTTCTCGACCTCTTCGTCGGTGACCTCAAGGGCGTCGACGGTGACCTCGATGCCGGAGTAGTCCGGGATCTCGATCTCGGGGCGTACGTCAACCTCGGCGGTGAAGGCCAGCAGTTCGCCGTCCTTCAGCTCGGTGATGTCGACCTCGGGCTGGCCGAGGACGTTCAGCTCACCCTCGTTCACCGCCTCGGTGTAGAACTTCGGGAGGGCGTCGTTGACGGCCTCCTCCAGCACCGCACCGCGGCCGAACCGCTGGTCGATGATCCGGGCGGGGATCTTGCCCTTGCGGAAGCCCTTCACCGTGACCTGCTGGTTGATCTTCTTGTACGCCGCGTCGAGGCTGTCCTTGAGCTCCTCGAAGGGCACCTCAATGCTGAGCCGAACCCGAGTCGGGTTCAGGGTCTCCACGGCGCTCTTCACGGTTCGGTCTCCTTGGTGGCTGACTTCTTGGGGTTCTGCTGGGCCGCCGAGTGGCGGCTTCGCGGACCGAGCCCGGTACATCAGACACACGGGCACGCATTTTGCATAGTAACGGCAAGGGGGAGCACTCCCACAATGCGATCTTGCTGGTGGTCGGGGTGGCCGGATTCGAACCGACGACCTTCCGCTCCCAAAGCGGACGCGCTACCAAGCTGCGCCACACCCCGTCGGTGCGAGACGTAGGGTACATGCACGGGAGCAGGGGGGTCGCCGCTTTCCCCGGGCGCCGCGGCGGGTCCGTTCCGGCGGCCGGCGGGCGGAGGTGTGCGAGCACCGCCGTCGACCCGCTACGATGCTCTTCGTGCCGCGGTCCACGGACCGGCGGCGCGGTGCTTGCGGGCGTAGCTCAATGGTAGAGCCCTAGTCTTCCAAACTAGCTACGCGGGTTCGATTCCCGTCGCCCGCTCCACATGGCCAGGGGCCGGGTCGGAGGATGCTTCCTTTGACCCGGCCCCTGCGCGTCGGCAGACGCGTCGCGGCCTGCCGCCGCCCGCGCTCGGGAGCCGACCCTCAGAAGCTGATCTGGTTGATGGTGTCGGCTATCGAGTTCATGAACCGGTTGATCGACGGGGCCATGCCGGTCGACGCCAGGAAGAAGCCGAAGAGGGCGGCGACGATCGCGGGGCCGGCCTTGATGGAGCCCCCACGGATCATTACCACCAGGATGACCGCGAACAGCAGCACCATAGACAGTGAAATAGCCACGTCTGATCACACCCTCGGTCGGTCCGCCTTGCCGGCCCGGAAGCGTGCACCAGAGCGCGCCCCGTCGCCCCCATCGTGCCACCAACTCCCCCCTGGTCGCTGCTGGGTGATGGAACGAACTGACCGGATTCCGCCATCCTCGCCCACCCTGGCGCGCCCGCGCGGGGCGCACCCGGGCGGGGCGCGGGGAGTCGGCACGGCCCGCGCCCCGCCCGCGGCCGGCCGGTGGACCGGCTGCGGCCCACCTGCGGCCCACCTGTGGCACACCTGTGAATTCCCTGCGGACAAAAGTCCGGTGCGACGATCCTCTCCGTATCCCCACACTTCTTTCACAGCCAATTGCAAGCTCAGGTGCGACGCAATTCACTCACGCCAGCACTTCGCCGTCATGCCCCACTTGAGCGGGGATCAAAAGGGCGTAACGGGCACTACTCGACGGTTCCACAGGGAAATAGCGGGGAACACGCTGCATTTCCCCGCGGTTTTACGCGAGACAATCAGCCGGTCTAATGTTCCTGAGATGTTCCGAGCTCCGAGCGCATACGACAGGGCCCCGCTTCCCCCGGCGACCCGGGAACCGGAGCCCAGACACGAGCAGACACCGACCGCCACCGCGCCGCCGCCCGACCCCGGGACGGCAGCGCCCCCCACCGCCGCCGCGTCCTCCTCCGCGGCGAGGAAACGCGACCCCTACTTCGACAATGTGAAGTATCTGGCCATCGTTCTCGTCGCGGTGGCCCACGCCTGGGAACCGGTGATGGACGGCAGCCGGGCGACCCGGGCGCTGTACATGATCGTGTACACGTTCCACATGCCGGCGTTCATCCTCATCTCCGGCTATTTCTCCCGTTCGTTCGACATGACCCCGGCCAAGGTGAAGCGACTCATCACCTCGGTCGCCGTGCCGTACGTGCTGTTCGAGACGGCCTATTCGCTCTTCAAGCGATACGCGGGCGATTCGCCCGACACGCCGATCAGCCTGGCCGATCCGCTATATCTGACCTGGTTCCTGGTCGCCCTCTTCGTCTGGCGGGTGACCACACCGATCTGGCGCGCCTTGCGCCACCCGCTGCCGGTGGCGCTCGCGATCGCGATGCTCGCCACCCTGTCCCCGGACATCGGGGACGACCTCGATCTCCAGCGGGTGCTGCAGTTCCTGCCGTTCTTCGTCCTCGGTCTGCTGATGAAGCCCGAGCATTTCGCGTGGGTCCGGCGGCGCGAGGTGCGCCTTCTGGCCCTGCCTCTGTTCGCGGGCGCGCTGCTCCTCGCCTACTGGATCGCCCCGCACATGCGGCTCGGCTGGCTCTACCGCGCCAACAGCGCGCAGGAGATGGACGTCCCGTGGTGGTCGGGCGCGGTGTTGACCCTGGTGATGTTCGGCTGCGCCTTGGCGCTGACCATCGGCTTTCTGGCGTGGGTGCCCAGGAGGGCCACCTGGTTCACGGCGCTGGGGGCCGGGACGATCTGCGGCTACCTGCTGCACGGATTCCTGGTCAAGGGGGCCGTGTACGCAGGCCTGTTCGACCACTACACCTGGCTCTCCGGTCCGGCAGGGCTCGTCGTCGTCTCGGTCGTGGCCGGGAGCGCGGTGACGCTCATGTGCACACCGCTGGTCGGCCGGGCCCTGAGGTCCGTCACCGACCCGGATATGACGTGGGCCTTCCGAAAGGATTCCGCCAAGCGCTGACCCCGGGCGGAGGGGGCGCCCCGGCCCCGCCCTCGGCCCCCTCCGCTCGCCTTCTGCGCTGTTCGCCGGTCCTTCGGTCCGCCGGCGACCGGAGGGGGTCAGCGCCTCTCGGGGTTGGCCGAATTCTTTCGGTCCGGAGGCGGTGTGCCGCCGCCCAGCCCCAACAGGCGTCGCGTCTGCGCATATTTCGCCGCCAGCCGGGTACGGGTCGCCGGATCGAGGCTCGCGAGACGTGCGGGGTCCGCGTTGTGGGCGAGATCCGCCTCCTTGATCAGCAGGGCGCCCGGAGTCGCGAGAATCCGCCCCGTGTACGAGGTCAGCGCCTCCCCCGGCCACTTGGTCATCGCCAGGACCATGTCCTTCACCTCCTGGGGCAGGGGCGCCTGAGCCAGCCACCGCGCGGAGAGCACGTCGTCCTCGACCGCGTCGTGCAGCCAGGCCGCCGCGATCTGCTCCTCGCTGCCGCCCCGCACCCGTACTCCTTCGGCCACGGCCGCCAGATGCTCCGCGTACGGGCGGCCCGCCCTGTCGGTCCGGGTCGCGTGCGCCTCGCGGGCTACGGCCTCCACCGCGGCGAGCGTCAGTCGGTCTGTCATGAGTCGACCCTACGGCGGCACGGGCAGGAAGGGCGGACCCGCCCCGTGCTCCGGTCGTGCCGCCCCTCCGACGCCGGGCGCGCGCCGCTGCCGGCCGGCCAAGGCCCCCGCCACGAGACCGTGGCCCCTCGGGGCGCTTCTCACGCCCGGCGTGAGAGCAGCAGCAGCGCCCGGTCGTCGTTGACGTCCTTGGCGCAGGCCTCGATGAGATGCCAGGCGGCCCCCTCGAAGCCGGTCGGCACATAGCGCTCGGCCTCGCCCGTCAGCCGGTCGATGCCCTCGGAGATGTCCCGGTCGGACGCCTCCACCAGGCCGTCCGTGAAGAGCATGAGCACGTCGCCCGGAGCGAGCGACCCCTTCACGGCGTCGAACTCCGCCCCGTCGTACACCCCGAGCAGGGGGCCCTCCCCGGACTTCTCCTCCCAGTGGCCGCTGCCGGCGTGCAGTTGGAGGGCGGGCGGATGGCCGGCCGAGTAGATCTCGTAGTCCCCGGAGTCAAGGTCCAGCACCAGGTGGATGGAGGTGGCGAAGCCCTCGTCCCAGTCCTGGCGGAGCAGATAGCCGTTGGCGGCGGGCAGGAAGCCGTGCGGGGGCAGCGAGCCCAGCAGCCCGCCGAAGGCGCCCGAGAGCAGCAGGGCCCGGGAGCCCGCGTCCATGCCCTTGCCCGAGACGTCGGTGAGGACGGCCTCCAGGGTGCGGCCTCCGTGGGTGCGGGCCGCCACGACGAAGTCCCCCGAGAACGACTGGCCGCCCGCCGGGCGCAGGGCCATCTCCCGGTGCCAGCCCTGGGGCAGTCGGGGCAGGGAGCTCTGGACCCGGATGCGTTCGCGCAGGTCGAAGAGCATCGTGCCGCCGCGCCGCCAGGGGACCCCGACGCGGGCCCGGAACTGGGCGAGGACCAGGCCGAAGAACCCGCAGGCCGCGACCACGAGCACGGTGCCGGGGGTGACCCGGGCCGGGCCGTCCTGGTAGGGGCCGAGGGTGAGCGCCTCCACGATCAGGGCGGTGGCGGCCGTCGCGTACAGGCCCAGCAGGCTGGCGGGGCGCAGCAGCAGACCGCCCGCCACGATGGGCAGGACGAGGGCGGTCGGGGGGACCCACAGCGGGCTGACGACGGTGGCGCAGGTGATGGCCGGGATCGTCAGCAGCAGGCCTGCCAGGGCGATCCAGTCGGCGCCGTCGCCCCGGAAGTAGTCGACTCCGGATTTGCGCAGCCCGATGCGGGCCCGGTGCAACGCCCTGCGCCACCGGGCCCAGAAGTCGTCTGCTCCTCCGCTACGGGCCACTGCGGGGACCTTATCCACCCGGACGCCTCCGGTGCAGGGGGACCCCGGTGGCCAGGCGCGCGAAACGGGGGCGTCCGGGCGGCGCGAACCGTCACTGCCCGGCATATGCCCCGGTCCAGTGGGGCACAACCGCGTGGGACGGCAGGGGGGTTGGCGCCTCAGCGGTGAGGCGCGGGGGGGGGCGTCAGCGGTCAGGCACGGGGGGTGTCAGCCGCCGTCCGGGCCCGGCTTCTGGCACCCCGGGCACCAGAAGAGGTTGCGGGACGCCAGGTCCGCCGTGCGGATCTCCGTACGGCAGATGTGGCAGGGCAGGCTGGCCCGGCGGTAGACGTAGACCTCGCCGCCGTGGTCGTCCACGCGGGGCGGCCTGCCCATGGCCTCGGGCAGGTGTTCGGGGCGAACCGTGTCGATGCGGTTGTTCCGTACGCCCTCGCGCATCAGCTCGGTCAGGTCCGCCCAGATCGCGTCCCATGCGACGCGGGCGAGGTCCTTGCCCGCGCGGTAGGGGTCGATGCCGTGGCGGAAGAGGACCTCTGCGCGGTAGACGTTGCCGACGCCCGCGACGACCTTCTGGTCCATCAGGAGCGCGGCGACGGTGGACCGGCTGCGGGAGATCCGCCGCCAGGCGCGCTCGCCGTCCTCTTCGCCGCGCAGCGGGTCGGGGCCCAGCCGCCCGTGTATCGCGCCCTTCTCGGGGTCGGTGATCAGGGCGCAGGCAGTGGGACCGCGCAGATCGGCGTAGTGGCCGGCGTTCACCAGCCGGAGGCGGACGGTGTCGGTGGGCGGCGGAGCCGGCGCCGTGCCGAAGCCGAGCCTGCCGAAGAGGCCGAGGTGGATGTGGACCCAGCCGGCGTCGCCGAAGCCGAGGAAGAGGTGCTTGCCGTGGGCGTCGGTACCGGTGAGGGTGCGCCCGTCGAGCAGGGCCACGCTGTCGGAGAACTTTCCCTGCGGGCTGCTCACCCGGACCGGTGCGCCGGCGAACCGTTCGGCGTGGTCGGCGGCGAGGCGGTGGATCGTGTGTCCCTCGGGCACGGCGGGCTGCTCCCTATCCCTGAGGCGAGGCGGTGAGGCGGGGGCGACATGGCGGTGCCGCCGGGCACGGGCCCGGCGGCACGGAAAGGCGTGGGGCGGCGGGGCGGGGTCAGCCCTGCTGGGGGTGGTGGGCCGGGATCGGGGGGAGTTCGCGGGTCGTCTCGTACGCCGAGAGCATCTCGATGCGGCGCGTGTGGCGCTCCTCGTTCGAGTACGGCGTGGAGAGGAAGATCTCGACGAACTTCGTGCACTCCTCGACCGTGTGCATCCGGCCGCCGATCGCGACGACGTTGGCGTTGTTGTGCTCACGGCCGAGGGCGGCGGTCTGCTCGCTCCAGGCCAGTGCGGCGCGAACGCCCTTGACCTTGTTGGCGGCGATCTGCTCGCCGTTGCCGGAGCCGCCGATCACGATGCCGAGGCTTTCGGGGTCGGCGGCCGTCAGCTCTGCGGCACGCAGGCAGAACGGCGGGTAGTCGTCCTGGGCGTCGTAGATGTGGGGGCCGCAGTCGACGGCCTCGTGGCCGTGGGCGCCGAGCCACTCGACGAGGTGGTTCTTGAGTTCGTAACCGGCATGGTCGGATCCGAGGTACACGCGCATGGGCGAAGTGTGGCACGAACCGCGCGGACGGCCGCACCCGGGCGTCGGCCGCGGCCCCCGCACCGGCCGTCGCGCGCCTCTCCCCGTCCTCGTCCCGGCCGGCCCGGGGTACGGGAGCCCGCCTGCGGCCCCCGTGCCCCTCCGGCCACACGGGCCGGAGGGGACAGCGAAGAGGCCCGCCGGTCCTGGTGTTCCAGGGCGCTCCCGGTCTTCCAGGACGATCCGGCGGGCCTCTCCCGCGGCCCTCGCGGGGCCGGGCCCCCGTGGAGCCAGGGGCGGGGGCGGGTTCAGCCGCGGCGGCCGATGAGCTTCCAGGCGGCGGGCAGCGCGCCCATGGCCAGCGCCGCCTTGAGCGCGTCACCGATCAGGAACGGGAGGAGGCCGGCCGCCACGGCGGCGCCCAACGACATCCCGGTGGACAGCGCCAGGTAGGGGACGCCGATGGCGTAGATGATCGCGGAGCCGATGACCATGGTGCCCGCGGTGCGCACGACCGAGCGGTCGCCGCCGCGCCGGGCCAGCGCGCCGACGACGGTGGCGGCCAGCAGCATGCCGAAGACGTAGCCGAGGGACGGCATCCCGTAGCCAGAGGAGCTTTCGGCGAACCACGGCATGCCGGCCATGCCGACGACCGCGTACAGCGCGAGGGAGAGGAAGCCGCGGCGGGCGCCCAGCGCGGTGCCGATGAGGAGCGCGGCGAAGGTCTGGCCGGTGACCGGGACCGGGGAGCCGGGGACCGGGAGGGCGATCTGGGCCGCGATGCCGGTCAGGGCGGCGCCGCCGAGGACGAGGGCCGTGTCCACGGCGTAGCGGTGCCGGGCTGCGGGCAGCAGGTCGGCGAGGACCGCTCCGGAACGGACGGGGGCGGCAGCAGTGCTCATCGGGACTCCGCGGGTGAGGGCAGGTGGCCCGGGGGAAGGCCCCTGCCGGGCAGTGGGGTCGGGCTCCCGCCGACGTTAGCCCACGGCCCGACGCCCGATCACCATCAGCCGCCCACAAAGCGGCGGTTGAGGCCTTGGTGGGATTCACACAAAGGCGTCGGCACAATCCTGTTCCGACGTGACGCTCATCACGGAGGTGAAAGCCGCTTCGGAGGCTTTTGGCAGAGAGGGCTCCGGGAGGCGAGACTGTTACTTCCCCATAAACGATCAGCTCGCCCTGATCGACCCGCGACTGACCCGGAAGTGACCGCCCCCCATGCACGAGGTTCCGCCTGCCGCCCCCTCCCTCGTCCCGTCCGAGCCGCTCTCCCCCGGGCTCAAGCAGCGGCATCTGACGATGCTGGGACTCGGCGGGGTGATCGGGGCCGGGCTGTTCGTCGGCTCCGGCGCCGGGATCGCGGTGGCCGGGCCCGCGATCGTCGTCTCGTATCTGATCGCGGGGGCGCTCGCGATGCTCGTGATGCGCATGCTCGGCGAGATGTCCGCCGCGATGCCCGCCTCCGGATCGTTCTCCGTGCACGCCGAGCGGGCGCTCGGGCGGTGGGCCGGTTTCAGCGTCGGCTGGCTGTACTGGTTCCTGCTGGTGGTCGTCCTCGCCGTGGAGGCGACGGCCGCCGCGCAGATCGCCCACGGCTGGGCGCCCGGCGTCGAACCGTGGGCGTGGGTGCTGCTGTTCATGGTGGTCTTCACGGTGGCGAACCTGGCCGCGGTGAAGAACTTCGGCGAGTTCGAGTTCTGGTTCGCCGCGCTGAAGGTGGGCGCGATCGTGGTGTTCCTGGCGCTGGGGCTGCTGGCGGTGTTCGGCCTGCTGCCGGACACCGATCCGGTCGGGATGACGAACCTCACCGGGCAGGGCGGCTTCCTGCCGAACGGCTGGAGCGGAGTCGTCTCCGGCGTGCTGACCGTGGTCTTCGCCTTCGGTGGGCTGGAGGTCGTCACCATCGCCGCCGCGGAGACGGACGATCCGGCGCGCGCGGTGGGGCGCGCGGTGCGCAGCGCGGTGGTGCGCATCCTCTTCTTCTACGTCGGTTCGATGCTGGTCATCGTGACCGTGCTGCCGTGGACTGCCCAGCAGGCCGGGCTGAGCCCGTACGTGAAGGTGCTGGACGAGGTCGGGGTGCCCTCGGCGGGGCAGATCATGAACATCGTGGTGTTCGTGGCGCTGCTCTCGGCGCTCAACGCCAATCTGTACGGCTCCTCGCGCATGATCTTCTCCCTGGCGGAGCGCGGTGAGGCGCCCCGCGGGCTGCTGAAGGCGTCGGGCAGCGGGGCGCCGCGGCGCGCGGTGCTGGCTTCGGTGGCCTTCGGTTTCGTCTCGGTCCTGCTCAACCTGCTGTGGCCGGACACCGTGTTCCTCGCCATGCTCAACTCGGTCGGCGCGGTGCTGCTCTTCGTCTGGGCGCTGATCGCCGCCTCCCAGCTGCGGCTGCGGGGCCGGCTGGAGCGGGAGGCGCCCGGGGCGCTCACCCTGCGGATGTGGTGCTTCCCCTATCTGACCTGGCTGACGCTGGCCGGTCTGCTCGGGGTGCTGCTGTTGATGCTGACCGACGACGCGGCGCGCCCGCAGGTGCTGTGGTCGGCCGGGGCGACAGCTCTGGTGCTCCTGGTGGCGGTGGGGCGGGAGAGGCGCGAGCGCACCCGATGACCCCCGACCGGTAGCCACGTGGGCACCAGGTGTGAACCTCGTGACCGTATAGCGGACACTCGTCCCCCTTCAGCGGTACTGGTGCTCAGATGGTGGGCTCGTCCTCCGCCTCGACCGACGAACCCCGCCCCCCGCCTCAGCCAACGAACAGAGCTCGTCCATGTCCCGGACTTCCGCGTCAACCCCCACCGCTGACCCCGCGGCTCCCGCGACCGCGACGGCGGACTCCGCACTCACTCACGGCCTCAAGCAGCGCCACCTCTCCATGATCGCCCTCGGCGGGGTGATCGGCGCGGGGCTGTTCGTCGGCTCGGGCGCCGGAATCGCCGCGGCCGGGCCTTCGATCATCATCGCGTACGCCATCTCCGGCCTGCTCGTCATGACGGTGATGCGCATGCTCGGCGAGATGTCCGCCGCGAACCCGGCCTCCGGTTCCTTCTCCGTGCACGCCGAGCGGGCGATCGGGCCGTGGGCCGGGTTCACCGCGGGGTGGTCCTTCTGGTTCCTGCTCTGCGTCGCCGTCGGCCTGGAGGGCATCGGCGCCGCCCAGATCGTCGGCGGGTGGCTGCCCGGGACGCCGGAGTGGGCGTGGGTCGCCCTGTTCATGGTGATCTTCCTCGGGACGAACCTGGCCGCGGTGAAGAACTTCGGCGAGTTCGAGTTCTGGTTCGCCGCGCTCAAGGTCATCGCGATCACGCTGTTCCTGGTGCTCGGCCTGCTGGCGATCATCGGCGTACTGCCCAGCACGGACGCGCCCGGCCTGTCCAACCTCGCGGGGGACGGCGGCTTCCTGCCGAAGGGCATGGACGGTTTCATCATCGGACTCCTGGCCTCCGTGTTCGCGTACGGCGGCCTGGAGACGGTCACCATCGCCGCGGCCGAGTCCGAGAACCCCGTGCAGGGCGTCGCGAAGGCGGTCCGCACGGCGATGTGGCGCATCGCGGTGTTCTACATCGGCTCCATGGCGGTCATCGTCACGCTGGTCCCCTGGGACGACCCGAAGGTCGCCGAGGTCGGCCCCTTCTACGCGATGCTCGACCACCTCGGCATCGGTGGGGCAGCGCAGATCATGAACGTGGTCATCCTCATCGCGCTGCTCTCCGCGATGAACGCCAACATCTACGGCGCTTCGCGGATGGCCCGCTCGCTGGTCGCCCGCGGCCAGGGCCCGGCCGTGCTCGGCCGGATCTCCTCCGGTGTGCCGCGCAACGCCGTGCTGTTCTCCTCGGTCTTCGGCTTCCTGTGCGTGCTGCTCAGCTACTGGCGGCCGGACGACGTCTTCCCCTGGCTGCTGAACATGATCGGCGCGGTGATCCTGGTGGTGTGGATCTTCATCGCCGTCTCCCAGCTGATCCTGCGCCGCCGTACGGAGCGGGAGGCTCCGGAGAAGCTGGTGGTGCGGATGTGGTTCTTCCCCGTCGGCACGATCGTCGCCCTGGCCGCGATGGTGGGCATCTTCCTGCTGATGCTGCGCCAGCCGGGCACCCGGGACCAGCTGCTGGCGACGGGGGCACTGACCGTGGTCCTGATCGGCATCGGGCTGGTGCGCCGACGGCGGGGCCAGGACTCCCAGGCCCCCGCGCAGCGGCGGTAGGAGCAGGCCGGGGGCACGGCGCGGGGCCGTGGCCGAGCGGACATGACAGCTCCGGCCAGCGTTCCCCCGGCCGTCATCCGCCCTCGCTTCGGTGGTGCTTCCGCCACCCCGAGGAGCTGTCATGTCCGTCACGCCACGGCGTCGTTCGATCCTCCTGGCCACAGCGGCCGCCACCGTGGCCGCCACCGCCCCGGCCGCGGCCGCGGGGAGCGCCGGCCGCGGCCCGGACCGCCCTTCGGGACCCCTGGTCATCGGCCATCGCGGTGCGGCGGGCTGGCGGCCGGAGCACACCGCTGACGCGTACGCCTACGCCGTGCGGTCGGGGGCGGACTGGATCGAGCCGGACCTGGTGCCGACGAAGGACCACGTCCTGGTCGTGCGGCACGAGAACGAGATCGGGGGGACGACGGACGTCGCCGGACACCCGGAGTTCGCGGACCGCCGGACCACGAGAACGGTCGACGGCAAGGCAGTGACGGGCTGGTTCACCGAGGACTTCACGCTGCGCGAGCTGAGGACGCTGCGCACGGTCGAGCGGCTCCCGCAGGTCCGCAACCGCAACACGGTCTTCGACGGGCGGGGCCGGGTGATGACGTTCCAGGAGGTCGTCGACCTGGCCCGGCGGCTGTCGAAGGAGTCGGGCCGACGGATCACGGTGTTCCCGGAGACCAAGCACCCGGCGTACTTCCGTTCGATCGGGCTGCCGCTGGAGGAGGAGCTGATCCGGGCGGTCCGCCGCAACCGGCTGACCGCCCGGGACTGCGTCGTCCAGTCCTTCGACCCCTCCAGCCTGCGCCGGGTGGCCGCCGCCCGCCTCGGACTCCCGCTCTGGCAGGCGCTCGGCACGAGCGGCGGCCCGTACGGTCACCCGCTCACCTACCAGGACATGATGAGCCCGGCCGGCCTGCGCGAGATCGCCTCGTACGCGCACTGGATCGGCCCGGACAAGTCATCCCTGCTGCCGCCGGGCACGCTGCTCCGGGACGCGCACGCGGCGGGCCTGAAGGTCGGCGCGTACACCTTCCGCGCGGAGAACCGCTACCTCCCGGCCGCGCACCGCAGGGGCGGCGCACCCGACGACTTCGGCGACGCGTTCGCCGAGTACGCCTTCCACTACGGCCAGGGCGTGGACGCGGTGGTGACGGACTTCCCGGACATCGCCGTGCAGGCGCGGGCCGGCCTGCGCCCGTGACCCCGCGACCGGCCGCCGGNGGGGGGCGGCCGGTCGCGGGGGCGGGCAGGGGGCGAGCCTGCTCAGCGGGTCGTGCGCTTGCTCGCCGTCGTCTTCTTGCCCGCCCGCTTGGTGGTCTTCTTGGCCTCGGCGGACGACGTCTTCTTGGCCTGGGTGCGCTTCGTGGCGGCCTTCCCGGGGGAGGCCGCTCGCGCCGCTCCCTCCTCCGTGTCCGCGTCGGCGTTCGCGAGCGACCCCGAGTTGCTCTCCAGGTGGGCGCGGACGAACCACTGGAACTGCTCCAGTCCGCGCAGGTGCTCGATGAGCAGGTCCTCCGTGACGGGGTCGATCTCGCCGGCCTTCTCCACCGCTTCGCGGTGGTCTTCGATGATGCCGGTGTAGACGAGGTCCAGGGCGCCGAGGTGGGCGATGGCGTCGGCGCGGCCGACGCTGTAGTCGTCCCAGGTGCGCTCGGCGACCAGGGCCCCCGGTGTGCCCAGCGGCTCCCCGCCCAGGGCCGAGATGCGTTCGGCGGCCGCGTCGGCCATGTCGCGCACGGCCGCCGTCTGCGGGTCGAGCATCTCGTGGACGGCGATGAAGTGGGGGCCGACCACGTTCCAGTGGATGTGCTTGAGAGTGAGGGCGAGGTCGTTGAGCGCGTGCAGGCGCAGCGTCAGGAGTTCGATGACCTGCCGGCCCTCGTCGACGCTGAGACCGGGGACGGTGTAGCGGGGGGTGGGGCGTGAGGGGGACATGGGGCTCCTCCGTGGAGTGACGAACGACAGGGGTGGGGGCGGGCGCCGCCGGTGGAGTGTGTGTAGGCGGGGCGGGCGGCGGTGCGGTGAGGGGGCGGCGGCGAGCGGCGTCAGCCGACGTCTCCCGTGCCCCCCTCGCTCGGGGCCGCCGAGGGGCGTTCCCCGCCGGGCCGGACCGGGCCGGACGCCGCACGGATGCTCTCCAGGGCGGCGTCGGCCACCGCGCGGGGCGTGATGCCGAACTCCTCGTACAGACGCTCGTAGGCGGCCGAAGCGCCGAAGTGCTCCAGGCTGACCATCCGGCCCGCGTCCCCCACCACGTCCCGCCAGCCCTGGGCGACGGCCGCCTCGACACTGACGCGGGCCCGCACGTCGGGCGGCAGCACCTCGTCCTGGTAGGCGTGCGGCTGCTCGGCGAACCACTCGCGGCAGGGCATGGAGACCACCCGCGCGTCGTGGCCCTCGTCCGCGAGCAGCGTGCGCGCCTCCAGGGCGATGTGGACCTCGGAGCCGGTCGCGACGAGGATGACGTCCGGCGTCCGCGCCTGGCTGTCGGCCAGGACGTAGCCGCCCCGGGCTGCCCCCTCTGCCGGGGCGCAGGCGTCCTGCCCCCGCTCCAGGACGGGCAGCGGCTGCCGGGTGAGCGCCAGGCCCGCGGGCCGGTCGTGGTGCTCCAGGACGGTGCGCCAGCACACCGCGGTCTCGTTCGCGTCGGCGGGCCGTACGACGTCGAGGCCGGGGACCGCGCGGAGGGCGGCGAGCTGTTCCACGGGCTGGTGGGTGGGGCCGTCCTCGCCGAGGCCGATGGAGTCGTGGGTCCAGACGTAGATCGCCGGCAGCTCCATCAGGGCGGCGAGCCGTACGGCCGGGCGCATGTAGTCGCTGAAGATCAGGAACGTACCGCCGTAGGGGCGGGTGAGGCTCTGGAGGGCGATGCCGTTGAGGATCGCGCCCATGGCGTGCTCGCGGATGCCGAAGTGGAGCGTACGGCCGTACGGGTTGCCGGAGAACTCGTCGGTCTGCCGGGACTCCGGGACGAAGGACGGCTCGCCCTCCATCGTGGTGTTGTTGCTCCCCGCGAGGTCGGCCGAGCCGCCCCACAGCTCCGGCAGCACGGGCGCCAGCGCGGTCAGCACCTCGCCGGACGCCTTGCGGGTGGCCATGCCCTTGGCGTCGGGGGCGAAGACGGGCAGGCTGTCGGTCCAGCCCTCCGGCAGCCGTTGCTCCCGCAGCCGGTCGAGCAGTTCGGCGCGCTCGGGGTGGTCGGAGCGCCACTTCTGGTAGCCGGGCTCCCAGGCGCGGTGGGCTTCGGCTCCGCGGTCGCGGACCGCGCGGACGTGCCGCAGGACGTCGTCCTCGACCGTGAAGGCGGCCTCCGGGTCGAACCCGAGCAGCTTCTTCGTGGCGGCGACCTCGTCGTCCCCGAGGGCGGAGCCGTGGGCTTTGCCGCTGTTCTGCTTGGTGGGGGCGGGCCAGCCGATGATCGTGCGCAGCAGGATGAGGGAGGGGCGGTCGCTCTCCGCCTTGGCGGCCTCGACGGCGGCGAGCAGGGCGTCGACGTCCTCGACGTAGTCGCCGGTGCGGGTGAAGTCGACGGTCTGGACGTGCCAGCCGTAGGAGGTGTAGCGGGCTGCTACGTCCTCGCTGAAGGCGATGTCGGTGTCGTCCTCGATCGAGATGTGGTTGGAGTCGTAGAAGAGGATCAGGTTGCCCAGTTCCTGGTGTCCGGCCAGCGAGCTGGCCTCGGACGTCACGCCCTCCATCAGGTCGCCGTCGGAGGCGACGACGTACACGTGGTGGTCGAAGGGGCTCGTGCCCTTCGGCGCGTCGGGGTCGAGCAGGCCCCGTTCGCGCCGGGCCGCCATCGCCATGCCCACAGCGGAGGCGAGCCCCTGCCCGAGGGGCCCGGTGGTGATCTCGACGCCTCGGGTGTGACGGTACTCGGGGTGCCCCGGAGTGGCCGAGCCCCAGGTCCGCAGGCTCTTCAGGTCCTCCAGCTCCATGCCGTAACCGCTCAGGTAGAGCTGGATGTAGAGGGTCAGGCTGGAGTGGCCGCAGGACAGGACGAAGCGGTCCCGGCCGAGCCACTGGTCGTCGGCCGGGTCGTGCCGCATCACCTGCTGGAACAGCAGGTACGCCAACGGGGCCAGGCTCATCGCCGTGCCCGGGTGGCCGTGGCCCGCCTTCTGCACCGCGTCGGCGGCCAGCAGCCGTACGGTGTCGACCGCCCGGACGTCGAGCGGGCCCCAGCCCGCGTCCTTCGCCACGGGCGGGGCGATCTCCGGGTCACGACCGTAGCCGCCGGAGGCGTCGTTCGAACTGTTCGGCGCATCGGGGGCGTTGGGGGGTGCCATCACGTCCTCCTGATCGGTGGGGCGGAGCGGCGGCGCGGGCGGCACGCCTGCGGCCCCTGCCTCGGGCCGCCCGGCCGTTTCGGCGGGTCCCCCGGAAAAGCGGACCCAAACGTGCGGCGGCACACATGCCCGTCGCGCCACCCCGCGTTTCCGGCGTGACGGCGCTCGCGACGCACGAGGGGCGGCCGACGCGGCGGTCCACCGCCGCGCTTGACGAGTGGACCACAGAAATGCGGCCACATCACCTGTAGAGCGACAAAACGGAGTAACCGAGCCCCGTCGCTGGACCTAGGCCGAAGGACTGATCACCGAAGATCACTCCTGCTGCTAGCCTGCTTCTGCATATAGATTGCAATAACAACTGGACGGCATTCCCCGCAGTCGAAGGGTTCGCACCATGGCCACGTACACGCTTCCGGAACTCCCGTACGACTACGCGGCGCTCGAACCGGTCATCAATCCGCAGATCATCGAGCTCCACCACGACAAGCACCACGCCGCTTACGTCAAGGGCGCGAACGACACCCTGGAGCAGCTGGAGGAGGCCCGCGCCAAGGACGCCTGGGGCGCCGTCAACGGCCTGCAGAAGAACCTGGCCTTCCACCTGTCCGGCCACATCCTGCACTCGATCTACTGGCACAACATGAGCGGCGACGGCGGCGGTGAGCCCCTCGCGGCGGACGGCGTGGGCGACCTCGCCGACGCGATCGCCGAGTCCTTCGGCTCCTTCGCGGGCTTCAAGTCCCAGCTGACGAAGGCCGCGGCCACCACCCAGGGCTCCGGCTGGGGCGTACTGGCGTACGAGCCCGTCAGCGGCCGTCTCATCGTCGAGCAGGTCTACGACCACCAGGGCAACGTCGGCCAGGGCTCGGTCCCGATCCTGGTCTTCGACGCCTGGGAGCACGCCTTCTACCTCCAGTACAAGAACCAGAAGGTGGACTTCATCGAGGCGATGTGGCGGGTCGTCAACTGGCAGGACGTGGCGAAGCGGTACGCCGCCGCCAAGGAGCGGGCGGACGTCCTGCTGCTCGCCCCCTGACGCGCCCGCCGACGTCGGGCCGGCGCCCCCGGACGCCCTGCCTCGTGATCGTCTTCTCAACCTTCACCACGGCGGGCGGATCAACGGAGAGCCCCCGCGAGGACATGACTCGCGGGGGCTCTCCCCTGCCCGGGGCCCTTCCCCACCCGGATGATTAGCTATTTGGCTCATATGCTAAACATGCTCCATGGAATCACCCGCCGACACGGCTGACGACGAAGCGAGCGTTTTCCGCGCCCTCGCCGACCCCACGCGACGCCAGATCCTGGAGGATCTGCGCGGAGGCGAACTGGCCGCCGGGGAGATCGCGAGCCGGTTCTCGATCAGCGCCCCGTCCATCTCCCGCCACCTCGGCGTCCTCAAAGGGGCCCGACTCGTCACCGAGCGACGCGACGCCAACCGCATCCTCTACTCGCTCGCGGAGGAACGCCTCGCCATGTGTGTGGGGCGCTTCCTGAGCGCCGTGTGCCCCGAACAGATCGTGCTCCGTCACTCGAAGTGGCGTGCCGCCCCGGAAGGCAACGCCCGATGATCCGCTCCCGTCTCTCCAGCGTCATCGAACGCCGCCTCCTGGTGAACTACCGGGTGGACCCGCACGTCGCCGCCGCCCAGCTCCCCGCTCCGCTCCGCCCCCATCTGGTGCGGGGCCACGCGGTGGCGGGCATCTGCCTGCTGCGGATCAGCGGTGTCCGCCCCGGCTGGGTCCCGGCCGCGGCCGGGTTGAGCAGCGAGAACGCGGCGCACCGGCTCTCCGTCGAGTGGGACGGCCCGGGAGGCGTCGAGAGCGGCGTGTACATCCCGCGCCGTGACACCGCCTCCCGCATCACCGCGTTCGCGGGCGGCCGCGTCTACCCGGGCGAGCACGGCCGCGCCGACTTCACGGTGCGGGAGGAGGCCGGCGCGGTGCGGGTGGCGTTCACGACCCGGGACGGCGCGGTGGAGGCCGACGCGACGGTGGAGGATGCCGACGCACTGCGGGGCAGCGAGCTGTTCACGGACCTGGCGGAGGCGTCGGAGTTCTTCCGCCTCGGCGCCCGGGGCCTCTCCCCCAGGGCCGGGGACGGCGGGCTGGACGTCCTCGAACTGAGCACGGACGCCTGGAAGGTGACGGCGGGGCGGCCCCGCGCCGTACGCTCCTCGTTCTTCGAGGACCCGGACCGCTTCCCGCCGGGCAGCGCGGTGCTGGACAGCGCGTTGGTGATGCGGGACGTGCCGGCGCACTGGTCGCCGGGCGCACCGCTGCGGCCGGGGAGCGGGGCCGGGGCCGGGGCGGTCCCGGGGGCGCCGGCCGACGGGTGGAGGCCCGACCGCACCGCCTGAGCCGTGCCGTCGCACCGCCTGAGCCGTGCCGTCCGCCCCGCCCGGCGCCCCGGTCCGGGAGCCCCGCTCTGTCGCCCCTCAGTCGAAGACGTAGGTGGTGCCCAGGAGCGCGGCGTGCTCCAGCACGTCTTCCAGGGGGTCGTCGATCTGGCCGATGTGGATCAGTGCCACCCGCGGCCCGTTGTCCGAGTGCGTGTGCTCCTCGTCCGCGTACGCCGGCCCGGCGTGCACCCCCACCACCGCCAGTGCGGCACCGCACCAGATCGCCCATCGGACCAGCGCCCGCGCCGGCCCCCGCCGTGCCTTCATGCCGCTACCTCGCCTGTTCTCATGAGATGTGTCCACCCGTTCATCCGTCCAACCGACGAACGGCCCGCTAGGTCACGCAAGGTCATCCGTCAGGGAATCGACTCGAACCTTCCGCGTTCGAAGGGCACGATGGCCTCCGTCCCCCCGCCCGTGAGCCCCGGAAGCGACCCCATGAGCCCCGAGCCCGTCCCCGCCGACCCCACCGCCCTGCACCCGATGCCCGGCCAGCCGCGCGTGGTGCAGTTGAAGCCCCTGGTCACCTCGCCGCTGATCGAGGCCGGTGACTACTCGTACTACGACGACCCCGAGCACGCCACGGAGTTCGAGTCGCGCAACGTGCTCTACCACTACGGTCCGGAGCGGCTCGTCATCGGCAGGTTCTGCGCCCTGGGCACCGGGGTGCGCTTCCTCATGAACGGCGCCAACCACCGTATGGACGGCCCGTCCACCTTCCCGTTCCCGACTCTGGGCGGATCGTGGTCCGACCACTTCGACCTGCTGACAGGCCTGCCCAACCGGGGCGACACCGTGATCGGCAACGACGTGTGGATCGGCTACGAGGCGGTGGTCATGCCGGGTGTCCGCATCGGGCACGGCGCGATCGTCAGCTCCCGGTCCGTGGTCGTCTCGGACGTCCCGGACTACGGAGTCGTCGGCGGCAACCCGGCGCGGCTGATCCGCACCCGGTACGAGGAGGCGGACATCGCGCGCCTGCTGGCCGTGGCCTGGTGGGACTGGCCTGCGGAGCACCTGACGCGCCACATCCGCACCGTGATGTCGGGCACGGTGGCGGAGTTGGAGGCGGCGGCGCCGGCGGCGGGGGCGGGCTAGCGGGACGCGCGTAGGCCGGGCTGAGCCGTCAGCCGTTGAAAGCGCCCGCCTTCACGCCGTCGAGGAACGCGGCCCCGCCGATGAACGCTGCCCCGTGCTCGGGGCCGTAGAGCGGGAGCCCTGCGGCCGGGTCCTTGCTGTCACGGACGACCCCGGCGCCGTCGGCGTGTGGGCGCCCCCGACGCACTGCTGCCGGCCCCTGCGAGGATCGCGGCGCGGGCCGCTCTGCCGCGGCTGTTACGGGTCGAGGACCGCGACGGAGTTCGGGGCCGCGTCCTAGCCGTGGTCCCTGCTGTCTCCCCCTGTCCTTTCACTCCAGCCAGGGGCATGGGTGAAAGCGGCCGTGACCTCGCGCCGCTTGCTGGTCGGAACTGCGGGTGGAGCGCCTCTGCGGGGCGGCCTGTCCGCGAAGACGCTCCACTGTCGCATCAGGTGATGGGGCGGGTCAGCGCACGTAGACGTTGGGCCGGGGCGGCCTGGTCATGTCGGCGCCCAGGAAGTAACTGGGGTGGGGCGGTTGGTTGTAGGCGGTGTTCTGCCAGGCCAGGGCGACTCGGTACTGAGCGTCGTGGGCCAGGGTGTGGAGTTTGGTGGCGGTCGGGGTCGAGGTGGCGTAGATGCGCAGGGCGTTGTTGCTGGAGTGGCGCCAGATGACTTCTTCGCGCCAGTCGCCGAAGAGGTCCCCGGACAGGACCGGGGTGGATTTGGTGCCGTTGCTGGAGGCCACGCCGCTACCGGTGAGCAGGCGGTTGTCACCGCCGGTCCCGTACTTGTCGATCTGTGTGCCGTTGAGCAGTTCGCGCACGGGGTCGCCGTCCCACCAGGCGAGGAAGTTCGCCGAGGAGGGGTTGCGGCCGACATTGCCGCCGGATGAGTTGCGCAGCTGGGTCATGTTCGGTCCCGCGCCCCAGAACTCAGCGCCCGGGTTGCCGGCGTGGATGTCGGCGGCCACCCCGCGGCCGGGGCCCTCCGTGCCGCTGGTGGGGGTGCGGTGGATGACCGCTCCGGTGGCGGCGTCGTGGAGGTCGGAGCCGGGCTGGTTGCCCGATTCGTGGATGGTGAACACCTCCAGACCGGCGCGGGAGGGCACGAAGTCGCCCACGTGCAGAGCGTCGCCGTGGCCGTAGCCGGTGGCGTACATCAGGGCGCCGTTGTCGTTGATGGTCGCGGAGCCGTAAATGACCTCCTGGCGGCCGTCGGCATCGACGTCGGCGATGGACAGCTGGTGGTTGCCCTGTCCGGCCGCGCGGGAGTTCCCCGAGGCGTTGGAGTCGAACGTCCACCGACGGGCGAGCCGGCCGTCGCGGAAGTCCCAGGCCGCGACGACAGCACGGGTGTAGTAGCCGCGCGCCATGATCAGCGAGGGCCGCTTCCCGTCGAGGTAGGCGGTACCGGCCAGGAAGCGGTCCACCCGGTTGCCGTAGGAGTCGCCCCAGGAGGAGACGTTGCCGCGCGGGGGGTCGTAGTTCGCCGTGTCCATCGCGACCCCGGTCAGCCCGTTGAACATGGTCAGGTACTCCGGGCCGGCCAGGATGTAACCGTCGCCGTTGCGGTGGTCCGCGCTCGCGTTGCCGATCACCGTGCCCTGCCCGTCACGCGTACCGTCGGCGGTCTTCGCGGCGACCTCCGCCCGGCCGTCGCCGTCGTAGTCGAAGACCTGGAACTGGGTGTAGTGCGCGCCGGCCCGGATGTTGCGACCCAGATCGATGCGCCACAGCCGCTGGCCGTTGAGCCGGTAGGCATCCAGGTAGACGTTCCCGGTGACTCCGGCCTGGGAATTGTCCTTGGCGTTGGACGGGTCCCACTTCACGATCAGCTCGTACTGCCCGTCGCCGTCCACATCACCCGGACTGGCTTCCACCGGGGTGTAGCCGGAAGCAGGATTCTGCAGCTGGACATCGAGGTAGTCGCCGCCTGTGAAACGCAGCGAGGACTCCGAGGCGGGCTGCTCGGCGCCGCCGACCACGGCTCGAACCGTGTACGTGGCGTCGGCTGGAGCGCCGTTGTCCAGGTAGTTGGTGGAGCTGGTGATCGGCGAGGTGTTCACCTTGCTGCCGTTGCGGTACACGTTGAACGCCGTCTCGTAGCCCTCGGTGCCCAGCAGTCGCCAGGACACCAGGTTGCCCGAGCCGGACCGCACCGAGACCAGGCCCCGGTTCAGATCCTCCATCTGCAGCCCGTCACCGGGCGGGTCCGGGTCGGGGCCAGGGTCTGATCCGCCCCCGACCTTCACCAACTGCCACTGCTGATTGGTGCCGTCGTTGTCGGTGTACTGGGAGATCCGGGCGCCGTCCGCGGTGGACCGCTCCCAGACGTCCAGTGCTTTTCCGCTGTTGCGGTTGATCAACTGGACGAAGCCGCTGTCGGTGTCGACCACGCTGAACTGCTGGTTGGCTCCGTCGTTGGGGGTGTACTGCTGGACGTTCGCGCCGTCCGCGGTGGACTTCGCCTCTATGTCCAGGACCTTGCCGCTGTGCCGGGCCCGAAGCTGGTGGAAGCCACCGCCGGCGTCGACGAACTGGAACTGCTGGTGAGTCACCGAGCCAGGGGTGCGTTGAACCAGCGCGGCCCCGCTGGCCGTGGACCCCCCATCGATCTCCATGGCCTTCCCGCTGTGCCGGGAAACCAACTGATAGTGCGCCGCGGTATCGATCTCAGCGGCCCCGGCGCCGGCCGCCGGCAGACCGACGAACAGCGCGGCGAGCAGTGTCACGAGCCCTGCCCATGCCACCGTACGGAACCGGTGAGGTCTGATCTTTTTCACGGTCCTGATGCTCCTTCTCCAGAGGACTCCACGAAGCAGGGAACGAGACAGTTCATCAGCGGCGTACGCGATGGAGCACGTTGCGAATGCCGGAGTGGGAGCGCTCCCGCACGATAGAGGCGGCAATCACCCCCTACAACCCTTCGCGTCGAACTCGTTCGCGCGGGCCCATCCCCACGCAGGTGTCGCCGCCGACTGCCGTCGACAGCAGCCGGCTCCGGGTCTCGAGCGTTCCTGTCGATGGGGAACCCGTGGGCAGCCGGGGGCGTCGATCACGCTCGATCTGACCGCGTGTCGCCGCCTGCCCGCCCCGATGCGGCACGGTCAGCGTCCGCCTCGTTCAGGGGTGTTCGTCTGCTGTCGGCGTCAGTCGTCAGCACGGCCGACGCCGCGGGCAGCCGCCATGTGCAGCCGGGTGGCCGCGTGAGCGCCGACGAACTGTTCCCGGTCGACCTCGCTGGACGCGTCGCGCTCTGCGTCGAGCGCGGGGCCCACACGCGCGCTCCGATCCCCGTCCGCTGGACACAGGCAACAGCGTTCCCGGAACGACCCTCTACGCGTGCCCCGACCACGCCGTGCCGCTCGGCACGGGACCGGCACCCGAAGGCGTGCCGCGCGTCCCGCTAGTCAATCGCACCGACAGCGAAACACCCCGTGCGGCCAAGTGCCGTGCGGGGGCCCTGCCCGCTCAGTGGCTCCCGGCCTCGGCGAGGCAGAACTCGTTGCCCTCCGGGTCCTTCAGGACCGTCCAGACCATGCCCTGCATGGTCTGTTCGCCGACGACGGTCGCGCCCAGCTTCGCCAGGCGGTCCACGTCGGCCGGGCGGTCGGGGGACGAGAAGTCGATGTGCACCCGGTTCTTGACGGTCCTGGGCTCGGGCACCCGCTGGAAGCCGAGGACCAGCGGGGTCGCCGCGAGGACGACGAACGTGTCGTAGTCCTGTGTCTCCTCGACGCCCAGCGCCTCGGCCCACCAGGCGGCCAGCGCCTGGGGGTCCGCACAGTCGATCGTGATCATTTCCGGTGAGATGCGCATGGCCCTCACCGTACGGCGCACCGCTGACAACGGCCGTGAAGCCGACGCCTCCAGGTCGTCCGTTCAGGCCAGCGCGACTGCCAGCAGCGGGAGTTCCCGGCCCGGGACGGAGCCGGAGGGCGTGGTGCCGATCCGGACGGCGCCCATGGCACGGTAGAACGGCTCCGCGTTCGGGTCGGCGTCGATCGTCAGGGAGGTGAAGCCCAGCCTGCGGGCCTCGTCCATGGTGCGGGTGAACAGCAGCCGCCCGACGCCCCGTCCGATGGCGTCCGGCTCGACGAACATCATGCCGAGCGCGCCCCGCGGCGGCTCTCCGTCCAGGGTGGTGAAGCCGAGGGCCCTGCCGTCCTCCTCGGCCACCGAGGTCCGGCGCGGGCCCACATCGGCCGGGCCGAGCGTCAGTTCCTCGCGGCAGGCGGCCAGGAACTCCGCGTCGTACCCCCAGTGGCCCTTCGACCGCAGAGCCAGCTCCGTCAGTGCGGCGGCCTCGGCCGCCTCGCCCGCGCGTATCCGCATGAGGCATTGTCCCCCGGGACGGACACCCGCGGGCGCGTGGCGGCTCGCCCGCGTGGACACGCGGCCACCGGGCCGCGTGCCCCGGGCGGGCCTCAGTCGAAGATCGGGCCCTGCGTGCGGGTCCGCTTGATCTCGTAGAAACCCGGGATGGAGGCGACCATCAGCGTGCCGTCCCAGAGCTTCGCCGCGTCCTCGCCCTTGGGGGCGGGGGTGACGACGGGGCCGAAGAAGGCGACCTGTTCGCCGTCCGCGCCGGGAACGGCGATGACGGGGGTGCCGACCTCCTGGCCCACCTTGTCGATGCCCTCCTTGTGGGAGGCGCGCAGCTCGGTGTCGTACGCGTCGGAATCGGCGTACCGGGCGAGTTCCGCGGGCAGGCCGACGTCCTGGAGGGCGCCGGCGACGGCCTCGGGGGTGGGGCCCTCGCCGTTGTTGTGGAAGCGGGTGCCGAGCGCGGTGTAGAGGGGGCCGACGACCGCGTCGCCGTGCTCCTGCTGGGCTGCCACGACGACCCGGACCGGGCCCCAGGACTTGTTCTCCAGCAGGTCGCGGTACTCCTCGGACAGCTCGTCCAGCCGGTCCTCGTTCAGGACGCCGAGGCTCATCACGTGCCAGCGGACCTCGATGTCGCGGACCTTCTCCACTTCCAGCATCCAGCGCGAGGTCATCCACGCCCAGGGGCACAGTGGGTCGAACCAGAAGTCGACCGGGGTCCTGCCGTTCGCCGGGGTCTTCTCGGGCATGTCTCTCCTCAGAAGGGCGTGTTGTCGCTACGGGCGGAACGTCTCCGGAGAACCGCTCATTCCCCCGAAGGGCGCCGTCCCTTCCCGGAATACCTGCGTCCACCGGCGCATGCAAGGATCAATGGGTTCGAACACGACACATGACGCGCGTCACGAAGGAGTGCCCGTGCCCGGTGAAAACCTGTCCCGCGACGAGGCCCAGAAGAGGGCAGAACTGCTGACCGTCGACGGTTACGAGATCGCTCTCGACCTGCGATCCGCCGTCGGGGAGCCCGACGGGGGCGAGGGGGAGGCCGGTGTGCGGACCTTCCGCTCGCTGACCACGATCCGGTTCCGTTCGGCCCGTGCGGGAGCCTCGACCTTCGCCGACCTGGTGGCCCCGGCCGTGGACGCGGTGACGCTGAACGGTACGCCGCTGGACCCGGGCGCCGTCTTCGACGGGGCCCGGGTGGCCCTCGACGGGCTGCTGGAGGGCGAGAACGTCCTGGTGGTCGACGCCCGGTGCGCGTACAGCCGGACCGGCGAGGGCATGCACCGCTTCGTCGACCCGGAGGACGGCGAGGTCTACCTCTACACCCAGTACGAGCCGGCCGACGCCCGCCGCGTCTTCGCCAACTTCGAGCAGCCGGACCTCAAGGCCCCCTACCGCTTCCAGGTGACCGCCCCCGAGGGCTGGCGGGTCTGGTCGAACGGGGCCGAGGAGTCGCACGAGGGCGAGGTCTGGCGGTTCGCGGAGACCCAGCCGATCTCCACGTACATCACCGCCGTCGTCGCCGGTCCGTACCACTACGTGACCGATCACTACAGCCGCGCCCTGGACGACGGCTCCACGCTGGAGATCCCGCTCGGCGCGATGTGCCGCAAGGGGCTGGCCAAGCACTTCGACGCGGACGACGTCTTCCTGATCACCAAGCAGGGCCTGGACTTCTTCCACGACCACTTCGACTATCCGTACCCCTTCGGGAAGTACGACCAGGCGTTCGTGCCCGAGTACAACCTCGGGGCCATGGAGAACCCGGGCATGGTCACCTTCCGCGAGGAGTACATCTACCGCGGCAAGGTCACCTCGGCCGCCTACGAGCGGCGCGCCAACGTCATCCTGCACGAGATGGCGCACATGTGGTTCGGGGATCTGGTCACCATGGAGTGGTGGGACGACCTGTGGCTGAAGGAGTCCTTCGCGGACTTCATGGGCTCCTTCTCGATGGTCGAGGCGACCCGTTTCACCAACGGCTGGATCACCTTCGCCAACAACCGCAAGGCCTGGGCCTACCGCGCCGACCAGCTGCCCTCCACGCACCCCGTCACGGCCGACATCCGTGACCTGGAGGACGCCAAGCTGAACTTCGACGGCATCACGTACGCCAAGGGCGCCTCCGTGCTGAAGCAGCTGGTGGCGTACGCGGGCCGGGACGCGTTCCTGGAGGGCGCCCGCCGCTACTTCAAGCAGCACGCGTACGGCAACACCCGCCTCGGCGACCTGCTGTCGGTGCTGGCCCAGACGTCCGGCCGCGACATGACCGCCTGGTCGCGCTCCTGGCTCCAGACGGCGGGCGTCAACGCGCTGGCCCCCGTCGCCACTTACGACGCGGCCGGGACGCTGACGGAGCTGGCCGTCGTCCAGGAGGCCGCCGCCTCGCACCCCGAGCTGCGTCCGCACCGGGTCGCGGTCGGCCTGTACAGGCGTACGCCCCAGGGCGAGCTGACGCGCTACGCCCGCGCCGAGGCGGATGTGGCCGGGGAGCGCACGGTGGTGAAGGAGCTGGCCGGGTCCGAGCGGCCCGACCTGATCCTGGTGAACGACGACGACCTGACGTACTGCAAGATCCGCTTCGACGAGGCGTCGCTGGCCACGCTCCGCGCCCACCTCGGCGAGATCACGGACCCGCTGGCCCGCGCCCTGTGCTGGTCGGCCCTGTGGAACCTCACGCGGGACGCCCTGATGCCGGCCCGCGACTTCGTCGCGCTGGTGCTGGCGTTCGCCGGGCGGGAGAGTGACATCGGCGTCCTCCAGATGCTGCACGCCTGGGCGCAGTCGGCGCTGGTGAACTACGCCGCCCCCGCCTGGCGCGAGGAGGGCGGCCGGGCGCTGGCCGAGGGCGCGCTGCGCGAACTGCGGCGCGCGGAGCCGGGCAGTCAGCACCAGCTGACCTGGGCCCGCTTCTTCGCGGCGGTCGCCGGATCGGACGCGGACTTCCAGCTGCTGGGCGAGCTGCTGGAGGGCTCCGCCCGGATCGACGGCCTGGACATCGACCAGGAGCTGCGGTGGGCGTTCCTGTCCCCGCTGGCCTCGCACGGAGTGGCGGACGAGAAGGCGATCGACGCGGAACTGGCCCGTGACGACACGGCGTCCGGCAAGCGCCACCACGTACGGTGCCTGGCCTCGCGCCCGTCCGAAGCGGTGAAGGCGCAGGCGTGGGCGGCGGTCGTGGAGTCGGACAAGCTGTCCAACGCGCTGGTCGAGGCGACGATCGCGGGGTTCGGGCAGCCCTCGCAGCGGGAGCTGCTGGCCCCCTACGCCGACCGGTACTTCGCGGCGATCGAGCGCGTGTGGGAGGAGCGGTCCATCCAGATCGGCATGCACGTGGTGCGGGGGATGTTCCCCGGTCTCCAGGACAGCCCCACGACCCTCGCGGCCACCGACGCCTGGCTGAGCGAGAACGTGGACGCGGCTCCGGCGCTGCGCCGGCTGGTGCTGGAGGCGCGGGACGACCTCGCGCGGGCGCTGCGCGGCCAGGAGTGCGACAAGGCCGCCTGAGGAGGGAGGCCGAGCGGGCGTCCGCCGGTTTCCGCGCGGCGCGCGCCGGGGCAGGGGTCCCGGCTGCCGACGCAGTCGGCCGGGGCGCCGGAGAAGGCGTCCGGGCCGGCGGCGCGGCCCGGTCCTGCGGGCCCGGCTACGGTGCGGCGGTGGTCACCGGGGCCGCCGCGCTCGCCCTGCACGGCCTCGCCGTCGTGCCGGGCCTGGAGGGGCTCGGGGCCACGGTCGTCCGCCTCACGCCGGGGAGGCCGCGCGATGCGCCGGACCAGCAGGCGGCGGTGGTGGTGCGGACGGCGCTGATGGCGGCGGCCGACCAGGAGCCGGCCGCGTATCTGCGGGTGCTGCCGCGGCGATGCGAGGGGCGCCGCCGTGCTCGGCGCGGCGGCGGCCGAAGCGGGCGGGTGAAGCGGGCCGGTGAAGCGGGTGGCGACGCAGGCGGCCGAGGCGGGCGGGCCGGCTGGTCCGGACCACCACGTGGCATCGCCCGCCACCGGCGTACCGTTTGGCCTCATTCATCCCTCGTGACGCATCACGCCCCGTGGCGGATCTCTGCCATGTCCCTGACTGATCTCCGCCAACTCTCCACAACATCAGTCATCTACGACAGGCTGAGCGGTCATCCGGTACCGAATTCCGGACTCTCTCTTTCAATTACAGGGATGCTGATGACCAAGGAATCCCCCGGCTCCATACCCGGGGCCAGACGCGCCGCGCGCATCGCGGCCGCCGCCGGCCTCGCGGCCGCACTCGCCGCCTCCGGCGCCGCTCCGGCCTTCGCCACCGAGGACCCGGCTCCGGCCCCCGTCAAACCGGCCGCCACGAGCGACCGGGGCGACAAGCTCGGCAAGGCGGACGCCGACGTCCTGGCCAAGGCCGAGGCCAAGGGCGAGAAGAACATCACCATGATGGTCGCCACTGCCCCCGGGGCGACCGAGCAGGTCAGCAAGCAGCTGGACGCCGTCGAAGGCTCCGTGCTCGGACAGACCTACGACAAGCTCGGCTACGTCCGGGCGACGGTCCCGACCCGCAGCGCCGAGTCCACCATCAAGGCAGCCTCCAAGCTGTCGTCCGTCCTCGGCATCGATCTCAAGCAGGAGATCAAGCTGGACGACCCGACGCCCGTGGGCGACCGGGCGGCCAAGGCCAAGCAGCAGAAGGTGACGGGCAGTTACCCGGCGCCGGGCAAGACGACCCCGGCGAAGAACCCGTACAACCCGTCCCACGAGACGGGTGCGGTCACGTTCGTCAAGAAGCACCCGAAGGCCGACGGCCGCGGGATCACCATCGGCATTCTGGACTCCGGGGTCGACCTCGGTCACCCGGCCCTGAAGAAGACCACCACCGGCGAGCGCAAGGTCGTCGACTGGGTGACCGCGACCGACCCGGTCACCGACGGCGACGGCACCTGGCTGCGGATGACCCAGTCCGTCTCGGGCCCCACGTTCACTACCGGCCAGAAGACCTACTCGGCGCCCGCGGGCGACTACAGGTTCAGCCTGTTCGCCGAGTCGGCCACCACCGGCGGCGACATGCAGGGCGACCTGAACCGCGACGGTGACACCACCGACGTCTGGGGCGTCCTGTACGACCCGGTCACCGGCACCACGCGGGTCGACCTGAACGAGAACGCGGACTTCTCCGACGACAAGGCCCTCAAGCCCTACAAGGAGAAGTTCCAGGTCTCCTACTTCGGCGAGGATGACCCGCGCACGCAGGTCGTCGAGCGCATCCCGTTCGTCATCGAGACCCGCCGGGACGTGGTCTACAACGCCGCGGGCGCGAAGGCCGACTTCGTCAACATCGGCGTCATCGAGGGCTCGCACGGTACGCACGTCGCGGGCATCACCGCGGCCAACGGCCTGTTCGGCGGTGAGATGGACGGCGCCGCTCCCGGCGCCAAGATCGTCTCCTCGCGCGCCTGCACCTGGTCCGGCGGCTGCACCAACATCGCGCTGACCGAGGGCATGATCGACCTCGTCGTCAACCGCGGCGTCGACATCGTCAACATGTCGATCGGCGGCCTGCCGCCGCTGAACGACGGCAACAACGCCCGCGCCGAGCTCTACAAGCGCCTGGTCGACATCTACGGCGTGCAGCTGGTCATCTCGGCCGGCAACAGCGGACCGGGGCTCAACACCATCGGCGACCCGTCGCTCGCCGACCACGTGATCTCGGTCGGCGCGTCGATCTCCAAGGAGACGTGGGCCGCCAACTACGGCTCCCAGGTCACCAAGAAGTACGACATGCTGCCCTTCTCCTCGCGCGGTCCGCGTGAGGACGGCGGGTTCACGCCGATCATCTCGGCCCCGGGCGCGTCCATCAACACCACCCAGACGTGGGCGCCGGGCGGGCCGGTCAGGGAGGCGGGTTACGACCTGCCGGCCGGCTACTCCATGCTCCAGGGCACCTCGATGGCCTCTCCGCAGGCCGCCGGCGCCGCCGCGCTGCTGCTGTCCGCGGCGAAGCAGAAGAACATCGAGCTTCCCCCCGCCGACCTGCGAGTGGCGCTGACCAGCACCGCGTCGCACATCAAGGACGTGCCCGCGCACGTCCAGGGCTCCGGTCTGATCAACATCGTCAAGGCGTGGAAGCAGATCGCCAAGCAGGGCAAGCCCGCCCACGAGTTCTCGGTGAAGGCCCCGGTCGACACGGCGATCGACTTCGCGCTCAAGGACCCGGGCTTCGGCACCGGCCTCTACGACCGCGAGGGCGGCCTGAAGGTCGGCCAGAGCAAGGTCTACGACGTCGTCGTGACCCGCACCACCGGCCCGGACCGCGACGTCCGGCACAAGCTGTCGTGGAAGAACAACGACGGCGCCTTCGAGCTCAGCAGCCCCCGGTACGTCTCGCTGCCGCTCGGTGAGCCGGTCAAGCTGAAGGTCAGGGCGAAGGCCCGCACGGCCGGCGTGCACAGCGCCATCCTCCAGGTCGACGACAAGAAGACCTCCGGCGTGGACCACCAGATCATGACCACGGTCGTGATCGCCCAGGACCTGAAGCAGCCCGGCTACGCGTACAAGGCGTCCGGCTCGGTGCAGCGCAACGGCACCACGTCCTACTTCGTCAACGTGCCGGAGGGCGCGAAGACCCTTGAGGTCGCCCTCGGCGCGCTGCGCTCGGGCAGCCAGACCCGGTTCGTCTCGCTGCACCCTTACGGGACGCCGGTCGACCCGACCTCCACGATCAACTGCTACCCGAACTACGAGAACCCGGCCAACACCTGCCGTCCGGACGCGCGCTCCTACCAGGACCCGCAGCCCGGCGTGTGGGAGATCGAGGTCGAGGCGCGCCGTACGTCGCCGCTGCTGGACAACCCGTACAAGCTGGACGTCTCGCTCCTCGGCGTCACCTTCGACCCGGCGGTGCAGACCATCGCCGAGGCGAAGATCGGCGCTCCCACCGCGGTGGACTGGAAGGTCACCAACGGCGCGGCGGCCCTGCAGGGCAAGCTCAAGGGCGGCCCGCTGGGCTCCGCCAAGGTCGCCAGGCCGTCGATCTCCACGGGCGAGACCCGGGAGACCACGGTCACCATCGGTGACGGCGTCGAGAAGCTCGACGTCGCCATCGGAGGCACCTCGGACGCCAACGCCGACATCGACCTGTACGTCTACCGGGGCGCCACCCAGGTCGGCAGCGGGACCACCGCCGGCTCGGAGGAGCGGGTCAGCCTCGTGAAGCCCGCCGCGGGCACGTACACGGTCGTCGTCGACGGTTACTCGGTCCCGGCCGGGACCACTGCGTACGACTACCGCGACGTCTACTACTCGGCGTCGCTCGGCACGATCCAGGTCGACACCGCCCAGGCGGTGAACCTGGCCAACGGCGCCTCGGCCCGGATCGGCGCCGACGTCCTGGTCGCCGGAGAGGCCCCCGAGGGCCGGCAGTTCTTCGGCGAGGTCCAGCTGGTCAACGCGCGCGGCACCGCCGCGGGCGCCGGCAGCGTCGTGATCGAGAAGGTCACGCCGTAACGGACACCCCATGAACGACGGCGGGGCGGGGCTCTTCACGAGCACCGCCCCGCCCCTGTGTGAATCGTCACATCCCGAGGCTCGCGTCGAAGACGCTCCCCCGTGGGCACACGGGCAGGGCAGCGCCTGCGGTGCGCCCGCAAGATGCCCACAGGCCGGACAATGGATTGGACAGGGCGGGCCGGGACATACACATCATGGAGCGGCAAGCGGGTCGCACAGACGCACAGAAACAGAGGAGTTCTCGTGAAGGTCGGAATCGTCGGCGCCACCGGTCAGGTCGGCACTGTCATGCTCAGAATCCTGGCCGAGCGGGACTTCCCGGTGTCCGAGCTGCGGCTGTTCGCCTCCGCCCGGTCCGCGGGCTCCACGCTCGACTGGAAGGGCACGGCCGTCACCGTCGAGGACGCCTCCACGGCCGACTACACCGGCCTGGACATCGTGCTGTTCTCCGCAGGCGGCGCGACCTCCAAGGCGCTCGCCGAGAAGGTCGCCTCCCAGGGCGCCGTCGTGATCGACAACTCCTCCGCCTGGCGCAAGGACCCCGAGGTTCCGCTGGTCGTCTCCGAGGTCAACCCGCACGCCGCCCGGGTCCGCCCGAAGGGGATCATCGCCAACCCGAACTGCACCACGATGGCCGCGATGCCCGTACTGCGGCCGCTGCACACCGAGGCCGGCCTCGAAGCGCTGACCGTCGCCACCTACCAGGCGGTCTCCGGCTCCGGCGTGGCCGGTGTCGCCGAGCTGCACGGCCAGGCCTCCAAGGTCGTCGCCGACGCGGAGAAGCTGACCCACGACGGTGAGGCCGTGGACTTCCCCGAGCCCGCGGTCTACAAGCGTCCGATCGCCTTCAACGTGCTGCCGCTGGCCGGCTCCATCGTGGACGACGGCTCGTTCGAGACGGACGAGGAGCAGAAGCTCCGCAACGAGTCCCGCAAGATCCTGGAGATCCCGGAGCTCAAGGTGTCCGGCACCTGCGTCCGCGTCCCGGTCTTCTCCGGCCACTCGCTCCAGATCAACGCCCGCTTCGCCCGCCCGATCAGCGTCGAGCGCGCCTACGAGCTGCTGAAGGACGCCGCGGGCGTCGAGCTCTCGGAGATCCCGACCCCGCTCCAGGCGGCGGGCAAGGACGCCTCCTACGTCGGCCGCGTCCGGGTCGACGAGACCGTCGAGAACGGCCTCGCGCTCTTCGTCTCCAACGACAACCTCCGCAAGGGCGCGGCGCTGAACGCCGTGCAGATCGCGGAGCTCGTGGCGGCCGAGCTCAAGGGCTGAGCTCCCCCTGCCCGTACGCCGAGGGGCGGCCGCCGGTGCGGCCGCCCCTCGGCGTGCCCGGGGCAGCGCGGAAGGCGGGGCCTTCGGCCGCGGTGGACGCGGGGCGGGGCGGTGGGGCCGCGCGGCCGGGCCCGTGCCGGGTCGCGGCGCCGCGGCGCCGCCGCCGTCCGGCGGAAAACGGACATCGCGCAGCTGCACGGCACGTGGAAGGATGACGGAAACGCCGCATACCAACGTCGCACACCTAGGAGATGACCGCGTGCCTGGCACGAATCTGACCCGCGAAGAGGCACAGGAGCGGGCGCGCCTGCTGACCGTGGACGCGTACGAGATCGATCTCGACCTCTCCGGAGCGCAGGAGGGCGGCGCCTACCGGTCCGTCACCACCGTGCGCTTCGACTGCGCTGAGGCGGGTGCGGAGACCTTCATCGACCTGGTCGCCCCCGCCGTCCACGACGTGGTGCTGAACGGCAAGGCGCTGGACGTGGCCGCCGTGTTCCGCGACGCGCGCATCGCGCTGCCGCACCTGCGCGAGGGCGCCAACGAGCTGAAGGTCGTCGCCGACTGCTCCTACACCAACACCGGCGAGGGCCTGCACCGCTTCGTCGACCCGGTCGACGAGCAGGCGTACCTCTACACGCAGTTCGAGGTCCCGGACGCCCGCCGGGTGTTCGCCTCTTTCGAGCAGCCGGACCTGAAGGCTGCCTTCCGCTTCACCGTGAAGGCTCCCCCGGGCTGGACGGTCATCTCGAACTCGCCGACGCCGACGCCCGAGAACGACGTCTGGTCGTTCGAGCCGACGCCGCGCATCTCCACCTACATCACGGCCCTCATCGCGGGCCCGTACCACTCGGTGCACAGCAGCTACGAGAAGGACGGCCAGTCCGTCCCGCTCGGCATCTACTGCCGCCCCTCGCTCGCGGAGTACCTGGACGCGGACGAGATCTTCGACGTCACCCGGCAGGGCTTCGAGTGGTTCCAGGAGAAGTTCGACTACGCCTACCCGTTCGCCAAGTACGACCAGCTGTTCGTCCCGGAGTTCAACGCGGGCGCGATGGAGAACGCGGGCGCGGTCACCATCCGCGACCAGTACGTCTTCCGCTCCAAGGTGACGGACGCCGCGTACGAGGTGCGGGCCGAGACCATCCTGCACGAGCTGGCCCACATGTGGTTCGGCGACCTCGTCACGATGGAGTGGTGGAACGACCTCTGGCTGAACGAGTCGTTCGCCACCTACACCTCGATCGCCTGCCAGGCGTACGCAGAGGGCTCCAAGTGGCCGCACTCCTGGACCACCTTCGCCAACTCCATGAAGACCTGGGCGTACCGGCAGGACCAGCTGCCCTCCACGCACCCGATCATGGCGGACATCCGGGACCTGGACGACGTCCTCGTCAACTTCGACGGGATCACGTACGCGAAGGGCGCCTCGGTGCTCAAGCAGCTCGTGGCGTACGTCGGCACGGACGCGTTCTTCCAGGGCGTGCAGGCGTACTTCAAGGCGCACGCGTTCGGCAACACCCGTCTGAGCGACCTGCTGGGCGCGCTGGAGAAGACCTCCGGCCGCGACCTGAAGACCTGGTCGACGGCGTGGCTGGAGACCGCGGGCATCAACATCCTGCGACCTGAGGTCGAGACCGACGGACACGGTCACGTCACCTCGTTCGCCGTGCTCCAGGAGGCCCCGGCGCTGCCCGCCGGCGCGAAGGGCGAGCCGACTCTGCGGCCGCACCGGATCGCCGTCGGCTGCTACGACCTCGACGCGGACGGCAAGCTCGTCCGGACCGACCGGATCGAGCTGGACGTCGAGGGCGAGCGCACCGTGGTGCCGTACCCCGAGGGCAAGGCGCGCCCGGCGGTCATCCTGCTCAACGACGACGACCTCTCGTACGCGAAGGTCCGCCTCGACGAGGAGTCGCTGCGCGTCGTCACCGAGCACCTGGGCGACTTCACCGAGTCGCTGCCCCGTGCGCTGTGCTGGGCGTCCGCCTGGGACATGACGCGCGACGGCGAGCTGGCGACCCGCGACTACCTGGAGCTGGTGCTGTCGGGCATCGGCAAGGAGTCGGACATCGGCGTCGTGCAGTCGCTGCACCGCCAGGTGAAGCTGGCGCTCGACCTGTACGCGGCCCCGCAGACCCGTGAGGGGGCGCTCAACCGGTGGACCGAGGCGACGCTGGCGCATCTGCGCGCGGCGGAGCCGGGCAGCGACCACCAGCTCGCGTGGGCCCGCGCCTTCGCGGCGACCGCCCGTAACCCGCAGCAGCTGGACCTGCTCCAGTCGCTGCTGGACGGCACGGACAGCATCGCGGGCCTGAGCGTCGACACCGAGCTGCGGTGGGCGTTCGTACAGCGGCTGGCCGCGGCCGGGCTGCTGGACGAGGAGGAGATCGCGGCCGAGTACGAGCGCGACAGGACGGCGGCGGGCGAGCGCCACGCGGCGTCCGCACGGGCGGCCCAGCCCTCAAAGGAGGCCAAGGCGGAGGCGTGGGCCTCGGTCGTGGAGTCCGACAAGCTGCCCAACTCGCTCCAGGAAGCGGTCATCAGCGGCTTCGTCCAGACCGACCAGCGCGAGCTGCTGGCCCCGTACGCCCAGAAGTACTTCTCCGCGGTGAAGGACGTCTGGGACTCGCGGAGCCACGAGATGGCCCAGCAGATCGCGGTGGGCCTCTACCCGGCCCTCCAGGTCTCCCAGGAGACGCTGGACGAGACCGACGCCTGGCTGGCCTCGGCCGAGCCGAGCGCGGCCCTGCGCCGGCTGATGTCGGAGTCGCGTTCGGGCGTCGAGCGCGCCCTGAAGGCCCAGGCTGCGGACGCGGCGGCGGCCACCGCCTAGGTGTGTGGTTCGGACAGGGGCGCTTCCTCCGCAGCGGCGGGGGGAGCGCCCCTCGCGGTGTGCCGTCCGGCTTCGCGGGGCGTGGAGACCGCCCGGCGGGCGGGCGCTGGAGCGCAGCCGTCCGCCGGGCGGGAACCGGGGGCTGCCGAGGGGTCACGGCCTCACGCGCCCGACTCCTCGTAGCGACGGGTCAGCTCGGCCGCGCCCGACTCCGTGAGGGCGCCGTGCAGCCGCATCCGGGCGACGCCGCCGTCGGGGAAGGCGTCGAGGCGGACGTGGGTGACGACGGCCCGGGCGCCCAGCACGAAGCGGTGGAGGGTGTCGGGTTGCAGGCGGGTGCGCGGGAGTATCTCGAACCACTCGCCGCTCTCGCCGTCGCGGCCCTGAAGGGCGGCCCAGCCCGCGGAGTTGCCCTTGAGGTAGGCGGTGTCGATCTCGATCGCGCGGACCGCGCCCTGGGCGGGCAGCCGGAAGCGGACCCAGTCGTTGGTGTCGCGGACCCGGCGGCGGCGGTTCTCCCAGCCGTCGTCCATCTTGCGGGAGGTGCCCGGCAGGATGATCTGGGTGGGCGAGGAGTAGAAGCGGTCGGAGGCGTCCTCGCAGGCGCCGCCGTTGAGGACCGAGATCAGGTCGACGGTGCCGAGCGCGGCGAGCCAGGCGGGGTCCGGGACGACCTCGCCGTGCACGCGGAGGCGGGCGATGCCGCCGTCGGGGTGCTGGCACAGGCGCAGGTGGGTGTAGCGGCGGCCGCCGGGCGTCTCGAAGGCGTTGGCGGCGTGGCCGCGTACGGGGGTGGGCGGGAGGATCTCCTCCCACGTCACGTCGTCGGCGAGCAGCTCGTCGGGGCTCGGCGCTCCGTCGACGGACGCGGCCTGCACGGAGACGCGTTGCGGGTAGTTGCCGCGGAAGTGGGCGGTGTCCACGATCAGGCCGCGCACGATGCCGGGCGCGCCCAGGCGGATGATCGCCCAGTCGTGCTCCTCGGGGGCCGGGAAGGGGTGGGCGGCGTCCGCGCCGCGGCGGCGGCGGGTCTCCCAGCCGTCCATGATCTTGCCCTTGTGCCCGAAGCGCTCGGGGTCGAAGACGGCGCGCTCGCGGATCAGCAGGTTCTCGCGCTCGGCGAAGAACTCGTCGTTGGCCGCGATCACGCCCGCGCCCAGACGCCGGTCCGCGAGGTCGACCAGCTCGGTGAAGGGGAGGTCTTCGGCCTCGCGGTAGTCGGCGTAGGGGTCGCCGCCGCCGTAGGGCACCGCGTCGTTGGCGTGCGGGTCGTTTTCAGAGGCCGGAGATGCGGGCTCGCTCGCGTCGAAGGTCATGCCCGCTACCTTCTCCCCCACAGACCCGTCAGGTCCATCGAAAGTTTTCGCAGATACCGTTCAGTTCAGCCGAACGATGCCGCGACCCGGGACAGGGCCGTGAGGACCCGCGCCACCGCGGGGCCCTCCGCCGCCCCGTGCCGGACGGCCGCCAGCACATGGCGGCGCGGCTGGTCCGCTTCGAGCACGCGCATCACGACGCCCTCACGACGCTCGCGGGCCGCCATCCGGGGGACCAGCGCGATGCCCATGCCGGCCTCGACGAGCGCGAGGATCGCGGTCCACCCGGCGGCGCTGTGGGCCTGCTCGGGCACGAAACCCGCCGCCTCGCACGCGGCGGTGGTGATCTCGGACCAGGGGCCGGAGCCGCCGAAGATCCACCGGTCGGAGGCCAGGTCGGCCAGTCGCAGCGCGGGCGCGGCGGCCAGCGGGTGGCCGGCCGGGAGCGCCACGTCCAGGGGGTCGGCGAGCAGCGGCAGCAGGGTGAAGCGGGGGTCGCGGGCGGTCGGCGCGTGCGCGGCCAGCGAGAGGGCCACGTCGACCTCGCCGGCGGTGAGCAGCTCGTACGCCTGCGCCGCTTCGGCCTCCCGGACCCGTACGTCGGGGCCGGGCCGGTCCTCGGCGCGCAGCAGCCGGACGGCGGGCACGACGAGCGCGGGCACGGCGGTGGAGAAAGCGCCGACCCGCACCTCGCCGGCCTCGCCCCGCAGATAGCCGGTCAGCTCCGCGTCGGCCCGCTCCAGCTGGGCGAAGACGGCTTCGGCGTGGCGCAGGACGAGGTGGGCGGCGTCGGTGAGGCGGACCCGGCGGCCCTGCGCCTCGAGGAGCGGCACTCCGAGCTGCTTGGCCAGGTTGGTGAGCTGCTGGGAGACCGCGGAGGGGGTCATCAGGAGCGCCTCGGCGGTGGCCGTCACGGTGCCCCGGTCGCGCAGGGTGCTCAGGATGCGGAGCTTCTTGACGTCCCACTCGGTCATGGGCGCAACCTACCGGGGCGCGGCCGCGGGACGGGCCCGGTGGCGCCGGGCCCGCCGGGAGCCGGACGCGCGGAAGCGCCGCGCGGCAGCTCCTGCCGGCGGCGCGCCCGTCGTGCGTATGCGGGTCAGACCTGCTTCTTGGACTTGTCCAGGGCCATGACCAGGCCCGTGATCACCACGAACAGGGCGATGGGCGCGACGACGTAGAGACCGATGGTCTCCATCGCGCTCAGGCCCGGACCCGGGTCGTCACCGTCGTCGGGCGTCAGTGCGAGTGCCGGGGCCGACATGAGCAGCATCATCAGCGTCGTCCCGGCCGCAACGACGCCGGCGCGCATAGCGTTCTTCTTGTCCACGGTGCCAACGTAGCGAACGCCTAGCGGCGGCGCTCGCCCGGGGGTGCCGTACGGCCCTCTCCAGGACCGAGGACGTCCATCAGGGCGTGCAGCCGGGGCGAGGCGGCGATCTCCTCCAGGGTGACGGGGCGGCCCTCCGCGTCGGCGATCGGCAGCCGCCAGTTGGGGTACTGGTCCCAGGTGCCGGGGAGGTTCTGCGGGCGGCGGTCGCCCACGGCGTCGGGCAGCCAGACGCCGGTCATCCGGGCGGGTGTGCGGCGCAGGAAGCGGTGGACGGCGCGGACGGCGGCCTCCTCGTCGCCGTCGCCCTCGGGGAGCATCCGCAGCCGGGCCAGGAGGGCCAGCCACTCGGCGGTGTCGGTGGCGTCCTCCGTCAGCTCCTCGTCCAGGGGGTGGGAGAGCAGGCCGAGGCGGTGGCGCAGCATCACGTGATCGCCGGTCAGCCGGGCGGCGGTGGAGGGCAGGTCGTGGGTGGTGGCGGTGGCGAGGCAGTCCCGGCGCCACTTCTCGGGGGCCAGCGGGCGGCCGTCCTTCTCCCAGTCGCGCTCGAACCAGAGGACGGAGGTGCCGAGCACCCCGCGCCGGGCGAGCGTCTCACGGACGCCGGGGGCGACGGTGCCGAGGTCCTCGCCGACGACTGCGGCGCCGGCCCGGTGGGCTTCCAGGACGAGGACGGCCAGCATCGCCTCCGCGTCCTGGGCGACGTAGGTCCCGTCGGTGGGCGGGCGGCCCGCCGGCACCCACCAGAGCCGGAACAGGCCCATGACGTGGTCGACGCGCAGCGCTCCGGCGTGGGCCAGCAGCCCGCGCAGCAGGTCCCGGTAGGCGGCGTATCCGGTCGCGGCGAGGACGTCGGGACGCCAGGGCGGCAGGCCCCAGTCCTGGCCGCGCGCGTTGAAGGCGTCGGGGGGCGCGCCGACGGACATGCCCGGGGCGAAGGCCTCCTGGCGGGCCCAGACGTCGGCCCCTGCCGGGTGCACGCCGACGGCGAGGTCGTGGACGATCCCGACGGGCATCCCGGCGTCCTGGGCGGCCCGTTGGGCGGCGGCGAGCTGGGCGGCGGTCAGCCAGGCGAGGCGGCAGTGGAAGTCGACCCGGTCCAGCAGTTCGGCGCGGGCGCGGGCCGTCGCCGGGGAGCGTGGGTCGCGCAGGCCCGCGGGCCAGGCGTGCCAGTCCGGCCCGTGCACCTCGGTGAGCGCGCACCACAGGGCGTGGTCCTCCAGCGCCTGGCCCTGCTCGGCCAGGAAGTCACAGTAGGCGGCGCGGCGGCCGGGGGTGAGCGGGACCTCCGCGACCAGCTCCAGGGCCTGCCGCTTCAGCCCCCAGACGGCGTCCCGGTCGATCAGCGCGCCCTTGTTCAGCACGGCGTCGCTGAGCGCGGCCGCGTCCTGGCGGAGGTCGTCCAGCGTGGCCCGGTCGCGGACGAGTCCGTACTCCGGGATCGACTCGACCCGCAGGTGGACGGGGTCGGGGAAGCGGCGCGAGGAGGGGCGGTAGGGGGAGGGGTCGGTGGGGCTGCCCGGCACGGCCGCGTGCAACGGGTTGACCTGCACGAACCCGGAGCCGAGCGTACGGCCGGACCAGGCGGCGAGGTCGGCCAGGTCGCCGAGGTCGCCCATGCCCCAGGAGCGGGCGGAGAGCAGGGAGTAGAGCTGGACGAGGAAGCCGTGGGAGCGCTCGGGCGGCTGCGGGACGCGGGCCGGGGCGACGACGAGGGTGGCGGCCGCCCGGCGGTGGTCCGGCGTGCGGACGTGCATCCGGTGGACACCGTAGGGAGGGGCGCTCCACCAGGCGGGGAGCGGCGCGGCGGGGGGCGCGCCCGGCCCCGGGGCCGCCTCGCCCGAGGGCCGGGGCGCGGCGGGGGGCGCTTCCGCGTTCGCGGCGGGGAGCGCGTCCGCGCCGGCCTCCACCGGCGGGGGCGGAGACGGGGGCAGGCGCCCGGAGGCCCGCACGCGCATGCTCAGCGAGGCAGAGGCGGGAGCGGGGGCGAAGCCGGGCCAGGAGGAACGCTCCCGGCCCTCGAACGGCTCCGGCTCGACCGTCACGGTCGAGCCGGAGGGCAGCCCGGTCAGAACGGGCGGCAGCGGCTCACCGGCCCAGACCACCACGGTCGGTGGCAGCAGGTTCGAGCGGGACTCCGCGGCGACGAGGCACTTCCGTACGTCCGCCGGAGTGCCGGCGTCCACGCCCAGCGCGGCGAGCACGGCGATGACCGTGTCGTCGGGGACGGACACCGTGACATCCGGCGACGGGGAGTAGGAGGTGGCGACACCGTGCAGTGCGGCGAGCCGGGACAAGCCCATTCAGACTCCAGGGAACTCCATGCCCCCTGCGGTGCCGGGCGCGGTCGGCTCGCTGGTCAGAGGGGCGACGGCGGCGAGCGGCGGCTCGCTCGTGAGAGGGGTGGCGTCGGCGAGCGGCGGCTCGCTGGTCAGGGGTCCGGCGGCGGCGAACGAGAAGGCGCCGAGCTGGAGGGAGACGTCGGCGAGCGGGGGTCCGCTGATCAGGTGGCCGACGGCGGCGAGAGGAAGTTCACTGGTAAGAGGTGCGGAAGGCGTCTGAGTGGGCACCTGTTTGGAGCGGTCGGAGAACAGGAGCTGCGTGGCAGCGGGCATGGTGGCCTCCTGGCCATGGAGAACAGGACACAGCAGGCCTACCCAGCCCTCGCCACCGCAGACGTGGACGTGATGCAGGCGTTATGACAACGAGCCCAACGTGCTCCAGGTCACATTCCTTTCCCCCGTATGGCGGGTATGGGCCGCTTTCAGCCGCTCTCGGCGACCCCACCCGCCCCACCAGGGCCGAAGGTGGCACCATTCCTGGCAAAGCCGACAGATCAGCCACGCGCATTGACACCCTCGCGCGCGGGTGGTGGGCTCTGACCTCGGTGTGGGGCTCCCACCGTCGATACGAACTGTCGGTACTGGCTGGTGGCATGAAGGGGAGCACGGCATGCGGATCGGGCGCAGAAGGCAGGCGACGGCCGTCGCCGTCGCCGTGATCGGCGGTCTCCTCGGGTCGGTGGCACCGGCCGCGACGGCCGCACCGGCCGATCCCGGCAGACCCGCCGCCAGCGCCGGCGACCGCGCCGACAGTGCGCAGCCGCCGTCCGTGTGGCCCCGGCCGCAGAGCATCAGGACCACCGGGCCCGCCGTGCCGCTCGGCGGACAAGCCACCCTCGTCGCCGCACCGGACGCCGATCCGTACGCCGTGGAGCGGGCGCGCTCCCTGCTGCGCGGAGCGGGCGCCCGGACCCTGCACGAGAGCCTGCCCGGGGCCGGGCCCGTCATCCGCCTCGGCGGAGCGGGCGCCGGCGAGGCGCTGCGGGCCCTGCGCGCGCCCGAGCGGGCCGACCTGCCCCCCGGCGGCTACCGGATCGCGGTCGGCCAGGTCGCCGGGCGGGCCACCGTCGCGCTGGACGGGCACGGCGAGGACGGCCTCTTCCACGCCGTCCAGACCCTGCGCCAACTCGTCTCCGGCGGCTCGGTGGCGGGCGTCATGGTGCGGGACTGGCCGGGGACCGCCGTACGCGGCATGTCCGAGGGGTTCTACGGCGAGCCGTGGACCCGTGAGGAGCGGCTCGCGCAGATCGCCTTCATGGGACGCACCAAGCAGAACCGCTACCTCTACGCGGCGGGCGACGACCCCTACCGGCTGGCGCGCTGGCGCGAGCCGTATCCGGCCGACCGGCGCGCCGACTTCCGGGCCCTGGCGAAGAAGGCGCGGGCCGAGCACGTGACGCTCGGCTGGGCCGTCTCGCCCGGTCAGGCCATGTGCATGGCGTCGGACGCGGACGTACGGGCGCTGACGAAGAAGATCGATTCCCTGTGGGCGCTGGGCTTCCGCGTCTACCAGCTCCAGTTCCAGGACGTCAGCTACAGCGAGTGGCACTGCGATCTGGACGCGGAGACCTTCGGCGACGGCCCGAAGGCCGCGGCCCGCGCGCAGGCCCGGGTGGCGGGCGCGGTGGCCCGGCACCTGGCCGAGCGGTACCCGGGCGCGGCCCCGCTCTCCGTGCTGCCGACGGAGTTCTACCAGGACGGGGCCACCGACTACCGCACCGCGCTCGCCGCCGAGCTGGACGATCGGGTGCAGGTGGCCTGGACCGGCGTCGGGGTCGTGCCGAAGACGATCACCGGGGGTGAGCTGGCCGGGGCCCGCGCCGCGTTCCGCCACCCGTTGGTCACGATGGACAACTATCCGGTCAACGACTACGCCCAGGACCGCATCTTCCTGGGCCCGTACACCGGCCGGGACCCGGCGGTGGCCAGCGGTTCGGCCGCGCTGCTGGCCAACGCGATGGAGCAGCCCTCCGCCTCGCGTATTCCGCTGTTCACCGCCGCCGACTTCGCATGGAACCCGAAGGGCTACCGCCCCGACGCGTCCTGGCGGGCGGCGATCGAGGACCTGGCGGACGGGGACGCGGGGGCCCGGGACGCCCTGCTGGCACTCGCGGGCAACAGCGCGGCCTCGGTGCTCGGCGCGGAGGAGTCCGCCTACCTCCAGCCCCTCTTCGCGGCCTTCTGGAAGACCCGTGCGGCCGACTCGCCGAGCCGTGAGAAGGCGGCGGGCGAGCTGCGTGCGGCCTTCTCCGTGATGCGGCGGGCCCCCGAGCGGCTGAAGGCGCCCGCGGAGGGCCGCCTCGACGACGAGGTGCGCCCGTGGACCGAGCAGCTGGCACGCTACGGCCGGGCCGGCGAGCTGGCCGTGGACCTGCTCCAGGCCCAGGCGGCCGGGGACGGGCCGGGGGCCTGGCGCGCCCAGCTGGCCCTGGAGCCGCTGCGCGAGGAGATCGCGGCGAGCGGGGCGAGCGTCGGCAAGGGCGTCCTGGACCCGTTCCTGGACAGGGTGGTGGAGACGTCCGCCGGGTGGAACGGCACCGACCGGTCGTCGGGCCGGGTCGCCAAGGACGCGCACAGCTATACGGTCCGGCTGGACCGAGCCCGCCCGGTGGAGGCCGTGACGGCGCTCGCGGAGCCCGGGTCCACCGCCGCCGACTCCGTGGTCGAGGCCCATGTCCCCGGCCAGGGGTGGCGGGCGCTGGGCAGGCTCTCGCCCAGCGGCTGGACCCAGACCGCCGCGAAGGGGCTGCGGGCGGACGCGGTGCGGGTCATCGTGCCGGAGGCCGCCCGGACCGCCCCGCCGTCCTATCTGCGCCCCGGCCTGCCCCCCGCGCCGGCCGTGGAGGCGGGGGGCCCGCCGGTGCGCGCGCTGGTGCCGTGGTTCGGCGACGAGCCCGCCGCCACTCTCCACCTGGACCGCGGCGAGGCGGACGCGGTGATCGGCGGCGCACCGAAGCGCGTGGAGGCGCGGCTGGCCGGGCGGCGCCCGGCCGAGGTGAAGGGCACGCTCACCGCGAAGGCGCCCGAGGGCATCGAGGTGCGGGTCCCGAAGCAGACGACGGTGCCGCGCGGATCGCGTACGGAGGTGCCCGTGGACATCACCGTCCCGGCGGACACCCCGGCGGGCGAGTACGAGGTGCCGCTCGCCTTCGGCGGGGAGCGCAGCACGCTGACCGTGCGGGCCTTCCCGCGCACGGCGGGCCCCGATCTGGCACGCACGGCGAAGGCGTCCTCGTCCGGCGACGAGACCCCGGACTTTCCCGCGTCGGCGGCCTTGGACGGCGACCCGGAGACCCGGTGGTCCTCCCCGGTGGAGGACGGGGCCTGGTGGCAGGCCGAGCTGCCGCGCCCGGTGCGCCTGGGCCAGGTCGTGCTGAGCTGGCAGGACGCGTACGCCTCCCGCTACCGCGTCCAGGTGTCCGCCGACGGCCGCACCTGGCGTACCGCGGCGACCGTCCAGGACGGGCGGGGCGGGCGCGAGGTGGTGCGGATGGACGCGAAGGACACCCGGTTCATCCGGGTGCAGGGCGAGGGCCGGGCGACCGAGTACGGCTACTCGCTCTGGTCGGTGGAGGCGTACGCGGTCGCCGACTGACCCGGGGACGGTAGGCGCGGGAGACGCGAGGTCCCGTCGCGCGGGCGCGGTCGGCCGCACGGGCGCGGAAGCCGGCGCGGGCCCGCCGTCAGGCGGAGACGCCGTCGATCCGGGCCATCACGTCGTCCGCGCCGAACGGTTGCAGATACGGCAGCCAGCGCGGGTCGCGGTGGCCGGTCCCGATGATCCGCCAGGCCAGGCCGGTCGGCGGGGCGGGCTGGTGCCGCAGCCGCCATCCGAGCTCGGGCAGGTGGCGGTCGGCCTTGACGTGGTTGCAGCGGCGGCAGGCGGCCACCACGTTGTCCCAGGCGTGCTGCCCGCCGCGGCTGCGCGGGATGACGTGGTCGACGCTGGTCGCGGCGGCCCCGCAGTACATGCAGCGCCCGCCGTCCCGGGCGAACAGGGCCCGCCGCGTCAGGGGAACGGGCCCCCGGTAGGGGACCCGTACGAAGCGCTTGAGCCTGACCACGCTGGGCGCGGGCACGGCTCGCGTGGCACTGTGCAGGAAGGACCCGGACTCCTCCAGGCAGATCGCCTTGTTCTCGAGGACGAGCACGAGAGCGCGGCGGAGCGGTACGACGCCGAGCGGCTCGTACGACGCGTTGAGAACCAGGACGTGCGGCACGGTGGATGCCTCCTTGTACGCCGGCGGCGCGTGGCTCGCGCCGGGACGATCCGATCTCAGTCTCTCCTCATGCCTGGTCAAAGCGCCACCACGTACGGGTAACGGGCCGGGAGGAATTTCTCACGCCCGGGGGTGCGGCGCACCGGCCGCGGCGTCCGGCGGCCCTGCCGCCCGGGGAGGCCGCCCGCCGCGTGCGTCCGGCCGCGCCCCGGCGCGCCCGATGAGACGTGTATCTCCCTCCCCGGCGGCAACGATCCGCTGCCCCGGCTTCGTTACTGTTATTGCGCAGCCGTCGTCCGTGCTGTCGGCCGTCCGTCGTCCGCCTGGAGGTCCCCGCCGTGTCCCTGTCCGCATTCCGGGCCGCAGCCCCCTCCCCCGAGCCGGGCGGTTCGCTGGACGAAGCCGCAGAGCAGGCCGGGAACGCCGCGGGCTGGGTCGAGGCGAACTGGTCCATCTGGCTCAGCACCGGTCTGCGCATCGTGCTGATCGTGGCGGTCGCCGTCACCCTGCGCTATCTGATCCGGCGCGCTCTGACCAATCTGATCGAACGGATGAACCGCAGCGCCCAGGCGGTGCAGGGCACCGCGCTCGGCGGGCTGCTGGTGAACGCCGAGCGCAGACGCCAGCGCTCGGAGGCGATCGGCTCCGTGCTGCGCTCGGTGGCCTCCTTCCTGATCATGGGCACGGCCGCCCTGATGGTGCTGGGGGCGTTCCAGATCAACCTGGCCCCGCTGCTGGCCTCGGCCGGGGTCGCGGGGGTGGCCCTGGGCTTCGGCGCCCGCAACCTGGTCACGGACTTCCTCTCCGGCGTCTTCATGATCCTGGAGGACCAGTACGGGGTCGGGGACAGCATCGACGCGGGGGTCGCCTCCGGCGAGGTCATCGAGGTGGGCCTGCGGGTCACCAAGCTGCGCGGAGAGAACGGCGCGATCTGGTACGTCCGCAACGGCGAGGTGAAGCGGATAGGCAACCTCAGCCAGGGCTGGTCGACCGCGGGCGTCGACGTCACGGTGCGCCCGACGGAGGACCTGGAGCGCGTCCGCGCGGCGATCTCCTCGGCCGCGGAGACCATGACGAGGGAAGAGCCCTGGTCGGAGCAGCTGTGGGGCCCGGTCGAGGTGCTCGGGCTGGACGCGGTTCTGCTGGACTCCATGACGCTCCGGGTCTCCGCCAAGACGATGCCCGGCAAGTCCGTGGGCGTGGAGCGGGAACTGCGCTGGCGCATCAAGCAGGCCCTGGACGCCGTCGGCATCCGGATGATCGGTGAGACGCCGCCGCAGGCGGACGGCGGCGCGGCGGACCCGACCGCGGCGATGGCCGCCCCCTCCGCCTACGCCTCGTCCGTCTCCCCGCAGTCCCTGGCGACGACGCCGATCCCGCCCGCCGGCATGAACAAGTAGGACCCTCCCACCACGCCCCCGGCGACCGACGGCCGCCGGGGGCGTCGGCGTGCGAGGCAACTCTTCGGCGTCGGACGGCGGGCGCCCATTGACGGTGCGGTGGCCCGCGTCCTACGGTCCTCCCATCCGAACAGGAAACCTTCCTAACAGAGTCCCTCGCAGAGGCGGTGCGTCCACGATGACGGGAACCACTCCGGGCCGCGGCACTCCCGGCGCCCCGGGGACCCCCCGGGTGCTGCGCGCCATGAACGACCGGGCCGCCCTCGACCTGCTGCTGGAGCACGGGCCGCTCTCCCGGACTCGGATCGGAAAGCTGACCGGCCTCTCCAAGCCCACGGCCTCGCAGCTGCTGGCCCGGCTGGAGGCGGCCGGGCTGGTCCTCGCCACCGGCACCAGCGAGGGACGCCCGGGGCCCAACGCGCAGCTCTACACGGTGAACCCGCGCGCGGCCCACGTGGTCGGGCTCGACGTGAACAGCCGGCGGATCGTCGCCGCCGTCGCGGACGTGACCGGGGCGACGGTCGGGGAGTTCGAACTAGCCACGCCCGGCCGGCGCGCCGACGGGGCGGTGCGCCAGGTCACGGACGCGCTGGACGGCGCGGTGAAGGACGCCGGGCTCTCCCGGGCCGACGTCCACCGGATCGTCATCGGCACCCCGGGCGCCTTCGACCCGGGCACCGGGCGCCTGCGCTACGCCTCGCACCTGCCCGGCTGGCACTCCCCCGCCCTGCTGGAGGAACTGGCCGCGGTCCTGCCGATGCCGGTGGAGTACGAGAACGACGTCAACCTGGTCGCCGTGGCGGAGCAGCGGCTCGGCGCGGCCCGCGGCCACGAGGACTTCGTCCTGCTGTGGAACGAGGAGGGCCTCGGCGCCGCCCTCGTCATCAACGGGCGGCTGCACCGCGGCTTCACCGGCGGCGCGGGCGAGGTCGGCTTCCTGCCGGTGCCGGGCACCCCGCTCGTGCGCCAGGTCGTCAAGGCCAACAGCGGCGGCTTCCAGGAGCTGGCGGGCGCCCAGGCGGTGCCCCGGCTGGCGAAGGCGCTCGGCATCGAGACCCCCCAGCAGCCCTACGCCGCGGTCGCCGCCGCGCTGCTGGCGCGGGCCGCCGACGGGCACGAGCGGGACGAGGCGCTGGCCGAGCTGCTGCGCCAGTACGCCCAGCGCCTGGCCACCGGGCTCGCCTCCGTCACCGCCGTACTGGACCCCGGGCTGATCGTGCTCTCCGGCGGGGCGGTCGCCGCGGGCGGCGAGGTCCTGCGGTCGCTGGTCCAGTCCGAGCTCTTTGAGCTCGCCGCCTCCCGGCCCCGCCTGGTCGTCGGCGAGATCGACCGTACCCCCGTGCTGCGCGGCGCCCTGGAGCGGGCCCTCGCCGACACCCGCGACGAAGTGTTCGACACCTCGCGCTGATCCGCGTCACCGCTCTTCCCGCCCTGCCGTCCCGCCTCTTCCCCGGCCCTGGGAGCCCCCCATGCGCACCAGCCGCCTCACCGCCACCGCTGTGGCCTCCGACGACCCGTACGCGAAGACCACGATCGACTTCTGGCACGGCTGGAGCCGGCCCGCCGAGGTGAAAGCGGTCGAGGACGACATCGACCGCTTCGAGAAGGCCCGTCCGCACATCACGGTGCGGGCCGACGGCTGCGGCGAGCTCCGCGCCCTGCTCCGCGCCGGGCTGCCGATGGCCGAGCCCGGCATCGCGGCCATCGCCCTCTTCCCGTTCTTCAACGCCTGGGGCGACCGCTTCGGACCACAGATCCACGCGCGCACCACACCGACCGGAACCTGACCATGGCCGCGACCGTACTGGTCATGGCCCCTGAGATCGCCGTCTTCTTCTCTGCCCTGAAGGCATGCGCCGAAGACGTCACACTGACTGGAGCGAAGGGCTGACATGAAGCTCGCAGTAGTGGGTGGCGGGTCCACCTACACCCCCGAACTGATCGACGGATTCGCCCGGTTGCGCGACACGCTGCCGGTCGAGGAACTGGTCCTCGTCGATCCGGCGGCCGACCGCCTCGCCCTGGTCGGAGGCCTCGCCCGGCGCATCTTCGCCAAGCAGGGCCACGCCGGGAAGATCACCACGACCGGCGACCTCGACGCGGGCGTCGCCGACGCGGACGCGGTCCTGCTCCAACTGCGCGTCGGCGGGCAGGCCGCGCGCGAGAGGGACGAGACCTGGCCGCTGGAGTGCGGCTGCGTCGGCCAGGAGACGACCGGCGCCGGCGGACTCGCCAAGGCCCTGCGCACCGTGCCGGTCGTCCTGGACATCGCCGACCGGGTCCGACGCGCCAACCCGGACGCCTGGATCATCGACTTCACCAACCCGGTCGGCATCGTCACCCGGGCCCTGCTCCAGGCCGGGCACCGGGCGGTCGGCCTGTGCAACGTGGCGATCGGCTTCCAGCGCAAGTTCGCCCGGCTGCTGGAGGCGGACCCCTCCCAGGTGCACCTCGACCACGTCGGGCTCAACCACCTGACGTGGGAGCTGGGCGTGCGCCTGGGCGGCCCGGACGGCGAGAACGTGCTGCCCCGGCTGCTCGCCGAGCACGGCGACGCGATCGCCGACGACCTGCGCGTGCCCCGTCGGCTCGTGGACCGGCTCGGCGTCGTCCCCTCGTACTACCTGAGGTACTTCTACGCGCACGACGAGGTGGTCCGGGAGCTCGGCGCCAAGCCGTCCCGGGCCGCGGAGGTCGCGGCGATGGAGAAGGAGCTGCTCACGATGTACGGCGACCCGGCGCTCGAGGAGAAGCCCGGGCTGCTCGCCAAGCGCGGCGGCGCGTTCTACTCGGAGGCGGCCGTGGACCTCGCCGCCTCCCTGTTGGGCGACGGCGGTTCGCCGGTCCAGGTCGTCAACACCTACAACAACGGCACCCTGCCGTTCCTCCCCGACGACGCGGTCGTCGAGGTGCAGGCCCGGGTCGGCCACGAGGGTGCGACACCACTGGCCGTCCCGGCGCTCGACCCGCTGTACGCCGGCCTGATCGCCAACGTGACGGCGTACGAGGACCTCGCGCTGGAGGCCGCGCTGCGCGGCGGCCGGGAACGGGTCTTCAGGGCGCTGCTCGCCCACCCGCTGATCGGCCAGTACGAGCAGGCCGAGGGCCTGACCGACCGGCTGATCGCCCACAACCGGGAGCACCTCGCGTGGGCGTGAACGTGTCGGTCGTCGCCGTCGACGCGGGCAACAGCAAGACCGATGTGGCGTTGGTCGGCGCGGACGGCACGGTGCTCTCCAGGGCCCGCGGCGGCGGCTTCCAGCCGCCCGTCGTGGGAGTGGAGGCCGCGCTCGACGAGCTGGGCGCGACCCTGGACCGGGCGGTCGCGGCGCTGCCCGGCCCGCTCGACTCGGCCGGGCATCTCTCCGCGTGCCTGGCCAACGCCGATCTCCCGGTCGAGGAGGCCGAGTTGACGGCGGCCCTGGAGGCCCGTGCGTGGGCGTCGACGGTGGAGGTGCGCAACGACACCTTCGCGGTCCTGCGCGCCGGGGTGGACGAGCCCCGGGGCGTGGCCGTGGTGTGCGGGGCGGGGATCAACTGCGTGGGCATGACTCCGGACGGCCGGACCGCCCGCTTCCCCGCGATCGGGCGGATATCGGGCGACTGGGGCGGCGGCGGGGGGCTCGCGGAGGAGGCGCTGTGGTGCGCCGCGCGCGCGGAGGACGGGCGCGGCGGGCCGACCGAGCTGGTCCGTACGCTGCCCGGTCACTTCGGGCTCCCCTCGATGTACGCGCTCATCGAGGCGCTGCACCGGGGCGCCATCGCGCCGACCCGCCGGCACGAGCTGACACCGGTGCTGTTCGCCACGGCCGCCGCAGGCGACCCGGTGGCGGCGGCCCTGGTCGAGCGGCAGGCGCAGGAGGTGGCGACGATGGCGGCGGTGGCGCTGGCCCGGCTGGACCTGCTGGAGGAGGATGCGCCGGTGCTGCTGGGCGGCAGTGTGCTGGCCGCGCGCCATCCGCAGCTGGACGAACGGATCGGCGCCCTGCTGGCGGACCGCGCGCCGAAGGCCGCGGTGCGCGTCGTCTTGGAGCCGCCGGTGCTGGGGGCGGCCCTGCTGGGCCTGGACCGCACGGGCGCGGCCCCCCAGGTCCACCGCAGGCTGCGCGCGCAGTACGGCTGAGGGCCCGACGCGCAGTACGCCGGGCCCCGGGGCGCCCCACCGCACATCGCGGCGGGGCGCCCCTCGTACGAGGGACAGGAGGGGCGCCGGGGAACCGATCGGACGGCCCATACGTGTACGGGGTGGAGTCCGGCCGCCTTCGGGCGGACTCGTGACGGTTCGGGGGCGCCGCAGTGGACCGGGGCGCTGATGGGGAGGTTCCCGGGCGCCCCGCACCGGCCGCCTTGATCGACTGCGTCCGCCCTGGTCGAATGCGGGGACCGGTGCGGGATCAAGGCGTTCCCGGTAGGGGCGTCCGTCCCTGCGGCCATACTTCTGGCCGGGCGTCAGCCTCCGACCGGCCGGGGGCGGCGCCGCCGTCCATGACCGAGGGGGAGGCCGAGTGACATACCCGCCGAGCGGCGGCTCGTCCGCGCGGCGTGCGCCGGTCCCGGCGCCCGCGCCCGTCGGCGTCCCGGCGCAGCGCCGGAGCGCCTGGGGGGCCCAAGCGCGGCGGCTGCGCGGTGTGACGAGGTCCGAGCCCGGCCGGCTCCAGGCGACCGGGGCCGTTCTCGCCCTGGCCGTCGTCGCGTTCGGCGCACTGGCCGCCCTGGAGGTCGCGCGGCGGGCCGCCGCCGACGACGACGTGGTGAGCCGCAGTCAGCCGCTCAGCGCCGACGCGGCGAGCATCTACCGCGCGCTGGCGGACGCGGACACCGCGGCTGCCGGTGGTTTCCTCGCCGGCGCGCAGGAGCCCGACGATGTCCGCGAGCAGTACCGCGAGGACTACGAGGGCGCGCTGGAGCGGGTCGTCGGAGCGGACGGCTCCACCGGGCAGTCCTTCCAGCAGGTGGGCGCCGCGCTCCAAGAGGCCCTCGCCCACGAGCAGGAGGAGTTCACCGTCGCGGCCGAGAGCGGGCGAGGCGCCCTGCGGGGTCTGCCGGCGGGGGCCGCGGCGCTGGCGGTGCTGGGGGCCGTCGCCGTCATCGCCGGGGTCAACCGCAGGCTCGCGGAGTACCGGTGAGGGGGGCGGCGACGGCCGGACCACCCGGCCGGCGGACGCGGACCGGCCTGCGCGGCTGGGGCGGCGTGGCGGGGATGGCGGTCGCGTGCGCCGTCACCGCCGCGGTCACCCTGCTGCCGCTGGCCCGCCACAGCGGCGGGCCGGCCGGTGCGGGTCCCGCGGGCGGGCCGGCGGCCGTGCAGGCGCGGGCCGACGCGTGCACCGAGCCGGAGGTGATCCCGCCCGCGTCGGGGGGCGGCGGGCCGAGCATCGACCGGATCAAGAAGCGCGGCAAGCTGGTGGCGGGCGTCGACCAGAACAGCTTCCGCTGGGGCTACCGCGATCCGGAGACCCGCCGGCTCGGAGGGTTCGACATCGACCTGGTGCGGGCGATCGCCGAGGACGCCCTGGACGGCACCGAGCAGGACCCGGACGTGCTGACCGTGCCCAACCAGCTGGACTGCCTGGCGCGGCTCCAGCTCGGCGAGGTCGACGCAATCGTCACGGACAACGCCCTGGCGGCCGGCCAGGCGGCGCAGGACCCGACCGTCGAGCTGAAGGGGAAGGCGCCGTTCACCACGGAGTACTACGGCGTCGGTGCGAAGAAGGGTGCGGACGACCTGGCGGCCCGGGTGAACAAGGTCCTCGCCGACTACCGGGCGGGCGGCGCGAAGAGCGACTGGACGGCGGCCTACGACACGTGGCTGGCCCGTGTCCTGCCCGGGATGACGGCGCCGCCCGTGCCCGAGTACCGCAGTGACTGACCCCGTACGACCACGGTGCGTACGGGCCGAGCAGACAGAGGCGAGTGACCCCGCCGGGCCGACCGCCCGGCGGGGAGAGCGGAGAGGTGATCGATGAGCGTCGCGGGCTCCTTCCCCGGTTTCACGGGGAGGCCCCCCGGCCCGGTGATGGACCGGGAGGAGGCGGACCGTGAGCTGGCCCGGCTCGGCGCGGAGCACGAGGCCATCGAGACCTCGCTCCTCGCCCTCCAGGACCATGCCGGCCGCCGGCTCCTGGAGGGCGCCGAGCTGACCGGCGCGACCCGGGAGCGCTGGGCCACGACCGAGCAGTCGATCACGCTGCTGTGGGGGTATTTCGACGCCTACGCCAGGGCGTTGTCCGAGGCCCGGGAGATCCGGGCGCGACGGCGTCACCCGAACCGTGACGACCTGAGCGCGCTGACGGAACTGCTGCGCGGCGACGCGGTCACCGTGGCGAACACGGGGGCGGTGCCGCCGTCCGCGGTCACGGGCCCGGCCCGGCTCTCCGAGCGCTTCACGCTCCACGAGCTGGTCGCGCGGATGAACGAGCTGTACGCCCGCTCCCTGGACATGGTCGTCGCCGCCGATTCCGTGTGGTCGGCGCTGCCCGCCCGGATCGACCTGCTCGCGGCCGAGCTGCGCCGCACCCGTTCGCTGGCGCACTCCGTGGGGGTGCGGCCCGGCGAGCACCCGGCCGGGGACGATCTGGCGGAGATCACGGAGGAGCTGGCCACCCTGCGGGTCCAGGTGGTCTCGGACCCGCTGGCGTTCTGGCTGCCGGGGCCGGGCAGCGCCGCGCCCGGCGGCGGCCGCCCCGACACCTCGCGCTACGACCGGGCCGCCCGCGCCCTGGAGGACGTACGCCGGGAGATCGAGGCGGTCCTCACGGTCCGGCAGGACGCGGAGGCGCGCCTGGTCCGGCTGCGGGACGTGCTCTCCCGGGCCGACCGGACCCTCGCAGAGGCGCGGGCGGCGCGCGGCGAGGTGCTGGCCAAGATCGCGGCCTCAGAGGTGCCGGCGGTCAGCGGGCCCCCGACCGTCCTGCAGGAGCGTCTCGCCGCCGCCTCCGCCTACCGCAGGAACGCCCAGTGGCACCGGCTGTCGCCGCTTCTGGAGTCGCTGGAGCGGGAGGCGGAGGACGAACTGCTGCGCGCCCGTGCCTCGCTGACCTCGGTGACGGCCCCGCTGGCCATCCGCGCGGAGCTGCGCGGCCGGCTCGACGCGTGCCGGGCGAAGGCGGTCCGGCATGGCCTGGCGGGAGACCCGCTGCTCGTCGAGCGGTACGACGCGGCGCGCCGGATGCTGTGGAGCGCGCCGTGCGATCTGCGCGTCGCCGAGCAGGCCGTGCTGCGCTACCAGCGCGCGGTGGCGGAGCCGCTCACGCCGCCCGGTCCGGAGGAGCCGCGGGGTCGGCCGGACGCGGGCGGACGGGGGGAGGCGGGATGAGCGCGCGCTGCCGGCGCCCGGGGTGCGCGGGCATCGCCGAGGACACGGGGGCCGGCGAGCTGTCCTGCGGCGCCTGCGGCCCGGCCCCGGCCGACCCACCGGCGGGCATGGCCGGGCCGCCGCCCTGGGACGTCGCGGCCGGCGACCGGGCCAGCGGCAGCGCCGGCTCGTCGCAGCTCTCCGGCTCACGCCCCTCCTCTCGCTCCTCCGGTTCGTGGGCCCCGCGTCGGCCGGTCTCCGGCCGGCTCTCGCGCTCGCTGTCCGGTGCGTCCACCGCCCGTTCCGTCTCGGTACGTTCCTCCGGCTCGGCGTCCGGCACGTCCGCGCGGGGCCGGCCGTGCCCGGGGCCGTGACGTCCGCGGTGGCCGGCGCGGCGCCGATCGGCGCTCAGCCGTCGGGCCCTGACGCCTCCGACGCGGTGGACGCTCAGCCCGGCCCGGACGGGGCCGCACCGCTGCTGTCCCCGGCGCCGACCCACGTCCGGGGCGGCACGCCCGGCGGCGCTCCCCACGCGTACGCTCCCCCGGCACGCACCCCGGCCCCGGCCCCCCGGGCGGCGGAGCCCGGCCCCGGCGCGCCGAGCGGTCCGCCGGCCCCGGAGGGCCCCTCGGAGGCGAGTGCCGAGGGGATGCGGCTCGCCCCGTTCGACGTGCGGGCCACCGCACTGGCGCTGCCGGCCCCCCGGGTCGACGTGACGGACCCGAACGCCGGTTTCCTCGCCGGGTCGACGGCCTTTGCCCCGGCCGAGCTGATCACGGCTCTGCACACGGCGCCCGCGCCCTGCCTGGAGACCCGGCTGCGGGAGCTGCGGGCCCGGTGGGAGACGGGGCAGCAGGATGTGGCCGACCGCGCGCTGACCACTCTGGAGGGTGAACACCCGGACGACTGGCGGGTCGTCCGGTGTCGGGGCGTCGCCTCGCTGGTGACCGGCGACCACGAGAGCGCCGCGCTCTCCTTCGACGCGGTGTACGACGCGTTCCCCGGGGGGGACGGCCCCCAAGCCGGCGCTTGCGGTCTGCGCCGAGGCGCTGGGCCGGCTGGACGACGCCGCCGCGTACTACCGCCTGGTGTGGGCGACCGATCCGGGGTACGTCAGCGCCGCGTTCGGCCTGGCCCGCGTGCGGATCGCCACCGGGGACCGGGCCGGGGCGGTGAGCACCCTGGAGTCGGTGCCGGAGGCGTCGGTCCACTGCACGGCGGCCCGGGTCGCCGCGGTCCGGGCGCGGCTGCGCGGGCGCTCCCCGTGCGAGGACCTGGCGGCCGATCTGACGGCCGCCGGCGTCCAGCTGACGGAACTGAGCGCTTTCGGTCTGGATTCGGTGCGCCGCGAACGATTGACGACCGAGGTTCTGGGCAAGGCGCTGGACTGGGTACTCTCCGGTGGTCCCGGTGCTCCGGCGCCGGGCGGGCCGGCCGCCGGGGCTCCGGACGCGCACCGACTGCTCGGCTGCGAACGGGACGAGCGGGGGCTGCGGTTCGGGCTGGAGCGCTCATACCGCATGCTCGCCCGGCTCGCGCAGCGGGGTGACGAGAGGATCGAACTGGTGGAGCGGGCCAACCGTTTCCGCCCCCGGACGTGGGTGTGAAGATGTCTCAGAGCCACCAGAAGCCCGCCCTGTCGAGGTGCCCCGGCTGCGAGGAGCCGCTGGAGTCGGGCGACCTGTTCTGCGGGGCCTGCGGTTACGACCTGTCAGCCGTGCCGGCCCGCCCGGACGACCGGCCCACGGCGGCCGTCCCCGCGCCCCCGGCGGTCCCGCCCGCCGTCGGCGCGGGCCCGGTCCCGGAGCCGGGCGGCCCCGCCGTCCCCCCGCCGGCGCCGTGGCCCGCCGCCCGGGAGACGGACAGTGCGGACGTGCCCGCGCCCTTGCACCGGGCGGCGGACCTGCCCGGCACGGACTCGGGCGGTCGGCCGCTGTCCGCGTCGGACCCGGTGCGCCATGACGACCGGGCCGCGACGGGGGGGACGGGCGCGGAGGGCTCCGGCGACTTCCCCCTGGCCGCGCCCGCCCCCCGTACGGCGGAGCACGCGGCCACGCCGCCCCCCGCCGCCCCCGCCCCCGGGCTGGAGGTCTGTGTGGCCTGCCGGGCGGGCCGGGTGGCACGCGACGGCTCCTGCGAGAACTGCGGGCACGCCCAACCCCGCGAGCGCGACCACGTGGAGCGGGAGCTCGACACGGTGGCGGCCGTCAGTGACCGGGGGTTGCGCCACCACCGCAACGAGGACTCCTTCGCGGTCTCCTCGACCGCCCTGCCGGACGGCTCGCCCGCCGTCGTCGCGATCGTGTGCGACGGCGTCTCCTCCGCGAGCCGGCCCGACGAGGCGTCGGCTGCCGCGGCGAGCGCCGCCAACGCGGCGCTGCTGGAGTCGCTGCCCCGGGGCACGCAGCCACAGCGGGCGATGCACGAGGCGATCCTCGCCGCCTCCGATGCGGTCAACGCCTTGGCGCAGGAGCCGGCCGGGGCTGTGGAGCACGAAGCACACCACCAGCAGAACGCCCCGGCCTGCACCCTGGTCGGCGCGATCATGGCGGGCGGTCTGCTGATCGTCGGCTGGGTCGGCGACAGCCGGGTCTACTGGGTGCCGGAGGACCGGTCCGGCCCGTCCGCCCGGCTCACCGAGGACGACTCCTGGGCCGCGCAGATGGTGGCGGCCGGCCTGATGAGCGAGACCGAGGCCCACGCGGACGAGCGGGCCCACGCCATCACCGGCTGGCTGGGCGCCGACGCGTACGAACTGGAGCCGCACACCGCCGCGTTCAAGCCGGACCGGCCGGGGCTGGTGGTGGTCTGCACGGACGGCCTGTGGAACTACGCGGAATCCGCGGAGGAGATGGCCGCCGCCGTACCGGCCGACGCCCGGGACCGTCCGCTACGGGCGGCGCAGGTGCTCGTCGGGCACGCGCTCGACAGCGGGGGCCACGACAACGTGACCGTGGCCCTGCTGCCGTTCTCCGTGGAGGCCGAGGGGGAGGGGCCGGCCTGCGGCCCGGCGTGAGCCCTCGCTCCGCCCGGCCCCCGGTCCCTTCGCGCTCCTTTGCCCCGGAGGAGACGTGAAAGACGTCACAGCCGCCGCCCTCGCCTCTCGGGGCAGGGGCTCTGCGCCGCCCTTGCCGCAGGGGGTCGTGCGAGCCGCGTGGACCACGGCATCGCGAGGGCGACGGTGGTCGATCCGCGGGTCGCGCACTGCACGGCTCGGGCCGAACGGGCCCGCCTCCTCCACGGAGGGCCGGGCGCACACGAGTCGGGCGACTGCGCCGGGGCGACGACCGGGCCGGGGCGAACGCTTCGGGCCGGGGCCGACCTCCGGAAGCCGGGGCCCTGCGAAACTGCTTTCGAAGGGGGTCGCCGTCGTCGACATGGCGACCGGTACTGTGCGACTGACGGCGAAGGCGGCGGAAGCGGACGGGGCGGCCCTCGGGACGCGCTCTGCCCAGGCGCGCACGGGAACAAATACCATGGTGCGGCCACCGCGCCGTCAGCACGGAACACCTGACGCATTCGCTGAGCGACGACGCCGCGATCGACAGCATGACGGCCTCCGCGGCCGGAAGAGGAGAGGGGGAAGCGCCGACATGCCGACCTGCCCGAACGGACACCAGTCGGGTTCCGAGGACTGGTGCGAGGTCTGCGGCCACCGCATGGCCGCCGGCGGTGCGCCCACGGGCGCGGTGCCCCCGCCCCCGCCGCCTCCGCCCGCGCCCGGTTACGGCTATCCGCAGGGCCCCGGCTCCGACAGCGGCCGGCCCCCCGCGCAGGCCGAACTCTGCCCGCAGTGCCGTACGCCGCGCGAGGCGATGGCGCCGTTCTGCGAGGAGTGCCGCTGGGACTTCCTCACCAGCACGGCGACCTCCTACACCCCTCTCTCCCCGCAGAGCGGCCCCGGCGGGCCGGCCGGTCCCGGGGGTCACGGCGGGCCCCCGCCCGGTCTCAACCTGCCGCCCGGTTTCCAGTCCCAGCACGGGCCCGGCGGGCCGGGCGGCCAGGGCGGACCCGGCGGCCAGAGCGGACCCGGTGGCCGCAGCGACCAGCGCGGGCCCGTCGGCGCGCCCCCGTCGCGCGACTCGTTCGACTTCCCGGGTCCGAGCCCCTCGCAGGTGCACCGCCCCGCCGAGCCTCCCGCCCCGGAGCGGGGCGGCCCGCAGGGGGACGGCGGCCGGGGAGGGCCCCCGCCGCCCTCGTTCCAGCAGGGGCCTTTGGCTCCGCCCTCGTTCCAGCAGGGGCGCCAGGCGCAGCAGCAGCGGCCGGCCCCGTCGGCGTTCGAGCCGCAGCAGTCCTCGCCGTACGATCCCCAGGGGTCCTCGCCGTTCGAACCGCAGAGGCCCTCGCCGTACGAACCCCAGAAGCCCTCGCCGTTCGAACCGCAGCAGCCCTCGGCGTTCGAGCCGCGTCGGCAGCAGTCGGCCCCGCCTGCGCCGCCGCAGCCGTCCGACCGTACCGACGGCGGGGACGACTGGATGCTGCCGCCGCCCTCCCAGGCCCAGCCGCCGCAGCAGTTCCAGCAGCCGGGCCCGCACCACGGCCAGGACCAGGGATACGACCGGCAGGGTCAGCACCACGGCCAGGACCAGGGGTACGACCGGGGCAGGCCCGAGCAGGGCAGGCCGCACGGCGGGGTCCCCGGCCAGGGCCGTCCCCAGCAGTCCGCGTCGTGGACCGCCGTCATCGCTCCGGACCGTGAGTACTTCCTCGCGATGATGCAGCGCAGCGGCCCGGAGGCGACCGGGCTGAACCTGCCCGCGTACTCCCCGGAGCAGCGTCTTGCGCTCAGCGGGAGCCAGGTCACCATCGGACGCCGGCGGCAGAGCACCGGCGAGTCCCCCGACATCGACCTGTCGGCGCCGCCGGAGGACCCGGGCGTCTCGCACCAGCACGCGGTGCTGGTGCAGCAGCCGGACGGCGGCTGGGCGGTCGTCGATCAGAACTCCACCAACGGCACGACGCTGAACGGGGCCGAGGACCCGATCCAGCCCTACGTCCCCGTGCCGCTCCAGGACGGCGACCAGGTGCACGTCGGAGCGTGGACGACGATCACGGTCCGCCGGGACTGAAGGCGGTCGGGGCCCTCACCCTCCGCCGTCGATCGGCCAGGTGTACGGGCCCCGCGGGTCGTCGAGCCAGGCCCACTGCCCGCCCCGGCCGACCGTGACGCCGTACCTCTCCCGCTGCGGGCGTCCCTCGCGCTCCCACAGGGAGAGGGCCTCGTGCGGGTCCAGGACGCCCGCCGTCAGGGTGAGCAGGAACCGGAAGAGGTCGTCGCCGGCCGCCCGGCGCGGCAGTCCGCGCAGGCGTGGAAGCCCGGCGGGGAGCGGCAGCGCTCCGCGCAGGGGCACGAAGTGCGCCGGGGTGTGCAGGAAGCGCCCCTCGGCGCACGGTCCCCGCGCGGTCGCGTGGACCCGGAGCGCGATGAGCCCGGTGGCGAACGGCGCGAGGACGCACGCCCCCGGGCGGCACTGTTCCGGCCAGGCCTGCGGCACGGACGGCAGGGTGCAGGTGGCGATGATCCGGTCGTACGGGGCGTGCCGGGGGCAGCCCCGCGCCCCGTCGCCGGTGACCACCGTGGGCCGGTACCCCGCTGCGGCGAGGTGGCGGCGGGCCGGTTCGGTGATCTCGGGGTCCAGGTCGACGGTGGTCACCGCCCGCTCGCCCAGGCGGTGGGAGAGCAGCGCGGCATTGTAGCCGGGTCCGGTGCCGATCTCCAGGACCGTGTGCCCGTCGTGCACGTCGAGGGCGTCGAGCATCAGGGCCATCAGGGACGGCTGGCTGGAGGACGAGACGAGTTCGCCGTCGCGCAGGCGGGTGGCGAGGGGCTCGTCCGCGTAGACCCCGCGCAGCCAGCGTCCGCGGCGCTCAGGGTCGGGGTCCTCGCCCCGGAGGCGCTCGTAGCCCCGGACGCCGTGCACGTAGTAGTACGGCACGAACAGATGGCGGGGCACCTGTTCGAAGGCGGCGCGCCAGGCGGGGTCGGTGAGGCCGCCCCGCGCGAGGATCTCCCGCACCAGGGCCTGCCGCGCGTCGTCGGCCTCGGCGTCGAGGCCGGGGGGATCGTTCCGGTGCGGGCCCATGTACCCACTGTCCTGCGGCCGGGCGGGAGAGGCCAGCGGCGTGGCGGGAGAGCGCGCTGTGAACCGGGGCGGGAGAGAGGGCGTGCCGTGCGGGGCGGGAGAGGCCCCTCGGCCCCGGCGCGACGCGAGAGAGGGCGTCGCGGGCCCGGTACGGCGGGGCGGACCGGTCCTTGGTCCTAGGACCCCTGTCCTCGGCCGGTCCGTCTGCGACCATGGACGGGTGACAGAGATTCCGCGCGACACGCTTCAGGAGCAGACCTTTTACGAGCAGGTCGGTGGCGAGGCCACGTTCCGGCGCCTGGTCCGCCGCTTCTACGAGGGTGTGGCGGGCGACGATCTGCTGCGGCCCATGTACCCGGAGGACCTGGGCCCCGCAGAGGAGCGGTTCGCCCTGTTCCTCATGCAGTACTGGGGCGGCCCGCGCACCTACAGCGACCGCCGGGGCCATCCGCGGCTGCGGATGCGGCACGCGCCGTTCCGGGTGGACCGCGCGGCCCATGACGCCTGGCTGGCCCATATGCGGGTCGCGCTGGACGAGCTGGATCTCGCGCCCGAGCACGAGCGGCAGTTGTGGGACTACCTGACGTACGCCGCCGCCTCGATGGTCAACACCGCCGACTGATCACTTCTGATCGCTCCTGGCCGCGCTCACCGTCTCCGCCTCCGTGGACCATGTCTGGCGCACGGAGGCCGACGACGCCGTCCGCGAGGCGGCCCGGGGCGCCTTCGACGGGCGCGCCTGTGACCGTGGTGAAGCTGGAGAGTTCGGGGGCCGTACGCGCTGCCGCGCAGCCTGCAGGCTCCGGCTGCCCGGCGCGGCGAGCCCGACCTCACCCACTTCGTATGGTGCACCGGGTGCTGCTGGAGCTGGAGCAGGACCACATCGGAGTGCGGCCGGACGCTCCCCGGGCACCCGAGAGCGCCACCGGGGCGCCGGAGCAGCGAGACGACGGCGCTGAGCGGCGGGGACTCGTCCGGCAAGGCGGGAGGCGGCCGCCGGAGCAGGCGCGGCAGACAGCGGGAGGCACGGAGGGGAAGCCGCGGTCCGGCCGTACGCCCGGGGAGAGCGGCGGTTCAGCCGCGTCCGACGGTCAGCCCCAGCGCGCCGAGTCCGCCGGTCGGGTCACGGCGCAGGGCGATCGAGCCGAACGGGGTCCGCAGGCGCAGCCAGCCGCCCGCGGAGAGCAGCGAGAGAGGGAAGTCGGGGGCGGCGCGCAGGAAGCCGAGGGACTGGGCGGCGTGCACGGCGCGCAGCGGCAGGTCCGTCGTGCCGACCGGGCGGGACCAGATCTCCCGGCCGATGCGGTCCCGTTCGGTCCGGGTGCGCCGGTTCTCGGGCAGCTCCTCGTCCCGGGCGCGGAACTCGGTGACGGCGTCCTCCAGCGCGGCGCTCAGGACGTCGGGCCCGGGCAGTCCCTCCTGCTCCCGCCAGGGCCCCCGGGGCGGCAGGACCCCGGTCCAGGGCGGCCCGGTGACCACGGGGGGCAGGGCGCCGCCCCCGGGCCCGTCGTCCTGCGGGCCGGGGGCGTCGAGGGACTCCAGCAGCTCCCCGGCCGACACCGTGACGTCGAGCGCCTCGGGACGGGCCAGACGGGACGTGCGGATCGCGAGGACATCGAAGGAGGGCGGGCGGCCGAACACGGCCAGGGCACCGCCGCCGCCCGCCTGCAACCGGACGGCGGCGGCCCGGTCGTAGTGGAGGAGCCGGCCGAGGAAGGCGGCGAGAGCCGCCGCCTCCCTCGCGTCGGCGAACCGCAGCGACCTCACAGGCACCGTCATACCGCGGCGGGCTCCTCTGCCAGGTACTCCTGGAGGAAGAGCTTCTCCTCCGCGGAGATCCGCCGGGGCCGCTCCGCCGCCAGGTCGTAGGGCACCACGACGGTCGAGGCCCGGACGTACACCTGGTCGACGTCCTTGATCTCATAAGCGATCGTCAGCGACGCGGCGCCCAGCCGTGTGACCCAGGACTCCACGGTCACCGGCTCGTGCCGGTGGACCAGCGGCCGTACGTAGTCGATCTCGTGCCGGGCCACGACGGACCCGCCCGCGAACGACGGCGAACCGTCCCCGGGCGCCAGCCGGAACATGAAGTCGATGCGCGCCTCCTCCAGGTAGCGGAGGAAGACCACGTTGTTGACGTGGCCGAAGGCGTCCATGTCCGACCAGCGCAGGGGGCAGCTGTAGATGTGCCGAGCCAAGACGATCAGCCTCGCGTGAGCTTCTTGTACGTGGCACGGTGCGGGCGGGCCGCGTCCGGGCCGAGGCGCTCGACCTTGTTCTTCTCGTACGACTCGAAGTTGCCCTCGAACCAGTACCACCGGGAGTCGCCCTCGTAGGCGAGGATGTGCGTGGCGACACGGTCCAGGAACCAGCGGTCGTGGGAGATGACCACAGCCGCGCCCGGGAACTCCAGGAGGGCGTTCTCCAGCGAGGAGAGCGTCTCGACGTCCAGGTCGTTGGTGGGCTCGTCGAGGAGCAGCAGGTTGCCGCCCTCCTTGAGCGTCAGCGCCAGGTTGAGGCGGTTGCGCTCGCCACCGGACAGGACGCCGGCCGGCTTCTGCTGGTCAGGGCCCTTGAAGCCGAACGCGGAGACGTAGGCGCGCGAGGGCATCTCGACCTGGCCGACGTTGATGTAGTCCAGCTCGTCCGACACGACGGCCCAGAGGGTCTTCTTGGGGTCGATGTTGGCGCGGGACTGGTCGACGTAGGAGATCTTGACCGTGTCGCCGACCTTGATCGAACCGGAGTCGGGCGTCTCCAGGCCCTGGATCATCTTGAACAGCGTGGTCTTGCCGGCGCCGTTCGGGCCGATGACGCCGACGATGCCGTTGCGGGGCAGCGTGAACGACAGGTCCTCGATCAGGACCTTGTCACCGAAGGCCTTCGAGAGGTTCTCGACCTCGACGACGATGGAACCGAGGCGCGGGCCCGGCGGAATCTGGATCTCCTCGAAGTCCAGCTTCCGCATCTTGTCCGCCTCTGCCGCCATCTCCTCGTACCGGGCGAGACGGGACTTGGACTTGGTCTGGCGGCCCTTGGCGTTGGAGCGGACCCACTCCAGCTCCTCCTTGAGCCGCTTCTGCCGCTTCTCGTCCTTACGGCCCTCGACCTTGAGGCGGGTGGCCTTCTTGTCGAGGTACGTGGAGTAGTTGCCCTCGTAGGCGATCGCGCGGCCGCGGTCGAGCTCGAGAATCCACTCGGCGACGTTGTTCAGGAAGTACCGGTCGTGGGTGACGGCGATGACGCAGCCCGCGTACTTCGAGAGGTGCTGCTCCAGCCAGTTCACCGACTCGGCGTCGAGGTGGTTGGTGGGCTCGTCGAGGAGGAGCAGGTCCGGGGCCTCGATGAGGAGCTTGCAGAGCGCGACGCGGCGCTTCTCACCACCGGAGAGGTTGGTGACGGGCCAGTCGCCGGGCGGGCAGCCCAGCGCGTCCATGGCCTGCTCCAGCTGGGCGTCCAGGTCCCACGCGTTGGCGTGGTCCAGGTCCTCCTGGAGCTTGCCCATCTCCTCCATCAGCGCGTCGGAGTAGTCGGTCGCCATCAGCTCGGCGACCTCGTTGAAACGCTTGAGCTTGCCCATGATCTCGGCGGCTCCGTCCTGGACGTTCTCCAGGACCGTCTTCTCCTCGTCCAGCTTCGGCTCCTGCATGAGGATGCCGACGCTGAAGCCCGGGGAGAGGAAGGCGTCGCCGTTGGACGGCTGCTCCAGGCCCGCCATGATCTTCAGCACCGTGGACTTGCCGGCCCCGTTGGGCCCCACGACACCGATCTTCGCGCCGGGCAGGAAGTTCAAGGTGACGTCATCAAGGATCACCTTGTCGCCGTGCGCCTTGCGCGTCTTGCGCATGGTGTAGATGAACTCAGCCAAGAGAAACCGTCCGGCAGCAATAGAGGTGTGGGCAGATACACCCCATCTTGCCTGACAGCCACCGGCCGGGGGAAACCAGCATGTTCGCAGGCTCCTGACCTCGGGCGAGAGGCACGACGCAACTGCGCGTCATGGTCGTTGAAAGTCGTCGTTGGGCGTCATTGGTCAGCCCCTGACGGCCCACAGACGGCCCGGCACCATGGGGCCGCCCGCTGGTCAGGCACCCGAAACCGCGTCCTGCCCGGCATCCAACAATCGCCGACCGTCGTGCGCGCGCACCTGCGTTCCCGAATCTTCTAGTGCGTCCAGCACCCGGACCGCGTACGCCTCCGTCATGAGTGTCGGGACCTCCTCGCGGGTGAGCCATCGCACGGCGGTCGACTCCTCGGAGGTCTGCTCGCTCCCACCCGTCATTCGGCAGCGAAACACGAGCGCCACCACCCCGCGCGTCATGTTCTTGTACACACCCGTGAGGCGGACCGGGTTCACCTTGATACCGGTTTCCTCCAGCACCTCCCTGCAGGCACCGTCCTCCGGGCGTTCATCCAGCTCCAGAACGCCACCCGGAGCCTCCCAAGCACCGTTGTCAGCCCGTCGGATCGCGAGGACACGGCCGTCCTCGCGGACAACCACGCCTGCCACTGAAACCGAGTGCAGCGACATTGGCGCACCTTCCTGGGTAGCGTTACTCATGTATATGAGCATAGGAGAGCAGAAGGACATGGGCACAGCAGCCTCTAGGGACACCGGTCAGCCCCGGTACCTACAGATCGCCAACGACCTCGCTCAGCAGATCAGGGAAGGGGTGCTGAAGCCTGGCGAGAAGGTCCCCAGCGAGTCAGAACTCATGACCCGCTATTCCGTTTCGCAAGGGACGGCCCGGAAGGCCGTTGCGGAACTCCGGCCGACCGGCCTGATCGATACGCTTCACGGCAAGGGTTCGTTCGTGAAGAGCCAGCCCCCCGTTCGCCGCAAATCTTCGGACCGCTTCAGGCGATCCCACCGCCGGGCCGGAAAGGCTGCGTACCTTGCTGAGACCGAGCAGGCGGGGAAGATGCCGGGCGTCACAGTGCTCTACATCGGCCCCACCGAGGTGTCGGGCGAGGTAGCGGAGCGCCTGGGGGTCCCGGACGGAACCAAGGTCCTCGCACGCCGGCGGCTCTACTTCAGCGATGGGACACCGACCGAGGAAGCCACGTCCTACCTGCCTTGGGACATCGCCAAGGACATCCCGGAGCTGTTCGAGGAGAATCCGGGGGGTGGTGGCATCTACGCGCGCCTGGAAGACAACGGCCACACCCTGAGTCAGTTCGTGGAAACCGTGCGCGCCCGCCTGGCGACCAAGGCAGAGACGGGCGCTCTCACCCTCAGCCCGGGATCACCAGTCATCCACCTGACACGGAGCGCGGAAACCGAAGATGGCCGCGTGGTTGAGGTGTGTGACACGGTCATGGCCGCTGACCAGTTCGTTCTCGACTACCGCATCCCGGCTGGGGACTGACCAGCACATGCCCTCACAGCCCGTCGTGAAGAAATCCTTCGCGGCGGGTTGACTCATGTACAGGAGTTGGGCACTCTGATGAACGTAGCTCCTGCACATGAGTGCAGGAGCACAGGAGCCCTCGGGTTCCGTGCATTGCATGCCCTCAAGCACAACAACTCCACAGCGTGATCCACCGCAGTACGGCGGCCGTGACCGTTCCGGCCGAGGCGAGTGGAGACCAGTCGGCCGAGAAGGGGCCCCCGTCACACCGGGGCTCAACACCTCAGATGAG
>NZ_JBBBEN010000083.1:40397-95432 GCF_037137275.1 Streptomyces pratensis | reverse complement strand
CAACCCCGAACCACCCCACACCGAACTCGGACGCCTTGACGAAAGACATAGAGGCACCCCCCGTCATGTCCCCGGCCTCCCTGCGCGGCCCGCCCCGCCGCGACGGCCCGCCCGGCCGCCGACGCCGGGCCCCGGCGTCGGCGGCCGGGAACGCGGCAACCGGGAACGCGGCGGTCGGTCGCCGCCGGGAAGGGCCCCGGGAGGGCGTCGCCCGCCCCGGAGCCGCGCTCCTCAGTGGTCCCAGTCCACCGTCACCACGATCTTGCCGCGGGTCCGTCCCTCCGCGTTGAGCCGGTGTGCCTCGGCCGCCTGCTCCAGCGGGAACACCCGGTCCACGTGGACGGTGACGACGCCCTGCTCCGCCAGTTCCGCCAGGTGCGCCAGGTCGGTGGCGTCGGGGCGCACGAAGGCGTAGCGGCCGCCGTACGAGAAGACCTCGCTGTCCACGATGGAGGCGAGCCGGCCGTCCGGCACGAGCGTCTCCGCGGAGACCCGCAGGGCGTCGCCGCCCACCGTGTCGAAGGCGGCGTCGATGCCCTGGGGGGCCAGCTCGCGCAGCCGGTCGGCGAGGCCTTCGCCGTACTCCACGGGCTCCGCGCCGAGGCTGCGCAGGTGGTCGTGGTTGCGGGCGCTGGCGGAGCCGATGACCCGGCAGCCGGTGTGCCGGGCGATCTGCACGGCGAGTGATCCGACGCCGCCCGCCGCCGCATGGATCAGGACGGTGTCGCCGGAGCGGACCTTCAGCGTGCGGTGCAGCACCTGGTAGGCGGTCAGCCCGGCCAACGGCAGCCCCGCGGCCTCCTCGAAGCTCAGGCTCAGGGGCTTGCGGGCCAGGGTGCGCACAGGTGCGGCGACGTACTCGGCGAAGGTGCCGCGTGACAGGAAGTCCTCCCGCACGTAACCGATGACCTCGTCGCCCACCGCGAACTCGTCGACGGCGACGCCGGGTTGCACCACGACCCCTGAGACGTCCCAGCCGGGGATCACCGGGAAGACGGCTTCGATCGCACCGTCCAGATGGCCTTCGCGGGCCTTCCGGTCCACCGGGTTGACGGCGGCGGCCCGCACCTTCACCAGGACCGAGTCGGGGCCGACCGTGGGATCGGGCCGCTCACCGTATTCCATGACGTCTTCGGAGCCGTACGTGGGGTAACTGATCGCCTTCATCCCTCGACCTTGCGTGCAGAGCGCGGGCTTTGCAACCCGGCGCCGCGCCGTCGGGCAGAGCGGCCGCCTCCCGGCCACCGGATCAGGGGAGGCACTGGACGACATACCGACTGGTCGGCATCATGGTCGGCGACCGTTCCGTCGCCCGGAGGTGCGCACCATGAGCTCAGTTCCCCCACCAGGTCTCGATCCCGGCCCGCTGCGCCGCCATCTCGACCGCGAGCGGCCGGGGATGGTCAGCGGGCCCCTCGAAGCGAGGCTGATCGAGGGCGGCCGCTCCAACCTCACGTACGTCGTCACCGACGGGCCGGGCCGGTGGGTGGTGCGCAGGCCGCCGCTCGGCCACGTGCTGGCCACCGCGCACGACATGAAGCGCGAGCACCGCGTGATCAGCGGCCTGCACCCCACCGCCGTGCCGGTGCCGGAGCCTCTGCTGCTCTGCGAGGACGACTCGGTGATCGGCGCGCCGTTCTACGTCATGGAGTACGTGGAGGGCACCCCCTACCGGACCGCGGAGCAGCTCGCCCCGCTGGGGGCCGAGCGCACCCGGGCGGCGGTCCTCGGGCTGGTGGACACCCTGGTCGATCTGCACGCCGTGGACCCCGAGGCCGTGGGGCTGGGGGACTTCGGACGCCCCGACGGCTTCCTGGACCGGCAGTTGCGGCGCTGGGGCAAGCAGCTGGACGCCTCGCGCAGCCGTGAGCTGGCCGGCGTCGACGAGCTGCACACCGCACTCGGCCGCGGGCTGCCCCGCTCCCCCGCCCCCACCGTCGTCCACGGCGACTACCGCCTCGACAACGTCCTGATCGGCGCCGACGACCGGATCAAGGCCGTCCTCGACTGGGAGATGTCCACGCTCGGCGATCCGCTGACCGACCTGGGGCTGCTCGCGATGTACAGCTGCCGACTGGACCTGCCCCGGTCGCCGGTCTCCACCACCAGCGGCGCGGCCGGTCACCCGACCCCCGCCGAGCTGGTCGAGCGGTACGCGGCCCGCTCGGGCCGGGACACCTCCGCCGTCTCCTGGTACACCGCGTTCGCCTGGTTCAAGCTCGCCGTGATCCTGGAGGGCATCCACTACCGCTACACCCTCGGCCAGACCGTCGGCGCGGGCTTCGACCGGATCGGCGAACTCGTCCCCGTCTTCATCGAGCACGGCCTCACCACTCTTCAGGAAGGCTGAACGCCATGGATTTCGCATTCGACGCCCGTACCGAGGAACTGCGGGGCAGGCTGCTCGCCTTCATGGACGAGCACGTGTATCCGGCGGAGCGGACGGCGGAGGACCAGCGGGCGCTGCTCGCCTCTCCGTGGGACACCCCCGCGGTGGTGGAGGAGCTGAAGGCCGAGGCCCGCCGGCAGGGCCTGTGGAACCTCTTCCTGCCCGACGCGGAGTACGGGGCAGGGCTCACCAACCTCCAGTACGCGCCACTCGCGGAGATCACCGGCCGCTCGCCGCACCTCGCGCCGACCGCGCTGAACTGCGCGGCCCCGGACACGGGGAACATGGAGCTCCTCGCCCAGTTCGCCTCCAGCGAGCAGAAGAAGCGGTGGCTGGAGCCGCTGCTGGCCGGGGAGATCCGGTCCGCGTTCGCCATGACGGAGCCGGAGGTGGCCTCGTCGGACGCGACGAACGTCGAGACCCGGATCGTCCGGGACGGCGACGACTATGTCGTCAGCGGCCGCAAGTGGTACATCTCCGGGGCGATGAACCCCGACTGCGCCGTCTTCATCGTGATGGGCAAGACCGATCCGGACGGCGACGACATCCGCCGCCAGCAGTCGATGATCCTGGTGCCGCGCGACGCGCCTGGGCTCGAAGTGCGGCGCGCCATGCGGGTGTACGGGTACGAGGACCATTCCCACGGCGGCCACGCCGAGGTGGTCTTCCACGACGTGCGGGTGCCCGCGGCCAACCTGATCGGTGAGGAGGGCGGGGGCTTCGCCATCGCGCAGGCGCGGCTGGGCCCCGGGCGCATCCACCACTGCATGCGGCTGATCGGGATGGCGGAGCGGGCCATCGAGCTGATGTGCCGCCGGGCGGTCTCGCGCACGGCGTTCGGCAAGCCGCTCGCCCAGCAGGGAGTCGTGCAGAACTGGATCGCGGACGCACGGGTCGCGGTGGAGCAGTCGCGGCTGCTGGTGCTGAAGACGGCCTGGCTGATGGACACCGTGGGCAACAGGGGCGCGCACACCGAGATCCAGGCCATCAAGATCGCCACCCCGCGAGCGGTGGTGGACATCCTGGACTCCGCGGTGCAGCTGCACGGCGCGGGCGGGGTCAGCCAGGACTTCCCGCTGGCGGAGCTGTGGGCGGCGGCGCGTACGCTGCGGCTCGCGGACGGGCCGGACGAGGTGCACCAGCGGTCGCTGGCCCGGCGGGAGCTCAAGCAGTACCTCTGAACCGCGTGCGGCCCCCTCCCGAGGAGGGGGCCGCAGCGCGAGGGGCCGGCGGCCGGCGCCCGTGGTCAGGTCCGCCGGCCCGGGCCGGTGCGCGCCGGACGGCGCGCGGAGGCGGTCAGAAGGTGAGCTTCCAGCTGTCGACGTACCCGGTGTCCTGGCGGGCGACGTCCTGGACCCGGAGCCTCCAGGTGCCGTTGGCCGCCTCGCCGGAGGCGTTGACCGTGTAGGTCGTGATGACGTTGTCGGCGGAGTCGCCGCTGCTGGAGTTCTTCAGCCGGTAGGCGCTGCCGTCCGGCGCCACCAGGTCGACGACCAGGTCCCCGCGCCAGGTGTGCTTGATGTCCACGCCCACCCGCAGGGCGGACGGGGCGTTGCCCGTCCGGCCGGTGACCGCGATCGGCGAGGTCACGGCCGCTCCGGCGTCCGGGATGGCGACGTCGGCGGTGTTGGTGAACACGTCCCCGTCGGTGGGCGGCTCGCCCGCGTCGGCGGAGAGGGTCCAGATCGCGTGGGCGGCCGCGTCGCTGTTGCGGTCCAGTGCGGTGTCGTTGATGTTGCTCGTGGTGTCGCACGACGAGTGGTAGCAGCGGTCGAACGCCTGCCCCGCGGTGCCGCCCCACTTCTGCGCCTGGGCCGCGGACTTGGTGTATCCGGCGCCGGTGAAGAGCCCGCCGACCGGTACGCCGACGTTCTTGAACGGTGCGTGGTCGGAGCGGCCGTCGCCTTCGGTCTCGATCTCGGTCGGGACCGACAGTCCGGCGAAGTAGTCCTTGAACGTCTTCTCGATGACGGGGTCGTCGTCGTAGACGAAGTAGCCGGCGTTGGGCGAGCCGATCATGTCGAAGTTGAGGTAGCCGGACAGCCGGGAACGCTCGGTGGTCGGCAGATTGTTGACGTAGTGCCTCGAACCGATGAGCCCCAGCTCCTCCGCGCCCCACCAGGCGAACCGCAGGTGCTTGTCGGGCTGGTACTGGGCGCGGGAGACGGCGAGCGCGGTCTCCAGCACGGCGGCGGAGCCGGAGCCGTTGTCGTTGATTCCGGCGCCGGAGGAGACCGAGTCCAGGTGGGCCCCGGCCATCAGCACCTGGTCGGGGTCGCCGCCGGGCCAGTCGGCTATCAGGTTGTAGCCGACGGCGCCACTGGCCGTGAACTGCTGGAGGGTCGTGGTGTATCCGGCCGCGTCGAGCTTGGCCTTCACGTAGTCGACGGACGCCTTGTAGCCCGGACGGCCGTGGCCGCGGTTGCCGCCGTTGGCGGTCGCGATCGACTGGAGCTGCGTGAGGTGGGCCTTGACGTTGGCCACGGGTATGTCGGGCGCCGCGGCGGCGGCTGCCGCCGAAGGCGCCGTCCCGGCCGCGTGGACGGCGGGCGCCGCGGCCCCGAGGACGGCGGCGAGGGCGACGGCGGTGACGGCCGCCGCGGATCTGCGCAGGGCGAAGCGGTTCGGTCTCATTCACGGGCTCCGGATTCCGTTGGGGATGGACGGAACGTGCGGGGGGCACCCGGCCACGCGGTGCCGGCCGGGTCCTGGAGCAGGGGTGCTTCTTCCGGACACGTGTACCGGGGCGTCGAGCCCGGCGCCGTCCGGAGGGGAGACCCAGAGGTGCGCGATGCGTGACCGATGCTCAAGGAAATGACCGTGCTCCGTCAAGAGCGGAAACCGGACAGTTCTGTCCTGTGAACGGACAGGCGGCGCCCGTTTCCCGCGGCGCGACCCTCGTGCGCCGCGTTCCGGGGGCAGGACGTACGGCATGTCTCCAGGCTCGCCCCGGTCGGCGGAGCAGGCCAGTGGAGGCCGCCGCGCGGCCCGCCGCCGGCCTCCCGGCCCTACGGGCGCAGCGCCCGGAGCAGGAGGTCCGCGAGGTGGTCGGCGACCTCCTGGCGGCTCAGCGGGCCGTTGGGGCGGTACCAGGTGGAGAGGTGGTGCACCGAGCCGAAGTGGTAGTCGACGACCAGGTCGGCGGGGGTGGCGCGGGAGAACACCCCGTCGCGCTGCCCTTCCTCGACCAGCGCCCGGAAGCGCTCGTGGTAGCGGCGGCGCTCCAGCCGCACCTGCCGGTTCTTCTCGGGGCTCAGGTGGTGCATGGAGCGGAAGAAGATCGCGGCGTCGTCGAGGTTGTCGAGGGTCGTGACGACCACGTCGGCCGCCGCGTCGCGCAGCCGCCGCTCGATGGGCGCGTCGGTGTCCGCGACGGCGTCCAGGCGCTCCTGCTGGAGCCGCAGGACCCGGGCGTAGACCTCCTGGAGCAGGTCCTCCTTGGAGCCGAAGTAGTGGTAGAGCGCCCCCTTGGTGACGCCCGCCGCTTCGACGATCTCCTGGACCGACGTGCGGTCGTAGCCCTGCTCCGCGAAGAGCCGGGTGGCGGCGGCCAGCAGCCTCTGGGGGACGGGGGTGCCGTTCCCGTCCGTCGCCTTGGCCATGAGCCGCCACCTTTCTTTCGTACCGTACGTGCGCTGTTTCGACGCCGTTCCCCTGGGGTGAACGCGGTCCCCACCTGAGGATCTTCCCACTCGCCGTCTTCGGCGGCTCCGTCAGGATCTCCGCCCGGCGCGGGGCGCCCGAGGCCCCGGGGCCGCCGGGGCGGCGTCCGGCCCGGCCGGGCGGGCGGGCGACGAGCCTCCCCGGGCGGGCCTCACCGGGACGAGGCCCGGCCGCGCGCACCGGGTCCGTCACACGCCCCGCTCCTCCCAGGCGCGCTGGAGGCGGTTCATGCCCCCCAGCCAGCGGTCGGGGTCGGCGGCGCGGGCCTGGTAGTACCCCGCCGCCTCCGGGTGCGGCAGGACCAGGAAGCGGTCGGCCGCCATCGCGTCGAACAGCGCGTCGGCGACGGCCTGCGGTTCGATGGCCCCGGGGGCCAGGACCAGCTCGCCGGCCGAGCCGGCGGCGGCGAGCATGTCGGTGCGCACGCCCTGCGGGCAGATCGCGTGGACCTTGATCCCGCGGTGGCGGTAGGTGAGCGAGAGCCATTCCGCGAAGGCGACCGCCCCGTGCTTGGTGACGCTGTAGGGAGCCGCCCCGATCATCGTCAGGAGCCCGGCGGCCGAGGCGGTGGCCACGAAGCGGCCGCTGCCGCGCTCCAGCCAGTGGGGCAGCAGCGCCCGGGCCGCGCGGACGTGGGCCATCACGTTGACGTCCCAGGCCGCGGCCCAGACCTCCTCCTCGGCGAACGCGTCGCCGGGCGAGGCCAGGCCGGCGTTGGCGCAGTAGACGTCCACCGTGCCGCCCAGCGCCTCCCTGGCCTCCTCCACGATCTCGGAGGCGTCGCCGGCGAGGGCGAAGCCGCCGATCTCCCTCGCGAGGGGCTCGATCCGCGCGGGGTCCAGGTCGTTGACGACGACCCTGGCCCCCCGCTCGGCGAAGCTGCGGGCCAGCGCGGCTCCGATGCCGCCTCCGGCCCCTGTGACCACCACTCCGGCGCCCTGCACCGCATCCATCGTCATCCCGCCCTTCCGTCCGGCCGCACCGGCAGACTAACCGGTCGGTATGTGATCGGGAAGGGGGCGGGGCGGGCCCGGGAAGGACGGGAGCCGTGCGGGTGGCCCACGGGAAATGCTCCCGGCCCGGGTCGTTCCGCGCCGCCCCGGCCCGCGCTAGCGTGCGGGGCCATGACAGTCGGTGCGATCGAGGAGGTAGCGGAATGAGCCTGTCCCGACGTGGGTTGCTGGCCGCGGGAGGCGCTGTGGGAGCGCTCGCGGCGACGGCGTCCGGTACCGGTCCCGCCGCCGCCTCGGCCGCCCTGGGCGCCGGGCACGGAGGCGGACGCGGGCGCCGCGGGGTCCGCACCGGCTTCGACCGCCTGGCGGACGACGGGTACCGGCTGCTGGAGGGCGAGAGGGTCGGCGTCGTCACCAACCCGACCGGGGTCACCGCGGACGTCCGGCACATCGTCGACGTGATGCACGCGGACCCCCGCGTGAACCTGACCGCCGTCTTCGGCCCCGAGCACGGTTTCCGGGGCACCGCCCAGGCGGGCGGCTCGCAGGGCCGACACGACGATCCGGCGACCGGGCTGCCGGTGTACGACACGTATCTGAAGAGCGGGCAGCCGCTCGCGGACGTGTTCACCGCCTCGGGCGTGGACACGGTCGTCTTCGACATCCAGGACGCGGGGTCCCGCTTCTACACCTACATCTGGACCCTGTACGACTGCATGGAGGCGGCCGCGCTCACGGGCAGGCGCCTGGTCGTGCTGGACCGGCCGAACCCGGTGACCGGGCGGGCGGCGCTCGGGCCGGTGCTGGACCCGGCGTTCGCCACGTTCGTCGGCCGCCGGGAGATCGCGCAGGCGCACGGGATGACGGTGGCGGAGCTGGCCCTGCTCTTCAACGAGGAGTTCCTCCGGAACGACCCGGTGCGCCTGGACGTGGTGACCATGTCGGGCTGGCGGCGGTCGCACTTCTTCGACGAGACCGGGCTGCCGTGGGTGCCGCCGAGCCCCAACATGCCGACGCCGGACACGGCCCTGGTCTACTCCGGCACCTGCCTCTTCGAGGGCACCAACCTGTCGGAGGGCCGGGGCACCACCCGGCCGTTCGAGCTGCTGGGCGCGGAGGGCGTCGACCGCCGCTGGGCAGCCGCGGTGAACGCGCTGGAGCTGCCGGGCGTCGCCTTCCGGGAGGCGTACTTCGCTCCGACGTTCTCCAAGTTCGCGGGCAAGACGGTGGGCGGGGTGCAACTGCACGTCCAGGACCGCGAGGCCTTCGACCCGGTCCGCACCGGCATCGCCCTGTTGGTGACGGCGAAGCGGACCTGGAGCGGCTTCGCCTGGCGGCCGGACCACTGGATCGACAAGCTCACGGGCAACGCCCGGGTCCGCACCATGATCGACGCGGGCGCGGACACCGAGGACGTGGTGGGCGCGTGGCAGGAGGACCTGGCGGCCTTCAGGGCGCGGCGGCGCCGCTGTCTCCGCTACGGCGGATAGCGGGGCGGCCGGTCACCGCCCCGCGGCGCTCCGGGGCGACGACCGCCGTACGGGAGCACGCGCGGGCCCCCGTACGGCCTGGCCTCCGCTCCCCCGCCCCGCCGGGGGGCGCGGTCCAGGGCCCGGACGGGCCCCCGACCCCCGACCCCCGGCCTCAGGCCTCAGGCCTCAGGCCTCAGGCCTCAGGCCTCAGGCGCCGAGGTTCAGCTCACCGAGGCGTTCGCCGTCCGGGGTCAGGCCGCGCTTGCGGTATCCGAGCCGCAGGTAGAACTCTTCCGGGCCGCCCTCGCCGGGGTGCCAGGTCACGGTCGAGAGCGCTCCGCCGCGTCGGCGGATCTCCTCGTTCACCGCCTCCACCGCGAACCTCCCGTAGCCCCGCCCCTGCTCGCCGGCGGCCACGGCCAGCCGCCAGAGCCCGGAGCGCGGCGGTGCTCCGGGCACTTGGGCGTCGTAGTCGAAGGGCACGTCGAAGAAGGCCATCACGAAGCCCACGACGCGCTCGCCGTCACGGATCAGCCGGGGCCAGGCGACGTCGGGATGCACATAGGCCTCGGCCAGGGACTGGGCGACCGGTGCGACGAACTTCTCCTGCTCTGGGGCGACTTCCAGCCGACAGGCGGCGAGCACGGTGTCGGGGGCGACCTTTTCGAGGCGCGGGGAGACTGCGGTCATACGGGCAGCCAACCGCACCCGGCCACACCGGTGCCACCGGATTTCTCCCGTTCGACAGGGGGCCAGGCGCCCCGGGGGCGGGCGGTGCGACCACCTGCCCGGCCGGACACGCGCGCCCCTCACCACCCGTCCGCGCGCCGATCCGCTTCCGCCGCGCACCCCCGTCCCAGGTGCGGCGTCTCAGCCAATGGACGGATGGCGTCTTTCGATGGAGCCGAAGCGGGCAGACGTACGTCCATTCCCTGACGTCCGAGGACGAACGACGGAGGTGGCAGCACCATGGCCGGTTTCCGGGGCCTTGCGAGACAGGTCCGCGATCCGCTGGGAGATCTGGCCCTGCGACGGCACTCCCTGCGCAAATGTCTGGAGATCTTCGCCCCGTACGGTCACCGGGCGACCTGGGACCATCTGTGCGCACGGCACGGAATCGATCCCGAGGACCGGGCGCCCGACCCGGAACGCCTGATGCGGGCGCTGGACGAACTGGAGGAGGCGCGGGCGGTCTGGCTCGCGTACGAGGCGGGGTTCGCCGAGCGGCGGCGGCGCGAGAAGCACGCGGGGCTGCGGCGGCCCGGCGCGTTCGACGACTGGCACCGCCGCACATGGGGCGGCCACGGGGTGGCTCGCTGCGTCGACCCCGGGGTCCATCCCACCGAGCCGCTCGCCGAGGTGCTGCGCCGCCTCATCGCCGCCCTCGGGTCCGGACCGGGCGCGGCCTGCCCGGTCTGCGGGGGCGTCGGCATCGAGTGGCGGCGGGAGCCGGCGGCGGGCCCGGTGTGCACGGGGTGCGGCATCACGGTGCCCCGGCCCGCCCTGACGGACCGGGCCCTGGCCCGCGCCCGGCCGCCGCGGTTCGCCAGGCCCACCGCGGCGGCGGCGTGAGACACCGCGCGTCCGCGCCGGTCCCTGGCCGCGCCGCCCCGGGCAAGCGGCCGCGGCACGGACGCGCGGATCGTCCTACGGGCGCCGCCCGCGCTCCGGCATCAGCCGGGAGCCGGTGATCCGCTCGCCGGAGATGTCGTCCGGGTTGGAGAGCACACAGGTCTCCAGTGACAGGCAGCCGCACCCGATGCAGTCGGTGAGGTGGTCGCGCAGCCGGTGCAGCTGCGTGATCCGCTCGTCCAGCTCCTTGCGCCAGGCCTCGGAGAGGCGGGCCCAGTCCTCGTGGTTCGGCGTCCGCCCCTCCGGCAGTTGCGCCAGCGCGTCCCGGATCGTGGCCAGCGGGATGCCGACGCGCTGAGCCGCCCGCACGAAGGCGACCCGGCGCAGCGCGTCGCGCGAGTAGCGGCGCTGGTTGCCACCGGTGCGGCGGCTGCTGATCAGGCCCTTGGACTCGTAGAAGTGCAGGGCCGAGACCGCGGCTCCGCTGCGCGCCGCGAGCTGGCCGACCGAGAGTTCGTGGAGTGTCTGCGGGATCTGTGGCACTCGCAAAACCCTACTGCTCCGGCTCGGAGCCCGGTCGGCATCATCGAAAACCCATCCGGACGACGGCCGTATTTCCGACGGCGGTGTCGTTGACAGGAGCGCAGGGCACCAGGATGCTGAGCAAGCGCTTAGACATCGCGCCGGAAGGGTGCGGCGAGCCGGAAGGCAGGGACCGGGAACATGGCAGAGCCGAAGATCTTCACATCCGCGCAGGAGCTGCGGGACGGAGTGGGCGAGCAGCTGGGGCACAGCGACTGGCTGGAGGTCGACCAGAAGCGGATCGACCTGTTCGCCGAGGCGACCGGCGACCACCAGTGGATTCACGTGGACCCGCGACGCGCCGAGGACGGCCCCTTCGGCACGACCATCGCGCACGGCTATCTGACGCTCTCCCTGCTGCCCGTTCTGGTGCCGCAGGTGCTGCGGGTCGAGGGCACGAAGATGGGCATCAACTACGGTGCCAACAAGGTGCGTTTCCCCTCGCCCGTCCCGGTGGGCTCCCGGCTGCGGGCCACGGCGGTGCTCCGGGACGTCGAGGAGGTGGGCGGCGGGGTGCAGGTCACCGCCGTCGTGACGGTCGAGCGCGAGGGCGGCGAGAAGCCGGCCTGCGTCGCGGAGTCGGTGTCCCGCTACTACTTCTGAGCCGCACCGCCGGACCGCCGCCGACGGGCGGGGCCGCGCGTCCGGTCCCGCCCACGGGCCGCGACCCCGCGCACGAGCCGCCGCCCCGTCCCGCCTGGGCCCGGCGGGGCGGGGCGGCGGGCTACCGCGGGCCGGCAGACCCGTCGGCGCGGACCTTGACCATCCGCTGGACGAGGTCGGCGTAGAGATCGCCGACCTCGTCGGGCGTACGGCTGCCCTGGGCGTCGAACCAGCGGGCCACGTCGATGCACAGGGACAGCACCGCGAGCGTGGTGCCGGCGACGTCGGGGACGTCGAACTCCCCGTTGCGCACCCCCTCGCCGATGATCCGGCGCACCACCGCGTCGCTCCGGCGGCGCAGGGCGACGATCTCCGTGCGGTGCTCGTCCCCGAGGGCGCCGAGCTCGTACTGCACGACCCGCGCCGTGGTGTGGCGCTCCGCGTGCCAGCGGACGAAGGAGCGGACGGCTCCGGCCAGCCGTTCGGCGGCCGTGCCGTCCCGGTCGGCCTCGGCCTCAAGGACGTGCAGCGCCCGCTCGTGGCCGATCTTGCTGATCCGGTGGAGCAGCTCTTCCTTGGTCTTGTAATGGATGTAGAGGGCGGCCGGGCTCATCCCGGCCCGGCCGGCGATGTCGCGGGTGGTGGTCGCGTGGTAGCCGCGCTCGGCGAAGGCGTCCACCGCGGCGACGAGGAGCCTCCGGGCCGCCTCGGGCGTGACCTCGCCCCACGGCCCGTCCTCGCCGCTCGTGTCGTCCGCCGTACTCATCGCCCAGGGCCCCTCTCCATCAGCAGGACGAACACCATACCCCGACCCTGAGCAAGCGCTTAGGGCGCGGTGCGCGGGAGCGTACGGCATCGAGCGGCGCCCGGGAGCGCTCAGAGCTTCTGGAAGGGGTCGTGCTCCGCGAGGATCTTCTCCAGCCGGGCCTGGTCCACCCGGCTGACGAGCTGCCCCGCCTCCTGCCGGTCCCTGACCACCTTGGCGAGCGTGAAGCAGGAGGTGACCAGGTAGAGCACGCCGATGGCGAGGAAGCCGCGGACCCAGGCGTCGGCGTCGAGGGAGTAGACACCGAGGGCGACCGCGCCCATGGCCACCCCGAAGGACGCGACGGCCTGCCCGTAGAAGGCACCGGTGTTCTGCTGCTTGACCGCTGTCGTCTCACTCATGGGCCCCAGCATCCGGCGTGACGAGGGGCGCCGCATCCGCGCCCGTACTCAACGCCGTACTCAGGCGTGCGTTCGAGCGCGGGGCCGGTGGTCAGAAGGCGGAGACGCCGGTCAGCGCGCGGCCGATGATGAGCTTCTGGATCTGGCTGGTGCCTTCGTAGAGCGTCATGACGCGGGCGTCCCGGAGCAGCTTGCCGACCGGGTACTCGTCGATGTATCCGTACCCGCCGAAGACCTGGAGGGCGTTGTTGGCGCAACGGACGGCGGCTTCGGAGGCGTAGAGCTTCGCCTTCGACGCGGCGGTGGCGAACTCCTGCCCCCGGTCGACGAGGTCGGCGACCCGCCAGGTGAGCAGCCGGGCGGCGTCGACGTCCACGGCGATGTCGCTGAGCAGCTCCTGGACGAGCTGGTGGCGGGCGATGGGCTTGCCGAACTGCTCGCGCTCGCCGGCATAGCGGACGGCGGCGTCCAGGGCGGCCTGCGCGATGCCGACACAGCCCGCCGCGACCGACATCCGCCCCTTGGTCAGGGCGGACATGGCGACGGAGAAGCCCTTGCCCTCGGGGCCGAGGAGGGCGCGGGCCGGTACGCGGACGCCGTCGAGGACCAGCTCGGCGGTGGCCTGGCCGCGCAGCCCCAGCTTGCCGTGGACGGGGCGCCGGGTGAGGCCGGGGGCGTCGGCGGGGACGAGGAAGGCGGAGACGCCCCGGTGGCCCGGCTCCTCGCCGGTCCGGGCGAAGAGCAGCACCACGTCGGCCCAGGTGCCGTTGGTGATGAACATCTTGGTGCCGTCGATGACGTAGTCATCGCCGTCGCGGACGGCCCTGGTGGTGAGGTTGCCCGCGTCGGACCCGGTGCCGGGCTCGGTGAGGCCGAAGCAGCCGATCGCCTCGCCCGCCGTCAGCCGGGGCAGCCACTGCCGCTTCTGCTCCTCCGTGCCCCAGGAGGCGATGGTCTTGGCGACCAGACCGAGCGACACGGAGACGATGCCCCGCACCGAGGAGTCCCCGCGTCCCAGCTCCTCCGTGACCAGGCAGTAGGCGAGGTGATCGCCGCCGGAGCCGCCGTACTCCTCGGGGACGGTCAGGCCGAGGAAGCCCAGATCGCCCAGCTTCTTCACGATCGACCGGTCGACGTCCTCCGCCCGGTCCCACGCGACGACGTGCGGCGCGACCTCACGGGCGACGAAGTCTGCGGCCAGCCGCCGGACCGCCTCCTGCTCCTGGCTGAGCTCCAGGTCCATCGTGCGCCACCTCGCTTAATTAGCACTGCTAGTTTCTGATCGGCAGGGCCTACTATGAGCCGCATGGCCCGACCGCGCAAGCCCCTCCTCAGCAGAGAGCTCATCGTCGAGGCCGCGAGCGCACTCGTGGACTCCGAAGGGCTCGACGCCGTCTCCACGCGTCGGCTGGCGGCCGTCCTGGGGGTCAGCGGCCCCTCGCTCTACAACCACTTCCGCAACAAGGAGGAGATCCTCGACGCGGTCGCCGACGCGGTCTCCGTACAGGTCGACCTGTCGATGTTCGACGCCACGGACCCGCGGGACTGGCGTGAGGCGCTGCATGACTGGGCGCTGTCCTACCGGGCGGCCCTCGCGGCGCATCCGCACATCGTCCCGGTCCTCGCCCGGGGGCCCGGCCGTCGCCCTGCGGGGCTGCGGGTGGCCGACGCGGTGTTCGGGGCGATGACCGACGCGGGCTGGCCGCCGGCCCAGGCCACCCGGATCGGGGCGTTGATGCGCTACTTCATCACCGGTTCGGCGCTGGGCTCCTTCGCCGGGGGCTTCGTCGACGACGAGAGCGCCTACGACCCCGCCGACTATCCCCACCTCGGCCAGGCCCATCTTCTGGCCGACCACCGCCGCCAGGTCGACGAGGGGGCTTTCGAGACGGGGCTGCGGGCCCTGCTGGACGGCCTCGCGCTCCAGTACGAGCAGCACGGGCGGCCGGAGGCCCCCGGCAATCCGGCGGCCCGGGCGGCCTCGCCGACGTTTCGGCGCGCGCCGAAACGTTCCTGACGCACCCTGGAACCATGGACCGTCCCCCGCGCTCCTCGGCCCGCCCGGCCCGGCCGCTGCCGCACGACGCGGCCACCCCGCGACTCGCCGCGCTGGCGGCCCTCCTCGCCGATCCGACCCGCGCCTCGTTCTGCCTGGCCCTGCTCGACGGGCGGGCCTGGACCGCCGGCGAGCTGGCCCGGTACGCCTCGGTGGCGCCGTCCACCGCCAGCGAGCACCTGGGGCGCTGATCGCGGGCGGGCTGCTCTCCGAGGAGCGGCAGGGCAGGCACCGCTACGTCCGGCTGGCCGACGAGCGGATCGCCCACCTGGTGGAGGATCTCGCCTCCCACGCGGTGCCCGGCGCGGCAGAACGGCTGCGCTCCCTGCGGGCGGCGAGCGTCGGCGGTGCGCTCGCCCGGGGACGCACCTGCTACGACCATCTCGCCGGACGGCTCGGCATCCGGATCACCGAGGCGATGACCGGCCGGGGGCTGCTGCGGCAGGACACGGGGTTCGCGCTGACCGACGCGGGGCTGGACTGGTTCGGCGTGCTCGGCGTCCGGCTGGACCGGTCCGCGCGGCGGCCCCTGGCGCGGGGCTGCCTGGACTGGACGGAGCGGCGGCCGCACCTCGCGGGGGCCGCGGGCGCGGCGCTGTGCACGCATGTGCTGGAGCAGGGCTGGTGCGAGCGGTTCGGGTCGGGGCGGGCGGTGCGGGCGACCCCGAAGGGGCTGCGAACCCTGTCGGAGCTGCTGGACATCGACCCGGCCTCCTTCGAGACGGCCCCCCAAGGCGTGACGGCGCGCCGGCCGCCTGCGCGCCCCGGCCGCCTGCGCGTCTTGACATCCCGGTGCCCCGGCTTCCCGGCGCCTCTGCTTCCCGGGCTTCCCGACTTCCCGACTTCCCGACGATTGACGGTCCCCGACAATTCGGTGGGGACCGAAGCGTCACGGTTCTACGGTCGTGGCCATGACGACGACCTCGACCCCCACGACGCACCCGACGCATCCACCGGCCCCTGTGCCCGCCCCTGGTTGGCGCGCCCCGGCCGCCGCCTGCACCACCGTCGTGCTGTGGGCCTCGGCCTTCGTCTCCATCCGCAGCGCGGGGGAGGCCTACTCCCCCGGCGCACTGGCCCTCGGGCGACTGCTGGCGGGCTCCCTCGTGCTCGGGGCGATCCTGCTCGTACGCCGCGAGGGGCTGCCCGGCAGGGGGGCCTGGCCGGGGATCATCGCCTCGGGGCTGCTGTGGTTCGGGCTGTACATGGTGGTCCTGAACTGGGGCGAGCAGGAGGTGGACGCGGGCACGGCGGCGATGCTGGTGAACACCGGGCCGATCCTGATCGCCCTGCTGGGCGCCCGGATGCTGGGCGAGGGGCTGCCGCGCCGGCTCCTGCTGGGGATGGGCGTCTCGTTCGCGGGCGCGGTGGTGGTCGGCGTCGCGATGTCCGGGGACGGCGGCTCCTCGATGCTGGGCGTGGCGCTCTGCCTGTTGGCCGCGGTGGCGTACGCGGCGGGCGTGGTGAGCCAGAAGCCGGCCCTGGCGCACGGGTCCTCGCTCCAGATCAACGCCTTCGGCTGCCTGATCGGAGCCGCCGCCTGCCTGCCGTTCACCGGGGCGCTGGTCTCCGAGGCGGCCGCCGCGCCGCTGTCCGCCACGCTGAACATGGTCTACCTGGGCGTCTTCCCGACCGCGCTGGCCTTCACGACCTGGGGCTACGCGCTGGCCCGTACCACCGCGGGCCGCATGGGGGCGACCACGTACGCGGTCCCCGCGCTCGTCGTGGCGATGGCGTGGGTCCTGCTGGACGAGGCGCCCACCCTGCTCGGTGTGGCCGGCGGGGCGCTCTGCCTGGCCGGGGTGGCCGTCTCCCGGAGCCGCCGAGAGGCCGGGGCCCCGCGCGGGGGCCCGGCCCGGCCGGAGCGCAACGGCTAGGGAGGCGCCCGTCGCGGCCCCGACGCCCCTCCCGGGCAGGTTCCGCCCCGTCGCGGTACCGGGCCGCTTCCTGGGATCACCGCGGCCAGGGCCGCACACGCCCCGCCGGCACGCCGCCCCGGCACTGCGCGGACGGCAGAGGCCCGGCGTGCTCGGCCCCGGCGCCGCCTCAGCCTCGGGGGGCGTTGCTTTCGCCCTCCGCGGCGTCCTCCTCACAGAGGAGCGCGTGGACGCGTTGCAGTACGTCGAGATGGGCGCGGTTGTGGAACTCGAGCAGCGCCTGCACGACGACCGACTCCGCGACCGCCGTCTCCCGGTGCGAGGACAACCCGAGATCGGCGAGACACGGGTGGTCCCGCTGCTGTCTGCGGACCTCGGGCGCCATGCGCTCCGCCAGTTGCTGCCGCACTTCGTCCGGGGCGTCCTCGTCGAGTGCTGCGAACTCCTCGTCGATGTCCCCGCGAGGTTCTGAGAGCTGTTTTCGGAGGGCGGCCCTCGCCCCGGGTGTGAGGATGCTGGAGTAGGCCAGCAGCAGGGACCGCTGGGTCTCGGGCAGGTCGTCGGCGAGCGTTCTGAAGTCCGGGGGCATATCGAGCGCGGCCCGGTTCGCCCCTCAGGCCCCGGACCACCGCCGGTGCGGCCCGGCGTCGTCCGGGACGGAGCCGACCACGGGGCGCCCGTGCCGGCGGCGCCGCTCGCCCAGTGCCCGGAAGATCGCTCTCAGGAGCGACGCCGGGCCGCTATGCGCGGGTAGGAAGCGTTCGACGTCGTCCGCGTCGTTCGGCGAGGCCGCTTGAGCGGCCGTCGCGCCGAGGTGGGGCGGCTGTGGGCCTTCGCCGAACCGGTCGTCGCGCTCGCCCCGTGCGGCGGAGTGCCAGCCCTTGAGGCAATACGCCATTTGCCTACAAGGCATAGGTTGAGTCATGGTGGGCGTAGGCACATGGAGAGTAGGTGATGGTTGTGGTTCGAGCAGGACTCAGCCCGGAGCGGCTGACGCTCGCCGGTGCGGAACTCGCCGACGAGGGCGGTTTCGACCAGGTGACCCTGTCCGCGCTCGCCCGGCGTTTCGACGTGAAGCCGGCGAGCTTGTACGCGCATGTGCGGAACTCCCACGACCTCAGGACCCGGATCGCGCTGTTCGCGCTGGAGGAACTGGCCGACCGGGTCGCCGACGCCGTGGCCGGGCGCGCCGGCAAGGACGCCCTGACGGCCTTCGCGAACGCCTACCGGGACTACGCCCGGGCGCACCCCGGCCGGTACGAGGCAGCGCGGTACCGGCTCGACGCGCAGACCGCCGCGGCCAGCGCCGGCGTCCGGCACGCGCAGATGACCCGGGCGATCCTGCGCGGCTACGAGCTGGCTGAGCCGGACCAGACGCACGCGGTCCGCATGCTGGGCAGCGTCTTCCACGGCTACGCCTCCCTGGAGGCAGCGGGTGGCTTCGACCACACCGACGTCGCCGCGCAGGAGTCCTGGGCCTGGACCCTGGACTGCCTCGACACCGCATTGCGGAGCCGGTCCGCCCCCTGACCGGTCACGCCCCCGCGACGGCGCCTCTCCACCGACCCGGCACCCGACCCACCCCGGAACGAAAAGACCTGAGGCGATGAGCACCGAACAGAACCTGGTCACCACCCCGATCACCGCCGACTTCCTGCGCGGCCACCTCGACGTGGAAGAGACTGCCCACGGTCTGCTGCCCCACCGGCTGCCCGCCTGGGCGCGTCGCCAGATCCCCGACGACCTGCTGGCCGTGGCCGAGGCCCAGCCCTCCGGCGTCCGGGTGGCCTTCCGTACGGGCGCCACCTCCGTCCGCCTGGACACCCTGCCGACCAAACGCGCCTACCGGGGTTTCCCGCCCCCGCCGGACGGCGTCTACGACCTCCTGGTCGACGGACGTCTCACCGCCCAGGCCACTGTGGACGGCGGGAACCTGCGCACCATCACCGACATGCAGACCCAGACCGCGGAATTCACCCCGGGCCCCGTCGGCACCGCCCACTTCACCGGCCTCCCCGCCGGCGAGAAGGACATCGAGATCTGGCTTCCGCACACGGAGATCACCGAGGTCGTCGCCCTGCGCACCGACGCCCCCGTCGAGCCGGCCCCGAAGAGCGGGCGGCGGGTGTGGCTGCACCACGGCAGCTCCATCAGCCACGGCTCCAACGCCGTCTTCCCCAGCACCATCTGGCCCGCGCTGGCCGCCTCCGCGGGCGATGTGGAGCTGATCAACCTGGGATTCGGCGGCAGCGCACTGGTCGACCCGTTCACCGCCCGCACGATGCGCGACACCCGCGCAGACCTGATCAGCCTCAAGCTCGGCATCAACGTCGTCAACAGCGACGCCATGCGCCTGCGCGCCTTCGTCCCCGCCGTCCACGGCTTCCTCGACACCATCCGCGAGGGCCACCCCACGACCCCCTTGCTCCTGGTCTCCCCCCTCCTGTGTCCGACCCACGAGAACACCCCCGGGCCTCTCATGCCGGACCTCTCCGGAGGAGCCCTGAAGTTCAGGGCCACCGGTGATCCGGCCGAGACCGCCGCCGGACGGCTGACGCTCACGATCGTCCGCGACGCCCTGGCCGACATCGTCAAGCAGCGGTCGGCCGAGGACCCCAACCTCCACTACCTCGACGGGCTCGACCTCTACGGCGAGAGCGACCACGACGAGTCCCCCCTGCCGGACGCGCTCCACCCCGGCCCCGAAGGACACCGCCGCATCGGCGAGAACTTCGCCGAGCTGGTCTTCGCCCACGACGGGCCCTTCGCCGTCACGACCGGCTGACCCGGACCCCCGTAGCCGGCGGGGAGGGCGCGAGCAGGCTCCCCCGTACCGCACCGCCGCGTAGGCGAAGCAGGACTCCGAACTCGCCACACCATCCGGGGGCTCCCCCTCCTCGTCACCGTCCTGTGGCGCGTTCCGGATCACGGAAGGGCCACCGGGGGCTCCCCGGCCGTGGACGGGGATCACTCACCGTCCGTGATCCGTTTTCGGCACCGGTCTAGAACACCACCAGCGCGCGGCCGCCCTTGCCCGCGATCATGTTGTCGAAGGCGGCGGGGATGCCGTCCAGGCCGATGTGCTCGGTGACCATCATCGACAGGTCGAAGCGGCCCGCGCGGATGTGGTCGGCCAGATCGGGCAGGTCGCGGGCCGGGTCGCTGTTGCCGTAGACGCAGCCCGTCAGGGACCGGCCCCAGTGGAAGATCTCCAGGGCGTTGAAGGTGACTTCCTGGTCCTTGCCGCCGATCCCGAGGACCGTGGCGCGCCCGCCGCGCCGGGTGGACTCCCAGGCGGCCCGGATGGTCGCGGGGCGGCCGACGCACTCCACGGCGACGTCCGCGCCCCGGCCGCCGGTCAGCTTGCGGATCTCGCGCGGGGTGGTGGCGGAGGCGACCACGTAGTCGGTCGCCCCGGCCCTGCGGGCCAGCTCCTCCTTGGCCGGGGAGACGTCGACGGCGATGATCCGGGACGCGCCCGCGATCCGGGCGGCCTGGAGCACGGCCAGGCCGACGCCGCCGATCCCGAAGACGACGACGGTCTCGCCCTCGCGGACCTTCGCGCTGTGGTGGATCGCCCCGTAGCCGGTCAGCACCGCGCAGCCGAGGAGGGCGGCGTCGGTGAGCGGGACGCCCTCGGGTGCGGGCAGCACGCAGTTGGCGGCGACGACGGTCTCCTCCGCGAAGGCCGCGACGTTCAGGCCGGGGTGGAGGTCGGCGCCGTCCGCCGTCCGGGCGTGGAGGTTGGCCATCCCCTTCAGGGCGTCCACGCAGAGCCACACCTCGCCGATCCCGCAGTGGTAGCAGACACCGCAGGAGGGGGCCCAGTTGAGGACCACGCCGTCGCCGGGGGCCAGATGCGTGACGCCCTCCCCGACCGACAGGACCGTGCCGGCGCCCTCGTGGCCGAGGACGGCGGGCACCGGGACGCGCATGGTGCCGTTGGACAGGGACAGGTCGGAGTGGCAGACCCCGGCGGCGGCGAGCGAGACGCGCACCTGGCCGGGGCCGGGCTCCGGCAGGACGATGTCGGTGATCTCCAGCGGAGCTCCGACGGCGGGCAGTACGACGGCGCGGACCACGAACAGGCTCCTCGGTGAGGGACGTCTGGGACGGTTGCGGGTTTCAGAACTGGAGCGACTTGGTCTGGAGGTACTCCGCCAGACCGTGCGGCCCCAGCTCGCGCCCGACCCCCGACTGCTTGTAACCCCCGAACGGGGCCAGGGGGTTGAACCGCCCGCCGTTGATGTCGACCTGACCGGTGTCCATCCGGCGGGCGAAGGCCACCGCCTCCTCGTCGTCGGCGGCCCACACGGCGCCGGCGAGCCCGTACACGGTGTCGTTGGCGATCCGCAGGGCGTCGTCCACGTCCTCGTACCGCAGGATCGAGACCACCGGGCCGAAGATCTCCTCGCGGGCGATCGTCATCTCCGTGGTGACGTCGGCGAATACGGTCGGGCTGACGTAGTAGCCGGTCTCCAGGGGCGCGTCCGGGCCGCCCGCGATCAGCCGGGCGCCCTCCTCCATGCCCTGCTGGATGTATCCGCGCACCCGGGCCTGCTGCCTGGCGTTGACGAGCGGGCCGACCCGCTCGCCGGGCACGTACTTCGTGACGGCGTTCGCCGCGAGCTCCACGGCCTCGTCGTACCGCTCGGCGTCCACCAGCATCCGGGTCCAGGCACTGCACGTCTGGCCGGAGTTGGTCATCACGTTGGCGATGCCGACGTTGACCGCCTTGGCGAGGTCCGCGCCGGGCAGGATCACGTTGGCGGACTTGCCGCCCAGCTCCAGGGCGACACGCTTGACGGCGGCCCCGGCGGTCGCGCCGATCTGCCGGCCCACGGCGGTGGAGCCGGTGAACGAGACCAGATCGATGTCCTCGTGGGCGGCGAGCGCCTGTCCCGCGACCGGCCCGAGGCCGGTGACGAGGTTGAAGACGCCGGGCGGCAGACCGGCCGCCTCGGTGGCTTCCGCGAAGAGCTGGGCGGTGAGCGGGGTGTCCTCCGCGGGCTTGAGGACGACGGTGCAGCCCGCCGCGAGCGCGGGGGCGACCTTGGCGACGATCTGGTGGAGCGGGTAGTTCCAGGGGGTGATCGCGCCGACCACGCCGATCGGTTCCAGCAGCACGGTGGAGTTGCCGATCCGCTCCTCGAAGGCGTGACCGGCGGCCAGTTCGGCGTAGGAGGCGGCCACCAGCACGGGCACGCCCGCGTGGACCGTCTGCGACAGCGGCAGCGGTGAGCCCAGCTCTGCCGTGATGGTCTCGGCCATCACGTCCTTGCGGGCGGCCAGCGCGTCGGCCAGCGCGGTGAGCCGGGCCGCGCGCTCCGCGGGCGGGGTCGCGGCCCAGGCGGGGAAGGCGGCGCGCGCGGCCCGCACCGCCGCGTCGACGTCCTCGGCCGTCCCCGCCGGCACATGGGCGATGACCTGCTCGTCGGCCGGGTTCACGACCGCGATCGTGTCCTGGCCGACGGCGGGCCGCCACGCGCCGTCGATGTACATCTGGTCATGGGCCTTCATGGCTGTTTCCTCCCGGACGTGCTGTGCGGAGTGCCGGAGCCGTGCGGCGCGGAGCACACGTCGCACCCGACCAAACTAGCGCCGTTAGTTTTCCGACGCCAGGGACCCTGCGGAGACGCGGGTCACGCCGGGGCCGGGCCGGAGGCGGAGCGGTGACGGGGCCGGGCTCACGGCGGAGCGCCGCCGGGGCCGGGGGCGGCCCGGTGCGCGGCGGCGCCGGACGGCACCGAAGAGGGCACCGCCGGGCGAGCGCGACGAGCGGGGCCGGCACCGCCCGCCCGGCGGCCCCGAGCAGCACCGCCGCGACCGTGGCGGCCGACGGGGCGACGGCGAGCCCGGCGTCGCACCAGTACGGCCTCGGCGGAGCACGGGCCGGTCAGCACGGTGCCACGGGAGCGGGGGTCACGGACACGGGAACGGCGTTGAGCACGGCGGTCCCGGACAGCGGGTCCAGGAGCGAGCCGTCGAGCAGCTGGTTCACGTTCGCCCCGGGCCGGGCGGCGGCCACCGACAGCCGGGCGCCGGGGCGGCTGTGGCCCCATCCGTGCGGCAGGCTCACCACCCCGCTGCGCACCGAGTCGGTGATCTCTGCGGGGGCCTCGATCCCACCGCCCGACGACTCGATCCGGGCGAGGGCCCCGTCCACGAGCCCGAGACGGGCCGCGTCGTCGGGGTGGATCTGGAGCGTGCAGACGTTGGAGCCGCCGGCGAGCGAGCCGACGTTGTGCATCCAGCTGTTGTTGGAGCGCAGATGGCGACGGCCGACGAGGACGAGCGGGGCGGGCCGGCCGCCCAGCGCCCGTCGCAGGCGCGGCAGATCGGCGGCGATCGGTCCCGGCAGCAGTTCGATGCGGCCGGAGCGGGTGCGCAGGATCTCCGGGACGCGGGGCTTCAGCGGGCCGAGGTCGATGCCGTGGGGGTGGGCCAGGAGCTGCTCCAGCGTCAGCCCGTACGGGCCGAGGCGCAGCATCAGGTCCAACCGCCGTTCGGGGCCGTTCGCGCCGGTGAGCTCGGCGGCCCGCTCCTTCGGAGCCCCGGCCCGGGTGAGCGCGGCGTCGATGGCCCGGTCGTCGACGGCGGAGGGCGGCGCGCCGTGCTTGCCGCTCACGGCGAGGACGAGGCGGGCGTGGATCTCGCTCTCGTCCATCCGCCCGTCCTCCAGCGGGACGGCGGCGCGGGTGTAGCGGACCTGGTTGTGCACGGCGAAGGTGTTCAGCGCGAAGTCGAAGTGGGCGCTCTGCGAGGGCGGCGGTGGAGGCAGGACGACGTCGGCGTGCCGGGAGGTCTCGTTGAGGTACGGGTCGACGCTGACCATGAAGTCGAGCCCGTCGGCGAGGGCCGCGTCCAGGCGGTCGCCGTCGGGCGCGGAGAGCACGGGGTTGGCCGCGATGACCACCAGGGCGCGGATGCGGCCCTCGCCGGGGGTGTCGATCTCCTCGGCAAGGGCCGCGGTGGGCAGTTCGCCCTTGGCCTCGGGGTGCCCGGAGACCCGGCTCGACCAGCGGCCGAGGGCGAAGCCCTTGCCCGGGCCGGCGGGGCGTGGGGCGCGCGCGGTGGCGGAGAGCGGGAACAGTGCGCCGCCGGGCCGGTCGAGATTGCCGGTGAGGATGTTGAGGACGTCCACCAGCCAGCTGGCGAGGGTTCCGTGCTCGACGGTGCAGCTGCCGATGCGCCCGTAGACGGCCGCGGTGGGGGCGGCGGCGAGTTCGCGGGCGATGGCGGTGATGGTGTCCGCGTCCACGTCGCAGGCGGCGGCGACGGCGTCCGGGGTGAAATCCGCCAGGGCGGCGGCGAGTTCGTCCGTTCCTTCCAGGTGTTCGGCGAGCGGACCGGGGTCGGCGAGCTTCTCCGCCAGGAGGGTCCGCGCGAGCGCGGCCAGCAGAAGCGCGTCCGCGCCGGGCCGGATCGCGACGTGCCGGTCGGCGAGGCGCGCGGTGCGGGTGCGGCGCGGGTCGATGACGGTGAGGGTGCCGCCACGCCGGCGCAGGGCCCTGAGCCGTCCGGGGAAGTCGGGGGCGGTGCAGAGGCTGCCGTTGGACTCCAGCGGGTTGGCGCCGATCAGGAGGAGGTGGTCGGTGCGGTCGAGGTCCGGTACGGGGATGGCGTGCGCGTCGCCGAAGAGCAGGCCGCTGGAGACGTGCTTGGGCATCTGGTCCAGGGTGCTCGCGGTGAACACGTTGCGGGTGCCCAGGGCGGCGAGCAACAGGGGCGGGTAGAGGGCCCCCGCCATGGTGTGCACGTTGGGGTTTCCGAGGACCACGCCGACGGCACTCGGCCCGTGGGTCGTCACCAGGTCCGGTATCCGTGCGGCGATCAGGTCGAACGCCTCGCTCCAGGCGGCCTCGCGCAGCTTTCCGTCGCCGCCGCGTACCAGGGGGACGCGCAGCCGGTCGGGGTCGGCGTCGAGCCCTCCGAAAGAAGCTCCCTTGGGGCAGATGAAGCCCCGGCTGAAGATGTCGTCGCGGTCGCCGCGCGCACCGGTGACGGCGGTCCCCTCGATGGTGAGGGTGAGGCCGCAGGTGGCCTCGCAGAGGGGGCAGATACGCGGTGCGGTACGGGATTCGTGGGACATGGGCCCTCCCCGGGGCGGCTGCGGTGACGGCACGCGGACGTGGGCCGGGTGTGGGAGCCCGGCCGGGCCGAGCATACCGACCGGTACGCATGGTGGGGAGGGCGTCGAGCGGAGGAGAAGAGGGACGGACCTTCGACCAGGGGCGACGCGGAAGACCGGCCGCGCAGACGACCGTCCGCACGGAAAGCCGGCGACGCGGAAAGCCGGCGACGCGGAAGACGGCCGGACATCGGACGAGGCCCGCGAGGCCCGGCAGGGGCCGGCCCCGCGGCGGGGAGGGGCGCCGTCGCTCAGTCGAGCGTCTGGGCGAGGTAGGAGCTGACCAGGAGGCGGGTCTCTGCGACGATGGCCGCGTCCCCCGACGCTTCCGCGCGGAAGGCCAGCTGGAGCAGCGCGTCGGCGGCCTCGACGCTCACCAGGATCGCCCGGGACAGCGCCTCGTCGGGCCGGCCGCCGAGGTGGTCGGCGAGCAGTGCGGCGAGCCGGTCCGCCAGTCGCCGGTTGGCGTCGTCGGCCGCGCCGTCGGCGGGCGAGGGCGGCCCGAAGTCGACGAGCGCGAAGCCGGGGACGCTCCGCTTCATCGCCAGGTACTCGTCGAGCATCGCGTCGACGGCGGCACGCCAGTCGGCGGCGGGGAGGTCCGCGAGCCGGTCGGCGATGCGGTCGGCGTAGGTGTCGAGGTTGCGCAGCGCGAGGGCGTCGACGAGCGCGCGCTTGTTGGGGAAGAACCGGTAGACGGAGCCGATGGGCACGTGGGCGCGCTGGGCGACGGCCCGGGTGGTGAGCTGCTCGTAGCCGGTCTCGTCGAGGAGGGCGGCGCAGGAGTCGAGTATGCGGGCCAGGCGGTCGGCGCTGCGCTGCTGCACGGGGGCGCGACGGAGGTTCGGGGGGAGATGGGGCACGGGCCCCATGATGCCGTGCCCCCTCCGTCCGGTGAACGACAGCGCCGCCGCCCGGCTCCGCGCCCCTGTCCCCCGGACACGCCACGGATGGCGCGATGTATGCCGTTGACGTGCCCCGCTCCTATTCCTACGGTGGTGCATAGGATTTGCCGTCCGGCGAATCCGAGGGTTTTCTTGGGGACCGGGAGTTGCGGGATGAGCGCGATCGACCAGGCGAGGAAGACGGCCGAGGGGCTGACGTATTCCTCCGGCTTCGGCAACGAGCACAGCTCCGAGGCGGTGCCCGGGGCGCTGCCGCACGGCCGCAACTCCCCCCAGCGCGCCCCGCTCGGGCTGTACGCGGAGCAGTTGAGCGGCTCCGCCTTCACCGAGCCGCGCGCCGGCAACCGCCGCTCCTGGCTCTACCGCATCCGCCCGTCCGCCGCCCACCCCGTCTTCGCGCGGACCGGCAACGGCGCCCTGCGCTCGGCGCCCTTCACCGAGTCCGTGCCCGACCCGAACCGGCTCCGGTGGAACCCCCTGCCCGACCCCGCGCCCGGCACCGACTTCCTGAGCGGGCTGTGGACGCTGGGCGGGAACGGGGACGCCGCCCGGCGCAGCGGCATGGCGGTGCACCTGTACCACGCCGACTCCTCGATGACGGACCGCGTCTTCAGCGACTCCGACGGCGAGCTGCTGATCGTCCCGGAGCGCGGCGGACTGCTGCTGCGCACCGAACTGGGCCTGCTGCGGGCGGAGCCGGGCCACGTCGCGCTGATCCCGCGCGGCGTCCGCTTCCGGGTGGAGCTGCTGGAGGAGACCGCGCGCGGTTACGTCTGCGAGAACTACGGCCGCCCCTTCGCGCTCCCCGACCTCGGCCCGATCGGCGCCAACGGCCTGGCGAACGCCCGGGACTTCCTCGCCCCCGTCGCCGCGTACGAGGACCACGAGGGCCCGGTGGAGGTGGTCAACAAGTTCTGCGGGAACCTCTGGTCGGCGACGTACGACCACTCGCCGCTCGACGTGGTCGCCTGGCACGGGAACCACACCCCGTACGTCTACGACCTGCGCCGGTTCAACGTGATCGGCACCATCAGCTACGACCACCCCGACCCCTCGATCTTCACGGTCCTGACCTCGCCGTCCGACACGCCCGGGCTGGCCTCGGTGGACTTCGTCGTCTTCGCCCCGCGCTGGCTGGTCGGCGAGGACACCTTCCGCCCGCCCTACTTCCACCGGAACGTGATGAGCGAGTACATGGGCCTGATCGAGGGGGCCTACGACGCCAAGGCGGACGGCTTCGTCCCCGGCGGCGGCTCCCTGCACAACATGATGTCGGCGCACGGCCCGGACCGGGAGACCTTCGAGCGGGCGAGCGCGGCCGAGCTGGAACCGCAGAAGATCGACGACGGCCTGGCCTTCATGTTCGAGACCCGCTGGCCGGTCACGGCGACCGCGCAGGCGGCCTCCGCCGGCCATCTGCAGCGCGGCTACGACGAGGTGTGGCAGGGTCTGAGCCGCCACTTCCGACCGTAGAAGGCGAAGGGGCCCGAAGCGACGGGACGGGGACGAGGACGTGAAGAAGAGCCATCGGACGGCCGGGGCGGACGCCCGGACGGACACCGGTGAGGACCCGGTGCGCCACCCGCCCGCCTTCGCCCCCGACTCCCTCGTCCTGAACCGGAAGCTGCCGCTCTGGTACCAGGTCTCGCAGTCGCTCCGGGCCTCCATACTGGGCCGCCCGCAGGACGCCTCCGCCCGCCTGCCCACCGAGGAGCAGCTCGCCGCGCACTACGGCGTCAGCGTGCTCACGATGCGCCAGGCGCTCAAGGAGCTGGAGACGGAGGGGCTGATCAGCCGGCACCGGCGGCGCGGCACGTTCATCGAGCCGCGCGCCCGGCGGGTGTCGCCGGTGCGGCTGCTGGGCTCGGTCGACGCGATCGTCGCCCAGCAGTCCGGCGAGGCCACGACCGTCCTCGGCCACGGCCCGGCGCCGGTGCCGGGCGATCTCGCCGAGTTCTTCCCCGACTGCGCCGAGGTCACCAGCTACCGGCGGCTGCGCCGGGACGGCGGGAGCGGCGAGCCCACCAACTGGGCGGAGAACGCGGTGCGTCCGGAGATCGCCGCCCGGATCGACGTCGCCGATCTCGAACGCTGGCCGATGACCAAGGTCCTGCGGGACGTCGTCGGGGTGCGGATCTCCCGGATCACCGACACGGTGGAGGCCCGGCTCGCCGACCCCGTCACCGCCGAGCTGCTCCGGGTCCCGCTGCTCAGCCCGATCCTGCACTACACGGGCGTGACCTACGACGACGAGGGGCGCGTCGTGGACGTGGCCCGCATCCGCTACCGGGGCGACCGGTTCTCGTTCTCCGTGACGGTGGAGGCCCACTGACCCCGCCCCGGGGGCGTTACCCGCGCCGTTACGATGCCCGGGAGTCACTGCGGACAGGGGAGGACGGCTCGGTGGCAGGCCACAGGCCGGCGGCGGCCGGGGCGGGCGAGGGCGCGGGAGCCCTGCCGCTGGAGGAGCTGATGCCCTGGTCCGTGCGGCCGCTGAGAACCGGCCGTTCCTGGGTGACCGGGCCCGATCCGGACGCGCTGCGGGCCCGCTGGGAGCGGCTGGCCGCCGCAGGACCCGCAGAGCAGGAGCGGCTGTTCGGCCCCACCCGTGCCCGTACGCCTCGTACGTCGGTCGCCGCGCTGCCCGGCCGGTCCGCCGGGACGGGCCGCTTCGCCCGGACGCCGGGCCGCTGCCCCGACCCCGTGAGGATTCTGCACGGCCCTTTCGACCAGCAGTGGCTGCTCCCCGACCACCGGCTGATCGACGCGGCCCGCCCGGAGCTGTGGCGGGTGGCCGACGGGCGGCAGCTCTTCGCGGTCGAGCACGGCTCCGCGCCCGGGGACCGCGGGCCCGCCCTGTCCGTGACCGCGCTGCTGCCCGACGGGCACTGCCCCGCCGGGCGGCCGGGGCGGATCAGGCCGCTCTACCGCAGGCCCGGTGGCGGGGAACCCAATCTGGCGCCGGGGCTGGCCGCCTTCCTGCACGGGCGGCTCCGCGGCCGGGCGGAGGCAGGCGCGTTCACCCCGGAGGCGGTGCTGGCCTGGGCGGTGGCCGTCGCCGGGCCCGCCCCCGCCGGCCGTCCCGTGCCCCTGCCGGTGGAGGCGGAGGTGTGGTCGGCGGGGGTGGAGCTCGGCCGGGAGCTGATCCGGGTCCAGTCGCGCGGGGCGTGGGGCGGGGAGCGCCCCCGGTTGCCGGGCGGGCGCAGGCCGTATGTGCGGGCGACCCTGCCGGCCCGGCCCGCGGGGCTCGTCTACGACGCCGGGCAGGAGGCGCTGCTCATCGGTGAGGGCCGGATCTCCCCGGTGTCCGCGGGCGCCTGGGAGTTCACGGTGGGCGGCGTGCGGGTGCTGGAGCTCTGGTTCGGGCTCCGGGCCGCGGCGGTGGCGGGCAGGGGCCCGGACGGTGCGGAGGCACAGGGGCTGGCGGCGCTCGGCACGCGCGGCTGGCCACGGGAGTGGACCTCGGAGCTCCTGGAACTGATCACCGTCCTGGCGCTCCTGGACGAGACGGCGGGGCGGCGCGAGGAGCTGCGGGCCTGGTTGGAGCGGGCGCCCCTGGTCTCCCGCGCCGAGCTGCGGGCGGCCGGGGTGCTGCCGGTACCGGACTCCGCCCGGCGTCCGGCCTCGGTCCTCGGCCACCAGGAGGAGGGCCCAGAGGGGCAGTTCGCCCTGCTATGAGCGGTGGGGCCGCCCCGCTCCGGGAGCCCCGGGGCTCGCCCGGTTCGCGGGCGCGGTGGCGCCGGGGCCCGGTGAGCGGCGCTCTCCGTACGGGCTCGGGGTGGCGAAAGCCGTGTGCAGCGGGTATGCACGGGGACCATGGACACTCAGCCACTCCCCCTCGACGGCGTCACCGTGGTGGCCGTCGAACAGGCCGTCGCCGCTCCGTTCGCCACGCGGCAGCTCGCCGACCTCGGAGCCAGGGTCATCAAGGTGGAGCGCCCGGACGGCGGCGACTTCGCCCGCGGCTACGACACGGCGGCCCGCGGGCTGGCCTCGCACTTCGTCTGGTGCAACCGCGGCAAGGAGTCGCTCGCGGTCGACCTCAAGGACCCGCGCGGCCTGGCCGTGGTGCGCGAACTCGTCGCCGGGGCCGATGTGTTCGTACAGAACCTGGCCCAGGGGGCGGCGGCCCGGCTCGGTCTCGACGCCGCGACGCTCTGCGCCGCGCACCCTCGGCTGGTGGCCGTCGACGTCTCCGGTTACGGGGTGGGCGGACCGTACGCGCACAAGCGGGCCTACGACATGCTCGTGCAGTGCGAGGCAGGCCTGGTGTCGGTGACCGGCACCGCCGGCCGGCCTGTGAAGGCGGGCATCCCCGCGGCCGACATCGCGGCGGCCATGTACGCGTTCTCCGGGGTGCTCGCGGCCTTGCTGCGGCGGGCGACGACGGGACGGGGCGGGCCGGTGGAGGTCTCCCTGCTGGACGCGCTGACCGAGTGGATGGGTCACCCGCTGCACCACGGGATGCACGGGGCTGAGCCTTTGGCCCGCACGGGGCTGGCCCACGCGGTGATCGCCCCGTACGACGCCTTCCCGACGGCGGACGGCGAACAGGTCCTCCTCTCCGTGCAGAACGACCGGGAGTGGCGACGGCTCGCGGAACAGGTGCTGGGACGACCCGAGTTGGCCGAGGACCCGGACTTCGCCACGAACGCGGCGCGCACCGCGAACCGCGAGCGGACCGACGAGGCGGTGGGCCGGGCGCTGGCGGGCCTGACGGGAGACGAGGCGCTGGAGAGGCTCGAAGCGGCGGGCGTCGCCTGCGCCCGGCTGAACACGGTGGCCGATGTGGCGGCGCATCCGCAGCTCGCGGCACGGGACCGGTGGCGGGACGTGGCGTCCCCGGTGGGGCCGCTGCGGGCGCTGCTGCCGCCCATCACCCTGCCGGGGAGCGAGGGCGCACGGATGGGCGCCGTACCGGCGCTGGGCGAACACACCGATGCGCTGCTACGGGCCCTGGGGATGACGGACGAACAGGCATCGGTGCTGCGCCGGGACGGGGTGGTCGCCTGAGCCGTCCCGAGAGGGGGCCGGTTCGAAACGCGGTGGCGTGCGGTGGGTCAGTGGCGGCCACCGAAGAGCGAACGCCGCAGCCGCCGCAGCGGGGCGAAGAGCGACACTCGCGCGCCCCTGCTCCGGCCGGCGTGCGCCGCGTCCCGCGAGATCAGCTCACGCATCAGCGACGTCGCCTCCGCCGACTCGCGCTGCGGGACGACGGGGCCGCCGAGCACCGCGAGGTGGCGGTCGAGGCGCGTGCTGGTCGCACCGCTCCCGCATGTGATGGCAGGGACACGCGCCCTGCTCCGCACCGTTATCTGTTCCATGTCACTCCCCACCCGTACGAGGGCACCCGGTCCGGGCAGGTTAACCCTATCGCCCCGTGGTGACACCTGTGCATCCCGGTCACGGGATCGCGCACACACATACGGGGGTTGACGGTCTGTTACCGAAATATTCCGGCCGCAAGGCGGCTTGGGGCCGTTCGACTGGTTTGCCCGTCGCCCCCGCGCGGGAGGCCTCCATGGGCGAGGCTCCCGCGCGGGGGCGACGGGCCGCGTGAACGCGCCGGTCAGGCCGCGGACCTGAAGACGGGGAGGTAGCCGCCCGACTGTCCGGCGGCGGTGGGGTGGTAGGACTCACCGATGTTGAGCCAGTTCACGCTGTGCAGCCAGGCGTTGCCCGAGCAGATCTCGTGCCCGGAGAAGGTCTGCCTGACGTCGCCGAAGGTGAAGCCGTGGTCCGCGGCGCGCTTGGCGGTGGCCGCGTTCAGATGGTCGGACGCGCCGTTGATGGCGGAGCGCTCCTTCTCGCTGAGTCCGGCCAGGCAGCTGCCGCTGAGCTGGTAGAAGCGGGGGTAGCCGAGGACGACGACGCGGGCGGAGGGGGCCTTGGCGCGGATCGCCCCGTACACGGAGTCCAGACGGCCTGGCAGGGTCGAGTCGACGTAGGAGCGGGCGGTGGCGATGCGGCTGAGGCAGGTGGCCTCGGACTGCAGGACGCAGGTCGTCATGACGTCGGCGAAGCCCGCGTCGTTGCCGCCGACGGAGATCGAGACGAGATCGGTCGAGGTGGTCAGGCGACCAAGCTGACTGCCCGTCACATCGTTGGTCCGAGCACCGGAGCAGGCGGCGAAGTGGAACGAGGACGGGGAGTTGGCGGCGGCCCAGAGGGCGGGGTAGGCGCGGCTGCTGCGCTTGCAGCTGGAGCCGTCGTAGCCGCCGGCGCCGACCCCGGAGGAGTAGGAGTCACCGAGGGCGACGTAGTCGACGGCCGCTGCGGACGAGTCGGCGGTCGCGACCCCCGCGCCGGTGAGGGCGAGGGCGGCGCCGAGCAGGAGAGAGGACGAGAACGCCACGAGTCTGGACATTTTCATGGGACCTCCTTGAGCAGGGGGATCTGCCTACTCCGTGGTAGCAGTCACCGCGCCCCGCCGGAAGTGTTCATGCCAAAAATTGCCGCCGAGTGCTCCCGCCCGCCCCCGGCTGTTCAACCCCCGCACTCCGGGGCGCGGCTGGTGTCCCGTCAGGTCCGACGGGTCTCCTGGCGGCCGGGCGAGGGCACGGGGAAACCGCGTGCACGCCGTGCCCCCGTGCCGGATCATGGACGGCATGTCTGCCACCACTCCCGAATCCGCTCTGCCGATCCGGCTCAACGTCGACGACAGCGATTCACCGTCCGATGTCGTCGACGCGCTCTTCCTCGGCCGCTTCGCGACGGGCGAGGAGCCCTATTCGTTCAGCTCGTCCCTCGACCGGGTCAAGGCCGGAGCGCCGCTGCTGCCGTCGCACGCGAAGGTGTTGCGGGTGGCCCGCGACGACGACCGCAGCGCCACCCTCGCCGAGGGCGACGGCTGGACGCTGCTCGCCTCCCGGTGGAACCGCGGCGCGGACGTCACCGTCACCGCCACCAGCGCGGAGCTGGCGGAGCAGATCCTCGGCGAGGCCACCGCCGGCGCGCAGGACGAGCCGGAGCCCCAGCCCGACAACGTGACCATGGGTTTCTGGTACGTCTCACCGCGCCGCGGCCCGTACCGCACGACCCGTCGGATCACCGCCGGCACCTGGGACGAGGTGCGCCCCAACTACACCGCTCCGGTGGCCGACGCCATGGACCGGCTGATGAAGGTGACCCCGGACGACATCGCGGGCCGTCTGCTCCTGCTGCACGGCCCGCCGGGCACCGGCAAGACCTCCGCCCTGCGCACCCTGGCCCGTTCCTGGCGCGACTGGTGCCAGGTCGACTGCGTACTGGATCCCGAGCGGCTGTTCAACGACGTCGGCTACCTGATGGACATCGCGATCGGCGAGGACGACGGCACGGCGAACGGCCGGTGGCGGCTGCTGCTCCTGGAGGACTGCGACGAACTGATCCGCGGCGAGGCCAGGCACACGGCGGGCCAGGCCCTGTCCCGGCTGCTGAACCTCACGGACGGGCTGCTCGGCCAGGGCCGCAACGTACTGGTGGGCGTCACCACCAACGAGGACCTGGAACGCCTGCACCCCGCGGTCGTCAGGCCCGGCCGCTGCCTGGCCAGAATCGAGGTCGGCCCGCTGAGCCGCCAGGAGTCGGCGGCCTGGCTGGGCACGGAGGAAGGGGTGGGCCGGGAGGGCAACTCGCTCGCCGAGCTGTACGCGCTGCGCCGGGGCTTCGGCCCCGCGTCGGTGCCGCGGCAGGACGCCGGGGCCGACTCCGGGCTCTACCTGTGACCCGCTGGAACGCGGCTCGGCCCGCGCGCCCCGCGCGCAGCGGCCCGCCCCCTCACCTGTCGTACGCGGCCCGCACGGCGTCCCGGGCCAGCGCCAGGGCCTGCTCCCGGGAGAGCCCGAGCCGCTCCGCGGTCTCGGCGTACCGCTGGGCGGCGGCCGCGGCCCGCTGCTCTGCGGCTCCCCCGGCGGCCGCGACGAAGGTCCCGTTGCGCCCGCGCGTCTCGATCACCCCGTCGGCCTCCAGAGCCCGGTAGGCCTTGGCCACGGTGTTGGCCGCGAGGCCCAGCTCCTCGGCGAAGCCGCGTACGGTCGGGAGCCGGTGGCCGACGGGCAGGGCACCGGACCGGGCCAGTTCGGAGAGCTGGGCGCGCAGTTGCTCATAGGGGGCGACGGCGGAGTCGGGGTCGAGGACGATCTTCTCAGTCACGGGCCCGATTGTCTCCCACGGGACGCGGCCACGGGCCGTCCTCCCCCACCGGGCACGGCCACGGGCCACTCCCCCCGGCGGAGAAAAAAGGGGAGGCGCTCGGGGCGCGGCTGCGCATACCGTCCCCGCATGACTGTGATCGTGCGTGACTTCCGGCCGTCCGACGCGGAGGCGTGGACCCGTGTCCGCCGGGCCTCGACCCCGCATATCGTGGCCACCCGCGAGCAGGTCCTCCACGACAGGGCGCACGCGCACCCCGACCGGCACTACCGGTTGCTGGTCGCGGAGGAGGACGGCGAGATCATCGGCACGGCGCAGGCCGGCATCGCCCACGACAGCGCGGAGCCGGGACAGGGGTACTTCACCCCGCACACGCTGCCCGGCCGCACCCGGCGCGGGGCGGGGTCGCTGCTGCTGAAGGCAGCGGAGGAGCACCTGGCGCATGCCGGGGCCTCGGTCCTGTACGCCTGGGTGCTGGACACGCCGGAGGGCCTCGCGTTCGCCCGCTCCCGCGGCTACCGGCCCAGCCGCTCGGCCCACTTCCTGCGCCTGGACCTCGCGGGCGGGGTCCTGCCGCCTCGTCAGGAGGTTCCGGCGGGAGTCGAACTGCGGCCCGCGACCGTCTTCGACGACGACCCGCGGCCGCTGTTCGACGCGGACGCGGAGACGACGGCTGACGAGCCGGGGGACATCCCGTACGAACTGGCGGACTACGAGGACTGGCTGTCGAACACCTGGCGCCACCCAGCGTTCGACCGGGAGTTGACGTCGGTCGTGCTGGTGGACGGCGAGGTGGCGGCGTTCAGCGCGGCCACCACCGACGGGGAGCGGACGTACGCGACCGGGATGACCGGCACCCGGCGCGCGTTCCGGGGCCGGGGGCTCGCGAAGCTGGCGAAGAACGACTCGCTGCACCGGGCGCGGGCGGCCGGGTACACGGACGCCTACACCGCCAACGACGCCGGCAACGGCCCGATGCTGGCGATCAACGAGTGGTTCGGCTACACGATCTGCGCCACGGAGGTCCGCCATGTCCGCACCCTCCCCTGAGCCCCGCGCCGCCCGCCCGGAAGACGTCGTCGTCGCCCTGGGCAAAGGCGGCCGCACCAAGATCAGGTATCCGGCGGAGCTGCTCCACGACGACGGCGTCCGCATCACCGTCCGGGCCCCGTGGGCCGCGCCCGGCGTACGGGACTTCGGCTTCGTCCGGTTCGAGCCGGGCGACGTCTTCACCGAGCACTACTGGCGTGATCGGTGGTTCGCGGTGAAAGAGGTCCGCGCGGGCGACGGCGAGCTCAAGGGCTGGTACTGCGACGTCACCCGGCCCGGCGCCCTGGCCGACGGGGTGCTGGCGGTCGAGGACCTGGACTTGGATCTGTGGGTGTCGGCGGACGGCTCGCGCATATTGCGGCTGGACGAGGACGAGTTCGGGGCGAGTGGGCTGGCGGAGCGCGACCCGGCCGCGGCCGCCGCGGCGGTACGGGCCCTGGACGAGCTGGAGCGCTTGGCCCGGACCGAGGGGCTCGCCCCGCTCTGCGGCTGATCGCCGTACGCGGCGGGCCTGCGGCGCGGTCAGGGCCGCCCGGTCCGCGGCGGGGACCGCCGGGTGGTCGAGGCCGGGGTGGAGGCGGCCAGCGGAACGGCCCGGCGGACGCCGTCCGGCTCGTACGCGATCGGGTCCCCGTCCTGGTGCCAGTGGACCAGGAAGCGCTCCCCCCTCCCGGTATCCGTCCAAGCCCGCGCGGCAGTACGCGATCATGTCGTCCGGCAGCGCGGCCAGCGGGAACCAGCCCAGCTCCGAGCACTTGTCCGGCTCCGCGTTGCGCGGCGGGCGGTCGGCGTCGTAACTCCGCGACGAAGAACCATCCCGTCCGCGCGGCGCCGGCGGCTCCCCCCGGCCGGCGCCGGCCCGTCGTCGCGCGCCGGGTCAGCCGAGCACCGAGGCGCAGGTGGTCGGGGTGGCCCGTGCAGGGTCGAGGGAGTTGGCCACTTCGTGGAAGGCGACGCGGTCGACGGTACCGATCGCCACGTGCTCGGAGAAGTCGAGCGGGCACAGGTCCTGGAGCAGCACGTTGCGTACGTTCGGCCCGTCCAGGTACTGCGTGCGGTAGGGGGTCACGACCTGGTCGTACCGGGTCGCGATGACGGTGTAGCGGACGCCGGGGACCGTGTCGCCGCCCGCGGTGAGCTTGGTGATGAAGGGGGAGCCGGCGACCTGGTCGGCGAGCCCGGGGGTCTTGTCGGTGATGAACTTCTCGACGCCCGGGAAGTGCGGCAGCAGCTTGGTGAGGCCGAGCAGCGTGGTGCCGTGGTTGTCCGGGGCGAGGCCGACGAGGGCGTTGACCTTGTCCGCGCCGCCGAGGAACTTCAGGTAGTAGTTCGGCATCATGCCGCCCTGGGAGTGGCCGACGAGGTCGGCCTCCGGGGCTCCGGTGGCGGCGAGCACCCGGTCGACGAACACGTCTAGCTGTTCGGCGGACTCGTCGATGGGGCCGAGCCCGTGGAAGAACGGCACGCCGGGAAGCTGACCGTAGTCGAGGGAGAAGACGCAGTAGCCCCGGGCGACCAGGTAGGGGGCGAGCCCCAGCCAGTTGTCGATCGCGTTCCCGAAGGTCCCGTGGACCAGGACGACGGGGCGGGGGTGGGCGGTGGAGGGCTTGCAGGAGTAGTCGTTCCAGCCCCGCGACGTGGAGGTGGCGGCGGTGGGAGCGGCCGCTGTCGCGGTCGCCGCGGGGGCGACAAGGACGGTGACGCTCAGCAGGAGGGCGGCGAGAACGCCGCGTACGCGGGGGGCGCGCATGGCGCGGGTCCAGGGCAGCATCGTGGGGACTCCTTGCGGCTCAAGGGAGGTTCGATGGCGGTGCGCCCTGCGGCCCGGACCACAGCTTTAGGTGTTCACGTCAAGTTACGCATGGGTACGGCCGGCTGGGAAGTTACGTGCCGGTAAAAAAACCGCGCGGCCTCTCCGCGGACCGCCCCGCCACCACGGCCGGCTCCGGCCGTGGTGGCGGGGGCCCGGCCCCGCGCTGCTCCCCCGCGCACGGAAGACCCGAGGGACCTTCCGCCCCGGGCATCGCGGGCAGCCGGTCCTCCCCCGCCCGGGCTCAGGCCGCGAGTCCGGCCGGCTTCACCGCATCGGGCCCGAACTTCTCCCGCAGCAGATCCGCCACCTCCTCGATCCGGCGCGCCCGCTCGTCCGCCGGATCGAAGGTGAGCTGGTGGGAGGCGCGCCCGGCGTCGCCCAGCCCCTCGGCGCGCAGCGCGATTCCCCGCACCCGGGCCCGCTGGAGCCCGAAGGACTCGTGAATCCGGTAGGCGAGCGCGGTGAGCGCGGCCGAATGCGCGGTGGGCTCCCGCAACGTCCGGCTCCGGGTCAGGGTCGCGTAACCGGTCCGGTCCGCGTACCGCACCGAGACCGCGAGCGCCCGGCACACCTGCCCCTCGCCCCGCAGCCGCGCCCCCAGCTCCTCGGTGAGCGAGAGGAGCGCGCGGCGGTGCTCACCGGGGGCCAGCTCGTCGCGCGGGAAGGAGCGTTCCGCGGCGATCGAACGGGCGGCCGCGTTCGGCTCGACCCGGCTGCGGTCGATGCCGTTGGCCCGCTCCCAGAGATCGCGCCCCGTGCGTACGCCGACGATCCGCTGGAGGGTGGCGAGGGGGGCCGCGGCGATCCGGCCGACGGAGTCCAGCCCGTAACCGCACAAGGTGCGGGCGGTCGCCGCGCCGACGCCGTCCAGGGCCGCGACCGGTAGCGGCGCGAGGAACACGGCCTCCTCGCCCCGGCCCACCACGCAGGTGCTCCCGGGCGCGGCCCGCCTGGCGGCCATCCGGGCCGCCAGGGGGCTGCCGGCTGCCCCGATCGCGCAGTCGACGCCGTGCAGGGCGAGCGCCCGGACCCGGATCAGCGAGGCCAGGCCCCGCGCGTCCCGCCCGAAGTAGCGCAGCGCGCCGCTCACGTCGGCGAGCGCCCCGTCGGGCGGGAGGGCCTCGACGACCGGGGTGAACGCGCCGAGCAGGGCGAGCAGTCCGGCGTACCCGGCGCCGTCCGGGAGCCCACCGCCCGCTCTGCGAAACCGCAGGCACAGGATGTCCGGGCCCCCCTCCCCGTCGCCGCTCATCCCGCGCTCCCCGGTGACCGGTGCCACAGCTTCCTTCCGGTGGGCGTCCCTTCGCCGGGCGGCCGGAGGTCGGCCCAGGGGTTCATCTCGTAACCGGTCTCCATCCGTATGCGGCGTCCGGGGCCGGGGTCCGGCTCTCCCTCGGTCCTCTCTTCCGGTTCTTCCTGGCCCTTCGCCGCTCCTTCGGCCAGCCGGGCCGCGACGGCGTCGAGTCCGCCGGTGCGCCGCAGTTCGGCCAGGTCCGCGAGGTTCCAGGCGGCCTCGCCGACCACGCTCAGGCTGCGCGGGCCGCGCCGCTGCACCACGCCGCGCACCAGCAGCAGCCAGGAGTGGAAGACCGTATGGGCGCAGGCGGCATGGCTGTCGTCGAAGAACGCCAGGTCGACCAGGCCCGTGCCGTCGTCCAGGGTGGTGAAGACGACCCGGCGGCCGGAGCGGATCGGCGGTGTCTGGGTGGCCGCCTTGGCTCCGGCGACCAGCACGGTCTCCCCGTGCCGGGCCTCGCGCAGCCGCTTGGCGGAGAGCGCGCCCAGCTCGTGGAGGAAAGCATGGTGATCGTCCATCAGGTGGCGTGAGACGTCCATGCTCAGCACCCCGAGTTCGGCGCTCAGCCGCTCCGCCTCGTTGAGGTCGGGCAGCCCGACGGAGCCCGTCCGGCGCCCCTCCCCCAGCGGGAGCTGGGCCCCGTGGGCCCCGGGCCGCGAGGTGCGGTGGGCGCGGTGCAGCTCGGAGAGGTGCAGCAGCAGGTCCCGGCGGTTGGCGCCGAAGGAGTCCAGCGCGCCGACCTGCGCGAGGCGCTCGGCGGCCGGGCGGCCGGGGCGGGCGCGCTGCCAGAAGTCGAGCAGGGAGGCGTAGGGCTGCCCCGCCTCGATCCGGGTGGCCTCGGCCTCACTGATGCCGTGGACGTCCGAGAGCGCCAGCCGCAGCCCCCACTTCTTCTCCCCGGCCCTCTCTCCGCCCCCATCATCAGACACCAGTTCGATTCGATGGGCGGCCGCCGACCGGTTCACGTCCAGGGGCAGCACCGGCACGCCGCGCCGCCGGGCGTCCGCGAGCAGCAGCCGCTTCGGGTACATACCGGGGTCGTGCGTGAGCAGCCCGGCGTAGAAGGCGGCCGGGTGGTGCGTCTTGAGCCAGGCCGACTGGTACGTCGGCACGGCGAAGGCGACCGCGTGCGCCTTGCAGAAACCGTAGCTGCCGAACGCCTCGATGATCTCCCAGGTCCGGGCGATCACCTCGATGCCGTAGCCCCGGGCCGCCGCGCGCTGCGCGAACCAGACCCTGATCCGGCTCTGCGACTCGGGGTGGGAGAGGCCGCGCCGCACCCGGTCCGCCTCCCCCCGGCCGCAGCCGGTCATGATGGCGACGATCTCGATGACCTGCTCGTGGAAGACGACCACGCCGTAGGTCTCGCGCAGGGGGCCTTCCAGATCGGGGTGCGGGTAGCGGATCGGCGCGCGGCCGTGCCGGGCCTCGATGAAGGGCCGGACCATGTCGGCGGCGACCGGCCCCGGCCGGAACAGCGAGATGTCGACGACCAGGTCGTGAAAGGCCGCGGGCTGGAGCCTGCCGACCAGGTCCCGCTGACCGGGCGACTCGATCTGGAAGCAGCCCAGCGTCTCGGCGCTCCTGATCAGCCGGTAGGTCTCGGGGTCGTCCGGCGGCACGGCGTCCAGGTCCACGCTCCTGCCGGAGGCGCGCTCCACCTCGGCGACGGCGTGCGCCATCGCCGACTGCATCCGCACCCCCAGCACATCGAGTTTGAGCAGACCCAGGTCCTCCACGTCCTCCTTGTCGAACTGCGCCATCGGGAAGCCCTCGCCGCTGGTGGGCATCACCGGCGTACGGTCCAGCAGCCCGGCGTCCGAGAGCAGCACTCCGCACGGGTGCATGGCGACGCCGCGCGGCAGGGCGTCGAGCCCCTCCACCAGCTCCCAGAGCCGCCCGTACCGCTCCCGGTTCCGCGCGACCTCCCTCAGCTCGGGCAACTCCTCCATCGCGGCGCGGGCGTCGCGGGCCCGGATGTGCGGGAAGGCCTTGGCGAGCCGGTCGGTCTCGGCCGGGTCCATGGAGAGCGCGGCCCCGACGTCCCGGATAGCGTGGCGCACCCGGTAGGTCTCGGGCATGGCGACGGTGGCGACGCGCTCGGGTCCGAAGCGCTGGATAATCCTGCGGTAGACGTCGAGACGGCGGGCCGACTCGACGTCGATGTCGATGTCGGGCAGCACGAAGCGGCGTTCGGACAAGAACCGCTCCATCAGCAGTCCGTGCTCGACCGGGTCCGCGTGGGCGATGCCGAGGAGATGGTTGACCAGGGAGCCGGCCCCGGAGCCGCGTGCGGTGACCCTGATCCCCATCTCCCGTACGTCGTCGACTACCTGGGCGACCGTCAGGAAGTAGGAGGCGAAGCCGTGGTGGGCGATGACGTCCAGCTCCCGGTGCATCCGCTGCCAGTAGGCGGGGTCGCGGTCGTGGCCGCGCAGCACCATCCCCGCGGCGGCCCGGGAGGCCAGCACCCGCTGGGCGGTGCGCCGGCCGGCCCCGACCAGGTGGGGCTCGGGGAAGTGGACCCCGCCCAGGCCCAGGTCGGCGGCGGGATCGACGCGGCAGGCGTCGGCGGTGCGCCGGGTCTCCGCCAGCAAGCGGGCGGCGGCGCTCCGCCCCAGACCGGCGGCGGAGGCGATCCGCTCTGCGGTCTCCCGCATCGCCTCCTCTCCCTTGAGCCAGCGCTCACCGCTGTCCAGGGGCGAGCGGCGCGGGTCGACGGGAACGAGCCGGCGGGCGGAGTCGAGCACGTCGGCGACAGGCCCCTGTCCCGGGTCCGCGTACCGGACGGCGTTGGTCAGCACGGCCCGCAGGCCCTGCTCGGCGGCGAAGCCGAGGGTGCGGGCGGCCAGCCGCAGCGACCCGGGGCCGGTGCCCGCGCGGCCGTGGTGGACGGCCTCCAGGCGCAGGTCGTCGCCGTACGCCTCCCGCCAGGGCGCGAGCAGGGCGGCGGCCCGGTCGGGGCGGCCCGCGGCGAGCGCCCGGCCCACCTCGGAGGCGGGCCCGAGCAGCACGGTCAGCCCTTCGGCGGGCAGCACGGCCCGGCCCACCCGCGGCCCGGGAGCGTCGAACGGGCCGGAGGCGACGGGCGGCCCGGAAGCGTCGGCGGCCCCGGCGCCGGCCCCCCTGGCGTGGGCCGCGGTGACGAGCCGGCACAGCTCGGCCCAGCCGCGCGCGCCGTCCCGGGCGAGGAAGGTGACCCGGGGGGCGGATTCGTCGACGAAGACGCCGCCGCGCACCGGCGTACGCGGTCGGGGCGTCCGGCCCGCGGCGGGCGGGGACGGCGCGTACGGCTCCACCGCGAGGTCCGCCCCGAAGAGCGGCCGGACCCCGGCCCCCGCCTCCCGGCAGGCCTTGGCGAAGCGGACGGCCCCGGCGAGGGTGTCGCGGTCGGTCAGCGCGAGGGCGTCCATCCCCCGCTCCGCGGCGCGCTCGGCCAGCCGTTCGGGGTGCGAGGCCCCATAACGCAGGGAGAACCCCGAAACGGTGTGCAGATGCGTGAATCCGGACATCGCACCTCCTGAACCGTTCCGTCGCTCACCACCCCGTTCTCCACCATAGACCAGTTTCGAACACTCGTACGATATCTAGTGTGCCTCCTGGCCCGCGCACCTCGTGCGCCCACGCCGAGCAGCCGGGGCGGCGGGCCGAGGGCCGGACCCGCTCCCCCTTCAGCCATTCAGCCCCGCCCCGCCTGCGCCCCCACCGCCCGGGCCGGACGGTGGGGGCATGACTTTCGTCGACGAGGTGAAGAACGCCGTCACGCCGCGGGCCGCCCTGCTCGTCATCGGTGTGCTCGGACTGCAACTGCTGTTCATCGCGTCCTACGTCGGGGCGCTGCACAACCCGAAGCCGACGGACGTCGCCTTCGGAGTGGCAGCCCCCCGGCCCATGGCCCAGCAGCTCGTCGACAGACTGGACGGGCTTCCCGGCGGGCCGCTGGACCCCCGTACGGTGAGCAGCGCCGACGAGGCTCGCGAGCAGATCATGAACCGCGACATCGACGGCGCTCTGGTCGTCTCGCCGGAGGGCCGGACCGACACGCTGCTGGTCGCCTCCGGTGGCGGAACCGCACTGGCCTCCTCGCTGGAGCGGATTCTCACCGAGGTCGACGCCTCCCAGCAGCGGACCGTGCGGACCGTGGACGTCGCCCCGGCCTCCGGCCAGGACTTCAACGGCCTCTCGTCCTTCTACCTGGTCGTCGGCTGGTGCGTGGGCGGCTACCTCTGCGCCTCGATCCTGGCGATCAGCGCCGGCGCCAAGCCCATCAACCGGCAGCGCGCGGTGATCAGGACCGGCGCCATGGCCCTGTACTCGGTGCTGGGCGGCATCGGCGGCGCGATCATCATCGGCCCGGTCCTCGGCGCGCTGCCCGGCAGCTTCTGGGGGCTGGCCGGTCTGGGCGCCCTGGTCGTCTTCGCGGTCGGCATGTTCACGCTCGCCCTGGAGGCCCTCACCGGCATCGTCGGCATCGGCCTGGCCGTCCTGATCATCGTCGTCGCGGGCAACCCGAGCGCGGGCGGCGCTTTCCCGCTGCCGATGCTCCCCGACTTCTGGCGGGCGATCGGCCCCGCCCTCCCGCCGGGGGCGGGTACCTGGACGGCCCGCTCCATCGCCTATTTCCAGGGCAACGCGGTCACCGGCCCGCTGCTGGTGCTCTCGGCCTGGGCGGTCGTCGGCACCGCCCTGACCCTGCTCGTGTCGATGCGGCGCCGGCCGGGAGCGGGGACGACAGGCGCCCCGGACGCCGCGCCGGCCCCGGGCGCCGGCGGCTCGACGGCCGTCTGAGGCCGGGCCCGTCCCCGCTGCTCGTCACCCCTTCGCTCCCACGCCCCGCCGGCCCCGCGCCCTCCTCACCGCTGCGGGGCGCGGCCCCGGCGGCGGCCCGTCCGCGAGGCCGCCCGGGGCGCCTCCGTCTCACGTCCGGTCGCCTCCCAGGGCTGCGGTGACGTCCCGGCCGCCCCAGCCGTGCTGCGGAGTGCGCCACAGGACGTGGACGCCGAAGACGTCGTGGAGGGCGGCGGCCGCCCAGTCCTCCGCCGGGGGCCCGGTCAGGACGAGGCAGAGCCGGTCGGCCTCCATGGCCAGCACGTGGTCGATCTCACGGAGACGGGCCGCTCCCGAGCGGAGGTCGGTGTAGGAGGTGAGGCCCGCGCCCAGCACCTCGTAGAGCAGACGCCCCTCGGCGGTCGCACAGGCGGCGTCGACGACCGGGTGTTCGGGCTCCGGCTGCCGGTCCGCTCGCAACAGGGCCGCCTTCAGCTCGAAGCGCACCGCCTCATGGGTCTTGCAGGTGCGGTCCGACGCGGCCGAGGCCTCCAGGAGCAGAGGGAGGCCCGCGCCCGGTCCTGCCTTCTCCGGTGCGGAGGGGACGGTGGTCGTGGTGGTCATGGCTGCGGCTTCCTCGGGCTCGGACGACATGGACGGCGGGGGCGGCCCGGACGGGGACGCTTCGGATGACTCGGGCGGCTCGGGTGCTTCCGGCGGCTCGGGAGCCGCGGGCCGGTGCGCGGGGGGCTCGGCCTTTGTCGCGGGGACGGCAGCGGCGCGGATGCGCCCCTCCACGGTCCGCCGGGCCCCGGCCAGGTCCTCGGCCCAGCCGCTGAGCTCCAGTTCGGCCCGGAACCGGTCCAGGTCCGGCGTGCCGGAGGCCGGGACGCGGCCGGTGGCGGCGAGGTCGCGCAGGGCGTTCAGACGCGCTCTGTCCGGGGAGCCGAGGACGCGCCAGACGTCCAGCCAGTCGTGCTGGTCACGGCGCAGACAGCGGTTGGCCATACCCTTGAGCTCCGAGAGCCGGGGGCGGACATCGTCCGGAACGTTCCCGCCGGCCAGTTCCTCGACGACCTTGAGCGCGGCCGCGTAGCGCGGAGCCATGGTGGGCGAGATGGGGCTGCGGCCGCGTCCGTCGACCGTGACGAAGCTGACGCCGGAGACGTGGCGGAGCACCCAGGCGTCCAGCTCCGCGCCCACGGCGGGCGGCGCGGAACCGTGGCGCACCGCCATGAGCAGGGGGCGGTCCGTGGTGGGCGAGACGGCCTCGACCCGGTAGTTGCCGCCGGTGGTGTGGCCCACCACCCGGACCCGGATGTCCGAGCCGATCTCCGGGACGTCGCTCTCCGCCGCCGGAGCGGGTTCGGCGCCGGCGGCGCGCGGCCGCGGTTTCGTCGGCTCGCCGGTGTCCGTCAGGGCGGCGGGCAGCGGCGCGGTGTGCAGGACGGTCAGGCTCTGGGTGCTCCGGGTCAGCGCGATGTAGAGCTGGCGCAGCCCGGAGGGGCCCCGGTCGGCGATGGTGGCGGGTTCGACGACGAGCACGTGGTCGTACTCCATGCCCTTGACCTGGCGGGCGGCCAGGACGGACACCGCTGCCCGCTCCTGCTCCGTGATCCCGTCGGCGGCGTCCAGGTGCCGGCGGATCTCGTCGAGCCAGCCGGAGTCGTCGGGCACGATGACGGCCACGGAGCGCAGCGTGCGTCCGTCGCTGCTGCCGACGAGGCGGACGGCCTGGGCGACGGTGTCGCCGAGCAGCTTCCACGGCGCGGTCGCGACCGTCCGCACGGCGTCCGCTCCGGCCTCCCGCACCGCCCGCGGGTAGGGGAGCGAGGGGGCGACCGCGCGGGCCAGCGGGGCGACGAACTCCATGATCTCGGCGGGGACGCGGTAACTGGTGTTCAGCTCCTCGACGCGCCAGTCGCCGTGGTCGGACAGGAGCGTGCCCAGCCGGTCCCATCCGGAGTACGGATACGGGCCGGTGGCCTGGGCGAGGTCGCCGAGCACGGTCATCGAGCCGCCTCGCGCGACGCGGCGGCGCAGAGCGCGGGCCTGCATGGGGGTGAGGTCCTGGGCCTCGTCGACGACGATGTGGCCGTAGCGGCGCGGGGGCTCGCCGGTGATGAGGTGGCGGAGCTCCTCCAGACAGACCCGGTCGTCCAGGGTCCACGGGTCGTCCTCCGCCCGGTCGGCCCGGGGGCGGTGCAGCGCGGCCCGCTCCTCCTCGTCGAGGATGCCGTCGGAGCAGGCGCGCAGCAGCTCGGGCGAGTCGTAGAGGCTCCGCAGGGCTTCGCGAGCGCCGGGCGAGGGCCAGGCGCGGTCGAGGAGGCGCTCCACCTGCCGGTTGCGTTCCAGGCTGCGGCGGATCGTGCCGTCCGCGCCGCGCCGCGGGGCCAGGGCGGCCAGTTCTCCGAGGAGCCGGTCGACGAGCAGGCTGCGGAAGCGGTCGCGGCGCTCGCGGTGGGCCCCCTCCCCGCCACGAGCCTCCTCGAACAGGGCGTGGACCTCCGTACGGGGAACGCGCAGCGTCGTGCTGCCCGCGGTGACGGTGAAGGCCGGCTCTTCGCCCTCGAAGGAGGGAGCGGCGAGGAGGCCGTCGATGGCCTCCGGGCGGCACTCGTGCTCGACGCGACGCCGCAGGACGGCCGACATCCGCTCGTCGGACTTCACCAGCCGCGCCTGCGGGGTGTCGTCGCCGGGCGCCTCGCCGTCCCACAGGCGGGAGAGCTGCACGGCGTTGACGTCGCGGGTACCCAGCGTGGGCAGGACCTGGCCGACGTAGTCGAGGAACCGCTGGTGCGGTCCGATGACGAGGATGTCCGGGGCCTTGAAGTGGTCGTTGTTGACGAGCCAGGTCACCCGGTGCAGCCCGACGGCGGACTTTCCCGTGCCCGGCCCGCCCTGCACGACGAGGATGTCGGAGGGGGAGCCGGTGACCAGGTCCATCTGGTCGCGGCGGATGGTTTCGACGATGTCCCGCATGCGGCCGCTGCGGGAGCGCTGGAGTTCACGGAGCAGGAAGTCGTCGGGCTGGAGCGGTTCGCGGCGCCGCCTCCGGGCGGTCTCGGCGGGGGCAGGGGCCGGCGGGCGGCCTCCCGGCGCGGCGCCCGCCTCCTCCACCGCCGCTCCTTCGTCGCCGGAGGGCTCCGGCACGGCGGTGTCGTCCCCGGCCGGCCGGGGCGCCGGCACGGCCGGCAGCACGGGAGGGGTGGGGGCCGGGACAGCGGGCGCGATGTCGTCGAAGTAGTCCTCGACGACGCGCTGCACACAGCGCAGCTGCCGCCGCAGGGTGATGTCGCCGGGCGCCTGGGGCCGCACCGCGGCCCACTTCGTCGCCAGCGGGCTGGTCCACAGCACGACGACGGTGTCCCGGGTCCGGACGTCGGAGACGGCACGCCGTCCGATGTACCAGGGCCGGGGCTCGCTCCCCGGCTCGTCCGGCGCGTCCACGCGTCCGGTGACCAGTGACTCGCCGCCGAGTCCGTCGTACGCCGCCGCCTTCTCCTGCGCGTCGAGCCGGTTGGCGATGCCGTCCTTGTTGCTGGCGGCGGCTGTGGCCGCCGCCGTCCCGGTCATCTCGGCGAGCCGCTCTGCGTAGCAGTCGTACGCGCGGTCCACGGCCTTCTGCTCATCGGCGATGACCTGATCGCGTGTGGTGGTGTTCATCTGCTGTCCCTCCCTGGCGGCGTCCGGCGGAACGTCGCTGCGGGTATGCACCCGCAGCGCCAACTTAACCACCGAAAGAGGGCCCCGTGACTGCCGGTCAGAACACCGGGCCGGCGGTGGCCGCGGACGGCTCCTGCCATCGGCGGGCACCCGTCGCGCCGCTGCCCGGCCTGCCGCTCACCCGTACCGCGACGCCCGGGCGGACAAGCGGGAGCCCCCGCCCGGAGTTCCGGGCGGGGGCTCGCGTCAGGAATACGTCTGGCCCGTCGACGGGGCCGGTCAGTACACGGCGACGCCGTACGCGCTCAGCGCCTCTGTGACCGGCTGGAAGAAGGTCGTACCGCCGGTGCGGCAGTTGCCGCTGCCGCCCGAGGTGAGACCGATCGCCCGGGTGCCGGAGTACAGCGGGCCGCCGGAGTCGCCGGGCTCGGCGCACACGTTGGTGCGGATCATGCCGTAGACGACGTCGCCGCCCCCGTAGTTGACGGTGGCGTTGAGCCCGGTGACCGAACCGCCGTGGGTGCCGGTGGTGGAGCCCCGGCGGGTGACGGACATTCCGACGGTGGCGTTGGCGGCGCTGGTGATGTCCTGGCCGCCGACCGTGCCGTCCTTGGGAATGGTGCTGTTGGTGTAACGCACGATGCCGTAGTCGTTGTTCGGGAAGCTGGACCCGGCGGTCGTGCCGAGCACGGTGGTGCGGCCGGAGTTCGCCCACCAGGTGCTCGCGCCGTCGGTGCAGTGACCGGCGGTCAGGAAGTAGTAGGTGCTGCCACTGCGGACGTTGAAGCCGAGCGAGCAGCGCCCGGTGTTCGAGTAGATCGCGTCGCCGCCGGAGATCAGCTTGCTGAACTTCCCGGGCGTGCGCTCGATGCGCAGGGCGTCGGCGTTGGCGCCGGCCGACTTCTTGATCCGGTTGATCTCCGCCTGCGAGACCGTGCTGTCCACGGTGACGACCAGGCGCTTGGACTGCGGGTCGATGTTCCAGGCGGTTCCCGCGATGTCGGCTTCGAGTACGGCGTCGCTCGCCGCGTTCAGCTGGGTGGCGCTGAACGTGCCGACGGTCTCCGCGCTGGCGGTGGGGATGGCGAGCGCCGCGACGGCGGCGAGCCCCGCGAGAACGGCCGTGGTACGGACGCGTCCGGCGGTCTTGGGGCTGGTGGTGCGCTTGATCCTCACTTCGGGTTCCTCCGAGGGGAATCGGGGGCCCTCCTGTGGGGTGGCGGGCCCGTGAGGCGCCGTCAGAGGCGGTCCGGATTCCGGATTTGCCGTGCCCCTGACAATCGCTGACGGGAGTATCGAGGCGGCCGGACAGGCCGCGCAAGCGCATCTTTCAGCCACACGGGGTCCCGTACGCCCATCGACCCCCGGCAGCCGCTGGGGCCGCCGGGGGCCGCAGGGCCCTCGCGCGCCTCAGGCGTCGATCCTGTTCCGCTCCCCCGCCGGGACGGGCGCCGGCAGGGTGTTGCCCGGGGGCGGGAAGGGGCAGATGAAGTGATCGGCGAAGGCGCACGGCGGCAGCAGCGCGCGGTTGAAGTCGACGCTGACGCCGCCGTCGTCGTCGGGGGCCTCGGGGCGCAGGAAGCGGAAGCGGTAACTGCTCTTTCCGCTGGTGGCGTCGGCGAAGACGGCCCACAGCGAGCCGTCCGGCTCGATGGCGGCCTGGAGTGTGCACGCGACCCCGTCCACCGTGAAGGCGATCTCCCCGCCCAGCCCGAGGCCTCGCTCGACGCCGTCGGCGTTGGCCACCCGCACGGACCGGCCCTCCCCGTACGGGCGGAAGGTCCCCGGCAGCGTCCAGCGGGGGTCGTGGGCGGTGGCCTCGATGGTCGAGAAGGCGTGCCGTGCCGGTGAGCCCGGGTCGAAGTCGCGTACGGCCCAGAGGCCTTCACGGCGGAGCACCATCAGTCGCCGGTCCCCCCGCGCGACCCGGGAGGCGTCGACGGGTCCGCGGTCCGCGCCGAGCCGGACCTCCCCGGTCAGCGGCTCGCCGTCGACGAGGACGCCGTCCTGGGCGACGGCCGTGAGCACCACCCCGTCGCCGTCCTCGCGCCAGTGGCCGGGTACGGCCGGAATTAGCCCTTCCGGGTAGTCGGAGAGCCAGTGGGTCCCCGTCAGGGAGAGCGGGCCGTACGGGGCGGCGACCGCGACGATGCGCCCCTCGTGCCACCGCTGCCACTCCCGCGCGGCGTCCTGCTCCTGGTGCTGTGCGTCCGTGCTCATGCGGCCACCCTTCCACACCGGCCCGCGGGGGACGGCGTACGGCGGAGAGACGCTCCGGGGCCGGGAGCCCGCCGGGCGGTCCGCCGCCGAGCCGCCGCCAACCGCCGCACCGCGGGCGGCTCAGCAGTCGCAGCCGCAGGAGTCGCCGCAACAGCAGCAGCCCTCTCCGCAGGTGCCGCAGCAGTCGCACGCCTCGCAGCAGTTCCCGCAGTCGCACTGGCCGCACAGGCCGTCGCGCCGCTCCCTGCTCCAGGGGTCCTCGAAGCTCCCGCAGCACATCTGGCAGGTACAGGCGAGCCCGGCCCAGACCAGGCAGCCGGCGATCAGCCCCCGGCGGTCGCGGGGCGGCCGGGGGCCGGGCGGCGGGGCGGCCGGGCCGCCGGGAGCGTACGGGGCGCCGGGAGCCGGCCCGAAGGCGCCCCGGGCCTCCCCGCCCTCCCGGCGCCCCTGGTGCGCACAGGAGGAGGAGCCGAACGCCCGGTCGACCGAGCGCCGCAGTTCATGGACGAGCAGCACATGGACGAGCGCGGCGTCGGCGAACTCCACCTCACGCAGTGTCAGCCGTATGCCGTGCAGCGCGTCGTCGCACAGCCGGCGGGCCTCCGCGAGCGGGGCGCCGGTGGCCGCGAGCGGGTTCCAGGCTCCCGACGCGGCGTCGGCCTCGCGGTCCTCCACGGCGTCCAGCAGATGGGCGAGCCGCCCGAAGAGCCGGCCGGCCTCCGCGAGCGGCGCGGCGTTCCGCGGCCTGCCCGCGAGCACGGCGGTGTGGGCGAAGGCGGCGGCGGTGGCCGTCTCTGTGGGCTCGGTGACCGTCAGCAGCGAGGCGCCGGGGCCGGCGAGCGCCTCGATCCCGACCTGCCGGTCGACCGCGTCGACCAGCAGAGCGGTGTCGAAGCCGAGGGCCGCACCGGTCCGGGCGCCCGCCCGGTCCCACCCCGCCGCCACCCGGCGCGCGGCGGCCGCGACCGGGCGGCGCCCCAACACCCCGTCCCGGTCGGCGACGTGGTCGCGGACCTTGGCAGAGGCCAGGACGAGCGAGACGGCGGCGGCCAGCCTGGCCCCCTCGCCCCGGGCGACCGACGCCGTGCGCATGGCCCGCAGCGGGCAGGGTCCGGCGGTTCGGCGGCCGGCGGGGGTGCGGCCCTCCTGAGCCTCCGTCAACACAGAGACGATCAGACCGTCATAGTTCGTGACGATCCGTGCGAACTGCCCATGATCCGCCCTCAGGGCGAGGCAGAGACCGCAGAGATGAGCCGTCCACGCGCTCCGGAGCCCCTCGGAGAGCCGGTGCGTACAGGGCCTGACGATTCCGAACACGACGATCCCCCGGGAGCCGTTCAGCCGGTACGCGACGTCCGCGCGCCGGAGCGCCGTGCATCGTATCGAGTGACCCGTTCACTCGTACGTCCCCTCCGTCACCCGTACGGTCCGGAGCATCACATTTTTCCTGCCGCTCCCCGCCATGCAGGGACGAAGCCTGACGAAGCGCCACATTTTCTGCACCAGTACCGTCACGAACCGCCTGCACGCCGACTATCCACTTGGCGCGGAATCCGCATCATGCACGACGATGGGGATACGAAAGAGATGCGGAACGCCAAGGAACCGCGGTGAGAGGAGGCGTCCATGGGATCGGTGCGCAAGGCGAGTGCCTGGCTGGGTCTCGTAGAGGACAACGACGAGCGGTACTACGACGACGAGTACGCCGAGGGAACGGAGACGGGCACCGGCAACCAGGCCTGGGTCACCGACCCGCGGGTGCAGGTGGCCGCGGAGGCTGCCGAGGAGCAGGACCGCCGGATCGCCACGGTGACCCCGGACAGCTTCCGGGACGCGCGGGCCATCGGCGAGCTGTTCAGGGACGGCGTCCCGGTGATCGTCAACCTCACGGCCATGGACCCCGCCGACGCCAAGCGCGTGGTGGACTTCGCCGCCGGGCTGATCTTCGGTCTGCGCGGCTCGATCGACCGGGTGGCCACCCGGGTGTTCCTGCTGTCCCCCGCCGACACCCAGGTGCTGGCGGGTGAAGCCGCCGGCCGCAGGACCGACGGCTTCTTCAACCAGAGCTGAGCGGGGCGCTCGCCGGACAGGTCCGGCTCAACGCGTCCGGTCGACGCGCCCCCCGGCGCGTCCGTTCACCGGAAGGCGTCGAGACCGGTGAGCGCCTTGCCCAGCACCAGCTGGTGCATCTCCGCGGTGCCCTCGTAGGTGAGCACCGACTCCAGATTTGTGGCGTGCCGCATCACCGGGTACTCCAGCGAGATCCCGTTGGCCCCCAGGATCGTTCGCGCGGTGCGGCAGATCTCGATCGCCTCCCGCACGTTGTTGAGCTTGCCGAAGCTGATCTGCTCCGGCCTCAGACGCCCCGCGTCCATCCGGCGGCCCAGGTGGTGGGCGAGCAGGATGCCCTTGTGCAGCTCGACGGCCATGTCCGCCAGTTTGGCCTGGGTGAGCTGGAAACCGCCGATCGGCCGGCCGAACTGCTCCCGGCTCTTCGCGTAGTCGAGGGCGGACTCGAAGCTGGCCCGCGCGGCCCCCATGGCCCCCCAGACGATGCCGTAGCGCGCGTGGCTCAGACAGCTGAGCGGACCGCGCAGCCCGACGGCCCCCGGGAGCACCGCGTCGGCGGGCAGGCGGACGTCGTCCATGACCAGTTCGCTGGTGACCGAGGCACGCAGCGACCACTTGTGCCGGATCTCGGGAGCACGGAAGCCCGGGACGCCGGCCGGCACGAGGAAGCCCCGGATGCCCCCGCCCGCGTCGCTCGCGTCGGTCTGCGCCCAGACGACGGCGACCCCCGCGACGGAGCCGTTGGTGATCCACATCTTGCGGCCGGTGAGGACCCAGTCCTCACCGTCGCGTCTGGCGTAGGTCCGCATCCCCGCGGGGTCGGAGCCGTGGTCCGGCTCGGTGAGGCCGAAGCAGCCGATGATCTCGCCCGCCGCCATGCCGGGCAGCCAGCGCTGCTTCTGCTGCTCTGAGCCGAAGCGGTGGATGGCGTACATGGCGAGCGAGCCCTGTACGGAGACGAGCGAGCGGATGCCGGAGTCGGCCGCCTCCAGCTCCAGGCAGGCCAGGCCGTACTGGACGGCGCTCGCCCCGGCGCAGCCGTAACCGTCGAGGGACATGCCGAGCGCGCCCAGGCCGCCGAGTTCGCGCGCCAGTTCGCGGATGCCGGGCAGCTCGCCCTTCTCGTACCACTGGGCGATATGCGGCAGGACCCGGTCCGCGGCCCACGAGCGGACGGTGTCGCGGATCGCCAGGTCGTCGGGGCCGAGCAGATCGTCGGCGCCGAGGGGGTCAGAGGCGTCGAACGGCGGCAGCTTCGACGGCTTCGCGGACTCGGTGCTGGACATGGGGGTGCCTCCGGCGGCTCGCACGGTGCTCGGAGGTCCGGGGGACGCCCGCGGCCTCCGAAAACTATCAGTGGTAGTCAGGGCGTCGTGCTGACGTTACGGCTCAGTGTGCCGCTCGTCCAGAGCCGGCCGCCCCGGCAGGCTCGCGCCGCGCCGACAGCGCCGGACGGGGGGACGACCGGTCCCGGCCGGCCGCTCGGACGGCCTCGTGGACCGCGGCCTCGCCGCGGAGGCAGGGCTCATCGGCGCCCTCGCCGTCCATGGCCTTCGGCAGCCGCAGGGCGGCGAGGGCGCCGAGCAGCAGGAGCCCGGCGCTGACGAACAGTGTGATGTGGAGTCCGCCGATGAACGCGTGCCGGGCCGTGGAGCGCAGCAGGTCGCCCATCGGGCCGCCGAGCTGGGCGGCGACCTGGTAGGCCTCGCCCAGGGAGTGGGCGGCCTCCGCCCCCGCACGGGCGGGCACGCCCTGGTCCGTCAGGGCGGCGAGGCCGGGCGCGTAGGCGGCGTTCATGACGCTGCCGAGCAGCGCGATGCCGAGGCCCGCGCCCAACTGGTAGGAGGTCTCGCCGATCGCCGCCGCACCGCCCGCCCGCTCCGGCGGGGCGTCGCTGAGCATCGATTCGTACGCGCCGAAGAGCGTCGTCTGCAGCCCGAAGCCGAGCAGGACGAACGCGGTGGTGAGCAGGGCGGGCCGGTCGTGCTGGCCCATGGAGGTGAGCAGCAGCACCGAGGAGGCGGTCAGGACGAAGCCGCAGCCCACCATGCGGCGCGGGCCGACGCGGCGCAGGACGTACGAGCCGGCGGCGCCGGCGGCCATCGCGGCGAACGTCAGCGGCAGCAGTCGCAGCCCCGTCTCCAGCGGGCTGAGCCCCAGCACCAGCTGGAGGTACTGGACGGCGATCAGCTGGAGGCCCACCAGGGCCAGCATCGCGAGGACGATGCAGCCGACGGCGGTACTGAAGGCCGGGCGGGCGAACATGGAGATGTCGATCAGCGGATGCGTGCGGCGCTTCTGGCGGCGCACGAACAGGGCCAGGAGCGCCAGGCCGAGGGCCAGCGGGGCGAACGAGAGCGGGTCCACGAGATCCGCGCCGCCGCCGAGCCGTTTGACTCCGAGAACGACGCAGAGGACCCCCGCCGCCGCGGTCAGCGCTCCCAGCACGTCCCACGGACCGTCGCCGCCGCCGCGCGACTCGGGCAGCAGCCAGCGGGCCAGAGGCAGGATCACGGCCATCAGCGGGATGTTGATCAGGAAGACCGAGCCCCACCAGAAGTGCTCGACCAGGAAGCCGCCGACGACCGGCCCGGTCGCGGCCCCGACCGCGGCGACCGCGGTCCACACCCCGATGGCGAGCGCCCGCTCCCGGCGGTCGGGAAAGACCTGGCGCAGGATCGACAGCGTGGCGGGCATGATCATCGCGCCGCCGACGCCCAGCAGGGCGCGGGCCGCTATGAGGACGGCGGGGGCGCCGGCCGTGGCGGCGAGCGCGGAGGCGACGCCGAACAGGGCGTAGCCGAGCAGCAGCACCCGCCGCCTGCCGATCCGGTCGCCCAGCGTGCCGAAGAGGATGAGCAGCGAGGCGCAGACGAGCGGGTAGGCGTCCACGATCCAGAGCAGTCCCGCGCCGCTGGGGCGCAGGTCCTCCGTGAGCGAGGGCACGGCGACGTGGAGGACGGTCGCGTCCAGGGCGACGACCAGGAGGCTGAGGCAGAGGACCACCAGGACGACCCAGCGGTTGGCCTCGGCGGCGTGGCGCAGCCGGACTCCGGCCGTGGTCGTCCCGGACATCTGTGTACCTCCCGAAGAGTCCCTCGCGCTCGGCGGACCGGCGGTGACGCGGGGGACGCGTCCCAGGGGGGCCCGGCGTCGACGGGCGAGCGAGCCGTCAGCGTACGCGAGTTCGGTGCGGTTCCACGTGGTCCACCTCATACACCCGTACGCCGCACGGTGTGGTGTACGCCACGCCGGTCCTGGTCAGCGGCCTCGCCCGGGAAGGCCCGAGGTCCGCCGGCGCCGCGGCCGCGAGCGGCCCCCGGCGCCGTCCGGCGCGACGGCGCGCGGCCCCCTCGAATGGCGGGGGCAATTCCCGGGGATTCCCGAACGCGCAATTATCCGAAAGATCAAACATGCTTCCGAACGCAACCGGCGGACTATTGGGCTCAAGATCATGAGCATTCTGCTCCGCACCCGGAAAAGTCGCCGTTCCGAGACGAAGTCCACATCACATCGTCATCACAAAGCGGCCGGATTGGCCTGCACGCTCACTCACTCGCTGTAACGTCGATTGCGTGCGTACCGACATCTTTGCCCGCCTGGACCGGGAGCCGGAACCGCCGAAGATAGAAGCGCCGCGGATGAGCCGTCACCGCATCGCCCTCTTCGGCGGGACGTTGGCGTTCTATCTCGCCATCGTGTCCGCGGTGCTCGTCACGTCCTGGCTGGTGGCCCTGGACTGGAAGGTCATGCTGTTCCGGCCCTACCAGCAGTGGCCCGAACTGCACGCCTTCCTCGACTACTACGTCGTGCTCGGGCAGCGCGGGCCCACCGCGGTGATGGTCGCCTGCTGGCTGGGCTGGCGCTCCTGGCGCCAGCACACGCTCCGGCCCCTGCTCGTCCTCGGCACGTCCCTGCTGCTGCTCAACGTGACGGTGGGCGCGGTCAAGCTCGGGCTGGGACGGCTGGGGCCGCACTACGCGACGCAGATCGGCTCGGCCGAGATGTTCGCCGGCGGCGATATATTTCCCTCCGGTCACACCGCCAACGCCGTGGTGACCTGGGGAATCCTCGCCTACCTGGCCACCACGCCACGCGCCAGGCGCTATCTGTCCGCGCTCTCCGCCACGGTCTCGCTGGGCGTCGGGCTCACCACCGTCTACATCGGTACGCACTGGCTCAGCGACGTCCTGCTGGGCTGGGCGGCCGGGCTGCTCATCCTGCTGGCCCTGCCCTGGTTCGAACCGCTGATCGCCCGTACCGAAGCCTGGGTCTTCGCGCTGCGCGAGCAGTGGCGGGCACGCCGGGCCGGCGCGCGCCCCGGGCCCGCGACAGGGATCGGGCCGCAGCCCGTGCTGCTTCCGCAGCCGGCCGGGACCGAGAGCATCACCGCCGAGCCCGCGGGCCCCCCGGCCGGACCGGTCCTCACCGGGGCCCATCCCGCGCCCGGGGCCAGGGCGCGGGCCCACACGCGCCCTGGCGGCGCTCCGGCCGCCGCCCCGGCCGGCGTCCGCCGGCCGCCGCCGCACACCGAACGCGGCCCCCGGGCGGCCGGCAGCCCGGCCCGCCCGATGACGGGCGGCTGAGGCCGCTCCCCCGCGCCACGGGGGGCGGTAGGCACGTCCGCTCCCCGTACGCCGAAGGCCCCG
>NZ_JBBBEN010000083.1:0-40352 GCF_037137275.1 Streptomyces pratensis | reverse complement strand
TCGGCGTACGGGGAGCACGGCGCGGCCGGCCCTTCAGCCCGCCCAGCAGCGCGTCACCGTGTCGTCCTCGACCTGGAAATTGATGCGCCCGTGCCGGAACTCCATGGTCAGGAAGGCGCCCGGCGGAACCGCCCGGACCGTGTCCCAGCCACGGCTCCGCGCCTGCTGCTCGGCGGCGTCGGCCCGGAGGCCGACATACGACTCGGCGGCGTCGTCCGGCTGTGCCGGAGGGGTCGGTAGAGATGCCATGCCCTCAACCGTAGGCGGACGCGGGCCGCGGCGGAAGGCCGGGGCCGCGCGACCCGAACGCGTCCCCCCGTGCCGTGGCGGTCACGCTTGTGTCACAGATTCCCCACACACGCATACCCCGGGCCATTCACCCGAACGGGGCCTTCCTCGGTAGTCGTGCACAATTCCCGGGCCCCCGGGCCGGCCGGGGGACAGGAGTAGCGGAAGCGTTCCGAAGACGCCGGGGCGCCCTGCTCCTTTTTCCCGTCCGGGCCGCGTCGCCCGAATGACCGGGCACCGGAATTTCCCGCCCTCTTAAACCCGCCGTGTTCTCCCTCACGGTTCCCTCACCTCTCCCGCCCGGAGCCGGACTCGTCGAGGACGCGGGAGGCCCCCGACCCCGCCCGCGCCCGTCGCCGGTACGGCCCGCCGACTCGTCAGGCGCCGGAATCGGCGGGCGCGTCGGGGGCGCTCACGCGGTCCTTCCCTTACGGAGTACGTCGGCGGCCTTGTAGCGCAGGGCGTACGCCCCGTCGAGCACGCTGCCCCGGGTCCGGTGGACCGCGGTGCGCAGGGCGCCGTGCCGGCGGCCCTGCGCACCCCGGGCGACGAGTTCGGCGTAGAGGCTCTCGTGGCGCTCCGCGATCCTCGCCGGATCGAAGCGGGCGGACGCGGCGAGCGCGGCCCGGCCCATCCGGTGGCGCAGCTCGTCGTCCTCGATCAGCTGGAGCAGCGCGGCGGCGATCGCGTCGTGGTCACCGGTCCGCACCAGGCGTCCGTCGACGCCGTCCTCGATGATCTCGGCGGGCCCGTGCGGGCAGTCGGTGGCGACGACGGGGAGGCCGCCGCGCATCGCCTCGACGATCGTCATGCCGAAGGACTCCCGGTCCGAGGTGACGGCGGCGATCGCCCCCTTGGGCCACTCGGCCTCCATCGGGTTGGCCGAGCCCATCAGGAGCACGTGGTCGTGCAGTCCGAGTTCTTCGATGAGGGAGCGCAGGGCCGCGCGTTCGTCACCGGTGGCGTCCCCGCCGCCGTAGATCCGCAACCGCCAGTCGGGGCGGGCGGCGGACACCTGGGCGAAGGCCCGCACCAGCAGGTCGTACCGCTTGACCCGGTGCAGTCTGCCCGCCGCGACGACCCACTTCAGGTCGCCCCCCGCGGGCGGGCAGCCAGGGGCGGGGACCGCGTTGGGGATGGCCTCGATCCGGACGCCGGGCAGCCGCAGCCTGCTGCGGTAGTCGTCCGCGTCGGCGCGGGTGACGGTGGTCAGCGCGTCGAGCAGGGTGTAGCGGTGGGCGATCTCCCGGCGCAGCCGGTAGCTGTGGCTGTCCAGGGTCAGGTGCTCCTGCCCCACGCGCACCGGCCCGCGGCGGATCTGCCGGCTCAGGTGCACGTTGAGCCCGGGGCGGGTGCCGACGACGACGTCCGCCTCGATTCCCCGCAGATGGGCGGCGATCCGGGCGTCGGTGAGCCTGCTGTACTGCTTGTGCCTGCTGTCGCCGCGCGGGAAGACCCTGGCGGGCAGGGCGTGTTCTGCGGCGTCGCCTTCATAGGCCGCGCTCTTCTTGCGCAGGTCCACGAGGTGGCGCAATGTCACCCCCTCGGGGGCGCCGAGGGCGGGTGCGTCCCGATGCCGGAAGACCGACACGATCTCGACGTCGTGCTGCTCGGCGAGGGTGTGGGCCAGCGTGAAGGTCGTGCGGATCGTCCCCCCGATTCCGTACGCGTTGTGAAGAAGAAAAGAAATGTGCATGATGTCGCCGTTTCCCCCTGGTCGAACTGGTCTGTCGGGACAGTACTTCCCGGCACGTCACCTCCGGCCGGGACACGGGAGCCGGAGCGGACGGAGACGGCCCATGCCTGCCCCCCTCCTTCACCGCACATCGCCGCGACCCGCTGGTTTTGGCCCCTCTTCCGCCGCGTCGCGCTCGTCCGGCGGCGATCGGCTCGGCTCCGGCCGGGCCGCGACGGCGCAGGGCGGGCCGCCTGCCGTCACGCGTTCACCGACGGTCTCCTTCGAGCTTGACGTGGGAGAACGCCGGAGGGTTGCCCGGGCCCGGGGAAAACCTCCGGCGGATCAGCCGCACGCACGCGGCGGGCCGCGGTCGCCTCCGTCGACTCCTCGGCGTACCGACGTGTCGGCCGGTTACGCACCTCCGTTCGCCCTGGTGCGTGACCCCTGCCGCGGATACCGCGTTGTCTCTGCATGAGCCGGGAACCGCCCGGCCCCCGCACCGAGTTCGAGGAGCCACCCGTGCCGCGCATGCTCGACGTCAGCCAGGACGTACGCGCCGAGATCGGCGACGACGAAGCCGACCGGCTGCTCGTCGGCGACGACACCCCCGGCAGCTACGACTGCACTTCCTGCCGCACCCCCGGCGACTCCGATCAGGAACGCACCAGCACGGTGCTGTTCATCGGCGACGAGACCGCCGTGCTCGCGTTCGCCCACGCGACGTGCATCCCCTCGCAGGTCGTCAAGGTCTCGGAGGACCAGCTCCAGGGCGCGGTGCGCAGCATCACCGGCAGCGAGCACAAGACCACGGAGGGGCTCATGCCCGAACAGGCCGTCCTCGGCATCACCAGCGGGCTCGTCCTCATCGACGACGATCTCCGCCCGGCCCTCGTCGTCGAACCGACCGGCCCGGTCGCCCGGCCGGGCACCGACGGCAGTGGGGGCGACGAGTTCCTCCCCCTGCTGCTGGAGCAGGGCTTTTGCCCCGCCCCCGATCTGCACGAACTGCCAAAGGTGCTTCCCGGCTGGTCGGTGCTGCTGGCGGTGGGCCAGCTGCACGCCGTGCTGCAGCCGAGCGCCGGCGGCGGCAACCCGGTCGCCTGGTGGCAGGCGCACCAGCCGCTCCAGGTGACCGAGGGCTGGCGGGCCGCGGTCAACAAGTCGCAGACGGTCCTCGTCTTCGCCGCCCCGGCCGGCGCCATCGGTCAGCAGCCGCGTGAGGACCTGCTGCGGGACGCCCTGGAGAAGGCCGCGGTCAACGGCCTCCTGGTCGCCGCGTCGATGCCGCTGGCCGGGACCTGATCATGCGCCCCCGCCCCGGGCGCCCCCGCCGAACAGCGTTTTCCCCGCCGGGGCCGCATCCGACGGGCAGTGGGGTCGTTGGCACCTACGTGCACTCATACGACTCCTCCCGCCATAACCAGAGTCAGATCCCCGGCATGCGTCCTTCGCAGGACCCGTCGAGGGGCGTCTCCCCCACCCCGATCTACGACGCGCTGTACTCCGAGTACCGGCGCTCGTTCCGGGCGTTGCCGGGCGATCGGAGCGGCGAGGAGAATCTGGGCTTCGCGGCCTTCGGCATGGGGCTCTTCGCCTCCCGGTCCCCGCTGAGCGGCCACCCGGCCCCTTCCGCGCACGGCGGACACGGGCCCCAGAGCAGCAGGCACGGCGACCAGCAGAGCCAGCCCACCGGGGGCCTCGGCTCCTGGCAGCGTGTGGGACGACACGCGGGCCGCCCCAGGCCCGCGGCGCTGCCGCCCGGCTCGCGGGAGTCCTGAGACACCACGACGGAGCCCCGGGCCCCTCGCTTCTCGCGAGGGGCCCGGGGCTCCGTCGTGGGTGTCGCATCGCCGGGGCGTGCGACGGTGCTACTTGTTGCGGCCGCGCTTCTCGCGGACCCGGACGGAGATGTGGATCGGGGTGCCCTCGAACCCGAACTCCTCGCGCAGCCGACGCTCGACGAAGCGGCGGTAGCCGTGCTCCAGGAAGCCGGAGGCGAAGAGCACGAAGCGCGGCGGCTTGGTGCCCGCCTGGGTGCCGAAGAGAATGCGCGGCTGTTTGCCGCCGCGGACCGGGTGCGGGTGCGAGGCGACGATCTCGCCGAGGAAGGCGTTCAGCCGGCCGGTGGGGACCCGGGTCTCCCAGCCCTCGATCGCGGTCTCGATCGCCGGGACCAGCTTCTCCATATGGCGCCCGGTGAGGGCGGAGACGTTGACGCGCGGTGCCCACGAGATCTGCGCGAGCTCCGTCTCGATCTCGCGCTCCAGGTAGTAGCGGCGCTCCTCGTCGAGGGTGTCCCACTTGTTGAACGCCACGACGAGTGCGCGGCCGGCCTCCACGGCCATGGTGATGATGCGCTGGTCCTGGACGCTGATGGACTCGCTGGAGTCGATCAGGACGACGGCGACCTCCGCCTTCTCCACGGCGGCGGCGGTGCGCAGCGAGGCGTAGTAGTCCGCGCCCTCCTGGAGGTGGACGCGGCGGCGGATGCCGGCCGTGTCGATGAACTTCCAGGTGATGCCGCCGAGCTTGATCAGCTCGTCGACCGGGTCCCGGGTGGTGCCGGCCTGCTCGTTGACGACGACCCGGTCCTCGCCCGCGACCTTGTTCAGCAGGGAGGACTTGCCGACGTTGGGACGGCCGATCAGCGCGATGCGGCGGGGACCGCCGAGCACACCGTTGCCGAAGCTCTGCGCCGGGGCGTCCGGGAGGGCCTCCAGAACCGCGTCCAGCATGTCGCCGGTGCCACGGCCGTGCAGCGAGGAGACCGGGTAGGGCTCGCCGAGGCCCAGCGACCACAGGGCGGTGGCGTCCGCCTCGCCGCTCTGGCCGTCGACCTTGTTGGCGCAGAGCACCACGGGTTTGCCGGCTCGGCGCAGCAGCTTGACGACGGCCTCGTCGGTGTCGGTGGCGCCGACGGTCGAGTCGACGACGAAGACGACCGCGTCGGCCGTCTCGATGGCGTACTCCGCCTGGGCGGCGACGGAGGCGTCGAGGCCCAGTACGTCCTGCTCCCAGCCGCCGGTGTCGACGACCTTGAAGCGGCGCCCGGCCCATTCGGCCTCGTAGCTGACGCGGTCGCGGGTGACCCCGGGCTTGTCCTGCACGACGGCCTCGCGGCGGCCGATGATCCGGTTCACCAGGGTCGACTTGCCGACATTGGGGCGGCCGACGACGGCGAGCACGGGCAGCGGGCCGTGACCGGCCTCGCCGAGGGCGCCCTCGACCTCCTCGGGATCGAAGCCTTCCTGCGCGGCGAGCTCCATGAACTCCGCGAACTCGGCATCGCCAAGTGCTCCGTGCTCGTGGCCCGAGCCGTCGGAGTGAATCTGGTCGTCCATGAAGTCCGTTCCTCTTTGCATCATCATCGATGAACCGCGATCAGCGCGGCCCACTACTCAAGTCTCGCCCAGCATCCGTCGTCAAGCCGCCGACGACGCCGCGTGCATGCGTGCCGGACGTCACCCGGCCGACGTCAGTCCGGCGACGGGCCCCGGCGCCCGGTGAGGCGTCTGGCGTTCTCCAGGTGGGCGGTCAGCTTCGCCTGAATCCGCCGGGTCGCCTCGTCGAGCGCCTTGCGCGTCCGCCGCCCGCCCCCGGCGCTCGCGTCGAACGCGTCACCGAAGACGACGTCGACCCGGCTGCGCAACGGGGGCAGCCCTCGTATCAACCGTCCGCGGCACTCGGTGCTTCCCAGAACGGCGACGGGCACGATTCGAGCCCCGCTCCGCACCGCGAAGTACGCGAGTCCGGCCCGCAGCGAGGCGAAGTCTCCTTCGCCTCGGGTGCCCTCGGGGAAGATGCCGAGGGCGCCGCCGCCCTCCAGCACGCCGAGGGCGTGGCTGATGGCGGCGCGGTCGACGGTCGTGCGGTCCACCTCGATCTGTCCGATCCCGTGCAGGAACGGGCCGAGGGGCCCGACGAACGCCTCTTTCTTGATCAGGAAGTGCACCGGCCGGGGCGCGGTGCCCATGAGCATCGGCCCGTCGATGTTGTGCGAGTGGTTCACCGCGAGTATGACGGGTCCGGCGGCGGGGACGCGCCACGCGCCGAGGACCCGGGGCTTGAACAGCCCGTACATCAGGCCTGTGCCGATGGTCCGCCCCACCGCCGCCCCGCGCGGGGTGGGCGCGCCTGTGGCATGACTCACGCGGGGACCCGCTTCTCCTCGACCAGGGTGACGACGCACTCGATGACCTGGTGGAGGGTCAGCTCGGTGGTGTCGACCTCGATGGCGTCGTCCGCCTTGGCGAGCGGCGAGGTGGCGCGGCCGGAGTCGGCGGCGTCCCGCTTGATCAGCGCCTCCCGGGTGGCGGCGAGGTCGGAGCCCTTGACCTCGCCGCTGCGGCGGGCCGCGCGCGCCTCGGGGGAGGCGGTGAGGAAGATCTTGAGATCGGCGTCGGGCAGCACGGTGGTGCCGATGTCCCGGCCCTCGACGACGATGCCGCCGGTCGCGTCGGCGGCGATGGACCGCTGGAGCCGGGTGATGAGCGCCCGCACCTCGGGGACCGCGCTGACGGCGCTGACCTTGGAGGTGACCTCCTGGGTACGGATCGGGCCGGAGGCGTCCTCGCCGTCGACGGTGATCGTCGGGGCGGTGGGGTCGGTGCCGGAGACGATCACGGGCCTGGCGGCCGCGTGCGCGATCTCGACCGGGTCGCCGACGTCGACTCCGTTGTTCAGCATCCACCAGGTGATGGCCCGGTACTGCGCGCCCGTGTCCAGGTAGCTCAGGCCGAGCTTGGCGGCCACCGCCTTGGAGGTGCTCGACTTGCCGGTGCCCGAGGGCCCGTCGATGGCGACGATCACGGAGGAGCCTGCGGTTTCCACGGTGGTGGACACCTTCCTGGTACACGGGGCGGGGACGGGCAGGCCGCGCAACGGCCTCGTACCAGGTTACCGAGTGCCCGGCGGGGCCTCGTACCCCGTACGGGGGAGGCCGGACCCCCGCACGGGGGGAGGCCCCCGGCGGCGGGCGTCCGTCGCACCGATCCGCGGCTCAGCCGCGGATCGACCAGCCCCGTTCCTGGAGGGCCGCGCCGAGGGCGGCGGCGGCGCTCGGCTCGACCATCAGCTGGACCAGCCCCGCCTGCTGGCCGGTGGCGTGCTCGATGCGGACGTCCTCGATGTTGACCCCGGCCCGGCCGGCGTCGGCGAAGATCGCGGCCAGCTCGCCCGGCCTGTCCCCGATCAGGACGGCGACGGTCTCGTACACGGCGGGGGCCGCGCCGTGCTTGCCGGGCACCCGTACCCGGCCGGCGTTGCCGCGGCGCAGGACGTCCTCGATGGCGCCGGCGCCCGCCCGCCGCCGCTCCTCCTCGTCGGAGTGCAGGCCGCGCAGGGCCCGTACGGTCTCGTCCAGATCGGCGGCGAGACGGGCGAGCACGTCGGCGACCGGGCCGGGGTTGGCGGAGAGGATCTCCATCCACATCCGGGGGTCGGAGGCCGCGATCCGGGTGACGTCGCGGATGCCCTGACCGCACAGGCGTACGGCCGTCTCGTCGGCTTCCGCCAGCCGGGCGGCGACCATGGAGGAGACCAGCTGCGGGGTGTGCGAGACGAGGGCGACGGCCCGGTCGTGCGCGTCGGCGTCCATGACCACCGGGACGGCCCGGCACAGGGCGACCAGTTCCAGGGCCAGGTTGAGGACCTCGGTGTCGGTGTCCCTGGTCGGGGTGAGCACCCAGGGCCGGCCCTCGAAGAGGTCGGCGGTGGCGGCGAGGGGCCCGGAGCGTTCCTTGCCGGCCATCGGGTGGGTGCCGATGTAGGAGGACAGGTCGGTGCCGAGCGCCTCCAGCTCGCGGCGCGGGCCGCCCTTGACGCTGGCGACGTCCAGGTAGCCGCGGGCCGCCCCGTCGCGCATGGCGGCGGCGAGGACGGAGGCGGTGTGCGCGGGCGGTACGGCGACGACCGCCAGATCGACGCGGTCCTTCGGCGGCTCGTCCGTGCCGGCGCCGAGCGCGGCGGCCGTACGGGCGGACGCGGCGTCGTTGTCGGTGAGGTGGACGTGGACGCCGCGGCCGGCGAGCGCGAGGGCGGCGGACGTGCCGACGAGCCCGGTTCCGATGACGAGGGCGGTTCTCACTGGGCGATGTCCTTGCGCAGGGCGGCGGTGGCGCCGAGGTAGACGTGCTGGATCTCGGCGCGTGCGAGGTAGGTCTCGACATGGGCGAGGATACGGACGACGCGGGGCATGGCCCCGTCGACGTCCAGCTCCTGGGCGCAGAGGAGCGGGACGTCCGCGATCCCGATGCCGCGGGCAGCGGCGGCCGGGAAGTCGCTGTGCAGGTCGGGGGTGGCGGTGAACCAGATGCTGATCAGGTCGTCGGGCACGAGCTCGTTGCGCTCCAGGACGGCTCTCAGCAGCTCACCGACCCGCCCGGCCATGTGCCCGGCCTCGTCCCGCTCCAGCTGGACGGCCCCCCGGACCGCTCGTACCGCCACGTCGTACTCCTCGCTCTTCGCCGCTCGCTCGCGCCGCCCACCGGTCCGCGGTGGCACGGGCGCTTTGCGGGTATTCAGCCTAGAGGTGCTTCGGCGTCCGTGATCACCCTGCTCCCTCCGTGAGACCGGCGTCTGCCGCCCTCCCCGTCGGCGGCGTCGTCCACCGGCCGTTTTTCGGCCGGAACCGTCTCATCCGCCACTCGGGCGGGTTCACCGTCCGCCCGGTCGCTTCACGCGGGGCCCCTTCTCCGCCACGATGATGCAGGTCCCCTGCTATCCCCAGGCCCTGAAGGAGAACCCATGGACGCACGGCGAAGGTCGGTGCTGGCGGCAGGCGCGGCGGGCGCCGCCGCTCTGGCGGCCGGCTGCGGGTCGTCCGGCGGCGACGGAGGCGAAGGCGACGCCAGCGGCACGCCGACCGCGTCGCGGAGCGCGTCGAAGGACACGGAGGAGGGCGGGGAGACGGGCGCAGAGCTGGCCAGGACCGAGGACATCCCGGTCGGTGGCGGCACGGTGTTCAGGGAGCAGAAGGTGGTGGTGACGCAGCCGCAGGAGGGCGAGTTCAAGGCGTTCTCCGCCGTCTGCACCCATGCGAGCTGCCTCGTCTCGACGGTGAGCGACGGCACCATCAACTGCCCCTGCCACGGCAGCAGGTTCAGCGTCACGGACGCGGCGGTGGAGTCCGGCCCGGCGACCCGTCCGCTGCCCTCCGAGCGGATCAGCGTCACGGGCGGCGCGATCCGGCTGGTCTGAGCCGGAGGCGGGGCGGGCCGCGCCCGGGAGTACGCGGACGGCGCGGCCCGCGAGCCGGCGAGCCGGCGAGGCGCGGTCCGGCCCGCCGTCGGTGGGGCGGGCGGGGTGGCCTGGCCGGAGGTGAGCGACGAGGCGGCGGCCCGCTCCCCGCCGCCGCCCGGCCCCGGCCGGGCGGCGGTGGAGGACCTGCTGGTCCGCACCGGGCGTGCGCCGGCGGCGCGGGATGCGGCCCGGGAGGGGTGATCAGGCGTCCCAGAGCGCCGCGAGGGACAGCAGGTCGCTGCGGTACTCGATGCGCTCGGACCACTCCTGGGGCCAGGCGGCCGCGCCCAGATGGGCTCCGGCGAGCGCCCCGGTCAGGCAGGCGATCGAGTCGGAGTCGCCCCGGGTGCAGGCAGCGCGGCGCAGGGCGGTCACGGGCTCGTCGGGAAACAGCAGGAAGCAGTGCAGGGCGGTGGCGAGGGCCTCCTCCGCGGTCCAGCCGTCGCCGGTCCGCTCGCACGGGTCGGTCTCCGGCGACGGGTCGCGCAGGGCGTCCTGGACCGAGGCCAACGCGGTCAGGCACTCGTCCCAGCCCAGGCCGATGAACGCCTCGGGCGAGGCGTGGTGCGTGCGGCGCCAGAGGTCTCCGAGCCAGCGGGTGAGGTAGCGGCCGCGGTTGTCGTACGCGTAGCTGCGCAGTCGGCCGATCAGACCGAGCGGTTCCGCGCCCCCGGCGAGCAGGAACACCGCGTGGGCCAGCAGGTCGGATGCGGCGAGGGCGGTGGGGTGGCCGTGGGTGAGGGCCGCCTGGAGCTGGGCGGCTCCGGCGCGCTGTTCGTCGCCGAGTCGGGGGACGAGGCCGAGGGGGGCGACGCGCATGTTGGCGCCGCAGCCCTTGGAAGCCGTCCGGCTGGCCTCCTGCCAGGCCCGGTCCCCGTCCAGCAGCTCGCACGCCTGGAGGCAGGTGCGGCCGGGGGCGCGGTTGTTGTCGGGCGAGTGGTACCAGGCGACGAACTCCCGGCGGACCGGGCCCACCAGCCGCTCGGGGGTCAGCGGCCCGCCGTCCATGGCGGTGCGAAGGCCCCTGCCCAGCGCGATCGTCATCTGGGTGTCGTCGGTGACGAACGCGGGCGTCGGCAGCTCCATCTGCCGCCAGGGGCCGCGTGTGGCGAGGATCGAGGGGACGTCGTCGAACTCGGTGGGAAAGCCGAGTGCGTCGCCGAGCGCGAGCCCGGTCAGCACGCCGGTGGCCGCTTGCTTGGTCCGGGGCGGGGTCGTCGTCGTCATCGGTGTCTCGTCCTTCCGAGGCGGGGAGCAGCGTGGCGGGGAGCGCGGGACGGCGGGGCGGAGCCCCGGGCGACGGCGGCTGCGGGCCGGGGGCGGCGGTGGCGCGGGGCCGGGTCTAGGAAGTGGGGTGGGGCGGGCGCAGGAGCGGCGGGTGCAGGACCGTGGCGTCGCCTGCCCGGTGGAGCGCGGCCGGCTTCCCCCGCCCGCCGGTCCTGCGCGGCCGGCCCTCGACGGCTTGGACGAAGCCCGGCGCGCTGAGGACCTTGCGCCGGAAGTTGGGGCGGTCGAGCTCGACGCCCCACACGGTCTCGTAGACCTGCTGGAGCTCTCCAAGGGTGAACTCGGCGGGGCAGAACGCGGTGGCGAGGCAGGTGTATTCGAGCTTGGCGCCGATCCGGTCGTGGGCGTCGGCGAGGATGCGGTCGTGGTCGAAGGCGAGCGGTTGGACGCGGGTCGCGTCCCACCACCGGGCGCTGGCCGCGTCCCCGCCGCCGCGCGGTTCGGGCAGGTCCGGCAGGAGAGCGGCGTACGCGACGGACACGACCCGCATCCTCGGGTCGCGGTCCGGGTCGGTGTAGGTGCGCAGCTGTTCGAGGTGGAGGGCGTCGACGGCAGCCGGTCCGAGGCCGGTCTCCTCGGCGAGCTCGCGGCGGGCCGCGTCCTCGGCGGACTCGCTCGGCAGGAGGAACCCGCCAGGCAGGGCCCAGCGCCCGGCGAACGGCTCCTGGCCGCGTTCGACGAGCAGCACATGCAGCCGGGCCCCGCGGACGGTGAAGACCGCGAGGTCGACGGTGACGGCGAACGGGGCGAAGGCGTACGGGTCGTAGCCCTCGGGCACGGGAGTGCTCATCGTCTCTCCGGGAGGGGGGCGGCGAAGTCCCAGCCGGCGGCGAGGAGGGCGTCGACGGCGTCGACGGCGGTGGCGAGCCGGTCCTGCGGCGGTCCGGTGACCTCGACGAACCGTCTTCCGGTCCGAGCGAGTCCGGTACGGAACCGCTCGGTCATCCAGGGCCGCAACTCCTCGCCGTCGCGCAGTCCGTCGTCCTCGAACGGAACGCCCTCGTGGTCGGTGAGCAGCCACAGGCAGTGCGCGGTCCGGTCGGCGATCTCCTCGACGAGCGGGTTGCGGCCGCCGACGTACCGCTCGTGCCAGACGGTGGTGGCGAAGGAGTCCGTGTCGCAGAAGAGCACCGGGGAGCCGAGGCGGGCGGCGGCCTCCTCCCGGTCGTTCTGGGCCGTGGCGACGGCGGGGAAGTCGTCGGTGGCGAAGGTGACGTCCTCCCAGGCGGCGCCGGGCCACCGCTCGCGCAGGGCGGCCAGCTTGTGCTCGCTGTACTCGCGCCCGTACTCGGCGACGTACTGGGTGCGCGCCCATACGCCGCCGCGTGCGCGGTAGTGGTCGGTGAGCGCCCGCGCGAGGGTGGTGGTGCCGGTGGACTCCGCTCCGAGGACGACGACGCGGCGGGTGAGGGCGGCCCTCACCGGCGGTCGGAGGAAGTCCCAGCAGCAGACCGGGTCCTCGCGCACGGCGGTGCCGGACACCGGGAAGAGGGCGCGGTCGGGGTCGACGAGCACGGAGTGCGCGCCGAAGCGGCGGCCCAGTTCCCGGCCGTACGCCTCGGAGGTGAAGACCGCGTCCACCCGCTCGGGCACGGCCGCGGTGAACACCGCCATGTGCGCGTCCCAGACCGCCGGGTCGTGCACGTCCATGTGCGTGTCGTCGACCGCGCCCACCACCGTGACGTCCGGGTGGATCTCGCGCATCCAGGCGACCCGGTCGGCGAGCGGGACGGACTCCACGGAGGCGGCGCAGACCAGGACGGTCAGTCGTTCGCAGCGGTCCCGAGCGGTCCGGACGAGGTGGTGGTGGCCGGCGTGCGGCGGGTAGAACTTGCCGAGGACCAGGCCGTGCCCGTAGCGCCTCATGCCGCGGCCGCTTCGAGCGGCCGTGCGGCGCGTGCGGCCGGATCGCGGCTCCAGTTGCGCAGGCCGACGAGGCAGAGCGCGAGGAACCCCGCGTACAGCAACGAGGTCAGATACAGCCCCTTGTGGGCGTACAGCGGGATGTAGATCACGTCCGCGGCGATCCACAGCCACCAGGACTCCAGCCGTTTCCTGCACTGGCCGTACGTCGCCATCAGGGAGAGGGACGTCGTCAGCGCGTCCCAGAACGGGACGGTGGAGTCGGTGGCCCGGGACAGCAGCAGAGTGATCGAGAGGGTGCCCACCACCCCCGCCGCGAGCAGCCAGGTCCATTCGGCGCGCGTGGTTCTGCGCACCGGCAGCACCGGGGTCCCTGGTCCACCCCCGTGGGTCCAGGTCCACCAGCCGTAGGCGGCGAGGGTGATGAAGACGAGCTGGAGGCCGGCGTCGGCGTACAGGCCGGACTGGGCGAACAGCAGGATGAAGAAGACGTTGTTGGCGATGCCGATGGGCCAGTTGGCGAGGTGCTGGCGGGCCACGAGCCAGACGCACAGCGCACCGCTGCCGAAGCCGAGCACCTCGGTCCAGCTGACCGGGGTGTCCAGGATCGTCACCAGCGGCCGTTGCAGAAGATCGAGCAGGTCCGCGAGGCTCACGCCCGCCTCCTTTATAGTCACCACGACTATAAAGGGTGGACGGGCGACGCGAAAGGCCCGCGGCCGGCATCCGTTCCCTCGGTCGAACGGACGCCGGCCGCGGGCCTTCGCCCGGCGGCAGGTGCGGCTAGGAGGTGCCCGGCGGATCAGGGCCGGGCAGGCCTCACCAGGCGTCGCGGACCCGGCTCTGATCCGCCGGACATGCCTAGCGGCCCTCTCGGCAGGCCCTGGCCCGGCGCGGCGCTAGAGACCGACCTCGCGCATCAGCATGCCCACCTCGGTGTTGGTGAGGCGGCGCAGCCAGCCGGATTTCTGGTCGCCCAGCGGGATCGGCCCGAAGGACGTCCGCACGAGGCGCTCGACCGGGAATCCCGCCTCGGCCAGCATCCGGCGCACGATGTGCTTGCGGCCCTCGTGGAGGGTCACCTCGACGAGGTAGTTCTTGCCGGTGTTCTCGACGACGCGGAAGTGGTCGGCGCGGGCGTAGCCGTCCTCCAGCTGGATGCCGTCCTTGAGCCGCTTGCCGAGGTCGCGCGGGAGCGGGCCCTGGATGGCGGCCAGGTAGGTCTTCTTGACGCCGTACTTCGGGTGCGTGAGGCGGTGGGCCAGCTCACCGTGGTTGGTGAGCATGATGATGCCCTCGGTCTCGGTGTCCAGCCGGCCGACGTGGAACAGCCGCGTCTCGCGGTTGGTCACGTAGTCGCCGAGGCACTGGCGGCCGTCCGGGTCCTCCATCGAGGAGACGACGCCCGCGGGCTTGTTCAGGGCGAAGAACAGGAAGGACTGGGCGGCGACGGTCAGACCGTCGACCTTGATCTCGTCCTGGTGCACGTCGACGCGCTTGCCCTGCTCGACGACGATCTCGCCGTTCACCTCGACGCGGGACTGCTCGATCAGCTCCTCGCACGCCCGGCGCGAGCCCATGCCCGCCCGGGCGAGGACCTTCTGCAGCCGCTCGCCCTCCTGCTCGGCTCCGGGGTGGGTCCTGGGGATGTTGATCTCGGGCTTGTTCGCGTACCGGTCACGGTTGCGCTGCTCGATCTTGGCGTCCAGCTCACGGGGGCGCGAGGCGGCGGCGCGACGGAAACCGCCGCTGCGGCCGCCGCCCTGTGCGGGCTTCGGGCCGCCCTTGGCTCCGCCGCGGGCCGCAGCTCCGCGGCCCTTGCGGGGGCCCTCCTGCTCGGCTCGCGCGCCGGGAGCGTCGTTGCCCACGTCATAGCGGCGCTCCTCCGGGCGGGGACGCCGGAGGCGCTTCTCCTCGTCACGCCCGTCCCGATAGCTCGCACGCCCGTCCTGGGGGCCCGGTCGGCCGCCCTGACCGGAGGGCCGCCCGCCCTGTGCTCCGGGCCGTCCGCCCTGACCGGAGGGCCGCCCGCCCTGTGCTCCGGGCCGTCCGCCCTGGCCGCCGCCACGGGCGCCGGGGCGGCCGCCCTGACCGCCGCCCTGACCCTGGCGGGGGGAGGGCCCGCCGCCGCTGCGGCCGCCACCGCTCGCGCCCTGGCCGCTCCGGGGGTTCCGGTCGCCGCCGCCGCTGCTCCGACCGCCGCTGCCGCTTCCGCTGTTCCTGCCACTGCTTCGCATCAAAATTCCGTCTTGTCGTCTGCGTGAGTATCCGGGGTGTCCGGTGCGTCCGGATCGAACGACGGCACACCCTCTAGCGTCTCAGCCTCGATCGCGTCCGCCTCCGGGAGGAAGGGCGCGAGCTCCGGGAGCTCGTCCAGGCCTCGCAGGCCCATACGCTCCAGAAAGTAGTTCGTCGTCCTGTACAGGATCGCACCTGTTTCACGTTCCGCGCCCGCCTCCGCCACCAGGCCCCTCTGGAGCAGGGTCCGCATGACGCCGTCGCAGTTCACCCCGCGCACCGCCGAGACCCTCGATCGGCTCACCGGCTGCCGGTAGGCGACGACCGCCAGGGTCTCCAACGCGGCCTGGGTGAGCCGGGCGTGCCGGCCGTCCAGGGCGAAGCCCTCCACGGCGGCCGCGTACTGCGGGCGGCTGTAGAAGCGCCAGCCGCCCGCGACGAGGCGCAGCTCGAAACCTCTTCTCTGCACGGTGTACTCGTCGGCCAGCTCCCGCAGCGCGTCCGCGACGGCCCGGCCGGGCCGCTGGAGCACCTTGGCCAGCTGGTCGACGGTGGCGGGCTCGTCGACGACCATGAGAACCGCCTCCAGGGCGGGCTTCAGGTCGAGCGCGGCGACCGCGCCGTCGTCCGGTCCGCCCGTGCGGCCGGCTGGCTGCTCGCTCATCGTCGTACGTCCTCCTGCTCCCGCGCCGGCGCGCCGGCCTCCTGGTCGAACTCGTCCGTCACCGTCGGCTCCGGGCCCGCCCCGCCGCACCAGGCGACCAGCAGGTCGCCCAGCGCCTCGTCCTGGTCGAGGGTGACGGCCCTGTCCCGGTACAGCTCCAGAAGGGCGAGGAAGCGGGCGACCACGGTGAGGGTGTCCGGCGCGTCCTCGGTCAGCGCACGGAAGCTCACCGCCTCCCCCGCCGCGCGCAACCGCTCCACCACGATCCCCGCCTGCTCCCGGACGCTGACCAACGGGGCGTGGATGTGGTCGACGTACACCCGGGGCTCCGGCTTCGGCCGCATGGCCTTCACCGCGAGCTTCGCGAAGTCCTCGGGTCCGATGCTGATGACGACCTCGGGCAGGAGTTCGGCGTGGTGGTCCTCCAGCCCGCCGCTACGGGGGCGGCGGTGGGCCTCGGCCTCCAGGCGGTCGCTGAAGATCTCGGCGATCCGCTTGTACGCCCGGTACTGGAGCAGTCGCGCGAAGAGCAGGTCCCGCGCCTCCAGGAGCGCGAGGTCCGCCTCGTCCTCCACCTCCGCGGCGGGCAGCAACCGGGCCGTCTTGAGGTCGAGCAGGGTGGCGGCGACGACGAGGAACTCGGTGGTCTGGTCGAGGTCGCCATCGGGGCCCATGGCGCGGATGTACGTCATGAACTCGTCGGTGACCTTCGAGAGGGCGACCTCCGTCACATCCAGCTTGTGCTGGGTGATCAACTGGAGGAGCAGGTCGAAGGGGCCTTCGAAGTTCACCAGCCGCACGGTGAACCGCTTGCCGCCGCCCGCCTCGGCCGCGCCGCCCCCGCCCCCGCCCCCGTCGGCTTCGGCTTCGGCTTCGGCTTCGGCTTCGGCTTCGGCTTCGGCTTCGGCTTCGGCTTCGGCAGTCTGCTCCGCGGACGTGGGGGGCGCGGACCGCGCCGCGTACGCCGCGCCCCGTACGCGCTCCGGCGGTCCCGCCCGGTCCGGCACGGGCCCCGGTGCGGGCCCGCCCTCCGACTGGGGGGCGGGCTCCGGCGGCGCGTCCGGTTCGGCCGGCAGGGCGAGGCCCGCTCCGCGGCCCGGCGCGCGTCGGCGCGGGCCGGCTGGTTCGTCGGTCGTCGGCATGGCGGTCCAGGGGTGGGCGGAGGCGGGCGGCGGGGGCCCGCGCGCGGTCGGCGAAGGCGCGGCGACCGCCGCGGGCCGGGCGCCGCCGGCCGCTGGGCCCTGCGGGGCAGGCTACCCGCGCCGTGCCGGTCAGCGGCCGCGCAGCCGCCGTACGAGGATGCTCGCGTCGCCCCGGGACTCCAGGTCGGCCAGGACCACCGCCACCGCCTCACGGACGATGCGTCCGCGGTCGACGGCGAGGCCGTGTTCACCGCGCAGGACGAGCCGGGCGTGTTCGAGGTCCATCAGCTCCTCCGCGGAGACGTAGACCGTGATCTTCTCGTCGTGGCGCTCCCGGCCGCTGGGGCGGCGGTTGGCGCCGCGCCCGCCGCGTCTGCGCTGCTGCTGGACGGCCGGTGGCTGCTCCGCGGGGCCGGACGGCGGCGCGGGGCGCTCACCGGAGGGGGTCTTGGCGGGCGCCGCGGAACGGCTGCCCTCCGCGCCGCGCGCTTCGCCGCCGTCGGCCACGGCGTGCTCCTGGCGGCCGGCGTTCCGGTCGCCGCCGACGCCCGGGGCCTGGCCGGACGGGTCGCTCTCGCCGGCGGGCGCGGGCACCCGTGCCTCGTTCGCCTTGCGCCGCCGCTCCGCCGGTGAGGACGGCTGGAGGCCCATTCCGCCTCCGGTGGTGCGGAACAGTTCGTCGGCCCCCGGCAGACTCACTCGGCGTGACACCGGGCGAGCACCTCCCTGGCGAGCTGGCGATAGGCGGCGGCGCCGACCGAGTTGGAGGCGTACGTGGTGATGGGCTCACCGGCGACCGTGGTCTCCGGGAAGCGGACCGTGCGCCCGATGACGGTGTGGTAGACGTGATCGTCGAAGGCCTCGACGACGCGCGCCAGGACCTCGCGGCTGTGCACCGTGCGGGAGTCGTACATGGTGGCGAGGATGCCGTCGAGCTCCAGCTCCGGGTTGAGCCGCTCCTGGACCTTCTCGATGGTCTCGGTGAGCAGGGCCACCCCGCGCAGCGCGAAGAACTCGCACTCCAGCGGCACTATGACCTTGTGAGCGGCGGTCAGGGCGTTCACGGTGAGCAGGCCCAGCGAGGGCTGACAGTCGATCACGATGTAGTCGTAGTCGGCCAGCAGCGGTTTCAGGGCGCGCTGGAGGGTGGACTCGCGGGCCACCTCGCTGACCAGCTGCACCTCGGCCGCGGAGAGGTCGATGTTGCTGGGCAGCAGGTCCATGTTGGGGACGGCGGTCTTCAGCAGGACGTCGTCGGCCGCCATGCCCCGCTCCATGAGCAGGTTGTAGACGGTGAGGTCGAGCTCCATCGGGTTGACCCCGAGGCCGACCGAGAGGGCGCCCTGCGGGTCGAAGTCGACGAGCAGGACACGGCGCCCGTACTCCGCGAGCGCCGCGCCCAGGTTGATGGTCGACGTGGTCTTGCCGACGCCGCCCTTCTGGTTGCACATCGCGATGATCTTCGCGGGCCCGTGGTCGGACAGGGGGCCCGGGATGGGGAAGTACGGCAGGGGCCGCCCGGTGGGGCCGATGCGCTCGCGGCGCTGACGCGCCGCGTCGGGCGCGAGGGTGGCCGCGTACTCCGGATCGGGCTCGTACTCGGCATCGGGGTCGTAGAAGTGCCCCTCGGGCACCTCGGCGAAGTCGGCGAAGCGGTCGGTGTCCCGGCTGCTCTCGTTGCCGGCCGTGGCGTTCACGTGTGGGCCGTCCATCGTCTGGGGGGCTGTCGTCATGTGCTGTTGGGTGGCGAAGGTGCGGACAGCGACGGAGCCGACAGCTTCGAGCCCGATCGGGCTCAGACCCCGTGCGGGCATCCCTGGTTGACCACCCCCAGGAGTAATTGTCGACTTATTCACAAGTCGTCTTACCTCCTTGGATGTGACCAGGAAACTTTATCGATAGGTCAGCGTGGCACCATGCCGACGATGGGCGACTCTATGGCGTGTCACCGGTCCGCAGCAACACAATCCGCCGGACCCGGCCCGATGTGTCGGCAATCGAACACCTCGCTGTCAAGGGTGCACAGCGTCCAAGCCGCACATTTCACCGCCGCACGAAACGGGTAAACGGCTACCTTCGGCGCGAGTCGCGCGAGGGCCTCGACGGACCCGACACGCGTCCGGCCGGACCTTGCTCGGCAAGGTCCGGCCGGACGCGCGGTGTTGACGCGAAGGGGTGGGCCCGTCAGCCGAGCAGGGCGCTCAGCTCGACGTGCGCCAGGCCGTGCGCCTCGGCCACCTCGCGGTAAACCACCTGGCCCTCATGGGTGTTGAGGCCCTTGGCCAGAGCGGCGTCACGGCGCAGGGCGTCCGCCCAGCCGCGGTTCGCAAGCTCCACGATGTAGGGCAGCGTGGCGTTGGTGAGCGCGTAGGTGGAGGTGTTCGGCACCGCGCCGGGCATGTTCGCGACGCAGTAGAAGACGGAGTCGTGGACCCGGAAGGTCGGCTCGGCGTGGGTCGTCGCGTGCGAGTCCTCGAAGCAGCCGCCCTGGTCGATCGCGATGTCGACAAGAACACTTCCGGGCTTCATCTTGGCTACGAGCTCGTTGGTGACCAGCTTCGGAGCCTTGGCCCCGGGGATCAGCACGGCGCCGACGACGAGGTCGGCCTCGACGACGGCCTTCTCCAGCTCGAAGGCGTTGGAGACGACGGTCTGCACCTGCGTGCCGAAGATCCGGTCGGCCTCGCGCAGCTTGTTGACGTCGCGGTCGAGCAGCGTGACGTGGAAGCCGAGGCCGACGGCGATCTGCGTGGCGTTCCAGCCGGAGACACCGCCGCCGATGACGACGGCCCGGCCCGCCGCCGTGCCGGGGACGCCGCCGGGCAGCACGCCCCGGCCGCCGGCCGAGCGCATCAGGTGGTAGGCGCCGACCTGCGGAGCCAGGCGGCCCGCGACCTCGGACATCGGGGCGAGCAGCGGAAGGGCGCGGTTCGCGGTCTCGACCGTCTCGTAGGCGATGGCGGTGGTACCGGAGGCCAGCAGCGCGTCGGTGCACTCGCGCGAGGCGGCCAGGTGCAGGTAGGTGAAGAGCGTCTGGCCCTTGCGGAGGCGGTGGTACTCCTCGGCCACGGGCTCCTTGACCTTCAGGAGCAGATCGGCGGCGGCCCAGACCTCGTCGGCGGTGGCCAGGATCTGCGCACCGGCGGCGACGTACTCCTCGTCCGTGATGGACGAGCCCCCGCCGGCGTTCTGCTCGATGACCACCTGGTGGCCGTGACGGACGAGCTCATGCACTCCGGCGGGGGTGATCGCCACCCGGAACTCGTTGTTCTTGACTTCGCGGGGGATGCCGACCTTCACGTCGATCACGGTCCTTGGCTCAGAGGGGCATCCGGGGTGCATCAGCGCATACCCGGACACATACAGCATAAATGGAGACGCCACGGAGGAACGCGGCAGAGCCAGTCTAATGAAGGACTTCGCGCTGTCTAGCCTTACAAAGCATTAACTTTCTGTCGCAGCACTACGGATTTCGTAGGTAGAACCCTCCTCGCCCAGCAATCTGTCGGCGGCACCCCGGTGCAGCCGGGCCGCCGCAGGGTCCCCGAGCCGGTCCAGCGTGTCCGCCAACCGGAGCTGCAGCGCCGCCTGGAGCCGCACATCGCCCGCGCGCCGGGCCAGCTCGGCCGCCTCCCGGCAGGTCCGCAACGAGTCGTGCGGCCGCCCGGCGTACTCCTGCACCCGGGCCGCCTCGCTGAGCGCCCGCGCCCGCGCCGCCGGATCGCCGAGCCTGCGATGGCCCGCCGCGGCGGCGCGCCAGTGGCGCAGCGCCTCGCCGTACCGTCCGGCGTACGTGTGAACGGCTCCGAGCCGCCCGTAGAGCCGGGCCTCGTCCGCCTGCTCCCCCTGGGTCAGCCGCTGGGCGAGCGCCCTGCCGTACCAGTCGGCGGCCCGGTGGAAGTCGCCCAGCTCCTCGTAGGCCCCGCCCACGGATTCCATCGCGCGGCCGGTGGCGTACAGGTCCTTCGCCGCCCTTCCGGCGTCCAGCGCGGCCCGGTAGCGGGTCAGCGCGTCGTGGGTGCGGCCGGTACGGGCGTCGAGGTCGGCGAGGTTCAGCAGGGCGGCCGCCTGTTCGCGCGGCAGGTTCCGGCGCTGCGCCACGTCCAGGACCAACCGGTGCAGCCCGTAGAGCTCGGGAGCGGCCTCCTCCGTCCCCCGGTGCGCGGCCAGGGCCCGCACCAGGGCCGCCACCAGCCGCCGGGCCAGGGTGTCGAGCTCGCCGTCCGCCACCGCGAGCCGGGCGGAGGCGAGCAGCGCGGGCTGGCGGACGCGCAGCCACGCGCCCGCCTCCACCGCGTTCGGGAAGCGCAGCGAGCGGGGCAGCCCGGCGAGCTTGCGGCGGGCGGCGGAGCCCTCCGGTTCGGTGACCGCGCGGCAGGACTGAAGGCGGCGCACGGTGCGCTCCAGCATCCGGGCGCGGGCGAGCTGGACCTCCCCGGGCCGGTCCAGCTCCTCCAGCAGCTGCCGCAGGAGCGGGGCGAGGCAGCCCGGCACCGCGTACTGGGGGTGCACGGCGCCGTCGGTCCGCAGCAGTCCGCGCCGGACGAAGTCCTCCAGCGCCGACCGGGCGGCGGAGACGGAGCAGCCGGCGAGCGCGGAGGCCGTGTGGGCGTCGGCGAGCCCGGCGGGCGCGAGGGCCAGCAGGCGCAGCATCCGGGCGGCGGTCTGCGGCAGCGAGTCGTGGACGAGACGGAAGGCACGGGCCAGCGGGCGGGCTCCGAGGGGCTGCCGCTCCGGGGCCTCTGGCAGTTCGTGCAGTCGCTTGGCGGCGTCGGCGACCGAGGCCATCGGGTGGGCGGCGAGCCAGCCCCCGATCAGCACGAGCGCCGCGGGCTGGCCCCCGCACTCCTCGGCCAGCGTCTCCGCGGTACGGGGGTCGACGGTGATGCGGACCTGCCCGATGGCGCGGGAGAGCAGCCGCACGGCCGCACCCGTCTCCAGCCCGCCCAGGGTGCAGGGCCGTACGCCGGGGATGCCGGTCAGCGGCCCGGTGGAGGTGGCGACCACCAGGCAGTCCGGGTTCTCCGGAAGCAGCGGGTCGACCTGTTCGGCGTCGGCCGCGTCGTCCAGCAGGAGGACGAGACGGCGTACGGCCAGGGCCTCGCGGACCATCTCGGACAGTTCGTCCTCGTCCGCGCCGGGCGGGACCGCCCTGCCGAGCAGCCCGAGGATCTCGCCCGCGGTGCGCTCGGTGGGGACGGGTGCGCCGCCGGGGTCGGTGAGGCCGACCCGGAGCACGCCGTCGGGGTAGTCGCCGGAGCCCGTGCCGGCGGCGGCCCACGGCAGCACCCCCGTGCCGGCGGAGGAGTCCCTGGCGCCGCCGGTCCCGGCGAGGGCCCCGGCCAGCTCCTCCGCCAGTGCGCTGCGGCCCGCCCCGGGGCGGCCGGCGATGAGCAGGATGCGGGCGCGGGGCGTCTTGCGGCCGGCCAGGGTGTCCAGGCCCGCGCGTGCGATGTCTCCCCGCAGGGCCTTCAACTCGCGTTCTCGGCCGAGGAGTCGGGGCGGGGCGGCGCCAGGCGACTCCTGGGTCCCCGCAGCTTCGGCCGGGCCGCTGGTGTCCACCGCCTGATCGGTCACGAGCCACGCTCCACTTCGCTGCACGCGGTGCCCGCCGGGACTCCGGTGCGGGCCTTTCGAGCGTAGTTCAGCGGTGATGACGATCACTGCGGAGCGCGGCGGGCCACCGGAGAACATCCCCCGATCGGATCAGCATTTCTGATGATTGTCCGACCGGAGACGGCGAGAGTACCGGCGGCAGACGGCCCGTCAGGCCTCGAAGGGCCGGGCCGGCCAGGGCGCCTCTGCGGGACGGAGCGAGTCGACGCCCTCGCCCGCCAGCACGGCGGTGAGGGCGAGGGCCCCGACGACCAGGCAGTTGTTGTGCAGGTCTCCCGCCAGCACCGAGCGGACCAGCTCGGGCAGCGGCACCCGGGCGTGCTCCATGTCGGCCTCCTCCTCCGCGACCGCGTAGCGCTCGCCCTCGACCTCGGAGAGGTCCCGGGCGAGGAAGATGCGCACGGCCTCGTCGCAGCCGCCCGGCGTGGTGTAGACGTCGCTCAGCACCCGCCAGTCCTCGGCCTTGACGTGTGCCTCCTCGTAGAGCTCGCGCTGGGCGGCGTGCAGCGGGTTCTCGCCGGGGATGTCGAGCAGCCCGGCCGGGATCTCCCAGAGTCTGTGGCGCACCGGGTGACGGTACTGCCGCAGGACGATGACCCGCTGCTCGTCGTCGAGCGCGAGGACCGCCACGGAGCCGGGGTGGACCTGGTAGTCGCGGCGGGCGACACTGCCGTCGGGCATCACCACGTCGTCGGTGCGGACGCTGGTCTTCTTGCCGGTGAAGGGGGTGGCGGTCGCGGTGACCCGCCACTCCTCGGGCGTGTCCTGGATACCCATGTACGTCCTCCCACGAACAAACGGAAAACCGGGGTACGCGTCCGTGAAGGACCCGTACCCCGGTCAACCGTAATGCCTCGCTGCTACTCGCCCGCGCCGCGAGCGGCGACCTGCCGGGCGACGGCGGCCTTGACCAGTCCCGCGAAGAGCGGGTGCGGCCGGGTCGGGCGGGAGCGCAGCTCCGGGTGCGCCTGCGTGGCGACCAGGTAGGGGTGCGCCTCGCGCGCGTACTCGACGTACTCGACGAGCTTGTTGTCCGGGGAGGTCCCGGAGAAGACCAGTCCGGCCTTCTTCTCCAGCTCCGCGCGGTAGGCGTTGTTGACCTCGTAGCGGTGGCGGTGGCGCTCCTCCACGTACGGCTGGTCGTCGTACGCCTCGCGCACCAGGGAGCCCTCGGCGAGCTTGGCCGGGTAGAGGCCGAGGCGCATGGTGCCGCCGAGGTCGCCCGCGCCCTCGACGTAGGCGAGCTGCTCCTCCATCGTCGAGATGACGGGGTGGGAGGTGGCGGCGTCGAACTCGGTGGAGTTGGCGTCGGGGATTCCGGCGAGGTTGCGCGCCGCCTCGATCACGATGCACTGGAGGCCCAGGCAGAGGCCGAGCAGCGGGACCTTGTTCTGGCGGGCGTAGCGGATGGCGCCGACCTTGCCGTCGACCCCGCGCTCGCCGAAACCGCCGGGGATGCAGATCGCGTCGACCTCGCCGAGGTGCTCGGCGGCGCCGGCCTCGGTGCGGCAGTCGTCGGACGCGACCCACTTGACCTTGACCCGGGCCTTGTTGGCGAAGCCGCCGGCGCGGATCGCCTCGGTGACCGAGAGGTAGGCGTCGGGCAGGTCGATGTACTTGCCGACGAGCGCGACGACGACCTCGTGGTCCGGGTTGTGGACCCGGTCCAGCAGATCGTCCCAGATGGTCCAGTCGACGTCGCGGAACGGCAGGTCGAGCTTGCGCACGACGTAGGCGTCCAGGCCCTCGGTGTGCAGCACCTTGGGGATGTCGTAGATCGACTTGGCGTCCGGGCAGGCCACCACGGCGGCCTCGTCGACGTCGCACATCAGCGAGATCTTGCGCTTGATGGACGTCGGGACCTCGCGGTCGGCGCGCAGCACGATCGCGTCCGGCTGGATGCCGATGTTCCGCAGGGCGGCCACCGAGTGCTGGGTGGGCTTGGTCTTCAGCTCGCCGGAGGGGCCGATGTAGGGCAGCAGCGAGATGTGCACGACGAAGACGTTGTCCCGGCCGACCTCGTGACGGACCTGGCGGACGGTCTCCAGGAACGGCAGCGACTCGATGTCGCCGACCGTGCCGCCGACCTCGGTGATGACGACGTCCACGTCGTCGGTGGCCATGCGGCGGATGCGGTGCTTGATCTCGTTGGTGATGTGCGGGATGACCTGGACGGTGTCGCCCAGGTACTCGCCGCGCCGCTCCTTGGCGATGACCTGGGAGTAGACCTGGCCGGTCGTGACGTTGGCGGAACCGTCCAGGTCGACGTCGAGGAAGCGCTCGTAGTGGCCGATGTCCAGGTCGGTCTCGGCGCCGTCGTTGGTGACGAACACCTCACCGTGCTGGAAGGGGTTCATCGTGCCGGGGTCGACGTTGAGGTAGGGGTCCAGCTTCTGCATGGTGACCCGCAGGCCCCGAGCCTTCAGCAGGGCACCCAGGCTGGAGGCAGTCAGACCCTTGCCGAGGGAGGAGGCGACACCCCCGGTGACGAAGATGTGCTTGGTCGTCGTGGATGTGGGCTGCATAGCCAAAGGGGGCTCCCGTGGTCGCGATAGTGAGGTGCGTACCGGCCGCCGAACCGGAGATTCCGGTGGTGCCGTCGCTGCGGGTTCGGGGGCCTCGTCCGCTCTCGCGAACGACCACCGGTCCACGGGCTACCAGGGTAACAGCGACGGCAGGGGGCTGCTTCCGGCCACATCCTGCGCAGAAGCGTCACACCGGAGACCCCTCGTCGCACGTCACACCCGATCGGTTCGGAGATGTTGCCGGACCGTCGCGCGGATCTTCGTGGTGCGTCGTATCCTGCTCAAACACTCGCTGCCGAGACGGCCGGGCGGCGGCGCCTCCCAGGCCGCCCATCGGTACAGGACTCGTCGGATCTTCCCGGGTGAAAGACCCTACGACCCCTTGACCCGCAGTAAGCGCCCCCGAGGGGGCGACATGGCCGTTCGACTGGAGACGCACGTGGCCGGGCGCATCGAGGATTACGCACTCATCGGAGACATGCAGACCGCCGCCCTGGTCTGCCGGGACGGGACAGCCGACTGGCTGTGCCTGCCCCGCTTCGACTCGCACGCCGTCTTCGCGGGGCTGCTGGGCACCGAGGAGCACGGCTTCTGGCGCCTGGGCCCCGCGAGAACGGAAGGAAGCGAACCCCCCTCCGCCGACCGGAGGCGCTATCGCGGTGACTCCCTCATTCTGGAATCGGAGTGGGACACGCCGCGCGGCACCGTACGGGTGACCGATTTCATGCCCCCGCGCGACGGGGCGCCGCAGCTCATCCGCATCGTGGAAGGCGTCAGCGGCAGGGTGCCGATGCGCTCGGAACTGCGTATGCGGTTCAGCTACGGCCGGGTGACGCCCTGGGTGCACAAGGTCGACGGCCGCACGGTCGCCGTCGCCGGGCCGGACTCCGTCTGGCTGGACACCGAGGCCGAGACCTACGGCAAGAACCTCACGACCTACTCCGACTTCACCGTGGCGCCCGGCGACCGGGTCGCGCTCACGATCAGTTGGCAGCCCTCGCACCACGAGCCGCCGGGCGTCCCCGACCCCGAGGGGTCCCTGGAGGCGACCGAGCTGTTCTGGCGCGAATGGGTCGAACAGTGCACGTACCACGGGCCCTACCGGGAGGCGGTCGTCCGCTCCCTGATCACGCTCAAGGCCCTCACCTACGCCCCCACCGGCGGAATCGTCGCCGCGCCGACCACCTCGCTGCCCGAGGAGATCGGAGGCGTACGGAACTGGGACTACCGCTACACCTGGCTGCGGGACGCCGCGATCACCCTCTCCTCGCTGCTGCGCACCGGCTATCGCGAAGAGGCCCGCGCCTGGCGCGAGTGGCTGCTGCGGGCCGTGGCGGGCGACCCGGAGAACCTCCAGATCATGTACGGGATCGCCGGGGAGCGCGAGCTCGGCGAGGCGGAGCTGGACTGGCTGCCAGGTTACGAGAACTCCGGTCCGGTCCGGGTCGGCAACGGTGCGGCGAACCAGCTCCAGCTCGATGTGTACGGCGAGGTCACGGAGGCGCTGCACCTGGCGCACATGACGGGCCTGACCCGCAACGACTACGCGATGGGCCTCCAGCTCAAGCTGATCGAGTATCTGGAGAAGCACTGGGAGGAGCCCGACGAGGGCATCTGGGAGGTGCGCGGGCCGCGCCGGCACTTCGTGCACTCCAAGGTGATGGCCTGGGTCGCGGTCGACCGGACGATCAAGCTCGTCGAGTCCGGTGACGTCGAAGGCCCGCTGGAACGCTGGTACGCGCTGCGCGACGACATCCACCGGGACGTCTGCGAACGCGGCTACGACAAGGAGCGCAACACCTTCACCCAGTCCTACGGGTCGAAGGAGCTGGACGCCTCGCTGCTGCTCATCCCGCAGATGGGCTTCCTGCCGCCGGACGACAAGCGGGTCATCGGCACCATCGAGGCGATCCAGCGGGAGCTGTCCACCGAGGACGGCTTCATCCTCCGCTACCCGACCGAGGGCGACGACGCGGGCGTCGACGGTCTCGCGGGCGACGAGGGCGCTTTCCTGGCCTGCTCGTTCTGGATGGCCGACGACCTCGCGATGATCGGCCGGGTCGACGAGGCGCGTCAGCTGTTCGAGAAGCTGCTGTCGCTCCGCAACGACCTGGGCCTGCTGGCCGAGGAGTGGGACTCCAACCTCCAGCGCCAGGTGGGGAACTTCCCGCAGGCGTTCAGCCACGTCCCGCTGATCGACACGGCCCTGCGGCTGACGGCCAGCGGCGCCTACGTGGGCTGAGCCGCTGACGGCGGGCCGGGGCCGTCCCGGGGTCTTCGGGACGGCCCCGGCCCGCCGTCGCGTCGGGGCCCGGTTCTGCCCGCGCCGGACTTCCGGTTCAGGGCGCGGTGAGCGGTTCGGTCGCGTACGCCCGGTGGAGCAGCTCCAGGAACGGCGGCGCGGCGGGCAGCTCTGCCGGGCCGATGCGGTGCACGGCCACGCCGGGCGTCCAGGAGTTCATGACCACCGCCCCGACGAACACGGGCAGGTCCGCGAGGGCGATCTCCGCGGTGCGCTGGGGCACGCCGAGCTCCTCCAGCCGACGGGCGAGGATGCCCATGGTCGTTCCGGTGAGTATCCGGGCCCGGGGCCACACGACCGAGTGACCGTCCCAGAAGGCCAGGTTCCAGATGGACGCCTCGCCGATGCGGCCCTCGCGGTCGAGGAAGGCGGCGTCGTCGAACCCCTCGGCGACGGCCTGCCGGAGCAGATGCGTCTTGGCCCCCTCGCCGACCTGCTTCAGATGCGGCAGGAACCGTTCGTGCTCCATCGCCGCCAGGGTCAGCGGGCCGCCGGGGCCCGAGGACGCCGGCCCGGTCCGCACCAGCAGCGAGAGCCCGGCGTCGGCCGCGGTGTACTCGCCGGCCGCCGAGTAGACGGTCGCGGTCAGCGAGAGGTCGGCCGGTCCGTCGCGCAGGGCCGCCCGCAGCAGGGCGCGGACCCGGTCCTCCGGCAGTGCCCGGCCGAACAGCTCCACCGACGCGGACCGCAGCCGTTCCAGATGAAGGTCGAGGCCGCGGACCCGGCCGCCGCGGACCTGCATCGCGGTGAAGTGGGCGTGGCCGGCGAAAGCGAGCGGCGCGAGCTCCTGGGCGCCCACGGCCCGGCCGTCCAGGTGCACGGTGTACGGGAAATCGTCGTTCATGGCCGCGACGTTAGAGCTTGACACCGGTGACAAGGTCAAGGGAGAGGGGCACGGACACGTGTTGATCGGGGAGTTGTCCCGCCGGACGGGCGTCAGCGCGCGGTCGTTGCGGTACTACGAGGCACAAGGCCTGCTGACGGTCCGGCGGGCGGCGAACGGCTATCGCGCGTACGGTCCTGACGCGGCCCTGACCGTGGCGAAGATCCGGACGCTGCTGCGGGCGGGACTGTCCACCGAGGTGATCCGCGAGGTGCTGCCGTGCGTGCGCGGCGGGCAGCCGGGGTTCGACTGGTGTGCGGAGCTGCGGGAGATCCTGGCCGGAGAGCTGGCGGCGATGGACGAGCGGCTGGAGGAGCTGCGGCGCAGCCGGGGCGCGCTCGCCGGACTGCTGACCGAAGGATGACCGGAACCGGCCCTTGGGAGGGGACGCTCTCGTGGCGGTCGGACCGCCCCGCGCCCGAACGTGCCCAGGCCGTTCGCCGGCCACGCCGCTGTTCGCCGTGTCCGGGGACGGGGACACGGCCGGAGGCGTCGGCGCACGGGCCTCGTCCTCCGGCAGCCGACAGGAGCCCCGCATCCCCACCCCTACCCCGGCCTCCCGGCGGCCCGGACCGGGGCTCCGGGGGGCGGCTGCCCCTGCCCGGCGTGGTCCGTCTTCCGGGCGGTAGCGTCCTGACCAGGACGGCCGCCCGACGGGCGGGCAGAGCACCAGGGGAAAGCGGGCCCGGTACGTGGAGAGCCACAGCGGAATCACCGTGCAGCGGGCGCTGGAACTGCCGGGGCTGCGCGCCGGGCTCCCGGAAGTGGTGGCCGGCGCCGACCGGCTGGACCGCGCGGTGCGCTGGGTGCACGCGGGCGAGGTACCGAACATCGCCTCGCTCCTCAAGGGCGGCGAGCTGCTCCTGACCACCGGCCTGGGCCTGGGCGCCCGCCCCGCCGACCAGCGCGCGTTCGTCCGCCGCCTCGCCGACCGGGGCATCGCGGCCCTGGTGGTGGAGCTCGGCCCGCGCTTCGGCAGGCTGCCCGCCCCGATCGTGGACGCCGCCCGCTCGGCCGGGCTGCCGCTGGTCCAGCTGCACCGCGAGGTGCCGTTCGTCGCGGTGACCGAGGAGGTGCACACCGAGATCGTGAACGGGCACTACGCGCTGCTCCAGCAGGCGGAGGAGGTGCACCGGCGCGCCACTCGGGCGCTGCTCGACGGCGGCGGGGTGCCGCAGGTCCTCGGGACCCTCGCCGACTTCACCGCCAACCCGGTCTTCCTGGAGACGCCCGACGGCCGACTGCTGTACGCGGCGGCCACCGGCGCAGGCCCGGTGGGCGCGGACCCGCTCCAGGTGTGGGAGGGCATGCGCGGCGACCGGGCGGCCCGCGAGACGCCGCCGGCCGGCGCGGTGCTGGTGGACGTGCCCGGCGGCGGGCCGGAGACCGGTGCGGTGCGGGCGAGGCTGGTGCTGCTCGCCGTGGCCGGTCCGCTGGCGACCGTGCACCGGATGGCGGCGGAGCGCGCGGCTGGCCTCCTCGCCGTGGTGCTGATGCAGGCCCGGCAGGAGGAGGAGCTGACGGCCCGGGGCCGGGGCGACTTCCTCACCGACCTCGCGGGGGGCCGCATCGCCCCCCAGGACGCCCCCGCCCAGGCACGGGTGCTCGGGTTCCGGCCCGGCCGCGCCCCGCTGCTCCCGGTCGTGATGCGGCTGGCCCCCGAGCTGTCCCCGTCGGGCAGCTGGGCGGTGCTGGCCCGTGCGGTCCTGGAGGAACTGGCCTCAATCGGCGTGCCGGTGCTGCTGGGGGTGCGGCCCGTGGAGGGGCGGGTACCGCTGCTGCTGGGGCTGCGCTCGGAGGACGAGCGCACCGCGGTGGCGGACCGGGTGGCGGCGGCGCTGCGGGCGGGCGTGGGGCGCGCCGGACTCGACCGCGCCGGTGCGCATCCGCCGGTGGTCGTCGTCGGGGTCGCGGGCGGCTGGGCCGTGGCGGGCGCGGGGCTGCGGCACGCTTCGGAGACGGCGACGGCGGCACAGGGACTGGACGACAGGCCCTGGTACGACGCCCGGCGGCTCGACATCGATCTGCTGCTGTGGCGGCTGCGGGACCACCCGGACCTGGCGGCGTTCGTGGACCGGGCGATCGGTCCGCTGCGCGAGCACGACCGCGCCTCGCGCCCACCGCTGCTGCCGACGCTCCAGTCGTATCTGGAGCACGCCGGCCGTAAGGCGGAGACGGCGCGCGACCTCCATCTGAACCGCCAGACGCTCTACAACCGGCTGGCCCGCATCGGTGAACTGCTGGGCACGGATCTGGACGACCCGGAGACGGTGCTGGCGCTGAGCCTGGCGCTGCGGGCCCGCCGCCACACGAGGTGAGGCCCGCCCCGGTCCGGTCAGCGACCGCGTCCGCAGGCCGGCGGCTGCGTCAGCTCGTCGTACACGCTGAGGACGTGGGCGACCGTGTCGTCCTCCGTGGGCCAGCCCGCCGCCTGCGCGCGCCCGGCCTGTGCCAGGCGGGCGCGCGCCGCGGGGTCCGCGAGCAGCTGGACGACCGCCCGGGCGAGGGCCCCGGCATCGCCGTACGGCACCAGTTCGGCGGCCTCGCCGACCAGTTCCGGCACGCCGCCCACCGCGGTGGCCACGAGCGGCACACCGGCCCGCAGCGCCGCCTGGGCCAGCGGGGGGCGGCCTTCCCAGCGGCTCGGCAGGAGGGCGACGTCGGCGGCGGCGAGCAACTCGGCCACGTCGTCCCGGTGGCCGACGAGGCGGACGGGCACATCCTCGTCCTCGATCCGCCGTTGCAGAGCGGCGCGCTCGGGCCCCTCCCCCGAGACGACGAGCAGCGGAGCGGGGTCGAGGCGCCGCCAGACGCGGGCCGCGTCCAGCAGGACGTCGAAGCCTCTGTGCGGGAGGAGGCTGCCGACGGCCATCAGCAACGGCCTCTCCACCGCTCCCAGTTCGGCACGTGCCTTGCCCTGGTGGGCGGTCCCGACCGGAAAGGGCAGGGGGGCGGCGACCGGGGCGAGCCGGGCGTCGCGTGCGCCCCGGGCGCGGGCCCGGTCCACCAGGTCGGGCGAGGGAGCGAGGACCACCGCCGCGGCCCGCGCCGCCCGGCGCTCCAGCAGGTGCAGGATCTGGCGGCGGGCGCCCTCCGCGTACCGCCGCGTGTGCCAGGTCATCACCAGGGGCACGGTCCGCCCGCTGAGGGCGAGGGCGGTGCGGGAGGCCGCGTGCAGTCCGTGGGCGTGGACGACGTCCGCGCCCGTGCAGGCGCCTCTCAGCGCGGCGACGGAGGCCGGATCGCTGCGCCGGGGCACCGGGAGGAACCGGGCGCCCGTCGCCGTGAAGTCGTGGGCGCGGTCCACCGCGGGCGGGGCGCAGACGGTCACCTGCACTCCCCGCGCCACCAGCCCGGCGGTCAGCGAACCGACGTGCGCGCTGCTGCCCGCACTGCCGCCGCCCAGGACTTGGACCGTATGCAGTTGTGACACGTTGATTGGCTCCCCGGGGCTCCGGCGTCGGAGGTAAGGACAGCGCCAAGGATGCCAGTGCGTACGCATGTTCCGGGACAGCCGTAACGTTGCTGCGGTACGCGCGGCGACAACCAGCCACGCGCCATCACCCTCGCGGGTGAATAACCGTCATGGAGTTGCCTCGGGGCGGCCCCGGGCCCACGTCGTCCCAGCGCGTCAGCCGGACGCCTCGGGGCGGCAGCTGAAGCGGCCGGGACCGGCGGACGACGCGACCGTGGGGCCTGCCCGGTCGGAGCGCGGCCGCCCCGGCCGGAGCGTCGGCGCGGCCCTCGGCGCACACCGGCGAGGCAGGCGGCCGGCACGAGGGCGCGACGGCCCCCGCCCCGCACAGCCGCTCAGCCGTCGGCGCGCGCCGTGGCCAGCAGCTCCTCGGCATGGGCGCGCGCCGCCTCGGAGTCCTCCTGGCCCGCCAGCATCCGGGAGAGCTCCCGTACCCGGTCCTCGCCCTCCAGGACGGTCACGCCACTGCGGGTGACCGAGCCGTCCACGGTCTTCTCGACCAGCAACTGCCGGTCGGCGAAGGCCGCCACCTGCGGCAGGTGCGTCACGACGACCACCTGGGCGGACCGGGCGAGCTTGGCGAGCCGCCGCCCGACCTCGACGGCCGCCTTGCCGCCGACCCCGGCGTCGACCTCGTCGAAGAGGTACGTCGGAACGGGGTCGGAGCCCGCGAAGACGACCTCGACGGCGAGCATCACCCGGGAGAGTTCACCGCCGGAGGCGCCCTTCGCGATCGGCCGGGGCGGAGCCCCCGGGTGCGGGGCGAGCAGCAGCTCGACCTCGTCCGCCCCGGACGGGCCGTACACGACGCTGCGCCCGCCGACGTCGATGCCGGACGCCTCGTCCGCCGCCTCGGTCTGCCGGATGGCGAACGAGACCCGGGCGTGCGGCATGGCGAGCGAGGCCAGTTCGGCGGTGACGGCCTCGGCGAACCGGGCGGCGGCCTCCGTACGGGCGTCGGTCAACGTCTGTCCCAGCGCGGAGAGCTCGGCCCGCAACGCATCGCGCTCGGCGGTCAGTTCCCCGATCCGCTCGTCGTCGCCCTCCAGCTCGGTGAGCCTGCCCGCACTCTCCTGGGCCCAGGCCAGCACGGCCGTGACGTCCTGACCGTACTTCCTCGTCAGGGCCGTCAGCGCGGCCCGGCGCTCCTCCACGGCGGCCAGCCGCAGCGGGTCGGCCTCCAGCTGGTCGGCGTACCCGGCCAGCTCGCCGGAGACGTCGGCGAGCAGGATGGAGATCTCCCCGATCCGGTCGGCCAGCGCCGCCAGGGCCGGGTCGTGGGCCCGGACCGCCTCCAGGGAGCTCCCGGCGGCGGCGACGACGGTCGTCGCGTCGACGCCCTCGGGGTCCTCCGGGTTCCCCGCCAGCGCGGTGTGCGCGAGAGAGGCGGCGGAGGCGAGGGCCTCGGCGTGCCCGAGCCGCTCCGCCTCCGCGGCCAGCTCCACGTCCTCCCCCGGCAGGGGCTCGACGGCGGCGATCTCGCCCAGACCGAAGCGCAGCAGGTCGGCCTCCTGCGCCCGCTCCCGGGCCCGGGTGGTCAGCTCCTCCAGGTCCGCGGCGACGGCCCGCAGCCGCCCGTAGGCCGTCGCGTACGCGGCCAGCGGCTCCGCGACGCCGGCGCCGGCGTACCGGTCCAGCGCCTGCCGCTGCCGTGCCGGCTTGAGCAGCCCCTGCTGGTCGGTCTGACCGTGCACGGCGACGAGGTCGTCCGCGAGCTCGGTGAGGACCCCCACCGGCACGGATCTGCCGCCGATGTGGGCCCGTGAACGCCCTTCTGCCGAGACGGTACGGCTGATGAGCAGCGCGCCCTCGTCGAGTTCCGCCCCCGCCTCCTCGGCCCGCAGCGCCGCCGCGTCGCCCTCGGACACCGTGATCCGCCCCTCGACGACGGCGGCCTTGGCGCCGATCCGTACGAGGGCCGGGTCGGCCCGTCCGCCGAGCAGCAGCCCGAGGCTGGTGACGACCATGGTCTTGCCCGCACCGGTCTCGCCCGTCACCGCGGTGAAACCGGGTGACAGCTCCACCACCGCGTCGTCGATGACTCCGAGCGACCGTATCCGCATCTCCTCCAACACGGACACGACCTTACGAGGTCCCGGACCGGGTTCGCGACGGCCCCCGGTCTGGGGTCACTCTCCCGGGCGTCGCGGGCGGGCCCGGGAGCGCCGGACGTCATCCGGCAGGGTCAGTGGGGCGCGCCCCGCCATCCCGAGACGGGCAGCGCGAACTTCGCCACCAGCCGGTCCGTGAACGAGGCCTGGTGCAGCCGGGCCAGCCGCACGGGCACCGCCCCGCGCCGCACCTCGACCCGCGCGCCGGAGGGCAGCTCCACGGTCCGCCGTCCGTCGCACCACAGCACCCCGTGCGGGGTGTGCGGCTGGACCTCGACGGCGAGCACGGAACTGGGCGAGGTCACCAGCGGCTTGGCGAACAGGGCGTGCGCGCTGATCGGGACCATCAGGAGCGCCTCCACCTCGGGCCAGACGACGGGGCCGCCCGCAGAGAAGGCGTACGCCGTCGACCCGGTCGGGGTGGCGCAGACGATCCCGTCGCAGCCGAACCCGGTCACCGGCCGCCCGTCGATCTCCAGGACGACTTCCAGCATCCGCTCGGGCGACACCTTCTGCACGGCCGCCTCGTTGAGCGCCCAGTCGGTGTGCACGACGTTGCCCCCGCTGTGCACGAGGACGTCGATCGTCATGCGCTCCTCGACCTCGTAGTCGCGGGTCACCACCCGGGACACCACCTTGTCGAGGTCGTCGCGCTCCGCCTCCGCGAGGAAGCCGACCCGGCCGAGGTTGACGCCGAGCATCGGCACACCGGAGGCCCGGGAGAACTCCGCGCCGCGCAGCAGGGTGCCGTCGCCGCCCAGGACGATCAGCAGTTCGCAGCCGTCCACGGCCGCCGGGCTGGCGTCCGTGACGGTCTCCACGGTGTCCGGCAGCGGCAGGTCGGCCGCTTCTGTCGCCAGGACCCGCACACCGAGCCCGTTGCGCAGCAGCCCCTGCACGACGAGTTCCGCGCTGCGGATCGCCGCCGGGCGTCCGGTGTGCGCGAGAAGAAAGACTGTTCGTACCGCATTCGTCGTCAACGGGGCCCCTCCGCCACTGCACGGTCGACATCCGCGGGCTCCAGTTCGGGTGCACCGGCCCGCAGCCAGAGAAAGTACTCGACGTTCCCCGACGGGCCGGGCAGCGGGCTGGCCGTCACGCCCCGCACCCCCAGGCCCAGCCCCCACGCCCGGCGCGCCACCTCGCGCACCGCTTCGGCGCGCAGCTCCGGGCTGCGCACCACTCCCCCGCTGCCGAGCCTCTCCTTGCCCACCTCGAACTGCGGCTTGACCATGAGCACCAGGTCCGCGTCGGGGGCCGCGCACCGGGCGAGGGCGGGCAGCACCAACCCCAACGGGATGAAGGACAGGTCCCCCACCACCAGGTCGACCGCCTCCCCGCCGATCGCCTCCCGCGTCAGTTCCCGTACGTTGGTACGGTCCTTGACGACGACCCGTTCGTCCGACTGGAGCGACCAGGCGAGCTGCCCGTATCCGACGTCGACGGCGACGACCTGCCGGGCCCCCGCCCGCAGCAGGACATCGGTGAACCCCCCGGTCGACGCTCCGGCGTCCAGCGCCCGCCGTCCCTGGACGGTCAGCCCGAGCGGGGCGAAGGCGGCGAGCGCCCCGGCCAGTTTGTGCCCGCCGCGCGAGACGTACTCGGGATCGCTGTCGTCCTTGGTGACGACGACCGCCGCGGCCGTCTCGACCTGGGTGGCGGGCTTGGTCGCGGTGGCGCCGCCGACGGTGACCCGCCCCGCGGCGATCAGCTGGCTCGCGTGCTCGCGCGAGCGGGCGAGCTTGCGGCGTACCAGCTCGGCGTCGAGGCGGCGACGTGCCACTCCTGCCACGTTCGGTTCAGCTCCTGTTGTCGTCGTGCGTGCGGTGCGAGGGCGTGGGCCCGGGGCCGGGCACGGCTGCCGGACGGGCGTCCAGGGAGGTCAGCGCTGACCGGAGCCCACGGTGTACATCTTCGTACACCGCGATGTGCCCCTCCGTCGCGAGGTGGTCCGCACCGCCCAGGCGCTCCAGCTCCGCGTCCACGGGAGCGTGGCCGGTGGGAGTGCGCGCGACGCCGAGCGGTGCGGGCGCGGCGGACTCGGAGGCGGGGCCGCCGGTCGGCGGCCCGTCCTGTGAGGTGTCCCGCCCCCCGGGCGTGCTCACGGGCGGCGTCCCCGTCTCCGGCATCCAGTCGCTCATGCCGGAACGCTACCTCGGCGGGCCGGTGTAGCGTCGAGCACGATGGCGACCATGGAGGAGTGCCGCGGCGCACTGAGCAGACTCTCCGGCCACCTCGCGGCCTCCGGGGGCGGGGTGCGGGACGCCGCCGCCCTCGACCGCTCCCTGAGCTGCCACATCAGGGACCTCGACGTCACGTTCACCGGCCGGCTGGCCGACGGCCGCGTCGAGGTCGGGGAGACCGTCGAGGGGCCGCCCCGGGAGAGGGCCGAGATCAGACTCGCGATGACGAGCGACGACCTGGTGGCCCTGGTGGACGGCGAGCTGAATTTCGCGAAGGCGTGGGGCACGGGCCGAGTCCGCCTGGAAGCGGGCTTCCGGGACCTCCTGAAGCTGCGGTCCCTCCTGTGACGTGGGCCGCCCCGCTTCCGTCCGGCCGGCCCTGGGCCAGACCTCAGGCGGCTCCCGCCACCGCCCCGGCGCCCGCCCTGCGCGCCTTCCGCGCGGCCGGCACGACGAGGGGCGTCCCGGTCTCGGGGTCGTCGATCACCTGGCACCGCATCCCGAAGACCCGCTCCACCAGCTCCGCGTCGACCACCTCCGACGGCGCGCCCTCCGCGAGTATCCTCCCGTCGCGCATGGCGATGAGGTGGGTGGCGTACCGGGCCGCGTGGTTCAGGTCGTGGAGCACCGCCACGAGCGTGCGGCCCTGCGTCTCGTGCAGCTCCGCGCACAGGTCGAGCACGTCGATCTGGTGCTGGATGTCGAGGTACGTAGTCGGCTCGTCGAGAAGCAGCAGCGGGGTCTGCTGAGCCAGCGCCATGGCGATCCAGACGCGCTGACGCTGACCGCCCGACAGCTCGTCGACGTAGCGCGCCGCCAGCTCGGCCACCCCGGTCGACTCCATGGACTTCGCCACCACCCGCTCGTCCTCCGGCGACCACTGCCGCAGCAACCCCTGGTGGGGGTAGCGGCCGCGGGCGACGAGGTCGGCCACGGTGATGCCGTCGGGGGCGATGGAGGACTGCGGCAGCAGCCCCAGCGTCCGGGCGACCTTCTTCGCGGGCAGCCGGTGGATGGCCTCCCCGTCCAGCAGCACCCGCCCCCGGCTCGGCTTCAGCATCCGGGCGAGCGCACGCAGCAGGGTCGACTTCCCGCAGGCGTTGGGCCCGACGATCACGGTGAAGGAGTGGTCCGGGATCTCCACCGAGAGGTTCTCGGCGATGACCCGCTGGTCGTATCCGAGGGTCAACGATTCCGCGGTGAGGCGCTGCATGGTCGTACTCCCGGAGTCGGTGGGCTGGAGCGGCACGGCGCCGGGCACGGGCAGACCACCGAGCAGCACCGAGTTAGGCTAGCCTATCTTCCCTTTTCCGGCAGCGGCCGGGACCGCTCCCCCGCCTCCCTCACACCACGGCCCGCCGACCTGACGCGCGAGCCGGGGAAGCGGGCGGGCGGCCGACGGCAGACCCGGTGGCCCCCGCCCTCCCAGCGCGTCACGCCTGGAGCCCGAGCGCCGCGACGGCCTTGCCCGTGTCCAGCGAACAGACTCCCGCGCCGGCGGAGGTCCACGCCGCCGCGCAGAGCGCCCGCAGTCCGTCCATCGCCTCGCCTTCGCCCTCCAGGGCCAGCTCGTCCCCGCGCGCGTGCGCCGTCCAGCCCCCGCATCCGTACGCGTCGCCGACGGGCGCCACCTCTGGCTGTCCGGTCAGCAGCCCGCGCAGGTCCCGGTCCACATAGGTCGGTCGGTGCTGCGGCAAAGCGGCCAGGAGCTGGGCAGCGTCGGTCACCCCGGTCAGCACCAGCAGCGAGTCCACGCCCCCGTTGAACGCCCCCTCGATGTCCGTGTCCAGCCGGTCCCCGACGACGAGCGGCCGCTCGGCCCCGGTCCGCAGCACGGTCTCGCGGTGCATCGGCGGCAACGGCTTCCCGGCGACCTGCGGCTCTGCCCCGGTGGCGATCCGTACGACCTCCACCGCCGCCCCGTTGCCGGGCGCGATGCCCCGGGCGCCGGGAATCGTCAGGTCGGTGTTGGACGCGAACCACGGCAGCCCGCGCCGGATCGCGTAGCTCGCCTCTGCGAACCGCCCCCACACCATGTCCGGCCCGCCGTACCCCTGGACCACCGCCACCGGGTCGTCGTCCGCCGACTCCACCGGCACGAGGCCCCGCTCCCGCAGCGCCATCCGCAGCCCTTCCCCGCCGATCGCCAGCACGCGGCTCCCCGGCGGCACCTGGTCCGCCACCAGCCGGGCGACGGCCTGGGCGGAGGTGATCACGTCGGAGGGCGCGGCCGGCACCCCCAGCTCCGTCAGATGCACCGCCACCGCGTCCGGCGTCCGCAGCGCGTTGTTGGTGACGTAGGCGAGGTGCATGCCGCCGGCCCTCGCGCGGGTCAGCGACTCCACGGCGTGGCCGATGGCCTCCCCGCCCGCGTACACCACCCCGTCGAGGTCCAGGAGGGCCGTGTCGTACGCCTCACTCAGCGCCGTGCTGCTCACCGATGGCCGGGACCTGTGCTGCCGATGGCTCATATGACTCGCTCCTCATGGCTGTTTCTGCCCCGATCATCGCGTATGCCCCCTGCACACATACGATGCCCTGATGAACACTTCAGGTCCCGTCGCTCAGGGGCTGCGGCTGATCCCGTTCCGCGGACTGCGTTACGTCCCCGAGCGGGTCGGCAGTATCGCCGCCGTGACCTCGCCCCCGTACGACGTGGTCGTGCGGCCGGACGGGCTGCACCACCTGGAGTCCGCCGACCCGCACAACATCGTGCGCCTCATCCTGCCCCAGGCCGGGACGCCGGAGGCCCGGAACCGGCAGGCGGCCGCCACCCTGGACCGCTGGCTCGCCGAGGGGATCATCGCACCGGACCCGGACCCCGTGCTCTACGTCTACGAACAGCGGAGCGACGAGATCCTCCAGCGGGGCCTGATCGGCGCCCTGGAGCTCTCCCCTGCGGCCGAAGGCATCGTGCTCCCGCACGAGGACGTCATGGACGACGTCGTCGCGGACCGCGCGGACCTGATGCGCACGACGGAGGCCCATCTGGAACCGCTGCTGCTGACGTACCGCGGCAAGGCGGATGCGCCCACGGGGGCGGGAGCGGTCATCGAGCGCACGGCCCAGCTCCCGCCACTGCTCACCACGACGACGGAGGACGGATTCCGGCACCGTCTCTGGGCCGTGACCGATCCGGCCGAGCGGAGCGAGATCGAGGAGGATCTGGCCCGGCACCAGGCGCTCATCGCCGACGGCCACCACCGGTGGGCCACCTACCTGCGGCTCCAACGGGAGCAGCACGCCCCCGGCCCCTGGGACCACGGCCTCGTCCTCCTCGTGGACACAGCCCGCCACCCGCTCCAGGTGCGCGCCATCCACCGGCTCCTGCGCGGGCTGCCGGTCTCCCGGGCACTCGAAGCGCTGACCGGCCTCTTCCGGGTCAGCGAGGTGGACGGGCCGCTCCCCCAGGCGCTGGACGCGCTCGCCGGTGCGGCGGCGGAGGGCAACGCGTTCCTCCTCGCGGGCGACGGCGGCTTCCACCTGGTGGACCGCCCCGACCGGGCCCTGCTGGCCCGGTCGGTCCGGGCTGACCGGCCCGACTCCTGGCGCACTCTGGACGCCACGGTCCTGCACTCCGCGCTGCTCGACGAGGTATGGCGGGTCCCCGACGCCCCTGAGCACATCGGCTACATCCACGACGCCGCGGCCGCTGTCGACCAGGCGGAGCGGCTCGGCGCGACGGCGGTGCTGATGCATCCGGTACGTGAAGAGGTGGTACGGGAACTGGCTCGGCAGGGCGTCACCATGCCCCGCAAATCGACGTCGTTCGGGCCGAAGCCGGCCACGGGCCTGGTCATGCGGAGTCTCGCCACTGGCTGACGGCCACGGGTCCGGGTACGACGAAGGGGGGCGGCNTTGGAGTGCCGCCCCCCTTCGTCAGTCGCTAGGCAGTGGCCGAACCGTCTGCCGGCCCGTCCGGGTCCTCGCCGGCCCGTCCGTCCGTGTACTGCGCGGTGGTCCCGCTGCCGGCGTCGCTGTCCGCGGGCGCTTCCGGGGCGAGAGCGGCCACGTCATCGGCCTCGTCGTCGCCGAGAGCGTCGACGAACTCCACACCGTCGAGCTCGGCCAGCCGGTCCGACGCGTCGGTGGAACCGTCCTTGTCAGCCTCCAGGGCCTTTCCGAACCACTCACGGGCCTCGTCCTCGCGCCCGGCCTCCAGCAGCGCGTCCGCGTAGGCGTAGCGCAGACGCGGCGTCCAGGGCTGGACGGAGTGGGACGCCAGCTCAGGGCCCTGGAGCGTGACGATGGCGGCGTCGATCTGACCCATGTCCCGGCGGGCGCCGGCGGCCACCAACCGCATCTCGACCTGCCCGGCCTTGTCCAGCCTCCGCACCTCGGGCTCGCCGGCCATGGCCATCGCCCGCTCGGGCCGGCCGAGCCCCCGCTCGCAGTCCGCCATGACGGGCCACAGGTCCACGGACCCGGTCATCCGCCGGGCCGCCCGGAACTCGGCGAGTGCCTCGGAGTACTTCTGGGTCGCGTACGCCGCGAACCCGGCCGCCTCCCGCACCGCCGCCACCCGCGAGGCGAGCCGCAGAGCGATGCGGGCGTACGCGTAGGCCTCCTCGGGGTCCTCGTCGATCAACCGGGCCACCATGACGAGGTTGCGCGCGACATCCTCGGCCAGGGTCTTCGGCAGGCTCATCAGCTCCTGGCGTACGTCCTTGTCGATCTCGTCGCCGGTGACGTCGTCAGGGATCGACAGCCGCTTGATCGGCTCCCGGTCGCGGTCCCGGTCGTCCCTCCCTCGGAAGCCGCCACGGTCGCGGTCATCCCGCTGGCCGCCACGGTATCCGCCACGGTCCCGGTCGTCACGACGGAACCCGCCACCGGACCCGCCGCCACGGTTGTCGTC
>NZ_JBBBEN010000082.1:85174-118078 GCF_037137275.1 Streptomyces pratensis | reverse complement strand
TCGGGCGGATCAGTTCCACGAGTCTGCGGCGACCGGCTTTGCGCAGGGCGGCCGGGGAGCCGTAACGCTCCAGGAGCCAGGTGACGGCCTGGTGGTCCAGGCGCGGTCCGAGGACGCGTTCGAGGCTGGGGTGGAACTGGGTGAGCAGTCCGCGTATCCGGTTGCTGGTGCGGGTGGTCTCGGCCGCAAGGTCTTGGTCGAAGCCGACGAGTACGGTGAGCTCGGCGGTGATCTCGTCGGTCAGCTCCAGCGAGCGCAGGGTGTGTGGCATGGTGCGGGCCGCGTCCGCGATCACGGCCGCGTCCTTGGCGTCGGTCTTGGCCTCGCCGGGGTAGAGGTCGGCGATCCGGCGCATCGCCAGGCCGGGCAGGTAGGCGACCTTGCAGCCCGCATTGCGGGCGACGGTCAGGGGCAGGGCGCCGATGGAGGCAGGCTGGTCCACGATCACCAGGACGGTGCCGAACTTCGCGGCCAGTTTGTCGAACACGGCCCGCAGCTTCGGCTCGCTGTTGGGCAGCTGCTTGTCGAAGACCTTTTTTCCGGCCGGGGTGAGCCCGTGGCCGTGATGGGTGCTCTTGCCGACGTCCAGGCCGAGGAACACGCCCACGTCTTCGGTGTCGAACATGCCGCCCTTCCAGAGGGTGTTGTCGGTGCCGGCCTCGGCTTCGGTGTCGTACTCGCGCATCCACGTTATGCAGACCTGCCATCCGCGAGCTGTCCGGCGTTGCGCCGGACGGGGTGGCGGCCGGACCTCTGATCAGCGTCTCCGACGGACACCTCCCGGGCCCGGTGACACCACCCCCCAGGTCATCCGTTCGACAGGGGGACACAGTCATGCCGGGCCCGGAGGCCAGCGGCCCCATTGCAGGACCGCGAAAAACATAACGGGGATCCGGCCCACACTCGATCTCGACTCCACTGAGCAGAGCGCCGGTAGGGGCCGTCTGCTCGGCTGGGCCGAAGATCGGTGGGAGCGATCCGCCCGACACTCCCAGGAAGCAGCTGCCACGAAACGTGAGGTCAGAGACGTCCAGGGCCTATTCTCCGTGTGCCAGGACCCGCGTTCGCCATACACCCGCAAGGCGACCGCCACACGCCAAAGCGCCCCAGAAAAACGCGTTTCCCCAGGCCAGAACGATTCTGCCTGGGGACGCTCGGTGGGGCGGGTGGGACTCGAACCCACGGCCGACGGATTATGAGTCCGCTGCTCTAACCGGCTGAGCTACCGCCCCGTCTCGGCGTGGCGCGTACAAGTGTGCGCCCCGTCTGCCGCAGCATAGCCGGTCATACGATCTCTCGCTTCGGGTGGCCGGCTTCGCCCGATCTTGAGGACCGGGCTGCGTGCCGCCCGGTTCCCTGCGGGGCGCAGGGGACCCGAAAGAGTGGTCGCGGGCCCCTCGCCGCGCCGTGTACGGGCACACGAAAAAGGACCCCGAGGGGCCCTCTTCCGGATCGCTCCCCCGACTGGACTCGAACCAGTAACCCTCCGGTTAACAGCCGAATGCTCTGCCAATTGAGCTACAGGGGATCGCGCTCCCCCGACTGGACTCGAACCAGTAACCTGCCGGTTAACAGCCGGCTGCTCTGCCAATTGAGCTACAGGGGATTGCTGCGGTGCCTCGAAAGCGTACCTGCCTGGCGGCTGCCGAGCGGCGCGCGTTCGCTGCGACACATACATTAGCGCAAGCAGGGGGGTGCTCCGCCAATCGGTACCGCCCGGGGTGATCTCGGGTGATCGCGGGTAGGCGGGCTGCACACGTCGGACCAAGCGCAGGAAGGGTGGCAGCCATGCGGTACCGGCTCACGTTCATCGCCGGAGTGGCCCTCGGTTACGTGCTCGGCACGCGAGCCGGGCGCGAGCGTTACGAACAGTTGAGGAAGTCGGCCCGGCAGTTCACGGAGAACCCGGCCGTGCGGAACGCCGCCGAGAGCGCCGCGCACAGCGGCCGGGACATCGCCGGCAAGGCGTACCACTCGGTCAGCGACAAGGTCGGGGACCGGGTTCCCGCCTCCGTGGCCGAGCGGGTCCGGTCGCTGCGGGAGCGGAGCAGCCAGAACGGCGAGGACGACTGGGGGACCACCAACATTTAGGGGCGCTCGGCCCAGACCCGCTGGACGCCCCCGAGAGGCGGCCGGGCGCCCTCCGCGCGTCGGGGGGCGCCCGGACCGTTTCCGGGACCCGCTCGTGTTCGACGGCGGTTACGGGATTTTCCCGGAGTGCGGCAGAATCGCCGTATGGGCATAGTCGCGGGGTTGGACAGTTCTTCCGCCTTCACTCACATCGTCGTCTGCGACACGGACACGGGAGCCGTGCTGCGGCAGGGGTACGCCGCTCATCCGATCGAGGCCAAGGCCACCGAGGTCGATCCGCAGGCCTGGCTGCTCTCGCTCGGTGAGGCGGCCTCCGGCGGGCTGCTCGAAGGGGTGCAGGCCATCGGCGTCTCGGCCCAGCAGCACGGGCTCGTGCCGCTGGACCACCAGGGCAATCTCGTACGCCCGGCCCTCCTCGGCAACGACCGGCGGGCGCAGGCCGCCGCGGCGGGGCTGATCGACTCGCTGGGCGGACGGCAGGCCTGGGCCGAGGCCGTCGGGTCCGTGCCGCAGGCTTCGCAGCCGGTGGCCAAGCTGCGCTGGCTGGCGCGGCAGGAGCCGGAGAACGCGCAGCGGGTCGCCGCGGTCCTCCAGCCGCACGACTGGCTGGTGTGGCAGCTCCTCGGGCGGCCGCACCGCCGGATCACGGACCGGGGGGCGGCCTCCGGCACCGGTTACTGGTCGGCCGGGTCCGCTTCCTACCGGCCCGACCTGGTGGAACTCGCGCTCGGCCACTCCGCCGCGTTGCCCGAGGTGCTCGGCCCCGCGGAATCCGCCGGGATGACGCCGGAAGGGCTGCTGATCTCCGCGGGCACCGGCGAGACGATGGCGGCGGCCTTCGGGCTCGGGGTCGCGGTGGGCGACGCGGTGGTGTCGCTGGGGGCCTCCGGGTCCGTGATGGCGGTCCATCACGAGGCGCTCGCCGACCCGACCGGGATGATCACCTCGTTCGCCGACGCCACCGGGATGCACCTGCCGGTGGTCCACACCTCCAACGCCGTACGCGCACTGCGCGGCACCGCCGAGATGCTCGACGTGGACGGCCCGGAGGAACTCTCCGCGCTCGCCCTGAAGTCGACGCCGGGCGCGTCCGGGCTGGTGCTGCTGCCGTATCTGGAGGGGGAGCGCACTCCCCGGCTCCCGCACACCGCGGGCACGCTGAGCGGGCTGCGGCGCGAGTCGATGAAGCCGGAGCACCTGGCGCGGGCCGCGTTCGAGGGGATGCTCTGTTCGCTGGCCGACGCCCTGGACGTGCTGCGCGGACGCGGGGTGGAGGTGCGCCGGGTCTTCCTGCTGGGCGCCGCCGCCGAGCTGCCGGCCGTACAGGCGCTGGCCCCGGCGGTGTTCGGCACCCAGGTCGTGGTGCCGCAGCCCGCCCAGTACGCGGCGATCGGTGCGGCGCGGCAGGCGGCCTGGGCGCTCGGGGTGTCGCAGGGCGTCTGCGACCCGCGTACGCCCCCGGCCTGGCAGGGCGCGGCCGCCCAGGTGCTGGAGCCCGGCGAGGAGTCGGCGAACGGGCAGGCGGTGCGCCAGCAGTACGGGGCCACCCGGGACCAGATCCACCCGGGGGCCTTCGACGGCGTGCACCCGGAGTGAAGCGCACGCCGGGGGCGTTCCGGCGCCGGGCCGCCCCGGGCCGGGTGGGCGGGCTCCGGCCTCGGCGCGACCCCGCGCGCACCGGCACGCGTCCCTGCGGCGCGCACCCGGGGCGGGGCCACGCGGGCGTGCTCCTGCCTTGACCGGGGTTTGGGGAAAAGGGTTCGCTCGCGGAGTACGGCGTACGCGAAACTGGGGCGGCTTCTGCCTGCCGCCGACTCCGAGAGACCCGCGTGCTCATAAAACTCCTGCGGGCCCACCTGGGCCCGTACAAGAAACCCATCGTGCTGTTGGTGTTCCTCCAACTGCTCCAGACCTGCGCCACCCTGTACCTGCCCAGCCTCAACGCGGACATCATCGACAACGGTGTCGTCACGGGGGACACGGGGTACATCCTGGAGTTCGGCGGTCTCATGATCGCCGTCAGCGTCCTCCAGGTGCTGTGCAACGTCGGCGCCGTGTACTACGGGGCCCGGACCGCCTCCGCGCTCGGGCGGGACGTGCGGGCGGCCGTCTTCGACCGCGTGCAGTCCTTCTCGGCGCGCGAGCTCGGGCGTTTCGGGGCTCCGACGCTGATCACGCGGACCACCAACGACGTCCAGCAGGTGCAGACGCTGGTGCTCATGGGGTTCACCCTGATGGTGTCGGCTCCGATCATGTGCGTCGGCGGCATCATCATGGCGCTCGGCCAGGACGTGCCGCTGTCGGCGGTGCTGCTGGCGGTCGTGCCGGTGCTCGGCGTCTCGGTCAGCGTCATCGTGAAGAAGATGCGGCCGCTGTTCCGCACGATGCAGGAGCGGCTGGACGGGGTGAACCGGGTGCTGCGCGAGCAGATCACCGGCAACCGCGTGATCCGCGCCTTCGTGCGGGACGGCTACGAGGAGAAGCGGTTCCGGGGGGCGAACACCGAGCTGACCGATGTGTCGGTGGCGACCGGGCGGCTGATGGCGTTCATGTTCCCGACGGTGATGACGGTGGTCAACCTGTCGTCGATCGCCGTCGTGTGGTTCGGTGCGCACCGCATCGACAGCGGCGGGATGCAGATCGGCGCGCTGACCGCCTTCCTCGCCTATCTGATGCAGATCGTGATGGCCGTGATGATGGCCACCTTCATGTTCATGATGGTCCCGCGCGCCGAGGTGTGCGCCGAGCGCATCGAGGAGGTGCTGGGGACCGATTCGAGCGTGGTGCCGCCCGTCGCACCGGTCACCGAGCTGCGCCGGCACGGACATCTGGAGGTGCGGGGCGCGGAGTTCCGCTACCCGGGCGCCGAGGAGCCGGTGCTGCGGGCGGTGGATCTGGTGGCCCGGCCCGGCGAGACGACCGCGGTCATCGGCTCGACCGGCAGCGGGAAGTCCACACTGCTCGGTCTCGTGCCCCGGCTGTTCGACGTGACGGACGGCGCGGTGCTGGTCGACGGCGAGGACGTGCGGACGCTCGATCCGGTGCTGCTGGCCAAGACGGTGAGCCTGGTGCCGCAGAAGCCGTACCTCTTCTCGGGGACCGTCGCGACGAACCTGCGGTACGGGAACCCGGACGCCAGTGACGAGGAGCTGTGGCACGCCCTGGAGGTGGCGCAGGCCAAGGAGTTCGTCGAGGCCCTGGAGCACGGGCTCGACGCGCCGATCGCGCAGGGCGGCACCAATGTGTCGGGCGGACAGCGGCAGCGGCTCTCCATCGCCCGGACGCTGGTGCAGCGTCCGGAGATCTACCTCTTCGACGACTCGTTCTCTGCGCTGGACTACGCGACCGACGCCGCGTTGCGCGCGGCGCTGGCGCGGGAGACGGCCGGGGCGACCGTGGTGATCGTGGCGCAGCGGGTGTCCACCATTCGTGACGCGGACCGCATCCTCGTGCTGGACGAGGGGCGTCTCGTGGGGTCGGGGACCCATCACACGTTGATGGCCGGCAATGAAACGTACCGGGAGATCGTTCTCTCCCAGCTGACGGAAGCGGAGGCCGCGTAATGGCCGGTCCGGGTGGACGGATGATGGCCGGGGGCGCGCCCACCGACCGGTCGACGGACTTCAAGGGGTCGGGCAAGCGGCTGCTGAGGCGGTTCGGCCGGGAGAAGTCCTCGCTGTATCTGATGCTGGGCGCGGTGACGCTCAGCGTGGCGCTCTCCGTGGTCGGCCCGAAGATCCTCGGGAAGGCGACCGACCTCATATTCGCGGGGGTCGTCGGCCGCGGGACGCCGGAGGGCGCCACCAAGGCGGAGGCGATCGAGGCGCTGCGGGCGGAGGGCAGCGGCTCCATGGCCGACATGCTCTCGGGGGTCGACTTCACCCCGGGCGAGGGCATCGACTTCGGGGCGGTGGGCGACGTCCTGCTGCTGGCGCTGGCGGTCTACGTCGGCGCGGGGCTGCTGATGCTCGTCTCCACGCGGGTGTCGATCCGGGTGATCAACCGGATCGTGTTCCAGCTGCGCGAGGACCTCCAGACGAAGCTGGCGCGGCTGCCGCTGGCGTACTTCGACCGGTCCAAGCGCGGTGAGGTGCTCAGTCGGGCGACCAACGACATCGACAACATCTCGCAGACACTCCAGCAGACGATGGGCCAGCTGATCAACTCGCTGCTGACCATCGTCGGCGTGCTGATCATGATGGTCTGGATCTCGCCGCTGCTGGCTCTGGTCGCCCTGCTGACGATCCCCTTGTCGGTGTTCGTGGCGACCCAGGTCGGCAAGCGGTCTCAGCCGCAGTTCGTGCGGCAGTGGCAGGTGACCGGGCAGCTCAACGCGCACGTCGAGGAGATGTACACGGGGCACAGCCTGGTGAAGGTCTTCGGCCGGCAGGAGGAGTCCGCGAGGGGCTTCGCCGAGCAGAACGACGCGCTGTACGAGGCGGGGTTCAAGGCCCAGTTCGCCACCGGGGTCATGCAGCCGCTGATGATGTTCATCTCGAACCTGAACTACGTGCTGGTGGCCGTGGTCGGCGGGCTCCGGGTCGCCTCGGGCGCGCTGTCGATCGGTGACGTCCAGGCGTTCATCCAGTACTCGCGGCAGTTCTCGATGCCGCTGACGCAGGTCGCCTCGATGGCCAACCTGGTGCAGTCCGGCGTCGCTTCGGCGGAGCGGGTCTTCGAGCTGCTGGACGCCGAGGAGCAGGGCCCGGACCCGGTGGACGGCGAGCGGCCGAAGGAGCTGCTGGGCCGGGTCTCGCTGGAGAAGGTGTCCTTCCGCTACGAGCCGGAGAAGCCGCTGATCGAGGATCTGTCGCTGAGCGTGGAGCCGGGGCAGACCGTCGCGATCGTCGGTCCCACCGGTGCGGGCAAGACGACGCTGGTCAACCTGCTGATGCGGTTCTACGAGGTGACCGGCGGGCGGATCGCGCTCGACGGGGTCGACGTGGCGCGGATGTCGCGGGACGACCTGCGGTCCGCGATCGGCATGGTGCTCCAGGACACCTGGCTGTTCGGCGGGACGATCGCGGAGAACATCGCGTACGGCGCGGCGCGCGAGGTCACCCGGGAGGAGATCGAGGAGGCGGCGAAGGCGGCGCACGCGGACCGGTTCATCCGGACGCTGCCCGACGGCTACGACTCGGTGATCGACGACGAGGGCACGGGGGTCAGCGCGGGCGAGAAGCAGCTGATCACCATCGCGCGGGCGTTCCTGTCCGATCCGGTGATCCTCGTTCTCGACGAGGCGACCAGCTCGGTGGACACCCGGACCGAGGTGCTGATCCAGAAGGCGATGGCGCGGCTCGCGCACGGGCGTACGTCGTTCGTGATCGCGCACCGGCTCTCCACGATCCGGGACGCCGACGTGATCCTGGTCATGGAGGGCGGCTCCATCGTCGAGCAGGGCACGCACGACGCGCTGCTGGCCGCCGGCGGGGCCTACGCCCGGCTGTACGCGTCGCAGTTCGCCGAGGCGCTGGCCGAGGTGGACTGAGGCGAGGGGCGAGGGGCCGGGGCAGGTGCTCCCGGCCCCCGGTCAGTGGAGGTAGCCGCGGAGCTGGTCGGCGAAGGCGTGGTCCCGCAGCCTGTTGAGGGTCCTGGACTCGATCTGGCGGATGCGTTCGCGTGTCACGCCGAAGATCCCGCCGATCTCCTCCAGGGTGCGGGACCGCCCGTCCTCCAGCCCGTACCGCAGCTGGACGACCTTGCGTTCGCGTTCGCCGAGGGTGGAGAGCACCGCCTCCAGGTGTTCGCGCAGCAGCAGGAACGCGGCGGACTCGACGGGCGAGGCCGCGTCGCCGTCCTCGATGAGGTCGCCGAAGGAGACGTCGTCCTCCTCGCCGACCGGGGCGTGCAGGGAGACGGGCTCCTGGGCCAGGCGCAGGACGTCGGTGACCCGCTCCGGGGTCAGGCCGAGCTCGGCGGCGACCTCCTCCGCGCTCGGCTCGAAGCCGCGTTCCTGGAGCATCCGGCGCTGGACCCGGACGACGCGGTTGATCAGCTCCACGACATGGACCGGGACGCGAATGGTGCGGGCCTGGTCGGCGAGGGCCCGGGACATCGCCTGGCGAATCCACCAGGTCGCGTACGTGGAGAACTTGTAGCCCCGCGCGTAGTCGAACTTCTCCACGGCCCTGATCAGCCCGAGGTTCCCCTCCTGGACCAGGTCGAGCATCGTCAGCCCGCGGCCCACGTAGCGCTTGGCGACGGAGACGACGAGGCGGAGGTTGGCCTCGATGAGGCGGCGTTTGGCCGTGCGGCCCATGACCACCAGCCGGTCGAGGTCGACGGCGAGCCGGGAGTCGAGGTCGGGGGTGGTCGCGAGGCGTTCCTCGGCGAGGAGTCCGGCCTCGACGCGGCGGGCGAGCTCGACCTCCTCCGCGGCGGTGAGCAGCCGGATGCGGCCGATCTCGCGGAGGTACTGCCGGAAGAGGTCGGAGGTGGGGCCGCCGGTGTCGGCGCGGTGGCGCGGCTCGGGGAGGCGGGCCGACTCCACCATGACGGCCTCCGGCGCGTCCCCGGTCGGGCCCGGGGCTGACTCCGGGTGGCGCCGGGCCCGGTGCTGTGCGGGGATCGCCGCGATGGGCTCGGTCGTGGTCGTCGCGGTCCGGGTCTGCACGGGGGCGACCTCCAGGTGATCGCTGCCGGATGGCGGGGCGGAGGCCGGCCCCGGCGGACCGGGCGCGCTCCGATGACGCAGGCACCGCCTTCAGTGTGGGGTACGACACACGGCTGCCACGAGGGTCGTGCGGTGACTTTTTGAGTTCGGACGGTTACCGGCCGATGGGCGTCCCGGCGGCGGGAGCGGGCCCGTCAGAGGGCGTCCGCGCCCTTGGCGCGGAGGGACTGGGCGTACTGCTGGAGCACCCAGACCTCGTTCTGCGCGGCCGCCAGGTCTTCGGGGGCCACGTGGCTGCCGAGGCGGGCGAGGCTGCCCTGGACGTCGTTGATGCGGCGGTCCACGGCGCGCAGCCGGACCTGGACGAGCTGCATGCCCGCATAGGTCTCGTCGATGTTCTTGCCGCGGAACACCTCGACGGCCAGCTCGGTGACGAGGTTGCGGACGGTGTCGTCGGGGGCGGCGTCCATCACGGCGACAAGGTACTCGCGGTTGTCACCGAGCCCCTGCTCGGCGCCGCCCGCCTCCTCGATGCACCGGCGCACGGCCGCGTAGGGCGGGGCGGTGAACTCGTCCGTGCCGTACGCGTCGAAGGCCGGGGAGACCAGGGCGGGCTTCTGGAGGGCGAGCTTGAGCAGCTCGCGCTCGGTGCGGTGGGCGGGGCTGCGGAGGTTCAGCGCGGGGCCGGAGAAACCGGCGGGCGCGGGCGCGGACTGCCGCGGTGCTCCTGGGCGCGGCCCCTGGGCGCCGTTGCGCGGGCCCTGGGGGCCGCCGCGGCCGCCGCGCTCCCCTGGGTCGCCGCCCTTGTCGCGGGCCCAGCGGGCGAGCTGGGCGACGCGGTGGACGACGAACTCCTGGTCGAGGATGCCGACGAGCCCGGCGAGCTGCACGGCGACCTCGCGCTGCACACTGCTCGTCTTGATCTTGGCGACGACGGCGGCGGCCTCGTCCAGGGCGGCCGCACGGCCCGCGGGGGTCTCCAGGTCGTAGCGGCCGACGATCTGGCGCAGCGCGAACTCGAAGAGCGGGGTGCGCGGCTCGACCAGGTCCCGCACGGAGTCGTCGCCCTTGGCGAGCCGCAGGTCGCACGGGTCCATGCCGTCCGGGGCGATGGCGATGTACGTCTCCGCGGCGAACTTCTGGTCGTCCTCGAAGGCGCGCAGGGCGGCCTTCTGACCGGCGGAGTCACCGTCGAAGGTGAAGATCACCCGCGCGCTGCCGTTGTCCATGAGGAGGCGGCGCAGGATCTTGATGTGGTCGTTGCCGAAGGCGGTGCCGCAGGTGGCGATGGCCGTGGTGACCCCGGCGAGGTGGCAGGCCATGACGTCGGTGTAGCCCTCGACGACGACGGCCCGGCTGGCCTTGGCGATGTCCTTCTTGGCCAGGTCGATGCCGTACAGCACCTGGGACTTCTTGTAGACGGGGGTCTCGGGGGTGTTCAAATACTTCGGGCCGTTGTCGTCGTCGCGGAGCTTGCGGGCGCCGAAGCCGACGATCTCCCCTGCGGTGTCGCTGATGGGCCACATCAGCCGGCCGCGGAAGCGGTCGATGGGGCCGCGGCGGCCGTCCTGGGACAGCCCGGAGGTGATCAGCTCCTTGTCGCTGAAGCCCTTGCCGCGCAGATAGCGGGTGAGGTGGTCCCAGCCGGCCGGGCTGTAGCCGACGCGGAAGTGGGTGGCGGCAGCCTGGTCGAAGCCGCGCTCGGCGAGGAACCTCCGCCCGATCTCGGCCTCGGGGCTGTCGAGCTGGGCGATGTAGAACTCGGCGGCGGCCTGGTGGGCCTCGATCAGCCTGATGCGTTCGCCGCGCTGGTGGGAGGGGTTGTAGCCGCCCTCCTCGTAGCGCAGGGTGATGCCCGCCTTGGCGGCGAGGCGCTCGACCGTCTCCGAGAAGGAGAGGTGGTCGATCTTCATCACGAAGGCGATCGTGTCGCCGCCCTCCTGGCAGCCGAAGCAGTGGAAGAGGCCCTTGCCGGGGCTGACCTGGAAGGAGGGGGACTTCTCGTCGTGGAAGGGGCAGAGTCCCTTGAGGTTGCCGCCGCCCGCGTTGCGCAGCTGGAGGTATTCGGACACGACGGAGTCGATCGGGACCGCGTCCCGGACCGCCTTCACGTCGTCGTCATTGATCCTGCCTGCCACGGGTGAAGTCTACGGGTGGGGGCCGACAGCCGAACGCCCACCGGGCTGCGCGCGGAGGTGAGCCATCGGGCCCGGGGCGGGCGGGCGCGTACGGCGGGGTCTGCCGGGCGTGCCGTGGCGCCCGGGGCCGGGCCGGGTGACGGCCTTCCCTCCCGGCGCTCCCCGCCACCGGGGCGGGGCGGCCGGGCCTGCGGCGCCCCGGTGGCGGGGGGGGCGCTCCGGGGCGGGCCGTGCTCAGAGCAGGGTCTCCAGGGGGACCGACGGGTCGGCGAGCGCCTCCGGGTCGTGTTGCCGGCCCTCGCGGATCAGCTCCTGGATCGTTTCGGTGACGTCCCACACGTTGACGTTCATCCCGGCCAGGAGGCGGCGGTCCCTGAGCCAGAACGCGATGAACTCCCGCTTCCCCGCGTCGCCCCGGATGATCACCTCGTCGTAGCTGCCGGGCGGGGCCCAGCCGGAGTACTCCAGGCCGACGTCGTACTGGTCGGAGAAGAAGTACGGGACACGGTCGTACGTCACGTCCTGGCCGAGCATGGCGCGGGCGGCGGCCGGGCCGGCGTTCAGCGCGTTGGCCCAGTGCTCGACGCGCAGCCGTTCGCCGAGCAGCGGGTGGGCGGCGGCGGCGACGTCCCCGGCGGCGTAGACGTGCGGGTCGGAGGTGCGCAGCGAGGCGTCCACCGCGATGCCGCCGCCGTGGGACCGGTCGACCGTCTCCAGCCCGGCGGCCTCGGCGAGGGCGGAGCGCGGGGCGGCGCCGATCGCGGCGAGGACGTCGTGGGCGGGGTGCTCCTCGCCGTCGTCGGTGCGGGCGGCGAGGACCATGCCGTCCTGGCCGGTGATCTCGGTGAGGCGGGCGCCGAAGTGGAAGCGGACGCCGTGCGCGCTGTGCAGTTCGGTGAAGATCTGGCCCAGCTCGGGGCCCATCACCTGGTGCAGCGGGGTGGCGTGCGCCTCGACGACGGTGACCTCGGCCCCGTACCCGCGAGCGGCGGCGGCGACCTCCAGGCCGATCCACCCGGCTCCGGCGATGACGAGGTGGCCGTTGTCGCGGCCGAGGGCGGCCAGGACGTTGCGCAGCCGGTCGGCGTGGGCGAGGCGGCGCAGATGGTGGACGCCGGCCAGGTCGGTGCCCGGGACGTCGAGGCGGCGCGGTTCCGAGCCGGTGGCCAGGAGCAGCTTGTCGTAGTGGATGACGGTGTTGTCGCCGAGCTGCACGGTCCGGGCGTAGCGGTCGAGCGCGGTGACCGGCTGGCCGAGGTGCAGCTCGATGTCTGAGCCGGCGTACCAGGCACGCTCGTGCGTGAAGACGGCGGCGCGTTCGGCCGAGCCGGTCAGGTAGCCCTTGGAGAGCGGCGGCCGTTCGTAGGGGTGGTCGCGCTCGTCCCCGATGAGGATCACCCGGCCGGTGAACCCTTCGGCACGAAGTGTTTCGGCCGCCTTCGCCCCTGCGAGTCCTGCTCCGACGATGACGAACGTGCGATGTGCGTCGACCACTTGATGCCTCCTCAGTGCTGTGCTGCGCGGCGCCCTCCGCTGCGAGCGTCCCGCACGCAGCGTGATGACGAAAGAGGGTGTTCCCCGGGACAGGTCACACCCGGTGGTCAGGGGACCAGTCTGCCGGTCAGCGGTGGCGGGCGGTGAGCGCGGCGTGCAGGGATCGTGCGGAGGCGTCGGTGAGCGCGGCGATCTGGTCGACGAGGACCCGCTTGCGGGCCCGGTCGTCGGGCGCCTGGTCGAACAGGGCGCGGAAGTGCGGCTCCAGTCCCTCGGGGGCGCGGGCGGTGAGGGACGCGGCCAGCTCGGCGATGACGATGCGCTGGTCGACGCGGATGGCCTCCTGCTCGGCTCGCTGCATGACGAACCGGTCGGCCACGGCCTTCAGCACCGCGCACTCGTGGCGGACGCCGCGCGGGACGACCAGCTCGGCGCCGTACCGGCCGAGCCTGCCGAAGCCGTACACCGCGCGGGTGGCGGTCTCTGCCGCCATGCAGAAACGGCCGATGAGCTGGCTGGTGGCGTCCTTGAGGCGGGCCTGGGCCACGGCGGAGCCGTCGTAGCCGTGCGGCCACCACTCCTGTTCCCTCAGGCGGTCCAACGCGTCGGAGAGCTCCTGCGGGTCGGTGTCGGCGGGGACGTAGCGGCCGATGGCGACGGCCCGGATCTCCTCACGCTCCGGCTCCGCGTCGAGGCAGTCGGGGTCGATGTGGCCGGCGTGCAGGCCGTCCTCGAAGTCGTGCACCGAATACGCCACGTCGTCGGACCAGTCCATGACCTGTGCCTCGAAGCAGGTGCGGCCCTCGGGGGACCTCTCGCGGGCCCATGCGAAGACCGGGAGGTCGTCCGCGTACACCCCGAACTTCGTCGCGTGCGGGTCGGCGGGGTGCGCGCCGCGCGGCCAGGGGTACTTCGTGGCGGCGTCCAGGGCGGCCCGGGTCAGGTTGAGGCCGACGCTGGCCAGCTCGCCGGTGCGGGGGTCGCGGACGAACCGCTTGGGCTCCAGGCGGGTCAGCAGGCGCAGCGACTGGGCGTTGCCCTCGAAGCCCCCGCAGTCGGAGGCGAAGTCGTTGAGCGCCTGCTCGCCGTTGTGGCCGAACGGGGGGTGCCCCAGGTCGTGGGCGAGGCAGGCCGTCTCGACGAGGTCGGGGTCGCAGCCGAGCACCGCGCCCAGCTCGCGGCCGACCTGCGCGCACTCCAGGGAATGGGTCAGCCGGGTGCGGGGGCTGGCGTCCCAGGCGAGGGAGCGGGTGCCGGGCGTCACGACCTGGGTCTTCCCGGCGAGTCGGCGCAGGGCGGCGGAGTGCAGCACCCGGGCGCGGTCGCGCTGGAAGGCGGTGCGGCCGGGGCGCTTGTCCGGCTCTGTGTCCCAGCGCTCGGTGTCGGCGGGGCCGTAGGGCCCGGCCTCGGTGGTCCGTGCGCGGGGCGCGGCCCGTGCGGGAGAGGCGGCCGGCCCGGCGGGGGCGGGGCGCGCGCCCGCGGTGCTCGATGCGCCGTGAGGGGCCGGTGCGCCGTGCGCGGGGGGTGTCCCCGGTGCGCCGTGTGGCGGCGGGGCGCCGTGCGCGTCCCGCGTTTCGTTCGCGTCCTGTGTGCCGTGCGCGCGGTGAGTGATGCCTGCCGGATCTGCCCCGTATACGCCCTGTGTGCCGTCCATGGTTCCGACCGTAGCGACCATGACCGACAACACGGCGTGCGCGCTCGTACGTCAGGCCGGTGCGAGCCGTCTCACCGGCCGCGCCTCCGCGTCCGCCCCGGGTCCGGGCGGCGCCCCTTCGGCGAGCGCCTGGTCGTAGCGGTGCAGCAGGAGCCTGGCCATCGCCGGGTGCGCGCCGAGCGGCGCGGCCGCGATCCCGGGCCCGGCCTCGGCGGCGGCGCTCGCGAAGCGGCCGGGGGCGGTGAAGTACGCGGCGACGGCGATCCGCCGTCGGCCCCGTGCGGCGAGCTGGTGCAGGGCGTCCGGGACCGTGGGGGCGGCGGCAGAGGCGTACGCGGGGACGACGGGGACGCAGAGGCGTTCGGCGAGCATCCGGGCCGTACGGCGGGTGTCCTTCGCGGACTCGGGGTCGCGGGACCCGGCGGCGGCGAGCACGACGGCGGTGTGGCGGCCGTCGCGGTCGGCGGGGTCCCAGCCGGCCTCCACGAGCCGCCCGTACAGCGCGTCGACCAGGAGCGGGTGGGGCCCGAGGGGTGCGGCGATCCGGGTGCGTACGGCGGGGGCGGCGGCCGCCGCGGCGGGCAGGTCGCGCTTGACGTGGTGGCCGCGGCCCAGGAGCAGCGGGACGAGGACCGCGTCCGCCCCGCGCAGGCCGTCCAGGGTGTCCGGGAGCAGCGGCCGGTTCAGCTCGATGTGGCCGAGCCGGACGTCGAGGCCGGGGCGCAGGTCGCGGACCCGGTCCAGCAGGGCCAGCACGGTGCTCAGGGCCCGCGGATCGCGGCTGCCGTGCGCGACGGCGACCAGGGCGGGGGCGGTCGGGCCTGCGGGGCCGCCGTGAGCGGGGCGGTGGGGCTGCCGGGTGCGCTGCATGGGCCTGCGGGTTCCGTTCCGGGAGACGAGGCTGAGCCGGGTGCCGGGCTGGGGGCGTCACGCACGGGTGGGCGTCACGCCGTGCCGTCGGTGGGGCGGGGCGGGTGGAGCGTCGGCTCGCTTGTCGTGCGGAGCCGCGCCGTCATGCTTCATCGTGGCGGACGGAGGTTGCGGGGCCGTTGCGCGGACGTCACGGATGCTTTCCACCGCCTCATGAGGAGGACGGCGACGGTGTGCGGGGCGGGGGGCGCCACCACGCGTGATACGTCGGGCGGCGCGGGGGCGGGGCTCGGCGAGCCGAACGCCATGGTCCGCGGCGGCCGACGCGCCCTTCCGCGTGGGTCGCGGTCCGCGGTGGGTCCCCGGCGCGTCCGGGTCGCGGGCCGGTGGTGTGCCGTGCCCCTGCCGGTGTGGCGGCGCCCCTGGGGCAGTGGCGGACGCCACAGACGGGGGGACCGGCGAACCATTGCGGCATCCAGGTCGTCGGAGGAGGTGAGAGGCGCGCGGCCGGGCGATCGGCCGGACCGGCTGACGGTTGCCCGGACGCGCAGACGCGCAACGGGCGGCAGGCCCGTCCAGGGGGCTTGCGCACAGGAGGAGAAGCGGTGTGACGGACCGGTGGAGGCAGCTGCGGACGCGGGCGGGGCGGGCCCTGCGCCCGCCCCGCACCCGGCGGGCGCGCCGTCGGCTCGTGCAGGGGCTGATGGTCGCCTGTGCGCTGGCCCTCGCGCCCGCGACCTGGACGCGCCTGAGCGCCGGCGACCGGGTGGGGACGGCGGCCGAGGCCCCGGAGCGGGAGGTCGCCGTGGTGTTCGGCGCCGGGTTGCGGCAGGGCCGGCCGACGCCGTATCTCGCCCACCGCCTGGACGCGGCGGCCGAGCTGTACCGGACCGGGAAGGTGAAGGCCGTCCTGGTCACCGGTGACAACAGCCGGGCGGAGTACGACGAGCCGGACGCGATGCGCACGTACCTCACCGAGCGCGGGGTCCCCGACAGACGGATCGTCAGCGACTACGCCGGCTTCGACAGCTGGGACTCCTGCGTCCGGGCCAACAAGATCTTCGGGGTCGATCGGGCGGTCCTGGTGAGCCAGGGCTTCCACATCCACCGGGCGGTGGCCCTGTGCAGGTCGGCGGGGATCGACGCGTACGGGGTCGGGGTCGACGAACCTCGGGACGCGACCTGGTATTACGGCGGCGTCCGGGAGCTGGCCGCGTCGGGCAAGGCCGCCCTGGACGCCCTGCTCCGGCCCGACCCGCACTTCCTGGGGCCCGAGGAACGCGGCGTGGCCGAGGCGCTGGCCGCCGAGGACGGCTGAGGCCCACGGCGTCACGGCCCTGCGCGGGGCCGGTCACTGCCGTGACGGTCGGCGCCCCCGTCACGGCGTGCTCGGGCCGCCCGGCGTGTCCCCGGCGTTCCACCGCCCGCCGGGGATGAGGACCCCGCCCGTGCGCAGCGAGCGGGTGACAGCGGCCGCGGCGAGGTAGACCCAGGCCTGCACTCCGCCCCCGGGGCCCGGCCCGCCCGCCCCGGCCCGCGTGCTCGTCCCGCCCGCTCCGCCCGGTCCGCTCTCCGCCGCGCCCGGGAGCTCGACTTCGCGGACCACGCGCTCGTAGAGGTTGCGCGGGTGGCCCGGGCCGAGGAACTCCTCCAGATGGTCCAGGAGCCCGAGCAGTTCCCCGTACACCCCCGGCGCCGCCGTGAGCAGCGTGCCGTGGACGCGGCCGTGGCCGTCGATCGCGTACGGATAGCCGGGGCCGTCGAAGAGGAGCGCCCGGGGCAGTACGGCCGGCCGCTCCCCCGCCGTACGGCCCCGGAGGAACAGGTCGTGGTTGGGCTCGCCGGGGAGCAGCGTCCCGTACACGAAGAAGGGCCGTTCGGCGGCGGGCGGTCCGCCGGGGTCCGGCGTGCTCATGGCCGCTGTCACAGGGCGGCTGCGGGGGCCGTCTCCGCCGTCACCCAGCCGAGGTAGCGGGCGCTGCCGCGGATCACCGGCAGGGCGATGATCTCCGGCGTGTCGTAGTCGTGCTCCCGCTGGAGGCACTCCTCCAGTTCGTCGTAGCGCTCCGCCGTCGTCTTGAAGAAGACCTGCCACTCCTCGCTCGACTCGATGGCGTTCTGCCACCGGTAGACCGAGGTGACGGGGGCGGAGATCTGCGCGCAGGCCGCCAGCCTCGCCTCCACCGCCGACCGGGCCAGCGCGTGGGCCTTCTCCTCGCTGTCGGTCGTGGTCAGTACGGTCAGCCATGCCGGCGGCGCTGTCATCGCAGGTCTCCTCGGAGTACGGCGGGCTCCTGCCCCTGACCCGATTGTCGGCCCGGAGCGGGTCAGGCGCCGTACGGACGGAGATTCCGGGCCTGGCGCAGGGCGGACCCCCACCACACCAGCTGGTCCAGGAGCGACTTGGCCGCCGCGTCGGCGGACGCCGGGTCCCGGTGGCGTCCCGTGTCGTCGAAGAGCGCGCCGGCATGGTGGAAGGAGACGGTGTCGCGGATGGTGACGGTGTGCTGTTCCGCGAAGACCTGGCGGAGGTGCTCGACGGCGCGCAACCCACCGGAGATGCCGCCGTAGGAGACGAACGCGACGGGCTTGGCCTGCCATTCCTCACGGTGCCAGTCGATCAGGCTCTTCAGCGGGGCGGGGTAGGAGTGGTTGTACTCGGGGGTGACGACGACGAAGGCGTCCGCCGCCGCCAGCCGGGCGGAGACCGCCTCGATCCGCGCCGCGTCCTCGGGGCCGGGGCTGAAGGACAGGGCGGCCGGGAGGTCGGCCTCGACGACGTCGATCAGATCGGTCTCGATTCCCGGGTGGCCCGCGGCGCGGGACAGGAACCAGTCGGCGACGACCGGTCCGAAGCGGCCCGTGCGGTTGCTGCCGAGGATGACGGCCACCTTGAGGGGGGCGTCGTGGTCGGAGGGGGCGGAGGACGTCGTGGTGGCCGTGGAAGCGGCTGTGGTGTTCATGGCGTGTACTTTTCAGCCTCAACCTTGGTTGAGGTCAAGCCCGGTGCCCGCGCCCCCGGCCGACAGGTCCTACGGTGGCCGGATGACGATGCGCCCGCCCTCCCCCCACGTCGAGTTCGACGGCCGCCCGGCCACCGCGGAAGACCTGCGCGTCCCCGCCTTCCAGGGGTTCGGTCACTTCACGGCCATGCAGGTCAGGGGCGCGAAGGTGCGGGGGCTGGGGCTGCACCTCGCCCGTCTGGACGCGGCCAACCGGGAGTTGTTCGAGGAGCCCCTGGACGGCGACCGGGTACGGGAGCTGATCCGCCACGCCCTGGACGGAGCGGGGCGGCGGGACGCCTCGGTGCGGGTCAGCGGGCTCCTGCCGGGCGGCGCGACGCGCACGACCGTGATGGTGACGGTCGGCGAACCCGCCGCCCCGGCGCCCGGGGCACGGAGCCTGATGCCGGTGCCGTACACGCGCACGGCCCCGCACATCAAGCGGCCGGGCGAGTTCGGGCAGACGTACTACGGACTGCTGGCCGGGCGGGCGGGCTTCGACGAGGCACTGCTGACCGCGCCGGGCGGGGTGGTCGCCGAGGGCGCGGTCGCCAACATCGGTTTCTGGGACGGGACCTCGGTCGTGTGGCCCGACGCCCCGGCGCTCCACGGCACCACGATGGCGCTGCTGGAGGACGGCCTCGCACGGGCCGGACAGCCGTCGGTTCGCCGCCCGGTGACGCTGGACGGTCCGGACGGGGTGGGCCGCTACCGGGCCGCCTTCGTCTGCAACTCGCAGGACATCGCGCCCGTGCGGCGGATCGACGGCACACCGTTCCCGGTCGACGAGCGCCTGATGGCACGCTTGGAGGCGGCGTACGAGAGCGCCCCCCGGGACACCGTCTGAGGTCGGGCGGAGCCATCGGCGGGCGGGCCGCCTCCTGCCTCCGGCCTGCCCGCGCCTTCGGCCTTCCGTGCAGGACGATGGGGGTATGCAGATCCACATCGAGGCCTCAGCGCTCCCCGGCCGCACCTGCGGCCCGGACACCGACTTCCCCGGGTTCACTGACATCCATGTCGGCGTCCAGCGCAAGGACCGGCCCGGCGAACTGCTCGACCCGCACCCGGCGGACGCCCCGTCCGCCGGGTGGACTCTCGACTGCACGGCCACCGCGACGGCGGAAGGCGTCGCGGTGTCGGGGCCGTACGTCCAGAACCGGCTGGGCGGGCGGTTCGTCTATCTCTCGTGGGGGACGGTGGACGGCTCCGGCCTCTTCACCATGTTCCGGCGCGCCAAGCTGATGTTCGGCGACATCGAGCCGGACGTCCTCGAAGCCGCCGTCCGCTCGGGGCATCTCACCGGACGGCTCGGGCTCACCGACGCCAAGGGGCAGCCACTGTGCGGCCGGGTGCGCCCGCCCCGGATCGCCTGGAGCGCCACGCGGTAGGCAGTGCCCGGCAGGCGGCGGACAGCGGTCGGCAGGCGGCAGCCGCTGACGGTCGCCCGACCGGTCCGGCGCCGGGCCCGCGACCGCCGGGGGCAGAAGCGGCGCCGCCCCCGTCGGACCGGGGGGTGGTCCGACGGGGGCGGGGCCAGGGGGGCGGGAATCCGTCCCGTGGGGGGGGTGACATCCATGTGCCCCCGACCCTCGCCGCCATGCATGTGACCTGCGTCACACTTCACATCACCCCGTCCCGGCGCCCTCTCACCCGATCGGCGCCACGCCGGGCGACGTAGGCCGGCCGGCCCCGCCACGCAGCCCTGACCTGCGGTGAGACCTGCCGGGCGGGCTGCGCGCCAGGCCCGTACGGGTGACAGGTGACGTGGCGTCAGGAGGCGCGGGCGGCCCCTTCCCCGTTGTCTCGGGGACAGGACACACCTGCTCGCGCCGTCTGCCGGAGGAACCCCATGCGCAGTCCTGCCCGCCTCGTGACCGGTACCGCGTTCACCGTCCTCGCGGTCGGTCTCACGACCGCCGCCCCGTCCGCGTACGCAGGGGAATTCGGCCGACTGGAGATCACCCCGGCGACCGCGGCCCCCGGGGCCACCGTCACCGTGAACACCACCGCCTGCGGCCCCAAGGGGGTGGGCATCGGCGACGCGAACTCCGTGGGGGCCGGGGACTTCGAGGTGCGCCCCGGCACCCACAAGGAAGTCGTGGTCGGCCAGTTCACCGTGGCCCGCGACACCCGGCCCGGCACCTACGAGATCATCGTCTCCTGCGACAACGGCAAGGACGCGGTCGGCGACCTCGAGGTGATCGGCGGCGGCAAGCACGAGAAGCCCGACCACGAGCGCCCGTCCGGACACGTACGGACCGGAGTGGGCGGCAGCGTCGAGCCCGACTCCACCCGGATCGCGCTCGGCGCCGGCGTCATCGGCACAGCGGCCGCCGGGGGGCTGTGGCTGATGCGCCGCCGGTCCGCGGGCGCCGAAGGAAGCTGACCCTCCCCGGCCCCGCGGGCTCGGGCCCGACGGCGCCGGCCACACCCCGGGAGCAGGTCCGCCGCTTCCCCACCGACCGGGCGGGGCGCGTCCCCGAGCGCGCCCCGCCCGCCCCGCCGCAGCCGCCGGGCACGCACCACGGCCCGCCGCCCGCGACGGGCGGCCGGGCCGGCCCCTCTCCCCCGAGGCGCACGGCACAGCCCGGCCCCCCGGCCCGCCCGCACCCCCGAGATCTCGTCGAGGACGACCCACCAAGGACGACGACGTGTCCCAGAGCACGCAGAAGGCCAAGGCCTGGCTGGTGGCCATCGCCGTGCTGTGCGGCATCTGGCTCGTCCAGAACGGCTCCGGCGCGCAGGTGATCCCCCCGCAGCCCTCCCGCGCCCAGGCCTTCGCCGCCGGGCCCCAGCTCCAGCCCGGCTCCCCCGTCGCCACGCCGCTCCCCTCCTCCGAACCGGTCCGCATCCGCATCCCCGACATCGAGGTGGACGCGCCGATGACCCGGCTGGGGCTGGCCGCCGACGGGAGCCTGGACGTGCCTCCGGACGAGGACCGCAACCTCGCCGGCTGGTACGCGGACGGGGTGCCGCCCGGCGCGCGGGGCACCGCCATCGTCGCCGGGCACGTGGACAACGCCGAGGGGCCGTCCGTCTTCTACGCCTTGGGGGCCCTGGCCAAGGGCACCCGGGTCGAGGTGGTCCGCAAGGACGGGCGCACGGCCGTCTTCTCCATCGACGCCATCGAGGTCTACGACAACGACGACTTCCCCGACCAGCGGGTCTACGGCGCATCGCCGCACGCGTCGCTGCGGCTGATCACCTGCGGCGGCGGCTTCTCGGAGGAGACCGGCTACCAGGGCAACGTGGTGGCGTACGCGCACCTCACCGACGTGCGCTGAACCGGCTCCCCCGCGCCCGCGGCACGGCCCGGCCGGGCCCCGGGCTCAGGCCCGCCACTGGTCGAAGCCGAGCTTGGCGACCAGCGAGAACACCACGGTCAACAGCACCACCCGGACGAAACCGCTGCCCCGGCTCAGCGCCATCTTGGCCCCGATCAGCCCGCCCGCGAGGTTGAAGAGCGCCATCAGGGCCGCCAACTGCCACAGCACCGTGCCCTGGTACGCGAACATGGCCAGCGCCCCCGCGTTCGTGCACACGTTGACGATCTTGGCGGTGGCCGACGCGGTGACCAGGTCGAGATGGAGCACGGCGGACAGGGCCAGCACCAGGAAGGTGCCGGTGCCGGGACCGAACAGGCCGTCGTAGAAGCCGATCCCGCCGCCGACGAGCACGACCGCCGTGACGACCCGGGCCCGGGTGACGGGCCGGCCGGCGTCGTCGCCCGAGGCGTCCGTGCCGAAGGAGGGGCGCAGCAGGACGAAGGCCGCGACTCCCAGCAGCACGACCATGATCACCGGGCGGAGCACCTCGCTGCTGATCCCGGCGGCGAAGAACGCCCCGGCCATCGACCCGGCGAGCGCTGTCAACCCGACCCGTACCGCCAGCCCCACCCGTACCGGGGCCTTGCGCACGTAGGCCACCGCCGCGCCCGAGGTGCCCACGATCGCGACGGCCTTGTTGGTGCCGAGGGCGTGGGCGGCCGACACGTGCGGCAGACCGAGCAGGAGCGCGGGCAGGAGCAGCAGGCCGCCCCCGCCCACGACGGCGTCGATCCAGCCGGCCGCGGCCGCGGCGAGGCAGAGGAGGACCAGAGTGGTCAGCGATATCTCGTGCACCCGCCGAGCCTATGCGGTCAGCCCCGGACGCCCTTCGGCAGCCGATCCCGGCAGGTCGCCCGCCGTGTGCGGCCGGGCGAAGAGGGGCGCGGCGGCGTCCGGGCGCTGCGCCGGCGGCCGCGTGCCGCTCCCGGGCCGCCCCCGGTCCGCTCGCCGCCGCCGAGGGCTGGGCGCCGACGTCGCGCCCGGCTTCCCGCGCCTGCCGGTGGCCGTCGTCGGCTCCCCCGGCCCGGCCCTCGGCGCCGCCCTGCGCCTCCCGCGCCGGGCCGGCCGCCCAGGGGCCCCGGGGCGTGGGCGTTCCGGGGCTGCGCGTGCCGTACGCCCGTGCCGTGCCGTCCGACTGCCGCAGCCCGGGCGTCAGTACGCCAGCACGGCGACGGTGCTCGCGTAGACGAGGACCAGCAGGACGCCGTCGAAGCCGATCTTGAGCCAGCCGCGCTTCTGACGGACGAGGAGACCACCGAGCAGGACTACCGTCATGACCAGCGCACCGCTGGTGAGGAACAGTTCCGGCCGCTCGGCCGCGTGGAACAGGGACCCGCCCCGGTAGGCGATGTCACCGACGACGAGGTTGAGCGCGTCCAGGCAGTTCCCGCCGATGACGGCGGCGACGGCCAGCGTGACGGCGCCGCGCCGGACGGCCGCGACGGAGGTGACCGTCTCCGGGAGGGCGTTGACGAGCCCCATGAACACGGCCCCGACGAGGCCGGCGTTCAGGCCGGTGTTCTCCACGATGCTCTCCGCCGCGCGGGCGACCGCCCAGCCGCCGACCATGACGATGCCGGCCACCGCCGCGAACTCGGCCCACAGCCGCGAGGTCCGGTGGCCGGCGAAATCCTCGGTCTCCTCGCTCGCGACATCGGGAAGCGTCTCCTTGGTGGGCACCGCGCGCCACAGGGGTTCGCTGTGGGAGCGGATGAGCCGGAGACCGCCGATGTAGAAGGCCGCCATCACCACCGACGCCGGGTGCACGCCCAGAAAAGTGACCGAGGGGCTGAACGTCGCCATCAGGGCGATGCCCAGCAGGCCGATCAGCAGGCAGCCGAACAGCATGTTGGACAGCGACGCGGCGGCGTGTTCGAGGTTGATCCTCCGCAGGAAGGCGTCGGCGACGACGAGCGCCAGGGTCTGCGCCGCGATGCCTCCCACGGCGTTGCTGTACGCGAGGCCGGGCTGGTCCGCGGCGGCGCTGACCGCGGTCATCACGATGCCCGAGAGGGAGGTCACGAGGCCGAACAGCACCGCGCCGAACAGCGCTTCTCCCCAGCCCGTCCGGTCGGCCAGGGTGTCCCCCAGCCCTGCGAGCCGGACGCTGCACACCACGGTGACGGCCGTGGCCAGCAGGAAGACCCCGATGCTCACGCCGAGAGGCCACACGGTGGTCAGTGATGCGAGCATGGAGGCCTTTCTTCGGTGCGGGGCGGTGGGGGCCGCGGTCGGCTGTCTCGTACCACGAAAATCCCGCCGCACACGGCCCGCGCCCCGGACGTGGCATCGGCGCGCCCGCCGCACGCGGCGCCGGGGCGCTCGGCGGACGGCGGGGCTCACGCCTCCTGGGGTTGCAGGTAGCGGGCCAGCAGGTCGTCCAGGCTCACCATGCCGGCGAGGGAGCCGGTGCCGTCGCGCACCACCGCGAGCGTGGCGCGGCGTCGGCGCAGCACCTCGATCGCCTCGGCCACCGTGGCGTCCTCGGCCAGTTCCGGCACGGGTCGTGCCAGGGCGCGGGCGCTGGTGGGCCGGCCTTGCGCCCGGGCGACCAGAACGTCACGGGCGTGCACCGAGCCGAGCACGTCGCCGTTGTCCCGGACCAGCAGCCGCGTGCGGCCGCTGGCGACGGCGAGGCCGAGGATCTGCTCCGCCTCGGCGTCGGCTTCGACCGCGGTGATGGCGGCGGCCGGGGTCGTGAGGTCGCGCACCGGGGTCTCCGGCTCGGTCAGCGAACGGGTCAGCAACTCGGAGTCGGTCTCGGTGATCAGGCCGAGCCGTTCGGACTCCGCCACCAGGTGGGCGAGTTGATCGCGGTTGTGGACGGAAGCCAGCTCGTCGCGCGGGCTGACCCGGCACAGCCGGACCAGGGCGTTGCTGACCTTGTCGAGGACCCGGATGAGCGGGCGTACGGTCCTCACGAGCGCCCGGAAGGGCGGAGAGAGGAGCATCGCGGATCGTTCGGGGTGGGCGATGGCCCAGGACTTGGGCGCCATCTCGCCCAGGACCATGTGCAGGAACACGACCACGGTCATCGCCACGGCGAAGGCCACGCCGTAGCTGAGTGCGGTGGGCAGGCCCAGTTCGCGCAGGAGCGGGTCGAGTTCGTGGGAGATCGCGGGTTTGGACACCGAACCGAGGCCCAGGGTGCACACCGTGATGCCGAGCTGAGCGCCGGCCAGCATCAGCGAGAGCTCGCGCATGCCGGCCAGCGCCGCCTTGGCCCCGCGCCGTCCGTCGGCCACGGCCCTCTCCATCCGGTGCCGTTTGGCCGCGACCAGAGCGAACTCTGCCGCCACGAAGAACCCGCTGCCGACGAGCAGGAGAACGGTGACGAAGAGCGCCATCGGGAAACTCATGCCTGGTCCTCCGTCTTCCGGGCCGTCCGCACGATCCGGACCAGCTCCGGTACGTGCCGGTCGAGGGTGCGTACGTCGATCGCCACGTCGCCGTCGGGCAGCGCCACGGTGAGGTGGTCGCCGATGGCCGGGAAGCGGCCGAGCCGGTCGACGATCAGGCCTGCCACGGTGTCGTAGTCCTCCTCCTCCGGCAGCTCGACGCCGGTGACCTCCGCGACCTCGTCCAGGCGGCGTCCGGCGTCCACCAGCCAGCCGGCTCCGTCCGCGACGGCGACCTCGGTGACGGTGTCCGACTCATCGGCGATGTCGCCCACGAGTTCCTCTGCGACGTCCTCGTAGGTGACGACGCCTGCCACACCGCCGTGCTCGTCGAGGACGACGGCGAACTCGTCGTCCCGCTCCCGCATCCGCTCCACGGCGGCCGGCAGCGGCAGCGTCTCCGGCAGCAGCAGCGGCTCCCGGGCCACCGCACCGGCCGTGGTGGAGGCGAGCCGGCCGGCGGGGAGGGCCATCAGCTCCCGCACGCCCAGCACGCCCGCGACGTCGTCGGGGTGGTCGCCGAGCACGGGGTAGTTGGAGTGGCCGTGCGCGGCGACGAGGTCGACGGCCTCGGCGGCGGTGGCGTCCTTGCGGGCGAAGACCGCGTCGACCCGCGGCACCATCACCGCGTGCAGCGTCCGCTCGGAGAACTCCAGTGCGTGGTCGATCAGCTCTGCGGTGCCGCGCGGCAGCTGCCCCTGTTCGTGCGACTCGCCGATCAGGTGGCCCAGCTCCTCCAGGGTGGCGCCGTGGTGCAGTTCCTCGACCGGCTCGATGCCGATCCTGCGCAGCAGCTTGTTCGCCGCGCCGTCGAAGATCCGGACCGCCGGGCCGACAACCCTCAGGTACGCCAGCGTGGAGGCGGCCAGTGACTTCGCCAGCCGTTCCGGTACGGCGATGGCGAGGTTCTTCGGGGCCAGTTCGCCCAGCACCATCTGGACGACCGTGGCCAGGACGAAGGCGAGCACGACGGAGAGTCCGGTGACGGCGGCGTCGGGGATGCCGAGGCCCGGGAGGACCGGTCGGAGCAGGGCGGAGACGGACGGCTCGGCGAGAAAACCGACGACCAGACCCGTCACCGTGATGCCGAGCTGAGCACCCGAGAGCATGAACGACAACCGCTCCAGCACCTTCAGCGCGCGGGCGGCCTTCCGGTCGCCCGCGTCGGCTTCGCGCGCCAGGGCGAGCCGGTCGGCGGAGACGTAGGCGAACTCCTGGGCGACGAAGTAGCCGGTGCCCGCGGTCAGCGCGAACACGGCCAGCACACCGAGCCAGGCTTCCACGGCGCTCATCCGACACCACCCCGCCACCGGCCGTGCTCAGGAGGTGGCGGGCGAAACGGCCGGGCACGGCGCCCCGAAGGGCCCGTCGGTGTGGCGGACAAGCGGTGACTCCTCTTCCAGGGGGGCGGGGCTCAAGACGACTTCGGCCGGTGCCAGGGCTCTCGGCCACCCCGCCGACCGGGGCAACTCTATGCCTCTACCCATGTGTAGAGACGGTCCCCTGCCGGGCCCCGGCCCTCCTGGCCCGGGCGTGGCCCAGGGCAGGACGGCCGGGAAGCCCGGGCCCCGCAGGCCCCCGGCGCCGTTCCGGCGGTCCGGTGGGCCTCACAGAGGACGCTCCGGCGCTCCGCAGCTCCCTCACAGGGACCGGGCCCGGGTGCTGAGCGCAAGGTTCCGCCCGGGAAACAGGAGGGATGCGGCCGGGTAACACCCCCCGCGCAAGCTCAGGGACATGAGGACGCCGACGGAAGGTCACTGAGATGCCGGAGCCCACCTTCGACCCGCGCAGCGCCGTCACGCCTGGCGCCACTTTCCCGCCGACGATCGTCGTCGTCGGGCACGGCATGGTCGGTCAGCGGTTCCTGGAGGCACTGGCCGCACGCGGGATGACCCCGGCGGCGGGCGGGGCCCGGGTCGTCGTGCTCTGCGAGGAGCCCCGGCCGGCCTACGACCGGGTGCAGCTGACCTCGTACTTCGCCGGGCGCACCCCCGAGGAACTCTCCCTGGTGGAGCCGGACTTCATGGCGCGGCACGGCATCGAGCTGTACGTCGGCGACCCGGCCGAGAGCATCGACCGGGCGGGGCGCACGGTGACCGCGCGGTCCGGGGCGGTGTTCGCCTACGACACGCTGGTGCTGGCCACGGGGTCGTACCCGTTCGTGCCGCCGGTGCCGGGCCGGGACGCCCGGGGGTGCTTCGTGTACCGGACCATCGAGGACCTGCTGGCGATCGAGGAGTACGCGAAGGGGGCGGCGACCGGTGCGGTGGTCGGCGGCGGGCTGCTCGGGCTGGAGGCGGCGGGGGCGCTGAAGGGCCTCGGACTGCGCACCCACGTGGTGGAGTTCGCGCCCCGGCTGATGCCGGTCCAGGTGGACGAGGGCGGCGGCGCGGCCCTGCTGCGCACCGTCGAGGGCATGGGCCTCGCCGTCCACACGGGGGTCGGCACGCAGGAGGTCACCACCGGCGCGGACGGCGCGGTGACGGGGATGACGCTGTCGGACGGCTCCTCGCTCGCCACCGATCTGGTGGTCTTCTCCGCGGGCGTGCGGCCCCGCGACCGACTGGCCCGGGAGTGCGGCCTGGCGGTCGGCGAGCGCGGTGGCGTCGTCGTCGACGACGCGTGCCGCACGTCGGACCCCGACGTCTTCGCGATCGGCGAGTGCGCGCTGGCCTCGGACGGCCGGGTGTACGGGCTGGTGGCCCCGGGTTACGAGATGGCCGAGACGGTGGCCGGGGTGATCGCGGGCGGGCAGGCCGGGTTCACGGGGGCCGACCTGTCGACGAAGCTGAAGCTGCTCGGTGTGGACGTGGCCTCGTTCGGCGACGCGCACGGTGCGGCCGACGGCTCCCTGGACGTGGTGTACTCCGACGCCCGCTCGGGGGTCTACAAGAAGCTGGTGATCGGGCAGGACGGCACGCTGCTGGGCGGGGTGCTGGTGGGGGACGCGGACCAGTACGGCACGCTGCGGCCGATGACGGGCACGGTGCTGCCGGTCGCCCCCGAACAGCTGGTGCTGCCGACCGGGGTGGGCGGCCCGGTGGCGCTCGGCCCCTCCGCGCTGCCCGACGAGGCGGTGATCTGCTCCTGCCACAACGTCACCAAGGGCGCGGTCTGCGAGCACACCACCCTGCCGGAGGTGAAGAAGTGCACCAAGGCCGGTACGGGCTGCGGCAGCTGCCTCAAGGTGATCGGGCAGCTGCTGCCGGCGCCCGAGGACCAGGGCCTGTGCGGCTGCTTCCCGTACAGCCGCAGCGAGCTGTACGAGATCGTCCGCACCCTGGAGGTGACCTCGTTCGCCGCGCTGCTCGACTCGCACGGCCGGGAGGAGGCGCGGGGCGGGGACGGCTGCGAGGTCTGCAAACCGACGGTCGGCTCCGTGATCGCCTCGCTCGCCCCCGCGGTCGGCGCGAGCGGCTATGTGCTGGACGGCGAGCAGGCGGCGCTCCAGGACACCAACGACCACTTCCTGGCCAACCTCCAGCGCAACGGCTCGTACTCCATCGTGCCGCGCATACCGGGCGGTGAGATCACCCCGGAGAAGCTCATCGTGATCGGTGAGGTGGCCCGCGACTTCGGGCTGTACACGAAGATCACCGGTGGCCAGCGCATCGACCTCTTCGGCGCCCGGGTCGACCAGCTTCCGCCGATCTGGGCCCGGCTGGTGGACGCGGGCTTCGAGTCCGGCCACGCGTACGGGAAGTCGTTGCGGACGGTCAAGTCCTGTGTGGGGCAGACCTGGTGCCGTTACGGCGTACAGGACTCGGTGCGGATGGCGATCGACCTGGAGCTGCGCTACCGGGGACTGCGCTCCCCGCACAAGCTGAAGTCGGCGGTCTCCGGCTGCGCCCGCGAGTGCGCGGAGGCCCGCGGCAAGGACTTCGGCGTCATCGCCACCGCCCAGGGCTGGAACCTCTACGTCGGCGGCAACGGCGGGGCCACCCCGCGCCACGCCGACCTCCTGGCACAGGACCTCTCGGACGCCGAACTGATCCGGCTCATCGACCGGTTCCTGATGTTCTACATCCGCACCGCCGACCGGCTGGAGCGCACCTCGGCCTGGCTGGAGCGGATCGACGGCGGCCTGGAACACGTCCGGGACGTGGTCGTCCACGACTCGCTGGGACTCTGCGACGAGCTGGAGCGGCTGATGGCCGGGCATGTCTCCGGCTACCGCGACGAGTGGGCCGAGACCATCAACGACCCGGAGCGGCTGCGCCGTTTCGTCACCTTCGTCAACGCGCCCGACGCCCCCGACCCCTCGGTGAGGTTCGTCCCGGAGCGCGACCAGATCAAGCCGGACCTGGAGCTGCTCGCCGGGCCGGTGCTCGCCGTCCGTACCCTCGAAGGGACCGCATCGTGATGACTGCCACCCCTGTGATGACCACCGCCTCCGTCATGACCCCCGACCCCGCCGTGCCGACCGGCGGCGCCCCGCGGAGCGCCCCGGCGACGGGCGTGAAGACGCGGACGATCCGGATCGCCCATGGGGACCAGTGGCTGACGGCCTGCCGGGAATCGGCGCTGATCCCCGGCCGGGGCGTCGCCGTGCTGCTGCCGGACGGGGACCAGGCGGCCGTGTTCACGGACCGGGCCGGGCGGGTCTACGCGATCGGCAACCGGGACCCGTTCACCGGGGCGTACGTCCTCTCGCGCGGCTTGCTCGGCTCCGTCGGCGGGCGGCCGTTCGTGGCCTCGCCCCTGCTCAAGCAGCGGTTCGACCTGGCCACCGGGGCCTGCCTGGACGACGAGGCGGCGACGGTGCCGGTGTTCGCCGTACGGGTCGACTGACCCGGTGCGGGCCGGGAGGGCGGGGGGCCGGACACGCCCACCGGGCGTTCATCTGAAATCGGCGCCTCGGCAACTCCCCCCGTCTACAGTCCTGACGCGCGACCCGCCGGCCCGTCCGGGGCGGTGGGCCCTCACTCATCCGTGGAGTGATCGTGGAACGTCGGACCTTCTTGCGCACCGCGGCGATCGGCGGCTCGGCCGCGGCCTTCGGCGGCACGCTGTGGCGGGGCGCGGCCTTCGCCGACCCGGCCCAGCCGGCCACCGGCCCGTACGGCGCCCTCCAGGCGGCCAACAGCGACGGCATCCGGCTGCCGCGCGGCTTCAGCAGCCGCGTCATCGCCCGTTCCGGGCAGACCGTGCCCGGCACCTCCTACCGCTGGCACCGCGCGCCCGACGGCGGGGCGACGTACGCCGACGGCTCGGGGTGGATCTACGTCTCCAACGCCGAGGTGTCGCCCAGCAGCGGGGGCGGGGCGAGCGCGGTGCGGTTCGACTCCTCCGGGACGGTGACGTCCGCGTACCGCATCCTCGGCAACACCAACAACAACTGCGCGGGCGGCAGCACCCCGTGGAAGACCTGGCTCTCCTGCGAGGAGGTCACCCGGGGGTATGTGTACGAGACCGACCCGTGGGGCGTGAACGCGGCGGTGCGCCGGCCCGCGCTGGGCCGGTTCAAGCACGAGGCGGCGGCGGCCGACCCGGACCACGGCTACATCTACCTCACAGAGGACGAGTCCGACGGTCGCTTCTACCGCTTCCGGCCCTCGGTCTGGGGCGACCTGTCGCGCGGCGCCCTCCAGGTGCTGGTGGCGGGCTCCGGCACCTCCACGTCGGTGAGCTGGGCGAACGTGCCGGACCCGGCCGCGTCCTCCACCCAGACCCGCCACCAGGTCTCCGGGGCGAAGGTGTTCAACGGCGGGGAGGGCTGCTTCTACGCGGCGGGCACCTGCTGGTTCACCACCAAGGGCGACAACCGGGTGTGGGCCTACGACGCCGACAGCTCGTCGATCTCGCTGGCCTACGACGACTCCCTGGTGACGGGCGGCTCGGCCCCGCTGACCGGCGTCGACAACGTCACCCGGTCCGGGTCCGGGGACCTGTACATCGCGGAGGACGGCGGGAACATGGAGATCTGCCTGATCACGCCCGACGACACCGTGGCGCCGTTCCTGCGGATCGGCGGCCAGTCCGGTTCGGAGATCACCGGGCCCGCCTTCTCGCCGGACGGCACCCGGCTGTACTTCTCCTCGCAGCGCGGTACGAGCGGAAGCTCCTCGGGGGGCATCACGTACGAGGTGACGGGCCCCTTCCGGAGCTGACCGCGGTGCGGCGGGCCGGCCGGCGCGGGTGCCGCGCCGGCCCGGCGTGCGTTCCGGTGCTCAGGCCGGGGCCTGGCCCTGGGCCTGGGCCTCGAAGGCGGCCGGGTCCATCCAGATGACCTCCCAGATGTGGTGGTCGGGGTCCTGGAAGGAGCGGCCGTACATGAAGCCCGTCTCCTGCGGGTCGTTGGCGGGGGACCCGCCGGACGCCAGCGCCGCGTCGGCGATCTCGTCGACCTTTTCCCGGCTGTCCGCGCTGAGGGCGAGGATGACCTCGGTCGTCCTGGACGCGTCGGCGATGTCCTTCTTGGTGAAGTCCCGGAAGCGCGGCTCAGTCAGCAGCATGACGCAGATGGTGTCGCTGATCACCACGCACGCCGTCTTGTCGTCGCTGAACTGGGGGTTGGAGGCGAAGCCGAGCTTCTCGAAGAAGCTCTTCGACGTCTCCAGGTTCTCCACCGGCAGGTTCACGAAGATCATCTGAGCCATGGTCGTTTCCTCTTTCCGTCCCGTCCGTCGCCCGGCGGTCATCCGTCGGGCGTTTCGAGGGGTAGACGGCGGGGCCGCCCGGAACTCATCGCCGTGCGCCGAACAGATTTTCGCTGTCTGCGCCGACCTGCGCAGAGCGGGGCGCGGCCGGCGGCCGGGCGTGCGTCCGCGTCCTCGGGGACGGGGCCCGGGCCGGGGCGGGAGGCCGGTCCCGCCGGGGCGGATCAGGGCAGGGCGAGCGGCGCTCCGCCGCGGAGCAGGGAGCCGCCGAGCGGGGTGAGCGTGTGCAGCACCGAGCTGCCGTGGCGCAGGGTGAGGACCAGGCCCGCCTCGCGGAGCACGGAGGCGTGCTGGCTCGCCGAGGCCAACGAGACCCCGGCCCGGCGCGCGAGCTCGCTCGTGGTGCAGCCGTTGCCGATGGCCTGCAGGACGGCCGAACGGGTGTGTCCGACCAGCCGGCCGAGCCAGGGGCCGGGCTCCGCGTAGACCGGGGCGCCGGGATGGGTCACCGGGTAGACGAGCACCGGGGGGAGCGCCGGGTCGCGGTAGACGACGGCGGTGCCCCGGCAGAAGAACGAGGGCTGGAGCAGCAGTCCCCTGCCGTCGAGATACAGATCCCGGTCGACCGGGTAGTCCGCCTCCAGGACGGGCGCGCGCCAGCGGATCATCGGCGGCAGCGTGGCCAGGAGCCCGTCCGCTCCGCCGTCCAGCAGGGCCCGCCCGCGGACGGCCCGGTCCGCCTCCACGCTGGCCCGGATGTGCGGCCAGTACGGCTCGACGGCGGCTCGGTGGTAGCTGCGGAGGGCCCCGATCAACCGGCCGAGCGGCTCGGCGCGGCCCTCCAGGATCGCGGCGGGCAGCGCCGCGCTCGGTATCCCGGCCGCCCGCTGCCCGGCCGGATGCCCGGCCCGCTGCCGCTGCCGTCCGGCCGCCAGCAGCTCCAGCTCCCGGCGGACCCGGTCGGCGGGGGTGTCCCGCAGGGCCTCCATTCCGACGTCCAGCGCGAAAGGCTCGGAGCCTTCCTGGGAGGGCGTCAGGAAATCCGGGAAATAGCCGCGGGGTGGAACGACCGCGGCCAGCAAGTGTACTTCGCCATTCAACCGGGTCCGGGATTCCGCCCGCCATTTCCCGAACACCGTCGAGGCCCGTCGGTCCCTGAGCCGATGAAAACTGAGAATCGTTTCCCACAAGGCGTCCGGCCTCGTGGCCATCCGCACCCGCGAAAGGTCCAGCCCGGACACATGGATACGCAGCACTGCTCCCCCACCTGTTGCATCCGCAATTGCCCCCACCAAAGGGTATGCGGGCCGTCACAGGAGGTCACCACGGGGTTTCGGCCAGAAGTGAAACGTCTCGCCCCGTTCTGCTTCACCCGAAAGGCTGTACGACGTCGGGTACGCATCCGGTGCCCACCGGATGAGCACGTGAAGGCCGTGGGGGGCTTTGTGTGTTCGGCGGCGGTGGGCGGCGGTGCGGCTCCGTGCCCGACGGGGGTAAGCCGAGGGTGCGGTCCATGGGTGGGGATCTGTGGGCCGCACCCCGGTCCGTCCGGCGCCACGTGAATCCCTGGGCCGTCACCGGAATTTCTTTGCGCATTAAACGAAGCAATGTGTGCCACACCACACTCGGCGGGGCCCTGTGCGCCACGCCACATCCTCCGGCGCCCATTTCTCGGGCGCTCACCGGCCCGCCGCACGGCGAAGCGGCGGCACCCCC
>NZ_JBBBEN010000082.1:65903-85056 GCF_037137275.1 Streptomyces pratensis | reverse complement strand
CACGCCCCGGGGCCGGGTCAGCGGCTGTCGCTGCCCCTGGACTCGGCGGCCGCCCGGCCCGCTTCCAGCCGCGCCACCGGAATCCGGAACGGCGAGCAGGACACGTAGTCCAGGCCCACCTCGTGGAAGAAGTGCACCGACTCCGGGTCGCCGCCGTGCTCACCGCAGACCCCGAGCTTGAGGTCGGGGCGGGTGGCCCGGCCGGCCTCGACGGCGCTGCGGACCAGCGCGCCGACGCCGTCCTTGTCGATCGTCTCGAACGGGGAGACCCCGAAGATGCCCTTCTCCAGGTAGGCGGTGAAGAAGGAGGCCTCCACGTCGTCGCGGGAGAAGCCCCACACCGTCTGGGTGAGGTCGTTGGTGCCGAACGAGAAGAACTGGGCCGCCTCGGCGATCTGGCCGGCCGTCAGCGCGGCGCGCGGCAGCTCGATCATGGTGCCGATGGTGAGCTTGAGGTCGGTGCCGGTGGCCGCCTGGACCTCGGCGATGACCCGGTCGGCCTCGTCGCGGACGATCTCCAGCTCCTGGACCGTGCCGACCAGCGGGATCATGATCTCGGCGCGCGGGTCGCCCTTGGCGTTCTTGCGCTGGGCGGCGGCCTCGGCGATCGCCCGGACCTGCATCGCGAACAGGCCGGGGATCACCAGGCCCAGGCGCACCCCGCGCAGACCGAGCATCGGGTTCTGCTCGTGGAGCTTGTGCACGGCCTGGAGCAGGCGCAGGTCGTTCTCGTTGGCATCCTTGCGGGACTCCGCGAGCGCGACGCGCACGGACAGCTCCGTGATGTCGGGCAGGAACTCGTGCAGCGGCGGGTCCAGGAGGCGCACCGTGACGGGCAGGCCGTCCATCGACTCGAACAGCTCGATGAAGTCGGCCCTCTGGAGCGGCAACAGGGTCGCCAGCGCGCTCTCGCGCTCGTCGTCGGTGTCCGCGAGGATCAGCTTCTCGACCATCTCGCGGCGCTCACCGAGGAACATGTGCTCGGTGCGGCACAGGCCGATGCCCTGGGCGCCGAAGCGGCGGGCCCGCAGCGCGTCCTCGGCGTTGTCGGCGTTGGCCCGCACCCGCAGCCGCCGCACCCGGTCCGCGTACGCCATGATCCGGTGCACGGCGGCGACCAGCTCGTCGGCGTCGTCCGCCCCGGCGTGCATCCGGCCCTCGAAGTACTCGACGACCGGCGACGGCACGACGGGCACCTCGCCCAGGTAGACCTTGCCGGTGGAGCCGTCGATGGAGACGACGTCGCCCTCCTCGATCACCCGGTCGCCGACCGTCATCCGGCGGCGCTTGGTGTCGACCTCCAGCTCCTCCGCGCCGCAGACACAGGTCTTGCCCATGCCGCGCGCCACGACGGCGGCGTGCGAGGTCTTGCCGCCGCGCGAGGTCAGGATGCCCTCGGCGGCGATCATGCCGTCCAGGTCGTCGGGGTTGGTCTCGCGGCGGATGAGGATGACCTTCTCGCCGGACCGGGACCACTTGATGGCGGTGTACGAGTCGAAGACGGCCTTGCCGACGGCCGCGCCGGGCGAGGCGGCGATGCCCCGGCCGAGCAGCTCGGTGACGGCCTCTTCGTCGAAGCGCGGGAACATCAGCTGGGCGAGCTGCGCGCCGTTGACCCGCTGGAGGGCTTCGGCCTCGTCGATCAGGCCCTGGTCGACGAGCTGGGTGGCGATGCGGAAGGCGGCGCCGGCGGTGCGCTTGCCGACCCGGGTCTGAAGCATCCAGAGCTGTCCGCGCTCGATGGTGAACTCGATGTCGCAGAGATCCTTGTAGTGGTTCTCCAGCGTCTCCATGATCTGCATCAGCTGGTCGTACGACTTCTTGTCGATCGACTCCAGATCGGCGAGCGGCACCGTGTTGCGGATGCCGGCGACGACGTCCTCGCCTTGCGCGTTCTGGAGGTAGTCGCCGTAGACGCCCTGGTGGCCGCTGGCCGGGTCGCGGGTGAAGGCGACGCCCGTGCCGGAGTCGGGGCCCAGGTTGCCGAAGACCATGGAGCAGACGTTGACGGCCGTGCCCAGGTCGCCGGGGATGCGCTCCTGGCGGCGGTAGAGCTTGGCCCGGTCGGTGTTCCACGAGTCGAAGACCGCGTTTATGGCCAGGTCCATCTGCTCCCGCGCGTCCTGCGGAAACGCGCGCCGGGCCTGGGACTCGACGATCTTCTTGAACTGCTTGACCAGCTTCTTGAGGTCGGCCGCCGCCAGATCGGTGTCGACGCTGACCTTCTTGGCGCGCTTGGCCTCCTCCAGGGCCTCCTCGAAGAGGTCGCCGTCGACCCCGAGGACGGTCTTGCCGAACATCTGGATCAGGCGGCGGTAGGAGTCCCACGCGAACCGCTCGTCACCGGACTGGACGGCGAGGCCCTCCACCGAGGCGTCGGAGAGGCCGATGTTGAGCACCGTGTCCATCATGCCAGGCATGGAGAACTTGGCGCCGGAGCGTACGGAGACCAGCAGCGGGTCGTCGGCCTGGCCCAGCCGCTTGCCCATCCGCGCTTCCAGGGCGGTGAGGTGCTCGCTCACCTCGTCGCGCAGCTCGGTCGGCGCTTCGCCGCTCTCCAGGTAGACCTTGCAGGCCTCGGTGGTGATCGTGAAGCCCGGAGGGACGGGCAACCCGAGGTTGGTCATCTCGGCGAGGTTCGCACCCTTGCCGCCGAGAAGATCCTTCAGATCCTTGTTGCCCTCGGTGAAGTCGTAGACGAACTTCTGGGGATCTTTGTTTTCCGACACGGGTCTCGACTCCTCGAGGACGCGGTGGCTGCCCTGACGGCGAGGAACATACCCAGATCGAAGGTATCTGGGTACGTCCACTTGGTCGTCATGCGGCCGCAACCACTCTTCCGCCAGCAGATCGAAAGGATCGCTCGGCCGAAGTCAGCGCCCTTGCCCCTTCACCCCTTGAAAGCAGCATGGCTTGATCTTGACCTAGCGTGCTCCTATGAGCGGGAGGGTGAGCAGGTGAGTTCACCTCTCGAAGCCAGCGGCGTGGCACTGAGTGCCAGCACTTCCAGAAGTGCAGCCATGGTCATTTCGCTCATCTGAGCGTAACCCCGATCAAGGGTGGCGGGAATCACGCTCGGTTCGGACCGGAGATTCCAGGATGCGGACGCCTTCCGCAGGCGCGCGGCACCACGAGGCCGGAGCGTGACGGGCGCGTCGAAGGTCGGCCGCACGCGGGAAGCAGAGCGCACGGGAGGCGCGGGGGCGGGCTCGGCGGGGCGGGGGCGGGCGGGACGCGGAGCGCGGAGGTGGGCGGTGCCGTTCGGCTCCGCGGCGGTCCGCCTCACGCGTGCGCCCGCCCGTCGTCGGGCCGCTTCCCGGCCGCCACGGAACCTGGACCCGAGCCCGGGGCGACGGCGCCCCCGGGGCCACCGGCCGAAGGCGCGGGCCGAAGGCGCGGGGCGGGCGTCGTCCGCGCCCGTACACCGGGCAGCAGGCCGCCGGCGCCCCTCGGGCGAGGCCTCCGGGGCGTCAGCCGCCGGAAGTGTCCAGCTCCGCGTCGGCGCTGACGCCCGAGCAGTCGTACGGGTCCTTGAGCCAGCCGTCCGGCAGCACGACCCGGTTGTTCCCCGACGTGCGCCCGCGCGGCCCGTCCGCGCCCTCGGGCCAGGGCTGGTCGAGGTCCAGCTCGTGCAGCTGGCCGGCCAGCTCCTCCAGCGAGGACGTGACCGCCAGCTTCTTGCGCATCTCGGAGCCGACCGCGAAGCCCTTGAGATACCAGGCGACGTGCTTACGGAAGTCGATCACCCCGCGCGTCTCGTCGCCGATCCACTCCCCCAGCAGCGTCGCGTGGCGCACCATGACGTCCGCGACCTCGCGCAGGGCGGGCGCGCGACGGGCGTCACGGCCCTCCATGGCGTTGACGAGGTCGGCGAAGAGCCAGGGGCGCCCCAGGCAGCCGCGCCCGACGACGACGCCGTCACAGCCGGTCTCGCGCATCATCCGCAGGGCGTCGTCCGCGCACCAGATGTCACCGTTGCCGAGGACGGGGATCTCCGGCACATGCTCCTTGAGGCGGGCGATGGCGTCCCAGTCGGCGGTGCCGCCGTAGTGCTGGGCGGCGGTCCTGCCGTGCAGGGCGACGGCGGTGACGCCCTCCTCGACGGCGATGCGCCCCGCGTCCAGGAAGGTGGTGTGGTCGTCGTCGATGCCCTTGCGCATCTTGATGGTGACCGGCAGGTCCCCGGCGTGGGAGACCGCCTGGCGCAGGATGGCCCGCAGCAGGGGCCGCTTGTACGGGAGTGCGGAGCCGCCGCCCTTGCGGGTGACCTTGGGGACCGGGCAGCCGAAGTTCAGGTCGATGTGGTCGGCCAGGCCCTCGTCGACGATCATCCGGACCGCCTTGCCGACGGTGACCGGGTCCACTCCGTACAGCTGGATCGAGCGCGGGGTCTCGGCCGCGTCGAAGTGGATGAGCTGCATGGTCTTCTCGTTGCGCTCGACCAGCGCCCGGGTGGTGATCATCTCGCTGACGAACAGCCCCTTGCCGCCGGAGAACTCCCGGCACAGCGTCCGGAACGGGGCGTTGGTGATGCCGGCCATCGGGGCCAGCACCACCGGCGGCTGCACGGTGTGCGGGCCGATGCGGAGCTGCGGGAGGGCGGGGGCGAGCGTGGTCATGGCTCCATTGTCGCGTACGCCGGACGGATGGCCGACGGGCCGGGGGCGCGGCGGGGGCGCCCGGCCCCGCCCGGGGACGGCTCGGTCGCCGGGACGACGCCCGCTGCCCTCGGCCAGGGCCGGGACGAGCGGGTGCGCCGGTCACACGCGCGGCCGCCGGGGCGTCGTCATCCCGCCCCCGAGGCGCCGGGCGCCCTCGACGCTTCCCGGCTCCCCCGCGCGGGGACAGCGGAAAGCCCCACCATGCCGGGCATGGTGGGGCGGCGCCGGGTCGGGCCGGGGGCGGGTCGGCGGACGCGTCGGCCGAGCGCTCCGCCCGGGGCCGAAGGTCCCGCTCACGCGGTGGCGACCACCGCGCCGAGGATCATGCCGCCGATCAGCCCGATGGCGCTGACGACTATGGCGACCGTCGCGAGCCGCTCATGCCGGACGGTCTTGGCGATGATGGCCATCACCACGCCGGCCAGACCGAAGACGATCGGCACGAAGATGAGCCCGATCACGCCCAGAACGATCGCGATGATGCTGAACACGTTGCCGGCCGCCCCGCTCGGGGGCGCACCGTGGGACTTCTGCCCGGTCGGCCGGTTGCCGTGGTGCGTATCCATCTGACACTCCTTCGGGACGCTCGCTCGACCGGCCGGCCCCGGCTCGGACCGGCCTAGCGCACGGTTACCCCGAAGTCCCCTGATGACACAGAACGTTGAGCGGACGACGCGGTGAAGCGGGTGGGCCCCGCGGCTCCTGTCGTCGTGCTCACGGCCACCGCCCGCGGACCGCCGAGGGCTTCGGCGGCCGGACAGCGCGGAGCCCCACCGTGCTGGGCGCATCCGCGCGGCAGGGTGGGGCTGCGTCCGACCGGCCGGTCAGACGGTGTCGAGGTCTCCGGCCCGGACGCCCGCGACGAAGGCCGTGAACGCGTCTGCGCGAAGGCTCAGCGCAGGGCCGTTCACGTTCTTCGAGTCACGGACGGGGACGATGCCGTGCGAGGCGGCGAGGTTGGCGGCCACCTCGACACAGTCACCGCCGTTCGAGCTGTAGGAAGACGTGAACCAACGAGGGGATTCGGTCGTCACGGAGTGCCCTTTCGCAACTGGCTGATCTTGGCCACAGACGCCGCCTTCGACAGCGCCTCGCCCTGGAGTTGATGGTAGGCCGTGAGCAACGGCACCACGAACGAGCTCTCCCGCTCGACGTGCCCCTGCGCCTGTGATTCGGCATACGCGACGATGGACCGGTCCGCAAGGGTGAGCAGATTGACGGGCAGGTTGAACGCCCTGCGGGCGCCCAGGCCGAACGGGGCCACCTGGACGATCCAGTTCGGCAGCGCGGCCACCTCGATCAGCCGTTGCAGCTGGGCGTCCATGACCTCCGGACCGCCGACGGCTTGATGGAGGCAGCTCTCGTCCATGACGACGAAGACCATGGGCGGCCTCGACCGCACCAGGGACGCTTGCCGCTGCGCCAGGAACGAGACGCGCTCGTCGGCCTGTTCAGCGGTGATGGACCCGCGCTCCACGTCTCCGTAGGCCACGGCCCGCGCGTACTCCGGGGTCTGCAACAGCCCGGGAACGAGGCCGATCTGGAACAGTCTGATCTCCACCGCCCGGCCCTCGTACCCGACGTACTCCGGGAAGCCCTCCAGCAGCAGGCCGTTGCGCATCTCGGCCCACTCGCGCTCGAACGAGTCCGTGGTGCCGGTCGTACCGAATGCCTGGTCGGACTTGCGCGAAAAGCGCAGGGTTGGAGATTTGCGAGCGGTTTCCACGGCGGAGACGTGCTGGCTGGAGTACCCGATCCGCGGCGCCAGGCCCTCCTGGCTCCACCCCCGCGCCTCCCGGAACCGCCGGATACGGGCGCCGTAAGCAGCCTGCGGACTGCTGCCCGGATTCAGGTCCTTGCGGTTGACCATGCCGAAGCCCCCCTTCCTTCGTTTTCGACTAGTTGAAGGGTTCTTCACGTTAGGCCACGCTGAGTCGCCCCGGTAGTCAAACAGCTACGGAGAGGTGCGAGAGGTGTACGACCCGAACACTCATGCGCATGCCGAAGAACCACCCCCTGGCCTCCCCGCCCTCGGCGCCCTCGTCGTCGACACCAGCCGCCGCGACCGGGTGGGCGAGTTCCGAGGGGTCGCCGGCCCCTTCTGGTCGCTGCGACCCATGGGCGGCGGGATCGAATGGGAGGCCGACCCCCGCCGCGTCCGGCCCGCGCTCCCCATGGAACAGCTCCGCGCCCGTACCGCGTACCTCAACGCCCGCAGCCGGGGCGAGGTGCTGTGAGCAGCCGCCTCGCCCGGTCACGGGTCCGGATCGCCCTCGCCTTCGGGGCCGCCGAGATCCATCTGCGGCTTCGACTGCCCCGCCTCATGGGGGCGTTCGCCCGCCGACAGGCGCCATGGGGCGCCCCCGCCCGGCCGCTTCGCAGGCCCCTCCCCAAGAAGAGACCGACGTGCTGCAATGCACCTCCGTGACCCACGTACCGCTGGACGAAGCACCTTTCGTCCTCGACGCCCCGGAAGGCCGGGCCGAGGGCCCGCCGGACGGTTCCGCTCGGGGCCCCTTCCTCCTGTGCGACCTCGGTGAGCACGACGAGCACGTCGAGCACGCCGCGCATCTCTGGTCGGCGAAGACGCCGAGCGACCCCGCCGTGTGGCTCTTCTGGACCGGTACGGGTGCGGACCGCGTCCACCGGGTCGCCGCCGTGCCGTGGTGCCCCGCCGCCCTCCGCCGACTGGACACCGGCGTCGTGCGGCTGTGCGCGTTCTTCGACCACCACGCCGCTCCCCACTCCTGGAGCGTGACGGACCCGCTCGGCGACCTGATAGCCGAGCGGGTCGTGTCCGACGGCGACCCCGCCGGCCCCGGGGCATGACCTCGCCCCTGGACCGGTGCGCCCCGTCGTCCTGCTGCCGTCCTAGGACCACGCGGCGTGGGCCCGGATCACGGATGATCCGGGCCCACCGTCGTACGGGGTGGAGGTGAGGCGTCAGCCGCGCGCGGGCGTGTCCTGCTCGCCCGGCTCGGCGGCGGTCGCCGCCTGGGCCTCGGCGCGCTCACGCATCTTGCGCACCAGTTCCTGCTTCTTGTCCTCTGCGGCCTTGCGGTCGGCGCCTCGCGCGGAACCCGCGCCCTGCTGTTCGGCGCGGGACAGCTTCTTGCGCTGTCCGCCGACGCCGAGGAGGTTGTTGCGGCTCTTGGCCACGGCGTTCTCCGTTCGTGGTGAGAAGTGAGGAGGGAAGTGATCGTGATCGATCCGGGGGGCGGCGGGTGGTCGAACCCGCCGCGCGCTCACTCGTAGATCTGGAAGAACGAAGACATGCCGGAGACGGTACCCGCGCCCGCCGCGCTCCGCACCGGGTTTTCCGGTCCGCGGGACGACGAGCCGGCCCTCAGGGCTGGCCGGTCCACGGGGACGGTGAGGCCCCCGGCTCCGTGCGCGGACGGGACCGGGGGCCTCACGCGCCGGGGGCGCGGGACGTCAGCAGCCGATCAGGCGGGCGCCGAGATAGGCCTGGATCTGGTCCAGGGAGACGCGCTCCTGCTTCATGGTGTCGCGCTCGCGCACGGTCACCGCGTTGTCGTCGAGGGTGTCGAAGTCGACGGTGACGCAGAACGGGGTGCCGATCTCGTCCTGGCGGCGGTAGCGGCGGCCGATGGCGCCCGCGTCGTCGAACTCGATGTTCCAGTTCTTGCGCAGGTCGGCCGCCAGGCCCTTGGCCTTCGGCGAGAGCTGCGGGTTGCGGGACAGCGGCAGGACCGCGACCTTGACCGGGGCCAGGCGCGGGTCGAGGCGCATCACCGTGCGCTTCTCCATGACGCCCTTGGCGTTGGGCGCCTCGTCCTCGATGTAGGCGTCGAGCAGGAACGCCAGCATCGCGCGGCCGACACCGGCCGCGGGCTCGATGACGTACGGCGTCCAGCGCTCGCCGGCCTCCTGGTCGTAGTACTGCAGGTCGGTGCCGGAGGCCTTGGAGTGCGCCTTGAGGTCGTAGTCGGTGCGGTTGGCGACGCCCTCCAGCTCGCCCCACTCGCTGCCGCCGAAGCGGAAGCGGTACTCGATGTCCGCGGTGCGCTTGGAGTAGTGGGAGAGCTTCTCCTGCGGGTGCTCGAACCAGCGCATGTTCTCCTCGCGCATGCCGAGGTCCGTGTACCAGTTCCAGCGCTGGTCCATCCAGTACTGCTGCCACTCCTCGTCCTCGCCCGGCTTGACGAAGAACTCCATCTCCATCTGCTCGAACTCGCGGGTCCGGAAGATGAAGTTGCCCGGAGTGATCTCGTTCCGGAAGGACTTGCCCATCTGCGCGATGCCGAACGGCGGCTTCTTGCGCGAGGTCTGCTGCACCTGGCCGAAGTTGGTGAAGATGCCCTGGGCCGTCTCGGGGCGCAGGTAGGCGACCGAGCCGGAGTCCTGGGTCGGGCCGAGGTGGGTGGAGAGCAGGCCCGAGAACTGCTTGGGCTCGGTGAAGGTGCCCTTGTTGCCGCAGTTGGGGCAGTTGAGGTCGGCGAGGCCGTTGACCGGCGGCTTGCCGTGCTTCTCCTCGTACGCCTCCTCCAGGTGGTCGGCGCGGTAGCGCTTGTGGCAGGAGGTGCACTCGGTGAGCGGGTCCGAGAAGGTCGCGACGTGACCGGAGGCGACCCAGACGTCGGGGGCCAGGATGACCGACGAGTCGAGGCCGACCACGTCCTCGCGCGAGGTGACCATGTAGCGCCACCACTGACGCTTCAGGTTCTCCTTCAGCTCCACGCCCAGCGGCCCGTAGTCCCAGGCGGCCTTCTGGCCGCCGTAGATCTCACTGCAGGGGTAGACGAAGCCACGGCGCTTGCTCAGGCTGACGATGGTGTCGATCTTGTCGGCGGCCACGGTGCTCTCTTCATTGCGACGGCGAAAGTTGGACAGGGGTGACGCGAAGCGCCTCGGCGCGGTGGGGATGGCGAGACGGGCGGGCGAAAGCCCCAGATTACCGGCGGGCGCACCCCCCGGATCAAATCGGTGGGGGCGCGGACGGCCTTCCCGCGCTTTCCCGGTGATCTTCCGGGCATCTCATACGTCTAGTTGACAATCGTTTCCACTTTTGTTGAAAATGACAGTCATGAACGTACGTCGTCTGATACCCACCACCGCCGTCGCCGGAGCAGTCGCCCTCGGCCTGACCGCTCTCTCGGCCTGCTCCACCTCCAACGCCGCGGACGGGAGCGACGGCGACACGCTGAAGGTGACGGCGTCGTTCTATCCGATGCAGTTCCTCGCCGAGCGGATCGGCGGCGAGCACGTCACGGTCACCAGCCTGACCAAGCCGGGGGTCGAGCCGCACGACCTGGAGCTCACCCCCCGCCAGATCGGCTCCATCGGCGAGTCCGACTACGCCCTGTACCTCAAGGGCGTCCAGCCCGCCGTGGACGACGCCATCGAGCAGGCCGGCGTGGAGCACACCGTCAACGCCGCGACCCTCACCACGCTGGAGAACCACGGCGCCGAGGAGCACGCCGACGAGCACGGCCACGAGGGCGAGGACGAGCACGCCCATGAGGAAGGCGGGGCCCACGAAGAGGGCGACGGGCACAACCACGGCCAGGACGGCGGCGCCGACCCGCACATCTGGCTGGACCCGGTGAAGTACGCCGAGGCCGCACAGGGCGTCGGCAAGTCGCTGGAGAAGGCCGACCCCGACCACGCCGCCGACTACGCCAAGAACACCAAGGCCCTCGTCGCCGAGCTGGGCGAGCTGAACACCGCGTACGAGACGGGCCTGAAGAACACGGCCACCAAGAGCTTCATCACCACCCACTCCGCCTTCGCCTACCTCGCCGAGCGCTACGGGCTCACCCAGCACGGCATCGCGGGCATCGACCCGGAGGCGGAGCCGAGCCCCGCCCGCATCCAGGAGCTCCACACCGTCGCGAAGGAGGAGAAGGCCACCACGGTCTTCTTCGAGACCCTCGCCAGCGGCGAGACCGCCGAGACCCTCGCGAAGGACACCGGGCTCAAGACCGACGTCCTGGACCCGCTGGAGGGAATCACGGACAAGTCCAAGGGCGCTGACTACTTCGAGGTCATGCGATCCAACCTGGCGGCGCTGCAGAAGGCACTCGGCGCGAAGTGACCCGCACCACCCTTCGAACGGAGGCGCTCATGCCGGAGCGTGAGACCAGCACCCGCGAGCCCGTGGTCGCCCTGCGCGGCGCCACGGCGACCCTCGGCGCGCGCCCCGTGCTGCGCGGGGTGGACCTCACCGTGCACCGCGGCGAGGTCGTCGCCCTGCTCGGCGCCAACGGTTCGGGCAAGTCCACCGCCGTACGGTCCGCCATCGGCCAGGTCCCGCTGACCGGCGGCACGGTCGAGCTGTTCGGCACCGAGCTGCGGCGCTTCCGCCGGTGGGGCCGGGTCGGCTACGTACCGCAGCGCACCACGGCCGCCGGCGGCGTGCCCGCCACCGTCCGCGAGGTGGTCGCCTCCGGCCGGCTGGCCAGAACCGGGCTGCGGTGGCCCGGGAAGGCGGACCGGGCGGCCGTCGACCGTGCGATCGACCTGGTCGGGCTCGGCGACCGGGCCAAGGACTCCGTGAGCGCGCTCTCCGGGGGCCAGCACCAGCGGGTCCTGATCGCCCGTGCGCTGGCCGCGGAGCCGGAGCTGCTGATCATGGACGAGCCGATGGCCGGAGTCGACCTGGCCAGCCAGGAGATCCTCGCCGCGACCCTGCGCGAGCAGGTGGCCCTCTCCACCTCCGTGCTGCTGGTGCTGCACGAGCTGGGCCCGCTGGAGCCCCTGATCGACCGGGCCGTCGTCCTGCGCGACGGCTGCGTGACGCACGACGGGGCCCCGCCCAGGGCGCTCGGCCAGCACGCCCTGCCCGGCCACGACCACGTACACCCCCATGCGGCCTCCGAGCCCGTCCGGACGGGACTGCTGACCTGATGATGCTGGAATTCCTGAACCCTCCCTTCATGCAGCGGGCGCTCATCGCGGCCGTCCTGGTCGGCATCACGGCGCCCGCCATCGGCATCTACCTGGTGCAGCGCCGCCAGGCCCTGATGGGCGACGGCATCGGGCACATCGCGATGACCGGCGTCGGTCTCGGCTTCCTGCTCGCCACCAATCCCGTCTGGATGGCCACGGCCGTCGCGGTGGCCGGCGCGGTCGTCATGGAGCTGATCCGCTGGTACGGGCACACGCGCGGCGACCTCGCGCTGGCGATGCTCTTCTACGGCGGCATGGCGGGCGGCGTCATGCTGATCAACCTGTCCGACACGGGCTCCAACGCGAACCTGACCTCGTATCTCTTCGGCTCGCTGTCCACGGTCTCCGAGTCCGACGTCACCGCGATCTGCGTGCTGGCCGCGTTCGTGGTGCTGGTCACCGTGGGGTTGCGCCGGCAGTTGTTCGCCGTCAGCCAGGACGAGGAGTTCGCCCGGGTCACCGGGCTCCCGGTGAGGGTGCTGAACCTGCTGGTCGCGGTGGTGGCCGCGGTGACGGTGACCGTCGCGATGCGGGTCGTCGGCCTGTTGCTGGTCAGCGCGCTGATGGTGGTGCCGGTGGCGGCCGCCCAGCAGATCACCAAGTCCTTCACGGTCACCTTCGTGCTGTCCGTGGCGATCGGCACGTCCGTGACGCTGGCCGGCACCGTGACCTCGTACTACCAGGACGTCCCGCCGGGCGCGACGATCGTGCTGCTGGCCATCGCGGTGTTCGTCGCGCTGACCGCGCTCGCCGCCCCGCTCGCGAAACGCCGGGCGCGCACGCGCGAGGAGAAGGCCGCCGCGTGCACCCTGGAGGTACCGGCCGCCCGACCGGGCGCGGACGACGTGCGCGTGTGAGTGGGGCGCCCGGTCGGGCTGGCACAATGGCCCGACACATGTACGGGCGACACGAGGAGGCACCTGTGGCCACGGCGCCGATCAGTGGCACGAACGCAGCGCCGGTACGCGGCCGGTCCACCCGTCAGCGGGCGGCGGTGGCCGCGGCGCTCGACGAGGTCGACGAGTTCCGCAGCGCCCAGGAGCTGCACGACGTCCTCAAGCACCGCGGTGACTCCGTGGGCCTGACCACGGTCTACCGGACCCTGCAGTCCCTCGCCGACGCGGGCGAGGTCGACGTGCTGCGCACCACCGAGGGCGAGGCCGTCTACCGGCGGTGCTCGACCGGTGATCACCACCACCACCTGGTCTGCCGTCTCTGCGGCAAGGCGGTGGAGGTCGAGGGACCCGCCGTGGAGCAGTGGGCCGAGATGATCGCCGACCAGCACGGCTATGTGAACGTCGCACACACGGTGGAGGTCTTCGGCACCTGCTCGGAGTGCGCGGGGAACGCCGAGAAGAAGGCCTGACCGCCTGACGAACGACGACGCGGGGCCGGGGCGCGTGGTGCGCCCCGGTCCCGCGTCGTCACGTCACTTCTGCGCGCTCTCCTGGGCCCCGCCGAAGCGGCGGTCGCGCTGGGCGTACTCCAGGCAGGCCCGCCACAGGTCCCGACGGTCGAAATCAGGCCAAAGAACGTCCTGGAAAACCATCTCGGCGTAGGCGCTCTGCCAGATCAGGTAGTTCGAGGTGCGCTGCTCGCCGCTGGGGCGCACGAAGAGGTCGACGTCCGGCATGTCCGGGTAGTAGATGTACTTCTGGAACGTCTTCTCGTTGACCTTGGACGGGTCGAGCTTCCCGGCGGCGACGTCCTGGGCGAGGCGCTGCGCGGCGTCGGCGATCTCGGCGCGGCCGCCGTAGTTGACGCAGAAGTACAGCGTCATCCGGTCGTTGTCCTTGGTCTGCTCCTGGGCCACCTGGAGCTCCTGGACGACGGACTTCCACAGCTTGGGCATCCGGCCCACCCAGCGGATGCGGATGCCCAGCTCGTCCATCTCGTCGCGGCGGCGGCGGATCACGTCGCGGTTGAAGTTCATCAGGAACTTCACCTCGTCCGGCGAGCGCTTCCAGTTCTCGGTGGAGAAGGCGTACAGCGAGAGGTTCTTGACGCCCATCTCGATGCACCCCTTGAGCACGTCCATGACGACGCCCTCACCGACCTTGTGGCCCTCGGTCCGGGGAAGGCCCCGCTCCTTGGCCCAGCGGCCGTTGCCGTCCATCACGACGGCGACGTGTTGGGGCACCAGCTCACCGGGGATCTTCGGCGGCGTCGCGCCCGAGGGGTGCGGCTCGGGGGTCTGGTACGTGCGCCGGTTACGGCCGCCGAGAATCCCGCGTACTGCCATCAGCTTCTCAGTCTCCCTGTGTCACTTCTCTACGTACCGCGTCACTGTCGTCCGGGCCGCGTCGCTTCCCGGCATGCCGCGTCACTTCTCTGCCCGCCGCGTCACTTCTCGACGTACCGCAGCGAGCGCAGGCCGCGCTCCAGGTGCCAGTGCAGATAGGCGGAGACGAGCCCGCTCCCCTCCCTGACATGGCGTGCCTCGCACGCGTCCGCCGTCGCCCAGTCTCCGCTGAGCAGCGCGCTGAGCAGCCCGAGGGCCTGTGCCGAGGGTACGACGCTCCCGGGGACCCGGCAGTCGCCGCAGATGACGCCGCCCGCCGCGACCGAGAAGAACCGGTTCGGACCGGGCATTCCGCACCGGGCGCAGTCCTCGAAACTGGGCGCGTAGCCGTTGACCGCGAGTGAGCGCAGCAGGAACGCGTCGAGGATGAGGTGGGGGGCGTGCTCTCCCCGGGCGAGGGTCCGCAGCCCGCCGACGAGCAGAAGGTACTGCTGGACGGCCGGCTCGCCCTCGTGGTCGGTGAACCGCTCGGCGGTCTCCAGCATCGCGGTGCCGGCGGTGTAGCGGGCGTAGTCGGCGACGATCCCGCCGCCGTAGGGGGCGATGGTCTCGCTCTGGGTGCAGAGCGGCAGCCCCCGGCCGATCAGTTCGCTGCCACGGGCGAAGAACTGCACGTCGACGTGGGAGAAGGGCTCCAGGCGGGCGCCGAACTTGGACTTGGTGCGCCGCACCCCGCGGGCGACCGCGCGCACCCGGCCGTGGCCGCGGGTCAGGATCGTGATGATCCGGTCGGCCTCGCCCAGTTTCTGCGTACGCAGCACGATGCCGTCGTCCCGGAACAAGCTCATGCGCCCATTGTCGCCCACCCCGGGCAGTCGGCGGCGGCAGGTTGACGACGGGGCTACGAGGGCGTGCGGGCGGCGGCGGTCAGCAGCCGGGAGGTGGTGTCGGCGGGGAGCTCAAGGGCGCTGCCGACCGTGGTCAGCACCTGGCGTTCTGCGGCGCGGTAGGGCCCGTCGGCGAGCGCGATGCGGGCGCCCTGGAGGAGGACGGACTCCCGGCCGGCGGCGGCCAGGTGCGGGGCGAGCGGGGCCAGCACCTCGTGCAGTTCGATGGCGAGGGTCGGGCCGCAGGCCTCCGCCGCCGGGTCGGCGCCGGAATCCCGCCCGGTGTCGGCGGCCAGCACCTCCACGACGGTGTAGAGCTGTTCCTGGGTGCAGTCGTCGAGCCCGGCCTCGCGCACGGTGGCGACCGCGGCGTCCAGGACCGTGCGGGAGGTGGTGCCCCCGGCGGCGAGCACGGCCAGGGTGACGGTGTGGACCGCCTCGCGGAGCATCGCGGAGAACCGGGTGGTGGTGGGGTGGTCCAGCGCCTCGGTGGCGTAGCGGGCGTGGCAGGCGGCGCACTCGACGACGCACCCGGCCTCGCCGCGGCGGACCACCGGGACGCCGAGGACGGTCAGGCGTCGGCGTCCGGAGAGGCGGCGGTAGTTGCGGTCTCCCCCGCAGCCGGGGCAGAAGAACGTGCCGTCGCCGACGGCGTCCCAGACGGTGCGGATGCCGCAGAAGACCGGCCTCAGAGCGCGTTGTCCTTTGGCTGACCGCACTTCGCACACCTCCGTAACGCTCCGGCAACGTTGCCGTGGGTTGGACGTGATGTTAGCCACATGTGCCGCGCGGCGTCAGCCTTCCGGACGCGATGCCCTCGGATATGGCCGAACCCCGACCGCCCTGAGCGGGCGGCCGGGGTTCGGGGGCGTCGTCCGTACGGGGGCGAACGGGACCTCCGTACGAGGGGCGCCCGGCCGCTCCGCGTGGATCAGCGGGCGGCGCGGTTGACCGCGGAGACGACCGCCTTGAGGGAGGCGCGGGTGGTGTTGGCGTCGATGCCGATGCCCCACAGCACCTTGCCGTCGATCGCGCACTCGATGTAGGAGGCGGCCTGCGCGCTGGCGCCTTCGCTCATCGTGTGCTCCGTGTAGTCCAGCAGCCGGGCGTCGATGCCGATGGCCTGCAGGGCGTCGAAGAACGCGGAGATCGGGCCGTTGCCGGTGCCGCTCAGCACGGTGTCCACGCCGTCGACGGTGGCCTCGACGGTCAGGGTGTCCTTGGCGTCGGTGTCGGTGGTCGTCTGGCCGGAGCGGATCTGGACCCGGCCCCACCGGTTGGCGGCGCCCTCCGGGCTGGGCAGGTACTCGTCCTGGAAGGTGGACCAGATCTGCGCCGGGGTGATCTCGCCGCCCTCCGCGTCGGTCCTGGCCTGAATGATCCGGGAGAACTCGATCTGCATCCGGCGCGGCAGGTCCAGCTTGTGGTCGTTCTTCAGGACGTAGGCGATCCCGCCCTTGCCGGACTGCGAGTTGACGCGGATGACGGCCTCGTAGGAGCGGCCGACGTCCTTCGGGTCGATCGGCAGGTACGGCACGGCCCACTCGATGTCGTCGACGGTCTTGCCCCGGGCGGCCGCGTCGCGCTCCATGGCGTCGAAGCCCTTCTTGATGGCGTCCTGGTGGGAGCCGGAGAAGGCGGTGTAGACCAGGTCGCCCGCGTAGGGGTGACGCGGGTGGATCTCCATCTGGTTGCAGTACTCGCTGGTGCGGCGGATCTCGTCGATCTGCGAGAAGTCGATCTGCGGGTCCACGCCCTGGGAGAAGAGGTTCATCCCCAGGGTGACCAGGTCGACGTTGCCGGTGCGCTCGCCCTGGCCGAACAGGCAGCCCTCGACGCGGTCGGCCCCGGCCATGACGGCCAGCTCGGCGGCGGCGACGGCGGTGCCCCGGTCGTTGTGCGGGTGGACGGAGAGGCAGACGAACTCACGGCGGGTCAGGTGGCGGGACATCCACTCGAACCGGTCCGCGTGGGTGGAGGGCGTCGAACGCTCCACTGTGGCGGGCAGGTTGAGGATGATCTCGCGGCCCTCCTCCGGCTGCCAGACGTCGCAGACCGCTTCGCAGACCTCCAGGGCGAAGTCCAGCTCGGTGTCGGTGAAGATCTCCGGGCTGTACTGGTAGCCGAAGACCGTCTCCGGGCCCAGGATCTTCTCGGCGTACTCCATGACCAGCCGGGTGCCGTCCACCGCGATCTGCTTGACCTCCTCGCGGGAGCCGCGGAAGACGACGCGGCGGAAGGTCGGGGCGGTGGCGTTGTACAGATGGACCGTGGCCCGGCGCGCGCCGACCAGCGACTCGACGGTCCGCTCGATCAGCTCCTCGCGGGCCTGCGTCAGGACGGAGATCGTCACGTCCTCGGGGATCGCGCCCTCTTCGATGATGGAGCGGACGAAGGCGAAGTCGGTCTCGCCCGAGGACGGGAAGCCGACCTCGATCTCCTTGTAGCCCATCTTCACGAGCAGGTCGAACATCTCGCGCTTGCGGGCGGGGGACATCGGGTCGATCAGCGCCTGGTTGCCGTCGCGCAGATCGGTGGACAGCCAGCGGGGGGCCACGGTGATCCGGTTGTCGGGCCAGGTGCGGTCGGGGATGTCCACGGCCTCGTAGCCGCCGTACTTGTGGACCGGCATCCCGGACGGCTTCTGCGAGCGCGTAGCGTTGGTGATCGGGGTGGGGTGGCCGACGGAATTACCGGCGGGGTTCACGGTGGTCATGGCGTAGGGCTCCTCGGGTCCAGCACGGAGGGGGTCCCCCCTTGGCTCGCCGAGAGCTGGGGGGAGGCCGACTGTGTCGCTGCAGCACCAGACTCCGCGGGGAGGGGGTCGGCCTACGACTACAGGCCCTCGCCGCGGCAGCTAAGGAGAAGCAGCCCGAAACGCATGATGCGACGAGAGTAACCGAGTGTGGCCCAGGGTGCCGGTCCGTATCAGTATGCGGGATCGGGCATCCATGAGGGTTAAACGGTGACTCATCACTCTATTTCGTCAATCACCGTCGCAACCGGTGACATCGTGGTGACGGAATGCCACAGTCGTTGCCATGCACCTTCGAACCGACGGCGATCTCCACCCCGTCTTCTGCACCATCGTTCCGCCGCACGTCCTCGACCAGCTGTCCCGGTCCGGGGACGCCCGGCTCGCCGATCCGGCCCGCCGCACGCTGGAGGCCGACGGCCTGCGCCGCACCCGCCGCCGGATGACGGCGCTCGCCTCCGCCCCCGCCGCCCCCGGAGCGGGCGCGGTCCCCACCAAGCCCCGCCGCACCCTGTTCGACTGCGAGAACGGCACCGCCCTGCCCGGCCGCCGGGTCCGCGACGAGGGCGAGAAGCCCACCTCCGACGCCAGCGTCAACCGGGCGTACGCCGGACTCGGAGCCACCTTCGAACTGCTGCTCTGCGCATACGGCCGCAGTTCGATCGACGGCAAGGGCCTGCCGCTGACCGGCTCCGTGCACTACGGCCACGAGTACAACAACGCCTTCTTCGACGGCGAGCAGATGGTCTTCGGGGACGGCGACGGCGAGATCTTCCTCGACTTCACCGTCGCGGTGGACGTGATCGCCCACGAGCTGGCCCACGGGCTGACGCAGTACACCGCCAACCTGCGCTACGAGGGCCAGTCGGGCGCGCTCAACGAGTCCGTGTCCGACGTCATCGGCTCCCTGGTCAAGCAGTACTCCCTGGGCCAGAGCGCCGAGCAGGCCGACTGGCTGATCGGGGCGGGGCTGCTCGCCCCCCGGGTGAGCGGGGTCGCCCTGCGCTCGATGAAGGCCCCGGGCACGGCGTACGACGACGACGTGCTCGGCAAGGACCCGCAGCCCGCGTCGATGGAGGACTACATCGAGACGGAGGAGGACAACGGCGGTGTCCATCTGAACTCCGGCATCCCCAACCGCGCCTTCCACCTCCTGGCCACCGCGCTCGGCGGCAACGCGTGGGAGCGGGCCGGGCAGATCTGGTTCGACGTGCTGACCGGCGGCGAGCTGACGGCCACCGCGGACTTCGCGGAGTTCGCCCGGCTGACGGTGGCGGCGGCGGGCAGTCGCTTCGGCGAGGGCGACGAGCGGGAGGCGGTCCTCAAGGCCTGGTCGGAGGTGGGCGTCGCGACCCGGGCGTGAGCCGGCCCGCCGATGAGGCGGGCTTGAGCCTGTGCCCGGCCCCCGATAGACAGGACCCCATGCGTATTCAGGTCAGCCGGACCGGCGGCTTCGCCGGCATCGCCCGCCGCCATGAGGTCGACACCGAGGGCCGGGAGGACGCCGCGGAGTGGCACGCGCTCGTGGCTCAGGCGCTCGCCTCCGCCACGGCGGCCCCGTCCGCGGGCGTGCCGGACGGCTTCCGGTACGCGATCACGGTCGACGACCGCACCCTGTACTGCGCTGACCCCGATCTGACCGGGGCGCAGCGCACGCTGGTCTCACGCGTCCTCAAGGAGGGCGCGTGAGACCGGC